>NZ_SRTG01000002.1:0-846410 GCF_004792125.1 Mesorhizobium sp. M5C.F.Ca.ET.164.01.1.1 | reverse complement strand
ACCTCGGCATCAAGCTCGAGAATGTTGGCCTCAACATGCTCGGCCGCGCCAAGAAGGTGTCGATCTCCAAGGAGAACACCACCATCGTCGACGGCGCCGGCAAGAAGGCCGAGATCCAGGGCCGCGTGGTCCAGATCAAGCAGCAGATCGAGGAGACCACCTCGGACTACGACAAGGAGAAGCTGCAGGAACGTCTCGCCAAGCTGGCGGGCGGCGTTGCCGTCATCCGCGTCGGCGGTGCGACCGAGATCGAAGTCAAGGAAAAGAAAGACCGCGTCGATGACGCCCTCAACGCGACCCGCGCGGCCGTCGAAGAAGGCATCGTTCCCGGCGGCGGCGTCGCACTCCTGCGCGCTTCGCTGAGCATCAAGGCTGTCGGTGCCAACTCCGACCAGACCGCGGGTATCAGCATCGTGCGTCGCGCGTTGCAGGCTCCGGCTCGCCAGATCGCGGCCAACGCCGGTGCGGAAGCATCGATCGTTGCCGGCAAGATCCTCGAGAACAAGGGCCCGACGTTCGGCTTCAACGCCCAGACCGGCGAATATGGCGACATGATCGCCATGGGTATCGTCGATCCGGTCAAGGTCGTGCGCACGGCCCTCCAGGATGCGGCTTCGGTCGCCGGCCTGCTGGTCACCACCGAAGCCATGATCGCGGAGGCTCCGAAGAAGGAGGCGGCTGGCGGCGGCATGCCTGGCGGCATGGGCGGCGGCGGCATGGGCGGCATGGGCGGCATGGATTTCTAATCCAGCATTGTCTCGCATTCACGGAAAGGGCGCCGAAAGGCGCCCTTTTTGTTTGCTTTGTCTAGCGGGCTGCCCGGCTCAGACGGCGTCGTTAATGCGCCGTGTCAGCGACCTCTTTGGCAGGCAACGCACTTTCCACCAGCGCGGCGACCTCATCGGCCACCGCCAGCACCGGGGCGCGGTCGCGGGTGGCGCGCGCGATCACCATCAGCCCTTCCAGCGATGATTCGACAAGCAACGCCAGAGCGTGGGCGCGGCGCTCGGGCACCCCTGCCCTGACGAAGGCCGCTTGCAGCAAGCCTACCCATTGCTGGAAAGCCGACCGGCATAATTCGGCCAGTTCCGGCATGTCGGCCGGCGAGTCGAGCACTACGGGCGCGACCGGACAGCCAAGCGTGAACTGGTTATCCTCCAGCATGCGTGCGACCGCCTGGTAGATGTGGTGGACGGCCACCGCCGGATCCTGCTCGGCGGCGAGCGCCTCACCCATCCATTGCGTCACCTTTTTGACGCTGTCGCGCGTCACCTCGACGACCAATTGGTCTTTGCCCCCCGGAAAATGAAAATAGAGCGATCCTCTCGGCGCACCGGAGGCGCTCAAAATATCGTTGAGCGATGTGCCGTGATAGCCACGCTGCCTCAGCAGCAGCGCCGTCGCTTCGATCATGCGGGTGCGTGTATCGTTCGCCATGTCAGCCTCTGTCAGGAGTGAGCATTATAGGCCTTGCCCGCAATATGACAACCGGTCTATATATTATGTAGATCGGTCCATATATCATTTTTCATCGAAGAGGATAAAAGCGAATGACCATCCGTGAGGCAGAGGCCCAATGGCAGGGGTCGTTGAAAGAAGGTTGGGGCCGGCCGCGGCTCGGCAGCGGCGTCTTCGAAGGAGGCCGTTATGCGATCTAAGGAGACATCGGAAATCGTTCGCAGGTTCAATCAGGCGTTTCTGGAACACGATCCAGCAATCTTCGAAGACCTCATTGCCCCGGACTGCGTCATGGAGACGATTCAGCCGGCACCGGATGGCACGCGATACAAAGGTTATGACGTGAATCTGACGTTCTGGCAGACCATGGCGGCCGACCGCGTGAACCGCTTCGAGGTGGAAGACACCTTTGTGATGGGCGACCGCGCCAATATCCGCTGGCGCTTTCATTTCGGCGACGGGGGTTCGCTCCGGGGCGTCAGTCTGATCCGCGTCCGAGACGGCCGGATCGTGGAAGCCCTCGCTTACGCAAAAACTCCGGGTCAATCGGCGCCCCTGCCTGGTCGAAGCCGATCCGAACAAGCGGATCGGAGTTTAGAGGAGAGAAGAACGTAATAATCATAGCCGGACACTCTCAGGCAGGAATGGAGTCGAGCGCGACCATCCAAGTCGTAGCGCGCCTCCAGCGTCCAGCGAAGGCCAGCCGGTGGCTGCATGACTCAATGAGGTGAGAAAATGAACATCAACAGCGAAGTTACCCGCAAAATCATTGAACGTTTCCATAACGCGTTTGAGGCGCATCGCCCCGGAGATCTCGACGATCTGATTGGTCAAGGCTGCGTTCTCGAAAATACGGCGCCAACTCCAGACGGCGCGCGATACGAAGGGCGCAAGGCATGCCTCGATTTCTGGAAGGGCATCGCATCCTCTGCGAATCTTGTCTTCGAAGCAGAGGAGATTTGGGCCAGCGAGGACCGCGGGATCATCCGCTGGAAGCTCCGCTGGGGCAAGAACGAGACGGACCGGATTCGAGGGGTAAACATCATGCGCGTTCGGGGAGGAAAGATCGTCGAAGGTCTGGGATACGTGAAGGGATAGGGGAATGCCTGCTACTCGCGACCTCGCCGGCATTCCGTGGGGCTTGAGCCTCCGTCCGATGTTACGAGATCCGAGCTCGCCGGGGCAACTCACACAGCAGGTCGCAGCACAGACGCCAGACTGCCGAGGCTTGCCTGTGGCGAATTGCTGTCGTTCTCATCATTCGCTAAGGGCACCTGCCATGAGCACGACTCCTCGCCGCAGCACTACTGGTCTGCGCCAATTTCTGAATTTTGAGCAGCAGCGCAATTGGATAGAAGGCAAGACGAACTTGCGTGACGCCGACGAGCGCTCGGAGTCTATGGAACTGCGGTTCAAGTACGTCGCGCGATTTCAGAAGCTGCTTTGTCGCCCGCAGGCACAAGAAGTTCTGAAGATTCTAAGGCTCTACGGCGAAAACTGCATCCCCATCCCGCGCAAATCCGAGCGTCACTACTGGTCGGTTTCTTGTCTGCCGTCGACTTCCGACAAGCCGCTTGTCCGCGTTAATGCGAGCTGGATGGAGCTTTTCACGCTCTATGCGGACGGCGAGGGCGTCCGTGCAAGATTCCTGGTGCATCTTTCGGATTTCACCACGGACCATTCACCCGCGCGGGGCCAATTGGACGAACCTTTTCTCGAGCACTGCGTCACGACGCCAGACGACGTCGGCTGTTTCTTCCCGCGCGGCGAGGACATTTTTGGCATCAATGTGCGGGGCTCCGCCTCGATCCACAAATTCCTCGCAGCCCGCCAGGTGTTGCGCGCCATTCGGAGATTCAATCTGACGCACATGAACCGGGGGCGGAACGCCTACCAGGCGAGCCACTGCTACAGCTTGGCGGATTACTTGCTGGAAGGTTGAGTGGCTCTAGGATGCCCACCACCTTGGCGAGTTTGCCGAGGTCGGGTGGGATTAGAACATCTGCATCGAGCAGTTCGACGGCCACAGACGACCGTTGAACCAGCCAAAGTCGCCACTACGGCCCTACCGCTCGGTCAGCGCCAGTTTTGCGCCGAGCGCGACGAAGGCGCCGGCGAAGGTGCGGCGCATCCAGGTCAGTACCATCGGCCGCGACACGACATGGCTGCGGATCGAGGCGGCGAAGATGCCGTAGCCGACAAAGACGACAAACGTCAAAAGCATGAAGACGGTGCTGAGTTCCAGCATCTTCGACAGCGCATGCGGTTCGGTGGTGCTGACGAACTGCGGCAGGAAGGCGAAGAAGAAGATCGACAGCTTCGGGTTGAGGATGTTGATGAGGATGCCCGAGGTGATCACTTTGCCGGCCGAGCGCCGCGCGACATCCTGCCCGACGTTCAAGCTGCCGCTCTCTTTCAGCGTGTTCCACGCCATGTAGAGCAGGTAGGCGACGCCCAGATATTTCAGCGTCTCGAAAGCGAGCGCGCTGGTGTGCAGCAGCGCCGCCAGACCGGTGATGGCGGCCGCCATATGCGGAATGATGCCGAGCGTGCAGCCGAAAGCAGCGATGATGCTGGCGCGCGCGCCACGCGAAAGCCCGGCGCTCAGCGTATAGAGAACGCCGGTGCCGGGCGAAGCCACGACAATCAGCGAGGTCAACAAGAATTCGATGCTCAAGGATGATCCTCCGGCGTTGTTCCCTGCCGCCGGCAAGGTAGCCAGCGAACCGCGCGGGCACAAGCCAGCCCTGGGGCCAGGTAGAAGGGGTATTCGGCTTGCGCCCCTTCTCTTCTCCGACGGCGATGCAGGAAGGTGCTGCGCTTCGAGCCGATGATAGAACGTGGTCTGTTCGAACAGCCACAAGCATCAGGAAAGGAAGCGCAGCATGAAGCACTTTATCGGCCTCAATGTCGCGGTGAAAGAGACCGCCGTTTGCATTGTCGATGAATCCGGCAGGATCTGCCGCGAGGTGAAGATCGTCAGCCACCCCGACGATCTCCTCGCCATCCTGAAGGATCCTGCCTTGAACATTGAAAGGGTCGGCCTCGAGGCCGGGCCCTTGTCGCAATGGCTTCTCGGGGAGCTGACGAGTGCCGGGTTGCCGGTCATCTGCATCGAGACGCGGCATGTGAAAGCGTTCCTGAAGGCGCAGCCGAACAAGACTGATCGCAACGACGCGCGCGGCATCGCGCAGATGATGCGGGTCAACCTGTACCGCCCGGTACATGTGAAGACGCTCACGAGCCAGATCGTGAGCCGCTCGGAAGTGGGCGCCTGGTCGCGTGCCCCGACCTAAGTGACAAGACTGGAGCGACAGGGTAGCCCGTTACCAATCCTTCTCCTGGGTTCTGGGCGGCTGCCTCGCAGGAAAGACCAAGGCGAATACCCGCCCCTGGCAACGTGCTTGTCCTGGCATATGAACCGAACGGCTACTTCCCACCCATTCCGGGCGCGCTCCCTCGTCTGATCGCTTCCTCAGGCGAACCTTGCACTGCTTGCCCTGGTATCACCACGATCGGCCTGACCTTCGAACGACCCTTCACTGCGAAAGAGACCAGTCTGGAACGCTTCTTGACGACCATGTCGTATAAGCTAGAACTTGTCCTATGCGCCGTGACCACCTCCTCCTGGAGCAGGATATCGTCATGTGTCACAAATCCTTTGGATCGCAGGAGCTGACAAAAGGCGAGGTCGTGGCGCATGCCGTGTCCTGCGCCGCAGCGTTGTTCTTTCTTGCGCGCCCCGTTTTCACTTTGTTTCGCTCAGGCAGAGAAATGCTTGCGGCGGCTCTCCTGCTCGGACTTTGCGCCACCGCCAGCGCCGATGACGTGCTTTTCGAAAATGTCCGCATCTTCGACGGAAAAGGCGCCGCTCTTTCCGCTCCATCGAACGTGCTGGTCCAGGGCAATGTGATCGCGCGCATCTCGACGAGTCCCATCGAGGCTGAAGGCGCGCGGCGCATTGCCGGCTACGGGCGAACGCTGATGCCGGGGCTGATCGATGCGCATTGGCACGCAATGCTGATTGCGAGCGGCCCGGCTGAGGTAATGGGCGACGTCGGCTTCGCCAATCTTGCGGCCGGCGACGAGGCGACGGATACGCTGATGCGCGGCTTCACCACCGTTCGCGACGTGGGCGGGCCGGCGTTCGGTCTCAAGCGCGCGATAGATCAGGGGATCATAGCGGGACCGCGCGTCTATCCGTCCGGCGCCATGATCACAGTGACCAGCGGGCATGGGGATTTCCGTCAGATGAGCGACTTGCCTCGGACGATCGGCGGCTTGTTCACCCCCATGGAGAGGAACGGCGGCAGCATAGTTGTGGACAGCCCCGACGAGGTGCGTTTGCGTGCCCGCGAGCAGTTCATGCAGGGGGCTGCGTTGATCAAATTGACGGCGGGCGGCGGCGTGTCGTCGCCCCACAGCCCGCTCGACGTCACCACCTTCACCGAGCCCGAACTGCGGGCGGCCGTTGAAATTGCTGAGAATTGGGGCACCTACGTCGCCGCGCACGCCTTCACCTCGGATGCGATCCGCAAGGCCATCGCGGCTGGAGTGAAATGCATCGAGCACGGCTTCCTCATGGACGAGGCAACCGCCAGGCTGATCGCCGAAAAGGACATTTGGCTGAGCTTGCAGCCGCTTCCCGAATTGATGAGGACAGGCCTCCGGGAGGGTTCGGTCGAGCGAGCCAAGGCGGACGAGGTGTGGCCGGGCATCGGCCGGACCTACGAACTGGCGAAGAAATACAAGATCAAGACGGCGTGGGGCACGGATGTCCTGTTCTCCCGCGCGCTGGCGAAGCAGCAGGGGGCAATCCTGGCCTCGCTTGCCCGCTGGTACACACCCGCCGAAGCGCTCGTCATGGCGACCGGGACCAATGCCGAGCTGCTCGCGCTGTCGGGCCGTCGCAACCCCTATCCGGGGAAACTCGGCGTGATCGAAGAAGGCGCGCTCGCGGACCTCCTGCTCGTCGAAGGCAATCCGTTGGAGAACCTCGATCTGGTGGCCGATCCAGCCAACAACTTCAAAATCATCATGAAAGACGGCCTGATATACAAAAACACTATCTGAGGCCCGTTATCACAGCGTCGGCAGCCCATGGCTGCGACGCGCCATCAGGCAATCGTCGCCACCGGGCATGCAGGCGCGGCAGACGTCCGGTCGGACCTCGTAGATGCCGCAGGCGGTCGACTTGCCGACCTCGCCGGCAAGCGCCGAGCAACGCACGCCGTCACAGCGCATGCCCGCTTCGTCGGCGGCCACATGGTCTTGCGGGATCCGGTCGAGCTGCGCGTCATCCTCGGTCGAGAAGCGCGGCCATTCGGATGAATAGGAACAGCAGGCGCCGCAGCTCTGGCAGTCGAAGAGAGGGGCGGCTCGCTCCTCCAGAGGCGAAAAATCTCCGGCGCTCGCTAAGGCAAGCAGCCCTGACGCAACCGGATTCAGATCGGCGTTTTGCGGCAAAGGCGCTATTTTTTCTTTTTGGTCTTGCGCGACGCCACTTCTGCCGGCGACTTGAACAGATCGGTCGCGGCCTCGGCGGTAATATCGGCTTTCGGCGCGGCGGCCGGCTTGGCCAGCTTTGCGGTGGCAACGGATGCCGCCGGCTGGTCCTTGGCGGAAAATTTTATGGCCATATCAATCCTCGTCGGAGAAACGCGATGATGGCGCATTCGGGTTGCGAAGGCGGCCGATCAGCGCCGAGACCGCCGTGATGTTCATTTCCTCGGGCGACCAGTTCCTGGCCTCCTCGATGTGCCGGGGCGCCAGCTCGCGATGCGTGCTGCCGCTATAGGCGGCATCCTGATGGGTGACCCGCTCATGGGTCTTGGCATTTTCGCGGACATACTCGATCAGATAGTTCGGGCATTCGGCGCGGCCACGCACGCCGAGCCTGACCTGGGCATCGCCATGGGCGCGCTTGCAGCGCTCGAGCTTCTCGAGCACCCGGCGGACATATTCGACCGGCTTGTCGAGCTCTCCCACGACATCGGCGATGGTCGAATCGGCGGCGATCGCCTTTTGCGGGACGCGCTTGGTGGCCATCAGCGTTTGCCCACGCGCTTCGGCGAGGCTGCGAGCGCGGCGGCCGCAGCCATCTCGTCGGCTTCCTTTTCCAGGCGCAACTCGCGCAGCCGCGCGGTCTTGGCTTCCCGGGCCTCGCTGACAGCATCCTGTTCGGAAATGATGCGGTTGAGCGACATGGACTGGGTCTGGGCCTTGCTGAAGATGGATTCGGCCTGGTCGCGGGGTTTCTTTGAAGAGGCGGTCAAGGTCTTTCTCCCGGTTCGGAGCATGATGCCGCAATACGGCAGTCGGATTCAAATTGCTGAGCATCCTTAACACGTTCAAGCGAGCGCGCGGTGCTCTTTTCCAATTTGTGAAGCGCGAAATGCAAAAGGCCAGGCATTGCCTGACCTCCCGCTGAAGCGCCGCGCGTCCGGTTGAACGCGCTGACACTTCCTCATCTCCGCATGATCCTTTCTGGAAACTGATGTTTCCCGGGTCCATGCGCTGGAATGCGCCGTTCACCGGTGCCAGTACATCCGTGGTCACCGGCGAGGCTGAATTCCGTTTTAGGCCGCCTTCAACTGATCGGCGGACATCTTGCCCGACTTGTTGTCGCGGACCATCTCGTAGCCGAGCTTCTGGCCCTCGACGATGTCACGCATTCCGGCGCGCTCTACGGCCGAGATGTGGACGAAAACGTCGGCCGAGCCGTCATCAGGCTGAATAAAACCAAAACCCTTGGTGGCGTTGAACCATTTAACTGTGCCTGTGCTCATAACGAACCCTTTCCGTGGCAAATATTCGTTCGCCGTCATGCGAATGCACAAAAGCGTTTGTCTCGATTTTGATGGGGGAAGTTCGTCAAAGGCGCGCTTGGACACGCGGATAACAAAAGTCGGTCAAACAAATATCGACGAATTGCTTATGGACTTCTTTTGGCACCGTGTCAATTTTTTTGCTTTCGCCGCCCGGTCGCCGCAAGCTTGGCTGCGCAGGCAATCCGATAATGGATCTGGCGCCGAACCCGGGCCAGCGTCAGCTGTTAAAAAAATCGCACGATGCCGGGAACAATTTTGGCATCCGTGCATTTTGGGTATCGTCAGCAGTTCATGAGAGCAATCCCAGGAAAGGCTGACACAAAGGACGCCTCCCGTGCAATAAAACGCGCGAGGGGCGTTCTTTTATGGCGAGCGGCGATCGCCCCAGGCTGAAGGCGCGGCCGACAAGATCGCCGGCAAGATGCAGAAAGCTTATGGCGACATGAAGGACAAGCTCAGGAAGGTGCTCTGATCCCTGCGCCGCCGTTTCAATGGCAATGAGGAAAGCGGCTTAGGCGGCCATCCGTTTGCTTCAGTTGCCGTTACAAGTTCAGGCTTTTGGAGAAAGCGTTGGTGAAGGCGACTTCGCCATGGTCATCGACAGCTTCGCCAAGCACTATGTCCATGCTGTCGCTGGTCACCCGCGCCACCGCGAAGCCGCCCATATAGGCGGCCTTCGGCTTGAACAGATCGAGCCCATCGCTGCGGTACATCATCGGTGTCTCGTGCTGGTGGCCATGGAAGATGGCGATGACGTTGTAGCCCTTCAGCGCCGCCAGCAGCGCCTGCCGGTCCGCCTCGCTCCACCAGTGCGGCGCACCAGTGCCGTCATCGTCGAAGGTTCCTTTGGCGGCATCCCATCTTTCGATCGAAAAAATATCCCAACCATAGTGCTGGAACAGGATGACAGGGCGGCCGTCCGCCGCGTGGGCCGCCAAATCCTGCTTCAGCCATGGCAGGCCGGAGACCGCGCCGTGGCCGGTGTCGCCGACAAAACGGTGCGTCTGGACGAGATGCAGGCCGCCCCAGTCCCACGAATAGCAGTCGGTGTCGACATCGTAGTCGGTTACCGGCACCGGCGGCTTGAAGAACACGCCGGCACGATGGTTGACCTCGACATAATCGCGCATTTCGCGGCGGTACCAGTCGACGTGCTGCGGCGGGCCGTTCTGGTCGAGATCATGGTTGCCGAGTCCGACAAAGACCGGCACATGCACGCGATCGGGACCGACGCCCTGCTGGTAACGCTGGCTGAACTGGAGCAGCTGCGTGCCTTCGCTGGGCTGGGTGACCTGGCCGCCGCCGTCGTCGGTCATGTCGCCGCCGACGACGAGGCCGAGCGGCGTGCCGATGCGGCTGCCGGCTGAGCGCAGGCCGGTGGCTATGCCGTTGATTTCGGCCGGCCAGTCCTTCTCGCCGATGGCGTTCAACGCGGCGACACTGCGCAGCAAGGCGGCGTCGGTCTTGCCTTCCTGCTGACAATTGGGGCTCAGCCCGCTGGCCATGCGGCAGGCATGGACATCGGCGACGAACAGGAAGGTGGCGTCGACAGGCGGAATGCCCTGCCCGGTCCCTCCGAACGCCGGTCGCACAAGGGCGCCGGCTGCAGCAAACGCTGCCGCCTGTGCCAGGAAGCTGCGCCGGGAGAGAGATCCTGCCGAGATGCGATTCATGACGCGAGATTCAGCACAGCCGGCGCCTCTTCGTCCAGTTGGCTCGAACGGTATGTCGACACGGTGCCGCAGGTCTGGCATTCCTTTAGCGTCAGGACTCAACTTGCGCGGGCAGACGAGGACGCTATGAAGTCTATATCCATCGGCACGGCACTCACCATGCTGGCGAGCGCCGTTCATGGTGCCGAGTGTATCGACGCCAAAGCCGCCAAGGCCGGCTTCATTCTCGAAAGGCCCGGCATCCACAGCGAGTTTCGACCGGCGGCGGCTGGAATGGTGTCGGTTGCCAACGAATACCAATCCCAATCGCCGCAGACGCAGTTTCTGTTCGGCGGCCTGATCGAGGTGTTTCGCGACAGCGAGACCGGTCAGCTTGCCATGATCCCGTTTTCCGATCTCAGAAAGCTGTTTCCGCTCAAGGCCGGGGCGAAGAGCAAGACCATATTCGTCCGTCTCGCAGCAAACAAACAACCGAAGGGCATCGAGACGCTCGAGATCAACGTCAAGGGAAAGGAGACCTTCAGCCTGGGCGACTGCAAATACAACGTGCTCGCCGTGAGGCAGACGATCAAGAACGAGGCCGGCAAGACACAGGATGAATTCACCGCGCTCTACGCGCCCGACCTGCAGGCCGTTCTGGCCAGGCGCTATGACGAGGGTACCAGCGGCGAAAGCGTGGTCGGCTACGAGGTGATCAAACCACTGCCGAATTGAGTCCGGCAGGGCAGAGGGCGACTGGCGCTCCGGGATCAAAAGGCTTTGTACTGCCGCAGCACCCTGCGACGTCGCTTCGCTCCTGCTCCGCCCTTGGATGACGAAACTGGGGAAGCTCCCTGCTCCAGCGCGTTCAGGCAATCGCGCAGCACACCGGAATCCTGCGCCGTCTTGGCCATCGACATGGCGCCGGAATAGGTCGCGACCGCAAGCGCGGCGAAGCGCGGCGGATCGGTGTCCTGCTCCCTGCCCGCCTGCTGGTCGGCCCTGATCTTATCGGCGATCGCCTGGCGCCACGCCAAAAAGATGCCGGCAAGGGCAGCGCGAAAATCCGGATCGGCCAGCGACAGCTCATGCGCCAGATTGTTGAGCGGGCAGCCGCGCACGAAACCCTGTTGCGCCAGTTCCGTTGCCACGGCCTCGAACACGCTGCGCACGCCCTCGCGCGCCGAGCCTGCCGCCTGCACCGGCGCGATCCATGTTTCTTCGACGGCGGCCGCCACCCGTTCCTCGATCACCGCCAGCGCCAGCGCCTTCTTGGTCGGGAAATGATGATGCAGCGCGCCGCCGGTGACGCCCGCCGCCGCCATCAGGTCGCCGAGACTGGATGCGTGGTAGCCGCGCGCCTGAAAGGAAGCTTCGGCGACATCGAGCACGCGTTTGCGCAGGCCGTCCGGATCGTTGGTGCGTTTCCCGGGCCGCACCTTCAGGCGAGCGGTCATCTCTGCTGACATTTCCACACGATAGCAGATTGACAAAACAGGACAACCGGTCTGTCTATAAAAACAGGATGAGCACCCTGTTTTGGAGATTGTGCGATGAGCCTGCCCCCGAATGCCCCGTCGAAATCCAGCCTCAATGCCTCGCCGGTCGTCGAGCTCAGGCAATACACGCTGAAACCTGGCCGGCGGGACACGCTGATCGACATCTTCGACGGTCACCTGATCGAGGGTCAGGAAGCGGCAGGGATGACCATCATCGGTCAGTTCCGCGATCTCGACCGGCCTGACATGTTCGTCTGGCTGCGCGGCTTCGACGGTATGGAAGCGCGGAAAAATGCGCTGACCGCTTTCTACGAGGGACCCGTGTGGGCTGCCTATCGCGATGCCGCCAACGCCACGATGATTTCCTCCGACGACGTGCTGTTGCTGAAACCGGCATGGCCGGGCGCGGGCTTCGAGCTGACAGGCTCACAACGGACAGCCGTGCCGGGTTACGAAAAGCCAAGCGGACGCAATCGCTTGTCGGATATTGTTGTCATCAAGATTCACCATCTGCGGCCCGGCGCCGGGGCCGACTTCGCCAGCCGCTTCGAAACCGACGCCATTCCCACGCTGGCGGAATTTGGCGCGCGGCCACTTGCTGCGTTTGTCACCGAGCATGCCGAAAACAGCTTTCCCCGCCTGCCGGTGAGATCAGGTGAAAACGTCTTCATCAGCGTCGCCGCCTTCGACAGCGCGGACGCCCATGAAAGCGTTGAAGCCGCGCTTGCCGCGGCGCCGGCCTGGCAGGCATTGCTGTCGAGGCTAGCCAGACCGACGGAAACGCTGCGCCTATCTGCAACCTCACGATCGCTGCTTGGTCGGTGAGAGAGGAGCCTCTTCCTTCTCCCCTTGTGGGAGAAGGTGGCCGAGCGAAGTTCGGTCGGATGAGGGGTGTTCCAGCTTGGCACCGACGGCGCTCCGTCCAACACCCCTCATCCGGCTCGGCGCTACGCGCCGATCCACCTTCTCCCACAAGGGGAGAAGGAAGAGCCCCCGCTCCTTCAACCGATTTGCATCTTTGCGGCTCGCAATCTCCGCTTGAAGCCATTTCTACAACGCGATACGCCGGTGCCGAATTCGACAGACCGGAGACACAAGTGGGCGCGCCAGAGACCAGAACCGAAACCGACACGTTCGGTCCCATCGAAGTCGCCGCCGACCGTTATTGGGGCGCGCAGGCGCAGCGTTCGCTGGGCAATTTCAAGATCGGCTGGGAAAAGCAGCCGGCGTCGATCGTTCGCGCCCTCGGCATCGTCAAGCGGGCGGCGGCCGAAACCAATATGGAGCTGAAGCGGCTCGACCTGGCTATCGGCAAGGCGATCATCGAAGCCTCCCAAGAAGTTATCGACGGCAAGCTCAACGATCATTTTCCGCTGGTCGTCTGGCAGACCGGCTCGGGCACGCAATCCAACATGAACGCAAACGAGGTGATCTCCAATCGGGCGATCGAACTGCTGGGCGGCGTCATGGGGTCCAAGAAACCGGTGCACCCCAACGACCACGTCAATATGAGCCAGTCGTCGAACGATACCTATCCGACGGCCATGCACATCGCCTGCGCGGAGCGCATCGTGCACGACCTGCTGCCGGCGCTGAAGCATTTGCATGCGGCGCTCGAAGCCAAGACCAAAGCTTTCGCCCACATCATCAAGATCGGCCGCACGCATACGCAGGACGCGACGCCCCTCACCCTTGGCCAGGAATTCTCAGGCTATGCCGCGCAGGTCGCCTCGTCGATCAAACGCATCGAGATGACGCTGCCCGGCCTGCAGGAACTGGCGCAAGGCGGCACGGCCGTCGGCACCGGCCTCAACGCGCCGATCGGCTTTGCCGAGAAGGTGGCGGCGCGAATCGCTGACATCACCGGCATCGCCTTCGTCACCGCGCCGAACAAGTTCGAGGCGCTGGCCGCGCACGATTCCATGGTGTTTTCGCATGGCGCCATCAACGCCTGCGCCGGCGCCCTGTTCAAGATTGCCAACGACATTCGTCTGCTCGGCTCCGGCCCGCGCTCCGGCCTCGGCGAACTGTCGCTGCCGGAAAACGAGCCGGGTTCATCGATCATGCCGGGCAAGGTCAACCCCACCCAGTGCGAGGCATTGACGCAGGTCTGCATCCAGGTGTTCGGCAACAATGCGGCTGTGACCTTCGCCGGCAGCCAGGGCCATTTCGAGCTCAACGTCTATAACCCGCTGATGGCCTATAATTTCCTGCAATCGGTGCAGCTGCTCGCCGACGCCTCCATCTCCTTCACCGACAATTGTGTCGTCGGCATCGAGGCGCGGGAAGAGAACATCAAGGCCGCACTCGACCGTTCGCTGATGCTGGTGACAGCATTGGCGCCGACCATCGGCTACGACAACGCCGCCAAGATCGCCAAGACCGCGCATAAGAACGGTACGACCTTGCGCGAGGAAGCGCTGGCCACCGGGCTGGTCAGCGAAGCCGACTACGACCGCCTGGTGCGGCCGGAGGACATGACGCACCCCGGATGATTTTGAGCTGATCGCAAAAACGTTACTGCTGTGAACAATCTGTAACCAACTCTGCATCTTTGGTGAACAGTCGCCCTGCTCTATGTGGATGGGCAACGCAACCCTTCCGGAGAGAGCCCATCATGTCTACCAATACATCCGTTGCCGGTTCCGGCACCGTTTCCAACGCCTCGGCCACCATCCTGCTTGGCCGCGTTCTGCTTTCAGCCATTTTCGTGCTTTCCGGTTTCGGCAAGCTCACTGCGATCGCCGGCACCGCCGGTTACTTCGGCAGCATGGGCCTGCCGATGCCGACCGTAACGGCGATTGTCGTCGGCCTGATCGAGCTGCTCGGCGGTCTCGCCATCCTCATCGGCTTTCAGACCCGGATCACCGCCTGGGTGCTGGCAATCTTCACCGTCGCCACGGGACTGGTCGCCCACACCGGCTGGGCCGATCAGATGCAGATGATCAGCTTCATGAAGAATCTGGCGATTGCTGGCGGCTTCCTCGTGCTGGCTTCCTCAGGCGCCGGCGCCTATTCGGTCGACGCAAGGCGCGGCTGACGCAAGCTAGTAGCTATTGCAGCAAGGGGCGCGGAATTTTTCGCGCCCCTTTTTCGTTGTCGATCTAACGACCTTCGATTTGGCCGGGCCGAGTGGCTTGGCTCGAATTTCTGCTAAGATCGAGACGTCGGGGCGAGACAACCGGCCTGGCCGACCTCGGAGGTGACCAATGCCCCGCAATGCGCTGCTACTGCTTTCCCGACTGCTGCTCGCCGCGCTATTCGTTCCGTCCGGCTTTCACGCGCTTAGCGACATCGCCGGCACATCGGGCTATTTCGCCGGCCTCGGCTTGCCGCTGCCGACGCTTGCTGCCTGGGGTACGGGCCTGTTCGAGCTGATCGCCGGGCTGCTCATCCTCGTCGGCCTCAAGACACCTGTCGTGGCGCTTCTGCTTGCCGCCTTCTGCATCGCGGCAGGCTTCATCGGCCATTATGGCCAGGGCGGCGACGATCCGACGCTGACCTTCATGCATTCGCAGATGCTGATGAAGGACATCGCCCTATCAGGCGGTTTTCTGGCGCTGGCGATGGCTGGCGCAGGTGCCTATTCGTTTGATGGGCGGATACTTCGGATCGGTCCTGAAACGACTTGACCGGCACAAGCTGTTTGCCTGAGCCAGATTACTTGGCTGGCATATTGGGGCCGCCCTCGACCGCCAGTACCAGCCGGCGGTTGGTGACCCTTGCCAGCTGTGCCAGTCGCCCGGCCGGCCGCTCGCCGTAAAGATCGGCCAGCGACGCCGGCAGTACCAGCGCAAGCACGCCATTGCCACGGCTCTCCCATTTCAACCGCGGCATGACGCCTGGCATCGCTGCCGTCAGCAGGTAAACGACGCGCATCACGGCGGCCAGCACGCGGGCGCGTTCGATATAGCGTGGCGTCGCCAGTGCCTTGATTTCCGGCGCGATCGATTCGTTGAAGATGCCCTCATGACGGTAGGCGTTGGCCAGCGCCAGGAAGGCGCGGCCGGGATGGTCGACGCCGATGAAGGAGGCGTGGGCAATGATGTTGAGCGATTGCTTGCCGCGATATTCGGGATGTGCGCGCCAGCCGATGTCGGCAAGCAGACAGGCGGCCTGGCGGTAACGCGCCTCGTCGACGGTCTCCTCGATGCCGAAGGCGGCGAAGGTCTTGCCCGTCCACTCGACAAGCTCATGCGCGTGGGTGACCGAGCGCGAACGCAGCCGGGCGAGTTCCTCCGAGGCCGAGATCAGCGGATCGGCCATCTGCTCGGCTTTGTCGAGCAGCGAATAGAGAAAGCCCTCGCGCACGCCCAGCGCCGAAACAATGATCTTGGACGGCTGCATCGCCGCCATGATCTCCTGCAGCACGGTGGCGCCATAAGGCAGCAGCGAGCGGCGGTTCTTTGAGACGCCCTCGATACCCCTTATCTTCTCGATCTCGCCCTTGGCAACCTGCTTGAGGAAGTTCGTAGCGCTGTCGATGCCGATCTCGTAATGGTGCATGACGCTCAGCGGATAGGTGGTCATTTCCATGTACAGCCGGGCGAGGTTTCGCCAGGTGCCGCCAACCGCATAGAACGGCCTGCCCTGCCCGCCTTTCAGCAGCTTTGCCTTCGCGAGCTCGTCGCGCGCTATCTTTGCCGCCTGGGCCAGTGAGTTCTTGGCCATATCCTGTAGACGCAGGCCGCCCAACGGCAGCGTGATGCCGTCGCCGATTGCCTCGCCATCGACGTCGACCAGTTCGAGGCTGCCGCCGCCGAGGTCGCCGGCGATGCCGTTGGCCGGGTGGAAGCCGGAAATGACGCCAAGCGCGGAATAGTGGGCTTCCTGGCGCCCGCTCAGCACCTGGACCTCGGTCTTGAGTACGTCTTCGGCGCGGTGGATGAAATCGGGGCCGTTGACCGCCTCGCGGGCGGCGGCGGTCGCCAGTACATACATACGCTCGGCGCCGACCTGCTCGGACAGCGCGCGGAAACGCCGAAACTCCTCCATCGAGCGGGTCACCGCCTCGGGATCGAGCTTTCCGGTCGAGACGATGCCGCGACCGAGGCCGGCCAGCATCTTTTCGTTGAACAGCATGGTCGGCGAGCGCGCCAGCCCCTCATAGACGACAAGACGGATCGAGTTCGACCCGATGTCGATGATGGACAGCGGTCGGCGGTCCTGAAGCCGGCCCTGGGACGTTGAAATCATCAGCCGGTCGCTGCGGCGTTTTTCTTGCGGCGCTTGAACTGCGCGATGCGCTTGGGCGCATGCGATTTCAGCGCATCGCCGCGTCCGGAAAGGCTCGGATTGGTCATGAAATATTCCTGCGCGTTGAACGGTTCCTCGCCCTCCTCAAGCGTGGCGCGCCGGGAGGTTCCGTCAGCCAATACGTCGAAACTTTGCTGGTTGTCCATGATGTTGCCCAGCATGATCTGGCCGAGGACTTGTTCATGCACCGTTGGATTGGTGATCGGCACCATGGTTTCGACGCGGCGGTCGAGATTGCGCGGCATCAAATCGGCCGACGAGATGTAGACGACCGCCCCGTCCGAGGGCAGTCCATGGCCGTTGCCGAAACAATAGATGCGGCTGTGTTCGAGGAAGCGGCCGACGATCGACTTGACCCTTATGTTTTCCGACAGGCCCGGCACCTGGGGCCTCAGGCAGCAGATGCCGCGCACGACGAGATCGATCTCGACGCCGGCGCGGCTGGCGTCATAAAGCGCGTCGATGATGATCGGGTCGACCAGCGAATTCATCTTCATCCAGATGCGGGCCGGCCTGCCCTCCAGCGCATGGGCAATCTCCTCCGAAATGTGCTTGAGGATGCGCTTGCGCAGCGTGAACGGCGAGATGGCCAGCCGCATCTCCTCGGTCGGCTCGGCGTAGCCGGTGATGAAATTGAACAGCTGGGCGACATCGCGGGCGATCGTCGAAGCGGTGGTGAAGAAGGACAGGTCGGTGTAGATGCGCGCGGTGACCGGGTGGTAGTTGCCGGTGCCGAGATGCACGTAATTGCGTAGCTTGCCGTCCTCGCGCCGCACCACCAGCGACATTTTCGCATGGGTCTTCAGTTCGAGGAAGCCGAACACGACCTGAACGCCGGCGCGCTCGAGGTCGCGCGCCCAGCGGATGTTGGCTTCCTCGTCGAAACGCGCCTTGAGCTCGACCAGCGCCGTCACCGACTTGCCAGCCTCCGCCGCGTCGACCAAGGCGCGCACGATCGGGCTGTCGTTCGAGGTGCGATAGAGCGTCTGCTTGATTGCCACGACTTCCGGGTCGGCCATCGCCTGGCGCAGGAACTGCACCACCACGTCGAACGATTCGTAGGGGTGATGAACGATGATGTCCTTCTCGCGGATGGCAGCGAAACAGTCGCCGCCGTGCTCGCGGATGCGCTCGGGAAAGCGCGGATTATAGGGCGTGAATTTGAGATCGTCGCGGGCGATGGCGACGATCTCGGAAATCTGGCTGAGCGCCAGCGGGCCGGTGAGCACGCTGATGCGGCTCGACGAGACGCCAAGCTCGCCGGCGACGAACTCGCGCAGTTCGGCCGGCATCAGCTTGTCGAATTCGATGCGGATGACCGAGCCGCGGCGGCGGCGCTTCAGCGCCGTCTCGAACAGGCGCACGAGATCCTCCGACTCCTCCTCGACCTCGATGTCACTGTCGCGGATGATGCGGAACGTGCCGGAGCCCTTGACTTCGTAGCCGGGGAACAGCTTGCCGATATAGAGGCCGACCGCTTCTTCCAGCGTAATGAAGCGGACATGATGCTTGCGGTCGGGCAAGCGGATGAAGCGCTTCAGCGCCACCGGCAGACGCAACAGCGCGCTCATCTCCTCGCCATTCCTGCGATGGCGCAATTGCAGGGCCATCGAGAAGCCGAGATTGGGAATGAACGGGAATGGATGCGCCGGGTCGATTGACAGCGGTGTGAGCACCGGAAATACCTGCTCCTGGAAATGATCCTCGAGCCAGGTTTTCTCGTCCTTGGTCAGCCCATCGCGGCTGATGCTCTCGATTCCTTCCTTGTCGAGCAGCAGCATCAGCGCGGAAAGGCTTTTCTGCTGGTCTTCCTGCAGGCGCTCGACCTCGCGCAGCAATTGTTCCAGCTGTTGTTCGGGGGTGCGGCCGTCCGGGCTCTTCAGCTTGATGCCTTCACGAACCTGGCCGGCGAGACCGGCGACACGGACCATGAAGAACTCGTCGAGATTGGCGGCCGAAATCGACAGGAAGCGGACACGTTCGAGCAGCGGATGATTGGCGTTAAGCGATTCCTCGAGGACGCGGCGGTTGAATTGCAGCCAGGAAAACTCGCGGTTGACGAAACGGTCCGGGTTGCCGCCCTCGGGGCTCGCCACCTCGACAGTGGTGAATTCGCTCTGCACCGGCTTTAGTTCGTTCATGGTTCCTGCTCGTTTCGCACCCGCTGGCCACAGCGTCGCGCGTCTTTGCGGACGCGCAAAGGACGCTCTATCACTCTTAGCTACGCATGATCCCCAGCGAAACCGAATTCGGTTTTCGGACCATGCCTTAACCGGCTTAGCTTATCCTGTGACAGGCTTTTACGACAGTTTGATTTCATCGATCTTGCAAAGAGACAGCTTATGATCCAGATGCAATCCAGGCTACAGCGCGGCGCGCCCTTGGACGCGCAAAGGGCGCGGTGGAATTTTGATTGCGCGCATGATCCGGGGTCATGCGGCAAATGCAGGAGACGACGATGGCAAGCGGTTCCATTCCCCATTTCCAGAACGATGCGGGCTATGCGGCGATCGACATCGGCGTCAAGGAATTCATGTGCACCGGCGCCAACCCGCCTTTCGACCATCCGCATGTGTTTCTCGACATGGGCGACGACAATGAAAAGGTCTGCCCCTATTGCTCGACGCTTTTTCGCTATTCGCCAAAGCTGAAGGCGACGGAAACGCAGCCTGCGGGATGCCTCTATATCGACCAGGCCGCCTGACGCGCACGTCATCCCCATGGACGACACCCGGTCCCGGCAGGTCGTTATCGCCGGCGCCGGCGTCGCCGGACTGACTGCGGCGCTGGCATTTTCCGAGCGCGGCTATCTGGTGCGGCTGTTCGAACAGGCGCCGCGCCTCGAAGCGGCCGGCGCCGGCATCCAGCTCTCACCCAACGCAACGCGCATCCTTCGCCAGCTCCGCGTGCTCGACCGGCTCTTGCCGGCGGCGGTGCGGCCGGAGGCGGTCGTGCTCAAGGACGCCGCCACACTGCGCGAGCTGGCGCGGGTGCCGCTTGGCGAAGCAGCCGAAAGGCGCTGGCACGCGCCCTATCTCGTCGCTCATCGGGCCGATCTGCAAGACGCGCTGATGGCGCGCCTTGCCGAACAGCCGGACATCAGTCTCGTCACCGGCGCGCGCGTCGGCGGCGTCGCCGCAGGACCGCGCCATACCACGGCAACAGTCGAGATTGCCGGCAAGGCGGTCGAAGCCGACGGCTTTCTGCTGATCGGCGCCGACGGCGTTTGGTCGGCCATCCGTGCTTTTGGCGGGTTTGCGGCCAAAAGCCGGTTTTCGGGCGAGCTTGCCTGGCGCGCTACGATCAGTGCAGACAGTGTCGCGGGAGAAGCGCTTGCGGCGGTCGGCGCCGCCAATTGCGTGACCGCCTTCCTGCATCCCGGTTTTCACCTCGTCGCCTATCCGGTCAGCAACGGCACGGCGTTCAACCTGGCCGCCTTCACCACGGGCGAGATCATCGCCGAGGGCTGGTCGGGCCACGCCGACCCCAACATCCTCGTCGGCGCCATGCGTGGCACGGCGGCAGCACTGGCCCGGCTTGCCGAGGATGCCGGCCCATGGACCGCATGGCCGATCCATACGGTCGACCCGGCACAGCCTTGGACAACGCCCGCCGGCATCGCGCTGATCGGCGACGCGGCGCATGCGATGACGCCGTTTGCGGCGCAAGGCGCGGCGATGGCGATCGAGGATGCCGCAACCCTTGCCGGTTTTGTCGCCGCCTCGCCTGCCGACCCCTGGAGCGCCCTTACCGCCTGGGAAAAGGTGCGGCGCCCGCGCATCGGCAAGGTCGCCCGCCGCGGTGCCGTCAACCGTCTCGCCTGGCACGCTTCCGGGCCGGTGGCGGTCGCGCGCAACCTGTTCCTGAAGCTGCGCTCTCCGGAAAGGCTCGCCGCCGATCTCGATTGGCTTTATGGCTGGCAGGTGCCGGAAACCGTCGGACACTAGTGCCAAGCATCAATTATAAATCCGCATCGACAGGTGGAGCGAGGCCGGCAGCGGATTCCACCAGCCTGTCCGCAGGCCGGCGATACGCAGAGCCGCCGCCGTCCAGGTGTTGCAGCCAACCAGCGCGTTGAAATGGCCGTTGGCTTCGTAGAAGCGGTCGAACCTGGAATAGGCGGCATTCTCGATCAGGATCGCTCCGTTCGGCCCTCGCTGGAAACTCGCGGCGATGAAGTCGAGCAGCGCTGCAAAACGCTCCTCTCTGATGTCGAAGCCGGCGACGTCGGGGTGCGGCTCGACAATGTTTCCGGCGACATCGACATGCATCACCGATGCGTCCAGTGTCAGCGCCTTCATCACCGGCACCGCCTTCAGTTCCGACCAGGTCGGCGTTTCCAGATAGAAGGCGCGGCTGCCCCAGCCGAAGACAATGTAGCGGAGCCCAGTCATGTCGGCCGGAATGCCGTCATCGACCAGGAAATGGAAGCGCTTGCGCACTTCGTCGTCGACCGGGACAGCGATATCGGTGTGGATCGGATTTTTCAGCACCAGGATGTGCCTGGTGGCGACGGGATCGGCGGCGGCCGCCGGCAAGAGCGGTCGTGGAATGAATGTGCCCAGAACCACGGCAAGCACGATTGCCACCACCAGAATGGCGAGAAAACGCCCAAGCTTTTTCATGAGGGACGACTTTCCATGAGGGGCGGCCTTGCAACCGGGGCGCGATAGGCGGTGACAGCTCGGACCCAAAAAAAAGAGCCCGGCGGGGTTTCGGCCGGGCTCTTTTGATTCGCGTGAGAGCGATCAGTGCAGGATCTGCGACAGGAACAGTTTTGTGCGCTCGTGGCGCGGATTGTCGAAGAACTCGGCCGGTGTGTTCTGCTCGACGATCTGGCCCTGATCCATGAAGATCACCCGATTGGCGACCTTGCGGGCAAAGCCCATCTCGTGGGTGACGCAGAGCATGGTCATGCCCTCTTCGGCGAGGCCGACCATTGTCTCCAGCACTTCCTTGATCATTTCGGGATCGAGCGCCGAGGTCGGCTCGTCGAACAGCATGATGCGCGGGTTCATGCATAACGAGCGGGCGATGGCGACGCGCTGCTGCTGGCCGCCGGAAAGCTGGCCGGGATATTTGTTGGCCTGTTCCGGGATCTTGACGCGCGTGAGGAAGTGCATGGCGATTTCCTCGGCCTGCTTCTTCGGCGTCTTGCGGACCCAGATCGGCGCCAGCGTGCAGTTTTCCAGGATGGTCAAATGCGGGAACAGGTTGAAGTGCTGGAAAACCATGCCGACCTCGCGGCGAACTTCGTCGATCTTCTTGAGGTCGTTGGTCAATTCCTTGCCATCGACGATGATCTTGCCCTTCTGGTGCTCTTCCAGCCGGTTGATGCAGCGAATCATCGTCGATTTGCCGGAGCCCGAAGGGCCGCAAATGACGATGCGCTCGCCGCGCATTACCTTCAGATTGATATCCTTCAGCACGTGGAATTCGCCGTACCATTTGTGCATGGCGATGATGTCGATGGCGACATCGGTGGTGGAAACCTGCATCTTGGCGGCATTGACCTTGATCTCTTCCGCGCTGACTGCATTTTCTGTGGCCATGGAAGGTTCCCTTTTTTGTTCTTAGCGTTTGTAGCTGGTATCAAGCCGGCGTTCCGTGAACATCGAATAACGCGACATGCCGAAGCAAAACAGCCAGAAAACGAAGGCGGCGAACACCAGGCCGGACCTGGCCGTCTGCGCCGTCGCCCAGTTGGCGTCGGAGAAATTCTGTTTGACGACGCCGAGCAGGTCGAACATCGAGATGACGATGACCAGGCTGGTGTCCTTGAACATGCCGATGAAGGTGTTGACGATGCCGGGAATGACCAGCTTCAGCGCCTGCGGCATCACGATCAGGCCCATCTTCTGCCAGTAGCCGAGGCCGAGCGAATCGGCGCCTTCATATTGGCCCTTGGGGATCGCCTGCAGGCCGCCGCGTATCACTTCGGCCATGTAGGCAGCGGCAAACAGCGACACGCCGATCAGTGCCCTGAGAAACTTGTCGAAGCTGACGCCGGCCGGCAGGAACAGCGGCAGCATGACGCTGGCAAAGAACAGCACGGTGATCAGCGGAATGCCGCGCACCGTCTCGATGAAGATGATGCACAGCAGCTTGACGATCGGCATATTCGAGCGCCGGCCGAGCGCCAGCACGATACCGACTGGCAGCGACACGGCAATGCCGACGAAGGATAGGCTGAGCGTCACCAGCAGCCCGCCCCACAGCGAGGTTTCGACAAGTGGCAGGCCGAACATGCCTCCGACCAGCAGGATGAAGGCAACGACCGGCAGCGCCCCAAAGAGAAGAATGGCGTTCAGCCCCTTGCGCGGCACCTTCGGGATGAGCAGCGGCACCAGAAGCGCCACGAACAGGATGGCGACCAGGATCGGCCGCCAGCGCTCATCGATCGGATAACGGCCGAACATGAACTGGCCGAACTTGGCGTTGACGAAGGCCCAGCAGGCGCCGGACCAGCCGTCCGGCTGGATGCCGCCTTGCGCCACGGTGGCGCAGACCGTGCGGTCCGTGCCGGTCCACTGGGCACTGATGAAGGCCCAGTTGATCACTTGCGGCAGAATCATCGCGACCAGGACGATGCCGATGATGGTCAGGATCGTGTCACCGGTCGACGCGATCAGGTTTTTGCGTATCCAGGCGCCCAGTCCGCGCTCGCTTGGCGGCGCCGACTGTGCCAGCGCCATTTCGACGCGAACGAAAGAAAGATCGTGTTCCTGCATGACCCTACCTCTCCACCAGCGCCATCCTGGCGTTGACCACGTTCATGATCGCCGAGGTCAGCAAGCTTAGCGCGAGATAGACGGCCATCATGATCACCACACCCTCGACGGCCTGGCCGGTCTGGTTCAGCACCGTTCCGGCGATTGCAGTCAAGTCCGGATAGCCGATGGCGATGGCCAGCGAGGAGTTCTTGGTCAGGTTGAGATATTGGCTGGTCAGCGGCGGAATGACGATGCGCATGGCTTGCGGAATGACGACAAGCCGCAGGATCGGTCCCGCCCGCAGCCCGAGCGCAGCGGCCGCCTCGGTCTGGCCTTTGTTGACGCCCCTGATGCCGGCGCGCACGATCTCGGCGATGAAGGCGGCCGTATAGCATGACAGCGCCAAATAGAGCGACAGGAACTCCGGCCTGACCTGGAAGCCGCCAGTCAGGTTGAACGTCGATTGCTTTGGATAATCGAAGCTCAGCGGGAAACCGCTCAGCGCGTAGGCCAGCAACGGCAAGCCGATGATCAAAGCCGTCGATGTCCAGAACACAGGGAATTGCTGGCCGGTCGCCATCTGCCGCTGACGCGCCTTGCGGGCGACGAACCACGCCATGGCGATGCCGAGAAGTAGAGCAACCAGGATCAGCCAGGAGCCGTCGCCCCACACGGCACGCGGAAAATAAAAGCCGCGTTGGTTCAGAAAGGAACTGAACGGCAAATTGATGCTCTCGCGCGGCGGCGGCAGCACGGCAAGCACGCCGGAGTACCAGAAGAAGATGACCAGCAGCGGCGGGATATTGCGGAAGACCTCGACATAGATCGTGCAGATCTTCCTGATCAGCCAGTTGTGCGAAAGCCGGCCGATGCCGATGATAAAGCCGATGAGGGTCGCGGTGATGATGCCGGCGACGGCAACAATCACTGTGTTGAGAAAGCCGACCAGAATGGCGCGGCCATAGGTCGAATCCGACGAATAAGCGATCGCGCTCTCACTGATGTCGAAGCCGGCGCGGCTGTTGAGGAAGCCAAAACCGGAAGCGATGCGCAGGCGCGTCAGATTGGCAATGACGTTTTGGGCGATCCACCAGACCAACGCCACCAGCACGATGACGACCACCGCCTGGAAGAATATGCCGCGGATCTTCGGATCATTGATGAAGGAGCCGCGGCTTGGCTCCTCGCGAAGAATTTCCTGCGATGCCATTCGACCATCCCCTGGAAAGAGAAACCGGAAGGCAGGAAAGCTGCCTTCCGGATCACATTTCGATCAGCGGATCGGCGGAGCGTATTGTAGGCCGCCCTTGGTCCACAACGCGTTGATGCCGCGCGCGATCTTCAGCGGGCTGCCCGAACCGACATTGCGTTCGAACATTTCGCCGTAATTGCCAATTGCCTTGACGATGTTGACGACCCAGTCGTTGGAGACACCGAGATCGGTGCCGATCTTGGTATCGGCCTCCTGGCCGAGCACGCGCTTGATCTCGGGATTCTCCGAGGTCTTCATCTCGTCGACATTGGCCTTGGTGATGCCGAGTTCCTCTGCCTGCAACAGCGCGAAGTAGGTCCACTTGACGATGTGGTACCACTGGTCGTCGCCTTGCCGGACCGCCGGTCCGAGCGGTTCCTTGGAGATGATCTCGGGAAGCACGACGTGGTCGGCGGGCGAGCCCAGCGTCAGCCGGATGCCGTAGAGGCCCGACTGGTCGGTGGTGTAGACGTCGCAACGGCCGGCGTCATAGGCGGCGTTGACCTCTTCCAGCTTTTCGAAGACGACCGGGTTGTACTCCATCTTGTTCGATTTGAAGTAGTCGGCGAGGTTGAGCTCGGTCGTGGTGCCGCTCTGCACGCAGACCGCCGCGCCCGAAAGCTGCAGCGCGGAATTCACGCCCGGCAGCTTCTTGGCGTTGATCATGAAGCCCTGGCCGTCATAGTAGGTGACCCCGACGAAGTTCAGCCCAAGCGCCGTATCGCGGTTGATGGTCCAGGTGGTGTTGCGCGACAGGATGTCGACTTCGCCCGACTGCAGCGCGGTGAAGCGTTCCTTGGCGCTGAGCGGCGTGAACTTGACCTTGGTGCCATCGCCGAACACGGCGGCCGAGACAGCGCGGCAGAAATCCGCATCGATGCCTTGCCAGTCGCCCTTGTCGTCCGGCGCCGAGAAGCCGGCCAGACCGGTCGAGACGCCGCATTGGATGAAGCCCTTGGCCTTGACGTCGTCGAGCGTGGCCGCCGACGCGGCCGAAGCCACCAATCCAAGCGTGGCGGCGCCCAGAATGCCGATTGCAATGTGTTTCATAACCCACAGACCCTTTTCTGTTTTTTTCAGGCGAACCTGACTTTTTTCCGTGTGAACGCAGCTTCCCGTTCCGGCCCATTCCCGGAACCTGCATCGCAACCGACGCACTGCCTCCCATTCACGAACTGCATCGAAGGCGATTATTTCGGTGAGGTCAAGGAAAATGACCGAAACCGAATGAGTTCGAAACCAATTGTCGCAAATGCCTGAATTGCAGACAAACGCGCCCGGAAATTAGCAAGCGGTGCGAACAAAGCCGGCAAAGTCCGGTCAACGCAAAATCGGGGCTGCGCCGGCAAAACCCGGTCGCTCGGATTTACGGCCCATGACTGACTTGTCGTGCGATGAATTGGCATATCCAAAGTCCGCCGGCTGGTGGATGGCGAACGGTTGCGCGGCCAATGCCGCCGCACTATGGCTAGCGCTTCATCAGAGGCGAAGCGCAATGGCAAAAGACGGCAACGAAATGGGCATCAACACGCGGCTTGCCCATTCGGGCAACAATCCGCACGACTATTTCGGCTTCGTCAATCCGCCGGTCGTGCATGCCTCGACCGTGCTCTATCCCAACGCGACGACGATGGCGGCACGCAGCCAGAAATACACCTACGGCACGCGCGGCACGCCGACCACCGACGCGCTTGCCGGTGCGATCGACGCGCTCGAAGGCTCGGCCGGCACGATCCTGGTGCCCTCGGGCCTGGCGGCGGTGACGGTGCCGCTGCTCGCCTTCCTGTCGGCGGGCGACCATGTCCTGATCGTCGATTCCGTCTATCACCCGACCCGCAATTTCGCCGACACGATGCTGAAACGGCTGGGCGTCGAGGTCGAGTACTACGATCCGCATGTCGGTGCCGGTATAGCGGCGCTGATCAAGCCCAACACCAGGGTCGTGTTCACCGAATCGCCGGCCTCCAACACGTTCGAGGTGCAGGACATACCGGCCATCGCCAGCGCGGCACACGCCGCAGGCGCGATCGTCATGATGGATAACACCTGGGCGACGCCGCTCTACTTCCGCCCGCTCGTCCACGGCGTCGACATCTCGATTCATGCGGCGACGAAATACCCGGCTGGCCATTCCGATGTGCTGCTCGGCACCGCGTCGGCCAACAAGGCCTGCTGGAAACAGCTTTGCGAGACGTTCTACACGATGGGCTGCTGCGCTGGGCCGGACGATGTCTATCAGGTGCTGCGCGGCCTGCGCACCATGGGTGTGCGCCTCGACCACCATCAGCGCAGCGCACTGGCCATCGCCGGCTGGCTGGAGGGCCAGCCGGGCGTGGCGCGCGTGCTGCATCCAGCGCTTGCCAGCCACCCCGATCACGATCTCTGGAAGCGCGACTTCTGCGGCTCGAGCGGCATTTTTTCGATCGTGCTCAAGGGCGGCGGCCAGAAACAGCAGCATGCCTTCCTCGACGCGCTCAGGATATTCGGCCTTGGTTATTCCTGGGGCGGCTATGAGAGCCTTGCCGTGCCGGTGTTCCTCGGCGACCGCGTCGTGGCCAAGAATCCTTATGACGGCCCGCTCATCCGCTTGCAGATCGGGCTCGAGGACGTCGAGGATTTGAAGGCCGATCTGTCGCTCGGCCTCACTGCGGCGGCGGCTGCTTGACGCTTGCCAAGCTGATTCGAAAAAAGTCGTTTCAGTTGCTGACGGCTTCACCCTGATCGAACCCTGCCAGCAGCAACTGCCGCTCGGGCGCCGACGGACAATCTGTGCTAAAGTAACCCTATGAAAGCATGGCTGGAAGCGGCAAAGAGCCGGGCGCGCGACATCAAGCTTGATGTCGTCGCCCTGTGGTTCGCCGCACGCGATCCTCGAGTGCCCTGGTCCGCGAAACTCGTGGCGGGGATGGTGGCCGCCTATGCGCTTTCCCCAATCGACCTGATCCCGGATTTCATTCCGGTGCTCGGCTATCTTGACGACCTGATCATCGTACCGCTCGGCGTAGTCCTGGCCATAAGGCTTGTTCCGCCGCCGCTGATGGATGAGTTTCGAGCGCAGGCTGCCGCGCTCGAAACACGCCCGCAAAGCAGGACGGGAATGTTCTTTATCGTGGCGCTCTGGCTGGCTTTGGCAGCTTTGCTGATCTGGGCTTTTTGGCCCACCCACGCCAGATAGTCCGATCAGGCTTGCTTGCACTTGAAACCGCCCTTGCCTGCTGCGCCGGCGGGCTAAAACCCAAGCGCCAGCCACGCCGTCCCGGCAAGAAGCGTGACCAGCGTCAGCGGCAGTCCGACCTTGAAAAACGCTCCGAAAGACAGCGTCTTTCCGGCGGCTCGCGCCTGCTCTGCGACAATCAGATTGGCAACCGAACCGAGCAGCGTGAAATTGCCTGCAAGCGTCGAGCTCATGGCGACGACCAGCCAGGCTCGCTCGGGGTTTTCCAGGCCGGGTATGAACGGCCGCAGCGCCAGCACGGCCGGAACGTTGCTCATGATATTGGACAGCACTGCAGTGAAGCCGGACAGCCGCCAGACGTCGTCCAGCCCGAGGTTTTTTGCCGAGGCGACGATGTCGGGGCTGAGCAGCGTCTTCTCGGCGCCGGCGACGACGATGAACAGGCCGGCGAACATGAACAGCAGCGGCCCGTCGATCTCGCCGTAGATGCGCGCCGGCTTGATCGCGCGGGTCACGAGAAGAATGGCGCCGCCGATGAGCGCGGCCTTGGCAACCGGCACGCCGGCAAAGAAGGCGATTGCCAGTCCGATGCAGACGACCACGGCCTTGAGCACCTGTCCCGGCAGCATGCGGCCGCGATAGACCTCGGGGCTGAGCTCGGTCTTGCCCGCAAATTCGGCGCGATAGACGATGCGCACGATGACGACGACGGCGACGAGGCCAAACAGCGCGACCGGCGCCAGGGCCGCCGAGAAGGCCGGATAGGAAACCCCCGACAGCGCGCCGATGACCATGTTCTGCGGGTTTCCGGTGATGGTGGCGACGCTGCCGCAATTCGACGCCGTAGCGGTGGCGATCAGGTAGGGAATCGGGTTGCGGTTGATGACCCGGGTGACGTGGACGACGATCGGCGCCATGACCAGGCAGATCGCGTCGTTCACCAGGAACGCTGACAGGACACCGGTCAGCAGCGTCACCATCACCAGCAGCATAAAGGGCGCATGCGCATGCTCGATGGCAACAGCGCCGAGTGCGCGAAAGGCGCCCGAGACTTTCAGATGCGCGACGACGATCATCATGCCGAGCAGCAGCCTGATGGTGTCGAAATTGATCGCCCGGTAGGCGTCCTCCAGGCTGAGCGCGCCGATGGCGATCATCGCCGCACCGCCGAGCAGCGCAATGCCTGCCCGGTCAAGGCGCAAGCCGGGGATCCTGCCGATGGCAACGCCGGCATAGGTCAGGATCAGGATCAGCAGTGCCGCCGCACCCATCAATGTCATTCGTGGGAAAGCCCCGTTCAGATCCGCCCTGCCCCGCCATAAGGGTAGCCGGCGCAGGCTGTGATTCCTGCCGCCATACTCACCTGAGCTCAATCGGATCGGGCAAGCCTTGGCAATATCAAACATTGATGCGACACGTACAGCGTCGAACCATCGAAGAGACTGGCGCACCATCGGCCAACTCATCCAGACAATCACACCAGCAGAGTTTCTCGTAAAACGTTGGGGTATGCTTCCGTCAAAGATGAAGGCTTAGAAGAAGCCCAAGCTCATTGAAATCGTGGCTCGATCATGGCGAGGATGGAGACTGTTCCCACCTTTGGGCCGGCCGACCAGCAAAGCGCAGAACGCGCCTTCGGCATGGCAAGGCGATCGCTGAACACCCGACTGACGCTGGAACAAGCGGATTGCCGAGTTGGAACGGCGGTAGAGGTTTGCCGGAATGAGATCCACTCCCGTGCTGCAGTACATTTATTGGATAATTGCCCTCGACGTTTCGGTCGTGCTTGCGCATTACGCTCTTAGCGCGGCGTGGCCGCGATGATGCAGCGCGATCCTAACGCCACTTCACAAGAAAGACGGCATAGGACGAGCACTTGGACTCGGCCTTATCACCGGCGCTGCTGACGACGACTGCTCGGCCATCGGTACCTATGCGAGTGCCGGCGCGCGCTTTGGCCCAGACCTGCTTTGGACCGCTCCTGTAACGCTGCCGATGATGTACACCGTCGTGTATCTATCGTCGAAGCTCGGACAGGTTTCGGGCCGCGGCCTCTCTCATGCGATCAAGGACTTCTACCCACGGTGGCTGCTCTGGGCTGTTCTTGTGGGCGTGCTGATCGGCAACACGATCGAAGCAGCCGCCGATCTCGGCGGCATGGCTGCATCGATCAACATCTTCCTTCCTGTTCCGATCCCCTCATTGTGATCGTAGTCGCAGCCGTGATCTTTGCTCTGCAGCTTTGGGGCTCTTACACGCTCATACGAAACCGCTGGCTCGCACTGGCCCTGCTTGCCTATGTCGGCTCAGCCATCATGGCAAAGCCGGATGCGGCCGCCGTGCTGTGGGGCACCCTTGTTCCGAAGATCGAGTTCAGCCGCGAGTTCCTGTCCATTCTGGTGGCCATCATCGGCACCACCCTTTCAGCGTACCTCTACACCTGGCAGTCGAATGAGGAGGTGGAGGAAGAGATTGCCGAGGGGAGAACGACGCTGAAGGAGCGCAAGGGTGCCACGGACGGTGAACTGCGCCGCTCCCGCCGCGATATCCTGATCGGCATGATTTTTTCCAACCTCATCATGTACTTCATCATCCTGTCGACAGGGTCTACGCTCTATGAAGCCGGCGAGCACGACGTAGAGACCGCCGCTCAAGCAGCCGAAGCTCTCAAGCCGCTCGCTGGTGCAGCCGCTGGCGTACTGTTCGCTGCCGGCGTGATCGGGGTCGGTTCCTTGCCGTTCCGGTCATGACGACAGGTGCGGCATACGATCTGGCGCAGGCTGTTGGATGGAAGCACAATCTTCATGCCAAGCCGCGTGAGGCGCCAAAGTTCTATATCGCGATCGGCGCCTTCACGCTGATTGCTGTCGGCCTGAATTTCCTGGGTTTCAACCCAATGAAGGCGTTCGTCTGGTCCGGCATCGTGCAGGATTTTCCACGCCGCCACTGCTTCTGCTTGTCATGCTAATGACGAACAACCCGCGGATCATGGGAGACAAGGTCAACAGCCGCACAACCAACGCTCTGGGATGGGCTACTACGATCGCAATCTTTTCCGCCTCTTTAGGGCTGGTAGCGACCTGGTTTATCTAAGGTCACCATGACGCTCGCGCCATACCCCGGCAATTCGAGCTCACACGTCTCTACCGTGCTCCCGGGGCGGCGTGGCCAAGTGCGCGTGCTTCTGGAAAATCGCAATCTTGTCGGGATAGGTAATCCGGATCTCGCGTCCGCATCCGTCGCACCTGTAATGGGAAACGACCTGAAACCAGCTGCCATTCTTGATAACGGTGAAGTTGCACTGCGGGCATTGGAAAGTCAGGCCAACAGAGAATAGGCTGGGAGTGAGGGACATTGCAGCACTTCGCATTCTGGAGAGTTTTGAGGCAGCTTGGTTAGTCCAGCGTCTCCACGACAAAGGATGCGGCAATTAAATCGTCGGCATCGATTCTGCCCTTGCCGTCCTCCATGACGGCTGCGACCTTTCGAAAGGTCTTCAGTTCACTTTCGGTAATTCGGGCGCCGCGCATCCTCTCATTGAGGTCGGCCACGCGCAATCGCAACGCCTGGGACGCTCCAATTTCACGGTTCGACATGGTGATCACATTCCTCGTCGCTTGACTTCCCGCCGCACCTTTCGGCACGGCGGGCTGCTTTCAGTCGCTTAGGTCATTCGATAACTTTGATGATCTTACGCGTGCCCGGGTCGACGACAACGGTCCGGTTGTCGACCACCACGTACCTGTATTTGGTGTCGGGAACTTCATGAAGCTCGACCGTCTCGGGCAGGGTTGAGCCGATATTGAGCTCCACTCCAGGGATTTTCACCGACGCGAGCGGCTGCTTCTTCACATATTCTCTGATGACGGTTTCCTGTTCAGGCTCGATGATTACGTCCTGAGCAGCAGCAGCGCCGATACCTGCCAGCAGTAGAAATCCCGCGGCTGCAGTGGAAAGATGCATTCTCATAAGTGCCTCCTCATGTGAACTCTGTGCGCTGAACGGCATCGTCTTGGCGCCAGGCTCACCAACCTCAGGCAGCCGCAAACGTTCCCTGGTTGGGCTTCGGTCTGATCCAGACGGGACCTAAGTCTCGCCTGTTTTCGCGTAATAGCCCGGACATCGCGCCACCCGGAACTGCCGCTGCTCGCAGTAGTTGCTCGCTGTGAGTTCACGGGAGGAGTCCATGGAGAATAGCGTCCACCAAGCCCGCTGGTTACTCGCTCCGGTCTTCGCCGTCTCCATCGCGTTCCTGGCAATAGGGATCATCGTTAGCTAGGGGCCGGCCGACTTGAGATCCGCGCAGCTAAGTCCCTTCCTGCGTTGATAAGGGACCACCCGCCATTCCTCGCTTTGGCGGGTGGTCCATGCGAGCGCGACGTCCTCATCGCCGGAGCCCAGCACCGAGGCGTGAAGCAGCCCTTCCTCGCCACGGAGTTCACAGGAGATGCGGCAGAAGCCGAACGCCCTCCCCGAGCCGGGTGTTCCATACGGGAGTCAAAAAGCCCGCCGCACCTTTCGGCACGGCGGGAGATCAGTCGTTCACCAGGCACAGGGTGGGCGGGGGTGGGTGTGCCCGGATCGTAGAAAATCCTACGCGCGCCGGCTGCGTCTCGTCTACCAACCGGCGGTTGGGAGCGTCAACTCGGTTAGCTTGCTTTACCCGGGCCTACCGCCCCAGAGCCTGTTTCGAAGCCGACAGAAGTTCTTCCTCGTCCACCACTCCCGCCATGTAATTGGCAATAATTCGGGACGCGAGCGACTCGCGCTGTTGTTCCGATTGGCCGTCAATCTTCAAACGATCGAACACGCGGCCAAGTAGCGCCAGCTCTGACGGGTTGAAAACACCCGAATCCTCTGCTCTTCCACGAAGCGGCATGACAAACCCCCTTCGCCCAGAGATTTTGTTCGTGCAGCACTATTATACACAAAAAAACCGCACCCCGTTGCAGAATCGCAGACGCGAGATGCGCCCTCAAGATCTGCGAGCGGGCGAGGACGACCTCACATCAAATCTTCAGCAACCCCGTCGAATTTCTTGAGGCCTTCGCTTGGAGGCTTCTGCTTAAGCAGTCCCTGTTCAGTTGCAGCCGCCTCGAAAGCGGCGAACGCAGCTTGATGACTGCAATGTCCGGCCAGGCATTCCTCGATCATTCGGATTGCTTCAAGTCGGCACGGCTTGTCCATGAATGGCCATGGTTGCTGAAGCGCTTTCGCAGCGTCGGCTATCGACGCGACCACCATCGGCCTGTGATTCAGGTAGATTGTAATCGGGATGAACGCCGTCATTTTTGCCACTCCCCAGCATTGAAGGCGGTTAAACGCGAAGACATGGCGGTGGTTGCATGAACGTGCATCATCGTGAATTCAGAGCGCCGCTGCCCGAGCCTTTAGACGTGACGCAATCGGAACTGACCGAGCGATCAAGAGCATCGGCTCCACGACAAGGCCGTCACCGTCACCACATGCGGGCGCATCTGTTTCGACCGCAAGAAGGTCAATCTCAGCCTCGTCTTTGCCGGTCAGACCGTCGGCACCGAACAGGTCGAGGACCGAATCTGGCTGACCAGCTTCATGGACTATGATTTGGGATACTTCGACGATGAGACATGCAGACTGGAACCACTCGACAAACCCCTTCGGGCCGAATGGGTTACCCATGTCTCCGGTATAAACCGTAACCCATCTGTCCGGTATGGACCCTGAAAATGCTGGCGATCCCGACAGGATTCGAACCTGTGACCATCGGCTTAGAAGGCCGGTGCTCTATCCAGCTGAGCTACGGGACCGCTGGGCCGACGCCAAGGGCCGGCTGAATTATGCGCTGGGCGCCCGGCATTTGCCGGTCAATGTGTCCAGGGCGTCCTGCGGTCATAGCGGAAATTCTCCGCATAGGAAATCTGACGGCGCTTGGATTCCTTCGGCTCCTCGACACGGAAGGCCAGCCCCTCTTTCTCGGCATAGGCCACCGCCTCTTCCCGGGTGTCAAAGGTGAGCCTGATCTGGCTCCGCATGTCACCCGACGTGGTGTAGCCCATCAGCGGATCGATTTTCTTGCGCATCTCGGGATCGAATTCCAGCACCCAGTGGCCGGTCTTGGCCTTGCCGGACTGCATCGCGGTTTTGGCTGGGCTGAAAATGCGCGCGGACATGAACACCTCGTTGCTACGTGCAAGCGGCACGGCCGCTGTATTCCCGTCATTACTGCGCAATGCCGCCGGCGGCAAGGCCGATGCCAGCCGTACACGGCGGGCCACCGACGGTGACCGCGCGACGGTTCACGGCAAAAGACCCTGCCGTTGTTCCGTTTTCGTCTTTTAGGGTCGCGCGGCCAAGCCCGGAACCTATAGCCCGCAAGGACTCGGGCCGCGGTAATCAGCAGCGGGAGCCGTTGACGAGCACGTTGTGCCGGGCGCCCAAGGCGCTTGGGGAATCCCGAAGCAAATCGTTCTCGTCTCGCTTTGGCACAATGGGATTGGCATCCGAATTGCTACATCTGAATTGCTAATTGAGACTCGCCAGAATGTAGCCACAGCGCTTGCGAAGGGGATGGAAATGGGCTTAGCCGAAGACTTGTCTGATGTTGCGCTCACATTCGAATGTCCGGATTGCTCGCATCCGGCGGTAAGGAAGGGCTCTGCGCTAAGAACGATCGCGCACTTCAGATGTGACGGGTGCAACGCCAAGGTGCGGATTACTTATCCGCAGAAGCTAGCGATCTTCGAAAAGCACAAGCTGTTGGCCGCCCGAGGGGCGTTGCAATTGGCTAGCTAAGCCTTTTCCAGGTTGTCGGTCGCGCGGATTTCGATGAGCACGAGATTAAAGAATTCTGAGGTGGTATCGTTGGTGACGGGCTGAGGATCGCTCAATTCAAGCAGCTTTCTTGCTGGCGAAGCGATTGATGTTCCAAGCACCGCCGCCGATTGGACTTTTCGTGCCACTCCCTGCCACTGTATGGCGTTCGTTCCGTTTTTGTCGTTTCGGGGGTTGCCTTCCAAAGCCCGGAACCCTATAGCCCGCAAGGACTCGGAGTGTAGCGCAGCCTGGTAGCGCATCTGGTTTGGGACCAGAGGGTCGGGAGTTCGAATCTCTCCACTCCGACCATTCATTCACCGGAAATTACCGGCCGTGCTGCGGTGCACCTGCGCCGGACAGCATCTGCGGCCGACGAAGCACTCCGCGACCGACGGGCAGCCCGGCTTTCCGCGCGTGCCCGCCTGAAGCTGCGAAGCGTCAGCTTTGGATGAACGCCAGGAGATCCGGATTGATGATCTCCGGGTGGGTGGTGCACATGCCGTGCGGAAGGCCCTTGTAGACCTTGAGCGTGCCGTGTTTCACCAGCTCGGCTGCAAGCAGAGCGGAGTCGCCAATCGGCACGATCTGATCGTCATCGCCGTGCATGATCAGGACAGGCACGTCGATCTTCTTCAGGTCCTCCGTAAAGTCGGTCTCGGAAAAAGCCTCGATGCAGTCGTAATGGGCCTTGGCTCCGCCCATCATGCCCTGGCGCCACCAATTGTCGACGGCCCCTTGCGAGACCTTGGCGCCCTCGCGATTGAAGCCGTAGAACGGGCCAGCCGGCACATCCCTGTAGAACTGGGCGCGGTTGGCGACCAAAGCGGCACGGAAGCCGTCGAAGACCTCGATCGGCAGGCCGCCGGGGTTGCTGTCGGTCTTGAGCATGATCGGCGGCACCGCGCCGATCAGCACCGCTTTGGCGACGCGTCCTTCGCCACCGTAGCGGGCAACGTAACGCGCCACCTCGCCGCCGCCGGTCGAGTGGCCGATATGGACGGCGTTCTTGACATCAAGGTGAGCGACCAGAGCCGCGACATCGGCGGCATAGGTCTCCATCTCGTTGCCGGTCGCCGTCTGTGTCGAGCGGCCGTGCCCACGACGGTCATGCGCGATCACGCGATAGCCCTTGTCGAGGAAGAACAGCATCTGGTTGTCCCAGTCATCGGCGCTGAGCGGCCAGCCGTGATGGAACACGATTGGCTGGCCTGTGCCCCAATCCTTGTAGAAAATCTCGGTGCCGTCCTCGGTGGTGAATGTGCTCATCCTCTTACTCCTTGATGCAGGTGGCTGAATTGGTTGGGGGAAGGTTGATTCCTTCTGTGGACAAAGCTATCGCAACGAAGTCATGGTGAGGATTGGCAAAACAGACATTGAACAAGGCAAAACTGACAGATGATTGCGGCGCGTGATCCGGTCGAAATCGGGCTTGTGGTTTATCCCGGCGTTCAGGCAGCGGCAGTGTTGGGCCTCACCGATCTCTTTCAGCTGGCCAACCGGCTGGCTTCCGAACGATCGCCGGATGCGCTGAGGCTTCGCGTCAGACATTGGCAGTGGCAAGAGGCGAGCCAAACGGTCATCCCCACCTTCGACAGCGAGCCCGGCCCTGGCCATGGACCTGCCATGGTCATCTTGCCTCCGACGCTGGGTGATCCGATCCCGCGCGAGGCGGCCGCGCCTTATGCCGACTGGCTCAGGGCCCGCCATGCGGCGGGCGCGACGCTGGGCTCGGTCTGCGCCGGCGCCTTCGTGCTGGCCGAGACCGGCCTGCTGTCGGGTCGTGTTGCGACCACGCATTGGGCCTATCGCGACGCGCTGGCGATACGCTTTCCCGACATCCTGCTCGATGCCGACAGACTGGTCATCGACGATGGCGACATCATCACCGCCGGCGGCTATATGGCCTGGACCGATCTCGGCCTGAAACTCGTCGACCGGGTGCTTGGGCCGACAGTCATGATAGAAACGGCGCGTTTCATGCTGGTGGACCCGCCGGGACGCGAGCAACGCTTCTACAGCCCGTTTGTTGCCAGGCTGAACCATGGCGACGAAGCCATCCTCAAGGTGCAGCACTGGCTCCAGGCGAGAGGCGCGCGCGATGTGACGCTTGCCACCATGGCGGAGCATGCGGCCTTGGAGGAGCGGACTTTTTTGCGCCGCTTTCGCAACGCCACCGGCCTCAAGCCGACCGAGTATTGCCAGCACCTGCGCGTCGGCAAGGCACGTGAGATGCTGGAAGCGACGACCCGATCCATCGACCAGATCGCCTGGGCTGTCGGCTATGACGATCCCGGCTCCTTCCGCAAAGTGTTCGCCAGGATAACCGGCCTAGTGCCGGGCGATTACCGCAGGCGTTTTGGCGTGTAACGAGCGGCCCTGCCCGGCGAAAGCTGAACGGTGGCGGTTGCGGTGTGACGAGTCTCGACCGGGTCGACCGGACGACGCGAATGGCCGGCAAACAGGATCGCGCCTATCGTCTGCTTGCTTCCTTAGAGAGCGCTTTCGATATCGGTCCTTGAAAAACCGTCGCCGACATAAAGCAGGCGGCAGGCATGTTCCTTGGCCACCTCATAGGCGAAGCAGTCACCGAAATTGAGCGCGGCCGGGTGAATGCCCTTACCCCATTTTGCGTAGCCTCGGCGATGCAACGCGCAGACGCCGGCGTCACTGCCGCAATTTCGAAACCAAGCCTGTCGATCAGGCTGGACAGCTCTTCGCCGACATTGCGCCGCGCCGCGACGATCAGCGCTTCGGCCACGGTGCCGGCGGAAATCAGAATGACGTCTTCGGCCTCGAGCGCCGCGATGCAGACATCAGCCTCCGGCTCGTCAAGAACGATCGCCATCAGCGCCGAGGTATCGACCACGATCATTCAGGCAGGCCATCATCGCCGTAGAGAAAATCCTGGCTTCGCGCGGCAGATGGCCCGACCTTCGCCCTGACGGCGCGGATGCGCGCATCGCCTCCAGCAATGCCCGACGGCTTTTCCTGTCCGGCACTGCCTTGACCGGAACCAGGCGCACGGCCGCATGACCGTGGCGGGTCAGAATGATCTCGTCTCCTGCCTCGGCACGACGCACCAATTCGGTCAGTTGTCCCTTCGCGTCTGTAACGGATATCTGCATCGGCCCCTCCTCCATGGATCATCCTCTGGTCCATATTTACGATGAAAATAGACCATTCAACGGTCCATTATAACGGCCAAAGGCGGCTCGGGATTGCTGCTATCCGTGGGCGCGGTTGCCAGTGCCGTATCCGCGACTGGCGACCCTCTTTGAAGGCAAGCTCGCCGGGAAGAGAACCCCAACCGCCTCATCTCCCGGCGAGCCTACAACCTGATTTGATACGCATCAGGACCGGGGTTAGCCGGCAAGGCTGACCCTGCAAGATGGATGCCAGCACTGATTTCCCAAAATGGGACACCGCCTGAGTCAGTCGTATCAGATCTCGAACTCGCCCTGCCCCTCATCCATGGCGCTGACGGTTTCGGCGGCCAGCGCCCTCGTGATCGGCGTCTTGCGCTCGAGCGCGGTGCGATCCAGCCGCTCGACCACCCGCATCGCGGTTGCCAGCGAGCGTTCGATGCGGCGCACCAGATATTGCACGACATGCGGCTCGACCTCGACCTGGCGGTCGGCGAACAGTTTGGTGATGACGCCGGCCAGCAAGTGATCGTCGGGCTCATGGATCTCGACCGTCGCCGCCGCCTTCAGCCGCGAAGCGAGGTCCGGAAGTCTGACGCCCCAGGCGGACGGAAAGCGCCGCGCGGTCAAGAGCAAGGTCGAGCCGGCCCCGCGCACCGCGTTGATCAGATGGAACAGCCCCTCTTCATCGATCGGACCGGCATCGACATCGTCGATCAGGGCCGGCCGCGCGCCGAGGCTCGCCATGCAGTCGCCGATCCGCCCGGCGTCGATCTTCACTGCGCCGGCGCGGGCGCGCCAGATCGAGGCCAGGTGGGTTTTTCCAGAGCCCGCCGGACCGGCGAGCACGACCACCGGCGACGGCCAGTCCGGCCAGCGATCGACCAGCGCCACCGCCTGGCGGTTGGTGCCGGAGACGACGAGCTCGTCGCGCGAGTAGCCCGTGCCGTGGCCGAGATCGAGCGGCAACTGGCGAGGCGGGTCGATCTTGTTGTGGTCCGGCATCTGGCTCAACTGCGCGGCCCACCGCTCCCGCGGCGACGCGCCGGCAGCGGCGGGACAGGTTCGGTATTGTGGCCCTTGTAGAGCGGCGACTCGAGATAGCGGGAAATGGCAAAGCGCACCAGAACGGCAACGGCGGCCGAGGCCGGCACGGCGATTAGCAAGCCGACGAAGCCGAACAGCGCGCCGAAGGCAAACAGCGAAAACATCAGCCACACCGGATGCAGGCCGACGCTTTTGCCGACCAGCCTCGGCTGCAAAATGTTGCCCTCTATAAACTGGCCGACGAAGAACACGCCGGCCACCGCGGCGACCATGGTCCAGTCCGGCCAGAACTGGACGAAGGCGACGCCGACGGCCAGCACCAACCCGGTCAGCGAGCCGACATAGGGAATAAAAGAGATCAGCCCGGCGAACAGGCCGATGAGGATGCCGAAATTCAGGCCGGTCAAGGTCAGCCCGGTGGCGTACATGGCGCCCAATACCAGGCACAGCGTGCCCTGGCCGCGCACAAAGCCGGCGGTGGCGGTATTGATGTCGTTGGCGATTGCCCTGACGGTCTGGACATAGTCGCGCGGTACCCAGCTGTCGACAATCGCCACCATGCGGTCCCAGTCGAGCAGCATGTAGAAGGCGACGACGGGCGTGACGACGAACAGGCTGACCACCGATACCAGCGCCACGCCGGAGCTCCAGATCGAGGTGAACACCGTGGTCAGGAGGCCGAAGCCGGAGGTCAGCAGCGAATTCAATCCTTCGCGCAGGCCATTGGCGTCGACGCCGAACTTCTCTTCCAGCCATCTCGGATCGAAGCTGGTGATCAGGGTCTGCAGGCGGGTCAGGTATTCCGGCAGCTTGCTGGCGAAATCGGCCATCTGCGAAGCCAGCACCGGAATCAGGATGACGAAGGCCAGTACCAGAACGACGATGAAGGCAAACAGGATGACAATCGTCGCCATCAGCCTGGACAGGCCGAGCCGCTGCAGCCGGTCTGCGACCGGGTCGAGGAAGTAGGCGAGCACCATGCCGGCGACGAACGGCAGCAGGATGCCGCTGAAGACATAGAGGAAGATCGCGAGGATGACGGCGCTGATCAGCCAGAAGCGGATTTGGCGGCGAAACACGCCAGACGCGGCAGCATCGGCAGCGGCAGCCTCGGCTGCCGCGTCGATGTCCTGGTCAGGTGCCCGGTTTGGAGCCTTCGCCATAGCCGCTCATATGCCTCAGCCAAGCCACGAGATAGGCCGCGGCCGAAGCCACGGTCAAGACCCCGGACAGCAATATGAGCACCGGCCTGAGCGGGTCGAGGTCGATGGCGAGGGCCAGCTCGCCCAGCACCACCGCCGCCAGCCCGATCTGGATGGCGGTGTTGGCTTTCGACACGAACAGCGGCTTCATCTCGACCGGGTGGGCCATGACGGTGGACAAAACGACGGCGCAGACGATCAGCGCATCGCGCGACACCATGGTGATGACCAGCCACAGCGGCAATTCACCGATGAAGCCCAGCACGACGAACACCGAGACCAGCAGCAATTTGTCGGCCATCGGATCGAGATAGGCGCCAAGCTGCGAAAACTGGTTGAAGTGGCGGGCGATGAAGCCGTCGACGCCGTCGGAAATGCCGGCGATCAGGAAGCCGGCGAAAGCCCAGTCCCATCGCGCCTGCAGCATGGCCAGCACCACGCCCGGCACCAGCACGAAACGCATGATCGTGATCATGTTGGGGATGGTCAAACGCATATCCCGTCGCTTCTGTTTTGATGATACATGATGGAGATGAGAGGCTACGGCAAGTGGCGACGCTCTCTCCTCGCTCACCTGCTCCACTCCAAACCGAAAAAACGAAGCTAGCGAATGACGATGGCACAGAGAATTACACTCGCCCTGCGTGTCACACTTTGCTATTTGGCCGGAGTGACAGAAAGCCTCTTAGCCTTCGCATCTCCACACCGCGACCCGGCGATGCATGACCTTTTGACCACTTTCGTTCTTGCCTTGGTCGTCGGCCTTCTGGCGTCTTGGCCTCTCTGGTTAGCGGCTGCCGCCGTGGCGTTCGTTTTCGGGCGGTCAGTCGCCGTAAACCCAGGTGTCGGGAGTGTGGCGGCAAGTTTGATCGCCGCCGGTTTTTCCTACGGAGTCCTCCCGAGCGACGAGGTCAGGTCTTTAGCGACCGTCGGTGCCCTCGCCGCTGCGCTGGCGGGCATTTCTTTCTACTGCTGGAGCGTATGGAGCCCGGTTCGGCCGGTCTAATTGAACACCGCCATCGCCGCTTGCCTTGCGGGGCAAAACCGTTCATGCGAAGAGCCCTCAAGCAAACGAAACAGCGATGAGCAGGCGCCGGAAAATGAGCAAGCGCAAGAACGGGCTCACCTATGCCGAGGCGGGTGTCGACATCGATGCCGGCAATCTCATGGTCGAGAAGATCAAGCCGCTGGTGCGCGCGACGCGCCGGCCGGGCGCCGATGGCGAGATCGGCGGCTTTGGCGGCCTGTTCGACCTCAAGGCCGCCGGCTTCACCGACCCGGTGCTGGTCGCCGCCAATGACGGCGTCGGCACCAAGCTGAAGATCGCCATCGATGCGGGCAAGCACGACACGATCGGCATCGACCTCGTCGCCATGTGCGTCAACGATATCGTCGTGCAGGGCGCCGAGCCATTGTTCTTCCTCGACTATTTCGCCACCGGCAAGCTCGATCCAGACCAGGGTGCTTCGATCGTCGGCGGCATCGCCGAGGGCTGCCGGCAGGCCGGGTGCGCGCTGATCGGCGGCGAGACGGCGGAAATGCCCGGCATGTATCACGGCAACGACTACGACCTCGCCGGCTTTGCCGTGGGCGCGGCCGAACGCGGCCAATTGCTGCCGACCGACGACCTCGTCGAGGGTGATGTGCTGTTGGGGCTGGCCTCGTCGGGCGTGCATTCAAATGGCTTTTCGCTGGTCCGCCGCATCGTCGCCACCAGCGGCCTTGCGTGGACCGATCCAGCGCCCTTCAACGATGAAGCCACGCTGGCCGAGGCGCTGCTCGAGCCGACCCGCATCTACGTCAAGTCGATCCTCAAGGCGATCCGTAACACGCATGGCATCAAGGCGCTGGCCCACATCACCGGGGGCGGCTTTCCTGAAAACATCCCGCGCGTCCTGCCGAAAGATTTTTCCGCTGAGCTCGATCTCGATGCCATCGAGGTGCCGGCGGTATTCTCGTGGCTGGCGAAGACCGGCGGCGTGGCGCCCGCAGAGATGATGCGCACTTTTAACTGCGGTGTCGGCATGATCCTCGCCGTCGCCTCCGGCCAGGCGGCACAGGTCGCGGCCGTCCTGCAGGAGGCCGGTGAGAGCGTGACGCCGATCGGCCGCATCGTGCCGCGCCGCGACGCCGGCGTGATCTATCGGGGCTCGATCGGCCTATGAGCGCGCGCAAACGCACCGTGGTTCTGATTTCGGGACGCGGCTCCAACATGACGGCGCTGATCGCCGCGGCCAGCAACCTGGACTATCCGGCCGAGATCGTCGGCGTCATTTCCGACCGGGCCAATGCCGCCGGTCTCGGTATCGCCGCGGCGCGCGGCATCGCCACCAAGGTGATTTCGCGAGCCGACTATACCAGCAAGGAAGCGCATGACGGGGCGATCGACGCCGCACTTGTCTCGTTCGGCGCCGAGATCGTGGCGCTGGCCGGTTACATGCGCATCCTCGGCGCGCGCTTCGTCGAGAAGTGGCTGGGACGGATGATCAACATCCACCCTGCCCTGTTGCCGGCCTTCAAGGGGCTGGATACGCATGCGCGAGCCATCCGCGCGGGCATCCGCATCCATGGGTGCACGGTGCATTTCGTCACCCTGGACATGGATGACGGCCCGATCATCGCCCAGGCCGCCGTGCCGGTGATGGTCGGCGACAATGAGGACATGCTCGCCGCGCGCGTGCTGAAGGCCGAGCACCGGCTTTATCCGCTGGCGCTCGGGCTGGTCGCCGAAGGCAAGGCGCGGATGGAGGGCGGCCGTACCGTGCTTGCCCACTTCGCCGACGATGCCGACAACAGCTCCTCCGTGGTCATGGCGCCCGATCCGCTGCGCGAGGAGACCGACCTCGAGCATCTGGCGCGCATCACGCCCTGAGCAGGAGAAGGCTGGCATGGCGACAACGAAGCAACTCCTTCTTCTGCGTCACGCCAAATCGAGCTGGGACGATCCTGACCTTATCGACTTCGACCGGCCGCTTTCCGGGCGCGGGGTGAAGGCCGCCCCGCTGGCCGGGCGCGAACTGGCCAGGCATGGCTGGCTGCCGGACCTGGCGCTGGTGTCGCCGGCGCTGCGCAGCCGCGACACATGGCGGCTGGTCTCGGCGGAACTGCCGGCGAAAACGCCGGCCAAATTTGTTCAGGCGCTCTACGAGGCCAGCGCGGCAGACGTTCTCGCCAAGGTGCGGCAGGCAAATGCGGCAACGAGCAGCCTCTTGGTGCTCGGTCATAATCCCGGCCTGGAGGAATTCGCACGCCGGCTGGCCGGCGCCGGATCGGACGCCGCGGCACTCAAAAAGCTTGAAGAAAAATTCCCGACCGCAGCCCTGGCCCGCTTCGTTTTCGACGGTGACTGGGCACGGCTGGCCCTCGGCGATGCCCGGCTGACGCACTGCGTTTGGCCGAAGGATCTGCGCTAGCGCATGGGCCCGAAGATCGGAATTGATTTTTTGCTGCGCTGACCTTCCGTTCCGAAGGGATCATGCGCAAAATCAAGTGCTGCAGCGTCCTTTGCGCGTCGAAAAGGATGCGCGGCGCTGTAGGCAGAGACTTGATAGGCAGAAGCAAAACGGCGGGCCAAGGCCCGCCGCACTTTGCGTTCCGGAGCTTGAGGGCTTAGCGGCCCCAGTTGCCCCGGCCCGATTGAGGCACGACCGACTGGGCCGTGCCGGACTCGGGCGTCGCATTGGTGTTGACAGCGTTGTGCTCGGTCGGGAGCAGCTTGCCGATCGAACCCGTGAACGTGTTGTCGACATTTCCAACAGGCGCATTGCCAGCAAGCGCTGCCGGCTGGTTGACGCCGTCCGAACCATAGTGGTCGCTGCCGGCAAAGGCGCTGCCTGTGGCAATGAGGATGGCGGCAGCGGTGAGAGCAATCTTGGTCATTTCAGGTACTCCAATACTTTCACACTTTCAGTGTTGTTGTCCGTCTCGTGGCGTGCCTTGGGAGGATTTCGCGTCGCTCGGACCACCCCGAGGTGGGTTGGCCCTGCAGCAGTTTCCAATCACAAAGATGTTCCGGCCACCTCCTGAAGCGGGTGCTTGCAATCCGCCAAAAGGCTTCCCTCGCCACAATCTTTGACTTTCTTCTCAATGCGTTAGGCGATACGCCCTGCCGCGTGGCCTGGCCATTTGCATTCACTTGGTCTTGCACAATGCGTCAACAAAAACGAACCGATCGGTTCGATTCCTGCGCAGATGAAATCGCAGATCTACCGGTTTTACGCTGCCGCTCTAGACGTGCACGTCGCCAAAAGAGAGCTCGCCGTCGTCGCTAGCGGTCAGGAACGCCGTGACCAGCAGACCGGCATAGAAGGCGGCGACCAGCACGACGATGACCAACCCGGGAATAGGCCCAAGGGCGGCGCTGGTGACGGCCTCGCGCACCGAACCGACGAAGCCGATGCGGACACCTTCGGTTAGAAGACCGGGAGTCGACAGTTTCAGGATCCAGGCCATCAGCAGGATCAGCAGCATGTGGATGTAGTTTCGACGCAGACGGCGCGCCAACGCCGCTCGCTGCGAAATGAGGAATTTTGGAGCGCGCAGACTTTCGCCGACGACCAACAGCCAATCGGACGCGAAGTCCGGCTGCGGCGAGAATATCTGCGCGAAATAGTGCCGTTCGAACTGGCGCACGCGGGCCCGGTAAACGTCGAAGAAGCGATATCGCCGCGCTTCTATCCACAGCAGCAACAGGACAAGCAGCATGGCAAAAAGCAGCACGCCGTGATGCGCGCTGGCCGTCGAAAGCGAGATGGACAACATTGCCGCGACGACCGTTATCGCCCAATTGCTCGTCCGGTCCAGGCGGTCGCGCCACCCCGTCATGCGCAGAATCTCGGCGCGATGAAAGTGCGACATCGTGGTTACGAGTTCACCGGACGAAAGTGTCCTTCCGATGGGGTCCGGCGCCGCCAACGCTTCTGCCATCACCATACCTCCACCCGCCCACGCAAAAACGGCCGGATGGATATATCGTTCCGACGCTTCACTTCGCCGCGCGCAGCCAGACCTTGTTGTCGTGGAACGCCGCACCGCCATAGGGCGCCGGCGCGTCGGCGCCGGTCAGGACGTTGATGCCCTCGCCGCGCTCGTGGGCGCTGTTCGGCCAGATACCTTCTGCGATTACGACGCCGCGCCTGATGCCGTCGAACAATCTTGCGTGCAGCACGACTTCGCCCCGCGCATTGCCGATCTCGACGCGGTCGCCATTGGCCAGCCCATAAGCTGCCGCATCGTCCGGATGCAAAAGCAGTTCCGGCCGGCCCTCCTTGGCCTTCGACACCGGCGTCTCCGAAAAAGTCGAGTTGAGGAAATTGCGCGCCGGCGAGGTGGTCAGCCGGAACGGATGCGCCGCATCCGCCACCTCGATCAGGTCGACGTGGTCGGGGAATTCCGGCAGGTTTGCCACCGGCCCGAACAGGCCCATGCTTTTCGGCGGCCGGTTGGGCGCCGCCTGCCCGGTCCAGTCGGCGCGGAAGCGGAATTTTCCGTCCGCGTGGCCGAAGCCGTCAATAAAATGCGCCGCCTCGAAATCCGGCTGCAGATCGACCCACTTTTCTTCCTTGAGGCTCGAAAAACTGCCGAGCCCGCGCTTGCCCAAAATGATGTCAATATGCTGCTGCTCGGTCATGCCAAAGCCAGGCCTGTCGCCAACACCGAGCCGCTTGCCGAGTTCCTCGATGACGAAATGGTTGGTGCGCGGCCCTTCCGGCGGGTCGATCAGCTTCGGACCGAGCGTGATGTGCTGGTTGCCGCCGCCCTTGTAGACATCGTCATGCTCGAGGAACATCGTCGCCGGCAGCACGACATCGGCGAGTTTTGCGGTGTCGGTCATGAACTGCTCGTGCACGCAGGAAAACAGGTCGTCGCGTAAAAAGCCCTGCTTCACCAGCCGCTGCTCCGGAGCGACATTGACCGGATTGGTGTTCTGGATCAGCAGCGCCGTCACCGGCGGGCCGCCATAAAGAGCATCCTCCGCCCCGGTCAGCACCGGGCCGATGCGCGAATGGTCGAGATGGCGGATCGCGGGGTCGCGCATCCGCGTGCCTTCCAGCAGTTCCTGGTTCAGCTTGAAGATACCCGAATTGGAATGGAAGGCGCCGCCGCCCTCATATTGCCAGCAGCCGGTGACCGCGGCGATCGATGCTGCGGCATGCATGTTGACCGAGCCGTTGCGCTGGCGGGAGAAGCCGTAGCCGAGGCGGAAATAAGTTTTCTTCGTCGTGCCGACGAGACGGGCGAAGGCCTCGATCTCGTCGAGGGAAAGCCCGGTAATATCAGCCGCCCATTGCGGCGTCCTCGTCCGAAGATGCGCTTCCAGACCGTGCGGGTCGTCGGTGTATTTTTCCAAATAGGCGCGGTCGGCCATGCCGTCACGGAACAGCACATGCATCACCGCGCAGGCCAGCGCGCCGTCGGTGCCGGGCTTCAGCACCAGGCCGAGATCGGCCTGCTTCATCGACGCATTCTCGTAGACGTCGATGACGACGATTTTGGCGCCGCGTTCCTTGCGCGCCTTGATCGCGTGGGTCATGACGTTGACCTGGGTGACCACGGCATTGGTGCCCCAGATCACCACGCAGTCGGACTTGGCCATCTCGCGCGGGTCGGGACCGCGCAACGCGCCGGCGCCCATCATCCAGCCGGTCCAAGCCAGATTGGTGCAGATAGAACCGAAGAAGCCGGAGTACTTTTTCGCGTGGCGCAGCCGCTCGATGCCGTCGCGCTGCACCAGCCCCATCGTGCCGGCATAGTAATATGGCCAGACCGTCTCCGAGCCGTATTTTGCCTCGGCCGCAATGAATTTTTCGGCGACGAGGTCGAGCGCGGCCTCCCAGCTCGCTTCCTTCCAGACGCCCTCGCCTTTGGCGCCGGCGCGGATCAGTGGCTTCAACAAGCGGTCGGGGTGATGGACGCGGTCGGCATAGCGGGCGACCTTGGCGCAGATGACGCCTGATGTATACGTGTTGGCCTTGGCGCCATGGACGCGGCCGATGCGCTTGCTGTCGAGCAGCTCGACCTCGAGCGCGCAGGTCGAAGGGCAATCATGCGGACAGGCCGAATGGCCGATCCTGAGCTTGGCGTGCTGATTCATAGGGCCAAACTAGCCGCTTATGGCGGCGGCGTGTAGGGCCAGATGGCGCTACTCCGCCGTCCCTTCCTCGTATTCCGCCGACATCGACAGCCATTTTTCCTCATGGGCGGCCAGCGTGTGGGCCAGTTGCGAGCGCTCCTTGGCCAGCCGTGTCGCCGTCGACGGGTCCTTTTCATAGACCGCCGGGTTGGCGAGTTCGTCCTCGATCAAGTCGATGCGCTTACGGATGCGGTCCATCAGCGCTTCGGTGGCGCGGATTTCCTTGGCCAGTGGCTCGAAGGTGGCACGGCGTGCGGCCGCGTCGCGGCGGCGGTCGGCCTTCGAGGCTTTTTCGGCTTCGCGCTTGCCGCGGCGGTCGCCGGAGACACCGGTGACCAGCGTCTTGTAGTCATCGAGGTCGCCGTCAAAAGGATTGACCGTCCCATCCTTGACCAGCCATAGCCGGTCGGCCGTTGCCTCGAGCAGATGGCGGTCGTGCGAGATCAGGATGACGGCGCCGGGAAACTCGTTCAGCGCATGGATCAGCGATTCACGGCTGTCGATGTCGAGATGGTTGGTCGGTTCGTCGAGGATGAACAGGTTTGGGCCCTCGAAAGCCGACAGGCCCATCAGCAGTCGCGCCTTCTCGCCGCCCGACAGGTCCTTGGCGGCGGTGTTCATCTTTTCGGTGGTCAGGCCGAACTGGGCGACGCGGCCGCGCACTTTCGATTCCGGCGCTTCCGGCATCAGCCGGCGGACATGCTCATAGGCGTTTTCGTTCGGCCGGAGATCGTCGAGCTGATGCTGGGCAAAGATCGCCACCTTCAGCCCGGGCGCCACCGTCATGGTGCCGGTCTCCTGCTTCAGCCGGCCCGACAGAAGCTTGGCGAACGTCGACTTGCCGTTGCCATTGGCGCCAAGCAGCGCGATGCGGTCATCGGCGTCGATGCGCAGCGTCATCTTCTTAAGGATCGGCTGACCCTCGGTGTAGCCGACATTGACATTGTTCAGCGCGATAATCGGCGAGGCGACCGTCTTCACCGGCTCGGGAAAGGAGAACGGCCGCACGTTGTCGTTCACAATTGCGGCGATCGGCTTCATCTTCTCCAGCGCCTTGATGCGCGACTGCGCCTGTCTCGCCTTGGAAGCCTTGGCCCGAAAGCGCTCGACGAAGGATTCCATGTGCCTGCGCGCGGCTTCCTGCTTGACCCTGCCCTTCTCCTGCAATTCGCGCTGCTCGGTGTATTGGCGTTCGAACTGGTCGTAGCCGCCGCGCCAGAAAGTCAGCTTCTTCTGGTCGAGATGGACGATCGAGTTGACGGCGCGGTTGAGCAGGTCGCGGTCGTGCGAGATCAGAAGTACGGTGTGCGGATATTTCGACACGTAGTTTTCCAGCCACAGCGTGCCTTCGAGGTCGAGGTAGTTGGTCGGCTCGTCGAGCAGCAGCAGATCGGGCTCGGCAAACAGCACTGCGGCGAGTGCGACGCGCATGCGCCAGCCGCCGGAGAACGACGAGGCTGGCCGCCGCTGGGCGTCGTCGTCGAAGCCGAGGCCGGCGAGGATGGTGGCCGCACGCGACTCGGCCGAATGGGCGTCGATATCGGCCAGCCGCATGTGGATGTCGGCGATGCGGTGCGGATCGGTCGCCGACTTTTCCTCCTCGATCAATGCGGAGCGTTCAAGGTCGGCCTTGAGCACGATCTCGATCAGCGGCTCCTCGGTGCCGGGCGCTTCCTGCGCCACCTGGCCTATGCGCGTGTTCTTCGGCAGGCTGATCGAGCCGGTCTCGGAGGCGAGGTCGCCGGTAATCGCCTTGAACAAAGTGGTCTTGCCGGTGCCGTTGCGACCGACGAGGCCTGCCTTGCTGCCGGCCGGCAAGGTCAGCGAGGCATGGTCGAGAAGCAGACGTCCGGCCATGCGGAGCGAAAGGTCGTTAATGATCAGCATGGCCGCGCTTTTGCACGGGACGTCAGCGCTTCGCAAGACCTTGAGCGCCGCTTGGCCGGATAAGGCATGAAAATGGCCGGCAGCGGCAGATTGCCTGATGCTGCGGGAGGAAAGTTCCGATCGCCGTCCTCACCGGATCAGAGGCCAGCCCCGGGTTGGGCCGGAACCTGCTGCGACGACGCGGCGCCTGGCGAGCATCGGCTTCTCGCATCGGAAATTGCAGTTTTGTCACATTTGTCAGTAGATTGACTGTCCAACGCGGTCGTCTTCCGCGATCACCCCATGACGCAACGGCAAGACTCAGCTATCTCTATGTACGCGGCGGACCTGATACCCGCCTGGCCGGCGTCATCGCTCCCCTCCCAAGCGGCGCCGGCCACTTTTTCTGCGTTCCATCACTGCGCCGGCGGCGTGCCGGGTTGCTCATCGCCTGACGTCGATTTGGGTGCAGGGTCGACCTGCGGGTTTTGATCGGCGCCGGGGGCCTTTGTCGGTGGGATGTTGTTATCGCAAGCCGCGACAGCCAGCGCTGCCGCCAAAACGAGCCAGGTCGGGGCCAGCAAAATTGAAAGCTTGTTCATCGCAACCTCCTGTCATCGGGCAAACGAGACGGTGCTGATTTGGTTGCACGCTCGGGCAGAGCTCGGGGCGTTCGGAAAGCGGGGAACAAAACGAGAGAGCGAGGAACAAAACGCGGGCTCTTCGGTTTGTCCACACCAATGGAGAAGATCATGATCCGTCTGCTCATAGCCGGTGCCGCAGTCTACGTGGCCTACCGTATAGTCAGAGAAATCATTGACGAGGTGCCCGACGACTTCGATCCGCCGTTGCTGCCGCCTCCCGATGACGACGAGTCGTTGCGGCGGCAGTCGGCGGCAATGGGCGTAGAGCCCGAGCGCTAGGTCCAGTTCATCGGCGGGTGCGCCAGTAGAAACGGACGCATCGATCGCAACTTTCACGCCGAAACCGTTGCGAACAAAGCGGAAACGATGCTTGATGGGCAATGAACCTCGCTGCCCGTGATTCGACCTTCCGGCCTGCCTATCTCGCGAAGCTGAATGCCGAGCAGTGCATTGCCGTCGAGCATGGCGACGGCAAGGTCGCCGGGCCGCTGTTGGTGATCGCCGGGGCCGGCTCCGGCAAGACCAGCACGCTGGCGCATCGCGTCGCGCATCTGATCGTCAGGGGCGCTGACCCGAGGCGCATCCTTTTGATGACGTTTTCGCGTCGTGCCGCATCGGAAATGGCCAAGCGGGTCGAGCGCATCGCCGGCGAGGTGCTCGGCCGAGACGCTTCCATCATCACCGATGCGCTGAGCTGGGCCGGCACGTTTCACGGCATCGGCGCCAGGCTGCTGCGCGATTATGCGCTGGAGATCGGCCTCGATCCGGCCTTCACCATCCATGACCGCGAGGATTCGGCCGACTTGATGAACCTCGCCCGGCACGAACTCGGCTTCTCCAAAACCGAAGGCCGTTTTCCGACCAAGGGCACGTGCCTGGCGATCTATTCGCGTGCCGTCAACGCGCAGGCGCCGCTCGGCGAGATTCTCGGTTCGGTGTTTCCCTGGTGCGCGGGTTGGGCAGAACAGCTTAAGACGCTGTTCGCCCGATATGTCGAGACCAAGCAGGCGCAGAACGTGCTCGATTACGACGACCTGCTGCTCTACTGGGCGCAGATGGCCGGCGAGCCGGAGATATCAGCGCATCTGGGCGGGCGCTTCGACCATGTGCTGGTCGACGAATACCAGGACACCAACCGGCTGCAGGCCTCGATCCTCACGGCGCTCAAGCCGGACGGCTCCGGGCTGACGGTGGTCGGCGACGATGCGCAGTCGATCTATTCGTTTCGAGCGGCGGAAGTGCGCAATATCCTCGACTTCCCCAAACAGTTCGCGCAGCCGGCCGAGATCGTCATGCTTGAGCGCAACTACCGCTCGACCGAGACCATCCTGGCCGCCGCCAATGCGGTGATCGGCGAGGCCTCGGAGCGCTTTACCAAGAACCTCTGGTCGGAGCGCAAATCGGCGGAAAAGCCGAGGCTGGTCAGCGTTCGCGACGAAGCCGAGCAGGCGAGTTACGTCTGCCAGGCTATTCTGACCGAGCGTGAGGCCGGCACGGCGCTGAAAGCGCAGGCCGTGCTGTTTCGCGCCTCGCACCACAGCGGGCCGCTGGAGATCGAGCTGACGCGCCGCAACATCCCGTTCGTCAAGTTCGGCGGGCTGAAATTCCTCGACGCCGCCCATGTCAAGGACGTGCTGGCGGTGCTGCGCTTCGCCGAAAACCCGCGTGACCGCGTCGCCGGTTTTCGCGTGCTGCAGCTTTTGCCCGGTATCGGCCCTTCGGCGGCTTCGCAGATCGTCGACACCATGGCGACTTCGCTCGACGAAACGATGGGGCTGGCGCGCTACCGGCCGCCGCAACGCGCCGCCGACGACTGGCCGGGTTTCGTCGCGCTGTTCTCGCAGCTTCGCACCGGGTCGGGAAAATGGCCTGTTGATCTCGAACAGGTCAGGCTCTGGTATGAGCCGCATCTCGACCGCATCCACGAGGACGCAACGACGCGCCGGGCCGATATTCTGCAGCTCGAACAAATCGCCTCGGGCTATGCCTCGCGCGAGCGTTTCCTGACCGAACTGACGCTCGATCCGCCGGATGCAACCAGCGACGAGGCCGGGCCGCCGCATCGCGACGAGGACTATCTGATCCTGTCGACCATCCATTCGGGCAAGGGCCAGGAATGGAAGAACGTCTTCGTGCTCAACACCGTCGACGGCTGCATCCCGATCGATCTCGCCGTCGGCTCGAAGGAGGATATCGACGAGGAGCGCCGCCTGCTCTACGTGGCGATGACGCGGGCCAAGGACGGCCTGCACCTGGTCATGCCGCAGCGCTTTTTCGTCCACGGCCAGGCGGCGCGCGGCGATCGCCACGTTTACGCCTCGCGCACCCGCTTCATCCCGGCCTCGATCCTCGGCGCCTTCGAACAGACATCATGGGCGAGCGTCCAGGCCAAGGACGATCCGCGCCGCCAGCCGCAAGTGCGCGTCGACCTTGGCGCCCGCATGCGCGACATGTGGAAATAGGCTGCCTTTCGACACGGCGCTGATGCCACGGAGCTTGGTGGCGAAAATCAAATCTCGGCAACATGGAACCTGATGCCGCAATCCGCGTTTCTGGGCGTCCAATTCAGATCGGAGAGCGGCGTCCGCCGTCACCTCCGCCCAATTCGAGAGGCAAGAATGCACGACACGATCCTCTTCACCCCCGTCGCCGTTACCGTCGGCGCCGGCCACAAGCGCATAATCGCTTCGCTCTTCGACATGCATGAGTTCCTGACCGAGTTCCCACCATCGCGGCGACGCCTGAGTTATGGCGCGGCGGTGAAGGCATGCGAGGCGGCACGTGCCGGCGAGATCTCGCCCGAAGCGGCGCGCGATGCCATGATCACCTTCGCGGCGGCGGCAGGCATTCTCTGGCCTTCGGCCCAACCGGCAGTCTCGGTCAAGCCGGTCGCGCGGGGCCAGGGCGGATACGCCGCATGACTGGCTAGGCCTCTTTTGCGACTATGGCCCGCCGAAGATGCTGTTCGTCTTCGACGGGTTTCCGACATGGATATCAGGCGCGGCCCTCAATGGACCGTCATCAGGTCGCCGTTCGGAAAACCGCTCAATGTCGCCGCTTCAAAGCTGACTTGGTCGCGGCCGTTTGATTTAGCCCTGTATAGGTGTTTATCCGCCACAACGAACATCTCGGCATAGGTGGTCGGTCCGCTGAAGGCGACGCCGCCGATGCTTACCGAGAGGGGACAGGGTTGCCCGCCCGGGGAAAAATCCGCCTCGCGGATACGGCGCCGTATCCCCTCCGCGACCAGCCAGGAATGCGACGGGTCGGCGCCGGGAAGGAAGACTGCGAATTCCTCACCGCCAATTCGCCCGACGATGTCGGCGCCGCGCAGCTGGTCTTGAATGGTCTTGGCGATCAGCTTGAGGGCCTGATCGCCACAGTCGTGGCCGAGGCGATCGTTGACGGACTTGAAATGGTCGGCGTCGACAATCAGCAAGGCGCCGGAGCTGGCGACAGAATGGCTGCGAGCTTGCTCGAGATAGGCTTCGACAAGCATTGAAAACGCGCCGCGGTTGAACACCGCTGTCAGGCTGTCGGTCGCCGCGACAATTGTCAGTTCCTTTTGCGCGATTGCCAGCTGACGCATTTTCCACATCAGGAAAGACAGGAACGAACCGGCCAGCACCAGCGGCAGCAGCAGATCGGTGAGTTTCGCCCGCCACAGCGCTTCAGGCGACAGATACGGGAAATTGAAGGAATCGACGAAGAAGGCGGCGGCGATGCAGACCGCGGTGCCGACAACGGTGACGGCCACCACCCTGCCCCAACTCGTGGGGGAAAAATCGATCCGCATGCCATTGCTCCCGCTATGGCAGGCTATTTTGAAGCCGGAACACGAATGAAGTCCTAAGACTTTGCTTCAATTCGATCGTGATCGATCCGGATAATCCAAATCAGGCGAAGGCGCGGCCCTCTTCGCTGCGCTGGAACAGCGTCAGGTCAAGTGGCACCGAAGGCCGGCCGAGAACGGTCAGGATCGCGTGCGCCTGGCCGCGGTGATGGGTCTGGTGGTTGAAAAAATGATCAAGCGCCGGCGCCAATCGCTGCGAGACGGTGCGCATGTCGGAGACGGTCATGTAGGAGAAGCGGCCGGACAAAGCCTTGTCGCTTAACGCCCCGACCCAGTCGATAATCCTTTTGTCTTCGGCCTCGCGCGCCAGCTGCAAGCCCGGCAAGGCGCGGTGCAGGATCGTATCGAGCCTGGCCGGCGCGTCGCCCTCGCCGGTAAAGCGCCTCATCCAGATGCGGTCGGCAGTCAGAACATGGTTGAGCGTGCCCATCATCGAGCCGAAGAAAACCCCGACATTGCGGTGAAATTCTTCCTCGTCGAGATCGGCGGCGGCATCGTAGATGCGGCTATTGGCCCATTGATTGTAGGCCGCAAACATCATGAAGTGCTGTTTCATCTTTTTCTCCCGACCCGCGAGACCCCGTTTCGGGTGCCTACCGCATCGGCCCGAAACGTCGCTCTAGTAGACCGCAAGGAAGCTGCCGCCAATGACCATTCTGCTCTATGACCTCGTCGGACGCGATGCCGCCCGTCCGTTCAGCCCACATTGCTGGAAGGCGACGATGGCGCTTGCCCACAAGGGGGTCGACATCTCAACCGTGCCGACGCGTTTTCTCGAAGTGCCCACTGTTGAAGGCGGCGCTTCGAAACTCGTTCCAGTGATCCGCGACGGCGAGAAGGTGGTCGCCGATTCCTTCGCCATCGCGCTCTATCTCGATGAGGCCTATCCTGAGCGGCCGACATTGTTTTCCGGCGACGGCGGCAAGGCGATGGCGCGCTTCATCGAACGCTGGTCGCAACTGACCATCCACCCTTATGTCACCACTGCGGCGATCATGGACCTCCACGCCATGCAGGATGAGCCGAACGCCGCCTATTTCCGCCAGAGCCGCGAGCAGCGCTTCGGCAAGAGACTGGAAGAGGTGATGGCGGCGCGAGACCTCGGCCTTGGCGCCTTCCGCGCCTCGCTGGAGCCGTTGCGCTCGATGCTCACCTATCAGCCGTTCATCGGCGGCCAATCACCGCTGTTTGCCGACTACATCGTCTTCGGCGCGCTGCAATGGGCGCGCATCGCCTCACCCTACCGGTTGCTCGACGACAGCGATGTGGTGGCGCAGTGGTTCGAGCGCTGCCTCGATTTGCATGGCGGCCTCGGCCGCAAGGTGGCGGCGGCTGCCGCATAGGGCAGTAGGGCAGTAGGTATGCGCACCGCCATGACTTACTGCCCTACTCCCCTACTCCCCTACTCCCCTAACAAAGGCAGCACGACCCCATGACGTCAGGCCCGGAATTCCCGGACGATTTTCGCGCCGAGTTGGGCAACCTCTTCCTGTGGCGGCGGGACGTCAGGCGATTCAAGCCGACGCCGCTTCCGGAAGGCGCTCTGGAGCGGCTGCTTGACCTCGCCAGCATTGCGCCCTCGGTCGGGCTGAGCCAGCCCTGGCGTTTCGTCATGGTCGAGAGTGCGGAATTCCGCGCCGCGGTCAGGACATGCTTCGAGCGCTGCAATGCAGAGGCGCTCGCATCGTTCGGCGGCGAACGCGCCGCGCTCTATGCACGCCTGAAGCTCGCCGGCTTGAACGAGGCGCCCTGTCAATTCGCGGTTTTCGCCGACCGCGCGACAGAACAGGGACATGGGCTCGGCCGCCTGACCATGCCCGCCACCATCGACTATTCGGCGGTGATGGCGATCCACACCTTTTGGCTGGCGGCGCGCGCGGAAGGAATAGGCATGGGCTGGGTCTCGATCCTCGATCCGGCCGAAATGGCGACGATCCTGGACGCGCCGCCGGAGTGGACGCTGATCGGTTACTTCTGCGTCGGCTATCCGAGCGAGAACCACAGCGTGCCGGAACTGGAACGGGAAGGCTGGGAAGTCCGGCGCGCTTCGATCGTAATAAGGCGGTAGTGCATCGGCGGCGCTGCCAGTCTTTGCGAGGAGGAATCGACATCATGGATGTTTCGCCAATCGCCGGCGTTGCCGACAAGGCACCATGGCGAAGCCAGCCGCGACGGCTTTGATCGGAGGAAGGCACAAAATGTTTCGCTACGACGTGCAGGCCGAGATCTGGGTCTATCCAGGCAAGGGCGGCTGGCATTTCGTGACGCTGCCGCCGGAGCTTGGGGCACGGATCAAGACGGCGACGGCGGGGATGGCACGGCCCTGGGGCTCGCTGGGCGTGGAAGCCATCATCGGCCAGACCAGATGGCGGACATCGCTGTTTCCCGACAAAAAGTCCGGCAGCCTGCTCTTGCCGATCAAGACGGCGGTCCGGGTCCGCGAAGGCCTTCGGGCTGGCGACACGGCCAACCTGACGATCGAGATGCAGTTATAACAACATTGGTTCTGGCTGACGGCGACACGCTATGCGGCGGCTAGTGCCAGCCTCCCCTTGGCAAGCCGGCGGGCGGCTTGTATAGAGCCCGCCACCCTGAATTCCACTCTCCATCACAAGGACGATCCCATGGCGCTCGAACGCACCTTTTCCATGATCAAGCCGGACGCGACCCGGCGCAATCTCACCGGCGCCATCACCCAGATGCTGGAAGATGCCGGCCTGCGCGTCATCGCTTCGCGCCGGGTGTGGATGAGCCGCCGCGAGGCGGAAGGCTTTTATGCCGTCCACAAGGAGCGTCCGTTCTTTGGCGAGCTGGTCGAGTCCATGTCGTCGGGCCCGACCGTCGTGCAGGTTCTGGAAGGCGAGGACGCCATTGCCAAAAACCGCGACGTGATGGGCGCCACCAACCCGGCCAACGCCGCCGAAGGCACCATCCGCAAGGTGCACGCGCTGTCGATCGGCGAGAATTCGGTGCACGGCTCCGACGCGCCGGAGACCGCCGCGCAGGAGATCAAATACTGGTTCTCGGACACAGAGATCGTCGGCTAAGCCGATAAGTCCATCACCACGTCACATGCAAAAAAGGCCGGCGCAATGCTGGCCTTTATTCGTTGCGGCGATCCTGCACCGGATGCCGGCGCCCTCCACAGCGCATGATGCTCAAAAACCGAAACCGGCTTGAACGATCAGCTCGCGGCGTTGAAGCGCAGAATGACGCGGCCGTCCTTGTCTGCGATAACAAGCTTGCCGGCGTCGACATGGTAGGTCGCCGCCTTGGCCAGCGCCTCGAACAGCGCCTTTTCCTCGGCCATGATCTCGGGCGCGCAGGCTTTGAAGGTCGAACCGATGTCATTGATGGCGATCGTCGAACCATCGACTTTGGCGATGGCGAAGTAGACGTTGCAAGGACCGTTGCCGCCGGCCTTGCCGGCCTCGCTGATCCTGAACGTCGCCTGCGGCTCGGCGATCACACCAATGCCGTCGATATACTCGATCAGCCAGCTCTGCCCGAACACCGGCGCCGACGCCGGCTGCTCGCTCGACGTCACCATCTTCAGCATGATGGTCTGCGGCGCGTCGCTCAGCGGATCGACGTGGTGGCGCGTATCGGAGATGAACAACAGCCTGTCGTCGACGGTGATGCGCGCCTGCAGCACATAGGTCATATCAGGCCGGATCACCTGGGGATCGAAGCTGATCTCGAACTTGATCGGCACCTGGCCGGCCGGCGCCATCTTGCGCTCGCCGATGACAGCGGCCGGCGCATCGGCCTGCGGGACATTGGCAAGCTGCACGAAAAGCACGGCGTTGGGCGGCAGCGCGATGCGCTCGCGATACGTCACCTCGCCCTTCAGGGTCTTCTCGGCAGCAACGGACAACTCAGGCACCAGTATACCAACGACCAGCGGCATGACACCGAAGATGAAGAACTCGGCGATCCTGCCCAGCATGATTCTGCTCCCCCAGCGCACCAAACTGGTCGCAACGTCTCGCAGGATTGCGGTGGTTCCGTGGCGCCCCACACACGCACTGTTCGCACGGCGGTGCCATCCGGCTTGTGGTCTTTGTTCGTCGGCCTCCTTGGCATGACCGGCAAAATTATGCTCAAGCCAGGTCCCAGGCGATCACGAAGTCGTGTTCCCCAAAAGATGTAACACAGCGGCCTCCGGACCGAACTTACCAATGCGCGCTTGAGGAACGGGCGCGCAACAACCCAATCGGAGGTGAAATCATGACAACGAGATCAACCGTGAGCGCAGCCTTTCTGGCCGGCGCCGTTGCCACGGCTCTTGCTTCTTTTGCGACGGCCGCGCCGCTATCCGAGGCAGAGGCCAAGGCGGCGATGGATGCCGGCAAGGAGAAGTGCTTTGGCGTCGCCCTGAAGGGGCAGAACGACTGCGCGGCAGGACCTGGCACTACCTGCCAAGGCACCTCGACTGTCGATTACCAAGGCAACGCCTGGAAGTTTGTCGACGGCGGCACCTGCACGACGATGGACCTACCCGGCGACCGCAAGGGCTCGCCTACGGAATTGGCCCGCGACATCCCGTCGTAAGCAATGCAACTGCCCGGAAAGCGGAGGCGAAGATGAACGGACTGGCCCCAGCATCCCGCATGTCGAAAACCTCGCGCTTTCCGGCACACCCGCTCGCCGGCCTTGCCGGCACCAGTTTCAAGCATGAACATTTGCAGGCAATTATTGCCGGCGGCGGTAAGGACGGTTTCTTCGAGGTCCACGCCGAAAACTACATGGGCGCCGGCGGCCCGCCTCACGATGCGTTGACCAAGATCCGCCGCGACTATCCCGTTTCGCTGCACGGGGTGTGCATGTCGATCGGCGGACCGCGGCCGCTCGACAAAGCGCATCTCGGCCGTTTCAAGGCGCTCGTCGACCGCTATGAGCCGGCGCTCGTTTCCGAGCATCTCGCCTGGTCGACCCACGACACCACCTATTACAACGACCTGCTTCCGCTGCCCTATACGCCGGCAACGGTTTCGCGGGTCGCGGACCACATCGACGAAATGCAGCGGGCGATCGGCCGCCCGATCCTGCTCGAGAACCCCTCGACCTACGTCCTTTTCCCGGAATCGACGATGAGCGAGACAGATTTCACTCGCGAGCTGGTGCGGCGTACCGGTTGCGGCCTGCTGCTCGACGTCAACAACGTGTTCGTTTCAGCCACCAATCACGGCTATTCAGCCCTTTCCTACCTCGCGGATTTCCCGATAGATCATGTCGGCGAAATCCATCTGGCCGGGCACGCGGAGCAGGAGGATGACGAGGGCGAGGTGCTGCTCATCGACAGCCATGACGGCCCGGTCGCCGACGCGGTCTGGAAGCTTTTCGATATCATCACCGGACTATGCGGACCGCTCCCGACGCTCATCGAATGGGACAGCGACATTCCCGACTGGCCGGTGCTCAAGGCAGAGGCGGCGGCCGCCCAAACGATCCTCGACCGTCATGCCGACAGCGATCATATGTTCGGAAAAGCCCATGCCGCAGGATGATTTCCAGTCGGGCGACCTCTGCCGCCGGTTTGACTATGCCGCGGCATTCACCGCCGGTTTGCTCGATCCTGACCGAGCCCCGCCTGACGTTGTCTCCGGACCGAACGGGAAGGCTGCGATCAAGCGATATGCCGTCTACCGCAACAACGTCACGGTCAGCCTGATCGATGCGCTGGCCGCCAGCTTTCCAGCGACGCTGCGCATCACCGGCCCGAACTTTTTTCGCGCAATGGCGCGCTTTCATGTTCGCGAAACACCGCCCACCTCGCCGCTTCTATTCGAGTACGGCCGCGACTTTCCCGATTTCATCGAGCGCTACGAATACGCGCAGTCGATGCCGTGGCTGGCCGACGTGGCGCGCATGGAGCGGGCTTGGCTCGACGCCTATCATGCCGCCGACGCGGAACCGTTGGCTTCCGGAGCACTGGCGTCGATCCCGTCCGAACGACTGGCCGATACCGTGTTCGTGCCGCACCCGGCGACGCGCGCCATACGCTCGCGCTATCCCGTCGTGACGATCTTCGCGGCAAACCGGAGCGACGGTCCTGTCGGGCGGATCGACGCAAGCGGCCGTGAAGATGCGCTGATCACGCGACCCGGCCTCGAAGTCTATGTCCTCCATCTGCCGCCCGGCACCGCGGTTTTTCTGGATCGCCTCATGGCGGGTGAGCCGCTCGGCGCGGCGGCCGCGGCAGCGTTTGCGGAGCGTGCCGAATTCGACCTTTCCGCCAACATTGCCGACCTGCTGCAAGCAGGCGCCTTCACAGCGGCACACCAGGGAGGATGAGCGTGACGAACCATGGGCAGAACGCCAGCATCGAGCCGCGAGGGATCGCCGCCCTCGTCGAGAGGGTGAATGCCGCCCTTCGCACGAGTGCAACACCGTCGCTGACGCAGCTCGTCCTGCGCTGCGCACTCGCCGTCCCGTTCTGGCGGTCCGGCGTCAACAAATGGGACGGTTTTTTGCAGCTGAACGATGTCGCCGTGCTGCTTTTCAGCTCGGAGCTCAAGCTGCATCTGCCCGGCGGCCCTTACGATTTTCCTGCACCTGGGCTGGTGGCGTTCGTCTCAGGATCGGCGGAAATCCTGCTGCCAATTCTTCTCGTTCTCGGCCTGGCGACACGACTGGCGGCATTCGGGCTGCTGCTGATGACGTTGATCATACAGCTCACCGTGCCGGACGGCTGGCCGCTGCACATCACCTGGGCGGCGATGGCGCTCGGCATCATGGCGTGGGGACCCGGCCGGATTGCGCTCGATCACTGGATCGGCACCGACAAGGGCTGATCGGGGGCTGATGGGTTTCCACCCTCTGGCGGTGACGCGAAACGTCAATTTCGCTTCCAGCGGCTTGCGGCCTCGTCGTCGGCCTCCTTGGCATCGACCCAGCCGCCTTGCGAGCCGTCGGTGTGGTGTTCCTTCTTCCAGAACGGCGCGCGCGATTTCAGGTAATCCATCAGGAAGTTCGCCGCCTCGAATGCCGCCTGCCGGTGCGTGGAGGCAGCGACCACCAGCACGATGTTCTCACCGGGCGCGATCCTGCCATGGCGGTGGATGGCGGTGAGGCCCCGCAGCGGCCAGCGGTGAACCGCCTCGGCGGCGATGCGGCCGATCTCGGCCTCGGCCATGCCGGGATAATGTTCGAGTTCGAGTGCCGCGAGCCTGCCCGCTTCATCGCGGCAGAGACCCGAGAAAGTCACCACGGCGCCGATGTCGGCGCGGCCTTGCGTCATCTTGGCGATCTCTGCGGCGACATCGAAATCCTCCGCCTGGATACGCACCGTCGGCACCACCGCGCCAGGCATTTTCAGCCACCCGTCATCGGCGGGAACAGCGCGATCTCGCGCGCGCCGGCGATCTTCTCGCCGTGCTCGACATGTTCCTGGTTGATGGCGACGCGGATCACATCAGGATATTGCAGCGCGTGCTCGTACTCCTCGCCGCGCGATTTCAGCCAGCGCAGCAGGTCGGCCACCGTCTCGATGCCGGCGGGCAATTCGACATCCTCTTGCGGCTTGCCGATCCGCTCGCGCACCCAGGCAAAATAAATGAGCCTCGTCGACATCCTACTCGTCCATGATGTGCTTGAGGCCGGCGCGGAAATAGTCGTAGCCGGTGTAGAGCGTGACCAAGGCGGCGATCCACAACAGCACGAGCCCGGTCTGGGTGGTCAGCGGGAAGATCTTGTCGCCGGCAGGTCCCGCGAGCAGGAAGGCGATGGCGACCATCTGGATGGTGGTCTTCCACTTTGCCAGCTGCGTCACCGGTACCGAGACCTTCAGCGCCGCCAGATATTCGCGCAGGCCCGAGACCAGGATCTCGCGGCACAGGATGATGATCGCCGCCCACAGCGACCAGCCTGCGATGCCGGCATGGCGATCGGTGTCGGCCGCCAGCAGCAGCAGACAAGTGGCGACCAGCAACTTGTCTGCGATCGGATCGAGCATCTTGCCGATATTCGAGGTCTGCTGCCAGGCGCGCGCCAGATAGCCGTCGAAATAGTCGGTGATCGAGGCCAGCAGGAAAATGATCAGCGCCGACCAGCGGGCGAAGTCGCTCGACTTCAGATGTCCTTCGAGAAAAAAACACAGCACAACCAGCGGCACCGCGAGGATGCGGGCATAGGTGAGCATGTTGGGCAGGTTGAATGCGCGCTGGGCCATATTTTTGGGAACTCTTTCTGCCTGCCTACTCAAATCAGAAGCGAATGTGGGGGGTCAACAGGCGATAGTCGATGGACCAAGCGAAAATAGCCGAATCCATCAGCTCTCGTGAAAATGGTTGTAGACCAGCTTCGCCACCTGCTCGGAAATGCCGTCGACCTTGACCAAATCCTCGATCGCGGCGCGGCTGACCGCCTTGGCGGTGCCGAAATGCATGAGCAGCGCGCGTTTGCGGCCGGGACCGATGCCGCTGATCTCGTCGAGCGGGCTCTTGACCATCTCCTTCTTGCGGCGGGCGCGGTGCGTGCCGATGGCGAAGCGGTGGACCTCGTCGCGCAGCCGCTGGACGAAATAGAGCACGGGGTCGCGCACGGGGAGCGAAAACGGTGGCTTGCCCATGACGAAAAAGCGTTCGCGGCCGGCGTCACGGTCCTGGCCCTTGGCGATGCCGATGGCCTGGACACGGTCCTCGATGCCGAGATCGGCGAGGATCTTGCGCACCGCTGTCATCTGGCCCTGACCGCCGTCGATGAGGATGACGTCCGGCCAGGCCGGGAAACCGCCCGCATCCTCGATATCGTCGCCCTGTTCGGACAGGATGTCGTCCGCCGCCTGTTCGCTCGGCGGCACGTCGCCATGTTCCTTCAGCAGTCGGGAAAAACGCCGCTCCATCACCTCGCGCATCATGCCGAAATCATCTCCCGGCGTGATCTCGGTCGAGCGGATGTTGAATTTCCGGTACTGGTTCTTCACGAAGCCTTCAGGGCCGGCGACAACCATGGCGCCGACGGCGTTGGTGCCCATGATGTGGGAGTTGTCGTAGACCTCGATGCGGACCGGTGTTTTCTTCAGGCCGAAGGTCTCGGCGAAGCCGGTGAGCAGCCGCCCTTGCGTCGAGGTCTCGGCCAGCCGGCGGCCGAGCGCCTCACGGGCATTCTGCAGTGCGTTGTCGGTTAAATCCTTCTTCTCGCCGCGCTGCGGCACCGAGATAGCCACCTTGCGGCCCGCGCGGGTGGAGAGCGCCTCGGCCAGCAACTCCTGGTCCTCGACGCCATGCGACAACAGAATGGTACGCGGCGTCGGCTTGTCGTCATAGAATTGCGCCAGGAACGAGCCCAGCACCTCGGCCGCGTCCAGCGCCGGATCGGCCTTGGGGAAATAGGCGCGGTTGCCCCAGTTCTGCCCGGTGCGGAAGAAGAACACCTGGATGCAGACCTGGCCGCCTTCCTGGTGGATGGCGAAGACATCGGCCTCGTCGACGGTCTGCGGGTTGATGCCCTGATGGCTCTGCACATGCGACAGCGCCGCCAGCCGGTCGCGATAGATGGCGGCGCGCTCGAAATCGAGATTTTCCGAAGCCTGCTGCATGGCAGCGGAGATATCGGTCTTCACCTTCTGACTGCGGCCGGACAAGAACTCCTTCGCCTCGGCGACCAGCTTGGCATAGTCGCCATGCGAGATTTCGCCGGTGCACGGGCCGGCGCAGCGCTTGATCTGGAACAGCAGGCACGGCCGGGTGCGGTTCTCGTAGAAGGAGTTGGTGCAACTCCTGAGCAGGAAGGCGCGCTGCAGCGAGTTGATGGTGCGGCCGACGGCGCCGGCCGATGCGAAGGGGCCGAAATAATCGCCCTTGCGCGAACGCGCGCCGCGATGCTTGTAGATGCCGGGCGAGACGTGATCGCCGGTCAGCAGGATGTAGGGGAACGACTTGTCGTCCCGCATCAGCACATTGAATCGCGGCCGCAAGCGCTTGATGAGGTTGGCTTCCAGCAGCAGCGCTTCGATCTCGGTGCGGGTGACGACGAATTCCATCGTCGCGGTCTCGCGCACCATGCGGCCGATGCGGCTGGTGTGGAAACGGCCTTGCGCGTAATTGGTCACCCGCTTCTTCAGGCTGCGCGCCTTGCCGACATAGAGCACGTCGCCTGCGGCATTCATCATGCGGTAGACGCCGGGCGCGTTGGGCAGCCGTTTGACCAGCGTCTGGATGACTTCGGCGCCGACCATGCCGTCGGCATCGCCGGCATGCGGCGTCCAATCGATGGCCGTGAAGGCAACTTCAGGACCGCCGGAACCGGGAGCTGACGTTTCGACGATCTCCTCCGCCGCCTCGTCCTCGAGGTCGACATCGGGGGGCAGGTCGTCGGCGGCGCCGCCTCGTTTGTGTTTCTGGTCCATGGGACTCATTCGACAATGCCTGTCACATCCGGCGTCTGCCATGCAAGGTGCTGGCCGCCGTCGAGCGCGATCATTTGGCCGGTGACCGAGCGCGCGCCCCAGAGATAGCGGATGGTGGCGCCGAATTCAGGCAATTCCGGGCCGCGCTTCAGGATCAGGCCGTCGACCTGCGCGGCAAAATCGCTGTCTTCCTGGCGCGCGCTCTTCAGCGTCGGGCCGGGGCCGATGGCGTTGACGCGAATGCGAGGCGCCAGCGCCTGCGCCATCATTTGCGTCTGCGTCCACAATGTCGATTTCGACAGCGCGTAGGAGAAATAGCGTGGCGTCGGGCGCCAGACGCGCTGGTCGATCATATTGACGATCAGCCCTTCCTGGCCTTCCGGCAGCGCGCGGGCGAATTCTTGCCCCAAAAGTACCGGCGCTTTCACATGGACGGCGAAGTGACGGTCCCAGGCAAGCCAGTCGACGTCCTGAACCGTGTCGTCCATGAACAGCGAGGCATTGTTGACCAGCAGTGTAACAGGTCCGAGCGCGGCTTCGGCGCGGCTGATCATGTCGCCGACCGCGGCCATGTCGCTCAGGTCGGCGGCGACCACAGCGGCACGGCCATCCTGGCCAAAATGGCCGCCGTTGATCCGCGCGGCCAACGCTTCCGCCTCGGCCCGCGAGCGGTTGCAATGGATGGCGACAGCAAAACCGTTCGCGGCAAGATCCTCGACGATCGCCTTGCCGATCCGCTTGCCCCCGCCCGTCACCAGCGCCGTTCCAGCGGCCTTGCTCATCCTGTCAATCCTCAATGGGCTTCGATTTCAGCCCGCCAGCGAAATATGGCCGGCCAAGCGTTAAATGCCGTTCGGACCTTGGGCAGCATTGTGGCAAAGCGGCCGGATCGGTCTTCGACTGTGGCCGGGACTCGGCTGCCAGACCGCAATATAGGGCGGCGGACTCCTTGCTCCAAGCGGTGTTCAGCATGGCACGGCAAAGCCTCCTGCCACCATCTGTTGCGCAGATGCAACGTCAAAGTTCGGCCTCATTCGTGCCCGGTAATGACCCAAGTTCAGGTTCGCTTCAGCCGCATTTTGACACGACATTCGGAACCGTTGAGCGCCAGATCCGTTTTTCCCCCCGGCGGGTTGAGGGCGCTCGTGAAAGCAAGCCTGTGCCTGTGGCTTAAGGAGTAAAGAACAATGCAAGCCAATCTTAAATTTGCGCGACCGCTGGCGGTGGCGCTCGGGCTCTTCGCCCTCGGCGGAACCGCCTATGCTGCTGACGTCATCTCGGAAGAGCCGCCGGCACCCGCCCCGATCGCCGAACTTCCGGTCGCTTCCTGGGCCGGTCCCTATGCCGGTGTAAGCGTCGGCTACGGCTTCAGCGGTCATGCCGATGCCGACGATATCGGCGTTGACGTCGACACCGATGGATTCGTCGGCGGCGTCTTCGGCGGCTATCAGTGGCAGCAGGAGAACTTCGTGTACGGTGCTGAAGCCGATATCGGCTATAGCGGCATCGAGGGCGACGATGCCGGCGTCGAGGCCAAGGGCGGCTTCGAAGGCTCGCTGCGCGCCCGCCTCGGCTACGCCGTCACCCCGGAGATCCTGCTCTACGGCACCGCCGGTGGCGCGCTCAAGAACCAGGAAATCGAAGCCGCTGGCTCCAGCGACGAAAACACCATGCTCGGCTGGACGGCCGGCGTCGGTACCGACATCAAGATCACCGACAATGTGTTCGGCCGTGTCGAGTATCGCTACACCGACTTCGGCGACAAGGACTTCGACGGTATCGGCAAGGTCAAGTCGACCGACAACCGCGTCACTTTCGGCGTCGGTATGAAATTCTAAATACGTCCAAGCCACGACACGAAAAAGCCGGGCCTCGTGCCCGGCTTTTTTTGTCTCTAGAGCGGGATGCATTCAGATTGAAGCCGCATTTCTACGACGCCAAGTGATTCCACTTGGCTGCAAAAATGCTCTAGCTGGGTGCCAGCCAGCTCACGCCGGGACGCAGGGTTTCAGCTCCGGAAACTTCTCGTCGAAGCGCGCTACCCAGCGGACCAGCCGGTTGCGGCCCTTTTCCCATTTTCCGGCAAAGCGCAGCGAGAGATAGCCAAGGCAGGCGCGCAGCGCCAGCTGGCCGGCGGTGATCTTCTTCGGCAGCTTTGGCGGATTGGCGTTGAGCAGATCGAGCGCACCGGTGATCTTCGCCCACTGGCGGTCGAGCCAAGGCTGGTAGACCATGTCTTCGGGGCGCGTGCGCCGCTCATAGACCATTGACAGCGCGCAGTCGCAGATGCCGTCGGCCAGTGCCTCCAGTACTTCTGCCTCGAGGCGCTTGTCGGGATTGCGCGGGAACAGCGCGTTCTTCGACATGCGGTTGAGATGCTGGGTAATGGCGCGGCTGTCGTGGATCGAGCGGCCGTCGTCGAGCACCAGCACCGGGATCTTGCCGAGCGGATTGGCGTCGATCAGCTCGGCCGGCTTGTCTTCGGTTTTTATCGGCACGAGATCGACTGCGATGCCGGCATAAAGCGCGGCCATGCGCACCTTGGAACTGTAAGGTGACGTGGAGGCGTAGAGCAGTCTGGGCATGATCGGGTTCCTGGTTGCCGGCTGCAGCGCGCGCATCCTATTGGACGCGCAAAGGACGCCGTAGCGCTTTGATTTTGTGCACTGTTGACTGGACATGCCGGCACGATCAACAGCCACAGGCGGAAAAACCGGGCGCCACGGAGAACGACGTCCTCCTCCGCGATCTTAGGCAATGAGCGGTAAGGCAGTTGCAGCCCAAGAGGGTCTGAACAGGTCAGACAGATCCGAACCTAGCCAACCCGGTCTTGCACCGAGAATTTCTCTCCCGGGCACAGAGAAATTCCCCACCGGACTTCGCCTTACGGCAAAGTCCTGGGAGTTGCGAAAAGCTGTCTTCCCTCCGCCTCTATTCTTGCCCGAGCACTGACCCTGCGAGCGAGGCGCCTGTCCGGAACCCGCCCTCCACGGTCTTCAGCACTGTCCTCCGCGAGCTAAAGAAACGCGATTACTTCTTGGCTTTCGCCTTCGCGGGCGCTGCCTTCGCCTTCGGCTTGGCCGCCGGCGCTGCTTTCTTCACTGCTACCGAAGACTTCGCTGCAGCCGCTTTCTTTGCCGGCGCAGCCTTCTTGGCCGGTGCAGCCTTGGCAGGTGCTGCTTTCTTCGCTGCCGGCTTCGCCGCGGCCTTTGCAGCCGGCTTCTTGGCTGGTGCTGCTTTGGCCTTGGCTGGTGCTGCTTTCTTCACTGCCGGCTTTGCCGCGGCTTTCGCGGCCGGCTTCTTGGCCGGCGCTGCTTTTGCCTTGGCCGCGGCGGTCTTCGGCTTGGCGGCAGGTGCTGCTTTCTTCACAGCTGCTGCGGCCTTTTCCGCCACTGCTTTTACTGGTGCTTTCTTTGCCGGTGCCTTCTTTGCCGGAGACTTGGATGCCGGCGCTTTGGATGACTGTTTAGCCATATCATGCCCCTTCGTTGTGCCGACGGCCGTTAATGACCCGGCGCGTAATGCATATCTGACTCGCGCTTGTCTAGCCAGCGAAGCATTAGCATGATTTTTTCAGTTTAAATTTTGATTACCGGCGACCCACGCTCGTCCTGATTTTGCAAAATGTCGCTGCTGCTCTTCGAGCTTGCCGAGGGTTTGCGACAGACATTCTGCGCGGTTAGCCGGAACCAATCCCACTACAAAGTGCTGAAGGTTAGCAAGCGTTTTGCTCGTCTATCATCGACCGGCAACATCATGATGGGCTGCTTCATCGATCTCATCGTCTTGGCCAACGAGACGATCTACACAAGCTACAAAAGCAAAGCCCAGCTCGTTCTGCGCCATGACTTGTCTGGGCTCGAGAAGGCAACCATTCTGCTAGTTGACAGATTACTCGATCCGACAGAGTATTCTGGTGCGTGGGAGAAGCGTAATGTCATTCGCGCAAGATCTAGCGGCGCTGTCCCAGATCAGTGAGACTGAACGCCTGACACCATAGCAGGCCCAATGATGGCTGCCGACGAAATCATCCACCAGAGCGTGCGGCTCAGGATCATGGCGGCGCTGAATTCTCTGGAAAGGCGCGAAGCGCTGGAATTCACCCGATTGAAGGCCATCGTCAATGCCACCGACGGCAATCTCGGCGCGCATATCGATACGCTTGCCAAGGCGGGATATGTCGATGTCGAAAAGCTGTTTGTCGGACGCCGGCCGCAAACGCGGGTCAAGGCGACGTCAATCGGACGGCGCGCCTTTCGCGGTCACGCCGCCTTCCTTCGCGCCATCCTCGATGAGGCGGAGCAGCCAGGTAAATGCGTTCAGCGCAGGACGCGGCAGCGGCCGTTATAGACCATCCAGCGGTCGAAGCCCGCGACGCAGAATTCGACATTATCGCCGATTGAGGCAAAGCCCTGCCCTTCCTCGATCAGATACCAGATGGTGCGGGCGTGGCCATCGGACAGGCTGACGGTGGCGCCGCAATAGCGACGGCCGATCGGCCAGGTTTCATTGGCTGGCAGATAGCGGTGCTGGTGGATCCGCTGGAAATCGGTGATCTCGACGTCGGGCAGATTCGGCACGTGGCGCACCTGGTAGGAGAAGCGGCTGGTGATCTTGTTCAGCACCCAGGCCTCACCGCAAACGCCGCTGTCTTCTTCGGTATAGACGGCAAGGTCGGCCGCCTTTGCTGCCTGGGTGACAGCGAGGGACGCGCCGAGCGGCGTGCAAAGGGCGATCAGTGCGGCAAGGGCGGATTGGGCGAAGCGAGTCATGGCAGCCTCTTATGGTCGACTGCGCGCACTGTGCGGATTCGCTTGCGCGCGGTCAAGCGGTTGTAGACACGATGGTTTCTTAGTTTGAATTCGTCTTCATTCAATGCAGGCGCGCGGATACCTCTCCGCTCTACGCCGCCAGCCATTCCAGCGTCCAGTGCGCCGGTTTTTCGACGACAAGCACTTTGTGCAAGGCCGGCAGCAGCGTGCGCAGCTCGCGCTCCAGCGTGAACGGCGGGTTGACCACGACCATCCCGTTGCCGTCGAGGCTGGGCTCGGCCGATGGCGGCCTGATCTCGAAGCCGATGTCGAGCAGCTTCGGGACGCCTGACTGCACCAGCGCTTTCCGGAAGGCGATGACCGCCTTGCGGTCCTTGACCGGATACCACAGCGCATAGATGCCGCCCGGCCAGCGCTTGTGGGCTTTCCGCAGCCCGTCGACGAGGCGGTCGAACTCGCCCTCCTCCTCAAACGGCGGATCGACCAGCACGAGACCGCGCTTTTCCTTCGGCGGCAGATGCGCGCCGAGCGCCAGCCAGCCATCGAGCTCGATCACCCGGGTCTGGAAATCGCCGGCGAATAGCGCTCTCAGCTTCGCGGCATCCTGGCGATGCAACTCGATCGCCGACAGCCGGTCCTGCTTGCGCATGAGATGACGCGCGATCAGCGGCGAGCCCGGATATTTTTTCAGGCCGCCTTCAGAATTGAGCGAGCGGACGGCTTCCAGATAAGGCGCCAGAAGTGCTGCCGCCGGCGCGTCGAGCGCGGCATCGAAAAGCCGGCTGATGCCGCCTTGCCATTCGCCGGTCTTTTGCGCTTCAGTCGATGACAGGTCGTAGCGGCCGATGCCGGCATGGGTGTCGATGATGCGAAACGCCTTGTCCTTCTGCTTCAGATATTCGACGAGCCGGCTCAGCACGACATGCTTGAAGACATCGGCGAAGTTTCCGGCGTGATAGGCGTGGCGATAGTTCATGCGATACTCAATTCGACGACCCGCCCCTGCCCCAGCGCGGCGGTGGCGGCTGCGAATTCGGATTTTGCGGCCGGCCGCCGCCACCGAAACGAAACGCCAGCACCAGCCCGATCAGGCCGACTGCCATCAACGAGAAGCCGACCGGCTGCGCCCGTTGATCGACCTCGCCAACGCCGGAGCGCAGCACTAGGTCCACCGCCCGCATCTCGATGCCCTCGGCGTCGCCTGGGCCGACGGTGAAGATGTAGGGGCCGGGGCTGACCGTCGGGATCAGGCCTGCCTCGTCGCGAAAGATCTTGTCCGGCAGTTGCGGGCTGACCTGGCGCGGATTTTCCGAATGGTTGAATTGCAGCGTCGAGGCGAGCACCGTCCTGCCGCCGGTGGCGGCGGTCAGCGTCAGCACGGTGCGCTGTTGCGAGACGACGATGCGTTCGGCCCTCGCGGTGAGGTCGACCAGCACCCGCACCGGCGCGTCGCGAGCGGCGAGCGGTACCGTCACCGGCTTGAACCAGCCCTGCTCGTAGACCCGCCAGGTGCCGATCTCATGGCCGGAGAAATTGCCCATCGCCCAGGGATAGACGACGCCGATGCCGGTGCCGGCGAGCAGGATCAGAAAAAACAGAAAGCGCATGCGCTCGACTACCTTGCCCGGATATTAGCATTAGCGCCGCCGCGGGCGCGTTCCATTTCGTCCAAGAGCATGTCGAGGCCGAGCTCGGACGTCGTATCGAATTCGGCGGTGCCAACATAGACAATAACATGGGACCTAAGAGTGGAAACCGGTTTTGGAAGAATCCGAATGATCTGAGCGATCGATAAGGAGGATCAGCCCTTCCCCTTCTGGAGGCTCGATTCCAATGCGCGCTTTCCCGTCTCATCGAACAAATGCAGATGTTGCGGCGGGAACGCCACCGTCACCGTCGGGCCGGCCGTCAGCGCCGCCCGGTCGAGCGTGAAGACGTTGAATGGCAGGCCGTGCAGGCCGAGATGCAGGATGATGCCGAAGCCGGTCGGCTCGATCAGCTCGACCGTCGCCCTCAGGCTGCTCTCCGAGGCCGGCGACATCTCGACATGCTCCGGCCGGATGCCGAGCGTCACCGCCGCGCCTTCCTCCAGTTGATAACCAGACGAAAGCCCAATCAGCGTTCCGTCAGGCAATCGTGCGACGGCCGTGCCTGCGTCGACCTCATAGCGTGCCGACAGAAAATTCATGGCCGGCGATCCGATGAAGCCGGCCACGAACAGGTTGGCAGGGCGGTCGTAAAGCTCCAGTGGGCTGCCGACCTGCTGCACCACGCCCTCATGCATGGCGACGATCCGGTCGGCCAGTGTCATCGCCTCGATCTGGTCGTGGGTGACATAGATCGAAGTCGCTCCGAGATCGCGGTGCAGCTTCTTGATCTCTGCCCGCATCTGCTCACGCAGGCGCGCGTCGAGATTGGACAGAGGCTCGTCGAACAGGAATGCTTTGGGTTGGCGCACGATCGCGCGGCCCATCGCGACGCGCTGGCGCTGACCGCCCGAGAGTGCCTTCGGCCGCCGCGCAAGCAGCGGCTGCAGCTCAAGCTTCCGGGCGGCATTGCTGACAGCGGCTGTGATCTTCTCGTGGGCGGCCTTCCGGATCCGCAGGCCATAGCTCATGTTCTCGGCGACGTTCATGTGTGGGTAGAGCGCGTAGGATTGGAACACCATGGCGATGTCGCGGTCCTTGGGCGCCCGCTCATTGACGCGCATGCCGTCGATCCGGATCTCACCTTCGGTCACCTCCTCGAGCCCGGCGATCATCCGCAGCAGCGTGCTCTTGCCGCAGCCCGACGGGCCCACCAGCACCACGAACTCGCCGTTCTTTATCGCCAGATCGACGCCGTGCAGCACGGAGACGATGCCGAAATTCTTGCGGACGTTGCAGATGTCGATCGATGCCATGAAACCTCACTCAGCCCTTGACCGCGCCGGCCGTCAGGCCCTGGACCAGATAGCGCTGGATGAACAGGAAGAAGAGGCAGGCCGGGATCAGTGCCAGCACGCCGGCCGCCATCATCTGCCCGAAATCGACCGAAAACTTCGACACGAAGGTGAGCAGACCGACCGGAAACGTGGCGGCGCTGTTGCCCGAAATCAGCATCAGCGCGAACAGCAGTTCGCTCCATGCGGCGGTGAACACAAAACCCAGCGTCGCCGCAATGCCCGGCAGCGTCAACGGCAGGACGATCTGGCGAAATGCCATGAACTGCGTAGCGCCATCGATCTTGGCTGCCTCCTCCAGCTCCTTGGGAATGCCGTCGAAGAACGACTGCATCAGGAACGTCGCGAAAGGGATGTTGAAGGCGGTGTAGACGACGACCAGCCCGGTCAGGCTGTTGGTCAGCCCGAGCGGCGAGAGCATCTTGAAGATCGGCGCGACCAGCATCACCAATGGAAACATCTGGGTGAGCAGCATCAGCGCGACCAGCCAGTATTTGCCGCGGAAGGTGAAGCGCGACAACGCATAGCCGGAGAGAGACGCGAGCAGCGTCACGATCACGGCCGTTGCGCCGGCAACGATCATGCTGTTCCTGAAGAAGACCGGGAATGCGCTGTGGGCGAGCACGAAGCGGAAATGTTCAAAGCTCATCCGCGACGGCCACATCCGCACGCCCTCCGAATAGAGGAGATCGTTCGGCGTCACCGATACTTTCAACAGCCAGAACAGCGGGAACAGCGCAAAGACCACGTAGCAGAGGATCGCCAGGCGGTGCAGCGCGGTGCCGAAAATCGAATACCTGTTCATCTGGTCATCGCCCGATCCATCAAGCCCGATCCATCAGGACTTGCCGAAGCATGACGATCAGCATCGAATAGGCGAGCAGCAGGACGAGCAGCACCAGCGCAATGGCCGAGGCGTAGCCGAAATCAAGCGCCCTGAAAGCCTGCGTGAAGATGTAGCTCGCGACGATCTGCGTGCGGTCGGCTGGGCCGCCGCTGGTCATGACGATGATCAGGTCGGCGAAGTTCGCGATCCAGACGGTGCGCAACAGCATGGTGATCGCAATGGTCGGCGCAAGGAATGGCAACGTTATCGACGTGAACCGCCTGACCGCGCCGGCGCCGTCGATCGCCGCCGCCTCGTAGAGGTCGCGCGGGATGGCCTGGAGCGCCGCCAGCAGCGTGATGGCGAAGAAGGGAATGCCCCACCAGACGTTGGCGATGATCGGTCCCCACATGGCGAGTTGCGGATTGGAAAGGATGTTGGCCGGCTCACTCATCAGGCCGAGCGCATAAAGCCAATGCGGCAGCGGTCCGATGACGGGGTTGAACAGCCACGCCCAGTTGAGCCCGGTGAGGAAGGTCGGCACCGCCCAGGGCAGGAACACCAGCGCCTGCGCGATGGCGCGGCCGGCAAACGGCCGGTCGAGCAACAGCGCCAGGACCAGGCCGAACACGAATTGCAGGAAGACGGATGCGCCGGTCCACCACAGCGTGTTGCGCAGCGCCCGATAGAAATTGTCGTCGTCATAGAGGGTGCGAAAATGATCGAGCCCGACATAGCCGCCAGAGAAGGGGTTGAGCAAGTGCACGTCGCGGAAGGCGTAGGACAGGCCTAGCACCAGCGGCGCCAGCATGATGGTGACGATCAGAATCAGCGCCGGGGCGGTGTAAAGATACGGCTCGGCATGGCGCGTGATCCGGTCGACCAGCGACCGGCGGCGCGGTTCCGTGAACCCGGCGGTGGCGTCAAAAACCATCAGCTAACGCTTTCGTTCCAATTGGCCATCCTTCCAATCGACCATGGATAAGATCTATCGGAGCCGCCCACGATGGGCGGCTCCGATGCTCTAGGTCCGCCGTTTATTTCTTGGCCAGGTATTTCTGCTGCGCCTTGGTCAGATAGTCGGCCCACTGGTTGGCCATTTCCTCGGGTGTGATATCGCCGAGCAGGGCCTGTTGACTGGTCTTGATGACCATCGAGTCCTTGAAGAAGGCGAACTCCTCGAGATAGGTCGGCATGACCGTCGGCACTGCATCCCTGTCCTCGAGTTCGGCGAACCAGCCCTTGAACTGCTCGCTTGCGTAGAAGGGATCCTTTTCGGCCGACTTGTGGACCGGCAGCGCTCCAGTGCGCTTGTTCCACTCGACGTTGCCCTCGGGCCCTTCGAGCGTTTCGATCAGCTTCCAGGACAGGTCCTTGTTCTGGCTGGCCGCCATCATCGACCAACCGGCATAGCCGATGGTCGGGAACGTCTTGCCGCCAGGCCCCTTCGGCATGGTCGTGACGCCGTAGTCTTCCGGCTTCATCCGCTCGGCGATCGCGATCAGTGCGTCCGGATCCTGATCAAGCATTGCGCAGGTGCCGGTGTAGAATCCGGCGACGATTTCGTTGAAGCCCCAGTTGACGCTGTCTTTCGGCGCCAGTCCCTTCTTGTAGAGATCGACGACCCAGGTCAGTCCCTTGATCCAGCCTTCGCTGTTCATCGTCGAGGTGCCATCGTCGTTGAAGAATTTGTTGGACCCGGCCATGGTTGCGCCGAACATCATCCAGCCGTTGAGGCCGCCCGGCCCGCCACGCAGGCAGTAGCCATATTTGCCCGGAAGCTTGGAAACTTTCTCCGACGCCGCCACGAACTCGTCCATCGTCTTGGGCGGCTCGGCGACACCAGCCTCCTGGAACAGCTTTTTGTTGTAGAACATCGCCCGGAGATAGAAGCCGTAGGGCAGCATGTAGGCGGTGTCGTTCACGTCGCGGCCGAGTTCGAGCGCGCGATCGGTGAGGCCCGAGGTGTGCTCCCATTTGGCAAGATAGGGTTCGAGGCTTTCGAGAAGGCCGTTGTTGGCATAGAGCGAGAGCCAGGTGTCCGGCATCTCCATGACGTCGGGGATTTCGCCGGCGGACACCATGGTCGCGAACTTCTGGAACGCCTCGCCCCATGGCAGCGAGATGATTTCGACCTTCGTGCCCGGGTTGGCAGCCTCGAATTTGGAGACGATCGATTTCAGGGTTTCGGTGCGCTCGGGGCTGGTGATCACCTCCACGAGCTTCAGCGTCGTGTCGGCGAGTGCAGCACCCGACATCAGTACGGTGGCGAATGCGGCGATAAGAAGCTTCTTCATTTTCCGTTCCCTTCTTGTCTGGTTGCTTCAGGTCTTTTCTTCGGAAGCGGCGTCGATCGCCGTTTCCAGGTCACTCCACAGCGCCTCGGTTCCCTCAAGGCCGACATGGAGACGCACGGACCGCGGATTGACGCCGAACGCCATCGCGGAATTGGGTTGGGCCTTCTGCTGCAGCACCACCTCGCCGGGCACGATGAGGCTTTCGTGGCCGCCCCAGGACACGCCCAGCTTGAACAGCTTAAGGCGGTCGGCAAACGTGCGGATATCGATGCCGTCGCGGAAGACAAATGAGAACAGGCCCGACGTGCCGGTGAGCCCCGCAGGAAGCTGGTTGGCCAACCCCGGATGACAGACCTTCTCGACGATCGGATGATCCTGCAGGCGCCGTGCGATTTCGAGGCCGGAGGCCTGATGCGCGCGCATGCGGATCGGCAGCGTGCGCAAGCCGCGGATCAAGAGCCAGGCGTCGAATGGCGACAGCTTGCCGCCGAGATATGGATAGGCTTCGCCGCGGATGCGGCCGATCAAGTCCTTCGAGCCCGCGACCACGCCGGCCACCACATCGCTGTGGCCACCCAGATACTTGGATGCGGAGTGGACCACAACGTCGACGCCGAGCGACAGCGGCCGCTGGAAGACCGGGCTGGCCCAGCTGTTGTCGATGATGGTCGGGATGCCACGGGATTTTGCCAGCGCAGCGAGTGCACCGATGTCATGCGTTTCCATGACCCAGCTGGTCGGGCTTTCCATATAGAACAGCTTGGCGCCAGGCAGGGCGCTCGCGACAGCCGCCTCGTCGCGCCCGTCGACATAGGTCACCTCGATGCGCATGCGCGCGAGCAGCGTCCCGAACAGCCGGAACGCGTCCGGGTAGATATGCCTGACCGCGACGATGCGGTCGCCCGGCTCGACGAAGCTCAGCACTGCCGACGAGATGGCGGACATGCCGCTTGTAAAACCGATCGCGTCCTCGGCGCCCTCCAGCTTTGCCAGCATTTCCTCAAACGTGCGCACGGTCGGGTTCAGCCCGCGCGTGTAGGTCGGCCGCACTTTTTCGCCGCGGTATGTCTCGAGCATCTCGTCATAGTTCGGGAAGGTGAAGAGCGAGGTCTGCACGATCGGCGGAACGACGGCATCGAAGGCGTTGCCCTCGTCATGGGCGGCGATCAGCGACGCCTGGTCGAAAAAATCGGCACCGTTCATTTCGACATTTCCTCGATATCCTCTTCCACGATCTCGAGGATCTTCAGCGTTTTTCCGCGCGCCAGCTCCGCGTCCCTGGCGACGATGGCATCGAACAGCTCGCGGTGATACGGGAACGATCGCCGCGCGAAATCCTGCCGGTCGAAAGGATGGTCCCAGAAGCGCTCGAACGCTTCGCGCATCTGCCCCAGGAGCTGCCGGAAAAGCGGGTTGTGCGTGGCGTCGTAGACGGCCAGGTGAAAGGCCAAGTCTTCCGGACCCGACGTGCCGGTAGCGAGATGGACGCGCTCCATCTCGATGAGTTTTTCCTCGATCGTCCGCAGATCGTCGACTGTCCGCCGCCGCGCCGCGACCATGCTTGCCTCGGCCTCGATGCCGCGGCGTACCTCGAGGGTGTGCAACAGACCATCGCGCAGCTCTGCCGTATCGAGCGACAGCGGCAAATGGATCGTGCCGGCGGATATCGGCTTCAGCAGATAGGTGCCGCTGCCTTTGCGGGTCTCGGTGACGCCGAGCGCTTCGAAACGCCCCATCGCCTCGCGTATCGTCGAGCGCCCGACGGAAAGCGCGGCCATCAATTCGCGTTCGGTCGGAAGCCGGTCACCGCTCTTCAGCGCAGCGCGCTCGACATAGTCGGCCAGCGCTTCCATAACCTGCTTGCCGCGGTCCAACGGCGGGAGCGTGGCGATTGCCACACGCGTGCCAGGTGCCCCGGGCAGTTCGCCGCGCGCTCGCATGGGTACCTACGTCCAAAATTGGTCTGACATCTTAGCAGAATTGCGCGCGGCCGACCTTTCGTCAAGTGCCAGAACAGTGTCTCAGCTTGCATTTCGGCTCACGACCCACTTGTGGAACCTTGAACCTGCCGCAAAGGCTTTTGATGCGACCTCGCAAAAATCAGGTGCAAACTGTCGTTCTAATCGGGATTTTGCGACAGTGGCTTTGAGTCCCAAAGCTACCGTTCAGCCTCATCTTGGAGAGAGGCCATCGAGCAGAAAGCCGAGGCCTTTCCGGAAAGCGCCGTCCCAATCGTTGTCCAAAAGCAGACGAGAGCCTTCGATTGTCGGGTAACGTTCGCTGAGACGTGTAAGGCGCTGCTGCGCGGCGACCCTGTCGTCGTCCGAGAGATCGAAGCTCGCCCGGGTGATGGTGGCGCCCATCACATAGTTCCAGAGCGACCATATCGCGACGTTCAGATCTGCGTCCGCTACACCGGCTCTGGACAAGGTCTTGCTTAGCAGTTCCAGGCGGCTGAGCATGTTCGGGCCGAGCGCCCGGCGCGGCAACAGCGATGCCGACCAAGGATGGCGCAGCATGCTGACGCGCCAGTCTTCAAGCATATGAACGACTTCTCCGCGCCAGTCTTGAGACTCACCCATTTGTGGCGGTCCGCGATATTCGAGCACCGAGTCGAGCGCCAGATCAAAGACATCCTCTTTGTTGTCGACGTGCCAATATAGGCTCATCACGCCCGAGCCGAGGCGATCGGCCACCCGACGCATCGTCAATCCGTCGACTCCCTGGGCGTCCAGCAGTTCTACCGCGGTCGCCACGATGCGTTCCCGAGAGAGCGGCGGTTCACTGCGCGCCTGCGTGGGCTGGAGCCACTCACTTATCGGTTGAGACCGTTCGCTCCGGGCGCCGGTACGTTTGGCTGCCATCCGTCTTCCTCGCTGTTGAGAACGTCGATTTTGACCGGCAACGCAAGGAATGTCGATTCTTGGACGATTGACTCGTACGGTGTACCATACGATGACTCGTACGTCGCACGAGTCATCGTAATAGGCGATACGGTTAAAGTTCAATCATGCCGGCCGCGAGGGTACGTTGCTCGCAGTCCGCAAAGCCAAAGAAAATCATGTCACGCGAAATCAAGCATCTGCTTACCGGAGGGCTAATCATCATGACCATCGGAGTTCCCACTGCGACGACAGCGAATGAGAACGATCTCAAGCTGACCATCGTCAATCCACAAAACCTCTACGACCCGTCGCCGATCGGCTACAGCACGGCGGTGATCACGCCCCGCGAAGCCCGGGTGGCCTACATCTCCGGACAAGGCGGCCAAGACAGTACGGGAGCCTTGTCGCCCGACTTCGCTGTCCAGGTCGAGCAGGCCTACGCGAATTTGCGCACCGCCCTTGATGCGCTCGGTGCCAGGCCGGATCAGGTCGCAAAGCTCACGGTCTTCGTGGTGGATCACGATATGTCCAAGCTTGAGGTGTTGACCAAGAACGTCAAGACAATGTTCGGTGAGGCGCTGCCGGCGCAGACCCTGATTCCCGTGCCCAAACTTGCAATTGACCCCATGCTCTTCGAGGTGGAAGCCGTCGTCATTCTGGAGTAGTGGTGCCGATCGCCTTTCGCAAATATCCTAAGCTTCGCGGTAGTTTCACCCTGTCCATCCAAGTCAATGGTTTGCCTGTCGCAAATGTCCTCGCAAAAGTGGTGTTTCGCGACCGATTTTTGCGACAGCCGCAAGGGGCGCTCGCCACGCGAATGCGACGGTCATGCAGTAGTGCGGATCGAGGAGCCGGATGTGATGGTCTTGGATGGTGTACGTGCGTTGGTGTTCGACGTATTCGGCACTGTCGTCGATTGGCGCAGCGGCGTGGCGCGCGAAGCTGAACCGTTCCTGAAGCGGTATGGAGCCGGAACGGCCATTCCTACCGCTTTCGCGGATGCGTGGCGCCGCCGTTACTCGCCAGCGATGGAGGAGGTGCGCAGCGGCCGGCGGCCCTTTACACGTCTCGACGTGCTGCATCGGGAGAATCTGGAAGCTGTTTTGCCGGAATTCGGGATCGACCCGGCTTCGGTGCCAGCCTCCGAACTGGACGAACTGAACCTGGCATGGCACCGATTGGAGCCATGGCCGGACGTGGTGGCTGGCCTCACGCGGCTAAAGGCCCGCTATATCATCGCGCCGCTCTCGAACGGTAACATCGTCCTCATGCTCAACATGGCGAAGCGTAGTCGTATCCCCTGGGATGCGATCCTCGGCGCCGAACTCGTGCAAGCGTACAAGCCGATGCCGGAAGCTTATCTTCGCACCGCTGACGTGCTGGCAATGAAGCCGGATGAGATCTGTCTTGTGGCCGCCCACAATGGCGACCTTGCAGCGGCTCGGGCATGCGGACTACGAACAGCCTTTGTCCCGCGTCCGACCGAGCACGGGTTAGCGCAGACCACGGACTTGCACCCCGATCAAGCCTGGGACTTGGTGGCCAGCGACTTCATTGATTTGGCTGAACGGCTTCAGTTATAGCGCGTCTCAACGATCAGCAAACCGCCCCTTCAGGGTTCTTCCAAATTTCGGTCCGATGCTCTCTTCGGCATCGTGATCCCGATTGCTCAGCGATCTGATCGCAGGTTGAGGATAGCCAACGCGGCAGCTTTACGCCTTGCGTTCCCAGCGCCGGTCTGAAGTCTGCTGCCAGTAGGTGACCACATGGCCGGCTTCCTTCATCGTCTTCCAGTGCGTGCGCGCCGCCTCGACCTGGGCCGCGTCGTGGCCGTCAAACAGGAACACGGCGCGTTCATAACCGACAAGCTCCGGCGGCACCGCGCCGTCGACCAGGAAGCGTATCTGCGCCTCGTTCGGATTGTCATGGCCGGTTGTCAAAAGGATCGGCTGCTCGGTCGGGTAGGATTCGCGGTCCGTCGCATGCGCCAGGAAGGAATCGTCCGTGAAGGTCCAAAGATGCTGGTCCAGCGCGTCGCGCCGCTCCTCGGTGCCGGTCTGCACCACGGCGCGCCAACCACGATCGACGCTGCGCTCGAGCAGGCCGGGCAGCGCATCCTCCAGAGTCGATTCGGTCAGGTGATAGAACAGCACGTCGGCCATGATTGCGCCTTGAAAGGCCTCACCCCTCGTAATTGTCGCGCACCAGCCGGTCGAGCAGCCTGACGCCGAACCCGGAGGCCCATGACTGGTTGATCTCACTGGACGGCGCGCCCATCGCCGTGCCGGCAATGTCGAGATGCGCCCAGGGCGTATCCTTGACGAAGCGCTGCAGGAACTGTGCGGCGATGATAGCGCCGCCGTAGCGGCCGCCGATGTTCTTCATGTCGGCATTTTTCGAATCGATCAGCTTGTCGTATTCGGTGCCGAGCGGCATCCGCCACACGCGTTCCTGCGTCGCCTGCCCGGCGCTCGTCAGCCTGTTCGCCAGTTCGTCATTGTTGGAGAACAGGCCGGCATAGTGCTGGCCGAGCGCGACCATGGTGGCGCCGGTCAGCGTTGCCAGATTGACCATGAATTTCGGCTGGTAGCGATCGTTGCAGTACCACAGCGCATCGGCCAGAACGAGGCGGCCTTCTGCGTCGGTGTTGAGCACCTCGATGGTCTGGCCCGACATCGAAGTGACGATGTCGCCCGGGCGTTGCGCATGGCCGTCAACGGCATTTTCCACCAACCCGATGACGCCGACGACATTGGCCTTGGCCTTGCGGGCGGCCAGCGCGTGCATCAGCCCGGTCACCGCGGCCGCGCCGCCCATGTCGCCCTTCATGTCCTCCATTCCGGAGGCCGTCTTTATCGAATTGCCGCCGGTGTCGAAAGTGACACCCTTGCCGACGAAGGCAATCGGGCTGTCCTTGGCCTTGCCGCCGTCCCATCGCATGACGGCCAGGCGAGCGCCACGCGGCGAGCCTTGCGCGACGCCGAGCAGCGCGCCCATGCCGAGCTTCTTCATCTCCTTCTCGACCAGGATCTCTACCGTGACGCCGAGCGCTTCCAGTTCGTTGACGCGGGCGGCGAATTCCACCGGCCCGAGTACATTGGCCGGCTCATTGACCAGATCGCGCGCCAGGAGCACCCCGTCGATCACCGCCGCCTCGTCGGCGAAGGTCTTTTTCGCGGCCGACGGATCGGTGGTGTGGATGGTCACCTTTACCGGCTTTTTGGGCTCGGCCTTCTTGCCATCGCGCTGGCCGTCGCCATTGTCCTTTTTCGTCTTGTACTTGTCGAAAGCGTAGCTGCGCAGAAGGATGCCCGCGGCAAGCTGTGCCGCTTGCCTGCCGCCGACGTCAGCACCCGGAAGATCGAGCACGACGGCCACCTCTGTCGCCTTGCGCAAGGATGCCGCGATGGTGCCGCCAAGCTTGAGCCAGGCATGATCGTCGAGTCCCGAGACCTTGCCGGCGCCGACCGCCACCAGCCGGTCGAGCGGTGTGCCCTCGGGCGCCAGCACTTCGACCAAGCCGGCGAACTTGCCGGAAAAGTCGGCCACCGGGAACGCCCGCTCCAGGGTCTTTGCCGGATCGCAAGCCTTTGCGGCGTCGCCGAGACCGCCATCGTTGGCCGCCAGCACGAAGACACTGCCCTTTTTAGGCGCTGAGAATTTGGCGAAGGCGATGGAAGGTCTCGAAGTCATCATGTCCTGCTTTCGGGAACGGCGTTGGGTTTTTGGGAGAGTGCCTTGATGAAACTAGATATTTGGCTGTTTCCGACCGGAAGCACCACTCCAATTTTCAATCATCGCCCCTGCCTGACGATCTGCTGCGCGATTGCGTTGGCCTGAATTCCGGCATTGGCGAAGCAACCGCGAATGCTTGGCCGCATGCCTCGCCCTGCACTGGTCTCAACAGTCCAGTAATCGCCGTTGAACGCGATCTCCTCGACGGCGACGCCAAGCCAGACCGGCAGACCATGCGCCGGCTGAACTCGTTCAGATAGCGGACGACGGCGTTTTTGTGGGGAAAAGCGGGTGTGCCAGCGGGATAGTCGACGCCAGGCAGTGTCGAGAGATCGCGATGCGAATTGAGATGCAACCGTTCGGGCCGCGGATACCAAGGTTCGGCAAGCCGGCTTTCCTTTTCCAGGACAAGTGTCGGTACGCCAGCCTTTATCAGCGCATGGGCGGCGGCCAGCCCCGCTGCGCCGGCGCCGATCACGACGCACCGTGAAAAATCTGGCCGGTTTGGCTGCGCAATTCTGTTACTTCTGCTTCCATGCCTCTACCTGTCGCAGCCACGGCGGCCATAACCGTTGATCGGCGCGACATTTGGTCGTTTTCCGGCATTTGGCAAGACTTTGCCGGAATCCGATCCCATATGGCGGATGGAATCGATGGCGATTCGTCGCGGCACGGCCCCGCTTTCCTGCCGCAACGTGTTGTTAACCATTGATGTTCGCCCTTTCTTATCCATTGCCGCCGACACTCCGGCCACCGGAAATATCGATGTGGGACGGGAACCAGATCGAACCGCCAACGGACCGGTTGTACAGGCGTCGCCGGGCGACTACCTTGTCTGGAGGCATGATGCCGTTCGGCAAAATCGAGAAAAGCCTTCATGAAGGTCGTTGAACGCTACATCATGCGTCGTGCGTTAGCGGTCTTCCTGGCAGCGCTCATCTGGACGCTGGCGATCGTGTGGACGACGCAGGTGCTCGCCCGCATCGACCTCGTCACCGACAGCGGGCAGTCGGTGCTGACCTTCTTCGAGGTCGCTGCGCTGATCATTCCGTCGATCGTCCCGATCGTCGTGCCTTTCGCCCTGGTGGTCGCGGTCGCTCAGACACTGAGCGCGATGAATTCCGATTCTGAGCTTGCCGTTTTGAACGCAGCGGGCGCTTCGCGCTGGACCATCGTCAGGCCGATCATGTTCCTGGCGCTGGCGGCCAGCATCTTTTCGTTCGCCGTCGACAACGGCGTCGATCCCTATGCACGACAGAAAAACCGCGAGCTGGTGGCGTCGTCGCGCGCCGATCTGTTGTCGCTGATCATCCAGGAAGGCACCTTCCGCAAGATCGACGACGGCCTGTTCCTGCAGATTGGCGAGCGGCTTCCGGACAACCGGCTCGGCGGCATCTTCGTCGCCGATTCGCGCGAAGAAGGCGCCAACCTCATCTACTATGCCAAGACCGGCGCCATCATCGAAAACGGCGACGAGAAAGTGCTGATGATGAATGACGGCGTCATCCATCGCGAAACGCTGGCCGGCGATCTTTCGGTCATCCGGTTCACCTCCTATGCCTTCGACCTGTCCGCCTTCATGTCGGCCTCATCGGACGTATTGCTTCTGCCGAAGGACCGGACGACGCAGTACCTGCTCAATCCCAGTCCGAACGACAAGGTGTTCCAGAAAAAGCCGAACAAGTACCTGGCCGAACTCAACCAGCGTTTTTCCGAATGGTCCTATTCACTCGTCTTCGCGCTGATCGCGCTTGCGGTCGCGGGAGACGCGCGCTCCCATCGCGAGGCGCGCATTCATCCGCTGATCACGTCGATCGCGATTGCGCTTTTCGTGCGCTGGCTCGGTTTCTTTGCCGCCGGCAAGGCCGACAACGTTCCGCAATACGCCTATATGGTCTACGGCGTTCCTATCGTGGCGTCCGCGGTCGCGACATGGTTCATCGTCTCCAACCGGACCATGGAACTGCCGGTCGCCTGGGCCGACTGGATGACGAATTTCGCCGGCCGCTTCAGTGACGGCTGGAGCGCCCTGAAGCTCCGCTTCGCCAGGCGCGGCGCTTCTGGCCAAGGGGCCGGCTAATGGGCTGGATACGCTAATGGGCTGGACTCTGGGTAGATACTTCTTCTTCCGCTACGTGACGATCACCATCTGGTTCTTCATCGGCCTGCTGGCGCTTGTGTTCCTGATCGACTTCACCGAACTTTCCGGCCGCACGACCGGCTTGCCGGGTTTCACCTACGGCACGGCGTTCGCCATTTCAGGGTTGCGGATGCCGATGATCATGCTGCAGACGGTGCCGTTCGTCGGCCTGTTCTCGGCGATGGCGACACTGGTCTCGCTCAATCGCAGGTATGAACTGGTCATCGCGCGTTCCGCCGGCGTGTCCGCCTGGCAATTCCTGCTGCCGTGCTGCATCGGGGCGCTGCTGTTCGGGGTGTTGTCGGTCGGCGTCATCAATCCGATCGCCGCGCATGCGTTTTCCTGGTCCGAAAAAATCGAAACCCAGCTCCGCTCCGGCAAGTCGAACACCGTCTCGGCCGACGCCGAGCCCTGGATCCGGCAGAAGACCAGTTCCGGCGATACCATCATCGGCGCGCGCGCCATTCTCAATCAGGGCCTGGAGATGGCCGATGCCGTCTTCTTCGTCCTCAATCCGCAAGGCGACATCGTCGAACGCAAGGACGCGGCGCACGCCTTTTTGCGGGATGGCTACTGGGAACTGCAGGACGTCAAGGTTTTCCGGGACGGCAATATCCAATCGGTGGCAAGCGACCGGGTGCCGACCAATCTCAAGCCCGAATTCGTGCAAGAGCGGCTGGCGCGCCCGGAAACCATCCCTTTCTACGATCTGCCCGGCAAGATCGAGGTTGCCCGCTCCTTCGGCCTCAAGGCAAATGCCTTTGCCATGCAGTTCGATTCGCTGGTGGCGCTGCCGTTCCTTCTCGTCGCCATGACGCTGATCGCCGCAACGGTGTCGATGCGATTTGCGAGGATGGGACAATCCGGGACGATGATTCTGGGTGGCGTCCTGGCCGGGTTTCTGCTTTATGTCGTGACGGTGCTGGTCAAGGCATTCGGCGTGGCGGGATTCGTACCCACAGTCGTGGCTGCATGGGTTCCGGTTATCGTGGCTATGTTCTTCGGGGTGACTTTCTTGCTGTACAAGGAAGACGGCTAGTGAGGGGGGCGGTTTTGCGCATCCATAGGCAGGCCGGTTTGGCGCGCCTCTATGGGGCGAGCGCCTTGGCATGCCTGCTCGCTTCTGTCGTCCCGAGCATCCCGGCTTTTGCCCAGGATATCAGCGACATGGCAGCCGACGTGCCCGCCGGCTCGCAAATGCTGCTGGCGGCAGATACGCTGGTCTATGACAACGACAACCAGACAGTGACGGCCGTCGGCGGCGTGCAGATCGACTATGGCGGCAACCGCCTCGTCGCCCAGCGGGTCGAATACAATCGCAACACCAAGCGGCTCGTCGCCAGCGGCAATGTCGAGGTCGTCAACAGCGACGGCACCAAGATCTATTCGCAGCACATCGACATCACCGACGATTTCGCCGACGGCTTCGTCAACGCGCTGCGTGTCGAAACCGTCGACAAGGCCTATTTCGCCGCCGAAAGCGCGGAACGCATGGGCGGCGTGCTGACGACGTTCCACAACGGCGTCTACACGGCCTGTGAGCCGTGCGAGGACAAACCCGACAAAGCGCCGACCTGGCGCATCAAGGCCAGAAAAATCATCTGGAACGGCGAGAAGAAGACGGTTCGCTTCGAGAATTCGAATTTCGAGTTCTTCGGCTTTCCGCTCGCCTATCTGCCGGCTTTCGAGATTGCCGACCCGACCGTCAAGCGCAAGAGCGGCTTCCTGATCCCTGGCATCTCCTACAAGAGCGATCTCGGCGTCGGCGTCAAAGTCCCCTATTATTTCGCTCTCTCACCAACCTACGATCTCACCGTCACCGGCAGCGGCTACACCAAGCAGGGCTTTCTCGGCGAAGCCGAGTGGCGTCAGCGCTTCAACAACGGCCAGTACAGCCTGAAGATCGCCGGCATCCGGCAAGTGGATCCCGACGAGTTCATCGACAGCGACGGGCACAATGTCGATTCGGGAGCGGCCGGCGACCCGAACAAATTCCGCGGCATGATGGGCACCAAGGGCCAGTTCGCCATCAATCCGCGCTGGGACTTCGGCTGGGATGTCCTGCTGCAGACCGACAAGAACTTCTCGCGCACCTACGCCATCGAAGACTTCAACGACAGCGTGCATCGCTCCTCGATCTACCTGACCGGCCTCAACGGCCGCAACTATTTCGATGTGCGCGCCATGCGCTTCGAGGTCCAGGAAGAGACGCTCTCTGACGATCCGACCGCGCGCGCCGGCAAGCAGCCCTGGGTGCTGCCCTCGCTCGACTACGCCTACATCCCAGACATGGCGGTGGGCGGCGGGCAGTTATCGTTCAATGTCAACGCGCAGGCCATCAGCCGCGACAGGCTGGACAGGGTCCTTGCCGATCCGAACAACGCTGCGTCCGTGACCAGTGTACGCGGCATCGAGGGCCAGTCGGGCCGTCTCACCGCCGAAGCGGAATGGAAACGCACCTTCACCACCGATGGAGGGCTGCTGCTGACGCCGCTGCTGGCGCTGCGCGGCGACGCCGGCTATGTCAATGCCTCTTCGGGATCGCTCAATGCCATCAATCAGATGGCGTCTAACCTCGGCGTCGACGACGATATGCGATCATCGCTCGCCCGCTTCATGGCGACCGCCGGGCTGGAAATGCGCTGGCCGGTGCTGTTCTCGTCGACCAGTTCCAGCCACATCTTCGAGCCGATGGCGCAGGTGTTCGTGCGTCCGAACGAGCAGTATGTCGGCGGCCTCGCTGTTCCCAACGAGGACGCGCAGAGCTTCGTCTTTGACGCCACAACATTGTTCGAGCGCGACAAGTTCTCCGGTTACGACCGCTTGGAAGGCGGCACGCGCGCCAATGTCGGGCTGCGCTATTCCGGCGCCTATGACAATGGCTGGAGCACCAACGCGCTGTTCGGCCAATCCTACCAGCTTGACGGCCAGAACTCCTTCGCCGCGCCGGACCTGGTCAACGTCGGCGCCGATTCGGGCCTTGAGACCGCGACCTCCGATTATGTCGGTCTCGTCGGCTTCAACAGCCCCAGCGGGCTTTCCGGCTCGATCAGCGGCCGTTTCGACGAGCAGAGCTTCGAGGTTCGCCGCGCCGAGGTCAAGGCAGCCTATTCCGGCCTGCCGATTTCGTTCAGCGCCAAATACGCCTTCATCCAAGCGCAGCCGCTCTATGGCTTCACGACCGATCGTCACGAGGTCACGCTTGGCGCCTCGACGCAACTTGCAGAGAACTGGCGTGTCTTCGGTACCGGCACCTACGATCTGGAGCAAAGTGTCCTGGTCAAGGACGGGGTCGGCTTTGCCTATAGCGATTCATGTTTCACCTACTTGATGACATTCTCGGAATCCCGCGACCTGAGCACCAAGGAAGTGTCGCAGAACATCGGTTTCAACCTGTCGTTCCGCACACTCGGCGATTTCGGCTCGACACAAAGCTCCTTCAACGCTGTCCAGTAGCAGGCGCCTGCCAATTACAGACGGGCGGAACGGGCGGCCGGCCAACGCATCGGCCCGAAAATCGGAATTGATTTTCGGAAAGCACGATGCGTAGATTCAAAGTGTTAGAGCGTATCTTGTGCGTCCTATTGGACGCACATCGCTTCTAACGACATCGTTTCGCCGCATAGGGCAGGCACGGATTCCAGCTCCCTCAAAATGGGATAGAATTGGGCCGGAACCGAGATAAAAATTGGGATGCTTTCGATGAGGAAATACCTCTTTTCGGCAGGGTTCACGCTGCTGGTGGCGGCTACCTCGGCCTCGATCACAGTGATGACGCCGCCGGCCTTCGCCAGCCAGATCAAATACGTCGTCAACAATGTACCGATCACGACCGGCGACATCCAGCATCGGGCTGCCTTCCTGCGCCTGCAGCGCAAGAAAGGCGACGCTGCCGAGGAAATGATCGAGCAGACGCTGCGCGTCGCCGAAGCCAGGCGTCTCGGGATCCGCATCAGCGACGCCCAGGTCGACGCTGCCTATCAGCGCTTTGCCACGACCAACAAGATGCAGCTCAAACAACTCGATGGCGTCATGGCGCAGTCCGGCGTCGGCAAGGAACATTTCAAGGAGTTCATCCGCTCCCAGATGGCCTGGAACCAGGCGCTGACCGCGCGCCATCGCTCCAAGAGCGGCGGCGCGTTGAGCGAGCAGGACGTGGTCAGGCGCATGCTCGACAATGGCGGCACCAAGCCGACCGCCATGGAGTACATGCTGCAGCAGGTCATTTTCGTCGTGCCGGCGGCCGAGCGCAGCGCTACGCTGTCCAAGCGCAAGCGCGAAGCCGATGCCATGCGCGCCCGCTTCAACAGCTGCAACACCTCGCGCGAATTTGCCAAGGGCCTGATCGACGTCACCGTTCGCGATCTCGGCCGGATACTGGCGCCGCAATTGCCGCCGGACTGGGCCGACCAGATCAAGGCCACCAAGGTCGGCGGCGCCACCCCCACGCGCGAGACAGACCGCGGCGTCGAGTTCATCGGCATCTGCTCGTCGCGCGAAGTGTCCGACGACAAGGCCGCCCAGATGGTGTTCCAGAGCGAAGGCTCGAGCGGCAAGGACGCCGACGAGCTCTCCAACAAGTATGTCGAGGAGTTGCGGAAGAAAGCCCGCATCGTCGAGCGCTGAAGTCGCCAGAGGCAGAGCTTCCGCTGGCGCTGAGCGTCGGCGATCCATCCGGCGTCGGGCCGGAAATCGCCATTGCCGCCTGGCGAGCGCGCGACAGCGCCGGTGTGCCGCCCTTCTATTTTATCGCCGATCCGGCGTTGATTGCCGCACGGGCGCGCTTGCTCGGCGCCGATGTGCCAATCACGGAGACGATACCAGCCAAAGCGGCGCGCGTCTTTGCACGCGCCCTGCCCGTCGTGCCCCTAGTCGCCCGCTTCGTCGACAGCACTGGCCGGCCGGACCCAGCCAACGCCGCCGGCATCATCGAGGCCATCGACCGCGCTGTTGACGACTGCCTTGGCGGCCGCGCGGCGGCAGTCGTCACCTGCCCGATCGCCAAGAAGCCGCTCTACGATGCCGGCTTCCGTTTCCCCGGCCATACCGAATATCTGGCGCACCTGGCGACACTCCACACCGGCGCAGAAGCGATGCCGGTGATGATGCTTGCCGGCCCCGAGTTGCGCACGGTTCCGGTCACCATCCACATTGCGCTGCGCGAGGTGCCGAAAGCGCTGACCACGGAGTTGGTCGTCGCGACCGCCCGCATCACCGCCGCCGACCTCGAACATCGCTTCGGCATTGCCAAGCCGCGGCTTGCCGTTGCCGGCCTCAATCCGCATGCCGGCGAAGGCGGCGCGATGGGCGCCGAGGACGAGCGCATCATCCGCCCGGCGATCGACAGGCTGAGGGCGGAGGGCATCGACGCTTTCGGGCCGCTGCCGGCCGACACGCTGTTCCATGCCCGCGCCCGAGCCGGCTACGATGTGGCGCTGTGCATGTATCACGACCAGGCGCTGATCCCGGCCAAGGCGCTGGCGTTCGACGAGGCGGTCAACGTTACGCTCGGCCTACCCTTCATCCGCACCTCACCGGATCACGGCACCGCTTTCGATATCGCCGGCAAGGGCATAGCCCGTGCCGACAGTCTGATCGCGGCGCTCAGACTCGCCCGCAGGCTTGCCGACATCGGGACGAAGGCTGCCGCCGCATGAGGCTTTGCATGAGAGCGGTCGCATGAGCATCGACGGGCTGCCGCCGTTGCGCGCGGTGATCGAACGCCATGGCTTGCAGGCGAAAAAGGCGCTCGGTCAGAATTTTCTGCTCGACCTCAATCTGACCGGCAAGATCGCGCGCGCCGCCGGCGACCTGACGGGCGCCACGGTGATCGAGGTCGGTCCGGGTCCCGGTGGCCTGACCCGGGCGCTGCTGTCCCACGGCGCGGCTCGGGTCATCGCCATCGAGCGCGACGAGCGTTGCCTGGCAGCGCTTGCGGAGGTGTCGGACCACTATCCGGGCGGGCTCGAGATCATTGCCGGCGATGCGCTGAAGACGGATTTTGCGGCGCTTGCCAAAGGCGCACATGGGGACAATGGATCTGTGAGGATCGTCGCCAACCTGCCCTACAATATCGGCACCGAGCTTTTGATACGCTGGCTGACCGTCGCCGAGTGGCCACCCTTCTACGCATCGATGACGCTGATGTTCCAGCGCGAGGTGGCCGAGCGCATCGTCGCCCACCCCGGCAGCGATGCCTATGGCCGGCTGGGTGTGCTGGCAGGCTGGCGGACGGAGGCAAAAATCGCTTTCGATGTGCCGCCGCAAGCGTTCACGCCGCCGCCCAAGGTGGTGTCGTCGGTGGTGCATCTGGTGCCGCGGGCAAGTCCCCTGCCCACCGAGGTCAAGAAGCTCGGCCGCGTCACCGAAGCGGCCTTCGGCCAGCGCCGCAAAATGCTGCGGCAGAGCGTCAAGAGCCTCGGCGGCGAAGCCCTGCTCACTCGCGCCGGCATCGATCCGACCCGGCGCGCCGAAACGCTTGACGTCGAGGAGTTCGTGCGACTGGCCAACGCAGTGTAACTGCGCGGGCGCGCCCCTAATCCGTCTTCTCGTCGAGCAGCCCCGAGACGAAATCGAATAGACCGGGCCGGCGGTCGCGTCTGAGCCGTTCGGCGATGACTATGCCACGCACTTCGGCGAAGGCGCGGTCGAGATCGTCGTTGATGATGACGAAATCATATTCCTTCCAGTGCTCGATCTCGTTGCGGGCGTTTTTCAGACGCGTCTCGATCACCGATTCCTGGTCCTCGGCGCGGCGCTTCAGCCGCGCCTTCAATTCTTTCATCGAGGGCGGCAGGATGAAGATCGAGACGATGTCGGCGCGCATCTTCTCCTTGAGCTGCTGGGCGCCCTGCCAGTCGATGTCGAACAGCATGTCGCGGCCCTGTGCCAGCGCCAGTTCGGCCGGTTCACGCGGCGTCGCATAGCAATTGCCATGCACTTCGGCCCATTCGAGCAGTTCGTCTGAATCGCGCAGCCGCTCGAACTCGCGCATGGTGCGGAAATGATAGTGGACGCCTTCGATCTCGCTGCCGCGGCGCGGCCGCGTGGTGACGGAGACCGACAGTTCGAGACTGGAATCGCTTTCCAGAAGATTGCGCGCGATCGTCGACTTGCCGGCCCCGGACGGCGACGACAGCACGAGCATAAGACCCCGGCGGCGAATGCGGGAACCCAAATCCCTGGCAACCATAGGCTCCTTGGCGACCATCAGGGTTACTCCAGATTCTGGACCTGTTCGCGAAACTGGTCGACGACCGCCTTCAGTTCCAGCCCTATGGCAGTGACCGCAGCGGCGTTCGACTTCGAACACAGCGTATTCGATTCGCGGTTGAATTCCTGCGCCAGAAAATCGAGCTTGCGGCCGATGGTGCCGCCGCCTGCCAGCAGCACCCGACCGGACGCCACATGCGTCTTCAGCCGGTCGATTTCCTCGCGGATGTCGGCCTTGGTGGCTAGGAACGCCGCCTCCATATGCAACCGGCTGGCGTCGAGATTGGCGGAGGCATCCATCAGCAGCCGAACCTGCTCGGCAATCCGTTCCCGAATTACCGTCGGCTCGCGCGACGGATCGGCCTCGGCGCGCACCGTCAGCGCCTCGATAGCGTCGATATGGCCGGACAGCAGCGAGCGTAGGGCGGCGCCCTCGCCCTGGCGTGCCTGCTCCAGCCCGCCCAGCGCCACTTCGAGCGCCGAGAGAATCGCGCTGTCGAGCGCCGCCCGCGCCTCTTCGGTTTCGGTGGTTTCGGGGATGTCGAGCACGCCGCGTAGCGAAAGCAGCCCGTCGGCTGTCGCAGGCGCTACGCCGAACTGCTCCTGCAGCCGCTTCGCCAGCCCCGCCAGATCCCTCAGGAAGGCCTCGTTGACTACGGGCTGCGCCTGCTGGCCGGCGGCACGGCTGACTGTCAGCGTTGCCTGGAAATTGCCGCGCGCAAAGCGCTTTTGCACCGTCTGCCTGACCGCCGGCTCGAGCCGCTCGAGGCCCTGCGGCAGCCGCAGCCTGACCTCGACGCTCTTGCCGTTGACCGACTTGACCTCCCAGGCGATCGACGTGCCGTCATGTTCGGCGACGGCCCGTGCAAAACCGGTCATGCTCTGCAAATTCATGATGCCCTTGCTTCCCCCCTGGCGCATGATCCCGGAAGCGGTTCCGGCCAGACATGCGCGGCTTCAAAATGCCGGAGCGCCCTTCGCGCCGAATCGGACGCAAGGCGCTCATAATCACAAAATCAGCACGTCCCTGCCGTCAAACGAATCGGAGGAACGATCCCAGAACCGTCCGGCGCTACTGCGCCGCTCCCGCGTCGCCATCATCGCCGCCGTCCACCGGCGCATCGGTCTGACCTTCCACCTTGGCGGCGTCGGCCTTGGCAGTTCCGGCCTTGACAGCGTCATCGGCCAGCTTCTTCTGCAGCGCCCGGTAGCGGGCGACGTTCTCATTGTGCTCGGCGAGCGTCGCGGCAAAGACGTGACCGCCGGTGCCGTCGGCGACGAAATAGAGGTCGTCGGTCTTCGACGGGTTGGCTACCGCTTCCAGCGCCGCGCGGCCAGGATTGGCGATCGGCGTCGGCGGCAGGCCATTGATCAGATAAGTGTTGTAGGGCGTCGGCTTCTTGATGTCAGACTGGTAGATCGGGCGGTCCGCGGGTTTGCCCTTGCCGCCGAACAGGCCGTAGATAATGGTCGGATCGGACTGCAGCCGCATACCCTTGGCCAGCCGGTTGAGAAAGACGGCGGCGACCCGTGAGCGTTCGTCGCCCTTGCCCGTCTCCTTCTCGACGATCGAAGCCAGGATGACGAAGTCGTCGACATTGGCCAGAGGCAAATCGGGGGCGCGCCGCTGCCAGACATCCTCGACCAGCTTCTTCTGATCCGCCAAAAGCTTGTCGACCATCTGCTGGCGTGTCGCGCCGCGGGTGAAACGCAGCGTGTCGGTAGCAAGGCTGCCCTCGGGTGGAATGGTCGCCGGCATATCGCCGTCGAGCGCTGCCTGCTCGGCGATGCGCTGCAGCGCCTGCTCGACCGTCAGTCCCTCGGGGACGGTCAGCGAATACATCACCGACTTGCCGCTCTTCAGCAACTCCATGATGTCGCGCATGGAGGCCTGCGGCTTGACCTCGTATTCGCCGGCCTTCAGGGCAGAATCATTGCCAAAGGCACGCACGCCAAGGCGGAAGATGCGCGCGTCGCTGATCAGTCCGCGCCGCTCGAGCTGCTCTGCAATTTCCTGGACGCCGGTGTTCGGCTTGACCAGAAAGGTGTCGGCATTGGCAGACGGGCCGGGCTCGTTGAATTCCTGCTTGCCGAAATACAATGCAAAACCGGCCGCCAGAATCAACAGCATCACCAAGGAGATGACGAAGTTCATGAACACAACGAACTGGCTGCGCGAGGCGCGCGAGCGCTTGGGCGGCGGCGTGCCGGCTTCGGGCCGCAATGCCTCGCTGGCCGTCTTCGGCACGATCGGACTCGACGGTGTGGACCGTTGCCCGAATTCCCCGTTGTCCGCCGCATTCGTGTTCATGGCGCCCTACCGCTTGGTCTTGCAACGAATCCCCTTGGGCAGAGTAGGGGCGAATATGGCAAAATTGACGGCACGCATACGCCGTGCCGGCCGGCTGACCGGTCAGCCATTGTAGCGCTGGAAGATCAGCGAGGCGTTGGTGCCGCCGAAGCCGAAGGAGTTGGACAGCGCCACGTCGATCTGGCGGGAGCGCGGCTTGTGCGGCACCAGGTCGATCGCCGTCTCTCGCTCCGGGTTGTCGAGATTGATGGTGGCCGGCGCGATGTTGTCGCGAATGGCGAGAATCGAAAAGATCGCCTCGGCGGCGCCCGCCGCACCCAGAAGATGGCCTATCGACGACTTGGTCGACGACATCGATATTTTCGACGCGGCGTTGCCGACCAGCCGCTCGACGGCGCCGAGCTCGATCGTGTCGGCCATGGTCGAGGTACCGTGCGCATTGATGTAGTCGACGTCTGCGGGCGTCAGCTTGGCCCGGTTCAGCGCCGCCACCATGCAGCGGAAGGCGCCGTCGCCATCTTCGGCCGGCGCGGTGATGTGATAGGCATCGCCGGTCAAGCCGTAACCGGTGACCTCGGCATAGATCTTGGCGCCGCGCGCCTTGGCGTGTTCCAGCTCCTCCAGAATGACGACGCCGGCACCCTCGCCCATGACGAAGCCGTCGCGGTCACGGTCATAGGGACGCGAGGCCGTTTCCGGAGCTTCGTTGCGGTCGGTCGACAGCGCCCGGCAAGCGGCGAAACCGGCGATCGACAGCCGGGTCACCGGCGCTTCCGCGCCGCCTGCGACCATCACGTCGGCATCGCCCCACATGATCAGCCGAGCTGCATCGCCGATAGCATGCGCGCCGGTGGAGCAAGCGGTGACGACGGCGTGGTTGGGGCCTTTCAGCCCATGCCTGATCGAAACCTGGCCGGAGACGAGATTGATGATCTGGCCGGGGATAAAGAACGGGCTGATGCGGCGCGGACCGCGCTCCTTCAGGATCATCGCGTTCTCGGCGATGCCTTCGATGCCGCCGATGCCGGAGCCGATCAGCACGCCGGTGGCGCACTGCTCCTCATGGGACTTCGGCGCCCACCCCGAATCCTTCAGCGCCTCGTCGGCGGCCGCGATCCCGTAGAGGATGAAATCGCCGATCTTGCGCAGTTCCTTCGGCTCGAGAATGGCCTCGGGATTGAAGGTGGCGTTCTCACCATTGCCGCGGGGAACGACGTGGGCGACCTTGCAGGCAAGATCCTCCACCTCGAACTCGGTGATGCGCTTGGCTGCGCTGCGGCCGGTCAGAAGCTCCTTCCAGCCATGCTCGAAGCCCACGCCGAACGGCGAAAGCAGCCCAAGGCCCGTGACGACGACACGCCTCATCGCAGGTCCTCCTCAGTGGTGACTGCAAATAGCGTCAGGCCGAAGCCTTATCGATGTACTTCACCGCATCGCCAACAGTCAGGATGGTTTCGGCCGCATCGTCCGGGATCTCGACGCCGAATTCTTCTTCGAACGCCATGACGAGTTCGACCGTGTCGAGACTGTCCGCGCCCAGATCATCGATGAAGCTCGCCTGCTCCGTCACCTTGTCGGCATCGACGCCAAGGTGCTCGATAACGATCTTCTTGACGCGCTCTGCGGTGTCACTCATTTGGGCATCCTCGTCTTTTGTTTGTCTGTCTTCGTTAGCGGGCGGAATGCCGCTAATCAAGCTGAAAGATGGTCCTGTCGGAAACGCAACGGCACCGGACCGGTTTTTGCCCGAACCGCCGGGTTGCGGGCCGCATTACACGAAAATCGGGCTAGGTCCAAGGCGAAAAGGGGTGTTTTCCCGCAACTGTCAAATCATCGCCATGCCGCCATTCACGTGAATGGTCTGGCCGGTGACATAGGCAGCTTCGTTGGAAGCGAGATAGGCGACGGCCGAAGCGACTTCGGCGCTGGTGCCCATGCGCCGTGTCGGGATCGCCGCCATGATCGCCTCTTTCTGCTTGTCGTTGAGCTTGTCGGTCATCGCCGATTCGATGAAGCCGGGGGCGACGCAGTTGACCGTGATATTGCGGGTGGCAATCTCCTGCGCCAGCGACTTGGAAAAGCCGATCATGCCGGCCTTGGAGGCGCAGTAATTGGTCTGGCCGGGATTGCCGGTGACGCCAACCACGGAGGTGATGTTGATGATGCGGCCATGCCGGCGCCGCATCATCGGATGGGTGAGTTCGCGGGTCAGCCGGAACACGGCGGTCAGATTGACCTCGAGCACCGTATCCCAGTCGGCGTCCGCCATGCGTACAAACAGACCGTCCTTGGTGATGCCGGCATTGTTGACGAGAATGTCGACGCCTTCGAGATCGGCCTCGACCTTCTGGCCGAGCGCCTTGACCTCGTCGCGATTGGAAAGGTTCGCCGGGAACAGCTTGACCCGGTCGCCGAGTTCGGCCGCCAGCGTCTCCAGCTTTTCGACGCGGGTGCCGTGCAGGCCGACGACGGCGCCCTGCGCATGCAGCACCCTGGCGATCGCCTCGCCGATGCCTCCCGATGCGCCTGTGACGAGGGCCTTGCGGCCGGTCAATTCGAACATGTCTTGATCTCCTGATCTAAGAGAGAACACCCTGCGGGCGGGGTCAAATCTCGGTTGGTTATGCGAGCGCCGCCAGCGCCGCGTCGACATCCGCCGGCGTGCCGACGGCGCCGGTGCCCATATCGCGGTTGATGCGCCGCACCAGTCCCGACAGCACCTTGCCGGCGCCCACCTCGTAAAGCGTCGCAATGCCATTCGCGTCGAACCATTCCACCGTTTCGCGCCAGCGCACGCGGCCGGTCACCTGTTCGACCAGGCGGCGGGCGATTGCGTCCGGATCGCTGGACGGAGTGACCGACACGTTGGAGACCACGGGCACGAACGGCGCGCTCTTCGTGACTTCGGCCAATGCCTCGCGCATGACCTCGGCCGCCGGTGCCATCAGCGCCGAATGGAAGGGCGCCGAGACCTGCAGCATCAGCGCCCGCTTGGCGCCCTTTTCCATGCACAGTCTCGCCGCCAGTTCGACCGCCGCGCCGGCGCCGGAGATCACCAGTTGGCCACCGCCATTGTCGTTGGCGATCTGGCAAACTGAATCTTTGGCCGCTTCAGCGCAGGCGTCTTCGACATCGGCCTGTTCCAGCCCGATGATCGCCGCCATGGCGCCTTCACCGGCCGGCACAGCCGCTTGCATGGCATTGCCGCGGATACGCAAGAGCCGGGCCGCATCGGCCACCGAAACGAAACCGGCGGCAGCAAGTGCCGAATATTCGCCGAGCGAGTGGCCGGCGACATAGGCGACCTTGTCCCTCAGCGAGAGGCCGCGCGATTCCAGCGCCCGGATCGCGGCGAGCGATACAGCCATCAGCGCCGGCTGGGCATTGGCGGTCAGCGTCAGCCTCTCTTCCGGCCCTTCCCAGATCAGCTTCGACAGGTTTTCGCCAAGCGCGTCATCGACCTCTTCGAAGATATGTCGCGATTCGGGAAAGGCGTCCGCGAGGTCCTTGCCCATGCCGACAGCCTGGCTGCCCTGTCCCGGAAAGGTGAATGCAACGGCCATGTGTGGCTCCCAAGCGGCTGATTTTTCCTGCCTGTGACGCAAGGCGGGCAGGCAAGTCAAGTCCGCTGGCAGCCCGACCCGGGTCGCTCCGGCTCGGTATCGCTGGCCGAGTACCTGTTCCAACAGGCTTTTTTTCGATCACTCATGATGAAAATCGCTCACGATTCGTTTGCTGGCTCTTCATATTTCAGCCACAGGCGCTAGCTTTTCGTGACATATCGATGACAGCTCAATGACACTTTTGTGTATGGTCGGGGGAACTAAGGTGGCAAGGACTAGGAAGGGCGTTGGCAAAGCCGCGCCACAGTTTCTGGAAGGCGATCCGGCCACTGGCTATCTGCCGGGCCGGAAATGGCCTGTTATTCGTTATGGCCTCGTCAGCCTGCTCGCCGCCACCATCCTGGTTTTTGCGATCGAACTGATCGTGCGCGGCGACTTTGCCGGTACCGTCGCCTTCTTCCTGCAGCCCTTCAAGCCGGGCTGGACCACCATCATCATCTTCGCGCTGATCCTGGTCGGCCTCGACGCCGTGCTCGGCCGCAGCCACCAGAGCCTGATGATCGTCGCGCCGCTGACGCTGGCGCTGGCCTTTGTCGGCCATCAGAAATCGCTCTATCTCGGCGATCCGCTCTATCCGACCGATTTCCTCTATTCACGCCAGATCGTGGCGCTGATGCCGCTGCTGGTGCGCGAACGTCCGGGAACCGCCATCGCTCTGGCGATCGGCATCGTTGGCAGCCTGTCGCTGCTCGTTTATGGCTGGCGGCTCTGGCGTCGCCGGGTACCGGTGCTCAGCCGCAAGGGGCGCCTGGCCCGGCTGACGCTGACCGTGCCGCTGCTCGCCTTCTTCGTCTCGATCATGGACTATGCAACCTTCTCGTGGACGCGTGACCGGCTGCAGATCATCCCGATCATGTGGGACCAGAAGGAAAACTACGCCTCCAACGGTTTCGCGCTCGCCTTCGCGCTCAATGTGCCGATGGCCCATGTCTCGGCGCCTGCCGGTTATTCCGGCAAGTCGATCGCAGCGATCGACAGGCCTGATGTGACGGCCTCGGTACCGGCCGAGAAGCCCGACATCATCATCGTCATGAGCGAATCCTTCTGGGATCCGACTGAGCTGCCCGGCGTCACCATCACGCCCGATCCGATTCCCAATGTGCGGGCGCTGCGCTCGGGCTACATGTTCTCACCCGAATTCGGCGGCATGACCGCCAATGTCGAATTCGAGGCGCTGACCGGCTTTTCCAACGCCTTCCTGCCGGCCGGCAGCATCCCCTACCAGCAATATGTCCGCGCGCCGGTGCCGTCGATGGCGACGTTCCTGAAGAGCCAGGGCTATGAGACGCGCGCAATCCATCCGGGGACGAGCTGGTTCTGGAACCGCACGCCGGTCTATGCGGATTTCGGCTTCGACGACTTCAAGTCGGAACAAAATATGCCATATCTCGAAAAGCGCGGTCCTCTGGCCTCGGACGCGGCGATGACCGACGAGATCATCCGCGAGGCGGATGCCACCGACGATCCGCTCTTCTTCTTCGCCGTCAGCCTGCAGAATCACGGACCCTACGAGCCGAATCGCTACTACAATCCGACCCACAAGGTGCAGGCGCCGACCAGCCAGTGGGCAAAGGATTCACTGCTGAGCTTCACCGAGGGTGCATCCGACGCCGATAAGGGCCTCGAGCGCCTTGTCGAATGGGCGAAGAATCGCCAACGGCCGACAGTCATCGCCTTCTTCGGCGACCATCTGCCGCCGCTCGGCCCGGTCTATGTCGAGACCGGCTTCCTCAAGGATAATGTCGCGCCGCGCAAAGAGCCGCCTGACCAGATGCTGCTGCATCACCAGACGCCGCTGGTCGTATGGTCGAACCGCACCGGGCCGGCCGCGGACATGGGCGCGGTAAGTCCGGCTTTCCTGCCCTACCATATCCTGACCACGGCCGGGATCAGCCATCCCTATTACACCGGCTTCCTCGGCCAGATGCGCGAGCGCTACAGCGTCGTCGATCGTAATTTGTTGATGACGCCGACGGGCGAGGACACGCCCGACTGGGCGCGACAGAAGAAGATCGATCCGGCCATTCGCGATTTCCGTCTGCTGCAATACGACATGATGTTCGGCAAGCGCCATGCGGCGCCCGATTTCTTCCCGGAAACGGTGAACAAGCGCGTCCCGCATACAAGCTGAAGATGCCGCGACGTATCGTCCTTGGAGCGGCGGGTTTTCTGCTCGCCCTTGCCTTGCGGTCAAATTCCTGTATAGACGCCCGCAATCTGCCGGTCCTTGCTGGGGGCTGAACGGAGGGCCGGAGGTTTTTCGAAACCTTCGTGTGGAGCCAGAAGCGCTTCCGCCTCCCGTGTCTCCGCTCTCGACCGTCTCGTCATGCTCCTTTCTTCCCCGCCCCCTCTAGGGATCGGCGGGTCAGAGAAGTTGCAGAGGCTTTTGCCGCGGAACCGGGAGAGAAACGAAGAAAGGCAAAGAACAATATGGCTCTTTACGAACATGTGTTTCTTGCCCGGCAGGACCTCTCGCAGCAGCAGGTCGATGCGCTTGTCGAACAGTACAAGGGCGTCATCTCCGCGAATGGCGGGTCCGTCGGCCGGGTCGAGAACTGGGGACTGAAGTCCCTCACCTACCGGGTCAACAAGAACCGGAAGGCATACTATACGCTGATGGACATCACCTGCCCGCCGGCCGCGCTCAACGAGATGGAGCGCCAGATGGGCCTGTCCGAGGATGTGCTGCGTTTCCTCACCATCAAGGTCGATGCACATGAGGAAGGCCCGTCGGCGATGATGCAGAAGCGCGAAGAGCGCTCGGAACGCGGCGGCTTCGGCGACCGTGACCGCGGTCCACGCTCGTTCGGCGACCGCGATCGCGGCGACCGTGGCGATCGCCCGCCGCGCAGTTTCGGTGGCGATGCCGGTGCAGATCGTGGTCCGCGCCGTCCGCGCGAAGGTGTTGAAGGGGGTGCAGAATAATGGTCGACATCAACCAGATCCCGACCCGGCGCCCGTTCCATCGCCGCCGCAAGACCTGCCCGTTCTCCGGAGCAAACGCGCCTAAGATCGACTACAAGGACGTACGTCTTCTGCAGCGCTACATTTCCGAGCGCGGCAAGATCGTGCCGTCGCGCATCACCGCCGTCAGCCAGAAGAAGCAGCGCGAGCTCGCCAAGGCGATCAAGCGCGCCCGCTTCCTCGGACTGCTGCCCTACGTGGTTCGCTAACACTCTTTCAGCGGGCGGTTCGCCGCCCGCTTTACCCAACGGCGACGGGCGCCGCAGGGTTGAACTTGATCGATGCATGTCGTTGTCCCAAAACCGGGACCACTTTTGGGCGACATGCATTGAAAATCCCGGGTTGAGGTGAAGACCTCTAACTGCCGCGACAGGCAGGACAGCGACATAGGCGGCAACGCCCTCAGCTTCCTGACCTGTTCCAGACAATTCAGCGTCGATGCCAGTGATTGGCGCCCAAACGAAGGAACAAAACTATGGACGTCATTCTTCTCGAGCGCGTTTCCCGCCTCGGTCAGGTGGGCGATACCGTCAAGGTCAAGGATGGATTCGCCCGCAACTTCCTGCTGCCGCAGGGCAAGGCGCTGCGCGCCAACGAAGCGAACAAGAAGAAATTCGAAGGCCAGCGCGCCCAGCTCGAAGCCCGCAACCTCGAGCGCAAGTCCGAGGCCATGCAGATTTCGGAAAAGCTCGACGGCAAGAGCTTCATCGCCGTGCGATCGGCCGGCGAAACCGGCCAACTCTACGGCTCGGTGTCGACCCGCGACATCGCAGAGCTTTTGACGGCGGAAGGCTTTTCGGTCAACCGCAACCAGATCCTGCTCAACCAGCCGATCAAGACCATCGGCCTTACCAATGTGGCGATCGCGCTGCATCCGGAAGTCGAGGTCACCATTACGCTCAACATCGCCCGCACCGCCGACGAAGCCGAGCGCCAGGCCAAGGGCGAGACGCTGACCACAGCCGAAGCTATCTATGGCGACGACATCAACGACAATGCGCGCCCGGACAACTTCTTCGATCCCAATGCCGAGTTCGAAGGCGGCGAAGACAACGGCTGATTGCACGTCACAAGGCGTCAGAGCGGCGCTTGAAAGCGTTTCGTCGGCTTCCAGTCACTTCTGGACCAATGCCCGGGCCCCTCGCCTGGGCATTTTTGTGCCAAAAGGAACTTTTCGAACCCCTATATGTTGAGGCAGACTACAGTGCGGCGCGTCCTTTTGACGCGCAAAGGAAGCTGTAGAACTTGTTTTGGCGCATGATCCTTTCCGAAAATGGGATCCGATTTTCGGGGCCATGCGCCGAGATAGCGCGTCTGGCCGAGAGGGGATATTGGTCATGAATATTCTGCTGAAACGCATTCTCGACCGCCTGGTGCGCACCGGCAACCTCAAAGTCACCGGACCGAAAGGCCTCTCGGTGATTTTCGGCGACGGCACTGGCGATCCGGTGCACATGCACATCAAGACCGCGCATGCCGAGCGCGCCATCACCTTCGATCCGATGCTGGCGGTGCCGGAGGCCTACATGGACGGCGAACTCGACATACTCGAGGGCGGCGTGCTGGGGGTGATGCGTATCGCTTTCCAGAACATGGGTAGCGGCGGCATCGATGCCACCTGGTCGAAGGCAATCGAGGGTCTGCGCCACGCCTTCCGCCGCCTGCAGCAGATCAACACGGCGGCGCGCGCGCGCCGCAACGTGCAGCGCCACTACGATCTATCGGGCGAGCTCTACCGGCTCTTCCTGGACGAGGACATGCAGTATTCCTGCGCCTATTTCGAGCGGCCGGATATGACGCTCGACGAAGCCCAGGCCGCCAAGAAGCGCCACATCGCCGCCAAGCTCAGGCTGAAGGCCGGTCAGACGGTGCTCGACATCGGCTCCGGCTGGGGCGGGCTCGGCCTCTATCTCGCCAAGTCCTTCGACGTAGACGTGCAAGGTGTGACGTTGTCGACCGAGCAGCATGGCGTCGCCACCGACCGCGCCCATGCGCAAGGCCTGGAAAACCGCGTGCATTTCGAATTGAGGGATTATCGCGAGCTCAACGAGCGCTTCGACCGCATCGTCTCGGTCGGCATGTTCGAGCATGTCGGCGTCAACCACTACCGCACCTTCTTCGACAAATCGGCGACGCTCTTGAAGCCGGACGGCGTCATGCTGCTGCACACGATCGGCCGCTCCGGCGTGCCGTGGGCAACCAGCGCCTTCGTCCGCAAATACATCTTCCCGGGCGGCTATATCCCCTCGCTCTCGGAAGTGATGCCTGCGATCGAAAAGTCGGGCCTCATCGTCACCGACATCGAAATCCTGCGGCTGCATTATGCCGACACGCTGAAGCACTGGGGCGAGCGCTTCGCCGCAAACCGCGACAAGGCTAAGGCGATTTACGACGAGCGTTTCTGCCGTATGTGGGAGTTCTACCTAGCAGCCTCGGAAGCCGCCTTCCGCTGGCAGGATCTGGTGATCTTCCAAATCCAGATCGCCAAGAAGAACGACACGCTGCCGATGTCTCGCGACTATATGGCCAAATGCGAGAAGGCGCTGGAGATGCGCGACATGGGACATCGCCCAAAAGCCCCTACCGCCAAGCCCGCGCGGCGGCGCAAGGTGGCGGATACGGAATAGACTGCCGGCGATCGCCCCATTGCGGCTTGCCTTTGCCGGCCCGCACGCTGAAAAAGGTCTCGTCGTCGCCGCGAGACCTTTTTTCATGACCTATCTCATCTTCATCGTTGCTGCCCTCGCCGAGATCGCCGGCTGCTTTTCGATCTGGGCGTGGTGGCGGCTGGAAAAGTCGCTGCTGTGGCTGGCGCCAGGCCTGGCCTCGCTCGCATTGTTCGGCTTCCTGCTGGCGCTGGTAGACGTCAGCGCGGCGGGCCGTGCCTATGCTGCCTATGGCGGCATTTACATCGCCGCCTCGCTCGGATGGCTGTGGCTGGTGGAAGGCGTGCGTCCCGACCATTGGGATCTTGCCGGGTCCGCGCTCTGCATCGTCGGCACCTCGGTCATCCTGCTCGCACCTCGGGGTGCCTGAGCTATGGAACTGCCTATCCCGCTTCGACAGGGCGTCGAGCGCCTCCTCGAAAAAGTGCCGCTGCCGACGCTGAAGCAAGCGGCAAAAACGCTGTCGGACCGTTACCGCGCCGAACTGCGCGACGGCCGCCTGCACATGGCCGAGGAGATGGCGGTCAAGGCCTATCTGGCGACGCGGCTGCCGGCGACCTATGCCGCCGTCCGTGCCAGCCTCGATGCGCTCAGCGAGGCAAGACCCGATTATGCTCCGAAAACCCTGCTCGATATAGGCGCCGGCCCTGGTACGGTGCTCTGGGCCGCGCTCGATGTCTGGCCCGACCTCGAGCAGGCGGTGCTCATCGAGGCGAGCGCCGCGGTGCGCCGGGTCGGCGAGGCGCTTGCCACTGAGGCGATGACGGCCATGGTCGCCTGGCAGGCCGGCGATGTCACCCTCGATCTCGCCGATCTCAAGCCGGCTGAGCTGGTCACCTGCGCCTATGTGCTGGACGAGATCGGACCGGCGTCGCTGCCAAAACTCATCGACCGGCTCTGGCACCTGACCGACAACACGCTGCTGGTCGTCGAGCCGGGCACGCCGGCCGGATGGCAGCGCATCCTTGCCGTGCGCCGGCAGCTGGTCGAGGCGGGCGCGCATGTGCTTGCGCCTTGCCCGCATGAGGCTCCCTGCCCGCTCGTGCCGCCCGACTGGTGCCATTTTTCGCGCCGTGTCGCGCGTTCGCGCCTGCACCGGCTTGCCAAAGACGCCGACGTGCCATGGGAGGATGAGAAATTCATCTACGTCGCTGCCTCACGGCAAGCTGCCCCATCCCGCGCCGCTCGGGTGATCGCGCCGCCGAAATCCGGCTCCGGCAAGGTCCTGCTGAAACTTTGCGAAAAGGACGGCAGTGCCGACGAGAAACTGTTCACCAAGCGCCACGGTGAACTGTTTAAGGCGGCGCGGCGGCTGGACTGGGGTGATTCCGTCTAGCGGCTTCGGCCCGCGTCCACTACACACTTGATTTTGTTCTTCATTTGTTCTAGCTATCGCGCAGAATCACGACCTTACCGAGTCAACCGGAATCGGAGCACGGGAATTCCGTCCTGTGGACGGTTTATCGTTCCTGTGAACAGTGGGCATCAAAGCCGGTTGGACAGGTACTGTTGCAGATAAGTCAGCACTGATTTTTCCCATTCTGATATCGAGGAGCCGGGATCGAAATCGGGGACATCATGGCAGAGGCAGCACGAAAATTCGGCGTGGCGGAAACACCGCTCTATCGCGAGGCACCGAACAACATCGAAGCCGAGCAGGCGCTGCTCGGCGCCATCCTCGTCAATAACGATGCTTTCTACCGCGTCTCGGATTTCCTGAAATCCGGCCATTTTTACGAGCCGCTGCATAGAAAAATCTTCGAAGTCGCCGCCGAACTCATCCGTATGGGCAAGATTGCGACACCGATCACGCTGAAGACCTTCCTGCCTGCCGACGAGAAGGTCGGCGACATGACGGTTGCTCAATATGTGGTACGGCTGGCCGTCGAAGCGGTCACCGTCGTCAACGCCGCCGACTACGGCCGTGCCATCTATGATCTCGCCACGCGACGCGCACTGATCACCGTCGGCGAAGACATGGTCAACATCGCCTACGATGCGCCGGTCGACATGTCGCCCTCCGAGCAGATCGAGGATGCCGAACGGCGCCTGTTCGAACTGGCCGAGACCGGCCGCTACGATGGCGGCTTCGAGAGCTTCACCGATGCGGTCAAAACCGCCGTAGACATGGCCAACGCCGCCTATATGCGCGACGGCCACCTGTCGGGCGTCGCCACGGGCCTGCGCGATCTCGACCGCCGCATGGGCGGCCTGCAGCCATCCGATCTGATCATCATCGCCGGCCGCCCCGGCATGGGCAAGACCTCGCTCGCCACCAACATGGCCTTCAACATCGCCGAAGCCTATGTGCCGGCGCAACAGGCCGACGGCTCGTTCAAGGCGGCCAATGGCGGCGTCGTCGGCTTCTTCTCGCTCGAAATGTCGTCGGAACAGCTCGCCACCCGCATCATTTCCGAGCAGACCGAAATCCCGTCGTCAAAAATCCGCCGCGGCGAGATCAGCGAGATGGACTTCGAAAAGCTGGTCGCCTGCTCGCAGACCATGCAGAAGATTCCGCTGTTCATCGATCAAACCGGCGGTATCTCGATCGCCCAGCTCTCGGCGCGCGCGCGCCGGCTGAAGCGCCAGCGTGGTCTCGACGTCATCGTCATCGACTATATCCAGCTCATGCAGGGGTCGAGCGCCAAATCCTCGCAGAACCGCGTGCAGGAAATCACCGAGATCACCACCGGCCTGAAGGCGCTGGCCAAGGAGCTTGCCGTGCCGATCATCGCGCTGTCGCAGCTGTCGCGCCAGGTCGAAAGCCGCGACGACAAGCGCCCGCAGCTCTCCGATCTGCGCGAATCGGGCTCGATCGAGCAGGACGCCGACGTGGTGATGTTCGTCTATCGCGAGGAATACTATCTGAAGAACCGCGAGCCGAAGCCCGGCACCGACGAATACATCAAATGGGAAAACGAAATGAACGAGATGCGCGGCAAGGCGGAAGTCATCGTCGCCAAGCAGCGCCACGGGCCGACCGGCTCGGTCAGCCTCGCCTTCCAGGGCGAGTTCACCCGCTTCTCCGACCTCGCCGAGGAGCATCATTTGCCGGACAGGTTCGAGTAGTTTTTGATCTCAGAGCAGCCAGTTGGATTTCAACAATATCTATCAGAGAATGAAATTCGAAGAGTATGAAATCTCTGAGGACGAACGCTCTCAACTCACTGACTATTTGAAATCCGCAGGGTCGGCTTATCGCCTGGAGTCCAACACCGCGATATTGGTGTTTTGCTACTCGAATGAACCGACATCCGAGAACGTTACATTGGTGAGGAAATTCCTTGCCAAGGAAGTTGTCGACTATTCTCGAAGCGCGGCTGTGACTGGTCTTTATCGAGTTTGGAAATTGGGAGCGAGCGCTGACATCGACGATCTGGTGAGCATTCTGGCCCTTTCGTTGGACGAATCCCGGCACGATACCTCTCTGGCAGCGATCGGGTGCGCATTCCTTTTGATGCACTGGCTCAATGATCGTCGCCTCTCGACTGCCCTTATGAGTTTGCTGGAGACGCTGCACGATGAAGTCAGGCGAGAGAACGACTTCGTGGTCAATTTATTCATCTATGCGTGTTGGTCGGCATATGACAATTGGGCTCAGAGAAACGGACAGCGCCGCATTCACTTCGATACAATTGAGGAGGCTCTGCCGATCTATTGGGATCGTCCCAAATATCTCTTGCAATCAATAAACTGATGGCCAAATCGCGCGTCCAGTTCATCTGCCAGAATTGCGGTTCGGTGCATCAGCGCTGGGCCGGCAAATGCGATGCCTGCGGCGAGTGGAACACGCTGGTCGAGGAAGGCACCGCCGGCGGCATCGGCTCGGGTCCGGCCAACTCTCGCAATGCCCGCAAGGGCCGCGCCGTGGTGCTCACGACTTTATCCGGCGATATCGAGGATGCGCCGCGTATCGTCTCCGGCATCGGCGAACTCGACCGCGCCACCGGCGGCGGCTTCGTGCGCGGCTCGGCCTTACTGGTCGGCGGTGATCCCGGCATCGGCAAGTCGACGCTATTGACCCAGGCCGCCGCCGCACTCGCGGCAAAAGGCCACCGCATCGTCTATGTCTCGGGCGAGGAGGCCGTCGCCCAGATCCGGCTGCGCGCGCAGCGGCTCGGCGTCGCCTCGACCCCGGTGGAGCTTGCCGCCGAAACCAATGTCGAGGACATCCTCGCCACCATCGCCGACGGCAGGCGGCCGGACTTGGTGATCCTCGATTCGATCCAGACCTTGTGGACCGACCTGGCCGATTCGGCGCCCGGCACGGTCACCCAGGTGCGCGCCGCCGCCCAGGCGATGATCCGCTATGCGAAATCCACAGGAGCGGCGTTCGTGCTGGTCGGCCACGTCACCAAGGAAGGCCAGATCGCCGGGCCGCGCGTTGTCGAGCACATGGTCGACGCGGTGCTTTATTTCGAGGGCGAAGGCGGCCATCACTACCGCATCCTGCGCACGGTCAAGAACCGCTTCGGACCGACCGACGAGATCGGCGTCTTCGAAATGTCTGATATGGGCCTGCGCGAGGTCGCAAATCCGTCCGAACTTTTTCTAGGCGAACGCCATGCGAAGGCGCCGGGCGCCGCGGTTTTCGCCGGCATGGAAGGCACAAGGCCGGTGCTGGTCGAGATCCAGGCGCTGGTGGCGCCGTCGTCGCTGGGCACGCCGCGCCGCGCCGTCGTCGGTTGGGACGGGGCCCGGCTGTCGATGATCCTCGCCGTTCTCGAAGCCCATTGCGGCGTCCGCTTTGGCACCCATGACGTCTATCTCAACGTCGCCGGCGGCTACCGTATCTCGGAGCCGGCTGCCGATCTGGCGGTAGCGGCCGCACTGGTTTCCTCGCTTACCGGTCTTGCCCTTCCCGCCGATTGCGTCTATTTCGGCGAAATCAGCCTTTCGGGCGCCGTGAGGCCGGTTGCGCACGCGCAGCAGCGCCTGAAGGAAGCCGAAAAGCTGGGTTTTGGAAGCGCGGTTCTGCCCTTAGGCAGCGAGGAACTTGCCGGGGGGATAGGGGCCGGCGCTTTCCAGCCCACCGAGCTTGCCGATCTCGTGGCGCGCATAGCCGGCTCACGGCGCAGCCGCGCCGACGAGCAAGAGTGACGCGGCTCATGAAGTGGGGCAAAAGACATGCCGATTACGCTGCTTGACGGAATTCTCGTCGGCTTCACCTTGGTCTCGGCGATGCTCGCCATGGTTCGCGGCTTTTCGCGCGAGATCCTCTCCGTCGTCTCCTGGATAGCGGCGGCGGCTGCGGCGTTCTTCTTCTACCAACCGGTCCTGCCTTACGTTCAGCCCTATGTCGACAATGAGAAGATTGCCATGGTGGTGGCCGCCGGCATCGTCTTCATCGTCGCGCTGATTGTCGTCTCCGTCATCACCATGAAACTCGCCGACTGGATCATCGATTCCAGGGTCGGCGCGCTCGACCGCACGCTCGGTTTCCTCTATGGCGCGGCGCGCGGCATCCTGGTCGTCGCGGTGGCCCTGCTGTTCTTCAACTGGCTGGCCGGCCCGAAGGCTCCGGGCTGGGTCGCCAACGCCAAGTCGCGGCCGCTGCTCGAATCGATCGGCGCCAAGCTCGAAAGCCTTCTGCCCGAGGATCCGGAGAACGCGATCCTCAACAGGCTCAATCCGAATCAGCCGGCGCCCGAGACCGGAGCCGAGACTCCTCCGGCGGCCGACGCGCCGGCGGCGGACGCACCGGCAGCCGGCGACGATGCTCCGGCGCTCGATGGGAGCGCGACCGACGCGCCACCGGCCGACAATGCACCGGCCAATCCGGCGCCGGCAAACTGACGATCATGTGAAAGCCGCAAACTCTACGTTGCTCTCGGGCAGTCATCACACTATATAGCGACTTTAGCGGAGCTGAAGATGGCAGACGCAGACGACGTGCTTTCCGCCGAAGCTGACGATCATTTCCATGACGAATGCGGTGTGTTCGGTATTTTTGGCCGGCAGGACGCCGCGGCTATCGTCACGCTCGGCCTGCATGCGTTGCAGCATCGCGGCCAGGAAGCGGCCGGTATCGTTTCCTATGACGGCACCCAGTTCCATGTCGAACATCATGTCGGCCTGATCGGCGACACCTTCACCAAGCAGCGCGTCATCGACAGCCTGCAAGGCAACCGCGCGATCGGCCACACGCGCTACGCCACCACAGGCGGCGCCGGCCAGCGCAACATCCAGCCGTTTTTCGCCGAGCTCGCCGATGGCGGCTTCGCCGTCGCCCACAACGGCAACCTCACCAACGCCATGACGGTGCAGCGCGCGCTGCAGAAACAAGGCGCGATCTTCTCGTCGACCTCCGACACCGAGACGCTGCTGCATCTGGTCGCCACCAGCAGGGAACGCGATCTCAACTCGCGCTTCATCGATGCGGTGCGACAGGTCGAAGGCGCCTTCTCCCTGGTGGCGATGACTTCCAAGAAGATGATCGGTTGCCGTGACCCGCTCGGCATCCGCCCGCTGGTGCTCGGCGATCTCGACGGCGCCTGGATCCTGGCTTCCGAAACCTGCGCGCTCGACATCATCGGCGCCCGTTTCGTGCGCGACCTGAAGCCCGGCGAGATGGTCGTCGTCACCACAAAGGGCATCGAGAGCCTGTTTCCGTTCGAGCCGCAGAAGACCCGCTTCTGCATCTTCGAATATGTTTATTTCGCACGCCCGGATTCATCCGTCGAAGGCCGCAACGTCTACGAGGTGCGCAAGCGCATCGGCGCGGAGCTGGCGCTGGAAAGCCCAGTAGATGCCGACATCGTCGTGCCGGTGCCGGACAGCGGCACCCCGGCGGCGATCGGCTTTTCGCAGGCCGCGGGCATCCCGTTCGAGCTCGGCATTATCCGCAATCACTATGTTGGCCGCACCTTCATCCAGCCTGGCGATTCGATCCGCCACATGGGTGTCAAGCTCAAGCACAACGCCAACCGCCGCATGATCGAAGGCAAGCGCGTGGTGCTGGTCGACGATTCGATCGTGCGCGGCACCACCAGCCAGAAGATCGTGCAGATGGTGCGCGATGCCGGCGCCAAGGAAGTGCACATGCGCATCGCCTCGCCGCCGACGCGCGCCTCCTGCTTCTACGGCGTCGACACGCCGGAAAAGTCGAAGCTGCTGGCGTCGCGCATGTCGGTGGAAGAGATGGCCGAGTTTATCCGCGTCGATTCGCTTGGATTCCTGTCGATCGACGGGCTTTACCGCGCCGTCGGCGAGGCCGGTCGCGACAATGAGCAGCCGCAATTCTGCGACGCCTGCTTCACCGGGCAATATCCGACCCGGCTCGCCGACTTCGAAGGTTCGGACAATGTGCGCACGCTGTCGCTGCTGGCGGCGGGCGGGGCGTAGGTCTTGCTGGAACCCGCGAATTTCGCCGGTTTGCAAATTTCGTCGCGATCGCTGTGTCGCGCCCCTCTGTCCTGCCGGACATCATAGAGCGCTAACCTTCGGAGCTGCCCGGTGACCCCTGCCCTCGACCTTTCCGGCCGCGTCGCGGTCGTCACCGGTGCCTCGCGCGGCATCGGCTACTTCATCGCCCTGGAACTTGCCGCCGCCGGAGCGCATGTCATCGCGGTTGCCCGCACCGTCGGCGGACTGGAGGAACTCGACGACCAGATCAAGGCAACGGGCGGACAAGCCACGCTTGTGCCGCTCGACCTCGCCGACATGGCCGGCATCGACCGGCTGGGCGGCGCCATCCACGAGCGCTGGGGCAAGCTCGACGTCCTGGTCGCCAATGCGGCGGTGCTCGGCGTCATCTCGCCGATCGGTCATGTCGAGGCCAAGACCTTCGAAAAGGTGATGACCATCAACGTCACCTCGACATGGCGACTGATCCGCTCGGTCGATCCGTTGCTCAGGCTCTCCGATGCCGGCCGCGCCATCGTGCTTTCCTCCAACGCCGCCCATTCGGCGCGAGCCTTCTGGGCACCCTATGCGGCGTCGAAGGCGGCGGTCGAGACCATGATGCGTTCCTGGGCGCATGAGACGGAGAGCTTGGCCCTCAGGGTCAACGCCGCCGATCCCGGCGCCACCCGCACCGCGATGCGGGCGCAGGCGGTGCCCGGCGAGGATCCGGAAACGCTGCCGCATCCCCAGGAGATCGCCAAACGCATCCTGCCGCTGGCCAGCCCTGCGCTTAGGGAAACCGGCCTGATCTTCCAGGCCAAGCACAACCGCTTTGTTGCCTACCGGCAGCCGGAGTAGACGCATCGCGCGATTTGGCGGAAGAATTGCACCGCCACCGACCTTGTTGGAATGCCTGATGTTCGCAAACGGAGGACCACCATGCGCAAACTGCTTCTCGTCACCGCCGCTGCATCGTTGGCAGCCATCGGCGTCGCATCCTCGCAGGATGCGACAATGAGCTTCTTCGTCACCAGCGTCGGCTCCGGCAAGGGCGCCGATCTCGGCGGCCTTGCGGGTGCCGATGCGCATTGCGGGTCGCTGGCTGAAGCCGCCGGCATCAGCGGCAAGACATGGCGCGCCTACCTCTCGACCAGCGACACCGATGCGCGCGACCGGATCGGCAAGGGACCGTGGTTCAACGCCAAGGGCGTCAAGATCGCCGACGATGTCGCTTCGCTGCATAGCGATGCCAACGCCATCACCAAGCAGACGGCGCTCGACGAAAAGGGCGAAATGGTCAACGGCCGCGGCGACAAGCCCAACCGGCACGACGTGCTGACCGGCTCCAAGCCCGACGGCACGAAAATCGCCGACCAAACCTGCGGCGACTGGACGCTCAGCGGAGCAGAAGGTGCGGCAATGACGGGCCATCACGACCGCACTGGCCTGGACGATTCGGCCGCCGCCAAATCGTGGAATTCCTCGCACGCTTCACGCGGCGGGTGCAGTCAGGACGCGCTGAGGAGCACCGGCGGCGACGGCCTGTTCTACTGCTTTGCCGTGAACTGAGCTGTTCCAACAAACACAGGATATCGCACGGCTGTGATGCCGTGGGGAACCACCGCGCCTGGCCGCGCTTTCGTCGATCGCCCGGAGTTGATAGGATCGTCCGACTCCCACAACAAACGAGGAAATCCCATGGCGGCTTCGAGCGTAGCGTTGGTCTGGTATCTGGTTATCGCCGGTCCGCAAGGCGGCATGGTGGTGCTGCCCAGCACGTTCGACACCCGCGAACAGTGCACCTCCGCCATCACCGAATATCAGAAGCAGCCGACCCCGGCCGGCTGGTCGGTGCAGTGTGTGCCGAGCGCCTCGCCGTTCGCCGACGAGGGCGAAAGTGAGTAGCCGGTGGCGCACGTTCAGCGCTGAGCGCTGACCGTCAGTTCCGGCCTCGTATTGATGGTCTGAAACACCACGCAGTACCGTTCGGTCAGCTTGAGCAACGCGTCGACGCGCTCTTGTGGCTCGTCGGTGTCGAGGCCGAAATTCAGCCGGATGGCGCGGAAGCCGACCGGCGCATCTCTTGCCACACCCAAGGTGCCGCGAAAATCGAGATCGCCTTCGGCCTCCACGGTGGCGGCGCCGAGCTTGAACTCCAGCGCCGTCGCCACTGCCTTCAGCGTCACGCCGGCGCAAGCGACCAGCGCCTCCAGCAGCATGTCGCCCGAGCACAATTCGAGCCCCGAACCGCCAGTAGCGGGATGGAGGCCGGCAACGGCGAGCGCCCTGCCCGTCTCGACCTTGCAGGCGATCGACTGGTCGTCGATTGAGCCCTTGGCCCGAAGCGTGATCAGCGCGCGCGATGCTTCATCGCGATAGGCCTCCTTGAGCGGCGCCTGCATGGCCTTCAGTCCGGTGGCGTCCATCTCGAATCCTTTCGACCGTCATTTTCATCGCTCGTCCCGATACTCGAATGGAACCGGTACGGCCTAAACCTCGATTTCACGACATTTGGATCGGAGTGACAAGCTGTCCAGACATTGCTGCGTCGTCAGACCTGATGACTTTCATGCAACCTGGGGGCGCCCACGCGATGACGCCAGGCACGTGGCGACGGCCTCGTAGCCGGGAGTGCCGGGGTCCAGGGCGACGTACGTTGGCGGGCTGTGATTGGCGGGCAGAGGATGACACGCGCCTGCGCGATAATGGCCGACACACCGACCCGGCCGGCGGCTTCGGAAGCGTTCAGGAACTGGGTGGAAGAGCTCATGAATCACCTTGTTGCTGTTGGCCGCCTTTCTATCGGGGCTGACCTAGGGGCCGGGTCAACAGGGATATTCACGGCGTGCCGCAGGGAGCCGTGTGATGGTCACTTCGTATCGAACTGACGCATCGGGTTGATGAGATGAATCGAGTTGCGCAACTGAGTCCTGTTCGGCAGGACGGAATATCCCAGCCGCCAGGCCTGCCCTAACGCAAGCTCACCGCTGGCGTAGCGCCGCGCAGGGTTTCGCCCGTGTAGCGTACGCCGCCGCCCTGATTGTCGCAGCCGGCCTGCTGATCATCGGCAACGAACATTTCCGCAAGCGGCTGTAGGATCCGGCAACCCCTGCTGACGGTACGGTGTCAGGACAAGGCAGCATAGTCTGGCGATATGACGGGATCCCTAAGCATGCCAGGTACCACCGACACCGCCGAGCGCACCCTTGGCATCATCCTGGTTTCGGCGTCGGCGGCGGTGTTCGGCCTCACCGGCGTGTTGACCAAGTCGATCCATGCCGACCCGCTGACCATCACCTGCTGGCGCGGCTTCGTCGGCTCGATCCTGATCAGCCTCTATGTGCTTTGGCGGCGTCGCCGCTCCGGTGGGCGTGAAAGCCTGCGCCTCGGCTGGCGCGGCTGGCTGTTGGCGGTCGAGGGCGCGCTCGCCAGCATCGCCTTCATCTCGGCGTTTAAATTCACCTTCGTCGCCAATGTCGCGATCATCTACGCCACCGCACCCTTTGTCACCGCGCTGCTTGCCTTCGTGCTGGTTCGTGAGCGCTTCCGGCTGCAGACGCTTGCCGCCGCCGCCGTGTCGCTCTGCGGCGTGGCCATCATGGTCTGGTCCGGTTTCGGCACCGGCCATCTGTTCGGCGACGGGCTGGCGCTGCTGATGACAATCGGCAGCGCGCTCTACATGATCATGGTGCGCGCTTTCCGCGACACGCCTGTGGTGTGGGCCGGGGCAGTGTCGGCATTCCTTTTGTTCGTGCTCGGCTGGTTCGTCACCGATCCATTGGCGGTCTCAGCCAGAGACGCAGCGCTGCTCGTCGCCTTCGGCATGTCGTTCGCGCTGGCCTCTATTCTGTGGACGGAGGGCGCGAGGCTCATCCCGGCCGCCGAATCCGGCCTGCTGGGCTCGGCTGAGGTACCGTTCGCGATCCTGTTCGCCTTCGTGTTCCTGGCCGAGGTCCCGCCTGCCGCCAGCATGATCGGCGGCGCAATCGTGCTCTGCGCGGTCTTCGCCCATGCCGGGCGCGACTGGCAGGCGGCGAGGCAGCGTTCTGCCTGAGAAAATCTGCCCCTGAAATAAATTTATAAAGTCATGGAACCATCATCGGGTTCAGGCATTGTTGAGGCCGACGGGTCATCCCAAGTCCCCCAAACCCCTCGGCCCGTCTAACCTATAGCCGACCGCAAGGTCGGCTTTTTCTTTTCCGAAATCAGCCTGCGCCAAGGCAAGGTTGCCGCTGAACAGCGCAGCCAGCTCCTGTGCCGGCGGCTCGGCATCCTGGCGCAGCCGGATGGCGAACTCGGCGATGGGAACCTGCGGCAGCCCAAAGTCGCGCGGTGCTTCGACGATGCCGGAATGGGCAAAGCGCGCCGTCCGCAGCGTCAGAGCAATGCCGGCATTCACCGCCGTGCGCAGCCCGGCCAGGCTGGCACTGCCGGCGGCGACGCGGTAGCGGCGGCCGGCCGTGTCGAGTACTGCGATCGCCGCGTCGCGAAAGCTGCAATGCGGATCGAGCAGTGCCAGCGGTACCTCGTCCTGGCGGGCGGCCAATCCCTTTTGCGAACAGAGCCAGAGCATCGGCTCCCTGAACAAGCCGACCTCGTCCGGCGCCGGTGCCTGTCGCATGGCGATCATCAGATCGAGGATGCCGGTTTGCAGTGCCTCGGCCAATTCGGCGGAGCGGCCGACGCGCAGTTCGATCCTGACGCGCGGATAGCTCGCGGCAAAGGCCCTGAGTAGCTCCGGGAGGCCGCTGTCGGCGAAATCTTGTGTCGTGCCTATGGCCACGCGCCCATCGGCTCGCACGCCCTTGAGGGCCAGCCACGCTTCGCGATGCACAGCAAGGATGCGCCGGGCATGGCCGACCAGATTCTCCCCGGCCGGCGTCAGGCCGCGGCCCCGCCCCTGCGGCACCAGAAGCGGTTCGCCGACAATATCCTCAAGCCGCTGCATCTGCGTGGTCACCGCCGACGCTGAGCGGCCGACAATTGACGCCGCCTGCGCCAGCGAGCCGCCATCGACGAAGGCGAGAAAGGTTTTGAGGAGGTCAGGGTCGAGTATCGGCATAATTCGATATTATCAAAGTGTCCTCCTTAAACAATTCGATTTTCATAATGGAAGAGCGATGGCAAAGATTTCTCACGGCGAAGAGATGCCGCGTAACCCGAGGAAAGAAATTTATGCCGATCATCAATGTCAGCGTCACAGGCAAGCCCGATGCCGCTTTGTCCGCCGCTATCGCCAAGCAGGTGACCGAACTGACCGCTACGCATCTGCGCAAGGATGCGACCATCACCGCGGTCGCCATATCCTATCATGACCCCGAGCACTGGTTCGCCGGCGGCAAGTCGCTGGCCGAGCATGGCGCCAACAGTTTCTGGCTCGACATCAAGGTGGTCGACGGCACCAACACCAAGCTTGAGCTGGAAGCCTATCTCAAGGCGATCTTCGCCGCATTTGGCCGCTTGCTGGGTGAGATGCACGAAGAAAGCTACGCTTTCGTGCACGAAGTGCCGGCCGCCGCCTATGGCTACGGCGGCAAGACACAGGAATTCCGTTTCATCAGCGGGAGGTTGAAAGCGGCGTGAGCAGCGCCGTTCAGTTCCACGCTCATCCGCAAGTAATTTTGGCGACGGTGAAGCGTGACAGGCCGGCAGCTTGCAGCCGGCCTGTCCGAGCAGCATTGACGTTGACCCCACTTCGTCTAGGTTCTCATCGAAGCGGTCAGGAAGAGCCGCGACGTGAAAATCTGTTGGGAGAGACGCGGCATGATCCTGACACTGGCGCTGCTTGCGGGGCTCGTCGCGGCCTGGCTGCTGATCGGCGTGGTGGAAAAATTCCGCCTCGGCCTGCGCTTCACGCAGGCGCTACTTTATGTACCGTTCAAGCTCGCCTATCGGATTGCCGACGGCCGCATCAACATCGCCCGCAACGCAGCCGCCCCGGTCATCTACGTCATTTCGCACCAGTCGCGCCTCGAACCGGCGCTGATGCTGTCACTGCTGCCGGAAGATACGCTGCACATTCTCGACCAGGCCTCCGCCAAGTCACCCTGGCTCGAACCGTGGCGCGAGCTTGGCCGCACCATCGCCTTCAACGCCGAGCATATCTTCGTCAGCCGCCGGCTGGTGCGGGTGCTGAAGGGCAAGGGCCGCCTTGCCGTCTATTTGCCGGACGCGGTCGAGCCGGATATCAAGACATTTCGCCTGTTTCGCGCCGTTACCCGCATCGCCATGCAGGCCGATGCCCGCATCGTGCCGATCTTTGTCGCCGGCGCGCGCACTCTGCCGGTGTCGCTGACGCCGGCGGACAAGGCGCCGCGGCGCTGGTTTCCGCGCCTGTCGATCAGCGTGCTCGAGCCGATGACCATCGCCGAGCTGGTGGCGCGAAACCCTGATCAGTCCTCGAACACCAATGCGCTGTTCGACCGTTTCGCGGAAGCCCGGCTTTTCGGCAGCGATCTTAATCGCGGCCTGTTCCTCGCCATGCGCGACGCCGCCGACCGAGTCGGCGCCTCGCATCCTATCGTCGAAGACGTGGTCAGCGGCACGTTGAACTACAGAAAGCTGTTCATCGGCGCGCGGGTACTGGGCCGCCGCTTCGAGGCGGTGACGGCGCCGGGCGAAGCGGTTGGAGTGCTGCTGCCCAATGCCAACGGTGTCGTGCTGTCGCTCATTGGCCTGTTGTCGGCGAGCCGGGTGGCGGCGATGATCAACTACACCGCAGGCCGGGCCAGCGTCACCGCCGCCGTGCGCACGGCGGAAGTCCGCACCGTGGTCTCGTCGCGAGCCTTTATCGACAAGGCCAACCTCGCTGATATCGTCGCGGCGGTGGAAGGAGGCGGCGCCAAACTGTTATGGCTGGAGGACGTGCGGGCCAGCGTAACCGTGCTGGACAAGCTCGCTGCCGCCTTGCTGTGGCGCTGGCCGCTGCAGCGGCAGAATGCGGCCAAGCCAGCAGTGATCCTATTCACCTCAGGCTCGGAAGGCACGCCGAAGGCGGTGGTGCTGTCGCACAGAAATCTTCTCGCCAACGCCATGCAGGCCGAGGCCCGCATCACCGTTTCGCCGGCCGACATCCTGCTCAACGTGCTGCCGGTGTTCCACTCGTTCGGGCTCACCGGCGGCACCATCCTGCCGCTGGTCACCGGCGTAAAACTGTTCCTCTACCCCTCCCCGCTGCACTACAAGCTGATCCCCGAGGTCGCACGCAAAGCAAGGCCGACGGTCATGTTCGGAACCGACACGTTCCTCGCCAATTATGCGCGCACCGCCAAGGACGGCGATTTCTCCAGCCTGCGCTTCATCGTCGCCGGCGCCGAGGCGGTGAAACCGGAGACGCGCCGCATCCACCGGGAGCGCTTCCAGGCCGAGATCATCGAGGGTTTCGGGCTGACCGAAGCAGCGCCCGTCGTTGCCGTCAACACCGCCATCCACGGCCGCGACGGCACGGTCGGGCGGCTGTTGCCGGCCATGCGCATGAAGCTCGAGCCGGTCGAGGGCATTAGCGGGGCCGGACGGTTGTGGCTCGACGGGCCGAATTTGATGATGGGCTACATGACATCAGATCGGCCCGGCGAATTGCAACCGCTCGACGGCTGGCACGATACCGGCGACATCGTTTCGGTCGACCGCGAAGGCTTCATCACCATTCGCGGCCGGGCCAAGCGCTTCGCCAAGATCGCCGGCGAGATGGTGTCGCTGGGCGCAGTCGAGATGCTGGTACAGTCGCTATGGCCGGAAGAGCACCACGCCGTGGTGGCGGTGCCGGACAGGCGCCGCGGCGAGCGCATCGTGCTGGTCACCACCGCTGATGAGGCCGACCCCGATGAATTGCGCAAATTCGGCAGACAAGCCGGTGCCGCCGATCTGATGGTGCCGAACGACATCGTCAAGGTCGAGGAAATCCCGGTGCTGGGTTCAGGCAAGACCGACTATGTCGCGACCCGTAAACTGGCGATTGACCGACTGGGGCTCAGCGCGGCAGCTTGACGCTTAAAGCGCTTTGCGTTTCGGTGGAACCGAAACCGCGCTCTAACTCTTTGTTTTAACGCATTTTGTTGGACGCCAAACGAAGACGTTTGGCCGCAAATGCTCTAGAGGACCACCACCGACAACAGCAGGATGAACCCGACAGCTATCATCAGCAGGCCCGGCCAGTTCTGCGACAGGCCGAGGAAACCGAGGCCGCGTCGCCGCGGCTCAAGTGTCGGGCCTGGCGTTGCGAGATTTGGCGTCGAGCGATCCGGCGCCGCGCGAACAGGCGCCGGATCGCTGAGCCGCCCGCGCCTTAGGGCTGCGCCGGCCATGTACACAACGCCACCGACAATGAGCAACGCACCGATGAGGACAACAGCCATTTCTCCTCACTTCTTCTTAAGCTCCTGCGCCTGGCAGCAGCGTGAGAAACCGGTGGCGAGGCGTTTGCGAAGTCGCATGCCTCGCCCGCTGAGACAGAACGGTCAAGATGCCCGGCAGGTTCCCGCGCCAGGTGATCGTCGGAGTGAGTTGGCGACAGGTCTGTCAGCCGATGTCTGAAGGCGGCACCTTTTCGCCTTCGCGCTTGGCGCGCCTGGAATAGGCGCGCACGCTGAATGGCAGGAAGAGGAGATAGCCGGCAACAGACGCCGTCAGCGTGTACCAGGGGTAGGTCATCAACAGCAGGATGTAGAGAACGACGCCGAGGATGATCAGCAGCACCTTGTCGCCCGGGACTTTCAGGCTCTTGCCGGAATAGACCGGCAGCCGGCTGACCAGCAGGAAGGCGACCAGAACGGTGAAACCGGCGGCGATGAAGGCGGCAGGGCGGGACGGCTCCACGCCAAGCCGCAGGAAGTACAGATAAAGCGGCAGCATCACCAGCACGGCACCCGCCGGCGCCGGCACGCCGACGAAATACTCGGTCTGCCACTGCGGGCGATCTGTTTCTTCGTCGAGCACGTTGAAGCGAGCGAGCCTCAGTCCGCAGGCGATGGTGAACAGGAGCGCGGCAATCCAGCCCGGCGATCCGGCCTGGTCGAGCAGGAAGGCATAGAGCACCAGCGCGGGTGCGACGCCGAAATTGACGATGTCGGCCAGCGAATCCATCTGCGCGCCGAATTTGGACGTCGCCTTCAGCATCCGCGCCAGGCGGCCATCAATGCCGTCGAGGAAGGCGGCGAGCAACACCATCACCACCGCCGGCTCGAAGCGGCCTTCGAAGCCGAAGCGGATGCCGGACAGGCCGGCGCAGATGGCGAGCACGGTGACAAGGTTGGGCAGCACCATTCGCATCGGGATTTCATGGATGCGCGGACCGCCGCCCCCATGCGCCTCGAATTTCTTGAACGGCGCGCCCACGGCTCAAGACACCCGCACGAGCGGCGTTGCGGCAATGCCGCCGAATTCGGCCAGTATGGTTTCACCGCCGACCGCGGTCTGACCAACGGCGACACGCGGCGTCGCAGTCGAGGGCAGGAATACGTCGACGCGCGAGCCGAAGCGGATCAGCCCGAAGCGCTCGCCGATGCCGATCGTGCCGCCGGTCTCGGCCCAGCAGACGATGCGCCGCGCGACCAGGCCTGCGATCTGCACCGCGGCCACCGTGCCGTTGGGGCTTTCGATGACCAGTCCGTTGCGCTCGTTGTCGGCACTCGCCTTATCAAGTGCGGCGTTGAGGAATTCGCCCGGCCGATGCTCGATCCTTGTGATGCGGCCGCGCACCGGAGCCCGGTTCACGTGGCAGGAAAAGACGTCCATGAACACCGAGATGCGGGTCATCTCGCCGCCGCCGAGGCCAAGTTCGCGCGGCGGCACTGCCGGACCGACCGCCGTGATGATGCCGTCGGCCGGGCTCACCACCAGCCGGTCGTCGACAGGCGTGACGCGCTCCGGGTCGCGGAAGAAGTAGACGCACCAGGCCGTCAGGATCAGGCAGATCCAGAACAGGATCGAAGAGAAATAGCCGAGGAAAAGCGTCACCGCTGCGAAGGCGGCGATAAACGGATAGCCTTCGCGATGGATCGGAACGAACGTTTTCTTGATCGTGTCGACGAGGTCCATGGGATGGGAACAGCCCTAGTTTCAGGTCCGGCCTCAATAGCGGAAACACCCTGTGGCCGCAACGCAACAATGGGGAAAGGCCGGCTCGGCTCGTTGTCGTCAACATTAATCGGTTGCGGGCATTGGAGGGGCCCAATGAGCCTGTCCGAAATAAAAGTGACCGTTGTCGGGGCGACCCGTCCTGGCTCGTCCTTGGAGATACGATGCCTATCAAAGCGCTTGCCGAACGAAAGCTGGAGACAACAAATGCCGTCACTGAAATCAGCAGCCAAGGAAGCGCGAGTCGTGATGAACGGTCTGGCGTTCGGCGAGTCGCCGCGCTGGCATGACGGCAGGCTGTGGTTCTGCAACTGGGGAACCGGCCAGATCATCGCCGTCGATGCCGACGGCAACAGTCAAGTCATGCTCACCGTGCCGGCCACCCTGCCCTATTCGATCGACTGGCTGCCGGACGGTCGCTTGCTTGTCGTCTGCGGGCGTGAAGGGCTGGTGCTGCGGCAAGAAGCAGACGGTACGCTGGTTACCCACGCCGATCTGCGACACCTCTCAGGGAACCCTTGGAATGAGATTGTCGTCGATGGGCGCGGCAACATCTACGTCAATGGCGGTGGGCCGGCCCCGGCTCCTGGCCAGCATTTCGGCCCCGGCGCCATCGTGCTGATTGCGCCGGACGGATCGGTGCGGCAGGTGGCGGACAAGATCGCCTTTGCCAATGGGATGGCGGTGACGCCTGACAACAAAACATTGATCGTCGCTGAATCGCACGCCAACAGGCTGACCGCGTTCGACCTCGCCGCGGATGGCAGCCTTGCCAACCGGCGGCGATGGGCCGACCTCGGCAACGGCTTTCCCGACGGCATCTGTCTCGATTCCGAGGGCGCCATCTGGTATGCTGACGTCCCCAACCGGCACTGCGTGCGGGTACGCGAAGGCGGCGTAATGCTCGAGAGCGTCGATGCGGATCGCGGCTGTTTTGCCTGCATGCTCGGCGCCGCCGACGGCAAGACGCTGTTCATCGCCGCCGCCGAATGGCGCGGCTTCGAACACATGATCAGCGATGTCCGCACCGGCCAGGTGCTCAGCATCGAGGTTTCCGCACCGGGCGCCGGCTGGCCGTAAGGCTACCACACCTCCGAGGGGCGGCGGCGGACAACGACGCCGAACTCGTCGCGCTCGCGAGCGATGCGCAGCCGCTCCTCGGCCTCGGTTGCCTCGCGCTGACGGTCCCACATCGACGCGTACAGACCAGCCTTGCGCATCAAGGCGGCATGCGTGCCGCGCTCGGCGATCTGGCCGTCCTGCAGCACGATGATCTCGTCGGCCGAAATCACCGTCGACAGCCGATGGGCGATGACGATGGTCGTGCGGCCCTTACTGACAAGGTCGAGCGCCGCCTGGATCTCCTGTTCGGTATGGCTGTCCAGCGCCGAGGTCGCCTCGTCGAGCATCAGGATCGGCGGCGCCTTCAAAATGGTGCGGGCGATCGCCACGCGCTGCTTCTCGCCGCCGGACAGTTTCAGCCCGCGCTCGCCGACCATCGAACCGTAGCCGTCGGGAAGCCGCTCGATGAACGGCCCGATCTGAGCGAGTTCGGCTGCCTTGCGGACGTCCTCCTCGCTGGCATCGACGCGGCCGTAGCGGATGTTGTAAGCGATGGTATCGTTGAACAGCACGGTGTCCTGCGGCACCATGCCGATCACCGCGCGCAGGCTCTCCTGTGTTACGTCGCGAATCTCCTGGCCATCGATCAGGATCTTGCCACCCTGGATGTCATAAAAGCGGAACAGGAGCCGCGAAATGGTCGACTTGCCGGCGCCCGATGGCCCGACAATGGCAACCGTCTTGCCGGCCGGCACTTCGAAGCTGATGCCTTTCAGGATCTTGCGGTTGAGATCGTAGGAAAACTGCACGTCGCGGAACTCGACCTTACCGGCGCCGACTACCAGCGGCTTGGCACCCGGCTTGTCGACTATCTCCTGCGGCACATCGAGCAGATCGAACATCTGCTCGATGTCGGTGAGGCCTTGGCGGATTTCGCGATAGATGAAGCCGATGAAGTTGAGTGGCACCGAAAGCTGGATCAGCATGGCGTTGATGAAGACGAAGTCGCCAACCGTCTGCGTACCAGCCTGCACCTCCAGCGCCGAAAGGCACATGACGATAACCGTGCCGAGACCGAAGATGACGCCCTGGCCGAAGTTAAGCCAGCCGAGGGAGGTCCAGATCCTCGTGGCGGCGGTCTCGTAGCGCGCCATCGAACGGTCGAAGCGCTCGGCTTCCATGCTCTCGTTGTTAAAATATTTGACCGTCTCGAAATTGAGCAGCGAGTCGATCGCCTTGGTGCTGGCGTCGGTGTCGCTGTCGTTCATGTCGCGGCGAATGACGATGCGCCAGTCGCTCGCCCTGATGGTGAACCAGATGTAGAGCCAGACCGTCACCGCCACCACAGCCACGTATTTCCAGCCATAGGTGACGGCGAAGATGCCGGCCGTCAGCGCGAATTCGAGGATGGTCGGCAAGGTGTTGAGCACGGTGAAGCGGACGATCGTCTCGATGCCCTTGGTGCCGCGCTCGATGATGCGCGACAGGCCGCCGGTGCGGCGCTCGAGATGGAAGCGCAGCGACAGTTGATGCATGTGAATGAAAGTGCGGAAGGCGAGCTGGCGCACCGCATATTGTCCGACGCGGGCAAACAGCGCGTCGCGCAGCTGGTTGAAACCGAGTTGCACCAGCCGCACGACATTGTAGGCGATGACCAGCATGACTGGCGCCAGCAGGAAGACCGGCAACGGCGGCACCGACTTGGCATCCCCGGCCAGCGCATCGGTCGCCCATTTGAAGAAATAGGGACCGGCAACCAGTGTCAGCTTGGCAACGACCAGAAGCACGGTCGCCCACACCACCCGCGCCCGGAGGTCGGCACGGTCGGCCGGCCACATATAGGGCCAAAGGTTGCGCAATGTCTTGAAGGTCGAGCCAGAATCGGCGGAGACGGTTTTTTCGGCCATTTTTATCGCCTTTTCTTATATCTTACTGCTTGACCGTCATCTTTTCAGAAAACCGGCTTTTCGCTGACGCGGTCCTTCGATTCGGGATCATGATCTAGCGGCCGGAGCAGCACGAATTGACGAGCGCGGCCAGCGATGCGGAAACATCGGCGAGCGCATCGCTGTCGACTTCATAGCGCGAGCGTTGCCGGTCCGGCTCGTAGCGGACGAGCCCGGCGTCGACCAATATCCTCAGATGCTGCGAAACCGTGGACTGCGCCAGGTCGAGATGGTCGACAACCTCCCGGCAGCAGCAGGAGCGGCTGGCCGAAAGGTGCCTGAGGATCTCGATCCGGGCCGGATGCGAAAGCGCGGCGAGCTTCGCGGCCACGGACTGGCTGTCGGCGAAGCCGGAAGTCTTCTCGGTCAAGGGAGCATTCATCGTTTATCGGCGATAAACGATGAACGAACTTTCCGCAAGAGGGCGAAAGAAGAAAAGGATTCTAATCGGCCTTTGTCGGGGCTGTCGTCATCTGATCGCCCATCGCCTTGAGGTTGGCGGCTTCGCCTTCCTGCGATTTCTCCGGGACCTTGAACACCTGCCCCGGCCAGATGCGGTCGGGATTCCTGATCTGATCCTGATTGGCGAGGTAGATGGTCGAATAGCGCATGCCTTGGCCATAGACGCGCCGCGAGATCTGCCACAGCGTATCGTGGCGGCGGATAATAACGGCGCTGTCGGCGTGTTCGAGCTTCGGCGCCGCGGCCTCGGGAATTTCAGCCGATGTGGCGGCAACTGCGGGCGCTTCGGCTACGGGTGCAGCAGGCGCGCCAGCGGCGGGGGATGGCGTGGCAGGCTTCTGCTCGGCGGGCGCCACGGCGGCGACCGACTCGCCCGGCTCGCGCTCGAACGGCACGGCGGCGCGGGCCACCACCTTGACCCCGTCGGCATCGAGTGCGTCGACATGGATGGTGTAGGTGCCAACGGGAATGCTGCGCGTCGCCTCGACCAGGAAGTGGCCGTCGGGCGAAGTTTTCGCGTCGCCGAGCAAGATATCGTTGGCATAAGCGCGCACCTTGCGGCCGGGATCGGCGAGCCCGGCGACGAAGATCTTGTTGCCGTCGATCTCGATGGCTTCGACGACGATCTTTGGCCCTGCAGCCGGTGTCGCCGGTGCGACAGGCATGTCCGAAGTCGGCGCGGGGGCGACTTCGGCAGTGGCCGGCGCCGTGGCAGCCGGTGCACCTGTGGCCGGTGCTGCGGCAGCGGGGTCCCCGGCAGCGGAGTCCCCGGCAGCCGGGGCGGCCGCCTTGTCGCCAACAGGCGCTTCAGGCTTCTTCTCGGGTGTAGGAACGGTGAGCAGTTCTGACGGCTTGCCCGGCTCCTCGATCATCGCCAGCACCTGGCCAGCAGGACTCTGGGGAATCGAGACGACGGCTGTCTGCGCCGAGGGGGTCACGACATTGCCGGTCATTGAGCGCAGCGCGATCGTGTAATCGCCGGGTTTCAGCGGATCGTCGAGAACGATGGCAAAAGCACCATCGGCGCCGGCGACCGTCGAGCCGAGAACCGTCGAACCATTGAGAATCTCGACCTTGGCGTTGGGTGCGGCATTGCCGGCGACGACGATAGAGCCCTTGATCTCGACCCGAACAATATCGAAGGTCGGCGCGATCGCATCGGCCGTGGCCGGCGCTGCCGGTGCCATCGCATCTGTGGCCGGCGCGGGCGAAACCGATCCATCGGTCCCCGGCTTGGCCGGCTTCTCCGCCGGCGGCGTCAGCGATGCCACTTCCGCCGGTGGCGCGCCATTGAGATACGGGTCGAGCGCGCCCGATACATAGGCGGTTCCCGCCGCGGCGACGGAGCCGCCGACGGCGAACAAAAGCGCCTTTACTGGATTAATTGTCATATTTCCCTGCCCTTAGCCACCTAATGCCGGTCTAGCCTGTTTTGCCCAAACCGACAAGAAAAAGGGGGCCGACAAGAAAAAGGAGGCCAGCAAGAAAAAGCCCGCCCGGGCTTGACCGCGAATAAAGACCCAATCACCAATCATCTCATGAACACGATTCGATCCATCTGCGTCTATTGCGGCTCGTCTCCAGGCCGCGATGAAACCTATGCCAAGGCCGGACACCTCCTTGGGCGTTCGATCGCCAAGTCCGGCCTGCGTCTGATCTATGGCGGCGGCACCAGGGGCATCATGGGAGCCGTTGCCGAAGGGGCGTTGCGGGCCGGCGGCAAAGTGACGGGCATCATTCCGCGCTTCCTGATCAACAGGGAGGCCACCGAAACCGCGCTTAACCGGCTCGACGAGCTCGTGATCACCGACAACATGCACGAGCGTAAACATACGATGTTCGAGAAATCCGACGCGTTTGTGGCGCTGCCGGGCGGCATCGGCACGGTCGAGGAAATCATCGAGATCATGACGTGGGGCCAGCTCGGCCATCATCGCAAACCGATCGTCTTCGGCAACGTCGGGGGATTCTGGGATCCGATGCTGGCGCTGCTCGACCATATGATGGCCGAAGGCTTCATCCACACCGCGCAGCGGGTCAAGCCGCTGGTGGTCGACGATCCGGAAGCCATCGTCGCCGCCATCATAGTCGCCGGATCATCGGTCGACGCACCGACCGAAGGTGTGCAGTCGGTAATCGACAAGCTTTAGGGGAGTAAGGCAGGGCAGTAGGGCAGTAGGTAGTGAAAGCCGCGCTCATGAAGCGCGATCCTACTCCCCTACTCCCCCCGCAAGTCGGCGACTTGCCCGGCGGACCCGCCAGATGGCATTGCCGACATCGTCGGCGACGAGCAGTGCGCCGGTCCGATCGATCGCAACGCCGACCGGACGGCCCATCGCCTTGCTATCACGCCCGATAAAGCCAGCGAGCACATCTTTTGGGAGGCCGCTCGGTTTACCACCGCGGAACGGCACGAAGATCACCTTGTAACCGCTGAACACGCTTCTGTTCCACGAGCCGTGCTGGCCGACGAAGGCGCCGTTGCCGTAGGCCGGGCCCAGCGACGTGCCTTTGGAGAAGGTCAGTCCCAGCGAGGCGGTATGGGAACCCAGCGCATAATCGGGCTTGACCGCCCTCGCCACGAGATCGGGGCGCTGCGGCTTGACGCGTTCGTCGATGTTCTGCCCGAAATAGCTGTAGGGCCAGCCGTAAAAAGCGCCGTCACGAACCGAGGTCATGTAATCCGGGACGAGATCGTCGCCGATCTCGTCCCGCTCATTCACGGCGACCCAAAGCTCGCCAGTATCAGGGTTCCAAGACAGCCCGTTCGGGTTGCGCAGTCCTGACGCGAAGACCCGGGTGCGGCGGGTCGACCGGTCCACTTCAAGGACGGCGGCGCGGTTCCTCTCCGCAGCCATGCCGTTTTCTCCAACGTTGCTGTTGGAGCCGACGGTGACATAGAGCTTGCGTCCATCCGGACTTGCGATCACGTCCTTGGTCCAATGATGGTTGAGATCTCCGGCCGGCAAGTCAACGATCTTTTCCGGCGGCGTTGTGACTCGGGTCTGGCCATTGGAGTAGGGGAAAGCGACGAGCGCGTCGGTATTTGCGACATAGAGCTTGCCTTTGGACAGCGTCATACCGAAGGGTGAATTGAGGCCTTCCGCGAACGTCCTGCGCACATCGGCAATGCCGTCGCCATTGGTGTCGCGCAGGAGCGTGATTCGGTTGGCGCTTTTGGTCGCGGCTCCGGCGCGCTTCATAGCAAGGTCCATGAAGACCTTTCTAAGGCTGAAGCCTTCGTCATCCTTGGCAGGAGCATTGGTTTCGGCGATCAGCACGTCGCCGTTCGGAAGCACGTGCAGCCAGCGCGGATGGTCGAGGCCGGTGGCGAAGGCGTTCACCGTCAGCCCGGCCGCCGGGGTTGGCATGCCACCTTTCTGCCAGCCTTTCGCCTCCGCGATGTTGACGGTCGGGATCAGCGTCGGTCTTGGTTTCGGTAAAGTGGGGTTGGGGCCATAGCCGGTTATTGCCCCCGTTTTCTGCGCCGAAAGGCCAGCGCAGCTCGCCATGACGGCTCCCAATACCGCTATGACTACGCTTCGTGCGAAGCCGGCATGCATCGGACGTCCTCCACATGGATTTACGCGGTGCTCTTTGCGTAAACGCAAGTCAACGGCGTATTATTCCAGATTGCCTCCCAAACAGCGGCGTCGTAGGCGCGCCTCGGATGACAGTCAAAACCGTCACACGAAACCGGTTCGCCCGTGCTAGTGATCACAGTCTGGTCGCCGCCGCGCGGCGGCGTATTCGAGACACTGGCGACGCGACCATGAACATCACTCTCAACCCGGAAGGCACCGACCTATCGCCTTATCTGCCCGACGAGCACGGGCTGTTCTTCATCTATCACTTCACCGCCGAAGGTGCGCGAACCAAAGACCCGGGCGCCACACACTGGACCTGGCGCAGCTACCAGCTTTCCGACATGCGCGCCCGCCACGAGATCGCCACCGAGCCGGCTTTGCCGCCACCGGTGCGCGATGCCTTCCTGACGGCCGGCCATGGCTGCCACATCGACTTCGATGGCGACTGGCTCTACGGCGACCTGCCGGACCTGCGCCACGACTATTCGGCGGAGGCGCGCGGGCTCGGCCATTTCCGCTTCGCCCTTAACGACACGATGCTGATCGGCGGCCGCAAGCAACCGCTGCAATCGGTCGACAATATCCGCAAGACGATCGACAACGGATCGCGCAAGTTCCGCTCTCCGGCCGAACTGATCGAGGCTGTCATGGGCCAGTCGCTCGACGGCATGACGACGGAACTCGGTGGCCTTGGCGACACGCTCGACGGCATCGAGGACCGCATCGTCTGCGACGCATGGCACAATGAGCGGCAGGCGCTGGTCGATGCGCGCCGGCAACTGGTGGTTGATCCATCGGCAGATGGCGACGCTGACCAGCCTGTTCCGCCATCTCGACCCATTCGCACCGCGGCGATTTGCCTGATACAATCAACGACATGGCGGCACGGCTTTCGCACCGCGCCCATACATTGCATCATGACGGCGAGCAATTGCAGGCACGTGCCCGGCTCCTGCAGGACGAGCTGATGGCCAAGCTAACGACGCAGTCGAACCAGTTACTCTACATGCTGTCGGTGATGACCGCGGTGCTGTTGCCGATGACGATCATCTCCGGCCTGTTCGGCATGAATGTCGGCGGGCTGCCGCTGGTCGACACGCCAGCGGGCTTCTGGGTGGCGTCGGCGATATCGCTGGTTGTCGCGGCGGTCGTCTATCTGTTCGTCAGGCGGCTGGCGCGCGGGATGTAGCGCCGGCCTTGCGCGCCGAAGAAAACATCGACCAGGAGTAGATCGCCAGCGCCGTCCAGATCAGGCCGAAGGCGATGGCCTGGGTGCTGCCGAAGGGTTCGCCGAAAATCAGCACGGCGATCAGGAACACAATGGTCGGCGCGATATACTGCATGATGCCGATGGTGGAGAGACGCAACAGCTTGGCCCCGAAGGCAAACAGCAGCAGCGGTATGGCGGTGACCGGGCCGCAGCCGATCAGCAGTGCGGTGTCGCTCAGGGAGCTGGACACGAAATGATCCTGTCCGCTGGCTACGAGGTAGATGATGTAGCCGAGCGCCGGCACCGACAGCAGCAGCACTTCGAGCAGAAAACCCTGGCTCGGACCGATCGGCAGCGTCTTGCGGAAGAAAGCATAGGCAGCAAAGGAAAACGCCAGCACCAGCGACACCCAGGGCAGCTTGCCGGCGTCGATCGTCAGCACCGCGACCGCGATGGCCGCCAGCACCACCGCCGCGATTTGCAGCCTGTCGAGCCGCTCGCCAAGCAGCAGCGCACCGACAACGACGCTGACAAGCGGGTTGATGTAATAGCCAAGCGCGGTCTCGATGGTACGGTCGACCGCGATCGCCCAGACATAGATGCCCCAGTTAACCGAAATCAGCGCCGCCGTCAGCGCCGCCATCGAAATGATGCGCGGCGAACGGATTGCGGCCTTGAAGTCCGCGGTGCGGCCGGCCCAGACCAAAACGGCGGCGGCAATCGGCACCGACCAGACGATGCGGTGCGCAATGACTTCGGCCAGCGGCAGATGCGCAACCGCCTTCATATAGAAGGGCAGCAACCCCCACAGGAGATAGGCGCCCAGGGCCAACAGAAAGCCACGCCGGGCCTTTGAGTCTGCTTCGAGCTGGATTGCTTGCGTGGGCATGGCCCAACGCTATGCGCCAGCCGCCGGGCCAAGACCATCGCAAAGTTCTGATGGATCAATGGACTTTCGCTGATGGTTCAACAGGCCCGGCGTTTCCCACCACATTTATTTGAAAGACGCGAAGCTCGCGTGTCACTTGGCTTCGGGTGCAGGCACCAGCTCCATGAATTCCGCTTCGGTGGTGTCGTGACGAAAGCCTGTCACGCATTCTGCTACCTGGAGCGGAATGTCTGCGATAAAGTCTATCGCGGCGGCACCTGCGTCCTCGCGATTCTGGTCGGCGAAACGCGCGCGGCGGATCTCTTCGAAACAGGATGGAAGGTTTCCCGTCGCTTCAAGATTGCGTGCGCCGTCGGCGCTGGTATGTCGTATGCTCCAGACTTCGTGCCCATCGCGCCACTGCTCGGCCCATTGCAGCATGGCCGTATCGATATTGTGAACGCGACCACATCCCTGCCAGTCGAAAGGCCAGCCATGCGCTTCTCGTCCACTAGGTCCATGTCCACGTCGTTAAAAATGACGACTGACCAATTCTGGCCGACAACGGCACCATTATAGGCAAAATCAAAAACCTCGTCCGACTGTCCGGTCTGGGCCAAGCCAAAAGCCAATGCCGCCTTTGCGAGCGGGAGACTGTGGAACGCAATCCAACTTATCGAGAAGCCCATTTCGTCACTCCGCCGCCACCAGCCCGGCCATATCACGGTTCTTCATCAGCTTGTAGACGATCGAATCCATCAACGCCTGGAACGAGGCGTCGATGATGTTTTCGGAGACGCCGACCGTCCACCAGCGGGCGCCGGTGGAGTCATGCGATTCGATCAGCACGCGGGTGATCGCCTCGGTGCCACCATTGAGGATACGCACCTTGAAGTCGGCAAGTTCGAGGTCGGCGATCTCGTTCTGGAATTTTCCGAGATCCTTGCGCAGCGCGATGTCGAGCGCATTGACCGGGCCGTGCCCTTCGGCCACCGACATCTTCTCCTCGCCGTCGACCAGCACCTTGACGATCGCCTCCGAGACCGTCTTCAGCTGGCCGTTGGCGTCGAAGCGGCGCTCGACCATGCAGCGGAACGAGGTGACGCTGAAGAATTCCGGCAGGCCGTGCAGCATCTTGCGCGCCAGCAGCTCGAAGCTGGCATCGGCGCCTTCATAGGCATAGCCCTCGGCCTCGCGTTCCTTGACGACTGATATCAGGGCGTCGAGTCGGTGGTCGTCCCGGGGCATGTCGATGCCGCGTCGTTTCAGCTCGGCGAGGAAATTGGCCCTGCCGCCCTGGTCCGAGACCATGACGCGGCGGCGGTTTCCAACTGCTTCCGGCGGCACATGCTCGTAGGTGGCCGGCTCCTTGGCCAGCGCCGAGGCATGGATGCCGGCCTTGGTGGCGAAGGCGGAAGCGCCGACATAGGGCGCCTGCGCTTCCGGCGCGCGGTTCAGCAATTCGTCAAAGGCGCGGGAAAGGCGCGATATCCCAGCCAACGCTTCGGCCGAAATACCTGTCTCGAAGCGGTTGGAAAAGGCCGGCTTCAGCGCCAGGGTCGGCACGATCGAGATCAGATTGGCGTTGCCGCAGCGCTCGCCGATGCCGTTCAGCGTGCCCTGGATCTGGCGCACGCCGGCCTCGACGGCGGCCAGCGAATTCGCCACCGCCTGGCCGGTGTCGTCATGGGCATGGATGCCGAGATGGTCTCCGGGAATGCCTGAGGCGATGACCTTCTCGATGATGGCGCGCACTTCCGACGGCTGCGTGCCGCCATTGGTGTCGCACAGCACCACCCAGCGCGCGCCGGCCTCGTAAGCGCTCCTGGCGCAAGCCAGCGCATAATCGAGATTGGCCTTGAAGCCGTCGAAGAAGTGTTCGCAGTCGACCAGTGCCTCCTTCCCGGCAGCAACGGCCGCCTCGACCGAGGCCCTGATCGCCTCAAGGTTTTCCTCGTTGGTGCAGCCCAGCGCGATGCGGACATGGTAGTCCCAGCTCTTGGCGACAAAGCAGATGGCGTCCGACTTCGACTGGACCAATGCGGCAAGGCCTGGATCGTTCGAAGCCGACACCCCAGCCCGCTTGGTCATGCCGAAGGCGACGAATTTGGCACTGGTCGTGCGGGGCTCGGCGAAGAAGGCGGTGTCGGTCGGGTTGGCGCCGGGATAGCCGCCCTCGACATAGTCCATGCCGAACTCGTCGAGCAGCCCGGCGATGGCGATCTTGTCCTCGACGGAAAAGTCGATGCCCGGCGTCTGCTGGCCATCACGCAGTGTGGTGTCGAAGAGATAGAGGCGCTCGCGGCCCATGATCATTTCCCCGCAAACCGGTCCGTCGCCCGGATCAGCCGGTCGAGGATGCCCGGCTCCGAATACGCATGGCCGGCGCCCTCGATCAGATGGAAATCCGCTTTTGGCCACGCCTTGTGCAGCGCCCAGGCGTAGCGCGCCGGGCACGGCATGTCGTAGCGGCCATGGACGATCGTGCCGGGGATGTCCTTGAGCTTGTACGCGTCGCGCAACAACTGCCCTTCCTCCAGCCAGCCGGCGTGGACGAAATAATGATTCTCGATGCGGGCGAATGCTACGGCGTAGTCGTCTTCGCCAAACGGGCTGCTGGTCTCCGGATCGGGCAACAGCGTGATCGTCTCGCCCTCCCACAGGCTCCAGGCGCGGGCGGCCTCGACCTGTGCCTTGCGGTCGCCGCCGACCAGCCGCTTGCGATAGGCGGCCATCATGTCGCCGCGCTCGGCTTCGGGGATCGGCCCCAGGAAGCGCTCCCATTTGTCGGGGAACATTTCCGAGACGCCGAACTGGTAATACCATTCGAGCTCCGCGCGCGTCAGCGTGTAAATGCCGCGCACGACCAGTTCGCTGACGCGTCGGGGGTGCGTCTCGGCGTAGGCCAACGCCAGTGTCGAGCCCCACGAGCCGCCAAACACTAGCCATTTGTCGAAGCCGCACATGTCGCGCAGGCGCTCGATGTCGGCGATCAGGTGCCAGGTGGTGTTGGCCTCGAGCGAGGCATTGGGCGTCGATTGTCCGCAGCCTCGCTGGTCGAACAGGATGACATCGTAGAGCTTCGGATCGAACAGCCGCCGGTGCTTCGGGGAAATGGTGCCGCCCGGTCCGCCATGCAGGAACACGGCCGGCTTGGCACCCCTGGTGCCGGACCGCTCCCAATAGACCTGATGGCCGTCGCCGACGTCGAGCATGCCTGATTCGAAAGCCTCGATCTCCGGATAGAGGGTGCGGAGTTCACTGCTCATAATTTCAGGCCCTGCTGCGGCCAGTTGGCCGTCTCATGGTCCGGATGCTGGAAGGAGATGATCGATTCCTGCCGGGTGTAGTAGTCAGGATCGTCATGGACCGGCGCGTCGAAGATCTTCTCCACCCAGGGCAGCCGGGCGGCGTAGTTGATCTGGATCTGCGGTGCGAGGTCTGAGCGGTCGTCAAAAGCGCCGATGGCGATCTCAAGTCCGCCGGGCTGCCTGTAGGTCAGCGGCGTGCCGCATCGGGCGCAGAACCCGCGATCGATATTGACCGATGACTGAAAGTAGCTCGGCTCCTCGCGGACCCATTCGACGCCGTCCTTGGGCACCGTCACCAGTGCGCCGAAGAAGGAACCAAACTGCTTCTGGCACATACGGCAATGGCAGATGGACGGGCGCCCAAGCGCCCCACGGATGCGGAAACGCACGGCGCCGCACTGGCAGCCGCCGGTTCGAACGGTTTCGGTCATGATCTTTCCTCCGGCGGCCATTGTTCGGTGTCGTGGTCGGGATGCTGGTAAGAGACGAGATCGGTGAGATAGGAGGCTGACGAGATATCAGCCATCGTGTCCTCGCCGGGCAATTCGTGGATGCGGTCGACATAGGGGAGCTTTGCTTCGGTACCCCACTGGATGGTCGGCGCGATCTCCTGCGGAGCGTCGAAGGCGGCGATGGCGAGCGCGATACCGTCGGGCGCCTCGAAAGTCAGCGGCGTGCCGCAATCGGCGCAGAAACCGCGCAATGCGGCGTTGGACGAGCGGAAGCGTTTGGGCTCGCCGCGTGTCCAATCGAGTTTTGCGCCACGCACCGACACCAGCGGCAGGTAGAAATTGCCGCTTGCCTTCTGGCACATGCGGCAATGACAGACGGAGGCGTCACCCAGCGCGCCTTCGACACGGAAGCGCACCGCGCCGCACTGGCAACCGCCTGTGTAGACTGGTCTGTTGTCCAGGCTCATTGCTTCACTCCGCGGCATGGCAGACGGCTTCGATATTGTTGCCGTCGGGGTCGAAGACAAAGGCGCCATAGTAGTTCGCATGATAGTGCGGACGCAGGCCTGGGCCGCCATTGTCCTTACCGCCGGCGGCGATGGCGGCTGCGTAGAAGGCATCGACCTCGGCGCGGCTGCGCGCAGTGAAGGCGACGTGCTGACGGTCCTTCGGCTTGTCCTTGCCTTGATGCAGCCAGAACACCGGCCGGTCCCGGCCATAGCCGCCGACCTTGGCGCCGCCGGTGTATTCCTGCGGCACCATGTAGAGGAGCGCGGCACCGAGCGGCGCCATCGCCTTGTCATAGAACGCCTTCGACGCGTCGAAATCGGAAACGGTGATGCCAAGATGATCGATCATCTTTTTACCTCCCAGGTGGTGATGCGGGCGCTGGTGACGGAGTCCTTGCCGTCCTTCAACTGGATACCTTGCGCCAGCAATTCGTCGCGGATGCGGTCGGCGTCGGCCCAATTTCCGGCGGCGATGAGGGTCAGGCGTTTGGTGATCGCCTTGGCGATGGCATCTTCATCAACCTTGGCTGGCGCGACGTCGAAGCCGAGGAACAACAGTGCCGCCTTCAACGAAGCGGCAGCATCGTTGCCCGCTGCGGCAGCGTTGCCGCCACCATTAAAATCCACAGCCTCGCCGGCCAATTGCGTCAGCACCTGGAACGCGGAATAGGTTGCGAGATCGTCCGATAGGGCTTCCACCACTTCCACCGGCAATTGCTTTGCCGCCGCCGGTGCCAGATCCGCCGCCCGCTTCCATTTACGCAGCGTATTTTCCGCCTCTTCCAGCTTGCGCACGGAAAAGTCGATCGGCTCGCGATAATGCGTCATCAGCATCGCCAGCCTGAGCACCTCGCCCGGCCATTTGCGGCCGCCAAAAGTCTCCGTCTCCAGCAACTCGTTGATCGAGTAGAAGTTGCCCAGGCTCTTGGACATCTTCTGCCCCTCGACCTGCAGGAAGCCGTTGTGCATCCATACCTTGGCCATCACGTCAGTGCCGTGGGCGCAGCGCGACTGGGCGATTTCGTTTTCGTGGTGCGGGAAGATCAGGTCGAGCCCGCCGCCATGGATGTCGAAGACCTCGCCGAGATAGGCGGCCGACATCGCCGAGCACTCGATGTGCCAGCCCGGCCGACCTCTGCCCCACGGGCTGTCCCAGCCCGGCTCTTCCGGCGAGGACAGCTTCCACAGCACAAAATCGCCAGGGTTCTTCTTGTGGGGATCGACGGCGACGCGAGCGCCGGCCTGCTGTTCGTCGAGATTGCGCTTCGACAATTGGCCGTAGTCCGGCATCGAGGCCGTGTCGAACAGAACTTCGCCTGCCGCAACATAAGCATGGCGGCGTTCGATCAACCGTTGAATCAAGGAGATCATGTCGACTTTGCCATCGGCGCGCGGCTCGACGAATTCAGTGGCGCGCGGCTCGACCGTCGGCTCCAGGCAGCCGAGCGTCGCCACATCCTTGTGGAACTGGTCGGCGGTTTTTTCGGTAACCCGCCCGATCGCCTCGTTCAGCGACAGCTTTCCCGAGGCAATTTCGCCGCCGAAATCGCGCAGTGCGCGGTCATTGATCTTGTCGTCGACATCCGTGATGTTGCGCACATAAGTGACGTGCGCTTGCCCGTAGAGATGGCGCAGCAGACGGAACAGCACGTCGAAGACGATCACCGGCCGCGCGTTGCCGATATGGGCAAAGTCGTAGACCGTCGGGCCGCAGACATACATGCGCACATTGCGCGGATCGATCGGGAAGAAATCCTCCTTGGTCCGCGTCAGCGTGTTGTAGAGGCGCAGGCCCTTCGATGCGTCAGACATTCGTGCCTTCCCGGTGCGTTACCTTTTGGTTGGAGCCACTTGCGCTGAGACGCAAATCAGGCACCAGCCTGCTGGCCGGGGCGTTTGTCCACTCTAGAAGGAAGATAGGCGAAAACGTCCGGACCAGCGCGAAGCTAGCCAATAATGCAAATGCCACAAATGGCGAAAGACGTTCTCATGAGCGGCTTTATCGCCTCACCCAGTGTTGCCGTCAAGTCGCAACTTTCGGCAAAAGAGTCGCCGGATCACAGGTAATGACGCAGTGAAATATTTTATTAAACATCTCGGCACAGTCATGAAACATTCGCCGGCTAGATCACCAGATGTCACGATTTGGTCGGATTCGACCAGCAAACGCGGACACGAAGACGTTACCAGGGAAGAGAAAAATGCTCCGAACCAAGCAGGACTCCAGCAGCGCGAAGCAACCGGCGCTCGCCAGCCAATACCGGGCGATCGGCCCGGCCGCGATCGTCGCCGCCCTTCTCCATACCGCGAAGAAGAAAAAGCCGGCGCAAGAGATCACATCGCCGCGCGCTGCCTGATGTGACGTCAGCCGACGCCATGCGCCGGCAATGAGGCGCCGAATGTGCCAGGAAAATAGCTGCTAGAACAAGGTCATCTGACTGTCGTCCGCGCCAGGCTTCTGGCGCCTGGCTTTCTCTGGCTCCGGCCCCACCACGCCCCTTTCCTGAATCTCCGGTCCGGTGTTGGCGACCTTGTTGACGAGGTCGGAAACCGGGACAGCCTCGAAGAAATCGGGCTTGCCGGTCTGAGCAGGTCCGCCACGTCGCGCGGCTCCAGCGTGCGGCAATCCAGCCAGCGGGCAAAACCTGCGGATCTATCACTACCGGCATCCGGTCATGGATATGGGCGATGTCGGTATTGGCGTTGACGGTCAGGATGGCGCCGGTGTCCATTTCGGAACCGCCCGGCTCGGCATAGGTCTCGATCAGCCCGGCGAAGGCGACAAGCCCGCCATGCCTCGGCCGCACCCAATAGGGCTGCCCCCTCTTGCCGCCTGATTGACGCCATTCGTAGAAGCCGGAAGCCGGCACCAAAGCGCGGCGATGGCGCATGGCGGTGCGAAACGAGGCCTTTTCCGTTGCTCCCTCCGAGCGCGCATTGAACAGCAGCGGAAACTCACGCGTGTCCTTCACCCAGGCCGGGATCAGCCCCCAACGCACCAGCATCGACTGCCGGTCGGACAGATTTGAGCCCGGCGCCTGCGGCAAGCCTGCAATCGCCATCAGGACCGGCTGCGTCGGCGCGATGTTGTAGCGGGCCGGAAAATCCTCCAGCTCCGCCAGACCGAGAAAAGCGGCAGTCTGGTCCGGCGTGGCGGTCAAGGCAAAGCGTCCGCACATAAGCTAAACTCGTTGAAACGGTCGGAGCGAAGGTGGCGATGGAACCGGCGTTGCGCAACCGATAATGCTTCTTCACGCCGACCGGTCCACAACCGGCTGCAGCGAATGACGATCGGAGATCCATGGACGAGATGCGCAAGATACTCCCGGCTGTCTCGGTCGCCATTGTCCGCGGCGACACGGTGCTGCTGGTCAAGCGGGCGCGGCAGCCTTCGCAAGGATTTTACGCGTTTCCAGGCGGCAAGGTCGAGGCCGGCGAAACGCTGGAACAAGCCGCGCAACGCGAATTGCTGGAGGAAACCGGGTTGCATGCGCACAACTACCGCGCACTTCGGGAAATCCACATCGACGGCCACAGCGACGGGCACCCGGTCGACTATCTGCTGACGGTGTTCGGCGCCACCTATGCCGGCGGCGAGCCCGTGGCCAGCGACGACGCCGAGAACGCCGCCTTCTATACGCTCAGCGAAATGACGGCTCTGCCGCTTGCCGCTTCGGTGTTTGCCGTTGCCGAAGAATTGCTTAGAAATGCAGGGGCGTAACCTCCAAAATCGCCTTGCAGGCGACAGATTGTTTGGCCACATAGACTTATGATCCGCGCATCGCTTTTCCTTGCAGCTTGCCTCGCCGCCAGTACGGCAATCGGAGCGCGGCCGGCTCTGGCCGCCGAGTCGCCGTTCGAGCCGGGGCTGATGCGGCTGGCGGAGGTGCTTGGATCGCTGCATTTCCTGCGTAATCTGTGCGGCGAGAAGGGCGACCAGTGGCGGGTCGAGATGGAGAAGCTGATTGCTTCGGAAAATCCTGACCCGGAGCGGCGCGCCCGCTTCATCGCCAGCTTCAACCGCGGCTACCGCTCCTTCGGCGGCACCTACACGCAGTGTACCGCCTCGGCGACCGAAGCCATCAGCCGCTATATGAAGGAAGGCGAAACGCTCTCGCGCGACATCGCCTCGCGCTACGGCAACTGACCTGACACCTCGCCGCTCGTATCCGGGGGCGTCTTAGTGCAATCCTTGTGTTGCACTTTTGCAACGGTATTAACGAAACGTTACGGCGCGGATGCGGAATTAACTCAAACTGAAGGTTTTCATCCCGCTCGCCGGCCTAATCGGTTAAGTTTGAATCGGATCGAACGCAGGTTTGCAAAACGTGACGAGCCCTTGTCGAAACGACCCTAGAAATGTCGTATTTACAAGTACTTACTTAACCTGCGTGTAAAAAGGGACAGCCCAAGCCTGATCCGTATCTGCCGGATCGCCGCTTGAAAAGGGTGGACATCGCAATGGAACATGGCGTCAACGACATCGACGCGCTGGTCAGGGAAGAAAAGCGCCTGACCGCCGTGGAAAGCCACAGCGAGGCCTGGGCGGAAGGGCTTTCGGCTGGAATCGAGCCGGAAATCATCGCCGAGGCGGCCCTTGAAACGGCGTTCGGTGAAATGCTGCGCGCCAATGGCGAGACCTCGGCCCTTGCCCTGCTCGACCGCATGCGTGAAAAGGTGATAGCCGGGGCCTTCGAACCAGGACGGCTGCGGCACTGAACCGGCATCAGGCTCTTTGACGACGGCGTGCCGCTAGGGCAGTCATGCCCCGGGCACCTGGGCGGGCCTAGGCATCTGGACGGAATCATGGAGAGGCAGGCGGTGAATTTTTCGACGTCAGGCCAGCCGCTTGGCTTGGCCCTCAGCATCCGGCTCGTCGCTTTTTGCGCCGCGGTCCCTCTGGCTTTTTGCCTCGCAAGCAGCCCTGCTTATGCGCTGAGTGAAATCAAGCGCGAGGACCTGCCCTCGCCGGTCACGCCGCCCGCCGATGACGACATGTCGCCGCCCGGAACCGCAGTGCCGATGCCCGATCCGCTCGGCACGACACCGCCTGCGACCAACCAGCCGAGCTCCCCCGACGAGCGGGAACAGGTCGAACCCGAGGGGCCAGAAGACGATGGTGGCATGGCCAATCCGCAAGCCGATCCGGACGAACCCTTGCCCGAGGTCATCTACGATCTCAGCAAGCTGCCGGAGCCGGTCAGGCGCATGCACGATTTGATCCTCGAGGCCTGCAAGAGCGGCGACATCGAAAAGCTCCGGCCGTTGATCGGCCAGGGCGATACGATGACCCAATTGTCGCTGAGCGAGATCGAAGGCGACCCGATCACCTTCCTGAAAGGTCTTTCGGGCGACACGGAAGGCCAGGAGATCCTCGCCATCCTGGAAGAGGTGCTCAGTGCCGGCTATGTCCATGTCGATGCCGGCACGCCGCAGGAGCTCTATGTCTGGCCATATTTCTTCGCGCTGCCGCTGGACAAGCTCGACGCCAGGCAGCGGGTCGAGCTGTTCAAGATCGTCACCGCCGGCGACTATGACAGCATGAAGCAGTTCGGCGCCTACATCTTCTACCGCGTCGGCATCACGCCGGACGGACAGTGGACATTCTTCGTCGCCGGGGATTGAGCGGCATTGCCCTTTCCTACCCTCAAGTTCGCTTAGAGCATCGGAGTGGGTCCCCGCTTTGGGAAAGCCGATGCTCAAAGAAACAGATAGACCGGCGGTCCGATCGATTTGAAGGTCCGCCGCTCTAGACCGGCAGCGCCTCGGAAAACTCCACAGCCTTGCCCTGCCCTGGCGTGACGATCTCGCCCTCCCACATCACGCGGCGGCCGCGCACGACTGTTCCGACCGGCCACCCGGTTACTTCTCTGCCGTCATAGGGCGTCCAGCCGGCCTTGGAGCCGGCTTGCGCATTGGTGATGGTTTCGCGGCGCTTCAGATCGACTATGGTGAAATCGGCGTCATAGCCGGCGGCGATGCGGCCTTTCCTGGCCATGCCGAAGATACGCTGCGGGCCGTGGCTGGACAGGTCGACGAAACGTTGCAACGTCAGCCGGCCGGCATTGACGTGATCCAGCATGATCGGCACCAGTGTCTGCACGCCGGTCATGCCGGACGGCGAGGCCGGATAGAGTTTTGCCTTCTCCGCCAGCGTGTGCGGGGCGTGGTCGGAACCCAGCACATCGACAATGCCTTGTGCAATGCCGTGCCAGATACCGTCGTGGTGGCGCGATGCGCGCACCGGCGGGTTCATCTGGATCAGCGTGCCAAGCCGCGCATAATCATCCGCGCTCAGCGTCAGATGATGCGGCGTCACCTCACAGGTCGCGACATCCTTATGCTGTTCGAGGAAGGCAATTTCCTCGGCAGTCGAGATGTGCAGCACGTGGATGCGGGCGCGAACCTGGCGCGCGATGCGCACCAGGCGCTCGGTGCAGCGCAAGGCGGCGATCTCGTCGCGCCACACCGGATGCGAGGACGGATCGCCCTCGATGCGCTCACTCAGCCGCTCGCGCAACCGGAACTCGTCCTCGGAATGAAAGGCGGCCCGACGGCGCGTATTCCTCAGAATCGAGGCGACGCCCTCATCGTCCTCGACCAAAAGGTCGCCGGTGGACGAGCCCATGAATACTTTTATACCGGCAGCACCGGGTAGCCGCTCCAGTTCGCCGGCATCCCCGGCATTGTCGCGGGTGCCGCCGACCCAGAAGGCAAAGTCGCAATGCATGCGGCCGGTGGCGCGCCGAACCTTGTCGGCAAGGGCTGCTTCGCTGGTGGTCAGCGGGTTGGTGTTGGGCATCTCGAAGACGGCGGTGACGCCGCCCAGCACCGCTGCCCGCGAGCCTGTCTCCAAATCTTCCTTGTGCTCCAGCCCCGGCTCGCGGAAATGCACCTGGCTGTCGACGACGCCGGGCAGGATGTGCAGGCCACGACAGTCGACCGTCTCGCCGGCTGATGCCTGGCCGAGATCGCCGATGGCGGCGATGCGCCCGCCGTTGATGCCGATGTCGCGCCGGCCCTCGCCATCGTGGTTGACCACCGTGCCGCCTGTCAGGATGAGGTTGTAGGTCGTCGCCATGCTGATCCGGTCTCTTGCGGGGGGAGTGTCAGCGGCTTACGTAATGGCCGACTGTTTTGCAAGATCAGGTTCTTTTTTCGCCCATGCCCTTTGCCCAGTTGAAACACCGCGCCCTCATTTCCGTGTCAGGCCCGGATGCCGAGATTTTTTTGCAGAACATTCTGACCACCGACCTCGAAGCACTGGCTGCGGGCGAAGCAAAACCTGGCGCCTTGCTGACGCCGCAAGGCAAGATCCTGTTCGACTTCCTGATCTCCCGCGCTGGCGAGAATTCCTTCCGCCTCGAATGCCGAGCCGATATATCAGACGATTTCATGCGCCGGCTGATGCTTTACAAATTGCGCGCCAAGGTCGAGATCGCCAAGGTAGATCAGGGGCTTGTCACCGTCGCGTGGGGAAGTGATTCAACCACTTCGCAGTTTGGCTCAACGCCGGTTGCCGATGCGCGGTTCCGCGACGCGTCCGTGACGCGCTGTTATGGCGGCACGGCCGAGGGCGGCGACCCGGCCGCATGGCAGGCTCTGCGCATCGCCCACGGCATTGCTGAAAGCGGCAGCGACTATCCGCTCGGCGAGGCCTTCCCCCATGATGTGCTGCTCGACGAAACCGGCGGCGTCGGCTTCAGGAAGGGCTGCTATGTCGGCCAGGAGGTGGTCTCGCGCATGCAGCATCGCGGCACCGCCAGACGGCGGGTGCTGATCGTTTCGGCCGAACAGCCCCTGCCCGCTTCTGGCGCCGAACTGACAGTTTCCGGGCGACCGGTCGGCACGCTTGGCACTTCCGCCAGCACGGCAGGCCTGGCCATAGCCCGTATCGACCGCGTCAAGGCAGCGCTCGACGCCGGCCAGCCGATCATGGCGGGTGACGTCACTGTGTCGCTCACCATTCCTGCCTGGGCGAAGTTCACTTTTCCCCTGGAAACCGTTGGCCCGCAGGATTCCGTCGGCGCGGAGGAGGCCTGATGGCGGCCGACCGTGCCGGCGCGCCGCCGCGCGCCTGGCAGCGCATGCTGTCGGGCCGGCGGCTCGATCTGCTTGACCCTTCGCCGCTCGATATCGAGATTTCGGACATCGCCCATGGGCTTGCCCGCGTCGCCCGCTGGAACGGCCAGACCAGCGGCGACCACGCCTTTTCCGTCGCCCAGCATTCGCTGCTGGTCGAGGCGCTTTTCGGCGAGCTGGTGCCAGACGCCCCAGCCGACGCGCGGCTGGCGGCTTTGCTGCACGACGCGCCGGAATATGTCATCGGCGACATGATCTCACCATTCAAATCGGTGATGGGCGGCAGCTACAAGGAGTGCGAGCTGAGGCTGCAGCGCGCCATCCATCTGCGCTTTTCGCTGCCGGTCGAACCTAGTGCGGGCCTGCGCAAGGAGATCAAGCGCGCCGACCAGATCGCCGCCTATTTCGAGGCGACGCTGCTTGCCGGCTTTTCGACCGCCGAGGCGACCGAATTCTTCGGCCGGCCGCGCGGCTTCAATGCCGAACGCTTCGATTTCACCCCACGTTCGGTGACCTGGGCGCAAAACGCGTTCCTCAAACGATATGCGGCAATCGAAACAAAACGTCAGTCAACGGTTACGGAACGCTTGGCGACGTAAAAGGAACACCACCGCCGCTCTGACACGGCGAAGGCGGATATCGCTCGCCTGCTGAAGTCTTTTGCGGCGATCGGGCAATCAGGCCGAGCGCGACAGGGGCCGAGCCAGTCACCGGCTCGGCTGTCGTCATCAGCGCAATGTATCGACATATTTCTCGTGGAAGCGCACGTAACCGGCTTCGATCTCCTTGAGGTGACGCTCTATCAAGGCGTGAAACGCCGGCAGTTGATGGAACGGCACACCCGGATAGGCATGATGCTCGGCGTGGAAGGGCATGTTCCAGGCGAGGTTGCGGACAAACCAGTTGGTCAGCGTGGTCCGGGTGTTTTCCAGCATGTTGGCAACAAGCGGACAACGGCCATGTTCGGCCAGGAGATAGAGGCGCAGGAACGGCTGTCCCAAAAGCGCCGGCACGATCCAGACATAGAGCAGCGTCGTTGCCCGGAACGAGACGGCCAGCACCAGCACGACGGCATAGAAGGCAATCATGGCGCGGGCCTCGGCGCGCACCTTGGGCCGGCCTTTCGGCGGCACGTAGCTGTCCCGGCAGCCACCGATCGCGTTGGCGTAGAGCGTCCTGAAGTGGCCCCACCAAGTCGGAATGCCGGAGACGTGGACGATATACTGCCGCCAGGTTTCGGGTTTCGGGAAGGCGAGTTCCGGGTCGTTCTCCGGATCCTGGGTGAAGCGGTGATGGGCGAAGTGGAAATAGCGGAACCAGTCAGCCGGCAACGCGATCGCCAGACTGCAGACGCGCGCCACGAAATCGTTCAGCCGCTGTGTTTCGAAAGCCGTGCGATGAACCGTCTCGTGAAGAAGCGTGAACAGGAAAACGATCAGGATACCTTGCGGCAGCATGAGCAGTTGCCAGAACGGCACCTTGGCGATGATCAGCGCACCGATGACCACGATCGCGCCCCAATGGACGGCGAGTTGAAGCAGCCCGAGGCGATCCGACTTGGCGGTCAGCCGATCGCGCTGCTGCTGCGTCAGCGATGCGATCACGTCGCGATGGTTCATGGTGTTCCGTTTCTCATGCTTGCCAATCGAAAGTACCCTATTCGAGGAAATAGCTTTCGCAAAACGAGGATTCTTGCCAGATAGATAAGTTTAACTTACCTATTGGTGGATATGGTTGCACTCCCATCCTTGCGCGGACTGCAGGCTTTCGAGGCGGCGGCGCGGCTTGGCAGCTTTGCCGGCGCGGCCGAGGAGCTTTCGGTTTCCGCGGCTGCGGTCAGTCAGCTTATCCGCGCCATCGAGGACCAGGTAGGCCGTAAGCTATTCCATCGGGTCAACCGTCGCGTAGTGCTGACTGAGGCCGGCGTCGAGATGCTGCCCCGATTGACCATGGCCTTCCAGGAGATCGGCAACGTGTCGCGTGAGCTTGCTGGCGATTCGTTCCGCCCCCGGTTGGTGGTATCTGTGCCGCCATCGATGGCAATGGGCTGGCTTTCACAACGCCTGGCCGGCTTCGTCGCAAGTCGTGGTGCGGTCGACATATCGCTCAGGGGTGACGACGACCCGGTGCCGTTCGACCGCGAGCTGATCGATCTCAGGCTCTCCTACGGTCCGCACTATCGCGATCACCCCACGCAAGACATCGTCAGGGACGCCGTCTATCCCGTTTGCGCGCCCGGGCTTGCCGGTGCGGTCAGGTCAGACGCCCTCGCCGGCCTGCCGCTGATACACACAGACTGGGGCCCGACGGGGGCGTCCTTTCCGTCCTGGCGAAACTGGTTCGAGGCGGCTGGTATCGAACTCGGCCTCGCTACCCAGCGCGGCCTGTCGGCGAACTCGTCGCGGGCAGCGCTCGACCTTGCCATTTCCGGTCTCGGCGTCGCGCTGGCGCAAGGGATCTATTGCGCCGAGGCGCTGGAAGACGGCAGGCTGATCAGGCCGGTCGCAAGGGTGATCACACTGCGCCAGCCCTATTGCCTGACGATCCCGGAGCGCCGTGCAAGGCGCGACGTGGTGGCATCGTTTCGTGACTGGCTGATCGAGGAATGCCGGCGCGCGGTGGCATCGCCGACGCTCGGGACCGGATCACATCCCGATTGAATGGCCCCGGCCAATATCATCGCTACGAGAGTGGCAAAGCCCATCGCAACAAGTATGGAGATGTAGATCGTGCCGATGGCGGAGCTTTTGCCTCCATGGCGAGTGCCTGGGTCAACATGCCCGAAGCATGCTCCTGCACGGGATCCGGCTGCGATGCGCCGCCTTGTATGCCTTGAGTTCTCAACCCTTCGACAAAGGATCTCTGGCTCTCGGCAATCCTTGTGCCGTCGGCCGAATAGATTTGTTTCTGTATGCCTTCTTTTGCTCCGACCAGAAAATGCTCTATGGGGCCTTTGACAAAATCGAAGCCGAGAAGAAAAATTAACAGGCAGAAATAGAGTATTTGACCGCAACTTCCCGACTGAAACAGCTTTATCATCTTGTCAAAATACCCCGAGCAACACGCAATATAGTCCGGGTTAACATGAAGTGCTTTAACGACGGTTAGGCAGTTCGCTGCAAATTGATCAAAACGGCAAAGCCGAGACTGGGCTTAGAGGTGTCCGCTCAATTCTCCACCATGTCCTTGTTCGTCGCCACGGGAACGATCTCGAATTCGACCAGATCCGCCCATTCGAGGACCCACCGCTGCAGGAGCGTGACGTCATCGGCCTCCACCAGCAGGAAGCAGCGGCTCCTATCCGCCGCGATCCGGCTGTGGTGCACGAGAACCGCGTCCGGCTTCAGGCGGCCCCGGTCGCGGAAGCGACTTTAGATCTCCTTGCGGTCACACCCGCGAAAATCCTCGGTCACAAAAAACAGCATCTCTGTCCCCCACTCGGATGATTATCGCCCCGGCCGGTCGAGCCGCTCCAGGAACCACTGCGTCAGCCGCACCCAGACCTCATCTTTTTCGCCGGAATCCTCCCAGCCATGGTCGAGGTTGGGATTGTCGTTGACCTCGATGACGAAGACACCGTCCTTGGTTTCCTTTAGGTCCACCCCGTAGAGGCCATCGCCGATACAGCACGCGGCCCTCACCGCCGTCTCGACGACATGGGCCGGCGCCTCTTTCAAGGTAAAGGTCTTGATGCCGCCCTGGTCGGGCTTGCCGTTGGCCTTGTGGTTGACGATCTGCCAGTGCTTTTTGGCCATCAGATAGTGCACGGCAAACAGAGGCTGGCCGCCGAGCACGCCGACGCGCCAGTCATATTCGGTCGGAATGAATTTCTGCGCGATCAAGAGATCGGAATCCTCCAGCCATTCGGTGGCTAGCGTCTTCAGCTCCTCGAAGGTGGCGCATTTCTTGACGCCGCGTGAAAACGACGAGTCCGGGATTTTCAGCACCAGCGGAAAGCCCAGCGTCTGCGCCGCGACCTCGAGATCCGAGGTGCCGGCGATCATCACCGTCGGTGGCACCGGAACCTTGTTGTAGGTCATCAGCTCGTTAAGATAGACCTTGTTGGTACAGCGGATCATCGACAGCGGATCATCGATGACAGGCATGCCTTCCTGCTGGGCGCGGCGCGCGAAGCGGTAAGTGTGGTTGGAGATCGAAGTGGTCTCGCGGATGAACAGCGCGTCGTAGTTGGCGAGTTTGGCCAAATCCTTTTTGGTGATCGGCTCGATTTCGACGCCCATCTTTTCGGCGATCTTGGCCCAGTAGCGCAGCGACGAGATCTCCGATGGTGGCAACTCCTCGTGCGGATCGACCAGCGTGGCGAAGGTGTAGCGCGCCGGCGTGCGGCCTTTGGTGTCACGCCACTCGCGGTTGGTGTAGGTCTCGAGGCACTGAAGGAAGCGCTTTTCTTCCTCCTCGGTCATCCTGGCCAGCGGATGGAAGCCGATCTTGCGGATCGACGCCCATTCGGAGCTGTCCGTGATGTGGACTTCCAGTGCCGGCGCGCGAAACCAATCGAACAAAAGCTTGGCAAAGCGATCCCATATCCTCGACGGGCCGATGCCGAAGAAGATGCAGACTTTTTGCGGAAAGGCGCCGCCCAGATCCTTGCGGCACTTGTTGAGCGCGAGTTCCAGCTCCGGCAGCGCGTGATCGTAGAGCTTGCGCTCGGACAGGTCGATCATCGTCTCGACCGTCGGGATAACCTTGTGGCCGCGCGAACCGGCGAGCAGCGAGGCATAGTAGCCGCGGCTTTGGTAGCCGTAATTGTTCGACAGGTTGATGACCTTCGGCCGTTGGCCGCGAAACAGCGCCGGATGGGCAAGATAGTCGCGATTGGTGATGATCTTGTGCGGTGTCGCCACCTGATCTAGATCGTTCTGCCGGCCGGTAAGGATGACCCAGGTCATTGTCTGTCGCGCTTTCCGAGGGTAATGGCGGCACGCAATCCGTCGCGGCCGAACTCGGCCATGTTCATAAACATGCCGTAAGGCACGGGAATATTGGCGGCATCAAGAATGGTCTCCTGTCTCTCGTCTTCGACCCAGGGATCGTGGATCAGGATATGGTCGCCGTCGTCGCCTATGGCCAGCACCCAGTGCGGAACCTTCTTGCCGAACATCAGGAAGCCGCTGATCAGGACCAACACCAGTTTCCCCTCGGCGATCGCGGTGCGGATATCGTCGATGGCGAATGGACGGTAATTCACCGGGATGCCGTAAAGTTCCGCGCGCCGGCGAAAGTCGACCTGCGCCAGTTCCATCACCCGGCGCTTGTCTTGGCTGCGCACCGACTGCAGGAACAGCGCGCCATGGAAGGAGACATATATCTCGGCAGAGAGCCCGCTTTCGTGGCCGGCAACGGCGAGGCCGAACGGCTCACAGCCGCCAGGCCCCGACATCATGAAAACGGTGGTCGCCTCGCGCCACAAACGGATTTCCATGACCGGGTCGGGCACGAAGCCGGGCTCGAAATTGGCCATTGCCATCATCAGGCAGCACGGGCCGCAGGTGAATTCGCAGGTCTGCTGGTAGAACGGCACCTTGGTGGCGACCGGAATGTCGCCGCGCAAAGTTTTTTCGTAGCGCAGCGCCGTGGCGCCGTCCTCGTAATAGCCCGGTTCGCGGCCGATCTTGCGGTAGCCGCTCTGCTCGTAGATGCGAATGGCTCGGCTGTTGTCCTCGCGCACTTCGAGGCGCAGCATCATGCGGTTGTGTTCGAAGGCGGTCTCCTCCGCCGATGCCAGCAGCATGCGGCCAATGCCGAGCCCGCCGAAAAAGGGACCGATGGCGATGGAATAGAGACGCGCGACGCCGCTGCCTTTGCGAAACAGCACAACCGCATAGCCGGCGACGCGGCCGTCGCTTTCGGCAACCAGCAGCTCGGCACTTTCGCGTTCGATCAGCTGGCGAAAGGAGCGGCGGGAAATGCGGTCGCTCGAGAAAACGGCCTTCTCGATGACGGCGAGGTCATCGACGTCGGACGCGCGGGCCTTGCGAATCTCGGCAGGCATGCGGGCTCGGAAAACCTCGATTGGGTTGTGGAAAAGACCCTGGTCAGAAGTGTCGACAACACAGCCGAAGCGCCAGCATCCGTCAAGCGCTATCGCACCTCGATTCGGGCGCAATTGTGACAGTTTCGGCTGGTGCATGACCCCGGAAAATCGAAATCGATTTTCGGAAAGGATCATGCACAAAAAAACAGGCGCGGTTCAGCTGGCCAGCCCGGCCAGAAGCTGGCTGTAGGCGCTCTTCGCCACCGCAGTCAGCTGCGCGCGCGGCAGCGAGCCGACGACGGCGCAGCCATAGCCCTCGTCCAGCCAGTAGACGGCCTCGGGGCCGTTCTCTTCCGACCCATAGGTGCCCTTGGCCTTCTCGGCCGATTCAGCCGTGACGAACAGCGAGATGCGCTCGCCTTTGTCGTTCTCATAAAGCAGCATCGCGGCCTTGTTCTCGCCAGCGGGCAGCAGCCGGCCGCCGACGAGCTGGAATCCTTGCGCCGCCAGATCTGGTGCGACCAGCTTCAGGCCGATCCGATTGGACAGCCAGGTCTGCAGATGATCCTTGTCGCTGGCGGGCACTTCCACCGCATGCCGCTGCTCGGCGGCATAGATGACATGGGCTGCAATCGCCTGCTCGGCGAGCTGGTCCTCGGCGGGGTCTTCCAGACCGAGATGGTCGATGCCGGCGACATAACCGCCAACACCGCCAATGGCCAGCATCGCCGCTGCGGCAGCCGCTAGCCACCACCGCGAGCTCAATGCCGCCGTCTTGACCGGCGCCTCGCCGAACACGATCTTCTGCAACCGCGCTGGCACCGGCTCGTCGAGCACGCCGGCGAAGGCGGCACGAAGTGCTGCGCGGTCAGCGACATAGCGGGCGCTCCTCGCCTTCATTTCAGGATTGGCGTCGAGCCAGCCGTCGTACGCCACGCGCTCGTCAACTGGCAACTCGCCATCGAGGGCCATATGGATGTCGCGTTCGGAAAAATCGCGCCGGGTCATTTCTCGACGATCCTTATCGCCCGGCGACGCGCGGCGTCATCCAGCAGCCCGCGCAACTCATCACGCCCGCGCGCGATGCGCGACATCAGCGTGCCGGCCGGCACGCCGAGGATGTTGGCGGCCTCGGCATAGGAAAAGCCTTCGATGGCGACCATGACCAGTGCTGCGCGCCGATCGGGGCTGATCGCCTGCAACGCGTCGATAATCTCGCGCGAGGCGATGCTCTCCACCTGCTCGGCTGGTGCTGCCTGCGCCTCGCTCGCTTCCAGCGGCAGCATCGCGGCTTCGCCGCGCCGGTTCACCTTGCGCATCTGATCGATGAACAAATGATGCATGATCGTAAACAGCCACCTCCTGGGGCTTTCTCCAGTCTGCCAATTGTCGAGCCGCACAAGCGCCCGTTCGAGACAGTCCTGAACGAGATCGTCGGCGGAATCGCGGTCGCGCAGCAACGAGCGCGCATAACGGCGCAGGCGTGGTATTTCGCCAAGGATTGCAGCCTTCTTTTCGTCCATGACCGCTGGTTTTCGAGGTCGCCTTGTTCATCCGATTGAACGCGCCTTCACGGCGCGGCGCAAGCGGCCAGCGCGAAGCGGTCCGCCGCCCGGCCACCCAAGCAATGCAATAACGCTGGCGCGGACCGGTTTATTCCCGGCAGGAACCCATGTGCTCGGCAGACCAGGTCCCAAGTTGAAAACATGGCGGGTAGCGTGTATATGCAATGCTGTATGTCCTGAATATTCAAATCAGAATATACGCCTCGCAAGGACATCGAACATGTCTCTCTACATCCGTGATGACGAGGTTGACGCGCTGGCTCGTCAGTTGCAGTCCGCCATCAAGGCCCCCACGAAGACGGAAGCCGTGCGGATCGCGCTCAAGCGCGAGCTTGAACGAGCGAACTCTGTGCTTCCGCTGAGCGAGCGTATCAAGAAATATCAGGATGCCGCGAGCGCACTTGGTCCCGACGACCCCACCTTCGATATGAAAAAATTCATGGACGAGGCCTGGGGGGAACCCGATGTTTCTTGATGCTTCCGCCATTACTGCGCTGATTTTGAGAGAGGCAGATGCGGATCGTCTGCTGAGAAGGATTGAAACTGCCGAGACGCTCTATTTCTCGCCGAGTTCCGCTTTTGAAGCTATCCTCGGAATCGCCCGCAGGAAATCTGTGGCTGAAAGCGGCGATCAAGCTCCGACACCGCCTGCTCTGATCGATCAATGCCGAACGATCGTCATCGGCTTCTTGGCCGAACTCAAGGCCGTGGAAGTTCCACTGGATGCCGCCATTCGCGAACTCGCAGTCAAAGCCGCGCGCGACTACGGTCGATATGTCGGCCATCCCGCCAAGCTGAATTTCGGCGACTGCTTCAGCTATGCATGCGCCAAGGTCTGCAGGGTACCTCTGCTCTACAAGGGCAATGATTTCTTGCAGACCGATCTGGCCTGAACACTATCCGGCTTCGGATTTGGCCGCCCGCGTCAGCAGCCGCTGGTAGAACAGGCCGATGCCGATCAGCACCGCGCCGAGGCCAATGAAGGACAGCGCCCTCAGCACGCCTTCCAGTTCCGACATGTCGAAGAGGAAGACCTTCAGCACGGCGACCGAGATCAGCGCGGCCGACGCGATGCGCAGCACCTGCGACTTGAGCCAGACGCCGGCGGTGAGCAGCGCCACACCAATGATCAGCCACAGCGCGGAATAGGTGTAGGTTTCAAGCTGGCCGAGGCCGCTCCACAGGCCGATGAACTCGCCCTTGAACAGCCGCCGGACCGACAGCGTCACGTAAGCGAAGGCAAGCAGCGCCGCCACCAACGCCAGCATCGAGGCATACCATTTAGGCCTGACGTCACGTGTATAGAGCGCCAGCCCGCCGGCAGCGGCGGCCGGCAAGAGATAAGCGAGGAACAGCAGGTTGAACACCGGAATTCGCCCGGTGGATTCGTCGGTAAACAGCGGGTTCAGGGCCAGAAAATGCTGGATGACTATGAAGGCGACCGAGACCACGCCCGCAGCGAGCGAACCATAGCGCAGCACCGAGCTTGGCGAGCGCATGTCGATGGCGACCAGGATGGCGCCGGCACCGATGGCGATCAGCGTGTAGATCGCCTGCTCGGCGAGCGTCGCAGCAGCCGTGTCGATGACGCCGCCATGCATGGCGTGGCGCACCAATATGGCAACGGTGAGCAGCGCAAATAGTGTTGCGCCCGCTTCCATGGCGAGGCGTGGCCGGCCATTTGTGGTGTGGGCGAGCTGCCAGGCGGCAAAGCCGAAGGCCAGCGCCGGCACGCCGTATCCCGGCAGCAGCCAGTTGAATACCGGCGTCGTCGACAGGAATTCGGCGCCGACGATTGTCGGATCGAAGGCGACGCGGCCGAGTACGGCAATGACCGCGCCGACCGAAATCCAGCCGAGCACCGGATAGGCGCGCCAGCGGGTGGCCAGCGCCGGCACAATGGCCGCGGCACCCAGGAGGATGGTGGTCCAGCCGGATCCGAAGGCCATATAGACCATCAGCAAGGCGGCGACTGCTGCCCCGCCAAGTGCGGAGGAGACGGCCGCACCACCCTGTAGCGGCGGCTCTTCACCGCGCGCGATCCACTCGCCGCCGACGGCGAAAACCACGACCAGAAGGGCTGCTGCCGCCGCGTAGACAAGATCGCGGTCGAGATTGCCGAAGGTGAACCAGAGCGCCAACAGAATGACCAGCGGCGCGATAACGCCCCATGCCGCCCATGAGGCGGCGCGGATGTGAGCCGACGCGGCAAATTTGCGCGCTGTCCAGAAGCCGGCTCCGATGAACACAAGTCCGAGAAAAATGCCGATCCTGAGCATCAGCGTGTCCGACACAGTCGCCGGCAGACCATCGACGCCGAGAGCGCCACCTGAAAAATCTGAAGCGACGGAGGTTGGCGGAATGATGCCGAGATAGACCAGCACCGTCGCCAGCCCTGCGGCGTGCAGAAGCGCCAGCGCCAGCGGCCTGTGGAGCGCTACCGCGACCAGGGCTGCGATAAGAGCTGCTCCCGGCAGAGCATCGCCGGCAGTGTATGCCGGGTCGACGAACAGCGCCATGGCCGAAAGGCCGACGAAGAAGCCAGGTGCGATCGACGGCCAGTCGAAGCCCCTGGCGGGCTCTGCTTCGCCACCGCGACGGCCGAGCCAGATCAAGGCAAGTACGGCCAGGGTCACCGCATTGATGAAGAGGATGACAGGCAGGTTGGTGCCCGGCGCATCAGTCATGTGAAGAATGGTCCAGAGGCCGGTGCCGACGAAGGCTGCCGCCATCAGCAATTTCCAGTCGCGCAAGCGGGCGATGACGCCGGTGGCGGCGAGCACGATCGCCAGGTAGCCGAACAGTGCCCAAGGGTTCGGCGCCTGCGAAGCGACGAGCATCGGCGTCACCACTGCGCCGAGCAGGCCGATGCCGGCCAGCGCCTGACCGTGGACGAGGGCGGCCGCGATGGTCGCCACACCGATGGCGCCGAGCAGCGTGAAGGCGAGCGCCGGCCCGATGAAGCCGTAAATGCCATGCGCGGCATAAACCGTGCCGAACAGGATGAAAGCACCAGCCGCCGTCAGGATCGCCGGAATATAGGCGCCGGCGACGCCCTGCACCGGCACCCTGAAGCCGGTGCGGCGGATGAACTCGCCGGCGGCGACCAGCACCAGCCCGAGCATTGCTGCCATGCTCAGCCGCACGCCGGGACCGAAAATGCCGGCCTCGATGGTGTAGCGGATCAGGAACAGGCCGCCGAGCGCCAGCGCGATGCCGCCGACCCAGACCGCCCAGCGGGTGCCGAGCGCCGTTTCAATGTCAGGTTTTTGGGCCGCTTTCGCCGTCGCGGCCAGTTGCGCAGGTGCAGACCCAGCCGGCGTCGCCGCTTCGCCCGCAGCCCACGGTCCGGATGCAACTTCCCCGGCTTCACCCTCTGTGGACTGCTTTTCCTCAGCCTCGCCCGCCGATGGCGGCGCAACGTCGGTCACGGCCGCAATTGCCGCGTCTGCTGGCATGCTGTCGTCTGCGACCTGTTCTACCGGCTTGGCCTGCGGTGGGGCCACATGGACACCCGAAAGCACGAGGCTGCGCAGCGCACCAAGTTCGCGCTCGATCAGGCCGATGCGGCTCTGCTGGCGCAAGATAATGACGAACAGCGCGATGATCGCGACCAGGCCGATCAGGCTTTCGAACATGGCGGTTCCCCCAAACCGAGCCAGTAGTTACTGACAAAGTCAGCGCGCCGCCAGATTGGCGGCCGGAAAGATCGAGCACGTTTCGGTGCCAAAAGCCAGCAGCTTGCCGTTGGCATCCTTCAGCGTTGCTTCCGAAACCGCCAATGTGCGGCCCTTGTGCACCACCCTGCCCTCGCACACCACCTCGCCGGTCGTCGGCGTGATCGGCCGTGTCAGGTTCACCTTGAACTCCGCCGTCGTATAGGCCTCGCCCTTATCGAGCAGTGTTTGCACGGCGCAGGCAAGGGCCGAATCCAGCGGCGTCGCGGCCCAGCCACCATGCACCCCACCCCAGCGGATTGAGATAGCGCTCGTTCGGCATGCCGCGGAACACCGCGCGTCCTTCCGACACTTCGGTCAGGCCGAAACTGAGCTGGAACGAAATCGGCGGCGCCGGATATTTGTTGTCGATGATGCGCTGGAGCAATTCCAGGCCGGTATATCTAGAGATGTCGCAGGGCGGAATGGTGCCGAGGCCGAGCGGCGAGACCCGGCCGGGATAGAGTTCCACTTCGCTCATGTAATGATTTCTCCGGCGGCGGTCTCGACGCCAATCTCCTTGTCCGCCGCGTGGTGCTTGCGCAAGGCTGCGAGGAAGCCGGCGCGGGCACCGGGCGCCTCGATCTCGCGCGGCTCATAAACATGGCGGGTAAAAAAGAAGCCGGTCAGCCGGAAGGCATCCTCGATCGCCGCCGGGTCGGCGCGCAGGCCGGAGCCGCGCTGCAGGAATGCGGGGAGCACCAGCATCTTGTCGCGCCATGGCGCGCCTGCGGCGCGTGACACGGCGCGCCCGGATTTCGGCGAGACATAGGCAAGGTCTTGCCTGGCGCCGGTCGCAGCACACTGGCTGAGATCGAGTCCGAAGCCGAGTTCGTCGAGAATCAGCAACTCGAAGCGCGCCACCAGCTCGCCGGCGGCGTCCGTATCGTCGAGGTGGGCGATCATCACGGCCAACGTCTCGTAGAGGCCGCCATGAGCGTCGCGCTCGGGCAGCAGGCGCAGATGCGCAGCCATGGTTTGCAGCCCATAGATGGCGACGGCGCTGTCCATGAGCCGGGCGGCGTTCATCTCGATCGCTTCGGCCTGAAAGGTGCCAAGATGCTCGTCGAGCCGCGCCCGCCACAACAGGTCGACACGGTTTCCGGGCTGCAGAACGGGCTGCTGCTTGCGCGAGCGGCCGCCGCGCACAAGTCCGAGGTGGCGGCCATGCGCACGAGTCATGACCTCAAGAATGGCGCTGGTTTCGCCATGCTTGCGGGTGCCGAGAATGATTCCCTCGTCGCGCCACTCCATCAACGGAGCTTGTCACCGGTTCGATGGCGAAATCAAGATTGGGTTTTTGGGCCGCGCGCTGGTGATCGGCAAGCACCCGGCAGCCTCACGAGCATATGGTCTCCGAGACGAAAGGTTCTGTTGTCCCATCCGCCTGATGGAACCGGTCCGAAAGCAAGATCCTTCCATCGGGGAAATTGCGTGGCGACCAACCGGCTCACGAGAGCTGTGTCGATAGTGACGTTAATGTGGAAACTCCAGCCCCATCTCGCGGTAGCGCTCGGGGTCGTCGCCCCAGTTCTCGCGCACCTTGACGAACAGGAAAAGATGCACCTTCTGTTCGAGGATACCGGATATCTCCATGCGTGCCGCCTGGCCGATGGCACGGATCGTCTCGCCCTTGTGGCCGAGCACGATCTTCTTCTGGCTGTCACGCTCGACATAGATGGTCTGGTCGATGCGCACCGAGCCGTCCTTCTTCTCTTCCCATTTCTCGGTCTCGATATGGGAGGAATAGGGCAGTTCCTGATGCAGCCTGAGATAGAGCTTTTCGCGAGTGATCTCGGCCGCCAGCTGACGCATCGGCAGGTCGGAGATCTGGTCTTCCGGGTAATACCAGGGGCCGGCAGGCAGGGTTTCCAAGAGATAGTCGAGCAGGTCCTTGCAGCCCGACCCGGTTAACGCCGAGACCATGAAAGTGCGCTTGAAGGGCACTTTTTCGTTGGCTGCCGCGGACAGGGCCAGCAGCGTCTCGGGCTTGACCCGGTCGACCTTGTTGAGGATCAGCACCATCGGCTGGCGGACATCCTTCAGCCGTTCGAGGATCGCGTCGGCGTCGCCCCTGATGCCGCGCTCGGCGTCGATCAGCAACAGCACGATGTCGGCGTCCTTGGCGCCGCCCCAGGCGGTCGTCACCATCGCCGTGTCCAACCGCCGCTTCGGCTTGAAGATGCCCGGCGTGTCGACGAAGACGATCTGTGCGTTATTGTGGATGGCAATGCCGCGCACGATGGCGCGCGTCGTCTGCACCTTGTGGGTGACGATCGACACCTTGGCGCCCACCAATTGGTTGACCAGCGTCGATTTTCCCGCATTGGGCGCGCCGATCAACGCGACGAAGCCAGAGTGCGTGGTGGTGGCTTCTGCTGCCGGCGGAACGTCTTCGGTGGCGGTCATGCCGCGCTCCCCTTGTTTAGCCAGACGCCTTCGCGCAAAAGCAGTGCAGTAGCGGCGGCTTGCTCGGCCTCGCGCTTGGAGCGCCCGCTGCCGGTCGCCGGCGGAAAGGCGCCGACCTTGACGCTGACGGTGAATAGCGGATCGTGGTCCGGTCCCTCGCGGCTGTCAATTATGTAGACCGGCACGGCGCCTGCGGCCTGATGCGCCCATTCCTGCAGTTCGGTCTTGGCATCGCGGCGGGCGGCACCGATGGCCTGCGAGCGCGGCCGCCAGTATTTGTGGATGAAGGCGCGGGCCGCCTCCAGCCCGCCGTCGAGATAGAGCACGGCGATCAGCGATTCCAGCGCATCAGCCCGCAGATTGACGCGCTTGCGCCCGTCCAGGCCGCGTACGTCCGAGCCGGCACGGATCAGCTCCGGCAGGCCGATCTCCTCGGCGATCTCCGCCAGCACCTCGGCATTGACCAGCGCGTTGAGCCGGACCGACAGCTCACCTTCGGCAGCGTCCGGATACGCCGCCAGAAGCATGTCGGCGACGACCAGGCCGAGGACGCGGTCGCCCAGAAATTCGAAACGCTCATAGTCGATGCCGGCATGGCTGCTGCGGGCGCTGGCATGGGTCAGCGCGCGCTGCAGGCGCTGGCGGTCGGCAAAGGCGTGGCCGGTGCGCTGCATGAGCGCTTCGGCGAGCGCGTCGATGGTCAGCCGTTTTGTCGCCGCCATGATCCTAATTGACGAAATGGAGCAGGCGCGAAGCGCGCATCAGCGACGGCCATTTCCAGATTTCGAGCGGGCTGGCGCTGCCACCGATCGAGAAGAAAATGAGGTTGGCGCGGCCAACCAGATTGTCGTCGGGCACGAAACCGACGGTGAAGCGGCTGTCCGAGGAATTGTCTCTGTTATCGCCCATCATGAAATAGTGGCCGGGCGGCACGTCGAATTCCTGGGTGTTGTCACCGATCGAGTTGGGTATCAGGTCGAGCGTGTCATAGCTGACACCGTTCGGCAATGTCTCGCGATAGACGTCGACCGGCCCGCTCTCCTCAGTGATGTCGCGATTGTCGATCTGCCCGACCTTCTGGCGTGGCACGCCGACGCCGTTGATGAAGAGCTGGCCCTCCCTGACCTGGATCTTGTCGCCCGGCAGGCCGATGACGCGCTTGATATAGTCGACCGAGGGGTCAGGCGGGAATTTGAACACTGCCACGTCGCCGCGCTTCGGCTCGGCACCCCAGATACGGCCCGAAAAGATGTCCGGCCCGAACGGCAGGGAATAGCGGGAGAAGCCATAGGACCATTTGGTGACGAAGAGGTAGTCGCCTTCGAGCAAGGTCGGCCGCATCGACCCGGACGGGATAGAGAATGGCTGAAAAAGGAGCGTGCGAATGACCAGAGCGAGCAAAAGCGCCTGGACGATGACGCTGACGGTTTCGCCAAGCCCGCCGGATTTCTTCTGAGATTTTTCAGCCACGCTCATGTCGTCCTCGATTATGCGTTGGTTGGTATAGAGTCTCGGCGCGCGCTGGGCAACGTCATGCCCGTGGTCAGATGCAATCAATATGGCGCTTCTTCGACGGGCAACGCCTCGATGATCACAAAGGCTTGAGCAAGCGGAAAATCGTCGGTGATGGTGAGGTGGATCGCCGCTCTGTGGCCTTCAGGCAGGATTTTGTCCAGCTGCGCCGCCGCCCCGCCGGTCAACGCTATGGTCGGCTTGCCGCTGGCCAGGTTGACGACGCCCATGTCGCGCCAGAACACCCCTTGCGCCATACCGGTGCCCAGCGCCTTGGCGCAGGCTTCCTTGGCGGCGAAGCGCTTGGCATATGAGGCGGCGCGGGCGCCGCGGCTTTCGGAGCGGGCCTGTTCTACCTCGGTGTAGATGCGCTGGATGAAGCGCTGGCCATGGCGCTCCAGCGATTTTTCGATGCGTCTGATATCGATCAGGTCGCTGCCGATGCCAATGATCATTCGGCGGGAGCTTCCCGTCCGGCGGTTCCAGCTCTGTCCGCCAGGCGCAGCGAGCGCGGGAAAGAGCGGCGTGGCCACAGATAGATACGTATCCGCTCGAGAAAACCATCAGGCTTGCGGCGTCGAAAAAGCACTCTGTTCCTGTCCTGATATCCAAAGCTGCCGCTCCGACCATCCTGGGCCGGGCGCGACAGCTACATCTTGCGCGAAAGGCAACAACGACCTTGATATAGCGATACGCTGGCCGCAGAACAACCGTAGCTGCATGCCGTCCGCTGCTGTCGCCTGCGGGACCGGCGTTTCGCCACTCCGGACACAGTGTGATCGCGACGGATTTGAGGAGGAGAGTTCGCCGCAGAATCGGCAGCAACTCCAGCTATCTACAGCCCATACTCGCTAACCTCGACGAGATTGCCGTCCGGGTCGCGGAAATAGACCGACATCATCGGGCCACGGGCGCCGATCCGCTCGACCGGCCCGACTTCAACGCCAACGCCGTTGGCCGCCAGGCTGGCGCATATCTCCGAGAGCGGACGAGCGGCGACCAGGCAGAAATCCGCGGAGCCCGGAGTCGGCGCCTTGGCCTTGGGCTCGAAGGTGCGCCCGACTTCATGCACATTGATCTTTTGCGTTCCAAACAGCAGCGCCGTCGGCCGGTCCGGCTCGTCGAGGCGCTTGAAGCCGAGCACGCGCTGATAGAAGGCGCAGGTGTCTTCGACGGAGCGAACCGTCAGCACGAAATGATCGATGCCTGCAATCACGACTGCGCCTCAGTTAACGTTGTTTTATGCATGTCGTTGTCCCAAAACCGCTGCGCACTTTTGGGCGATATGCATCAGATATTGCGGCTGCCCGGTTTGATGGCCGGTATGGCGGCGAGCTCGGGCGGCAGCCTGTCGGCTGGGTAGGCCGGAACCTCGTATTCGGCGAGCGCGATCAGCGGCACGCCGACATCGGCCTTGCCGGCCGAGCGGTCGATGATGCAGGCAGCGGCAACGACCTCGGCGTCAAGCGCGCGCAGGCAGTCAACGGTCTCGCGGACCGACAGGCCGGTGGTGACTATGTCCTCGACGATGACGACGCGCGAACCCTTGGCGATCTCGAAGCGGCGGAGCCTGAACTCGCCCCCTTCCCGCTCGACCCAGATCGCCGGTGCGCCAAGATGGCGCGAGGTCTCGTAGGCCGGGATCAGCCCGCCGATCGCCGGACCGACGACATAATCGATCCTGCCGGACACAGCAGCGCGGATCTTCTCGGCCAGCGCCTTGCACAGGCGCTCGGTCTTGTCGGCATGCATGAAGACCCGCGCCTTCTGCAGGAAGACCGGGCTTCGCAAGCCCGACGTCAGGATGAAATGCCCTTCGAGAACGGCACCGGCTTCACGGAAAATGCCCAGCACTTCGTCGGTGTTCATCTCTGCCTTGTCTCCAGCACGCTGGTGAGTTCTAGCCGTTCACGCGCCGCGCATCGCTGACGCTCGAATTGTCCTTGAGCTGCGACAGCAGCCGGTTCAGGTGCTTCAGGTCCCAGACTTCGAGATCGATCAGCATTTCGGTGAAATCGGGCGCGGTGCGCACCATCGACAATGTATGGATGTTGGCGTCGTTGGATGCAACGACCTGCGCGATGTCGGCCAGTGAACCCGGCGCGTTGATGGCGGTAACCGAGACTCGCGCCGGAAACCGTTCCTTCGTGCGTTCGTCTATGTCCCAGCGCACGTCGATCCAGCGTTCGGGCTGGTCGTCGAAGGCCTGCAGCGCCGGCGACTGGATCGGATAGATGGTGATGCCGGTTCCCGGCTGCACGATCCCGACAATGCGGTCGCCGGGCACAGCACCTTCCGGCGCGAAGCGCACCGGCAGGTCGCCGCGGACGCCGCGGATCGGCACGGCGCCGTCCTTTGGCTGGTCCTTGTCCTTGCGTGCCGCGCGGCCCGGAATCTGGAACAGCATGCCGGCGGCGTTGCGGATCTTCGACCAGCCCTCCTCGCGCTGCTTGGGCGCGGCCAGCATAACGCGCTCGTCCTTGTAGTCGGGAAACACCGCCTTCATGACATCGGTGGAGGCAAGTTCGCCGCGGCCGACAGAGGCCAGCACATCCTCGATGTCCTTGCGCGCCAGCCGATGCAGCACCGACTTCAGGCTCTCCTTGGTAAAGATCTTTCCGGACCGTTCGAAGGCGCGTTCCAGTATGCGGATACCGAGACCCGAATACTGCTTGCGGATGGCATTCTTGGTGGCGCGCCGGATCGCCGAGCGCGCCTTGCCGGTGACGACGACCGACTCCCACGCCGCCGGGGGCACCTGCGCCTTGGAGCGGATGATCTCAACTTCATCGCCATTCTTCAGCTCGGTCATCAGCGGCATGATGCGACCGTTGACCTTGGCGCCGACGCAGGTGTCGCCGACATCGGTGTGCACGGCGTAGGCGAAGTCGATCGGCGTGGCGCCGCGCGGCAGCGCGATCAGCATGCCTTTGGGCGTGAAGCAGAACACCTGGTCCTGGAACAGTTCCAGCTTGGTGTTTTCGAGGAAGTCCTCGGGATTGTCGCCTTCGGCAAGCTGCTCGATGGTGCGCCGCAGCCAGGCATAGGCGTTGGTCTCCTTCGAGATCGCGTGGGCAGTGCCGTTCATCTTGCCGCCGCTGTCCTTGTAGATCGAATGCGCGGCAACGCCATATTCGGCGATCTTGTTCATCTGATAGGTGCGTATCTGCAACTCGACGCGCTGGCGCGACGGTCCGACGATGGTGGTGTGGATGGAACGGTAGTCGTTCTGCTTCGGCGTCGAGATGTAGTCTTTGAAGCGGCCTGGCACCATCGACCATGTCGTGTGGATGGCGCCGAGCGCCCGGTAGCAGTCCTCGACGGTATCGACGACGACGCGAAAGCCGAAAATGTCGGATAGCTGCTCGAAGGACAGCGCCTTGGCCTCCATCTTGCGGAACACAGACCACGGCTTCTTCTGGCGGCTCTTGACCTCGGCCTTGATGGCATATTTCTCGAACAGCGTGGACAGCGCCCTCTCGATCTCGGACAGCACATCCTTGTTGCGTTCGAAGATTTCGGCGAGCCGCGCGGTGACGGCGCGGTAGGCTTCCGGATTGATGAAGCGGAAGGCGATCTCCTCGAGCTCCTCGCGCATGCCTTGCATGCCCATGCGCCCGGCCAGCGGCGCATAGATATCCATCGTCTCCTCGGCGATGCGCAGGCGCTTGGCTTCGGGCACATGGTCGAGCGTGCGCATGTTGTGCAAGCGGTCGGCAAGCTTGACCAGCAGCACGCGAACGTCTTCCGAGATCGCCAGCAAGAGCTTGCGCAGGTTTTCAGCCTGCTCGGCCTTTTTTGAGACGAGGTCGAGTTTCTTCAGCTTGGTCAGGCCTTCGACCAGCTTGCCCATTTCCGGACCGAACAGCTCGTCGATCTCGGCCCTGGTCGCCGTGGTATCCTCGATCGTGTCGTGCAGCAGGGCAACCGCGATGGTCGCCTCATCCATGTGCATTTCGGTGAGGATGGCGGCGACTTCGAGCGGATGCGAGAAATAGGGATCGCCGGAGGCGCGCTTCTGGTGACCATGCTTCTGCATGGCGTAGACATAGGCCTTGTTGAGCAGCGCCTCGTTGACGTCAGGCTTGTAGCGCTGGACGCGCTCGACAAGCTCATACTGACGCATCATAGGCGGGATCTCGCAGTGCTGAAACGAATCATGCGCCGCACTGGCGTACGGCGCATGTCATAGATAACCACGAAACCGCCGACGCGAAAGTGTCGGCAGCCGTTGCGAAGATCAATAGTCGTCGCTTTTTTCCGGCGGCACCAGACCTTCGATGCCGGCCAGGAGATCTTCTTCGGTCATGCGGTCGAAGGTGATGTTTTCCTCGGTGTCGTCGGCATCGGTTGCCGCAGCGGCGGTACCGGTCTGGTCGGCGATCGCCTCGCCATCGGCTTCCGGCTCGTCGACCTCGACATGCTTCTGCAGCGAGTGGATCAGGTCTTCCTTGAGGTCGTCGGGCGACAATGTCTCCTCGGCGATCTCGCGCAGCGCGATGACCGGATTCTTGTCGTTGTCACGAGGAACGGTGATCTGCGCGCCCTGGCTGATCTGACGGGCGCGGTGGCCGGCCAGAAGCACGAGCTCGAAGCGGTTGTCGACCTTGTCGATGCAATCTTCAACGGTTACACGGGCCATGAGCTGCCCCTTTCATGCCTGGATTTGATGGAAAACAGGCGCGGTCCATAACCCGAACGCCGCCAAAATACAAGCTTTTTGGCAGTATCAGTCCGGGGCCAGGTCCGGATCAAGTCCGGGGCCGGCCAAGGCGAGGTCTGGACGCGCGCCGCCTGCGACGATACGGCACCGATCACAATTGCTTGCTATGCAGCATCATACCCTTGGATTGCCGTAAAACCGGCGTTATCTCGAATGACGAAGGTCAGCCGGTTATTTCAAGCCGACCGATAGTCACGCGCATTTAGACGACCGCTTATTTTCGAAAAGGAATATTTTCCATGTTCGATCCTCGTGAAAAAATCGCTCTTTTCATCGACGGTGCCAATCTTTACGCAACATCGCGCGCCCTCGGCTTCGATATCGACTACCGCAGGCTTTTGTCGAGCTTCCAGAAGCGCGGCTATCTGCTGCGTGCTTACTACTACACCGCGCTGGTCGAGGATCAGGAATACTCCTCGATCCGGCCGCTGATCGACTGGCTCGACTATAACGGCTTCAAGGTGGTGACAAAGCCGGCCAAGGAATTCACCGACTCGACCGGCCGCCGCAAGATCAAGGGCAATATGGACATCGAGTTGACCGTGGATGCGCTGGAACTTGCCGATGTCGTCGACCACTATGTCATCTTTTCCGGCGACGGCGATTTCCGCACGCTGGTCGAGGCGCTGCAGCGGCGCGGGCGCAAGGTGTCGATCGTCTCGACCATGGCCTCGCAGCCGCCGATGATTTCCGACGATCTGCGCCGCCAGGCCGACCATTTCATCGATCTGATGACGCTGAAGAACGAAGTCGGCCGTGATCCGTCCGAGCGGCCGGTGCGCCGGCCCGAGCCGGCTGAAGTCGACGAGGACGACTTTTGACGGCGGGGGTCTTGACCGCCCCCCTGGTCGCCTCCCCCGAGCCCGATCGCGACTGCCCGCTCTGCCCGCGGCTGCACGATTTTATCGCGCAATGGCGACAGCGCGAGCCGTCCTGGTTCAATGCGCCGGTGCCGACCTTCCTTCCGCCCGAGGGCGAGGATGCGGTGCGGCTGCTGATCGTCGGACTGGCGCCGGGCCTGCGTGGGGCGAACCGTACCGGACGACCCTTCACCGGCGACTATGCCGGCGACCTGCTCTACAGCACGCTGATCGCACATGGTTTTGCTCGCGGCCAATTCAAGGCGCGGCCCGATGACGGGCTGGAGCTTGTCGGCACGGCGATCACCAATGCGGTGCGCTGCGTGCCGCCGGACAACAAGCCGGTCGGCGCCGAGATTGCCACCTGCCGGACGTTCCTGGTGCCGACGATCGCGCGGTTCAAGAACCTGCGCGCCGTGCTGGCGCTGGGCTCGATCGCGCACCAGTCGACGGTGCGGGCGCTCGGCCAACGTGTTGCCGCTTATCCGTTCAAGCATGGCGGGCAGCAGCAAACCAATGGCGTGACGCTATTTTCCAGCTATCACTGCTCGCGCTACAACACCAACACCGGCGTGCTCACGGAAGCGATGTTTGTCAACGTCTTCAGGGATATAGCGGCGTTTCTGGAGAGATAGATTCGGGCGGAGGCGCAAACAGCTCGGCCAATTTCTCCTGCCCGCCCTGAAGGACATTCAGATCGACATCGCCGCTGATGCCGTCGACGCGACCGCTGTCGTGGTACTGCCAATAGATCCAGTCGTCATGACCTGGCCATAGCGCCAGCGAACGCACCCAGTGCGGGCGGCCGGCGATCTGGGCGGCATAGACCCGTGCCGCCTCGTCGGTCACATAGAGGATCGCCGTCTTGCCGAAAGCTGCCTCGACAGGACCGAGGAAAGCCGAGAGTTCAATACTCAATTCCTCAGGCGATGGCCGCCGCGGACAATTGCCGACGAACTCGATGTCAACCACCGGCGGCAGCAGCGGTTGATTGCGCGGTACGACAGAGATGAAATTCTTCGCCTGATCGGCGCCAGGCCTGCAGAAGGTGAAGAAATGATAGGCACCCACCGCCAGACCGGCCGCACGGGCCTCACCGAGATTGGCGGCGAAGGCATCGTCGACATGGTCACCGCCCTCGGTCGCCTTGATGACGGCGAAGGCGACATCGTCGCTGGCAACACGCTGCCAGTCGATCTGCCGCTGGTGATGGGAAACGTCGATGCCCCTGACCGGATATTTGCCGCGGTCCGGAGAAAACGGATGGAAGTAGAAATAACCGGCGGCCGCGACGAGGCATGCCAGGATCAGGCTGGCCGCACCCCAAAGGACGATCCGGTTCTTCATCCGGTCCTTCAAAAGAGTGGCTCCCAGCCTACCCACGCTCCTTCAGCAGCCGGCCCTTCTCGCGCGACCAGTCGCGCTGCTTTTCGGTCTCGCGCTTGTCATGCAATTTCTTGCCGCGGCCGACGGCGAGTAAAAGCTTCGCCCGGCCCTGGTCGTTGAAATAGATTTTCAGCGGCACCAGCGTCATGCCTTCGCGATCGACACTCTGCGACAGCTTGGCCATCTCGCGCTTGTTGAGCAGGAGTTTGCGGCGCCGGCGCGGCTCGTGGTTGAAGCGGTTGGCCTGCAGGTATTCCGGCAAATAGGAGTTGATCAGCCAGATCTCGCCGCCCTCGACCGAGGCGTAGCTGTCCTGGATGTTGGCCTGGCCCTGGCGCAGCGACTTCACCTCGGTGCCGGTCAGCACCAGGCCGGCCTCGATCGTGTCGAGCACCTCATAGGAAAACCGCGCCTTGCGGTTTTCCGCAACGGTCTTGTTGTTGGGATCGGCTTTTCTGACTTGATTCATGACGCCTAGAGTCCGTTTCGAAACTCGCTCCTGCGAGTCAGATGATGGTGGCACCAGAGCGCCGCGCGTTTTTCAAACGCGCAAAGGACGCTCTGGAAACCTGCATGGCCCTTTCCGAAAGCGAAGTGCTTTCGGGACCGTGCGCGGACCGGAGCGGAGCGTACATATAGTACGTGAGCACCGGAAACGCAGGTGACGCCTTCAGATGGCCGCAGGAGTAGAGTTTCCAAACGGGCTCGCTAATTAATCAAGCCGGCGTGCTTCATGGCCGCATCGATCTTTTCGGCGGTCGACTGCTCGACGGCGACCAGCGGCGAACGCAGCACGTTCTCGACCTTGCCGAGCTTCGACAGCGCATATTTCGCGCCGGACACGCCGGGCTCCAGGAAAATCGCCTTGTGCAGCGGCAGCAACCGGTCCTGCAAGTCCAGCGCCTTGGCGTTCTCACCGGAAAGCGTCGCCTCCTGGAATTCGGCGCACAGCCGCGGCGCGACATTCGCCGTTACCGAGATGCAGCCGACGCCGCCATGGGCGTTGAAGCCGAGCGCCGAGGCATCCTCGCCGGAAAGCTGGATGAAATCCTTGCCGCAGGTCGCGCGCTGCTCGGAAACCCGCTCGACCTTGCCGGTGGCATCCTTGACGCCGATGATGTTCCTGAAGTCACGCACCAGCTCGCCCATCGTCTCGGGCGTCATGTCGATCACCGAGCGCGGCGGAATGTTGTAGATGATGATCGGCAGGCTGGTCGCCTTGGCGACGGCGGCGAAATGCGCGTAGAGACCGCGCTGCGTCGGCTTGTTGTAGTAAGGCGTGACGACGAGTGCAGCGTCGGCGCCCGCCTTCTCGGCATATTGCACCAGGCCAACCGCCTCTTCTGTGTTGTTGGAGCCGGCGCCGGCGACGACCGGAGCGCGGCCCTTGGCGACCTCGATGCACACTCTGACGACGTGGCGGTGCTCGTCATGCGACAGCGTCGGCGACTCGCCGGTGGTGCCGACCGGAACCAGACCGGTCGTGCCTTCGGCGATCTGCCAGGCAACGAGAGCGCGAAAGGCTTTCTCGTCGAAACGGCCGCTCTTTTCGAACGGTGTCACGAGCGCGGTAAGCGAGCCTCTCAGCATGTCGTCCAACTCCCTGGGACTAGCGCATGACCCCGAAAATCGGAGTCGATTTTCGCTGGGGATCATGCGCCAAATTTAAAGTGCTACAGCGTGCTTTGCGCGTTTGAGACGACGCACGGCGCTGTAGGTGTTTTGTCGTGCGCGCCTTCTAGCCGAAAGCGAAGCGGCGCACCATAGTCTCGACACTGTTGCGCGGCAAGCATGGTGGTAGTGCCAGCAAGCGCAATTTGAAAGGCCTCGATAGCCTTGTTTACGGGCTCTTCATCACAGCCAACTAGGCTTCGGTTGATCTGTGCCTGTTGGTAATGTGTAGACAGGAAATGATGAAGACCATGCCGACCAGGCAGCCTCATTTTTTTGCGCTGCTTGGCGCAATTCTCCTGCTGACGCCGAGCCTTGTAGCCGCCGGTAAAGTCGATGTGCGGGTCACCTCGGCCATTCCGATGCCAAACCTGCAGGATGCGGGCCTGCCGGATACGGGCCTGCCGGATACGGGATCTTCATCCGCCAGTGTCGCCAGGCTGAAAAGCGGCCTCGATGCGCTGGCGGGAAACGACATTGCCGGTGCGCGTCAAGCGCGCGAAACCCTGCCGGTCAATTCGCTCGACCGGCACATCCTTGCCTGGGCGATCGCGCTCTATGGCGGCGACAAGGTGCCAAGCGGCGACATCGCCGATGCCGCCAAGATGTTGCCGAACTGGCCGGGCATGATCGCCTTGCGCAAGAACAGCGAGCGCGCGCTCTATCGCGAGAACCCCGCGCCTGAGATCGTGGTGCAGGCATTCGGCGGCAGCCAGCCGCAAACAGTCGAGGGCGTGGTGATCCTCGCCCGCTCCTATGTGTCGCTAGGCAACGTCAAGGCGGCGCGCTCTGTGCTATCGCCTTTCTGGCGCACCGAAAAACTGGAAGCCAAGGACGAAGCGGCGATCATCCAGGAATTCGGCAAGCTCATCGCCGCCGCCGACCACAGCTTTCGCATGGAGCGTATGTTCTATGGCGACCGGGTCAATTCCGCGCTGCGCGTCGCCGGCCTTGCCGGCGCCCAACAGCTGGCCGATGCCTGGGCAGCGGCGGACAGGGGCGACAAGAAAGCGGCCAAACTGCTGAAGGCGGTGCCCGCTGCGCAGCGTTCGGCCGGCTATCTCTTCGCGCAAGCCCAATATCTACGCAAGCAGCAGAAGTTTTCCGACGCCGCCGCAGTGATGATGAAGGCGCCGAGCGACCGCAGCGCACTGATCGATCCGGATGCCTGGTGGGCCGAGCGCCGGGTGCTGTCGCGCGAACTGGTCGACCAGGGCGACATGAAGACCGCCTACAAAATAGTCGCAGCACACGCCGCCGAAAGTGCTGCCAACGCAGCGGATGCGGAGTTTCATGCCGGCTGGTACGCGCTGCGCGGCCTCAACGAGCCCAACACCGCTGCCAGGCATTTCGCGCGGATCGCCGGTCTCGCCCAGGGGCCGATCTCGCTGTCGCGCGCCTATTACTGGCTCGGCCGTGCGGCCGAAGCCGGCGGTCCCGGCAGCGCGAAGGATAATTTCACCCGTGCCGCTGGTTACGGCACGACCTTTTACGGCCAGCTCGCCGGTGAGCGCGTCGGCCGGCAAGTCCTCAACATCGCCCATCCGCAGCCGAGCGCCGCCGATCAGCGGAATTTCGCCAATCGCGAGGCGGTCAGCGCCATCAAGCGGCTGCAGGAGGCGGGCTATGAGCGCTACGCCGACACGCTTTATCGCGACCTCGCCGGGCAGTTGACCAGTCCCGGAGAGCTGGCGCTGCTGGCCGCGATGGCGGAAAAGCAGGGCAATCACTTCCTGGCGTTCAAAGTCGGCAAGATCGCCGGCGCGCGCGGCATCGATGTCGGGGCGCTGTCGCATCCGCTCGGCGTCATTCCCGAGACCGCCAACATTTCCGGCTCCGGCAAGGCGCTGGCCTATGCGATCGCCCGCCAGGAAAGCGAGTTCAATATCGGCGCCGTCTCCAGCGCCGGCGCACGCGGGCTGTTGCAGCTGATGCCGGGGACCGCCAGGCAATTGGCGAAGAAGGCCGGAATGACCTTCTCGCAGGCGCGACTGACCACTGACGCCGGCTACAATGCGACCTTGGGCGCCGCCTTCCTCGGCGAGCAGCTCGGCCGCTTCGACGGTTCCTATGTACTGACCTTCGCCGGCTACAATGCCGGCCCCAACCGCGCCGCCCAGTGGGTGGCTAGATATGGCGATCCGCGCGGCAAGGACATCGACGCGGTAGTCGACTGGATCGAGCGGATTCCTTATACGGAAACAAGAAGTTACGTCCAGCGCGTGATGGAGAATTACGAAGTCTACAAGATGCGCATTTCCGGCAAGTACGATATCGTTGGAGATTTGGTGAACGGGCGGAGTTGAAGAGCGTCGACGGCGTTCGAGATTGGCGAATGCGTCGATGACGGCCAATCTCCCCCTCGTGGGGGAGATGTCCGGCAGGACAGAGGGGGCGCTGTCCCGCCGACATTCCAGCCCATCGCAGCCGTGCCCTCGGGATAGCTCTCGACGGGCTCTCAATGTGAACCGAACGCTGACGATCCTTCACGCCCCCCTCTGCCCTGCCGGGCATCTCCCCCACGAGGGGGGAGATTGGCAGCTTGGCCGTTCCGCCCTCGATTGACCACCCCGCCCCTCGCCTGTAGCAGTCGAGACGATCCGGCAACGGCGAGGAATCGCGTCCAAATGACGAGCACCGAAGGTTTTTCCGATTTCTTCTACGCCTCGCCGGACGGGCTGCAACTTCACGCCCGTGTCTACGGCGAAGCGAATTCCGAACACTGGCCCGTCGTCTGCCTGCCTGGCCTGACCCGCAATTGCCGCGATTTTCATGAGCTGGCGCTGCACCTGTCGCGACGGGCGGAAGGTTCGCGAAAAATTGTTGCTTTCGACTACCGCGGACGCGGGCAATCCGTCTACGACCCCGATATCGGCCATTACAATATCGGCGTTGAAGCCGGTGATATCCTCGCCGGGCTGGCGGCGCTGAGCATCGAGGCGGCAGCGTTCATCGGCACGTCGCGTGGCGGGCTGATCATCCATGTGCTCGGCACGATGCGGCCAGCGGTCCTTAAAGCCGTCGTCCTCAACGACATCGGCCCGGTGGTCGAGGCTAGCGGTCTCGCCTATATCCGCTCCTATCTCGAGCAGACACCAAAGCCGAAAACCCATGCCGAGGCGATCGGCGCCCAGTGCGGCGCGCATGGCAGCGACTTTCCAGCTCTGACCGAGGCGGATTGGGAGCGGATGGTATCGGCCCTCTACCGAGAGACGGATGAGGGGCTGGTGCCGGATTTCGACCCGAAGCTGGTCGATACGCTGGCGGGTCTCGATCTTACTCAGCCACTGGCAGATCTGTGGCCGCAGTTCGAGGCGCTGGCGGCCATACCCTTGCTCGCCATACGCGGCGCCAATTCGAAGCTGCTTTCCGCCGAGACGCTCGAACAGATGCGAAAGCACCCTTGTGTCGAGACGATTACGGTCGAGGGCCAGGGCCATGCGCCCTTCCTCGAGACCGGCGGCCTGCCCGGTGCCATCGCCGCTTTTCTGGACAGGGCCGAGCAACGCATCGGCTCGAGCTAATGCTCGAGGACTGAGGAATTTATTTGAGGCAGTGCCGCAGCGCATCCTGCTTTCGCGGAAAGGGGGACTTGTCCTGCGAAGCGCGCAGCGCGAAGCAGGATGGCGGAGAGGATGGGATTCGAACCCACGAGAAGCTTTTGACCTCTACTCCCTTAGCAGGGGAGCGCCTTCGACCACTCGGCCACCTCTCCGTTGCGCCGGTGGATAAAGAAAAGCGCCGGCACAATCAACAAGCCGGCGCGATTATCATTGAAAAAACCGGCTTCCGCCAAAACGGCGCTTTCGCCATGCGGCGATTCTGCGGCAATCCCTCGGCCGGCGACTCACGACATCGTCGCAATTCCGGCAGGCAATTGTCGGAATCGGCCGGATTGCAAAGGGCTCGCCCAAGGGTTTCCGATAGCTCAATGGTTAACGGGAGCTTTCCGAGTGAGGCCAAATCGTGTCATTTGTGCAACAAGGCAGGGGGATAGCGCCTGCACAGACCTTTCGCCGGTGCGATGGTGGTTGAACGCCGCCGCCTCATGGGTAATGTCGAATTCGAAGGAGCGGCGCGGTGCGCATCTTTTTCGGTAGTGGGGATGGGGCAGGGAACGCTGTCCTTCAGCAAAGAATACCCAGACCCGTTTTTTAACTTTTGACTGGAGGTCAGAAAATGAACATCAAGAGCCTTCTTCTTGGCTCCGCTGCGGCACTGGTCGCAGTTTCCGGTGCGCGCGCCGCCGACGCCGTCGTCGTTGCCGAGCCGGAACCCGCAGAATACGTCCGCATCTGTGACGTCTACGGCGCCGGCTACTTCTACATCCCCGGCACCGAAACCTGCCTGCGCATCGGCGGCTATGTCCGCTACGACATCGGCGTCGGCGACGTCGGCACATTCACCGGTGCGGGGACCGTCGACCACGAGGACGGCGACGATCAGGATACCTACTGGAAGCGTGCTCGCTTCGCGCTGAAGACCTGGACCGGCCAGGAAACCGAGCTCGGCACGTTGAAGACGTACACCGAGACCCGCTTCAACTTCCGCAACACCCAAGGCGATACATCTCCGTACCTCAACGAAGCCTACGACAGAGGCGTTTCGCTGAACTTCGCCTGGATCCAGCTCGGTGGGCTGCGCGTCGGTAAGGACGAATCGGCCTTCGATACGTTTATCGGCTACGCCGGCAATGTCATGAACGATACGCTGGTTCCCTACGGCGGCTTCGACACCAACGTCGTCCAGTACTATTTCGACGCCGGCAACGGTTTCTCCGCCGTGGTTTCGCTCGAACAAGGTTACGGCGACTTCACGATCGACAGCTACGTCCCGCATGTCGTCGGCGGTGTGAAGTGGACGCAGGGCTGGGGCGCGATCACCGGCGTCATTGCTTACGACAGCAACTATGAAGAAGTGGCCGGCAAGGTTCGCCTCGACGTCACCCCGATGGAGAACCTGTCGCTGTTCATCATGGCCGGGTATGGCACGGACGACAACTACACGGATGGCGGCTTCGCAATCCCCGCCGCCGGCCGCGGCATGTACAAGCTGTGGAGCGGCAATTGGGCAGTCTGGGGCGGTGGCACCTTCACCATCAACGAGAAGACCTCGTTCAACACCCAGATATCGTATGACGAGGGCGAAAACCTCGGCGTCGTGGCGAACATCGCCTACGATATCGTCCCCGGCCTGACGATCACGGCTGAAGCCTCCTACTTCCATCTTGGTGATGAGAGCGTCAGCAACTGGACCGGTGCCGATGACGACGACAACTTCGGCGGCCAGCTCCGCTTCCAGCGCTCGTTCTAATCAGCAGCGTTTGACTGAACTCGAACCCGGCGGGCAACCGCCGGGTTTTTCGTGTCTGCGTAGCTGTCAAGGGCGGAATGTATGGCGCCGCCGATACCGGCCAGGGTCGTTCTGTGCTGGATCTCGGTCTTCATCGGCTAGATTGGCCTTCAATTGCCAATCTCAAACGCCGACGATTGGCGATCATGCCTTCGTCATCCTAGGGCGGAGCGACGCGAAGCGGAGCGCAGACCCTGGGATCCATTCCGTTACCTCAGCCGAAGAATGCAGCTGCGCAGAATGAAAGCAGCAGCGATCCTTCGCGCCCCCTCTGTCCTGCCGGACATCTCCCACGGAGGGGGGAGATCGGCCGTCATTGCGGCTTTCGCCAATCTCCAACGTTGATGAACAGGCGCTGTCAGCGAAGCTGCCAATCTCCCCCCTCGTGGGGGAGATGTCCGGCAGGACAGAGGGGGGCGCTGTCCCTCCAGCGTCTTGCCTATGCGCTTGCGACCCTCGCGGTCCACGCAATGTGGATTGCCGACCTCAAGTCAAATCTCTGCAAGATCGCCCAGCGACTGTATCAGCGGCTGAATTTCGTTTTCATAATTCTTCCAGCGCTTGACCGACGATTTGTAAATCGGTTGACGAACCTGCCAGCGACTGGGCGTGTTGACCGAACCATCCCTATCGAAAAAGCGCAGGCAGGCGTCATCCCAAGGCAGACCAAGATAATCTATGAGGCGGCGTGACTGCGCTTCCTGGTCCTCGACCAGCGTTTCGTAGTGATTTTCGAAGATAAGGCCAGGAAAAACCTTGTTCCAATGCTGCATCAGGCGGTCATACTCGCGATAGTACAGGCCTAGTGTTTTCAGGTCGGTGTTGTAGCTGTGCCCCTCGCTGAAGTTGAGGACAAAGCAGGAGACGCAATTGTCGATGGCGTCACGACGGCAATGAATGATGCGTGCGTTGGGGAAGAGAAGCCCGATAAGGCCGATCAGTTCAAAATTGTGCGGCATCTTATCCACGACGCGAAGTGCGGCAGGCGCCCGCTCCCGCAAATAGGACAGATGCTCTTCGGCCAGCGTTCTGGACAGGTCTTCCGTGATCGACATGACTGGCTGGTGCAAATCTCCAGCCGATGATGTCTTCAGACCGATCGCATTCGCGACCCGCCTTAGTTTGCTAAGCTCCCCTGCACCATGAACATCGGGATGGCTGGCGCAGATCTGCTCGGTGAGCGTCGTCCCGGAGCGGGGCATGCCAACCACGAACACAGGCACTTCGGAAGGATTTCCATAGCCGGCCCGGGCAGCCAAAAAGTCTGGCGTGAAGGTTTCGATCATTGAATCGATCCACCGACGGTACAAGTCGATGTCGAACTTGTAGCCGGAGGCCTGTTTCGCCCTGTTGAAATGGTCGAATGCCTCATCATAGCGCCTGAGGTCGTTCAGCACCTTGCCGGCGGCGAGATGGAGTTGCTGCGCAGCTTCCGAACCAAGTTTCGGATTGCCGAGTTCACGAAGGATGGATTGGAGTTCCTCGGGCTCCTCGGTGAACTTTCGTGTCTGTACAAGGTCGTTGTAGGCAGCCGGCACCCCAATACGGCGATCGATCGCTTCTTTCAGATAGACGGCGGCTTCATCCATACGCCCTAGGCCGCTGAGCGCGCCCGCCAGCCCGGCTCGCACCTTGGGATGATCGCGGTTGATTTTCAGCGCCTTCTCGTAAAGCGGCAATGCCATGTCGGGTTTGTCGAACGCCGTGTAAGTGCGCCCCAATGCACAAAGTGCTTCGATAAGGCCGGGCTGCAGTTCCAAGGCGTACTGCATATGCCTGATTGCGGGCGAATACTCGCTGACCTTCACATAGGCCTCGCCCAGGCTGAGGTGGTAGAAGGGGTTTTTAGGTTCCTCGCCGACCGCCCGTGCGAAATATCGCAAGGCCCTCTCATCGTCGTAACCCAGGTATACGGTTCCCAAGATGTACAAGGCGAGCGGATGGTTTGGCGTGCGCGCCAGAACCCGAAGGCATAGGTCCTGTGCCTCGTCGAGCCGCTTGGCCTGCTGAAAGGCATATGCCTGTTTCAGCAGCGCGTCGTCGGCTTGCGCACGCGACTGGGCGTTTCCTTTCTGCGGGCTCGCCAAAGGCTTCACTATCGGCACCTTCGCTTTCGGCGCGGGTCCGGGCTTGATGTGCTTTGACCAAGCAGGTGGGAGTCGATTGTTCATGACATCTCGCTAGCAAAAAGAGATATCTCGCTAGCAAAAAGAGCGGGGGGAATCCAGCATGCTGGTTGCAGCCAAGGCGGGAGCTTGCGCGGCCAACTGTGCCGCGCTAGCAAGAAGGCCCTTTTCGAACGAGCCTTTGCCATGCGCCAGCGCCCTCCCCTCACGCCGATCGTCAGTGCGCTTCCCTCGACGGTACCGTTTGTCGGCCCGGAGGCACAGGAACGTGATCGGGGCCGTGCGTTTCGCGCCCGCATCGGCGCCAATGAGAGCAGCTTTGGCCCTTCGCCGCGCGTCGTCGCCCGCATAGCCGGCCTCGCCCGCGACATGTGGATGTATTGCGACCCCGACAATCACGATCTGAAGGTGGCCATCGCCGCGCATCTTGGCGTCGGCGCCGAAAACGTGGTGGTCGGCGAAGGCATAGACGGGTTGCTCAGCCTGGTGGCGCGCATGTATGTGGCGCCGGGCGACGCGGTGGTCACCTCGCTCGGCGCCTACCCGACCTTCAATTTCCATATTGCCGGCGTCGGCGGCCGGCTGGTCGCGGTCCCCTATCAGAACGACCGGGAAAGCCTGGACGGCCTATTGGCTGCGGTCGCCAGGGAAAATGCAGCGCTGGTCTACCTGTCCAACCCGGACAATCCGATGGGCAGTTGGTGGGAAGCGGCCGAACTCATCCGCTTTATCGAAGCCCTGCCGGAGACCACGATGCTGGTGCTCGACGAGGCCTATGGCGAGTTGGGCCCGGCCTCGGCGCTACCGCCGATCGATGTCGCGCAGCCGAACGTCATCCGCATGCGCACCTTCTCGAAGGCCTACGGGCTGGCCGGCATACGCTGCGGCTATGCGGTGGCCGAGGCCCAGGTGATCCGCGATTTCGAGAAGATCCGCAACCATTACGGCGTCAACCGCATGGCGCAGATCGCCGGCGTCGAGGCGCTGGCCGATCAGGACTATCTCCAAAGCGTGGTGGCGCGGGTTGCTGCCGGCCGCCGGCGCATCGCCGAAATAGCCGAGGCGAATGGGCTGAAGCCGCTGCCGTCTGCAACCAACTTCGTCACCATAGATTGCGGCGGCGACGGCGCCTTCGCGCTTAAAGTGCTGCAGGCGCTGCTGTCGCGCGATGTGTTCATCCGCAAGCCGATGGTGCCGGTGCTCGACCGCTGCATCAGGGTCAGCGTCGGCCTTGATCACGAACTCGACATTTTTGCCGTGGAGCTGCCGGGCGCGTTGGCGGCCGCACGAGGGAACTGAGCATCGCAACGCCGTTGTTTCGGCAATGCCACTACTTCCCTTCCACACTGCGGTCACCGAGTAGGCACATGACCTGCTTCAAGCCTTCCCAGGCTCGGCGAACCCGTCGTTCGGTGCCAGGTCGGCCGTCAGCCGGGTGAGATCGCAATCCGCCGCCGCATGAAGTGCCTCCACCTCTGAAAATGCTTGAATTAATTGAACGTTCGTTTTATTATTTTGCTTCTCGACGGGGTGGGACGATGGCGCGCACGACCGGTTCGGACGGGGAAAAGACCGAAGCTGCGGTCCGCGAGGCGGCGGTCAGCCTGATCGCGCGTCTTGGCTACGAGGCGATGTCGATGCGCCAGCTGGCCGCCGAGGTCGGCGTGCAGGCGGCGGCGCTCTACCGCTATTTCCCGACCAAGGAAGACCTCTTGTTCACGCTGATGCGCGAGCACATGGAAGGGCTGATCGAGGCGTGGGAGGCGGCACGCCCGGCCGCGGCCGATCCGGCGACGCGGCTCGCCGCCTATGTCAAAAACCACATCGCCTTCCACATCGAACGCCGCCATTCCACCCATGTCTCGAACATGGAACTGCGCAGCCTGTCGCATGACCGCCTGACGCAGATCCTGCGCCTGCGCACGGCCTATGAAAAGGAGTTGCGCGCCATTTTGCGCGACGGCGTCGAGGCCGGCGACTTCAGCGTCGAAGACACAGGTCTGACTGCCATGGCGCTGATCCAGATGATGACTGGCGTCATCGTCTGGTTCCGGCCGGGCGAGCGGCTATCGATCTCGGAGGTAACCGCCACATTTCTTTCAATGACGATGCGCCTGGCTGGAGCAAAGGCCCACGGCGCGACAACGACCTACAGCGTCGCAGCCGCTTCCGGCGAGCAAAGGACGTTGTAGCATTTTGATTTTGCGCATGATCCGTGCCGAAATTGAATTCGATTTCGGGGCCATGCGCCGGGAGGAAAGGCATGTACACGCACACACTCAACTTCGGGCTTGACGAAGACATCGAGGCGCTGCGCGACCTGGTTCGGCGCTTCGCCCAGGAAAAGATCGCGCCGATCGCCGCCGAGATCGACCGCTCGAATGAATTTCCGGCGCATCTGTGGGCCGAGCTCGGTGGGCTCGGCCTGCTCGGCATCACCGCCGATCCGGATTTCGGCGGCACCGGCATGGGCTACCTCGCTCATGTCGTCGCGATGGAAGAGATTTCCCGCGCCTCGGCCTCGGTCGGCCTCTCCTACGGCGCCCATTCCAACCTTTGCGTCAACCAGATCAATCGCTGGGCGACACCGGCGCAGAAGGAGAAACATCTGCCTGCGCTATGCACCGGCGAAAAGGTCGGCGCGCTGGCAATGTCGGAATCCGGCGCCGGCTCCGACGTCGTATCGCTCAAACTGCGCGCCGAAAAGCGCAACGACCGCTACGTTCTCAACGGCACTAAGATGTGGATCACCAACGGCCCGGATGCCGAAACACTGGTCGTCTACGCAAAGACCCATCCGGAGCTCCATTCGCGCGGCATCACCGCGTTTATCGTCGAAAAATCGATGGCCGGGTTTTCCGTCGCGCAAAAGCTCGACAAGCTCGGCATGCGCGGCTCGAACACCGGCGAACTTGTGTTTGAGAATGTCGAAGTGCCGTTCGGCAACGTGCTTCACGAGGAAGGGCGCGGTGTCGAGGTGCTGATGTCGGGCCTCGATTACGAGCGCACGGTGCTCGCCGGCGGACCGCTCGGGCTGATGACGGCGTGCCTCGATGTGGCGATCCCCTATGTGCACGAGCGCAAGCAGTTCGGTCAGCCGATCGGCGAATTCCAGCTGGTGCAGGGCAAACTCGCCGACATGTATACGACGATGAATGCCGCGCGCGCCTATGTCTATGCCGTCGCCGCCGCCTGCGACCGCGGCCACACGAGCCGCAAGGACGCCGCCGCTTGCGTGCTGTTCGCTGCCGAGAAGGCGACGCAGATGGCGCTCGACGCCATCCAGCTGCTGGGCGGCAACGGCTACATCAATGACTATCCGACCGGCCGGCTTCTGCGCGACGCCAAGCTGTATGAGATCGGCGCCGGCACCAGCGAAATCCGCCGCTGGCTGATCGGGCGCGAAATCATGGCAGAGGGGGTATAAGATGGCTACGCTCCAGTCCCAGATCTCGCCCGCCTCCGACACTTTCCGCGCAAATGCCGAGCGCATGCGGGCGTTGGTCGCCGACATCGCGGAAAAGGCGGCAACCGTCGAGCGCGGCGGCTCGGAGGAAGCGCGTGAGCGCCACCAGAGCCGCGGCAAGCTTTTGCCGCGCGAGCGCCTCGCCCAGCTGCTCGACACCGGCTCGCCCTTCCTCGAAATCGGCCAGTTCGCGGCGTGGTCGATGTATGGCGAAGACATCTCATCGGCCGGCATCATCGCCGGCATCGGACGCGTCGAAGGCACCGAAGTCATGGTCGTCGTCAACGACGCCACGGTGAAGGGCGGCACCTATTATCCGCTGACCGTAAAGAAGCATCTGCGCGCACAGGAAATCGCGCTGCAGAACAAATTGCCTTGCGTCTATCTGGTCGACAGCGGCGGTGCCAACCTGCCAAACCAGGACGAGGTGTTTCCCGACCGCGACCATTTCGGCCGCATCTTCTACAACCAGGCCAACATGTCGGCTTCAGGCATACCGCAGATCGCCTGCGTCATGGGCTCGTGCACGGCGGGCGGCGCCTATGTGCCGGCGATGTCGGACGAGACGATCATGGTGCGCAACCAGGCGACCATCTTCCTCGGCGGTCCGCCACTGGTGAAGGCCGCTACCGGCGAGGACGTCAGCACGGAGGAACTGGGCGGCGCCGATGTGCACACGCGGCTTTCCGGCGTTGCCGACCATTATGCGCTGGACGACGAGCACGCGCTGGCGATCGCCCGCCGCATCGTCAAGAACCTGAATCGAAAGAAGGAGATCGGGCTGGCACTTCGCGATCCGGTTCCGCCGCTTCATGCAGCCGATGAGCTCTACGGCATTGTGCCGACCGATCTGCGTCAGCCCTATGATGTGCGTGAAGTGATCGCGCGCATCGTCGACAGCTCCGAGTTCGACGAGTTCAAGCAGAATTACGGCACCACGCTGGTCACCGGCTTTGCCCATCTCAACGGCATGCCGGTCGGCATCATCGCCAACAACGGCGTGCTGTTCTCCGAAAGCGCCCTAAAGGGCGCGCATTTCATCGAGCTGTGCTGCCAGCGCAATATCCCGCTGATCTTCCTGCAAAACATCACCGGTTTCATGGTGGGGCGAAAGTACGAGGCCGGCGGCATCGCCAAGGACGGCGCCAAGCTGGTGATGGCCGTCGCCACGGCGCGCGTGCCGAAGGTGACCATGATCATCGGCGGCTCGTTCGGCGCCGGCAATTACGGCATGTGCGGACGCGCCTATTCGCCACGCTTCCTGTGGATGTGGCCGAATGCCCGCATTTCGGTTATGGGCGGTGAGCAGGCGGCCACCGTGCTGGCCGTCGTCAAGCGCGAGGGCATCGAGCGCAAGGGCGGGGAATGGAGCGCAGAGGAAGAGGCAAAATTCAAGAAGCCGATCCTGATGAAATACGAGCATGAAGGCCACCCGCTCTATTCCTCTGCCCGGCTCTGGGACGACGGCATCATCGACCCGGCCAAGACGCGCGAGGTGCTGGCGCTCAGCCTTTCAGCCGCGCTGAACGCCGAGATCGAGGAGACAAAGTTCGGCGTGTTCAGGATGTGAAATGAGCGAAATCGACCACAGGATTCGCGTTCATACCGGCGACATCACCAAGCTGGCGGTCGATTCCATTGTGAACGCCGCCAACTCGTCGCTGCTCGGCGGTGGCGGCGTCGACGGCGCCATTCACCGGGCGGCCGGCCCTGAGCTTGAGTTCGAATGCCGGATGCTGAATGGCTGCAAGATTGGTGATGCAAAACTCACCAAGGGCTACAGGCTGCCGGCGCGCTACATCATCCACACGGTCGGTCCGGTCTGGCAAGGCGGCGGCAAGGGCGAAGCCGAGTTGTTGGCTTCCTGCTATCGCCGGTCGCTCGAACTCGCCGCCGCCAAGGGTTGCCGGACGGTGGCGTTTCCAGCGATCTCGGCCGGTGTATACCGATATCCAAAGGACCAGGCGACGCAGATCGCCGTTGGCACTGTGAGCGCCTTCACCCGCCAGAATGCGGTTCCGGAAACTGTCATCTTCTGCTGCTTCGACCAGCAAACGGCGGAACTATACCAACAGGCGTTGCTGCGCCTGGCGAAGGGTGATGTGCACCGATGAGAAGTGCAATCCACATTCTTCAGACTCATTTTCAACTATGGTACTGGCCACGCGGAAAAATTGCGGCTATTGCTCTTTGCAAATACCAATGGGGATTGGGCGAAGATGAGACTGCGGCTTTTTCAGAAGACAACTGTATCTATACTTTCAGGGTTGCTTATATTAGCGGTGCCTGGCGTTGGCGCAGCGGAATCACTGGCGGGAAGCAAGGGCGACGGCCGTTTCGCAGTCAATTTTCCGCCAGGTTCGACCGGAGACTGCCCGAAGGCCTACAAAGCCTATGTGGCGGCCAGCGGGCATTCCGCCTATGCCACGACCTTCTATTCGCGCGTGGTCGACCTCTATGTCATCTGTGGCTCGAGACTCAATGCGCCGTCCCAGAAGGCTGCGGAAGAGATGGCGCTGCGCAACTGCCAGGCCGGCTTGACGAGGTGGAAGGTCAGGACCGCCAGCGGCGGCTGCGCGATCGCGGCATCGAAGTAGGCGCTGCTTCCACTCCTTGTTCTTGCGAGACAAGGACAGGCTGGCGGGCCGGACATCTCCCCCTCAAGGGGGGAGATCGGCTGTCGCTATTGCTTCCGCCAAACTGCGACGTTGAAAGTTCGACTGGAGGGCGCAGCTACCAATCTCCCCCCTTGCGGGGGAGATGTCCGGCAGGACAGAGGGGGGTGTTCAAGCGCCCTACCCCCCGCGGGGTTCGAACCTTACTCGCGGAGGCTCCATGTTCGCCAAGATCCTGATTGCCAATCGCGGCGAGATCGCTTGCCGGGTGATCCGCACGGCACGCAAGATGGGCGTGCGCACGGTCGCGGTTTATTCGAATGCCGATGCGAAGTCGCTGCATCTCGAGATGGCCGACGAGGCGGTGCATATTGGCTCCTCGCCTGCCGGCGAAAGTTATTTGCGCGGCGACAAGATTGTCGCGGCGGCTTTGGCCACCGGCGCGGAAGCCATCCATCCGGGCTACGGTTTTCTGTCGGAAAACCCTAATTTCGTCGACCAGGTGACGGCTGCGGGGCTCGTCTTCATCGGCCCGTCAGCGGCCTCGATCCGCGCCATGGGGCTGAAGGACGCGGCCAAGCGGCTGATGGAGAAGGCCGGCGTGCCTGTTGTGCCGGGCTATCACGGCGAGGCGCAGGAGATCGTGCTACTCGCCTCCAAGGCACGCGAGATCGGCTATCCCGTGCTGATCAAGGCGCGCGCCGGTGGCGGCGGCAAGGGCATGCGGCGCGTCGAACACCCCGACGACTTTTCCGAGGCGCTGTCTGGTGCACGGCGCGAGGCCAAGGCCGCTTTCGGCGACGACCGCGTGCTGGTCGAGAAATATATCGACAAGCCGCGCCACATCGAGGTTCAGGTATTCGGCGACACTTTCGGCAACGTCGTGCATCTCTACGAGCGCGACTGCTCGGCGCAGCGCCGCCACCAGAAGGTGATCGAGGAAGCCCCTGCCCCCGGCATGACGCCGGCATTGCGCAAAGCGATGACGGAGGCGGCGGTGAAGGCCGCCAAGGCGATCAACTATTCCGGCGCCGGCACGATCGAGTTTATCGTCGATGCCTCGCAAGGGCTGAAGGCCGACCGCTTCTGGTTCATGGAGATGAACACCCGCCTCCAGGTCGAGCACCCCGTCACCGAAATGGTCATAGGCATCGACCTGGTCGAATGGCAGTTGCGGGTAGCGTCCGGCGAGAAGCTGCCGAACACGCAGAGCGAGATCACGCTCTCCGGCCATGCCTTCGAAGCGCGCATCTATGCCGAGGACGCGGCAAAGGGTTTTTTGCCGGCGACGGGCACGCTGCATCACCTGAAATTTCCGGATACCGCGCCCGAGGGCGCCAGCATGCGGATCGAGACCGGCGTGCGGGCCGGCGATGCCATCTCGCCGTTCTACGATCCAATGATCGCCAAGCTGATCGTGCACGGCAAGAGCAGGCAGGAGGCGCTCGAAGCGCTGGGCATAGCCCTTTCGCAGACCGAGATCGCCGGCTCGACCTTCAACACCGCCTTTCTCGCTGCTCTTGCCGCTGATGCGGACTTTTCGGCAGGCGATGTCGATACCGGCCTGATCGGCAGGCATCAGCGAGCGCTGACCGCAGTCCCGCCGCCGAGCAGCGAGATCGTCGCCGCAGCCGCATTTGCGGCGTCCGGCGCCGGGGCTCAGGCGCCGTCCAACGATCCGTGGTCGTCGCTTGCCGGTTATTCGCATTTCCACACTGTTCCGCGGCGCACGCGGCTACGATACGGCGATGGTGAGATCGTCGCGCTTGTGTCGGTGCGGCCGGACAAGCGCTTCCAAGTGGCGCTGGACGCACCTTATGACAGCGCCAGTCCGCTCGATCTTCGCGCCGCCCCTCGCCTCGCCCGCTGGCCAGGCCATGTCACTGTCTTTTCGGGCGCCATCGGCTACAGCTTCGCGGTGCCGGACCCGCTGGCGAGGGCCGACGAAATCGCCGCCGGCTCTGACAGCCTGCGCGCGCCGATGCCGGGCCTGGTCAAGCTGGTGCGCGCGGCAAGAGGCGACGCCGTCATCAAGGGTCAGCCGCTGTTGATCCTGGAAGCGATGAAGATGGAGCACACCATTTCCGCCACTCATGACGGGACGATCGCCGAGATCGCAGCGGAGGGCGCACAAGTCACCGACGGGACCGTGCTGGTGCGTTTTGCCGAGGAAGCCCACGTCTGACCGCTGTTCCTTCATCCACGAGGCGACGTCCAAGACACGCGCCACAAACGCGTGCCCAAATTGAAAATGGCCGGGTCTGCCCCGGCCATCTCCGATGGTCTCTAGGCGACGCCGGCGATTACGGCTGGATCGGCGCGTATTTGCCGTCGTGCCACTGGTTGATGTCGTAGCTGACGTTCTTGAGGTCGCCCTTTTCATCGAAAGTGACAGGGCCGACGACGGTGCTGATCGGCTCACCATTCTTCAGCGCTTCGGCAACCTTGGCCGGGTCGTCGCTGCCGGCGCGCTTGATACCCTCGGCAAAGGCCTGGATCACGGCATAGGAGAACAGCGTGAAGCCCTCGGGCACGAAGCCGCCCGCCTTGATCTTTTCGATGGCTTCCTTGGCTTCGGGCTTCGCCTGCGGATCCGACGGGAAGACAAACATGGTGCCTTCGCCGGCCGGACCGGCGACCTGCCAGAATTCCGGCGTGGCGATCGAGTCCGGCATGATCAGCTGATACTTCAGGTTCTGTTCCGCCGACTGGCGCAGGATGAGGCCGGCTTCGGGGTGGTAGCCGCCGAAATAGACCACATCCGCCTTCAGGTCCTTGAGCTTTGTGACAAGCGCCGCGTAGTCTTTTTCACCGGCGTTGATGCCCTCGTAAAGGATCTCTTTGAGACCGTTCTGGTTCATCGTTGCCTTGACGGCGTCGGCGACGCCCTGCCCATAGGCGCTCTTGTCGTGCATGATAACGACGTTCTTGCCGGCATACTTCTTGGCGATCCATGGACCGATGAAAGCGCCCTGCGCATCGTCGCGCGTATAAAGGCGCATGATCGTCGGCCAGCCGGCTTTCGCGGCCGCGTCGGTCAGCTCTGGATTCGACGAAGCCGGACTCATCATCAGCGCCCCGGCTTCGGCATAGACGGCCGAGGCCGGAATGCTCGAGCCCGAGCAGGCATGCCCATCGACGAACTTGACGCCGTTGGCAATGATGCGGTTGGCGACCGAAACCGCCTGTTTCGGATCGCACTGGTCATCCTGGACGTCGAGCTTGATCTGGCGGCCTTCGACACCTCCAGCCGCGTTGATCGCGTCGGCCGCCGCTTGCGCTCCCTGCTTGAACTGGTCGCCGATGGTGGCAAGCTGTCCGGTCATTGGTCCGACCACCGAAAAGGTGATGTCTTCGGCGAACGCAACCGGCGCGCTCATCATCAGGCCGACTATGGCCACGCTCAAAATACCCAACTTTTTCATGGTAATACAACTCCTCCACTCTCGCGCGACCGCTCCGGCCGCGCCTCTTCCAGAGTGGCCGGGAGAATCTCACCCTTCGCCAAGCCTGTCTAGGCGCATCGGCGGCACTCAGTTGGGCCTGAAGCCTTTCTGTTTGACCATGATCTTCTCCAAAAACCGGTTTCCACTTTTGGGATCATGGTCAGAAAACGCAAAAGCCGCGCCTGCCTTGTTCCGGCCGGTCGCGGCTTTGTCGATCGAACAATCCCGAACGCTCACGCGCCCGAAAACCGCTCGCCTTCCCTGTCCGTCGCGCAGCCTGGCTGTATCCGGCCTGCCGCGTTCTTGTCATTGTTGGTTCGACCGTCTTGCGCGGCCTTATTCTTGCCGGTCCGGCCGTCTTGGGCGGCCTTGACCTGAAGCGTCCCTGTCGGTGATCTCGGTGCCTGATGAACTCAGGGCCAACTTAGTGCATCGTCATCCATTCGCGGGCTTCGCGCAGTGCCCTGGCGATCTCGACCTTCGACATGGCGGCCGACAATTCCGAGCGCAGTTCCGCAGCGCGGACCGAACCCTTGATCGCAGCAATATTGAACCATTTGTGGGCGGCGACGACATCGGTCTCGCAGTCGCGGCCGGTCGCATACATCATGCCCAGTTCGAAAAGAATGTCGGCCTGGGCAGTTGCACCCATGGCGCCGAAGCCGGCTTCAGGCATCTCAAAACGTGCCATTTCAATCCCCTGTTCTAGCCCCTGTCAGGCTCCCGAGAGCTGCCTCGTTCTGTCCCTTGGTATCTGTTGGTAAACCTTGGGGGTGGCCGCTCTTTCGATGTTTTCGAGAATGAACCGGAGGCTTGAATCCGTCGTTAAGTGGCGTGCTTAATTTGAGGAAAACAAAGCTAAAACAAGAGGTAAACGCGAGAATTCGTTAAGGATGCAAAGCCAGCAATTTCGCTGGTTTGCACTAAATTTGACGAAAATTTGCGAGGCGAAGATCAAGACTCCGCTAACCACGGGAGACAAAGATGGAGTTGCGAACGTTTCATTTCTCACCGATGAGACCGCTTCGGGCGACCAGAAAATCCTGAAGTCTTCCGCTGCGGCACCGCTTTTGTTTTGCCGGGACGTGAATTAGCTTACGTTTGCGTAAAAGGCAGACCGGCGGGCGGAACATCCGGCCGGATTTCCACAGGGAGGACAAACATGTTTCGCAAAATCAGCATGGCCTTGGCGGCCACATTGATCATGGCCGGCGCGGCTTGGGCCGATCCGATCGAAGGCAACTGGAAAACGCAGGCCGGCGCGACCGCCGCCATCGCGGGCGGCAGCGGCGCATTTTCCATCACACTCAAATCTGGCAAGTTTGCCGGTAAGCGCATCGGTTCGTTTAAGGTGTCCGGCGCCAATAAATATACGGGCACCATAACCGACCCGGAGACCGACAAGACCTATTCGGGCAAGGCCTCGGTCTCAGGCGCTTCGCTCAAGATGAGCGGCTGCGTGCTCGGCGGGCTGATTTGCAAGAGCCAGACTTGGCACAAGCTCTGATCGTTTCCACCGCCATAAATTGAAAAACGGGGCCGCGAAGGCCCCGTTTTTGTTTGCGCCGTCTGTTTGAGACACCGGATCGATCGGGCGGGCCGCGCCTTCTGCGCCCTAAGCTAACAGCAATTTTTGTGCATCCTTCGTCCCTGTCATCAAGATCTGGGGGGCAGCAAGACTGCGGGCCGGCAGCAAGACTGCGAAGACGCTCGTGGCCGGCGACCGCGCGGTGGCGGCGGGCACTCAACACTCCGTCGATAAATTTGAACCGCAGATGAACGCCGGCATCAGAACCGGTTCAGTTGCATTAGGGCATTCTCATGCGTGTTGAAGGAGACACCACGCAATGTTCGCCCGCCGCTTCACCATCGTCTGCCTGCTGATGAGCCTGTTCGGCATGTTGTTCGCCATCCTGGTTGCCGAGGCCGGCCGCCCCGCCCGTGCCTGGGATGAAGCCAGCTCCAATGCCTGCCGGTTCGGTTGCATGAACCAATTTCGCCGCTGAACCGACAAAGACCCGAGAGAGAGAAAAAAAGCAAAAGCCATGAACCGCATCGTCGCCAACACCCTCAAGGCCCTTCGGCTTCTGCCGCGGGCGGCGCTCATCCTGACGGTCCTTGCAGCGCCGGTTCTGGCCGTGCCCACGATGCGCGCCGATGCCGGCTCGACGATCGAAGCGCCGGCGTTGAAGAAGAAGGGCGTCGGCTTTGTGCTGTTGGTCAGCCTGCGGCGAGGCTAGGCCAATCGGCCTTCATTGAATCCATTCAATAATGAAAAACGACCCTTTGGCCCCTCCCAACCGTATGGCCAAGCCTCTATATTGGGTCATGGAAAAGCGAATCTATCCCCAAGCCATAGACTCAGTCGTGATGCCGGAGCCGTTTGGCCGGCAGATCTTCAATGATGCCGGAAAGGCCGTCGCGGCCCTGCAGGCCCTCTACGACCGCAACACCAAATTCCTGCGCGATTCGTTTACGGCGCTCGCCGCAGGCGGCGACAACAACAAGCGCTACCGGGCCTTTTACCCCGAGGTCGGCGTCACCACGACTTCGTTCACCCAGATCGACTCGCGGCAGGCTTACGGCCATATGCCGACGCCTGGGCATTTCTCGACCACCATAACCCAGCCCGCCCTTTTCGAACGCTATCTCATTGAACAGCTTCGCCTGATCATGCGCAATCACGGCGTTCCGGTCACGGTTTCGGAATCGACGACGCCCATTCCGCTGCATTTCGCGTTCCTGGAAGGCTCCCATGTCGACGGCGCGGCAGCCGAGCGCATCAGGCGGCCGATCCGTGACCTGTTCGACGTGCCGGATCTCGACGGCACCGACGACCAGATCGCCAACGGCACGTTCGAAGTGGCTTTAGGCGAAGCCAGGCCGCTGGCGGCGTTCACGGCGCAACGCATCGACTACTCGCTGCACCGGATGTCGCACTATACGGCGACCAGTCCCCAGCATTTTCAGAATTTCGTGCTGTTCACCAACTACCAGTTCTACATCGACGAATTCGTCGCCCGTGCGGATGAGCTAATGGCGAAAGGCGGCGGCGGATACGTCGAATTCGTTGAGCCGGGAAATGTCGTCACCAAGGCTGGACAAAGCGCGCCTAGCCATGGCGTGGCGCCGCCGCGCCTGCCGCAGATGCCGGCCTATCATCTGAAGAAGCCGAACCATGGCGGCATCACGATGGTCAATATCGGCGTCGGCCCCTCCAACGCCAAGACGATCACCGACCACGTTGCGGTGCTCAGGCCGCACGCCTGGGTGATGCTCGGCCATTGCGCCGGGCTGCGCAACACCCAGGCACTGGGCGACTATGTGCTGGCGCATGCCTATGTGCGGGAAGACCATGTTCTGGACGATGATCTTCCGGTCTGGGTGCCGATCCCGCCGCTGGCCGAAATCCAGGTGGCGCTGCAGGAGGCGGTCGCCGAAGTCACCGGCCTTTCCGGCTACGACCTCAAGCGTATCATGCGCACCGGCACCGTCGCCACCATCGACAACCGCAACTGGGAGCTGCGCGACCAGCGCGGGCCGGTGCAGCGGCTGTCGCAGTCACGGGCGATTGCGCTCGACATGGAATCGGCGACGATCGCGGCCAATGGCTTCCGTTTCCGCGTGCCCTATGGCACGCTGCTTTGCGTGTCCGACAAGCCCCTGCATGGCGAATTGAAGCTGCCCGGCATGGCGACCGAGTTCTACAAGCGCCAGGTGGCACAGCATTTGACCATCGGCATCAGGGCGATGGAAAAGCTGGCCGAGATGCCGATGGAACGGTTGCATTCGCGCAAGCTCAGAAGCTTTTCGGAAACGGCATTCCAGTAGCACCGCTCGATCGACCGGAGCATGGCCGGAGCTTGGTAAGAGCGCAGCAGGGTTTGCCATCTTGATTGGGCCGCATTTCTACCGATAAGCAAAGTAGATGGCACGCGTTCGAAACATGATGACATCGGCGGCATTCCTCGCAATGCTCGGCTGCTCGGTCGCGCTGGTGGCTGGGTTTTTCGGAACGCTGCATCCGGCCTTCGATTCCTTCGCTCATTTCCGCGTTCATCTTGCCGTGCTGATGGCGCTTTGCGCGCTGCCCTTGCTCGTGACCTCGTTTCGCCTGCAGGCCGCCGCAGCGCTGCTCTTTGCGGGGGCTGCCTTTGCCACCACGTCGCCAGTGCCCCGCCTGTGGCCAGTCCAGGCAGCCTACGAAGCCAACCCCGGCGACCAGCCCGATTACCCCGGCGACCAGCCCGATTACCCCGACGACCAGTCTGTCTATCCCGGTGACAAGGCGGTCTACCGCCTGCTGCAGATGAACCTGCGGTTCGACAACCCAACGCCTGAAAAGGTACTGTCGCTGATCGGCCGGACCCAGCCTGACGTGATTACCCTCGAGGAGGTATCCGAAATGTGGAAGGCGAAGCTTGGCCTTCTCGCCAGCGCCTATCCCTACCGGATACTCTGCCCTTACCCAAATGGCGTGTTCGGCGTTGCGCTGCTGTCGAGAAGACCGTTTGCCGCCGGCACGCAACCGCGCTGCGACAGGCGCGGCGCGGTGGCCATCGCGACGGTCGATTTCGGCGGAACCGACGTCGACGTGGCCGCCGTGCACCTCACCTGGCCATGGCCGCGCAACCAATCACGGCAGATCGGCGGATTGTCGGAAGAGTTCGCATCGCTTGGCGAGACATCGATCATGGCAGGCGACTGCAATGCAGTGCCGTGGAGCGCCGCCGTGCGGCGCGTCGCAGATCTTGGCAAGCTGACCGTGGCGCCTTCGCCGGGGCCGACCTGGCTCTATATCGAGCTGCCGGATTTCCTGCGCTTCGCCGGACTGCCGATCGACCAGGTTTTCAGCAAGGGCGCGGTTCTCATCCATTCGGTGTCGAGGCTGGAAGGCAGCGGCTCCGATCATCTTCCGCTGATGGTGGAATTCTCGCTCAGGCCGGAACAGAAAATGCCGGTCGACGAAGATGAAACTGCGACCGCATCCGCATCCATGACACAGAACGGCAAGACTCGAAGCTGAGCGCCTACTGCTTGCGCAACAGGGCACCGACGAGGTGTTCGACATGGCCGCCGTCGCGATGCTCGCGCGCGTCGAAAGCGTTCTGTTTTGCCTCGTATTCGGCATAGACAGCCTTGATCCGGCGCCTCGCCTCGCGATGCGTCTTGCTGCAAACCCAGTTGTCGGCAAACTCCAGTCCCGTGATCGATTTCTCGGTGGCCCGCATCATTGTCCTGGCGATGCGGCCGTGGTTATGCTCGTGGGCACGAACGCCCACGAAAAACCGCTTCCAACGCTTCTGAAGCGCCGGCGTCGCGGCTGAGACCATGCGGGGTAAGGTGTAGGTGAGATCGAGTTTCCCATTGGCCTGCCGCAGACGGCAGACACCACCCTCCCTGCTGACCTCAAGGTCCCAACTTACGGTATAGGCGGTCAGCGCGATGGCGTGCGTCATGAAGCCGTGCCGCTTCGGACCCTTGCGGTCCATGGCCTCGATCAGGGCGGCGCCCGTGGTTCCTGATATGTCGTAGGTCCGGGTCTTGACCAGCACCTTTGTGTCAGCCGATGCCGACGGTGCAAAGCCGCACAAGGCGCCAATCGCCACAAGGCACGTCAAAACCGCCAGGCGCATGGTCATCTCTCCGGTCAGAAGGGAAAGGAACCACAAGCGCCGCGCCGCTTCAACTTTTTTTAGATGCTGCAAATATAAAGGGCCTTCACGGGCTTTCATTGGTCGACGGCGGACGGCCGGCACAGCGGTTCTGGCGGACTACATGTTCTTGTTGGGCTACATGTTCTGGTAGACCGGTCCCTCACCACCTTGTGGCGGCACCCAGGTTATGTTTCGGTTCGGGTCCTTGATGTCGCAGGTCTTGCAGTGGACGCAGTTCTGCGCGTTGATGACGAAGCGCACGTCCTTCGCCTCGGGATCGGCGGCGGCGTTGCCATCCTTGTCGACCCATTCGTAGACACTGGCCGGGCAGTAGCGTGTCGATGGCCCGGCATAGATATCGTGTTCGGAACGCTGCTGCAGATCGATATCCGCGACCAGCAGGTGGACAGGCTCGTTTTCCTCGTGGTTGGTGTTGGAGAGAAACACCGAGGACAGGCGGTCGAAGGTGAGCACGCCGTCCGGCTTCGGATAGGCGATCTTCTTATGCTTGGCGGCCGGTTCCAGCGTTGCATAGTCGGCCTTGCCGTGCTTCAGCGTGCCGAAAGGCGAGAAGCCGAACAGGGTGTTCAGCCACATATCGAGGCCGCCAATGCCGACGCCGACGACGGTGCCGAAGCGCGACCACAATGGCTTGACGTTGCGCACCTTCTTCAAATCCTTGCCGATATCGGTCGCCCGCCATGCCGCCTCGTAAGTGGCCAGTTCGTCATTGGCACGGCCGGCGGCGATCGCCTCGGCGACGTGCTCCGCCGCCAGCATTCCGGAGAGCACGGCATTGTGCGAGCCCTTGATGCGCGGCACGTTGACGAAGCCGGCAGCACACCCAATCAGCGCGCCACCGGGAAAGGACAGTTTCGGCACCGACTGCCAGCCGCCCTCGGTGATGGCACGGGCGCCATAACCCAGCCGCTTGCCGCCCTCGAATGTGCCTTTGATCGCCGGGTGGGTCTTGAAGCGCTGAAATTCATCGAAAGGCGACAGATAGGGGTTCTTGTAGTTGAGGTGGACGACGAAGCCGACCGCCACCTGGTTGTCTTCCAGATGGTAGAGGAAGGAGCCGCCGCCGGTCTTCGTGTCGAGCGGCCAGCCGAAGGAATGCTGGACAAGGCCTGGCCGGTGGTGCTCCGGCTTGACCTGCCAGAGCTCCTTGAGGCCGATGCCGTATTTGCCGGGCTCGCGGCCGTCGGAAAGATGGTATTTGGCGATCAGTTGCTTGGCCAGCGAGCCGCGCGCGCCCTCGCCGATCAGCACATATTTGCCCATCAGCGCCATGCCCGGCGCGAAGCCCGGGCCATGCGTGCCGTCTTTCTCGACGCCCATATCGCCGGTGACAACGCCGGTGACCGCGCCCTCGTCACCGTAAATGAGGCCCACCGCGGCAAAGCCCGGGTAGATCTCGACGCCCAGCGCCTCGGCCTTGGTCGCCAGCCAGCGGCAGACATTGCCGAGCGAAACGATGTAGTTGCCGTGGTTGTTCATCAGCGGCGGCATCAGGATGTTGGGCAGACGGAATGAACCGGCGGGGCCGAGGACCAGGAAATGGTCTGCCGTAACCGGCGTCTTGAACGGATGTCCTTCTTCGTCACGCCAGCCCGGCAGCAGCCGGTCGATGCCGATCGGGTCGACTACGGCGCCGGACAGGATGTGGGCGCCGATTTCGCCGCCCTTTTCCAGGACGACGACGGAAAGCTCGGGATTGACCTGCTTGAGACGGATCGCAGCGGCGAGGCCGGCTGGACCAGCGCCGACGATGACCACGTCGAATTCCATGCTTTCGCGTTCGATCTCGCTCATCAACCCCTCACTGGCTGCCGCATTTGCGCATCTTGCTGGCTTATCCGCTGCATAGCGCATCAATTCGCGACGCGAAACCGGCGCTGATGTGACAATGCCGATTTCGTCGAAAAGTCGCGCATCGTACTACAAAATCACGGTTTGCGGTCCCCGGAATATCGATCCGGGCCAGGCCCCATTTTAAGGAGAGCCGGCGCCCTGACGTTTTTAATTGTTCGACGGCTTGCTTATCGGCCATACTTCGCACCATGCGCATATACGGGCCAATTGGCTTTTCATCGACGCGCTTTTTTTCCGCGCCTGGACGGATTTGCCGGGCGCTCGTTTTGGCCCTTTTGCCGCTGGCGCCCGTTGGCGCCTATGCCGAGCCGCAGAGGGTCTGGGCGGCCGGAGCCTACTCCTTTTCCGACGAGCTGGGCGGCTTCCGCATCACCAGCGCCTCGGGCATCGGGACAAAGGAGGACCCGCTTGTCATCACCGAAGAGCTGAACTCGGCAACACCGGTGACACTGACTATCCGCACGACGAAGCCGATCCAGCCCTTCGGCACCGCGGGCCAATTTGCGAACGGCCTCATGTATATGCGCATCGACGTGCTCAACAACAGCGGCCAGGCCTGGGTCGAGTTCCAGTTCGAGCTCCAGGAGGTGCTCCACCAGCCGAGCGTGTTTGGCGACGGCCTGTCATTCGATCAGCGCAACAAGACGCCTGACAACATCTGGTCGAGCAGCTTTGCCGATTTCGATCGCGACTTCGAGCCCTATGATCGGCTGCTGTTCAAGAGTGGCAAGATCGACCCGCTGAAGACAGCAAAATTCGATTACCTGATCACCGACTACACACCGCGCTGGACGTTCTATCTGGTGCAGGATCCGCGTATACCGTCGAGCTAAGGGTCCTGTTATGTCGTTCCCCAAAACCGCTACGCACCCTCGGGTCAAGCCCGAGGGCATGCTTTTGGGCGACATGCATTACTTGCAAATTCCTGCTGCGCGGCCGAATGTGAAAGCATGACTGCCGTTCCCCGAGACAACCGACCTGCTATCGCCGACCTTTTGGCCTTTTACGCCAGCGCGGGCGTCGATGAAGCGCTCGAGGAGGAGCCGCTGAACAGGTTTGCCGAGGCTGCGTCAAAGCCACCTGAGCGAGCGCCGGCGACGGTTACGCCGCCAGCTGGTGGGAGCGCCGCACTGCCACGCTCGACAAGCCTGTCACGCGCCGGAATGGGCGAAAGGCAAGCTGCGGCACCGGCGGTGCGCGCCCCGTCCGGTACGGCGACGGTGCCCGACGAGCAGCAAGCGGCATTGGCGCGGCAATTGGCAACGACGGCGACGAGCCTGGACGAGCTTCGCCAGCACATGGCGGCATTCGACGGCTGCAATCTCAAATTCACCGCCAAGAACCTGGTGTTCGCCGACGGCAATCCGAATGCCGCGGTGATGCTGGTCGGCGAGGCGCCCGGCCGCGACGAGGACCTCGAGGGATTGCCGTTCGTCGGCCGCTCGGGCCGGCTGCTTGACCGAATGCTGGCCGCGATCGGGCTCGACCGGACCTCGGCCTACATCGCCAATGTCATCCCCTGGCGGCCGCCGGGCAACCGCACGCCGACACCGCACGAGACCGAGATTTGCCGGCCATTCATCGAACGGCAGATCGAGCTGGTCAATCCGAAGGTGCTGGTCAACCTGGGCGGCCCCTCGGCAAAGACCTTGCTCAACACCACCGAGGGCATCCTGCGGCTGCGCGGCAATTGGCGCGTCCACACGACCGCCTCCGGTATTGCCATTCCCGCCATGCCGACCCTTCACCCGGCCTATCTCTTGAGAACCCCCGCGCACAAGAAGCTGGCGTGGCGGGATTTCCTCGAGGTGAAAGCGACGCTGCGGGCGCTCGGTTGAGGTGGGGCGCAGCTTCCCTTCTCCCCTTGTGGGAGAAGGTGGATTGGCGCGTAGCGCCAAGACGGTTGAGGGGTGCTGGAAGAAACGAGGCGCTGATAATTCTGTCGCCGTGCGCCAGCTTCTCGACTTGGATGAGGGTGTTCGCCAAACTGGAACACCCCTCATTCGACCGAGCTTCGCTCGGCCACCTTCTCCCACAAGGGGAGAAGGAAAGGGCTTCACCTATAACCTGCCCGGTAATTGAAATACATCCGCTGCCGGCCTAGTCATCCGCTCATGACAGCAACCCAGACTTCCGCCGGCAGCCTCATTCGCGAATGGCGCACGCGCCGGCGCATGAGCCAACTCGATCTCGCCATGGAAGCCGAAATCTCGCAACGGCATCTGAGCTTCGTGGAAAGCGGCCGCGCGGCGCCCTCGCGCGAAATGGTGCTGCATCTGGCCGAGCAGCTGTCGATCCCGCTGAGGCAGCGCAACCAGCTCCTGCTGGCCGCGGGGTTTGCCCCTAGTTTCAGCGAGCGTTCGCTCACCGATGCCTCGCTGGCGCCGGCGATGGCAGCCGTCGAGATCGTGCTCAAGGGGCACGAACCCTTCCCAGCGCTCGCTGTCGACCGGCACTGGAACCTGGTAGCGGCAAACGCCGCCATCGGCCCGTTCCTCGCCGACGTCGCCGAGGCGTCCTTGCTGACGCCGCCGGTCAATGTGCTGCGGCTCAGTCTGCACCCCGGTGGCGTCGCGCCGCGCATCGTCAACCTCGCCGAATGGCGCGCGCATCTTCTCGATCGGCTGAAACGCCAGAACGACGCCACTGGCGATCCGGTTCTGGTTGAACTGGAGCGCGAGCTTCGGACCTATCCGTCCGGCCTGAACGGCGCACGGCCGGTGCCGGTCGAGCCGAACGCGATCGTGCACCCGCTGCGGCTTGCGCATGGCGATGCCGTGCTGTCGTTCATCAGCACCATCACCGTGTTCGGCACGCCGCTTGACGTGACGCTGTCGGAGCTGGCGATCGAATCCTTTTTCCCCGCCGACGAGCAAACGCGGACGGTGCTGGTGCGATTGGCGAAGGAACGGGCCGAGCCGTCCTGATCATCCTTGCGGTGGGGCCGCCTGGCGAGTGCGGGCACGTTCGAGGCCAAGCTGACGCTCGCGCCAGATGATGAAGATGCCGGCGACAACGACGATCAGGCCGCCGATGAGCATATGAACCGTCGGGACGTCGCCGAAAGCGAGATAGCCGACGACTATGCCAAGCAGCATCGACGTGTATTCGAAGGGCGCCACGACCGAGGCCTCGGCATGGCGATAGGCTGCCGTCATCAGAATCTGAGCGACCCCGCCGCAAAAGCCTGCAGCAATGAGCAGGCCCGCCTGGACCGGGGTCAGCGCCTGCCAGCCGAACGGCAGCGAAAGCAACGCCAGGATGCTCGCCGTTACCGAAAACCACAGCACGATAGTTGCCGTCGGCTCGCTCTGGACGAGGTTGCGCACCAGCAGCATGGCGACGGCCGAAATCGCTGCCGCGACCAAGGCGGCAATGACGCCGAGCACCTCCTGATCGCCGAGTGCTGCGCCCGAACCCAGCAGCGTCAGTTCCGACCATGAGATGACTAGCACCCCGAGCAGTCCGACCGCAACCGCGCTCCAGCGATAGACGCGGATCGCCTCGCCGAGGAAAATCGAACTGAACACCACCACCAGCAGCGGCTGTGCGTAGTTCAGCGTGATCGCCTCGGGCAGCGGCAGCCGTGTCAGCGCAAAGAAGCCGAGCCCCATGGCGCAGACGCCGACAACCCCGCGCGCAATGTGGTTGAGCGGGCGTTTGGTCGAGAACGCGGTGCCAAGCTTTCCCTGGAAGGCCAGGAAGACGACGATCGGAAAGATGGCGAAGAAGGAGCGGAAGAAGACGATCTGGCCGGCCGGCAACGTGCCCGCCGCCTTTTTGCAAGAGGACATGCCGACAAACACCGCCACCGACACGATCTTGAGCATGATCCCGGTCAGCGTGTTGTGCCCGCCGGGATGGTCCGTCGGGTTCACTTAGCAGCTGCTTCCTGGATCGCTGCCCAGATGCGCGCCGGCGTCGCCGGCATATCGATATGTCTGATGCCGTAGGCGCGATAGAGCGCATCCGTCACCGCGTTGAGCGCGGCCGGCGTTGCTCCGATCGTGCCCGCCTCGCCTGCTCCCTTGATACCCAGTGCATTGGTGGTCGAGGGCACGTTGCGGGTCTCGAAATGGAAGAACGGCAAATCGTCGGCGCGCGGCATGGCATAGTCCATGAAGCTCGCCGTCAACAACTGCCCGTCTTGGTTATAGACCGTGTTCTCGGTCAGCGCCTGGCCGATGCCCTGGACGACACCGCCATGCACCTGGCCGGCCAGCAGGATCGGGTTCACGGTGACGCCGAAATCGTCGACGATCGTATAGCGGACAATCTCCGTCATGCCGGTATCGGGGTCGATCTCGACCTCGCAGATGTGGGTGCCGTTCGGATAGGTGCATTCGTGCTGCACAAATTCGCCAAAGCCCTTGAGATCGTCCGGGTTCTTGGCGGCCTTGGCGATGGCCGAAAAATCGATCATGCGGTCGGTGCCGACGATGCGGGCAACGCCGTTGGACAATTCGATGTCGTCGGCCGAGGCTTCCAGCTCATCCGCTGCGATGCGCTTGATCTTGTTGGCCAGATCCTCGCCCGCGCGAGAAGCTGATACACCGCCAAGGGGTATGGAGCGCGAGCCGCCGGTGCCGCCGCCGGCCTTCAGCTCGTCGGTGTCGCCCTGGCGGACATGAATCTTGCCGATGTCGAGATGAAGCTTTTCCGAGAGGAATTGCGCATAGGCGGTCGCATGCCCCTGCCCGTTGGTCTGGGTGCCGATCTTCAGCGTCACCGTGCCGTCGCCGTTCAATTCGACAAAGGCCGGTTCAGAGCCCGCAAAGGCACAGGCCTCGATATAGGTCGCCATGCCGATGCCGCGGATTTTGCCGGCCACCTTCGACTGCGCCAGCCGCTCCGGAAACGCCTGCCACTCCGCCTCTTCGATGGCGCGGTCCATATGGCCTGCGAATTCGCCGGTATCATAGAGGCGGTCCGTCTGCGTGCGATAGGGAAACTGCTCAGGCCGAATGAAATTGCGCCGGCGGATCTCTTCGACTGGCAAGCCCAGATCGTGGGCGCAGGCGTCGACGAGCTTTTCCAGGAGGAATGCCGCTTCCGGACGGCCGGCGCCGCGATAGGCATCGACCGGGCAGGTATTGGTGTAGAGGCCGGTCACCGAAACATCGAGCGCCTGGATGTCGTAGACGCCGGTCGACATGGTGACGCCGACATAGGGGATGAATGGGCCGTATTGCGAGACATAGGCGCCGATATTGGCGAGAAGATCGACCTTCATGCCGAGGAAGCGGCCGTCCTTGTCCATTGCCATCTCGGCGGTCACGACATTGTCGCGGCCTTGCGCATCGGTGAGGAAATGCTCGGTGCGGTCGCCGGCCCATTTCACCGGGCGGCCAAGGCGCCTGGCGGCCTCGAGCACCAGCGGATGTTCGCGATAGACGAAGCTTTTCGGTCCGAAGCCGCCGCCGACATCAGGCGTGATGACGCGCAGCTGGTTCTTTTTGATCTTGAACACATCGGCCAGGATGTACTGCATGGAATGCACGCCCTGCGAGCCCGTGGTCAGCACGAAGCGGTTTTCTTGCGTGTCCCACTCGCCGATCGCCGAGCGCGGCTCAATGTAGTTGCAGACCAGCCGGTTGTTGATGAATTCGATGCGGGTGACATGCGCCGCCCTGGCGAATGCCGCCGCTGTCTTCGCCTGGTCGCCGATGTGGTAGCTGAAGGCGCGGTTCGAGCCGAGTTCCGGCCAGACCAGCGGTGTGCCTTCGTCAAGCGCCGTGGCGGTGCCGGACGCGGCATCCTCGGCCTCGTAATCGACTTCGATCAGCTCGGCCGCGTCCTGCGCCAGGGCGCGACTGTCGGCGACGACGAAGGCGACGGCGTCGCCGACATAATTGACCCGGTCGCGGCAAAGGACCGGAATGTCGCGGGTCGGCGCCTTGGTGCCGTCCGGCTGCCTCTGCATGACGCCGGATTTCAGCTTGCCGAGATGAGCAAGATCCGCACCAGTCAGTACCAGATGGACGCCAGGTGCTGCCTTGGCCGCCTTGGTCGAACCGACGGTGAAGCTTGCCTTGGCCACCGGCGAGCGCAGGACGTAACCGTGCAGGAGGCCGGCCGGCTGGATGTCGTCCGTGTAGCGACCGAGACCTTTCAGGAAGGCCTGGTCTTCACCACGCAGCACAGAGGCGCCCATGCCGAATTTCGGTGTGACGACGGTCATAGATGCCTCGCGATGATGATTGGAAAACGAGTGCCTGAAATAGGCGCTGCGCCAGTTTTGTCGAGTGACGGTTTCGTGTAAAGAGCGCGTGCTTCAAATTTCTTGGACCAGCGGACCACCTGCCGCTGCGGGTATCGACAGGGAAACCCCACGGAATGCGCACGGACACCGGCCAGGTCTTCAAGCTCGAAGACTATCGCCCCACCGATTATCTCATTCCGGAAACCGGCCTGACTTTCCGCCTGTCACCAGAAGCCACGCGCGTCATCGCCGTGCTGACGGTCGAACGCCGCGACGGTATCGCGGCGTCAGTGCCGCTGGTGCTGGACGGCGATGGATTGACGCTCAGCCACATCGCAATCGACAGCCGGACACTCGCGCCGACTGATTTTTTTGCTACGCCCGATCAACTGACGATCACCACGCCGCCCGCAGCATCCCGCTTCCAGCTCCTGATCGAAACCGAGCTGGCGCCGGCGCACAACGAAGCCCTGATGGGCCTCTATCGCTCCAGCAACGTCTATTGCACGCAATGCGAGGCCGAGGGTTTTCGGCGCATCACCTATTTTCTCGATCGCCCCGATATCCTGTCCGTCTATACGGTACGCATCGAGGCGCGGCACCACGAGGCGCCACTGCTTCTTTCCAACGGCAACCCGGCTGGAAGCGGCGAACTTGCCGACGGCTGGCATTACGCAGTCTGGCACGACCCCTTCCCCAAGCCGTCCTATCTGTTCGCCCTGGTGGCGGGCGCTCTCGGCAAGGTCGCGGACAGCTTCGTCACGTTGTCTGGCCGGAAGGTCGAGCTCGGCATCTATGTCGAGCCGGGCAAGGAGGGGCTCGCCGGCTATGCCATGGACGCCCTGAAACGGTCGATGAAATGGGACGAGGAGGCGTTCGGCCGCGAATACGACCTCGACGTCTTCAACATCGTCGCCGTGTCCGACTTCAACATGGGCGCGATGGAGAACAAGGGCCTCAACATTTTCAACGACAAGTATGTACTGGCCGATCAGGAGACCGCAACAGACGCCGATTTCGCCAATATCGAAGCGATCATCGCGCATGAGTATTTCCACAATTGGACTGGCAACAGAATCACTTGCCGCGACTGGTTCCAGCTTTGCCTGAAGGAAGGGCTGACGGTTTTCCGCGATCACGAATTCTCCGCCGACCAGCGCTCGCGAGCGGTGAAACGCATTGCCGAAGTGCGGACATTGCGGGCACATCAGTTTCCCGAAGACCAGGGACCGCTGGCGCATCCTGTGCGGCCGCGCCGCTACCGCGAGATCAACAATTTCTACACGGCGACAGTCTATGAAAAGGGCTCGGAAGTGGTGCGCATGATCCGCACCATTCTCGGCAGCGAGACGTTCCGGGCCGGCATGGATCTCTATTTCGAGCGTCATGACGGCGAGGCTGCGACGATCGAGGACTTCATCAAGGTGTTCGAAGATGTGTCCGGCCGCGACCTCTCGCAATTTTCGCTCTGGTACCATCAGGCGGGCACGCCCAATCTGACGATCAGTTCGACGCACAATGCGGCAGCGCAGGAGTTCACGCTCGAGATCGAGCAGTCGGTGCCGCCGACGCCGTCCGAAAGCCGCAAGCGGCTGATGCATATTCCGCTTGCCTTCAGCCTGGTCGGCACCGACGGCAAAGCGATAGTCTATAGCGGCGTCGAGGGCGCCAGCGTCGAGGACGGCGTCATCCATATCCGCAGGCGCCGGCACATGGTTCGCTTCTCGGGCGTTGGCGAGCGCCCGGCGATGTCGCTCAATCGCGGCTTTTCGGCGCCGGTGACGCTTTCGGTCGAGCAGAAGGCCGATGATCAGTTCTTCCTTGCCGGCCATGACAACGATACCTTCTCGCGCTGGCAGGCGTTCAACACGCTTTTGACCGAGGCGCTGATATCAGCCTTCCGTCAGGTCCTTGACGGCCAGCAGCCCGGTTTCGCATCACGGTTGACCGGGCTTGCCGGCAAAATAGCCGGCGACGAGACACTCGAACCGGCCTATCGGGCGCTGGCTGTGGCGCTTCCGAGCGAAGCCGATATCGCCCGCGACATCGGCAAGAACATCGATCCCGATGCCATCTTCTCCGCCCGCGAGGCGCTGACGGCCGCGATCGCCGAGGCGAATGGCGAGATATTCTCCGACCTCTACCATCGACTGGCCGAAAAGGACGCTTTCAGTCCGGATGCGGCGAGCGCCGGGCGCCGAGCGCTGCGCAACATCCTGCTCGACTATCTCTCGCTGCTGCCGGGAGGTGCGGCGCTTGCGGCCCGGCATTTCCAGTCCGCGACCAACATGACGGACCGCGCCGCCGCACTGACCGTGCTTGCGCTCCGCCACAGCGGTTCGCCCGAGACGGTCAAGGCGCTGGCCGACTTCGAAGCGAAATATACGACCGATCCGCTGGTGATGGACAAATGGTTCCAGATCCAGGCCAGCGTGCCCGGCCCGCAAACCATTTACGCGGTGCGCGCCCTGACCAGCCATCCGGCCTTCTCGATGGCCAACCCGAACCGGGTGCGCTCGCTCGTCGGCACGTTTTCCAGCGCCAACCAGACCGGCTTCCATCGCGCCGACGGCGAAGGCTACAGGTTTTTCGTCGAAACGGTCCTGCATGTCGAAAAGCGCAATCCACAGTTGGCCGCCCGGCTGGCGACAGCACTCAGATCATGGCGCTCGCTCGAACCTGCCCGGCAGGCCAAGGCAAGGGAAGCGCTGCTTTCGATCTCCAATGTCGAGAATCTATCGGCCGATTTGCGGGACATCGTCGAGCGCACGCTGGCGTGAGGGTTCCCCTCCCCCTTGAGGGAGGGTGGACAGCCGCCGAAGGCGGATGGACGGGTGGGTCGCTGCGGCAGTACGCGGCCTCGACCGACGCCACCAGCCCCGACCTTTGATTAAAAGGTGGAGCGCTTCGCCGGGGACCCCTCCCGGCCCTATGGGCCACCCTTCCCTCAAGGGAGAGTCGGCGCCGAACTATTTTAGTCGATTTTTAATCTTTTTTCGCCGCGCCTATGGACAAGCCGAATCACCTTTGATTCTTTAGCTGAAGATTCGGAAGTGCGGCGTCGCCGGATCATCAAGCAGATTTAAAATCGGGGAGAGCCATTTATGGCGAAGGCGGACGCGTGGGGCGCGCCCGGAGGGACAGCTTTTGAGCGGCGTGAGGCGAGAAGCGATGGTCTCGCCGGCAACGCGCGGCTCATCGCCGAACCCGCCTACCGACGGCTTCTGGCAGCCGAGCCATTGTTGCGCCGATCGATACCGGCCCTCATCATCATTTTCCTGGTCGTCATCGCGGCGCTGCGGTTCCTGTCGCTGATGAACGAGCGTGACGACGTGGAACGCGACGCCAAGGCGATCCTCTCGCTCGCGGCGGGCCAACTGGCCAGTTCGATTAGCGTGGCTGCGAACTTGGGCTCAACGCCTGGCGCGACGCAGGACCTGTTGGAGGGCATCAGCCGTCAGGGCGCGATGGGCCGAAGCCACGTGCTTGCGGTCACCGACAGCGCGTTCAAGATCGTTGCCGTGACACCGCAATCGACGGGCTGGGAGGGGCGGTCGCTCGACGCCATCGCCCAGGGCGGTCAGCCGCTGTTCATGTTCGGCGACCGCGCCGGGGTGATGGAGGTCAGAATCGGCGGCCTGGACTGGTATGCGGCGGTGAGCCTGACAAACGGCAGGAACGGTGCTGCCGCAGCGCTCGTTCCGCAGGATGCGGTCTTCGACACATGGCGCAAGACCGTTTCGCTCAACGTCACGCTGTTCGTGCTGACAGCCGGCGTGCTGATCGTCATCCTCTACGCCTATTTCGGTCAGGCGGCGCGCGCCCTGGCCGCCGACCGCATTTATCTCGAAGCGCACCAGCGCATCGACATGGCGCTGGTGCGCGGCCGCTGCGGCCTGTGGGACTGGGACATGGTGCGCGGCAAGATGTACTGGTCGCGCTCGATGTACGACATGCTGGGCTATGAGCCCTGCGACGCAATGCTGTCGTTCGGCGAGGTCGACGAGATCATCCATCCCGAGGACGGCGACCTGTTCCAGCTCGCCAACAGGATCGTCGCCCGCGAGATCGATCACATCGACCAGGTGTTCCGGATGCGCCATGCCGACGGACAATGGGTGTGGATGCGCGCAAGGGCGCAGGTGATCGATCCGGAAGCGCCGGAGATCCAGCTGATCGGCATCGCCGTTGACGTCACCGAGCAGCGGCACCTGGCGCTGCGCTCCGAGGCCGCGGATCTTCGCCTGCGAACGGCCATCGAAAACATCAACGAGTCCTTCGTGCTCTGGGATTCCGCCCAGCGCCTGATCATGTGCAATTCCAAGTACCAGCAGGACAACGGTCTGTCGGATCGCGACGTGATGCCGGGCGCCTCGCGCGCCGTTCTCGAAGATCGCATGCTTGCCTTCGCTTCGGAGCGCCGGCTTGCCAACACCAACGGGCAGCAAGGCGGCGTGACCTTCGAGCGGCAGCTTGCCGACGGCCGTTGGCTGCAGGTGAACGAGCTGCGGACCAGGGACGGCGGCACCGTCTCGGTCGGCTCAGACATCACCCAGATCAAGCTGCACCAGGAGAAGCTGGTCGACAGCGAGCGCCGGCTGATGGCGACGATCCACGATCTCAGCCTTGCCCGCCGGGCGGAAGAAGAGCGGTCGCGCGAACTGGTCGATCTCAATCGCAAATACATGAAGGAAACCGAGCGCGCCGAGGCAGCGAACCGGGCCAAATCCGAGTTCCTGGCCAACATGTCGCATGAATTGCGCACGCCGCTCAACGCGATTATCGGCTTCTCGGAGCTGATGGAACAGGCGCTGTTCGGGCCCTTGGGTTCGCCGCGCTACGAGGAATATGCCACCGACATCAACGGCAGCGGCAAATATCTTCTGGGCGTCATCAACGACATCCTCGATATGTCGAAGATCGAGGCCGGCCAGTTCTCGATGGATCAGGAGGAAATCGACCTCTGTCCGCTGATGAGGGAAACGGTGCGCGTCATCTCGCTGCAGGCAGCGGAAAAGTCGATCACCGTCGAAACTCGCATCCCCGATTCATTGACGCTGTTCGCCGACCGCCGGGCGATCAAGCAGATCATCATCAACCTGCTGTCGAATGCGGTGAAATTCACCGGCCAGGGCGGCCGCATTGCGGTAAGGGCCCGCAACACGTCCAGCGCTCTGGTCCTGACGATCGAAGACAATGGCTGCGGCATCCCCAAGGAGGCGCTGAGCAAGCTCGGGCGGCCGTTTGAACAGGTGCAGAACCAGTTTTCCAAGAGCCATGCCGGTTCCGGCCTTGGCCTTGCCATCTCACGCTCGTTGGCCGAGCTTCAGGGCGGCGCCTTGAAAATCCGCTCCACCGAAGGCACCGGCACGATCGTGTCGGTGCGCATTCCGATCAAGAAGTCGACGCAGCCGGTCAGAGCCGCCGCCTGACGCTCTGTTGTCGTGAAGTGGTTGGAAACTTTCGGAAACGCCGAATGGACAGCGCCCCCGATGCTTTTCGAAACAGCCGTTTGGCGTTGCGACGTCATGATCGTTTCGCACGAAGCAAAAGGTCGAAATCCTTTCTGACCTTTTGCGATGTCTCCTTGAGGTGCGCTTCCAGCACTCCGAAATCCGGCAGGTCGGTAACCGCCAGAAGCAGATCCGAAAGCCCCGGCGGAACGTCGTCCCGTTCGAATACGCCGGTGATGCAGAGCCGCGTCATCTGGGTCAGCGCCAGATAAAGCGCATAAGCATCGCAAAGCTCTTGCCTGACCTGGACCTCAGCGAAATCCGGCGCCAGCCTCGACAGGACTTCCGCCGTCCCGGTGATTCGGCGGCCGGCTTCGACCTTTCCCGTGATCACCGCCACCTGCGCGATGAATTCGAGATCGATGAGACCGCCCGGAATCAGCTTGATGTCCCAGAGATCGCGTGGCGGCTTCTCCTTCTCGATCATCGTGCGCATCTCGGACGCCTCGGCTATCACCTTGGCGCTGTCGCGCGGCAGGGCAAGCACCGCCGCCACCTCGGCCTCGGCCTCGGTGCACAGCGCTTGATCGCCACCGATCGCGCGAGCCCTGGACAGCGCCATGTGTTCCCATGTCCAGGCGTCCTTGCGCTGGTATTTCTCGAAGGCATCGACATGGGTCGCCACCGGCCCCTTGTTGCCGGACGGCCGCAAGCGAAGGTCGAGCTCGTAGAGAACGCCCTCGGCGGTCGGCGCGGACACGGCTGATATCAGCCGCTGCGTCATCCTGCTGTAATAGTGGGATGGGGCGAGCGGCTTGTCGCCATCGGATTCTTCGGCATCGGTGTCGTGATCATAGAGCAGGATAAGGTCGACGTCGGAGCCGGCCGTCAATTCGCGGCTGCCGAGCTTGCCCATGCCGAGCAGCGCAACGGTGCCGCCGGCGATGCGACCGTGGCGCAGCGCGAACTCGGCGATGACCGCCTGCAGCGCCGCGTCGATGGTGAGATCGGCCAGATCGGAGAAGGCGCGGCCGGCGCGGGTCGGATCGATCGAGCCGGCAAGCAGCCGGACGCCGATCAGGAATTTTTGCTCGGACGCAAAGATGCGCAAGCGGTCGAGCACGTCCTCATAGGCCCTGTCGTCTTCGAGGAAGGCGGCGAGACGGCCGGACAGATAGGCGCGGTCCGGCAGTTCGGTCAAAAGGGCTGGATCCAGCAGACCGTCGAACACGTGCGGCCGGCGTGTGATGATAGCGGCCAGCCGGGGGGCCGCGCCCATGATCGTCGCCAGCAGCTTCAGCAGAGCCGGATTGGACTGGAGCAGCGAGAAGAGCTGGATGCCGGCGGGCAGGCCGGCGAGGAATTCGTCGAAGCGCATCAACGCCTCGTCCGCCCGGCGCGTCTGACCGAAGGATTGCAGCAGCGCCGGCGTGAGTTCGGTCAGCCGCTCGCGCGCCTCGGCCGACTGGGTGACGCGATAGCGGCCGAAATGCCAGCCGCGGATAACCCGGCAGATGTCGCTCGCCCGCTGGAACCCCAGTCTCTGCAGGGTCTGCAACGTATCGGGGTCATCGACATCGCCGGTAAAGACCAGATTGCCGATGCCGGCCGAAAGCTCGGGCGCGGTTTCGAAAAGCGCTGCGTAGTGACGTTCGACCTGATGGAGTGCGGCGCGGAAGGCCTCGGCAAAGACCGCCGCATCGGCAAAACCGAGCATGCAGGCAATGCGTTCGAGCCCTTCGTCATCTTCCGGCAGTATATGGATCTGCTCGTCGGCGACCATCTGGACGGCATGCTCGACACGGCGCAGGAACCAGTATTGCCGAGCGAGCGCGTCACGCGCATCGGCCGTAATCCAGCCGCGTGCCGCAAGCTGGCCAAGCATCGGCACGGTCTCGCGGCCGCGCAGCTCGGGGAAGCGGCCGCCGGCGATGAGCTGCTGGGTCTGGACGAAGAATTCGATCTCGCGAATGCCGCCGCGGCCGAGCTTGACGTTGTGGCCCTTCACGGCGATCTCGCCGTGGCCCTTGTGGGCGTGGATCTGGCGCTTGATCGAATGGACGTCGGCGATCGCCGCGTAGTCCATGTATTTGCGCCAGATGTAGGGCTGGAGGTCCTTCAGGAACGCAGCACCGGCGGCGAGATCGCCGGCCACCGGACGCGCCTTGATCATGGCCGCGCGCTCCCAGTTCTGGCCGCGCGCCTCGTAGTAGCGCAGTGCCGCCTCGAGCGGGATCGCCAGCGGCGTCGAACCGGGATCGGGACGAAGCCTTAGGTCGGTGCGGAAAACATAGCCGTGTTCGGTGCGGTCCTGGAGAATGCGGACCAGCCGGCGGGTCAGGCGCGAAAACAGCTCCGTCGCATCGAGCGGATCGACGACGGCTGGCGCTTGCGGGTCGAAGAAAACGACGAGGTCGATGTCGGAGGAGAAGTTCAGCTCATGCGCGCCAAGCTTGCCCATGCCGAGCAGGATCCAGCCCGACCGGCGCGCCGGACCCTCGGGGTCCGGCAGTTTGAGCTTGCCTTGTCCGTGCGCGTCGCGAAGCAGGAAGTCGACAGCAGCGCGGATGCAGGCGTCGGCAAGACCGCTCAGCCGCCGTACTGTGATTGCAGTTTCAGCCTCGCCTGCAAGATCGGCCAACGCGATCAGGACATGCGCTTCCGCTTTCCATTGCCGCAGCTCCATCATCAGGCTGTTTTCAGAGATGCCTTCCGCCTGCACGGCCTTGTCGATCGCGGCGCCGATCGAGGCCAGCCGGGTCTCGACGGTCTCATCCAAAAGCGCATCAAGGATCTGCGGGCGGCGGCGCACAGTGCCGCGCAGGAATGGCGACAGGTCGAACACTGCCGCGAGGAACTCCTGACTGGCGCTCTTGCCGGCAAGGAATTTCGCGAGCCGGGTAAGCCCGTCTTCCTGCGCGGCGGAAGCGATTTCCGACAATTCCCGCCTGGCGCGGTTCCGATCCAGGGGGACGAGCTTTGCGGCCGGCTTCAAAAGCCAGTTGGTCTGTTCCGCAGCCGCCCTCACCGCCATCAGCGATCCTCCCGTTCGGGAAAACTCATGACGACGGACAATCCGGGATCGGCGGGCAGAAGGTCAAGCCGTCCATTGTGGAATGTCATGATTGCCTTGGCGAGGCTGAGGCCCAGGCCGGAACCCGGCTGCGAGCGGCTTTTCTCCAGCCGCACGAAACGCTCGGTTGCCCTGGCGCGATCGGCATCGTCGGGAATGCCCTGGCCGTTGTCTGTGACGGAAAGCCTGATTTCCCTGCCGACGCGATCGAGCGCCACGCGGACGGTCGGCTTGGCTGTCGAGTCGGTTGAATATTTGATCGCGTTGTCGACGATGTTCGATAGCGCCTGGCCGATCAGCTCGCGATTGCCGTCGACGGCGAAGCCATCCTGCACCGACGTCTCGAGTGTCACCCCCGCCTCCTCCGCCACCGGCTCGTAGAGCTCGACGACATCGTGCACGGACGCAGCCAGATCGACCCGGCTGGTGCTTTCGGAGGAATAGCCCGCCTCCAGCCTGGAGATCATCAGGATGGCGTTGAAGGTCTTTATCAGCTGGTCGGACTCGGCGATCGTTCCTTCCAGCGCCTGGCGGTAGTCGGTAGTGCTGTGCTTGCCGGAAAGCGTCGCTTCGGCACGGTTGCGCAACCTGGTCAGCGGTGTCTTCAGATCGTGGGCGATGTTGTCGGAGACCTGCTTCAGCCCTTCATTCAGCGTGGCGATCCTGGCCAGCATGGAATTGAGGTTTTCCGACAGCCGGTCGAACTCGTCGCCGGCCCCGGTGACCGGCAGCCGGCCGGAGAGGTCACCGCCCATGATACGGCGGCTGGCTTCCGATACGCTGTCGATGCGCTTCAGCGCTGCGTGGCCGACAAAGAACCAGATCAGGAGCCCGCCTAGCGCCATCATGCCGAGCGCCAGCATCAAGGCGCGACGGATGACGGCGCGGAACCGCTCAGGCTCGCCGAGATCGCGACCGACCAGCATGATCATCTGGTTCGGCAGGCGCAGCACCAAGGCGATGGCGTTATGGCCCTTCTCGCCTTGGACCTGGACTTCGCTCTGGCTGGATTTGTTCGGGTCAGCGACCGGGTTGCGTTGCCGCTCGAGCTCGCCCTCGCCGAAGCGCCGATAGGAAAATGGCTCTGTCGTCCAGCCCTCGGCCTCGAGAACGCCGGGCTCCAGGCTCTGCACGTTTCCGGTCAGGATCTGGCCGTTGGTGTCGGCGATCAAATAGAGATTGGCGCCGGGCTGGCGGGAGCGCTGCTCGACCACGCGGACCAGCAGCGGCAAGCCGCCGCGCTGGTAGGCCCGGGCGAGGCCGAGCACTTCGTCGTTGATGGTCTCCTGCGTCTGGCCGGTCAGCATGCGTGCAGACAGCGAGGTCATGTAGAAGACGAGCAGCACAGCGCAGATGGCGAACAGCAGGAGATAGAGCGCCGAAAGCCGCGCTGCCGTCGTCTTCATGATGGACGGCATGGAAAGAGCCATGCTACCCGCTCTTGAGCATATAGCCGGCGCCACGAACCGTGTGCAGAATCGGCTTGTCGAAGCCCTTCTCGATCTTGCCGCGCAGCCGCGAGACGTGAACGTCGATGACGTTGGTCTGCGGATCAAAATGATAGTCCCAGACATTTTCCAGCAGCATGGTGCGCGTCACCACCTGGCCGGCATGGCGCATCAGATATTCCAGCAGGCGGAACTCGCGCGGCTGCAGCGTGATTTCGCGCGCCGCGCGCCGCACCGAATGAGAGAGCCTGTCGAGCTCGAGATCGCCGACCCGGTAGAGGGTTTCGGCTTCCCTGGCGCTGGCGCGGCGGTTCAGCACCTCGACCCGGGCCAGAAGCTCGGAAAAGGCATATGGCTTGGTCAGATAGTCGTCGCCACCGGCGCGCAAGCCGGTGACCCGGTCGTCGACTTCGCCGAGCGCCGACAGGATCAGCACCGGCGTCGTGATGCCCCTGGATCTCAGACCGGCGATGACCGACAGGCCGTCGCGGCGCGGCAGCATGCGGTCGACGACCATCACGTCATAGTCGCCTGAATCAGCGAGCGCGAAGCCGGTTTCGCCGTCGCCGGCGACATGGGCGGTGTGTCCGGCCTCAGTAAAGGCTTTCTGGAGGTAATCGGCCGCTTCGCGATCGTCTTCTATGACGAGAATCTTCATGGGACCGTTATACGCGATTTCGCTGGAAGATTGAGTGGCCGGCATATGTATCGTGGCCTTCATCAGGGCGTATCGCGAACAAAGTGATTCAAGGATACGCAGTAAGTCTTTGTTTTGGAATGTCGTTGACGCCGAGCCGCCGGCACCCTCGGATCAAGCCCGAGGCGGGCATTTGGGCGACCTGCTTTGTTGTTGGCATGCCGTCATGCTTGTTCGAGCGGCAGCGGGCTCCCATCGCCCGCTGCCGCTGGGGCGGAACACGATGACTGACTAACTAATGTATTCAAGCCCCGTGCTTTCCCGTGCGGCGGCTCGGGAGTGTTTGAAACCGCCGCACCGGAAAAGTTTGGACGTCAGCCCTTGGCGACAGGCAGCGCGACGAAGCGGTTGCTATCGTCGCGGGTGATCTGCATCAGCACCGCCTTGCGGCCCGACTTCACCGCATCGGCCATGGCCTTGGCAACGTCGTCGGTGCCATTGACCTCCGTCGAATTGACCGAGGTGATGACGTCGCCGGGCTGGATGCCGCGATCGGCGGCATCGCTGTCGGGATCGACATCGGTTACCACAAGCCCTTTGCCATCGTCGGACCTGGTGACGGTGAGACCGAGATCGGCCAGCGTATCGGCCTTTGGCGGAGCGGAAGGCTGCTGGTCGGCCGAAGCCTGCTTGTCGCTCGAAGGCAGCGTGCCGAGATCGACCTTGACGGTCTCACTCCTGCCGTCACGCCACAACGTGACGTCGACGGGCTTGCCGGGCTGGTAGGCGCCGATCAGACGGGCGAGTTCCTTCGGCGAAGCGACGTCCTTGCCGTCCACCTGAGTGATGACGTCACCGGCGGTGATGCCGGCCTTCTTGCCGGGACCATCCTCCTGCGCGCTGGAAACGAGCGCACCCTTATCGGACTTCAGCCCGAGCGATTCGGCGATTTCTGAGGTGACCGGCTGGATCTCGACGCCAAGCCAGCCGCGCTGGACGGTGCCGTCCTTCATCAGATCCTGCACGACCTGTTTGGCCGTCGAGGCGGGAATGTCGAAGGCAATGCCCACGCTGCCGCCGGACGGCGAGAAGATCGCGGTGTTGATGCCGACAACCTGACCGTTGAGGTTGAAGGTCGGGCCGCCCGAATTGCCGCGGTTCACCGAGGCGTCGATCTGGATGAAGTCGTCATAGGGGCCGGCGCCGATATCGCGGCCACGGGCCGAGACGATGCCGGCGGTGACCGTGCCGCCGAGGCCGAACGGATTGCCGACGGCCACGACCCAGTCGCCGACGCGAACCTTGGAATCATCGGCGAAGTCGACATAGGTGAACTTGCCGTCGCCTTCGACCTTGAGCACAGCGAGGTCGGTGCGCGGATCTGTGCCGACCAGCTTGGCGTCGAGTTCCTTGCCGTCATGCATCACCACCGTGAAGGACGTGCCGTCTCCGACGACATGGTTGTTGGTGACGAGGTAGCCATCCTCGGAGATGAAGAAACCGGAACCCTGGGCGACCGGCCGCGGCTGGCGGTCACGGCGTCCGAAACGCCGCATTCCATCCCGGCCATCCTGATCGCCAAAGCCACGGAACTCCCTGAAGAAGCGGCGCAATTGCGGATCGTCGGGAAGATTGCCGAAGGCGTCGGGCAGGTCGGAGCCGTCGTCGGCGGTCGTTTCTATCTTGGCTTTGACGCGGACACTGACGACCGCCGGCGAAACGCGCTCGACCACGTCGGCGAAGCTCGGGACCTGCGGTGCCTCGACACGCACCGCCTCGGCCAGGACCGGGGCTGTCCCGGTGGCAACCGCGCCGAAGCCGATCGCGCCGGCAATGGCCACTGAAGCGGCGGCAGCCAACAGGCGTTTGCGGGTGCGGGGATTTGAATTGGGGGCAATATTCATGGGTCTCGTATCCTCTTTCAAGGGATGCGCTTCGGTCGGCATCCTCGGGCAAGAGAAATAGGGGCGCGCACATTACGGCGCCATTTCCGGTGCATGAAACTTTTGTAATGTACCGGCAACGTCGCGGGAGTGGCCGCCGGAGGAATGGCCGAGTTAGTTGCCCAGCATCTTGTCCAACGCTGCCTTCTCCTCGGCGGTGAGCATGGCCGCAGGCGCGGAGCGGCGCGAGCGGGCGCCGAGCACGACGACGGCGCCGCCGGCAAGCAGCAGAAACACCGGCGCACCCCACAACAGCGCATTGCGCAGGCTGAAGCGCGGCTTCAACAGCACGAACTCGCCGTAGCGGGAAACGATGTAGTCTATCACCTGCCGGTCGGTGTCGCCGGCGACGAGGCGCTGGCGCACCAGCACGCGCAGGTCGCGGGCAAGGTCGGCATCGGAGTCGTCGATCGACTGGTTCTGGCAAACCATGCAGCGCAGCTGCTCCGAAAGCGTCCGCGCCCGCGCCTCGAGCGCTGGGTCGGCCAGAACCTCGTCGGGCTTCACCGCAAGTGCGGCGCCGGCAAACAACAGCGTCAGCAGCAAGACTAGGGAGGCCAGTGAAAATCTTGCGGTCATAGCAGGCTCGCGGAAGGTACGGCGCCCGCCGACTTGCGACGGCGGGACGGTGCCCCGACGCGCAGGCGCCGGTCCATGAGCGACATCGCGGCACCCGCCATCATGACAAGGCCGCCACCCCAGATCAGCGTCACCAGCGGCTTCCACCACAGCCGCACCACGACGGAGCCGTCGGTCCCCTCGTCGCCAAGCGAGAGATAGAGCTGGCTGAAACCGATCGTCTTGATACCGGACTCGGTCGTCGTCATCTGTCGGACCGGATAGGAGCGCTTGGCGGAGGTGATTACAGCGGTAGTGCTTCCATCGGCGCCGAGCAGAGCGAAGCGGCCGCGGTCCTCGCTATAGTTAGGTCCCTGGGCCGGATAGAGCCCTTCGAAGCGCAGCGTGTGGCCGGACAGTTGCACGGTCTCGCCAGCATGCATCGACAAGATCTTCTCGGTGCCGAAGCAAAGCGTGCCGATGATGCCCAGCGTCGTCAGGCCGAGGCCAAGATGGGCGAGTGCGGTGCCGAAGACCGAACGCGGCAGGCCGGCGAAGCGCCTGAGCATGACGCCGGGCGCGACAGTGCCGAAGCCGGACTTGACGGCAATATCGGTGAGCGCGCCGCAGATCAGCCAGAAGGCCAGGCCGACGCCAAGTGCCGCGAACACCGAGGCGCCATCGATGAACAAGGCCGTTACCAGCACGGCCAGAAGCGCTGCGGCGAAGGCCGCCATCAGGCGCTGGGCGACGGCGAAGATGTCGCCGCGCTTCCAGGCCAGCAGTGGTCCGAACGGGACCACGACCAATAGCGGCACCATCAGCGGTCCGAATGTCAGGTTGAAGAACGGCGCGCCGACCGAAATTTTATCGGCTGAAACGGCCTCGACCGCCAACGGATACAATGTGCCGATCAGCACGGTGGCAGTGGCCGTGGTCAGGAACAGGTTGTTGAGGACCAGCGCTGCTTCGCGCGAGATCGGATGAAACAGGCCGCCGGCCGTCAACCTCGAGGCGCGCAGGGCGAACAACGCCAACGATCCGCCGATGAACAGTGTCAGGATGCAGAGAATGAACACGCCTCGCGTCGGATCGGTGGCGAAGGCGTGGACGGAAGTGAGCACGCCTGAGCGCACCAGGAAGGTGCCGAGCAGCGACAGCGAGAAGGTCAGGATCGCCAGCAACAGTGTCCATATCTTCAGGGCCGAGCGCTTTTCCATGACGATCGCCGAATGGAGCAGCGCCGTGCCCCCCAGCCAAGGCATGAAGGAGGCGTTCTCGACCGGATCCCAGAACCAGAAACCACCCCAGCCAAGTTCGTAATAGGCCCAGTAGGAACCCATGGCGATGCCGCCGGTCAGGAACATCCAGGCGACCAGCGTCCATGGCCGCACCCAGCGGGCCCACGACGCGTCGATGCGGCCTTCGATCAGGGCGGCGACCGAGAAGGAAAAGCAAATCGAGAAGCCGACATAGCCGAGATAGAGCAGCGGCGGATGGATGGCGAGGCCGAGATCCTGCAGGATCGGATTGAGATCGCGGCCCTCGATCGGCGCCGGATTGAGCCTGGCGAACGGGTTTGACGTCGCCAGGATGAACAGGAAAAAGGTGGCGCCGATCGCCCCTTGCACGGCCAGCACATTGGCTCGAAGGGTCGCGGGAAGATTGCTGCCGAAAGCCGCGACGAGGGCTCCAAAAAAGGTCAGGATCAGCACCCAGAGCAGCATCGAGCCCTCGTGATTGCCCCAAGTGCCGGTGATCTTGTAGATCAGCGGCTGCAGCGAATGCGAGTTGTCCCAGACGTTGGCCACCGAAAAATCGGACGTTGCATAGGCTATGGCCAACGCCGCGAAGGACAGAGCGGTCAAGGTAAAGCCGGTCACCGCGACCGGACCGCCGACGGCCATCATCTTCTGGTTGTTCATGCGCGCGCCGAACATCGGCACCAGCGTCTGCACCAAAGACAGCGCGAACGCCAGGACCAGCGCGAAATGTCCGGTTTCAACCATTGTGGCGCCCGCCAGGTTTTTGTTTTGCCACAGGTTCTTGCCGCAAAACCGTGAGACACTGTTGCGGAACCTGCTTAGTCACTCTTGCTCTCCTGCCACACGCCCTTGGACTTGAGGCCGTCGGCCACCTCCTTGGGCATGTAGTTCTCGTCGTGCTTGGCCAGCACGCTGTCGGCGACGAAGACGCCGTCCGGGCGAAACGTGCCTTCAGTGATGACGCCCTGCTCCTCGCGGAAAAGGTCGGGAAGAATGCCGGTGTAGGTGACCTTGACCTGCTTCTGGTTGTCGGTCACCGAAAAAGCGACGGTAGCCCCCAGACCGCGCTCGATCGTGCCTTTTTCGACGAGGCCGCCGAGCCTGATACGTTGCCCAGGCTGCAGGCCGGCGGTGGTCAGATCGGCGGGCATGTAGAAGTAGGAGGCCTTCTGGCCGAGCGCGTAGAAGGTCAGGCCGGTGGCGGCACCGAGGAAGGCCAACCCTCCGGCGATCACAGACAGTCTTTTCTGCTTGCGCGTCATGTTTTACTCCGTCGCCGTCAGGCCGAGCGAGACGGCAAAGGCGGTGAATTTCTTGGCTTCGTCACTATCGGAGCCAAAAACGGCGATACCGCGATTGAGCGCGTCGCGCGCCTGATCGGCCTTGCCCAGCACGACATAGGAACGAATAAGCTGCATCCATCCTTCCGCATCGCGTGGGTTTTGCCGCAGTTTTTCAGCAAGTCCCGCGACCATGGTGTTGATCATCGCTTCCCTGTCCTGCGGCGACATCGACGAGGCGGCATCGACATTCGCGGCGTCCGGGCCTTTTGCAGGCACTCCCGAAGCGACGTTCTGCCTGGCGGATTCGGCCAATGCCTGCTCGACGGCGCCGCGCCAGGCTGAGTCCTGCGGCAAGGCCGCTAGCATTTTCTGCCAGCCAGCTGTCGCCTCCTCAGTGCGCCCTTCCTGCGCCATGCCCATCGCCAGATAAAAGCTGGCCTTCGGATTTGCCGGATCGAGCTTCAGCGCCGCCTCGAAGGCGGCCTGAGCGTCGGCCGAGACTATGCCGCCCGCTGCGCTGGCGATCGCCTCGCCGAGGCCGACCTGGCGGGCGGCGCTGTCGCCGTCGAGGCGAATGGCGTTGCGGTACGCCGTCACCGCGTCGGAAAACCGCTGCATGCGCAGATAGACCGGCGCCAGAACGTCCCAACCCCTGCCGTCGGACGGATTCGCGGCAAGGTGGGCCTCGGCGCGTGCCACCAGTTCCTCCACCGAACTGTCGGCGGGATTCTTGGCCAGTCGCTCGCTGAGCGGCTGCGACGGCAGATCGGGCGAGCCGAGCTGGCTGTACAAGCCCCAACTGACCAGCGGAACCGCCAGGACCGCGGCCGTCGCAACCAGCCTGGTCGCCGTCGACGGCTGCCGCGCCGCTGACTTGTCGGCGGCATTGTCAAGTCGAAGGATGCGGCGGGCGATCTCCGCACGCGCCTCTTCGGCCTCCGCCGGCTGGATCAGGCCACGCGCCACGTCCAGGTCAAGCTCGGACAACTGGTCGCGATAGACTTCAAGGTCATGATCGCTGCTCGCTGAACCACCCTTCGAGCCGCCGGCCAGCGGCAGCAGAACCGCCAGGCTTGCACCCAGCGTGAGAATGGCAGCTATGACCCAGAACAGCATGCTTCTTCCAATAACGGCAGAGCCCTGCCCTGCCAACACAGGTGTCCTGCGACGCTTTGACGGCAGGTGCGTCGCATGTCCTTGATTGATGTCAACCGGAGCTATTCGGCCGGTCGTTATGTCAGTGGCGTCCAGCTGCCATCGGCGTTGCGGCAAGCGGTTCCGCGCGCGGTGGTGCCGGCGGCGCCGGTAAAGACCGTATGGGTGTATTGCCGGCAGTCCTGCGAGCCGACACGATAGGGCTGGGCGGGCACGACTTCACCGTAATGCGCCGACCGATCGCTTTTCCACGTCACCTTCTGGCCGCTCGCCGTGTACTCCAACGCCCTGTATTCCGCTTCCAGCGCCTTGCGCTTTTCGGGATCGCTCAAGCCGGTACCGATCGATCCGCTGACGAGGCCGCCCCCCATGGCGGAAATGATCGTCGTCGCGATCTTGCCGTCACTTTTCGGCGTGGCGGCCGGCTGCGGCGCCACCGTGGAGCCAGGGCTCCTGCCCAGCGTCGTGCAGCCGGAAACGGCCAGCAGTGCGGAAACGAGCGCGACGCGAATCTTCATGCCAACAACCAGTTTCTTGAGTTAGAGTAGCTGGGCCGCGCCATCGGGGAAGTCGGCGTGGCCATAGTGTCGATGTTTGTCGGAAATTTGGCCGCGGCCGACGGCTCCGGGACCAGTCGACATGCCGCAATATCACGCACCGTCGATCAATGTCGACTAGCCCAGCAAAGCATAAGTCTAGTGAAGGCTCCGCAATCGAACCACCGCCTTCAACCCGCCCATGCTCGACCGTTCCAAAGCCAGAACGCCTCCATACTCGTTGACCAGGTCGGCGACAATGGCAAGTCCAAGCCCGGTCCCCGGCTTTGTCTCGTCGAGCCGCCGTCCGCGCTTCAGCGCCTCGCGCGCTTTGTCTTCGGGAATGCCCGGGCCGTCATCTTCGATGCTGATCTCGAACAGATCGACAGCACCCTCCTTGCCGGAGATCGGCGCCACCGACACGGCGACCGCGCACTTTGCCCATTTCATGGCGTTGTCGAGCAGATTGCCAAGCAATTCTTCCAAATCCTCGCGTTCGCCGGCAAAGACGATATCGACTGCCGGCAGCGAAAGCGAGAGAGCGGTCTGCGGGTTGAGTTTTTGCAGCACGCGAACCATGCGCTGGACCAGCGGCGCCACCGGCGTGCGGTAGACGACGCTGTCGCGTTGTGCCGCAACGCGGGCGCGCTGCAGATAATGGTCAACCTGCTTCTGCATCGAGGCGGCCTGCTCGGCTATGAGTTGGCCCTTGGCGCCGCCGAGCGCCCGCCCCTCATTGATCAGCACCGCCAGCGGCGTCTTCAGCGAATGGGCGAGGTTGCCGACCTGCGTCCGTGAGCGCTCGACGATACGCTTGTTGTTTTCGATCAGCGCGTTGGTCTCGTTGGCGAGCGGCTCGATCTCGGCCGGGAAGCGACCGTCGAGCCTTTGCGCGGTTCCTTCGCGCACCATAGCGAGAGCGTTCCTGACCCGACGCAATGGCTGCAGGCCCAGCAGGATGGCAATGGCGTTGATGGCGATCATGCCGACGCCGAACAGGGAAAGATAGGTCAGCAGGCGACGCTGGAAGGCGCCTATCTCCTGCTCGAGCTCGGTCTGGTTTCCCATGACACGGAAGCGCGCTGCGCGATTTTTCGCGTCGAGAACGAATTCGCTCTCGAACACTTCCAGTTCCTCGCCATCGATGCCTTCTGTCGCATAGCTGCGCTGGAAGCTGGCATTGAAAGGAACCTCGGCGACGCTTGGCGACAGGATCGCCTTGGTCATCGAGGAGGAGTGCAGCTCACCGCGCACGCCTTCCGACGCAGGCTCCACCGACCAGTACCAGCCGGAATTCGGCTCCGAGAACCGGAGGTCGCCAAGGTCGGGAGCGCCGGTCAGCGAACCGCCTTCGGACACGCCGACCGAGCCGATCAGATTGAACAGATGCGCCGACAGCAGGCTGTCGAAACCGCGCTCGCTCGCCTGGCGATAGAGGGTCGTGATCAGCGTGAAGATGACAATCAGGGTGAGTATCGCCCAGACCGTGGAAAAGGCAATCACCCGGAACGCCAGCGAACGCGGCCAGAACCGCATTGAAAGCGGCGTTCTTGCAGTCTGTTTGAGCGGTTCCGCCTTACGCCTCCGGCTCACGCATTCGATAGCCCATGCCGCGAACGGTTTCTATCATGTCGATGCCCATCTTCTTGCGAAGCCGCCCGACAAAGACCTCGATTGTGTTGGAATCGCGGTCGAAATCCTGATCGTAAAGATGCTCGACCAGTTCGGTCCGGGACACGACCTCGCCCATATGGTGCATCAAATAGGCAAGCAGGCGGAATTCGTGCGACGTCAGCTTCAGCGGCACGCCGTCGACATCGGCCTTGGAGGCCTTGGTGTCGAGCCGCAACGGCCCGCAGGTCAACTCGGACGACGCATGGCCGGCCGCGCGCCGGATCAGCGCTCGCACCCTGGCCAGCACCTCTTCGATGTGGAACGGCTTGGTGACATAATCGTCGGCGCCGGCGTCGATGCCGGATACCTTGTCGCTCCAGCGATCGCGCGCCGTCAGAATCAGGACCGGCATCTTGCGGCCGCCGCGCCGCCAGCGCTCGACCACGCTGATGCCGTCCATCTGCGGCAAGCCAATGTCGAGCACGACGGCATCATAGGGTTCGGTGTCGCCGAGGAAATGCCCTTCCTCACCGTCGAAAGCCCGGTCGACGACATAGCCGGCATCGACCAGCGCGTCCGATATCTGCCGGTTGAGATCCTTGTCATCTTCGACAACGAGTACGCGCATGCGGGGATCATACCTGTTGAAGAACTGGCCTGTTGAAGAGCTGCCCTGTTTGAGAAGCTGCCCTGTCGAGAAACTGGGCGTCAGATATAGGCCGATTCCAGCGCCTGGGAAACGGCAGGGATCAGTTCAGCGGAACGACGATCTCGGTGCGGCGCGGACGCTGCCCGTCCTTGCCCGGGACCAGCACGACGATGACGCAGACCGGCTGGCCACCGCGCGTCGACTGCGACGCCTTGGCCAGCGTGCCGCCACTCTGCTCGGCAACCTGCTGACCGATCGCGTAGCAGTCGGAGGCAGCCAGGACGATCGGCCGATTCTGCTCGGGCACGACGACCGGCAGCGCCGTCGCCTGCGGCGCAAACAGACCGGCAGCGCAGAGCGCCAGTGTCGCGGTTCGGAAGTGGGAGCGAAGCGTTTTCATGATCAGCGTCCTAACGCATCGGTGCTGAACGTGAAATGAACAGTGAACGCCTGCAACACATGCCTATCTCACCCCCTGAAACGCGAGACAACCGACCCTATGATTCGCCGCCCCAACCCGGCAAACTCATCCAAGTGCCAGTCTAGACTGTGTTGCAGCCATATTGAAAGCGCGTCAGGCGTTTTCTTCCGTCACGGCGCGAAAGCGCAGCAGCCCGTGACAGGCTGAAAGATCCTCGTCGTAACGGGCTTCGGTGAATTCGAGCCTGAGATTGGCGCGGTGATGGTCGTCGAGCGCGAGCGCCGCATCCTGGAGGCGGGTGCTGACCAGGTCCATCGCATCGAGCATTTCTTTCCTGGCCTCGGACTTCGACCAGAAATGCAGTGTGAAAAGCTGCTCGGCATCGTTCTCCATGCCTGTTGTCCAGTCGTAGACGCTGGTCCGGCCGTAGGTGACATAGGGAAACGGGACATTTTCCGGGACATGGTCAAACAGTTTTGCGCCGCCCAATGCCGCTGACAGAAAACCGTCACCGTTCAGCACTTCGAACAAGGCCTTCTGCAGCGCGGCGGCCGGCGCGGTCATTGTGTTCTCCCCTCGCCCGTCACGGCTGAACAGGCCTTTGTGCCATCAGCGATTCCTGCTTGCAGCGTAGCCGCGTTGAAGCTCTGGCGCCAGATCACGGGATTTCCAAGGCCCCGATCGCGCGGACGGTCGGGATTTATCGAAAATCGGCCGCTGTCAGCACATACATGCTCTTGCCGGTACGGGCATAAGCATTCCTTGCGACGTCATGTATGGGACCGACGGCCGAATCGAAAGCGGCGAGATATGTGGCTTCGGCTGTCGCCGTCCCCGGCGGTGCCGTCGAGATGGCGGCTGCATCGACAAAGAAAGAAATCTGGGACATCCCGTCATAGCCGACGAAGCGGATCCGTCGGCTCGCCTCGTCGTAGCTTCGGCTTAGGTTTGGAAATGTCAGGCTCATGACTTGACGGCCGTCAAGCGGCCCCCGCCTTCTTGACTGCGGCCCGCTTTTTCTTGGGGGCGACGGGATTGAGGGCTTCCGCCGCGCGGTCGGCCTCTTCCTTGGCTAGCCGCAGCGCCCGCAACCGTTGGGTCTTAATGGTCCTGGCCTTGGCCTCGGAAACATATTCGGCCGTAGCCTGGTTTCGCTCTGCGGTTTTCTTCTGCTTCTCCATGAAGCGCGCTTCAGCCTTATCCGTGATACTTTGATTGAATTCCGCCATCGATAAAATATCCCTTTTTGACCGAGATGATGAAATTGCAATTCCCTCCTAAAGTAGGAGCTCTGAGCAGAAAATTCAATTTCCAAGCTATCTTTGATCGCCCAGATTCGTAAAAATAAATTGCCGAGTAATACTATTCGATAGTTTCCACCAGCCCATGAACATTTTTGAGCCATCGGCTCCAAAGAGGTGAGCGGTGGCAGCTCACGTGCGCTGGCAGCAACCGCGTCCCCTTTGACGCAGTTACTGAATCAGATCACGACACCGGTGCTGCGCCACCCTCTTCCGTGCGCCGCGCGATGAATTCGTCGAGAACACCTGATGTGGCAGCGGCGGAAGCCGGCGGCCGAAAATCGGCAAGCAGCCGTTTCCAGATGCCGGTCGCGCGCTCCGTGGCGGTTCTTGACCCGGCCTGCGTCCAGTTGCCGAAATTCGACCAGTCGGCGACCAGCGGCTCGTAGAATGCGGTGCGGTAGCGCGCCATCGTGTGCCCGGCCGAGAAGAAATGCCCACCCGGCTGCACTTCAGCGATAGCCTCAAAGCCGATCGCGTCCTCGTCGCCGGGCGTCGCCGCGCAGAGTTCGGCGACCGTCTGCAGCGCCTCGACGTCGGTGATCAGCTTCTCGAAAGAGACGCTCAAGCCGCCTTCGAGCCAGCCCGCGGCATGGATGCAGACCGTTGCACCCGCAAGCACCGAGCCCCACAGCGCGAACTGCGTTTCGTGGGCCGCCTGCGCGTCCGATATGTTGGCGGCGCTGCCGCCGCCGGACCGCCAAGGAAGGCCGGTGAAGCGAGCAAGCTGACCGGCGCCGAGCGTCGCCTTGACGTGCTCCGGCGTGCCGAACGCCGGCGCCCCCGACTTCATGTCGACATTGGAGGAGAAGGAACCATAGACGACCGGCGTACCCGGCCGCACGATCTGGGCCAGCGTCAGCCCGGCCAGCGCTTCGGCGTGCTGCAGCGTCAGCGCGCCGGCCACAGTGATCGGCGCCATCGCGCCGGCCAGGCAGAAGGGCGTGATGATCAACACCTGCCCCGCCCTGGCAAAGTCGATGATGCCTTGCGCCATCGGAATGTCGAGCTGGCGAGGCGAATTGGTGTTGATGACGGTATAGCAATGAGCGCCCAAACGGAATTCGTCCTCGGACAGGCCGCGCACCAGCCGCAGCATCTCGAAGCCGTCCTCCACCTGCGGCGTGCCGCGCGCGAAGACGAACGGCAACTTGTCCGACAGCGTCAGCTGCGCGCGGTTGACTGCATAGTGGCGGAAGCGGTTATCGATGTCCTGCGGCTCGATGCAGGGTCCCAGCATGTGCAGCACGTCGAAATGCTGCACCAGGCGGATGAAATCCTCGAAAGCGGCAAGCGTTCCCGGCCGCCGGCCGCGCTCTAGATCGGTGACGTTCGGCGCCCCGGATCCCGCCAGAAACGTCATCGAGCCGAGCTCGAGCGTCAGGTCGCGGGCACGGTCGCCGGCATAGACGCGGATCGATTTCGGCGCCGAGGCCAGTGCCGCCGCGACGATGTCGCGACCGATGCGCACCATCTGGCTGTCCTCGTCAACCAGCGCGCCGGCACGGGCAAGAATGGTGCGCGCCTCCGGCAGCAGCACCTTGACGCCGAGTTCCTCGAGTACGCGCAGCGCCGTGTCGTGGATCGCGGCGACCTGGTCGACCGAAAAGATCGGCTGCGGCAGGAACGGGTTCTTCAGCGAGCGATAGTCCGGCCGGCGGCTGGTCTCGCTGCCGGCGTCGCCGGTTCGTCCGCGCCTGCGCTCGCGCCTGAGATCACGTGCGGCGTCATCGATCATGGCGGATACTCCTCATTGCCGTATGCTTGCCGTATTGCCCTGCCTTGGGGATCGTAGGGAGAAGCCGCGAGGACGCGGGCCGGCCGCTCGGCGCAGTTCGTTGAGTTGGCAGGATACTTGCACTGTACATATGTGTCTAGTATGGTTGTATGCAGCTCCCCCTCATGCCTGTTGTGCGGCCATGATCATGAATGCTCCGCAGGACGAGCCGGCGCCCGGCAAAATCAAGGTGACGCGCTGGGACTGGATCAGTCTTGCGCTCCACACGTTGATTTCAAATGGCATCGAAAGCGTGCGCGTGCTGCCGCTCGGCCACAAGCTCGGCGTCTCGCGCTCAAGTTTCTACTGGTATTTCGAGAGCCGTCAGGATCTGCTCGACCAGTTGCTTGCCCATTGGCGGGACACCAACACCAGGGCGATCGTCGAACGCGCACAGCGGCCGGCAGAAAGTATCATCATGGGCGTCATGAACGTGTTCGAATGCTGGGCGGACGAGCGCCTGTTCGATCCCAGGCTCGACTTCGCCATCCGGGAATGGGCGCGGCGCTCCGACGACGTGCGCCGGGCCATCGACCAGGCCGACAATGACCGACTGGGCGCGATCCGTGACATGTATCGCCGGCATGGCTACGGCGAAGATGATGCCTTCATCCGCGCCCGTGTGCTCTACTACATGCAGATCGGCTATTATGTGCTCGACCTTAAGGAACCGGTCGAGGCGAGGGTCAGTTATCTCGCCGCCTATCTGCGCAGTTTCACCGGCCAGGAGCCAAGCGATGCCGACGTGGCGCATTTCATGCGCTTTATCGCGGCGCGGTAGGTGGATGCGAGGTGGCATGCGCGACCCTGGTATCAACAAACTGTACCGCGAAAGCTCCCCTCACCCTTGTGAGCGAGGCCAAAATGGACAAATAGTCTGGTACGAGTGCCGCTTCTCAGTGGGGCGTAGCCGCAGCCGGATCCTGGAATGGCCAGTCCTTTGAAATCACGCAAGAGAAGGGGTCCGATTGCCGCAAGGCTGCTGGCGGCGGATGCGTGGTTCGATTCCTCGCTCTACGAGACCGGCTTCAAGTCGCGCCGGTTCTGGGAAGCGGCCACCATTTTTTTCCGGCGCTTCCGCGTCTCCGGCTGGCGCCGCGGCATCATCGAACTGTTGAGCGAAGGCTTCACGCTCGGCGCCGGCGGCATCGTCGTCATGCTGGCACTCGCTTTGCCGGCCTTCCAGGAAACCGCCGGCGACTGGCGCGCCCAGGGCGATTTCGCCATCACCTTCCTCGACCGCTACGGCAATGAGATCGGCCAGCGCGGCATCATCCAGCGCGATTCGGTGCCGGTCGACGAGATGCCCGATCAGGTCATCAAGGCGGTGCTGGCCACCGAGGATCGGCGTTTCTTCGATCACTACGGCATCGACGCGCTCGGCCTTTCGCGCGCGATCTTCGCGAACGTGCGGGCGAATTCCGTGGTGCAGGGCGGCTCGAGCATCACCCAGCAGCTGGCCAAGAACCTGTTCCTGACCAATGAACGGACGTTGGAACGGAAGGTCAAGGAAGCCTTCCTGGCGCTGTGGCTCGAGGCCAATCTGTCGAAGAAGGAGATCCTGCAGCTCTATCTCGACCGCGTCTATATGGGCGGCGGCACGTTCGGCATCGAAGCGGCCGCCGATTTCTATTTCGGCAAAAGCGTCAAGGATGTGAACCTCGCCGAAGCGGCGATGCTGGCCGGCCTGTTCAAGGCACCGACCAAATACGCGCCGCACATTAACCTGCCTGCTGCCAGGGCGCGGGCCAATGTGGTGCTGTCGAATCTCGTCGAAGGCGGCTTCATGAGCGAGGGTCAGGTGCTGCAGGCGCGGCTGCATCCGGCTGAAATCGTCGACCGCGGCGAGCAGAAGAGCCCGGATTACTACCTCGACTGGGCATTCGAAGAGGTCAAGAAGATCGCCGCGAAGTCCGGCCAGCATTCGCTGGTCGCCCACACCACTTTCGACGCCAACATCCAGAAGGCGGCGGAAGAATCGATGGAGTTCCATCTCCGCCAGTTCGGCAAGGAATACAACGTCACCGAAGGCGCCATGGTCGTCGTCGAAACCAATGGCGCAGTCAGGGCGATCGTCGGCGGCCGCGACTACGGTGCCAGCCAGTTCAACCGCGCCACCAAGGCGCTGCGCCAGAGCGGCTCATCGTTTAAACCCTACGTATACGCAACGGCGATGGAGCACGGCTTCACGCCGGATTCCGTCGTTTCCGGCGCGCCGATCTCCTGGGGTGCCTGGTCGCCGCACAATTACAATGACGGACGGGCCGGCAAGGTCACGCTGATCACGGCGATGGCCAAATCGGTCAACACCGTGCCGGTGCGGCTGGCCAAGAATCATCTCGGCATCGGGCCGATCAAGGCGATGGCGGAAGCCATGGGCGTCGAATCGCCGCTCGAATCGCACAAGACGATGGTGCTCGGCACATCGGGCATGACCGTGATGGACCAGGCGACAGGCTATAGCGTGTTCGCCCAGAATGGCTTTGTCGGCTCCCGGCATGGCATCACCCAGCTCGTTACCCGTACCGGCGAGGTGGTTTACGATTTCGCCAAGGATGCGCCGCCGCCGCGCCGTGTGCTCTCGGAACAGGCGCTGAAATCTATGAACACCATGCTGGCGGCGGTGCCGGTGATGGGCACGGCGCGGCGCGCTGCCCTTCCCGATATCGTTTCGGCCGGCAAGACCGGCACTACGCAGTCTTACCGCGACGCCTGGTATGTCGGATTCACAGGCAACTACACGGCTGCCGTGTGGCTCGGCAATGACGACTTCACCCCAACCAACAACATGACCGGCGGCTCGCTGCCGGCGATGGTTTGGCAGCGGCTGATGGTCTATGCGCACCAGAATATCGATCTCAAGCCGATCCCCGGCCTCGATCATCCCTTCGTCGACGAAGAGATCGCCGCCAAGGCCGAGGAAGCGGAAAAGAAGAGTGCCGGGCAGGCAGCGGCCGACACCGCCGCCGAGCGGCCGCCGGTGCTGTCCAGCCAGACGACGCGGGCGCTCAGGGACATCACAAGGCTGTTCCAGTCGGCGCCCGTCCTCCAGGCGCCTGCGACGCCGGAGACCCTGTCGGCGCTTTGATGCCGGCACGACGGGCTAGGCCATCCCTCGCCGGCAATTCCACAGGGGTCCGCTTGCCATCGCCCCCTGCCCCGCGATATCCCCGAGCGGCACTCCCTCTTTCCCGCGGCTCTTCATGCTCAAGAACGCATTCCTGACGCTCCTCGCGCTTGCCATAGCCATCGGCGGCGGCGGCGGCAGCGTCTGGTACGCGCTCAAGACGCAGGATGGCATTGGCGCGATCAGGATCGGCCAATGGACGGCGTTTCCCGATATCGGCACGCAGGCGGCGGATCCCTATTCGAAAGCCCGCGTGGCGCGCGAGGGTGTCCTTGCACTCGGACAGGCAGAAGGCCTGTCGTTTATCGCCGAACGCGATTCCGATGGCGAACAATTGAAACGCCAATGCGCCTATGAAATCGAAGGCGGATTTCCCACAGCCCGATTCTGGACCCTCTATGCCGCCGATCGGTCGCTCGGCGTGGTCGAGACCGGCAAGCCAAGGCTTGCAGCACTTCAGTCCTACCAGGTGCTGCGCCAGCCCGACAATTCCGTGCTTATTTCCGTCAGCAACCGCCCCGCGCCCGGCAACTGGCTGCTTTCCGACGGCTTCGGCCGGATGTATCTCGTGCTGACATTCTACGACACGCCGATCGCCAGCAGCACGGGCCTTTCGGATGTCACGCTGCCGCGGATCGTGAAGGTCGGCTGCAATGCGTAGGCTGCTGCACGCGATCTTGCTCGGCCTGCTTGGCGCCGGCATCGTACACATCATCGTGCTGCTGCTCGTCTCGGAATTTTCCGAACGCAATGCCTGGTCGCGGCTGGCCATGGCCTCCGACCTTTATCGGATGACCAGGCTGGACGCTGAGGCCGGCGGTACGCCAGTGGTGAAATCCGTCGATCCGCTGTTTTATGCCGCGGCCTGCCGCTTCGATCTGTCCGACGGGATGGTTCGGGTGAAGGCACCGGGAAACGTCCCGTTCTGGTCCGTATCGGTCTATGACCGCAGCGGGCATAACATCTACTCCTTCAACGACCATAGTGCGACCGGAAGAGTGCTGGACAGTATCGTACTGACGCCGGCCCAGATGATCGAGATCCGCAAGGATCTCCCGGAGGAATTGCAAGGAGCAATCTTCGTCGAGGCGCCCATCGACGAAGGCATGTTCGTCATCCGCTCGTTCGTGCCCGACGACAGCTGGAAGCCGATCGTGTCGCGGTTTCTCGAGCAGAGTTCCTGCGAGCTGCAGGGCTACTGACGTCAACCGAAGTACGCGGCGGCCGGTTTTCCGGCCTGCAGCGATTCAAAGTTAGAGCCTCCTGTACGCGCCGAACAGGGCGCGCGGCGCCTAATGATGCGGAACAGGCATCGTCCCCGACGATCCCGGCATCGTCCTTGACGAGCCCGGCTTGTCCGGACCGGCGCCTGGCCGCGTTTCGCCCGTCCGTGGCTCGTAGCGGACGCCGGGGAAAATGATCACCGCTGCCGGGGTTCCGGTGTTTCGTTCTGCTCGATTGGTTGCCGCGGTTCGCGGCACGAAAGACAGTACCATGCCCATGGTTCGTGCATTCCTCTCGGTTGCCCCGGAGCACAACGCAACGCCTCCAATCTGATTAAGGAGCCAGTAGGTTAACGGAACGCTAACGGATCGCCGCTAATTTGATGTTTGTTCTGAGGTCAGGAAGTTCTGACCCGAGGCAAATGCGAAACCGACACAGTCCCGGTCGAGCATGGTCCAGATTGTGTCGAGTGTTCAGGCGTATCCTTCGTGTCAGCTTCGGATTTCAGGCAAATCGCTATACGAGCTGAATCGGGAAAGGCCGAAAGGCTGTTTCGCGCCGCGGTGTCGGCGTTCTGTTCGCTCACCCGCCCTTCGCGCCGGGAGATCGCGCAACTTGAGGATTTGACGCTTCCGCTTTTCGCCAATGTATCGGTCGAATCGCGCCGCTACGTCGCCGCCGCCCTTTCCGAATGCGAATATGCGCCTGCTGCGCTGGTCCGGCGGCTTTGCGAGGAGCCGGTCGACGTTGCCGCGCCATTGCTCATCCGCTCGTGCGCGCTCAGCGATATCGACCTGATCGCGCTGATCGGACGGCACGGCCTGCCGCATGCGCGCGCCATCGCGCGCCGCAAGGATCTGAACCCAACCATCGCCCAGCTGATCAGGGCGCTTGAAAAGCCGACGCTGGTGAGCGTGCGGCAGCCGGAGGCAATCGCCAACACGGCGCCTGAAAGCGCCGAGATCGTCGCGCCCAGCCCCGACAGCCAGAAGGTGCCCGGCGCCGCCGCCGAGAATGCACGGCGCCGGCTGCGGTCGTTGATGCGTGCCGATGCTGAGAGCGGCGCGACCGTCAATCCGTTCGCCGGCGCTGAAACCTATGTCAAATTGCGCGAGACGGCGCTGACCGGCAACGCCGCATTCTTCCAGACAGCACTGGCCGACGCGCTCGAAATCGATTTTTCAACGGCGCGGTCGCTCACCGCAAACCAGAACTACGCATTGCTGCTGGCCGCCCTGCGCGCGCTTGATTTCGGCGAAGAGAGGGCGTTCCTGATCACCGCCGCCGTCTATCCCACAGAGTTTCCGCATCCGCAGGCCATCCGCATCTTTCTCGACCGCTACCGACTGCTGCATCGCGACGCGGCGCTGGACAAGCTACGCGGCTGGAAGGCGGAGACACTGTCGAAGGCCATTCGCAATGCCGGACCCATCGCGGCGAACGCCGACATCCGCAAAGCGGACAGCGAGAATGCTGCCGCCAGGCCTAAGGCGCGTCGCGTCTGAACGAGATTCAGGCGAACGCTTTAAGCCTTTGTTTTCATCGATAATCGTTTAGAGCGACTTGACGGAAATAAGTTCCTCGACGGGAACAGCGCCGGCCTCGATCTCGACCACCCAGATGTCAGGATCGAATTTCTTCTCCCTTTCCAGTCGCGCGTCAAAGGCGGCGGCATCGTCGCCGGCGCCGAGCAGACTGAAGAAACGGTCGTCGGGTTTCGCTGAATCGTAGCTCGTCTGCGGCGCCGGTCCAAACAAAGCAACCTCGCCCAGGCGGCCACGCGCCAGCACGAAGACGGCGCCGGCCTCAGTTGCGCCGCGCTTGACCACGGCGGCGAATCCGCCGGCGCCGAAAACCCGGCGCAATAGGGCCGACACCCACAGATCGGTGGTTACGCGCATTACAAACTCCGGACGAGATCCGGATGCTGTTTAGCGAGGTTATCGCCAATCCGCGAGCGATCGCTTCGACTATTAGTAGGCCAAAGCCTCAGTTGGTCAGGCCGATCTCGCGCATCTTGACGTAGACGACCTCGTCGGGCTCTCCGGTCTCCGGCAGCCCGAACAGCGACTGGAACTCCTTGATCGCTGCCTTGGTGCGGGCCCCGACCACGCCATCGAGCTGCATGTCGTCATTGCCGAATGCCTTCAGCCCGGCCTGGATTTTGATGATGCGGGCATCGGGTGCCTGCACCGGCGCATCTGCCAGCGCCGAAGCGGAGACGGGAATTGCGGCCATGTCGTCCGGACGAGGTGCCGGATGCGGCACGACCGTCGAGGCGGTTGGCGTGGCGCCCAGCTGATCGAGCAAAACGCTGTCGATCTCGCCGGAAGCGCTAAGCCCGACTTTCTGCTGATAGGCTTGTATGGCCTTACGCGTGTTGGGGCCGGAAATGCCGTCGACGGTGCCGGAATAGAGGTCCAGATCCTTCAATATGCCCTGGATCTGCTCGACGACCGGATCGCTCTTGATCGGAGCCGAGCCCGGCCGCAAGATGTTGATGGTGGTTTCGGGTTCGTCGGCGCCGGCTCGAGGAAAGCCCTCGATGCTCCTGGTCGCGAAAAACGCGCCGGCATGAGGAAAAGGCTGATACCACAGGGCATTCGCCGAGACGTAGAACAGCGTCACCAGGAAGGCGGTCGAACCGCCGACCAGAACCGGATTGCGCGAGATCAGGCTGCCGACGGCGGCCGCGCTACCTTGGAAGGCATTGCCACGGCGCTTGACCGCCTTAGGCTGTTTTGCGGAGCGAGCCATGCCTGTCCCCCTTCGTCTCCGCCTTGGCTGCAGGCATCGGCAGCACGCCGGGCTTGTCGGTCGTACGTCCCTTCGGTCCGTTCACCGGCAAGCTGATCGTGACCGTGGTGCCCTCGCCCGGCATGCTTTCGATCGACATCGTGCCCTCGTGCAGCGCCACAAGGCCCTTCACCAGCGACAGGCCGAGCCCGGTTCCCTCGAAGCGGCGCGTATAGTCGTTCTGGATCTGCATGAACGGCTTGCCGAGATTGGCAAAGTCTTCCTCGGCGATGCCGATACCGGTGTCCCTGACCCAGAAATGCAGTCGCGAGCCGATCCGCTTGGCGCCGACGACGACATCGCCCCCATCGGGCGTGAACTTGATGGCATTGGAGACTAGGTTGATGAGTATCTGCTGCACGGCACGACGATCAGCGTTTATCTCGCCTGCATCCGGTGCGATCTGAGCCTGCAGATCGATGTTCTTTGCCTCGGCCTGCAGCCGCATCATCGACTGGCACATTTCGACGGCTTCCACGAAACGGAACGGTTCCGGCTCGGTTGCGTAGGAGCCCGCTTCGATCCTCGACACGTCGAGTATCGAGGTGACGACGGCAAGCAAATGCTGGCCGGACTCCTTGACCAGACCGACATATTCCTTCTGGCGCGGATCCTTGAAGGTGCCGAACATCTCATGCAGCAGCATGTCGGAAAAACCGATGATGGCGTTCAACGGCGTGCGAAGCTCGTGGCTGACGACCGCCAGAAACCGTCCCTTCGCCACTTCGGCAGACGCGGCCGCCTCTTTCGCACCGGCAAGCTCTTCGCGCAAGCCGGCAAGTTCGTCGTTTTCGCGCAGGACGAGCGTGAAGACATCCTCATGCTCCGCCCGCATCAGCTCAAGGGAAAACGGCCGGTAGTTGTCCGCCGTCGGGCTATGGCCGTTTTGCGGCAACCGGACGCGAAGATCGAGCCGGCGCGCCGACGCGCCGTCGCGCATGTCGGCCAGCGCGCTGAGGTATGCGACGCGATCGGACAGATGGATACGGTCGAACAGGCCGGTACCGAACAGCAGTTCCGGCTGCAGTTTCAGGATCGTGCGCGCCTTTGCCGACGCATCCAGTACCTCGCCATGCCTGCCGGCCCGCAGGACAACGGCGTCGATGATGTTCTCGAGCCGGTCATCGGTCGCCGGATCTAGCTGCGCGCCGGCCGGGCTGCCAAGTGCTGCGACGCGGGGAACGAGGGTGAGCGCCCAAGCCAGCGGCAGCAGCCAGTGCCAAGCAGCGATTTCCGCCGGGCCGAACGGGAAAACAGAACCGGCAAAAGCCTGCAGCAGGATAGCGACAAATGCGGATGCGGCACCCCAGAGTGCAGCGCGACGAGACGCGCCGATCCACCAGGCTTCGAACGGCAGCGCCACGACAAGCATGGCGATCGGCGAGGCCATCCCGCCCGCCGCGGCAATGACACCGGCAAGAGCAAGACTGCCCATCACCAGGGCGACCTGGCCGGCGAACGCCATCTTGCCCGATGCTGCCACCAGCAAGGCAGCAAACCAGCAGAGGCCGAATGTCGCAAAGATCGCAGCCATGGTCACGGCCACGCCCATGCCCGAGGTGACCAGCGTGACTGCTGCACCTGCGGCAAAGAACGGAGCGGCCAGCATGACACCGATAAACCGCCCCTGGCACCGGCGGTCGTTCTTTCCGAGGATCGACGGATGAACCATACGTTCGCAACCGGCTGCCATCGCGCCGGGCAACTCAACGTATCTGGCCCTTATCGAACTCAACTCAACGCACTCGCACCTGGTCGTGAACAGCCCTGCTTCGCAGGTTGCTTTTGTTGATCTGAAACTCGCATCCAGCGTTTAAGGAATGGATAAGGCGGGACCGATCAATGCCCGGCCGGAGGGAAATATTGGGAGGCCGGCGCGGCAAAACCTTGGCAATTGCGGCCATAGTAAATGGAGCGTTATTCGGGCGGACCGCCCTTTCGCCTCTGACAGTCGCCACCGGCACGCCGCGCTTCCGGGGAATAACTATAGAAATCAGGCAGATGGATGGTTAACCCCGGGTGAAGAAAATCGGCTGGATTTGAGACAAATCCATTGCAAAATGCTACGTTTCGAGTTTGCCTAAAATTTGAGGAAAATTTTCGCTGACCGGGCAAGCCGTCCTTTGCGCGTCTATGCCACTATCATACCCATAAAAGAGGTCATGTCGCACGAATGCATGATCCGGTCAAAGATGAGGGCATACAGATGGGCTTTCTGATCAGAATGGCTTTCTGGTTTTCGCTGGTGCTTCTGGCGCTGCCGCTGAATGTCGGCTCCGACGAGACAGGCCACCAAAGCGTCGGGCCGATCCAGGCGTTGTTTGCGGCACGCGAAGCCGTTGGCGACATTGCCGGCATATGCGAGCGCAAGCCCGACGTCTGCGAGACCGGCAAGTCCGCAATGCACACGATCACCGCCCGGGCCAAGGAGACCGCCAAGATCGCGGCCGCCATGCTGGACGACAAGACCGCCGAACCCGACACGGCGACAATGACCGGCAGCTTGCCCGAGGACATCGTCTTGCCCGCGAAAGTCGAATTGCCGGCGAAAAACTGAGATATTTTCCAGCGCATCTGTCACTGCACCGCAGGCCGTCCGCACCTCGACGCATATGGTGTTTTTCCTCTTTTTCCGTGACGCGGCGTCGCCGGATGACTATATCCGAGGTGATGACCACGACGATCCAAACGATCCGCGACGACTTCTCCCTGCTTGACGAGTGGGAAGACCGCTACCGCTATGTGATCGAACTGGGCGAGGCCCTGCCGCCATTTCCCGATGAGGAACGCAACGCCGCCAACAAGGTGCCCGGCTGCGTCAGCCAGGTCTGGCTGACAACCGAATATGGACCGGGTCCCGATCCAGTCGTCACCTTCGCCGGTGATTCGGACGCCCATATCGTGCGCGGCCTCGTCGCTATCATGCTGGCGCTGTTTTCCAGACGACCCGCCAGCGAGATCCAGAAAACCGACGCGGAAGCCACGCTGAAGGCACTTGGCCTCGACGAACACCTGTCACCGCAACGCGCCAATGGTCTTCGTTCCATGGTCAAGCGCATCAAGCGCGATGCCGAGGCGGCGTTGAGGCAGACCGCCTGATTAGACGAACAGCGCGCGATTGCCCCGGCACGGCGGAGAGCCCCACGCATCGGGCAAGGTGTATCGATTGCTCCAGCAATTAAAGCAAAACGGCGCCCGGAGGCGCCGTTGATCGTTCAACCCACGTTGGGAAGAGCCGATATCAGCGCCCCTTGCGCTTGCGGCCGAGACCCATCTTCTTGGCGAGCTGGGAGCGGGCGGCAGCATAGTTGGGAGCAACCATCGGATAGCTTGCGTCCAGGCCCCATTTTTCACGATACTCGTCGGGCGTCAGACCGTAGTGGGTCATCAAATGGCGCTTCAGCGACTTGAACTTCTTGCCGTCTTCAAGACAGACGATGTAGTCGTCATGGACGGAGCGTTTCGGGTTTACTGCCGGCTTCTGCTTGTCGGCAGGAGGTTGTTCACTGGTCCCGCCCACGCGCCCGAGGGCGGCATGGACATCGGCGATGAGGCTCGGCAGCTCGCCGACCGGCACCGGATTGTTGCTGACATAGGCGGCCACGACGTCGGCCGTCAATTCGATCAGCGCATCACTATTTCTGGAAGGTGTTTCGATAATATCCATGGCTTCCTGGCCCCAACGAGAGTTGTTTCTATCTGCGCCCTATTTCTGACAGGTCGGGCATCGCGCGAAATTTCAGCAGGAAAGAGCCTCTGCGATTCGCGTCATCATCCTAATGAGCCAGTGAACCAAGTAAGTCAATTCGCTTCTTGCCCTGTATTCATCGATGTTAATAAAATATTCCACGATCAGCTTCAACCTTTCGTGCACTCTGTAATTTTGCGATATTTCTGGTCCGACCAGCAACGGCTGACGCCCCCTCGGACTGCCATTACATCCTCGATGGCCAGTAAAATGTTCTCAATGCTTGGCTATGCTTGGTTGTGGCGCAGGCTATCTGGTTGTTTTCAGAATCTGAAAAACCATAGGTTGCGATTTGCTGTTTGCAAGCAAGCCAGAAATCAGCGCTGCGGACCGGCACCGATCCATCAATGTGGGGTAATGTATTTTCCGTAGACCCAGCCGGTGACGAAATTGCCGTTGTGTGCCGGATCATGCCAAACTTCGCACCAGCGATAGCGGATCTTCTGTTCCTGCTTCCAAACCGGCTGCTTGGCGATGTCGAGCAGGTTTATGCCGCCGGTGCATTTCCCGGTCATCTGCAAAACGGCACCGTTGGGATAGGCGGCCTGCTTCTGGGATGACCCCGCCGGATATTTGCGCACATTGAGCGTGTCGCCAAACGGAACGTTGGTCACTTGCCAAGCTGCGAACACGGTTGCATGAGATTGGCCGGTAGAGGCCAAAACTGTCGAAGCGACGACGAAAGCCGCGGCAGCGCGAAAACGGAATTTCATTTTTCTCTCTCCTCCGGCTCATCTTCTGGAGCCCGGCGCAAAACATATACTCCGGCTCTTGAACCTGCGCTGATCGGCGTGTTCATTCTCCATTCAAATAACTTCCACAGCGAGACGCAATGACCCGAATCCCAGCATTTCCGACTGTCAGCCCGCCACAACCCGAGAAGCGGCCGGTCTTCGATCTGCATCATGGAGTAACCCGGACGGACGACTATGCCTGGCTGAGAGCCGACAATTGGCAAGAGATGTTCAGGGATCCGTCCCTGCTCGACGCCCAAATCCGCGCCCATCTCGAAGCCGAAAACGCCTATCAGGCGACGTTGATGGCCGACACCGCCCAGTTGCGGAAGCAGCTTTTCAAGGAGATGAAGGGCCGCATCAAGGAAGACGATTCTTCCGTGCCGATGAAGGATGGGCCGTACGCCTATGGCTCATCTTTCAAGCTTGGCGGCGAGCAGCCGCGTTACTTCCGCACGCCGCGCGATGGCGGCGACCAGCAGATCCTGCTCGACGGCGATCTCGAGGCCGAAGGCAAGGCCTATTTCCGCCTCGGCGGTGTCGACCATTCGACCGACCACCGCAAGCTTCTCTGGGCCTTCGACGACAAGGGTTCCGAATTCTACACGCTTCGCGTCCGCGATCTCGCCGACGGCAAGGAGTTGCCGGATAGGATCCCGGCTACCGGTGGCGGCGGCGTATGGAATGCCGACAATGACGGATTTTTCTACACCCGCCTCGATCCCAACCACCGTCCTTCCAAGGTGCTGTTCCATGCCCTTGGCGACAGTCCTGAGAACGACCGGCTGATCTACGAAGAAACCGATCCGGGCTTCTTCATGAATGTCGGCGGCACGCGCTCCAACGAGTGGATCATGGTCGGCATCAACGACCACGAGACCTCGGAATATCGCATCATGAGCGCCAGCGAGCCGTTCGCCGAACCGAAGCTGGTTTCGGCGCGCGAGACCGGCCTGCAATACGACCTCGAAGAAGGCGGCGATATCTTCTTCATTCTCACCAACGCCGACGGCGCCAAGGATTTCAAGATCATGACGGCGCCGGCGAGCGATCCGGTGCGCGCCAACTGGCAGGAACTGGTGCCGCACGAAGCGGGCCGGCTGATCCTTTCGATGATCGGCTTCAAAGACCATATGGTCAGGCTTGAGCGCAAGGAAGGCCTGCCGCGCATAGTCGTGCATGACCGCAAGAGCGGCGAGGAACACCTCATCTCCTTCGACGAGGAAGCCTTCTCGCTCGGCCTGTCGGGATCCTATGAATACGACACCGAGATCATGCGCTTTTCCTACTCGTCCATGACAACGCCGGCGCAGGTCTTCGACTACAACATGCGGACCCGCGAGCGCGTTCTGCTGAAGACGCAGGAAGTTCCGTCCGGTCACGACCCGGACCATTACGTGACGCGGCGGCTGATGGCGCCCGCCGCCGACGGCGAACTGGTGCCGATCTCGCTCATCCACCATCGCGACACGCCGCTCGACGGATCAGCGCCTTGCCTGCTCTACGGCTACGGCTCCTACGGCATCACGGTCCCGGCCGCCTTTAACACCAATTTGTTTTCGCTGGTCGACCGCGGCTTCGTCTACGCGATTGCTCATGTCCGCGGCGGCAAGGACAAGGGCTATGGCTGGTACGATGACGGCAAGCGGGCGCACAAGATAAACACGTTCACCGATTTTGTCGCGGTCGCCCACCACCTCGTCGCCGAACGCTATACGCAACATGACCGCATCGTCGCACAGGGCGGCTCGGCCGGCGGCCTGCTGATGGGCGCGATCGCCAACATGGCGTCGGAATGCTTCGGCGGTATTGTCGCCGAGGTTCCGTTCGTCGACGTGCTCACCACCATGCTCGACGCGACCTTGCCGCTGACGCCGCCGGAATGGCCCGAATGGGGCAATCCGATCGCATCGGAGGAAGACTACCGAACGATCGCCGCCTACTCCCCCTATGACAATGTCGCCGCGCTCGACTATCCGCCGATCCTGGCGCTTGCCGGTCTCACCGACCCGCGTGTCACCTATTGGGAGCCGGCCAAGTGGGTGGCGCGGCTGCGCGACCGCAAGACCGGCGACAATCCGGTGCTGTTCAAGATCAACATGGACTCCGGCCATGCCGGCGCATCCGGCCGGTTTTCCAGGCTCGAGGAAATCGCCTTCACCTACGCGTTTGCGCTGAAGGTGGCGGGCAAGGCCGACCTTGCCACCACCAGCGGCACCCACCCTTTGGACGCGCAAAGGGCGCTGTAGGAGCTTGATCTTGCGCACGATTCCCTGCGGAAAATCGATTCCAATTTCCGGTCACGGCCTGGCTGATTTTCCGCTCGCAATTGCGATGGCCGCGCGCTACCCAATGCGCTGGTTTTCGCAGCCGCGCCACCAAAATCATCCAGTCACGCCGGGGGTCTGCCATGTTGCTCGTCGACGTCTATCTCGACAAATCGCCTATCCAGGGCATCGGAGTCTTTGCCAAGAACAACATTCCCCGTGGCACTCTGGTTTGGAAGCTCGATCCCAATTACGACCGGCGCATCCCCGTCGAGACCTATGAGCGCGAAACGGGGCCGATCAAAGCCTATCTCGATCGCTATTCCTATCCCGACCGGCGCGACCCGAACTACATCGTCTTCGAAGCCGACGACGCACGCTACATGAACCATGCCGATGACCCGAATTGCGACGTCTCCTCTCCCGAGGAGACGTATGCGTCGCGCGACATCGCGCCCGGCGAGGAAATGACCTGCAACTACAATCATTTCTTCGAAGCCGGCTTCGATTTCCTCGGCGACCGCTGACGCGCCGTCATCCCGTGCGGTTTTCGCGTCAGCTCGAAGGCTGCTTGCGCGCCGGATAGCCATTGGGATGCGGCGGTATGGCCTTCAGATAGGCTGATATCGCCGCCCGGTCCTCGGGCGTCAGTTCGGCCATGTTTCTCTGCACGTCGACCATGGCGGCGCCGACGGTATCGAAATCCGGCGTGAAGCCGGTTTCGAGAAAGTTGGCGATGTCAGCCTCCAACCAGTCAGTAAGCCCGCCTTCACCCGAAGTAATGTTCGGCACGATGCCGCTGCCTTCGGCAGCAGTGGCTCCGGCCAGCCATTCGCTCTTCCTGGTGCCGCCAACAAAATCACGCGGCGTGTGGCATTCCCCGCAATGGCCCGGCCCTTCGACCAGGTAGCGGCCGGCCATCACCGGATCCGGCGTGCCCTCGGGGAAGGAAACCACCGGCCGGTCACTCAAATAGAGACGTTTCCACAGCCCGATACCGCGACGGATGTTGAACGGGAATCCCAGCGAATTGGCCGGCGCCTTGCCGGCGACCGCCGGAAGCGTTTTCATGAAGGCATGGAGATCGGCAATGTCGGCCGGCTTCATGCGCGCATAGGATGCATAAGGAAACGCCGGATAGAAATGCTCGCCGCTCGGCGACACTCCCTTCATCATGGCGTTGGCGAGGTCTTCGGCCGACCAGGCGCCGATACCGTCCTTGGCATCCTGCGAGATGTTCGGTGGCACGAAGGTGCCGAACGGCGTCTTGAGTTCGAGACCGCCTGCCAGTTGAAGGCGGGCATCGCCTTGTGAACCTGGCTTCGCATGACACGATGTGCAGCCTCCGGCATAAAAAATGCGCTTGCCCCTGGCGGCATCGCCGGGGCCGAGCTGCGCCAGGGTCTCTGTGTCGAGCCTGACCGGCGCCGACAGGACCCAGCCGGCGACAGCGCCGGCGGCGCCCAGAACGAGGGCGGCGCCGACGAGCTTTTTCAGCAGGCGCATCGCCCGCGATCAGCCCTTCTTTATCCTGTATGTCTGGTGACAGGTGCCACAATCGCCGCCTATGGTGTTGAACCCCGCCTTCAAGGCATCGACGTCGGCCGGGGCGGCGGCCGCCGCAGCCTTGACGTCGGCGAGATATTTTTCCTCAATCGCCTTGAAGCCGGCCATATCCTCCCAGATCTTGGGGGCAGCGGTGGTGTCGCCGGTTTCGCTGCCAGCCGGGAAAAGGGTCTCGACCTTTGCATGGAATGTCTCGGCGTTGGCCTGCAGCGCCTTCAACGCCGCCAGCACGGCCGCGGCGTCGTAGGCGGTCTCACCCTTGACCACTTTCGACAATTGGCCGGCGAGCTTTCCACGTTCCTTCATCAGGGCCTGCCGGTCCTGGATCGGATCGGCGAATGTAGCCGAACCGGCGAAGGCGAGCATAGAGATGGCGAGGATAAGCTTTCTCATTCAATTGGCTCCATGGTGAAGACGTTTCGGATGAAGATCGGCACTGATCGATAACGGCAAAATTGGCTTAAAAATTCCGGAAATTCGCCTCACGCTTGTGTGAATTCTTGCGACAGTCGTTCTGTGCTGGAAAAACGGCGTCCGATCTTGAGCCAAAGGAAAAGCCCCGGTTTTGCCGGGGCTTTCTACAACTCGATCTGGCGATTAAAGCGCCGCGCGCCTTTCCGGCGCGCAAGGGACGTTGTAACACCTTGATTTGCGCATGATCCCCAGCAAAAATCGATTTCGATTTTGCTACGCTGACCTTCGGTTCGGGGTTATGCGCTGGCCTTTTCGTAAAGCTCAAGGACATGGTCCCAGTTGATGAGACTGTCGACGAAGGCCTCGAGATATTTCGGCCGGGCGTTGCGATAGTCGATGTAATAGGAGTGCTCCCAGACATCGACGCCCAGGATCGGCGTCGCGCCATGGACCAGCGGATTCTCGCCGTTCGGCGTCTTCGAGATCGCCAGCTTGCCGTCCTTGACCGAAACCCAGGCCCAGCCTGAACCGAACTGAGTGGTTCCGGCGGCGATGAAGTCGGCCTTGAACTTGTCGTATCCGCCGAGGTCGCTGTCGAACGCCTTTTGCAGCGCGCCCGGCAATTTGTTGCCGCCGCCGCCCTTCTTCATCCACTTCCAGAAATGGATGTGGTTGTAATGCTGGCCGGCATTGTTGAAGAGCCCGGGGTTCTTGCCGAAGGACTGTTTTACCACCTCTTCGACCGACAAATCGCCGAGCCCGGCTTCGGCAGCCAGTTTGTTGCCGTTGTCGACATAGGCCTTGTGGTGCTTGTCATGGTGATACTCCAGCGTCTCCTTCGACATGTAAGGTTGCAAGGCCTCGTAGTCATAGGGCAAGGCGGGCAGTTCAAAAGCCATCGGTCGTACTCCTCGTGGAAAAAATCCGGTGCGATACCGGACTAACATAGGTCTGGATTGATATGGAGCAACTCCGGAATGAAGCCCCGGTTCGCTTTTTCGCCAGTCAGCCGGTCGAAGTCGAATGCGCCCAATCCCAGTAGAGTTCGCGCGCCTTCTTGGCTACAGGCCCGGGCTGGAGATTGCGATCCTCGATGCGGGTGACCGGCACGACTTTTGAATGGTTTCCCGTCGAGAATATCTCGTCTGCTTCGAGGAAGTCGCGCACCGACAGCGTCTTCTCGGTGGTCTTGAACCCATACTCGCCAAGCAGCGTCATCGTCCGCGAGCGGGTGATGCCGGACAAGAACGTGCCGTTCGGCGCCGGCGTCAGGACATGGCCGTCCTTGACCAGGAAAATGTTCGAGGTTCCGGTCTCGGCGACATTGCCCAGCATGTCGAGCACCAGGGCATTGTCGAAGCCGCGCATCTTGGCTTCGAGGATGGCACGACCATTGTTGGGATAGAGGCAGCCGGCCTTGGCGTTGGTCGGCATGGTTTCGATGGTCGGGCGCCGGAACGGCGAGACGGTGACCGAAAAGCCCGCCGGCGAGATCATTGGCGATTCGTAGAGGCAAAGGCAGAAACGGGTCGAGGCCGGATCTGCCGGCACGCCCATATAGCCGCCATGCTCGGCCCAGTACATCGGCCTTATATACACCGCCGTCTTGCCGTCGAATTTCTTCAGCCCGTCCCAGGTCAGCCCGACCATCTTTTCGGCGCTCATGGATGGTTTGAGACCAAGTGCGATCGCCGATGCGTTCACCCTCGCGGCGTGGCGGTCGAGATCTGGGGCGACGCCCTCGAACCAGCGGGCGCCGTCGAACACGCTGGTGCCGAGCCACATGGCATGGCTGCGCGGCCCCAGGATGGCGACGTTGCCTTCATACCAGTCGCCGTCCACGAAGGTCCATGTCGCGGATTGCGCCGCAGTTGCCAGTGTCATCGCTTGTTTCCGTTACAGACTTGTCCTGTCTCGCCATTGGAAGATGCTTTGGCGTCTGCCGTCAACGGGGTTTGCTGAGATTTGTTGAGGCCAGCGGTATGTGAATTGCAATCTGTGCTTGCGCCTCGCCTTGCGTCGCCGCAAAACTGTCACCATGCACCATGCGGCATACGTTTTCGACGCCTACGGCACGCTGTTCGATGTCCATGCCGCCGTGCGCCGTCATGCCGACCAGATCGGGCCGGACGGCCAGCTCCTGTCGGAGATCTGGCGCGCCAAGCAGCTTGAATATTCCTGGGTCAGGACTCTGATGGGCGCCTACACCGATTTCTGGCAACTCACCGAGCAGGCGCTCGATTTCGCCCTGCGCAAGGTTCCCTCCGCGGACAAGGGGCTCAGGGCCAAGTTGCTCGACGCCTATTGGCGGCTGGACTGCTATCCGGAGGTGCCGGCTGTGCTCAAGGCGCTCAAGGCGTCGGGCGCAAAGCTGGCGATTCTTTCCAACGGCTCGCCTGAAATGCTGGAGGCGGCGGTCAAATCGGCCGCGCTCGACCAGGTTCTGGACGACATCTATTCCGTCGATGCCGTCAAGCGGTTCAAGGCCGATCCGTCGGTCTACGACATGGTCACGACAGGCTGGCGCCTCTATCCGGGTGCGGTGTCGTTTCAGTCATCCAACCGCTGGGACGTTGCCGGCGCCACCAAGTTCGGCTTCCGTACAGTCTGGATCAACCGTTCCAACCAGCCCGAGGAATACCGGGACTTTCCGCCGGCCCTGATCCTGCCCTCGCTCGAAGGCCTGCTGACCGGAGGCTAGCCCGCAATTCTCACACTCGATGTGAGAATTGCGGGCTAGCGCATGACCCCAAAAATCGGGATCGATTTGCAAAGGATCATGCCCAAAGTAAAAGTGCTACAGCGTCCTTTACGCGTCCAAATGGGCGCACGGCGCTGTAGGCCTGTTGCCTCGGCGCAACAGGGGCGGACCCGTCACAGCTTTGCCTTTGTTTGTCCTCCGTCAGGCCAGAATCGGAACCGCCTATCGCGCCGGGCATTGGTAGGGCTGGCGCCGTACTGATCGGCATATTCATGTTTGTTTCGATTTGAGACCTAAAAAGGCAACCATGTTCACCACCGAAATCGAATCTTATCGCCTGAGCCGTCGCGGCTTTCTCAGCGCCGCTGCGCTCGGTGCCGCCTCGATTGCGGTTTCCGCCTGCACCACGGTGGGAGGGCAGCCGGTCGAGCCGCCGCCGCTAGCCAACGTCGAGCCGCCGCTCCTGGACTATGCAACAATGTACGCTCCGGTCAGCGATGGTGGGTTCGAGCTCCCGGGCATACCGTACGAGAAAATCGACGATCAATTTCTGCGTCAGATCGTTCCCGACCCGACCGGCCAGCCGCCCGGCACCATCGTCGTCGATACGGCCGGCCATCACCTCTATCTCGTGCGTCCGGGCGGACAAGCTATCCGTTATGGTGTCGGATTGGGTCGCGCCGGTTTCGAATGGTCTGGCGACGCCGTCGTCCAGTGGAAGCAGAAATGGCCGAAATGGACCCCGCCGGCCGAAATGATCGCCCGCCAGCCCGAGCTCGCAAAATACAGCGCCGAGAATGGCGGCATGCCCGGCGGGCTGACGAATCCGCTCGGCGCGCGGGCGCTGTACCTCTTCGAGGGCAACGAGGACACGCTTTACCGCCTGCACGGCTCGCCGGAGTGGTACTCGATTGGCAAATCGGTGTCATCTGGCTGCGTTCGCTTGATAAATCAGGACATTATCGACCTTTATGACCGTGTGCCCAACAAGACGCCGGTGATCGTTACCGCCGGTGTCGGTCAGGAGCTGGTTGCCACGGCAGACCGCAAAGCCATCCCAATCGATGCGGGCGTCCCGGATGGATCCATCCTGCTCGGCCCTGCAAGGTCGATCTCGGATTCGATCTTCTGAGCTGGTCGAAAGGGCTGGAGCGGCCGGCGTACCTTTGAATCCGATGCTCCTTGCCTGAGCATCGTCTAAAGCCGGTGCCCACTTTTGGGTCCGATGCTTTTTTGTTTGAGCATCGGATTTTCCCAAAAACCGGTGCCCACTTTGGGTCCGATGCTTTCAGCGCCCTCTTGCCAGACTGCCGAGGATGCCGCGCACGATCGCCCGTCCGACGGACGAGCCGACCGAGCGAACCACCGCCTTGATCGCCGCCTCCGCCACCGTCTGGCGATTGGACGATCGCGGCGCCGGTGCCCGCCTGCCGCCGGTGGGCTGGGGGGCGGAATCGTCATTGCCGAAGCCTGGGATGGTCCAGCGTGAGCGGCCGCTCTCCTGCTGCTGCGCCTCTGCGTCGAGAGCGTCCTTGGCTTTTTTCTGCAGCATCTCGAAAGCCGATTCACGATCGATGGTTTGGTCGTATTGCCCGCTAACCGGGCTCTCAGTGATCAGCTTGCGGCGCTCGTCAGGCGTGATCGGGCCAAGGCGTGAAGACGGCGGGCGAACCAGCGTACGCTGGACCATGGACGGAACACCTTTGGCTTCCAGCGTCGAAACCAGCGCCTCTCCGGTGCCGAGTTGCGTGATCACGGTTGCACAGTCGAAGTCGGGATTTGGCCTGAAGGTCTCGGCGGCGGTTCTCACGGCCTTCTGCTCCCGCGGCGTGTAGGCGCGCAAGGCGTGCTGCACCCGGTTGCCGAGCTGCGCCAGAACCGTTTCGGGGATATCCAGCGGATTCTGGGTGACGAAGTAAACGCCGACGCCCTTCGAACGGATCAGGCGGACCACCTGTTCGACGCGGTCGATCAGCACCTTCGGCGCATCATCGAACAGAAGATGCGCCTCGTCGAAGAAGAAGACCAGCTTCGGCTTGTCGGGATCGCCGACTTCGGGCAGCTCCTCGAACAGTTCCGACATCAGCCACAAAAGGAATGTCGCATAGAGCCGGGGATTCATCATCAGCTTGTCGGCAGCCAGCACGCTGATGGCGCCGCGCCCGTCGCGGGTGGTGCGCATGATGTCGGCGATCCGTAGTGCCGGCTCGCCGAAGAAATTCGTCGCTCCCTGCTGCTCCAGAACCAGCAGCGTGCGCTGGATCGCGCCGACCGAGGGCTTGGTCACATTGCCGTAGCGAGCGCCGATTTCTTCGGCGCGTTCTGCGATGTTGGCAAGAAGCGCTTGCAGGTCCTTCAGGTCCAGCAGCAACAGGCCTTCCTCGTCGGCGATGCGGAAGGCGATGTTCATGATGCCTTCCTGCGCCTCGGAGAGGTTCATCAGGCGCGACAGAAGCAGAGGCCCCATTTCCGAGACGGTGGCGCGGATCGGATGGCCCTGCTCGCCGAACAAGTCCCAGAAGATGACCGGAAACTCCTGGAAATCATAGGGATCGAGCTTGACCTGCTCGGCACGCTTGACCAGAAAATCCTGTGGCGTGCCCATCATCGCGATACCGGACAGGTCGCCTTTGATGTCGGCGCAGAAGACCGGCACGCCGGCATTGGAGAAACCTTCCGCCAAAATCTGCAAGCTCACGGTCTTGCCAGTACCGGTCGCACCGGTGACCAGGCCGTGACGATTGCCATACTGAAGCAGCAGATTTTCGGCGCGCTGGTAGCTGTCGTCGGGCTTTCGGCTGGCTCCTATGAAAATACTGGTATCGTCAGCCATGTGTACGGTCTCCGCAAACCTGAAGTGTTGAAGCCCCGGTCTATTGAAAGTAGCGGGGCTCGCCGCAGGTATAATGACGCCATTGCGCAGCGACAATGGCCATGGTCGAATTGAGTTTTTGGAGCTTGCGGATTTTGCGCATGTTTGGCAATCGGTTGACGGTTCATCGTCGCAGGACGCGTGTTGCATTGTGATATGGGACGGGGAACCGTAGACTGACGTTCCAGGCCTATCGGCCGAGAAGACGAGGAGAGCGGATGGGCGCCGGTGCCTTGAACCACGATGCCGAACTTCCGAACCCTGACCGGCAGCGGTGGCTGGGCCTTGCGGAAAAAGCCTTGGCCGGCGGATCCTTCGAGGAAAAGCTTGTATCCCATACGGACGATGGCATCCGCATCGAACCGCTCTACGACCGTTCGGTCACCGCAGAGCCTCTGGCGCGGGCAAATCCCAGATCGCCGTGGATCGTCAGCCAGCGTATCGACGATCCGGATATCGGCCGCGCCAAAGCCCAGGCCCTGGAAGACGTCGCACAGGGCGCCACCGGATTGTCGCTTGTTTTTGAAGGCGCGCCGAATGCGTTCGGCTACGGCCTGCCGAGGACTGCCGAGGCGCTGGAGACCGTGCTCGACGGCGTGCCGCTCAATCGCATCCAGGTTCGCATCGACGCGCATCCCTGGAGCCGCGCCGTGGCCGACTGGCTGCTTGCGCTCTTGAGCAAGCGCCGGTCAGACCCGGCAAAGCTCAACCTGTCCTTCGGTATCGATCCGGCGGCGATCTTTGCCGGAACCGGCCGGTTGCGCATGTCGATCGAGGCCCTGCAGGCGTCGATGCCGCAGTCCCTGGCGCATTTTTTCTCGATTGGCGTGCCCGGGGTCCTGCTGGAGGCAGACGGACGCGTCTTCCACAATGCCGGCGCCACCGAAGCGCAGGAGCTGGGCACCATGATGGCTTCGGCGGTCTCCTATCTCAGGATGTTCGAAGAGGCGCGCCAGCCGCTTGTCTATGCGGCGCCCCATATCGGCTTCGCGCTGAGCGTCGACCAGGACCAGTTCGTGTCGATGGCCAAGGTCAGGGCCCTGCGCAGGCTATGGGCGCGGGTCCAGGAGGCATGTTCGATCGCCGCGTCCACCGCCAACATCCATGCCGAGACCTCCTTCCGCATGATGACTTTGGCGGACCCGGAGACAAACATCCTGCGCACCACGATCGCCGCTTTTGCCGCGGCAGCCGGCGGGGCGGATTCGATCTCCATCCTGCCGCATACGATCGCGCATGGCCTGCCGACGGGCTTTGCCCGCCGTGTCGCCCGCAATACGCAACTGATTATGACCAACGAAAGCCATATCGATCATGTCGCCGACCCTGCTTGCGGTTCGGGCGCCGTTGAAGCGCTGACCGCCGAACTCGGCGAAGCGGCGTGGGAAGAATTCCAGCGGATCGAGGCGGAAGGCGGCGTGCTGTCCAGCCTGCAGCAAGGACACATCCAGAAACGAGTTCAGGCGGCCTCCGCCCGCCGCAATGCTGCCTATCAAGCGGGCGAGCGGGCCATCATCGGCACGACGCTTCACCCGTCGAAGACTGAACGTCCGGTCGAAACGCTGGCGGCGGAGCGGCGTCCTGCCGTCACCGAGGGCGTGGCGGTGTGCGAGCCGCTGTTTCCGATCCGCCTTGATCAATCGATCGGAGCAGCGCCATGATCCCGGACTTTAGCCAAATCGGCTGGTCGGCGCCGCGCCGGGCGCCGATCGAGGTCAAGGGCCAGCGGATGACCCCGGAAGGACTGGCCATCAAGCATCTGTACAACCAGGGCGACCTCAAGGGCTTGCCGCATCTCGACACTTATCCGGGCCTGCCGCCATTTGTGCGCGGCCCCTACCCGAGCATGTATGTCCAGCAGCCCTGGACGATCAGGCAATATGCCGGCTTCTCGACGGCGGAAGAGTCGAACGCCTTTTACCGGCGCAACCTTGCAGCCGGCCAGAAGGGACTGTCGGTCGCTTTCGACCTCGCCACCCATCGCGGCTACGACAGCGATCATCCGCGTGTTGCCGGTGATGTCGGCATGGCGGGCGTCGCCATCGATTCCATCCTCGACATGCGCCAGCTCTTCGACGGCATCCCGCTTGACGAGATGACGGTGTCGATGACCATGAACGGCGCGGTGCTGCCGATCATGGCGCTTTACATCGTGGCGGCGGAAGAACAGGGCGTTGCGCAGAAGGACCTCGCCGGAACCATTCAGAACGACATTCTGAAAGAGTTCATGGTGCGCAACACCTACATCTATCCGCCAAAGCCTTCGATGCGGATCGTGTCCGACATCTTCTCCTACACGTCGCAGCACATGCCGAAGTTCAATTCGATTTCGATCTCCGGCTATCACATGCAGGAAGCAGGGGCGACCGCCGACCTCGAGCTCGCCTACACGATCGCCGACGGCATCGAATATGCCCGCGCCGGTGTCGCGGCGGGTCTCGATATCGACCGTTTCGCGCCGCGCCTTTCCTTCTTCTGGGCGATCGGCATGAACTTCTTCATGGAGGTCGCCAAGCTGAGGGCAGCCCGCCTTTTGTGGTCGACCCTGATGCTGAAGAACTTCTTGCCGAAGGACGAGCGCTCGCTATCGCTGCGCACCCATTGCCAGACTTCGGGCTGGTCGCTGACGGCGCAGGATCCTTACAACAACATCATCCGCACCATGATCGAGGCGATGGCGGCGACGCAGGGTCATACGCAATCGCTGCACACCAACTCCTTCGACGAGGCGATGGCGCTGCCGACCGACTATTCGGCCCGCATCGCCCGCAACACACAGCTCATCCTGCAGAAGGAATCCGGCACCACCCGCATCATCGACCCGTGGGGAGGCTCTGCCTATCTTGAACGGCTGACGCATGATCTGGCGGCGCGCGCGCTTTCCCATATCGAAGAGATCGAGAGCCTGGGCGGCATGGCCGCCGCAACCGAAAAAAACATACCGAAGCTGCGCATCGAAGAGGCCGCCGCGCGCACGCAGGCGCGGATCGATTCCGGCGAGCAGATACTGGTCGGCGTCAACGCCCATCGTCCCGAGACGGATATCAAAGTCGACGTGCTGAAGATCGACAATGCCGAAGTCAGAGCCCGGCAATTGTCGAAACTACAACGGCTGAAAGGCACGCGCGATGTCGGCGCCGTCGAGAGCGCACTGAGTGCGCTGAGCCGGGCTGCGGAGAGCGGCGAAAATCTGCTGGAGTTCGCCATTCGCGCCGCGCGCGCCAACGCCACGGTCGGCGAGATTTCGCTGGCTCTGGAAAAGGTTTTCGGCCGTCACGTCGCCTCGGTCCAGACGATCTCCGGCGTCTATCGCAAGGCGCTCGGCGACAATCCCGTGGTCGACCGCCTGCAGGACAAGATCGTGGCATTCGAGGAGAAGTCCGGCGGCAAGCCGCGCATTCTCGTCGCCAAGATGGGACAGGACGGCCACGATCGCGGCCAGAAGGTCATCGCCACGGCCTTTGCCGATCTCGGCTTCGACGTCACCGTTGGGCCGATGTTCCAGACGCCGGAGGAGATCGCCAGGCTCGCGGTCGAGCACGACGTGCATATCATCGGCGCCTCGTCGCTAGCGGCAGGACATTTGACGCTCATTCCCGAACTCAAGGACGCGCTGAAGAAGCTCGGCCGCGACGATATGCTGATCGTCGCCGGCGGCGTCATCCCGCCGCAGGATTACGATGCGGTACGTCAGGCAGGTGCCACCGAAATCTACCCGCCTGGCACGGTCATTCCGGAAGCGGCGGATCGGCTGATGGACCGGCTGCTGCAGGTCGGCTGACACCGGCTATAATGTATGTTGCTGGAGTCGGCGCTTTATCGACCGAGGGAGATCTATGGCGAACCCGACCTCTGCGAGCTGGCATCCGCTTGTCTTTTCGGCATCGCCAAGAACCATCCATTCGTCGACGGCAACAAGCGCACCACTTTTGCCGCAGCCGATCTTTTTCTTTATTTCAATGGGCTAAGCATCGAAGCCGGGCAGGCAGACATCATTCAACTGGTGATGATGGTCGCGGCCAGCGAGATCGACGAGGCTGGCGCGGCGGCGTTCTTCCGCGACCATGTCGTCAAGGTCGAGGCCTAACTGGCAGTCAGCTTCACAATCTCCCATTCCTTGCCGTTCACCACGGCAATTTCGCCGACCTTCTTGCCGAACAAGGCCAGGGCCATCGGTGAAACATGGGAAATTGTGCCCTTGCCCGGATCGGCCTCATCCTCGCCGACAATCTTCCAGTGTACCTTCCTGCCGTCATCGCCTTCCAGCGTGACGCCCATGCCGAAGCGAACCAGATTGCTGCCCGATTCCGGCACGGACAGCTCGGCGCTTTCACGCCGCGCGGTCCAGTAGCGCAGGTCGCGCGAAATGAGCGCGATACGCTCGCGGTCGGCCCTCTTTTCCGCTCTGGCCAGATCATCACGCAGGGCCGCCAGTTCGGCGTCGATCAGCGCCAGGCCGCGTTGCGTCACCAGATTGCGGTGCTGACTGATCGGCCGCTCGCCGATGCCGGCGATGGCGTTTTCGCTGTCCTCTTCGCGCGTGAAGGCTCTGCTCATCAGTCGAGCTTATGCCTCGCGCGGCGACTTCACAAGCTATTGCCGGCAAACCGGATCGGCCGATCCGGTCTGGCACGATTCCTGCGGCGCGACGGCCGAACGCTGGGAATCTGTGCCGATGTTGAACAGACGAAAATTTCTCGCACAAACCGCCGGCTTTGCCGTCCTGGGCCTCTCGCTCGGCAAGGCAGCTGCGGGCAGCCTGCCCGGAATCGACAATGCCTCGATGCGCGGCTCGATCAACGCAGCCGACCTAGGCGTGCGGCCCGGCGCGCTTGACGACCAGAGCAAGGCCTTCGCCAGGCTGCTGCGCGACGCAAACGACCGCGACATGCCGGTGTTCCTGCCGCCGGGAACCTATGTCGTATCCAACCTGTCGCTGCCCAGCCGCGTCAGGCTTTCCGGCGTGCCGGGCGCATCGCGGATCGTCTATGGCGGCAACGGCCATCTGCTCATGGCCGAACAGGCCGGGCACATCGAATTCACCGGGCTGGTGTTCGACGGCACCAACCGCTGGATGGGCGATTACGCGCAAGGCCTGCTCGACCTCCGCCGCGTCGCTCACCTCGTCATCGACAATTGCCAGATATCAGGCAGCGGCAAGAGCGGCCTGGCGCTCGAGCACGCTTCGGGCCGCATCGAGCGCTCGGGAATATCGGGCGCGGCCGACGCGGGAATCTATTCGGTCGAAGCCGCCGGCCTGGAGATATCAGGCAACACCGTTTCCGACTGCGCCAATGGCGGTATCCTGGTGCACCGCTGGCAAGCGGCCGAGGATGGCACCATCGTCAGCGGCAACCGCGTAGAACGCATTCAGGCGCGTAGCGGGGGAACCGGCCAGAACGGCAACGGCATCAATGCGTTCCGCGCCGGCAACGTCGTCATCTCGGGCAATATCGTCTCGGACTGCGCGTTTTCGGCGATCCGCGCCAACAGCGCCAGCAATCTGCACATCACCGGCAACACCTGTTCGCGGTCCGGCGAAACGGCACTCTATTCCGAATTCTCCTTCGAGGGAGCGATCGTCAGCAACAACATTGTCGATGGCGCCGCCAACGGCATCTCTATCGTCAATTTCAACGAAGGCGGCCGTATGGGCGTGTGTTCAGGAAACATCGTCCGCAACCTCTCGACCAGCGGCCCCTACCCTGCAGATGCGCCCGGTTTCGGCGTCGGCATCAGCGTCGAGGCGGATACCACGGTCTCCGGCAACGTCGTCGAGAATGCGCCGCTCTACGGCATGCACATCGGCTGGGGGCCGTTCATGCGCAATGTGGTCGCTACCGCAAACATCATCCGCAAAGCCGGAACCGGCATCGCCGTCACCGTGGTCGAGGGCGCCGGGACGGCGGTCGTCTCCGATAATGTCATCGACGGCGCCCAAAACGGCGCGATCGTCGGCCACCGCTGGGCCGAGCCGGTGACCGGCGACCTCGCCTCATCAGGCGATGCCGGCTATGCGCATCTGACCATCGAGCGCAATCATGTGAGCTAAAGCCGTTCTCAGCTCAATGCGGCGGTGGGGCGAAGTGCGCCGACTTTGGCGCCGATCCGGCTTTCGATGGGCGGAAGTGCCTGTTCTTTCAGTTTCGCCGCCAGCGCCTTGTCGGCGTGCAAAAACCTGGCAATGCATGCCGCGACCATGACTTCAGCGGCGCGGCCAGCGCCATCATCGCATTTGAGCGCAACGCCAAGGCCAAGCTCTGGAAGTGCAGCGCAATAGACGCCTTCAGCCCCTCCCTTCACAAAAATCCGGCCGGGTGCGGCCTCCATCAGCGCAACATCAGCCCTGCCTGTGCCGGCGACCAGAAAGGGCTCGGCCATGCAGGCGGAAAGCAGCCGCTTTGCGGCCTTGGCGCGCACGGGTTCAAAGCCGACACCGGTCGCCATGCGGGCAAAGCCGAGCGCGAAGCTGCGTAGCGGCACGGCATAGGTCGGGATCGAGCAGCCGTCAGTGCCGCAATGATCGAAATCATGGGCAGCACCCGTCACCGCTTGCATTGCGTCGCGCACCATCTCCTGCGAGGCGTGGCCTGATTTGACATAGCCGCGATGGGCGATGCCGGCGTGGACGCAGGTGCAGAGAAAGCCCGCATGCTTGCCAGAACAATTGTTGTGCAGTGCGTTTGGCGCCTTGCCGGCACGGGCGAGCGCAACTGTCGCCGCATGGCTGGACGGCCAATGGGCGCCGCATTCCAGCGCGGTCTCGTCCAGCCCGGCCTTCGCCAGCATCGCCCACGCAAGTTCGACATGCGCCGGCTCGCCGGAATGCGAAGCGCAGGCAAGCGCCAATTCGCGGTTGCCGAAACCGTACGCATCGGCCGCGCCGCTTTCGACCAGCGGCAGCGCCTGGATCGCCTTGACCGCCGAGCGCGGAAACACCGGGCGAGCCGTATCGCCGATTTCCCAGACCGGCTTTCCGTCGGCATCGAAGACCGCAATAGCGCCACGATGCGCGCTCTCGACCACGGCGCCGCGCAAAACTTCGACCAGAACCGGATTTGTCATGAATTCCCCGCTAACGCATGACCTCGAAAATCGAATCGATTTTCGAAAAAGGATGCGTAAAATCAAAGTGTTACAGCGTCTTTTTCGCGCCCGGAAGGGCGCGCGGCGCTGTAATGCGGGCCGCTTTTATCTGATCCGATCGAGAATGGAAACGTAGTTGGCGACCGCGGCACCTCCCATATTGAAGATGCCGCCGAGCTTGGCCCCCGGCACCTGGATGCCGCCCGCCTCGCCGACGAGCTGCATGGCGCTCAGCACGTGCATCGAGACGCCGGTGGCGCCGATCGGATGGCCCTTGGCCTTCAGCCCGCCGGATGGATTGACCGGCAGCCGGCCGTCCTTCGCCGTCTCCCCACCCAGCGCCAGTTTCGCGCCCTCGCCCGGTTTCGCCAGGCCCATCGCCTCATATTCGATCAGCTCGGCTATGGTGAAGCAGTCATGCGTCTCGACGAAGGACAGATCATCGAGCGTCACGCCGGCCTTCTTCAGCGCCTGGTTCCACGCATGCTCGCAGCCTTCGAAGGCGAGGATATCGCGCTTCGACATCGGCAGGAAATCCTGCACATGCTCGTTGGCGCGGAAGGCAACGGCGCGGCGCATCTTCAACGCCGTCGCCGTGTCGGCTAGGACCAGAGCTGCGGCGCCGTCCGAAACCAGCGAGCAGTCGGTGCGTTTCAGAGGGCCAGCGACGAAGGGGTTCTTCTCACTCTCGTGCCGGCAGAACTCATAGCCGAAATCCTTGCGCATCTGTGCATAGGGATTGTCGACGCCGTTCTTGTGGTTCTTGGCGGCGATCATCGCCAGCGCGTCCGACTGGTCGCCATAACGCTGGAAATAGGCTTGGGCGATCTTGCCGAAAACGCCGGCGAAGCCTGCCGGCGTGTCGCCCTCCTCGGGCAGATACGAAGCCTTGAGAAGGTTCTTGCCGATTTCTGCGCCTGATGTCGTCGTCATCTGCTCGGCGCCGACCACCAGCACGATACGGGCCGCATTGGCGTCGATCGCGCGGATGCCTTGCCTGACCGCCGCCGAGCCGGTGGCGCAGGCGTTCTCGACACGCGTCGCCGGCTTGAAACGCAGCCGGTCGTCGGCCTGCAGCACCAGGCTTGCGGTGAAATCCTGCGCGGAAAAGCCGGCATTGAAGTGGCCGAGAACGATCTCGTCGACCTCATCCGGGCCTATCCCGGCATGATCGAGCGCCTCGCTAGCCACCTTGGCGATCAGGCCCTCCAGCGTCTCGCCTTCGAGCTTGCCGAAGCGCGAATGCGCCCAGCCGACGATGCATGCTGTCATAGCTATCTCCATCCTGCGGGCCAGGCTACGCGACGTCGCGGCGCGCCAAAGCATTGTTCAAGCATGAACCGTTCCTGCGACTTCGTGAAGGGGCCAGAACCACACAATCGCTTGATCTTGATATCTGGTCACGGCACCTGACTTTTGCTACCAATTCAGCCCGGATTTTTGTTGATTGATCCGTCAATAAAAAATAACCTTGTCGCAACAAGCCGGAGCGAAGATGCCGAAAATTGGAATGGAGCCGTTGCGCCGCAAGGCGCTCATCGACGCGACGATCTCGGCGATCGGCGAGCGCGGCTCGCTTGATGTCACGATGTCGGAAATCGCCGGGCGCGCCGGCGTCTCCTCTGCGCTAGCCCATCACTATTTCGGCGCCAAGGACGAACTTTTGCTGGCGACGATGCGGCATATCCTGGCCGAGCTGACCGCCGATATGCGGCGCGCGCTTCGATCGGCCAGCACGGCGCGCGAGCGCGTTTCGGCGGTGGTCGCCGTCAATTTCTCTGACGTCCAGTTCCGCCCGGAAACGATCGCCGCCTGGCTTGCCTTCTATGTCGAGGCGCAGAAATCGTCAGCGCTGCGCCGGCTGCTCAAGGTTTATGCGCGGCGCCTGCATTCCAATCTGTTGAGCGGGCTGACCGGCATCCTGCCGAGAAGCGAAGCCGACCGGGTCGCCGAGGCGACAGCGGCGCTGATCGACGGGCTCTATATCAGGCGCGCGCTGAAGGACGGCGTGCCCAATGCCGCGACCGCGATCGCACTGATCGAGGACTATCTCGAAACGAAACTCAGCCGGCGGAGCGCACAGTGACGTCCAAGCGACCCAATTTCCTGATCGTCATGGTCGATCAGCTCAACGGCACATTGTTCCCGGATGGGCCGGCGGACTTCCTGCACGTGCCGCATTTGAAGGCATTGGCCGCCCGCTCGGCACGCTTTGCCAACAACTACACCGCCTCGCCGCTCTGCGCGCCGGGCCGCGCCTCGTTCATGAGCGGACAGTTACCATCGCGCACCGGAGTCTACGACAATGCTGCCGAATTCGTCTCGTCGATCCCGACCTTCGCCCATCACCTGCGGGCAGCCGGTTACTACACCTGCCTGTCGGGCAAGATGCATTTCGTTGGGCCGGACCAGTTGCACGGTTTCGAGGAGCGGCTGACCACCGACATCTATCCTGCCGATTTCGGCTGGACACCGGACTATCGCAAGCCCGGCGAGCGTATCGACTGGTGGTATCATAATCTCGGTTCGGTGACAGGCGCCGGCGTCGCCGAGACCACTAACCAGATGGAGTATGACGACGAGGTGGTGTTCCTGGCCACGCAGAAAGTCTATCAGCTTTCGCGCGAACAGGACGATGCGAACCATCGGCCCTGGTGCCTCACCGTTTCGCTCTCGCACCCGCACGATCCCTATGTCGCGCGCAAGCAGTATTGGGATCTCTACGAACATTGCCAGGCGTTGGATCCGGAAACGGGGTTCATCGCCCATGACGAGCAGGACTCGCATTCACAACGTCTGTACCGCGCCAGCGACTACCCCTCGTTCGAGATCACCCTTGAGCAGGTGCGTCGTTCGCGGCGCGGCTATTTCGCCAACATCTCCTATGTCGACGACAAGCTCGGCGAGCTTCTGGACGTTCTCAAGCGAACACGCATGCTCGACGATACCGTCATCCTGTTCTGCTCGGACCACGGCGACATGCTCGGCGAACGCGGCCTGTGGTTCAAGATGAGCTTCTTCGAAGGCTCGGTGCGGGTGCCACTGATGATCGCCGGCAATGGCGTACCAGCAGGACTGATCAAGGCCCCGGTTTCCAATCTCGATGTGGGCCCGACGCTTTGCGACCTCGCCGGCATTGACATCGGGGCGATCGCGCCGTGGACCGACGGCCAGTCGTTGCTGCCGCTCACCGTGGGCAGGCAGCGCACCGCGCCTGTGTTGATCGAGTATGCAGCGGAAGGCTCCTGTGCGCCCTTGGTGGCGATCCGCGACGGCAGATACAAGTTTGTCCATTGCGAGCTTGACCCGCCGCAACTGTTCGACCTCGAATCTGACCCGCTCGAGCGGGATAATCTCGCCGCCGATCAGGCCCATGCTGCATTGGTGACGACGTTCATGGACAAGGTGCGGGCGCGCTGGGACATGGCCGGCTTCGACGCCGCCGTGCGCGAAAGCCAGGCGCGCCGCTGGATCGTCTACCCGGCGCTGCGCAACGGCGCCTATTACCCGTGGGATTTCCAGCCGCTGCAGAAGGCCTCTGAGCGCTACATGCGCAATCACATGAACCTCGACAATCTCGAAGAGAGCAAAAGGTATCCGCGAGGCGAATGATGACACCCCTTGTGCCCTCCCTCGATCTTCTCAGGCAGGCCTATGCTGTCACCGCCAAGGCGACGCAGGTCACGCCATTGCTGGAATCGGCGGCGCTCGCCAGGGAGGCCGGAGCTGCCCGTGTCTTCCTCAAGCCGGAATCGCTCCAATGGGCGGGATCGTTCAAGGTGCGCGGCGCCTATTGGCGGCTGAAGCGGCTGTCGCCCGATGAAGCCAGGAAGGGCGTCGTCGCCTATTCCTCCGGCAATTTCGCGCAAGGACTGGCCGCCGCCGGCCAGGCGCTGGGCATTCCGGTCACCATCGTCATGCCGATCGACGCGCCGGCCGTGAAGCGCGACGCAACGGCCGGCTATGGCGCGCGCGTGGTGCTGACCGACCATGGCGAACGCGCGCGTGAGGAGGTTGCCGCCGCCAGGGCGCGCGAGATCGCCGAGACCGAGGGGCTGGCGCTGCTGCATCCGTTCGACGACCCCGAGATCGTCGCCGGCCAGGCTGGTGCGGGGCTGGAGGCACTCGAGCAACTCGATGCTAGGAATGCCAGCGCCGATCTGCTGTTCTGCGCGGTCGGCGGCGGCGGGCTGATCGGCGGCGTTTCGCTGGCTTTCCACTATCTGTCGCCGGCGACCGAGATCATCGGCGTTGAGCCGGAAGGTTTCAACGGCATGGGCGCGTCGCTGGTGCATGGCGCCATCGAGACCATGCCGATCGGGCCGAAATCGATCTGCGACGGGCTGATGGCGCGAAAGCCCGGCGACGCGCCGTTCGCAGCGGTCAGGACCGCGGGCGTTCGCGGCATCACCGTCGACGATCAATCGGTGCGCTGTGCGATGCGGATCGCCTTCGAGCGGATGAAGCTGGTGCTGGAACCTTCGGGCGCTGCATCGCTGGCGGCGCTGCTCGGCGGCAAGGTGGATGTGAGCGGCAAGACGGTGCTCGTGGTGGCAACCGGCGGCAATGTCTCGCTCACCGATTTCATAGCGCATATGAACCATGCTTGAGGCGGATTTCGTCATCATCGGCGCCGGCTCGGCCGGCTCGGCCATGGCCTACCGGCTGTCGGAAGACGGCAAATATTCGGTGATCGTCATCGAATTTGGCGGCAGCGATATCGGGCCGCTGATCCAGATGCCGTCGGCGCTGTCGATCCCGCTCAACATGAGCCTCTACGACTGGGGCTTTGCCAGCGAGCCGGAGCCGCATCTCGGCGGCCGCGTGCTGGCGACGCCGCGCGGCAAGGTCATCGGCGGCTCGTCCTCGATCAACGGCATGGTCTACGTACGCGGCCACGCCCGCGATTTCGACCATTGGGCCGAACAGGGCGCAACTGGCTGGAGGTTTGCCGACGTGCTCCCCTACTTCAAGCGCATGGAGGACAGCAACGGCGGCGAGAATGGCTGGCGCGGCCACGACGGCCCGCTGACCGTGCAGCGCGGCTCAAGGACCAACCCACTCTACGGCGCCTTCGTCGAGGCAGGCCGTCAGGCCGGCTTCGAGCTGACCGACGACTACAACGGCGCGAAGCAGGAAGGCTTTGGGCCGATGGAACAGACCATTCGCGGCGGCCGCCGCTGGTCGGCGGCGAGCGCCTATCTCAGGCCGGCGCTCAGGCGGAAAAACGTTAGCCTGATCAAGGGCTTAGCCCGGCGGGTGGTCATCGAGAATCAACGCGCCACCGGTGTCGAGATTGAAGTCCGCAAACGGATTCAGGTGGTCAAGGCGCGACGTGAAGTGATCGTTGCCGCCTCCTCGATCAATTCGCCCAAGATCCTGATGCTGTCCGGCATCGGCCCGGCCGAACATCTTAGGGAATACGGCATTCAGGTGGTCGCCGACCGGCCCGGAGTCGGCCGCAACCTGCAGGACCATATGGAGCTCTATATCCAGCAGGAATCGACGCAGCCGATCACACTGAATTCGGTGCTGAACCCCTTCTCCAAGGCAATGATCGGCGCGCAATGGCTGTTCTTCAAGTCGGGTCTCGGCGCAACCAACCATTTCGAGGCGGCCGCCTTCGTGCGCTCGCGCGCCGGTGTCGACTATCCCGATATCCAGTATCATTTCATCCCGGCGGCGGTCCGCTACGACGGCAGGGCGGCGGCGAAGGCGCACGGCTTCCAGGCGCATGTCGGGCCGATGCGATCGAAGTCGCGCGGTTCGGTGACGCTGCGCTCGCCCGATCCCGGATCGAAGCCGGTGATCCGCTTCAACTACATGTCGCATCCGGACGACTGGACCGAGTTCCGCCACTGCATCCGGCTGACGCGCGAGATCTTCGGCCAGTCGGCATTCGACCCCTATCGCGGCAAGGAGATCTCGCCGGGCTCGCACGTGCAGTCGGACGAGGATCTCGACGCCTTCATCCGCGATCACGCCGAAAGCGCCTATCACCCTTGCGGCACCTGCAAGATGGGCCGCAAGGATGATCCGATGAGCGTCGTCGATCCGGAATGCCGCGTCATCGGCGTCGAGGGGCTGCGGGTCGCCGATTCCTCGATCTTCCCGCGCGTCACCAACGGCAATCTCAACGCACCGTCAATCATGACCGGCGAGAAGGCCGCCGACCACATTCTTGGCCGCACGTCGCTGGCGCCGTCCAACCAGGAACCATGGATCAATCCGCGCTGGCAGGTGTCGGACAGATAAGTGATGATCCGGCGGACTGTCCGCCCGCCGGCCCCCGGTGAAAGACTTTGGAGAAGCTCCCATGCGCGCCCAGCCAAAAGCATCGCACTATGTCAACGGACGCTACATCGACGATGAGCAAGGTGCGCCGCTGCCGGTGATCTATCCGGCAACCGGCGAGACCATCGCGATGCTGCGTTCGGCGACGCCGAACGTGCTGGAACTCGCGATCGAAGCCGCGCGTGCAGCACAACCGGCCTGGGCGCGGCTGAAGCCGGTCGAGCGCGGGCGCATCCTGCGCCGCGCTGCCGACATATTGCGTGCGCGCAACGCCGACCTGGCGCGCATCGAGACGCTGGATACCGGTAAGGCAATCCAGGAGACGCTGGTGGCGGATGCGCCATCGGCAGCCGACTGCCTCGAATATTTCGGCGGCGCGGTCGCTGCCTATAATGGCGAGTCCTTCGAACTCGGCGGACCCTTTGCCTATACAAGGCGCGAGGCCCTCGGCGTCTGCGTCGGTATCGGCGCCTGGAACTACCCGATCCAGATCGCCGGCTGGAAATCGGCACCCGCACTCGCCATGGGCAACGCCATGGTGTTCAAGCCGTCGGAGAACACGCCGCTGTCGGCGCTGGCGCTCGCCGAAATCTATACCGAAGCTGGGCTGCCCGACGGGCTGTTCAATGTCGTACAAGGCTACGGCGATGTCGGCGCCGGCCTCGTCGGGCACGATGTCGTCGCCAAGGTCTCGGTGACGGGCTCGGTGCCGACCGGCCGCAAGGTGCTGTCGCTCGCCGGCTCGAAGATGAAGCATGCCACCATGGAGCTCGGCGGCAAGTCGCCGCTGATCGTTTTCGACGACGCCGATCTCGAAAACGCCATTGGCGGCGCCATGCTCGGCAATTTCTATTCGACCGGCCAGATCTGCTCCAACGGCACGCGGGTCTTCGTGCAGAAGGGTATCCACGACCGTTTCGTCGAACGGCTAGTCGAGCGGACCAAGAAGATCCGTATCGGTGATCCGCTCGACCAGGAGACGCAGATGGGGCCGCTTGTCTCCAGGGCCCAGCACGAAAAGGTCATCGGCTATATCGAAGCCGGCAAGCAGGATGGCGCCGTGCTCGCCTGCGGCGGCAACGTGCCCTCGCTGCAGGGTTTCCAAGGCGGCTTCTTCGTCGAGCCGACGGTCTTCATCGGCGTCACCGACACGATGCGCATCGCCCGCGAGGAGATTTTCGGGCCTGTGATGAGCGTGCTGAAATTCGACGATGAGGACGAGGTGATCGATCGCGCCAACGACACCGAATTCGGCCTTGCCGCCGGCGTGTTCACGCGCGACTTGCGACGCGCCCACCGCGTCATCGCCGAGCTGCAGGCCGGCACCTGCTGGATCAACGCCTACAATCTGACGCCCGTCGAAATCCCGTTCGGCGGCTTCAAGCAGTCCGGTATCGGCCGCGAAAATTCGCTGGCGGCGCTGGCGCTCTATTCGCAGCTGAAGTCGGTCTATGTCGAGATCGGCGATGTCGCGAGCCCGTATTGAGGCTCGCGGCTACTGCTGGTCAGCCGCTGTATTTGCCCGACTGGAAATCCGGTCGGATGCAAGCTCGATGAATGCCTTGACGAGGGGCGAAAGATGCCGGCTGCTCGGATATAGGACATGCAGCCCGCCGACCGGCGTCGTGTAGTCCCTGAGAACGCGGCTCAGCCGCTGCCCATTGATGAGGGGCTCGGCGATGCTGTGCGGCAATTGGGCGATGCCGAAGCCTGCCAGCGTGGCCGCAACGACCGCCTGCATTTCATTGGCGGCGAAGCGCCCGGCCACTGTGACCGTTTCCTGACCGTGTGGCCCGTCCAGCACCCAATGCGTGCCCGAGGTCGAAGGGCCTGCGAGGACGCACTGGTGGTGCGCGAGATCCGCCAGGCGCTCCGGCACCCCGTGCCTTGCGAGATAGTCCGGGCTGGCGCAGAGCAACCTGTGCGTGGATCCGAGCTTGCGGGCGATCAGCGTCGAATCCTGAAGCACCCCGGTGCGGAAGGCGAGGTCTATGCCGTCCTCGACCAGGTTGAGCTTGTCGTCGGTCAGGCACAGTTCGACTTTGGTCTTCGGATACATTGCCAGAAAGTCGACCACAGCAGCTGTGAGGAAATGACCCCCGAAGCCAACGGGCGCCGAGATGCGAATCGTGCCCGATGGCTCCGCCCTCGCTTCCGCGAGGCGCAGATTTGCTTCCTCGATCGTCCGCAGGGCCTGACTGCTCTGCTCGTAATATAGACGCCCGGCATCCGTCACGTTGAGGCTGCGCGTCGTGCGCTGCAGCAGGCGAACCCCAACCTCACGCTCGAGCGCGGCAACGCGTCGACTGACCGTCGTCTTGGGCATGGCAAGCAGCCGCGCAGCAGCGGTGAAGCTGCCAGCTTCGACGACGCGAGCGAACACAACGATATCATTAAGATCGAGCATTGTATCCATGCATGGGACAAAGTTTTCCAATTATAGGCAATTATGCATCAATGTGACAAACCCTAATTTTGCTCCATCGGAAAAAGAAGGAGCAAACACATGACCACCAAACGAAGCGTTCTAGTGACCGGCGCCACAGGCCAGCAAGGCGGCGCAGTTGCGCGTGCCTTGCTGTCGAGTGGGCACCGCGTCAAGGCACTAACGCGAAGGCCGGACAGCGATGCTGCGCGGCAATTGGCGTCGGCAGGCGTCGAGATCGTGGCCAGCGATCTTGGCGATACGGCCTCCGTTGTGAAGGCAGCAAAAGACGTCGATACCATGTTCCTGATGGGCAACAGCTACGAGGCTGGCATAGCAGAGGAAACCCGCCAGGGGATCGTTGCCGCCGACGCGGCGAAGGCTGCCGGCGTCGGGCATTTGATCTATTCATCCGTTGCCGACGCCGACAAGAACACCGGCATTCCGCATTTCGAGAGCAAATATCTTGTCGAGCAACATGTCGCCGGGCTCGGCATCCCCTACACGATCAGCGCGCCGGTGGCCTTCATGGAGAATATCGTCGCGCCGTGGTCGATTGGCGCGCTCATCCAAGGCACGCATGCCTTTGCGATGCCTGCCAAACGTGTCCTCCAGCTGGTCGCACTTGCCGATATCGGAGCCTTCGTTACCGCCTTGGTCGAGCGGCGCGAGCGCGTGTTCGGCAAGCGCTTCGATTTCGCCGGGAGCGAATTGTCCGGCGAAGAGCAGGCCAAGATCCTTTCGCAGTCCATCGGCCGCCCGATCAACTATCGGGCAATTCCAATCGCGGTGGCCCGCCAACAAAGCGAAGATACGGCGCTGATGTTCGAGTGGTTCGACCGCGTCGGCTATGACGTCAATATCGCGGCTTTACACCGAGATTTCCCGGAGGTCCGCTGGCACAGTTTTGCCGACTGGGCGCGGGAGTTCGACTGGCGTGCCCTTGAGCGGGCTTATTCCGCTGCCTGAGTTCCTGGGGACATCATCGGCCGACGAAAACCTGGGGGAGCGGACCAGCTGCAACGGGAAACCCGTGGTCCGCTTCCCCATCGTGGCCTTCTCGCGCCGCGATGAAATGGAGAACCTAGAACGTCTGGTTGTAGGCGCCGACCTCAGGGCTGCGGCGCAGCACCGCATCGACGCCTTCGAACATCTGCCGGCGCCGCTCGGACGACACCGGGCTCTCCACCACCACGACCAGCTCCGGCTTGTTCGACGACGCCCGCACCAGGCCCCAGGTGCCGTCCTCGGCAACGACGCGAACGCCATTGACGGTGATCAGATCGGCGATCTTCTGGCCGGCGAAGACAGTGCCATCCTGCTTCATTGCCTGAAAGTCGGAAACGACTCGCTCGACCACGCCGTATTTCAGCTCGTCGGCGCAGTGCGGCGACATGGTCGGCGTGCCGAAGGTCAGCGGCAGGGCGCGATAGAGATCGGCCATGCTGCTGGTCGGGCTGCGATCCAGCATCTGGCAGATGGCGATAGCCGTGATGAGACCATCGTCATAGCCGCGCCCGATCGGCGGATTGAAGAAGAAATGACCGGATTTCTCGAACCCGGCGATGGCGCCGAGCTCGGCCACGCGCCGTTTTATGTAGGAGTGGCCGGTCTTCCAATAGTCGGTGACGGCGCCATCGGCACGCAGGGCGGCGTCGGTGTTGAACAATCCGGTCGACTTGACGTCGACGACGAAGGTCGAGCCGGGATGCAGTCGCGCGATGTCGCGGGCGAGCATGACGCCGACCTTGTCGGCGAAGATCTCGTTGCCTTCATTGTCGACCACGCCGCAGCGGTCGCCATCGCCGTCGAAGCCAAGCCCGACGTCGGCTCCCGTTTCCAGCACCTTGTCGCGGATGGCGTGCAGCATCTTCATGTCTTCGGGATTCGGATTATAGTTCGGAAACGTATGATCGAGCTCGACATCGAGCGGAATCACCTCGCAGCCGATCCTTTCCAGCGCTTCAGGTGCAAAGGCGCCGGCAGTGCCGTTGCCGCAGGCGGCGACCACCTTGAGCTTTCTCGCTATGCGCTTGTCCCGGGTCAGGTCGTCCAGATAGGTTTTGCGGAAATCCGCAACGAAGTCATAGGAGCCGCCGCCGACAAGGTCGAAGTCGCCGGCAAGGACGATCGTCTTCAATGCGCTCATTTCCTCCGGACCGAAGGTCAAGGGGCGCGCCGCCCCCATCTTGACGCCGCTCCAGCCGTTTTCGTTGTGAGAAGCGGTGACCATGGCGACGGACGGCGTATCGAGCGCGAACTGGGCGAAATAGGCCATCGGCGACAGCGCCAGCCCGATATCCTTAACTCGCGCGCCGGCGGCCATCAGTCCGGAAACCAGCGCCAGCTTGATCGCAAGCGAATAGGAGCGGAAATCATGACCGGTCACGATATCCGGCCCGGCGCCCAGGCGCCGGATCAGCGTGCCGAGCCCCATGCCGAGCGCCTGGACACCGATCAGGTTGAGCTCCGGCGGCTCCGCCGAGGCCGGGTGGCCGAACCACCAGCGCGCATCATACTCACGAAAGCCGGACGGTTTGATCAGCGCCGAGGCTTCAAACTCGAAGGTGTTGGGACGGGCTTCGCTAACGATCTTCAGGGGCAAGACAGCAACTCCAAGCGGCTGGAATCAGGGTGTTTCAAGGCGGGTGGCCGATACCTATTACACGAGCCTTTAAGCAGTGTTTATCCCGCAGGAAACTGAAACCTGTATGACGTTAAGGCGAAAGCGGAAGAAATGCGGCAGAAGCGCTGCCATTGGCGCTTGCAGGAACGAAGTGCGGCGGCTATAAGCCCGGCGGTCTGGTCACGGAGTGTAGCGCAGCCTGGTAGCGCACATCGTTCGGGACGATGGGGTCGCAGGTTCAAATCCTGCCACTCCGACCAGAAGCTCCTCTCCTCTCCCATCAAGTTGGCCTGCCCGGGGTGATCATGTATCCCGGCGAACAGCGGTTTTGCCGAAGAACTCGCGTTTCGCGGCCTCACCGACCAGCCGCAGCCGTGAGGCATTGCGAAGCAGTCGCCTGGGTCGTTTGAGCGCGCCCCAGTTCAGGAAATACTTGGCCATGATACCGGGCGTCCTGCTGTGCGAGCCGGCATGGGCGACGCGATAGACGGCGCCGCGAAACGGCAGCGTCGCCAGAGGCGTACCGCGCTCGGCCAGAATGTCTGCAATCCGGATATGACTGCCGAGCATCGACTTCATCCAGTCGGGAGAGGCGTCCCCGTAACGGTCGGGCAGACCATAGAGGTCCGACCGGATTATCAATGACGTCCCGCAAAGATGGTTAAAGTCGTCGTAGCCGAGCAGGAGCTTGCCGCCGTCGTCCCAGACATAGCCCCGGTCGATGGTCCATCCGTTTGCGTTTCGGTTCTCCGACACGTGCTGGACAAGGCGGGCGCTCACGAAATCGTCGTCGTCGACAATCATGAAGAAGCGGCTGTCGCGTGCCCGCAGCATGCCCTTCAGCACGCGGCGGCCCTTGTCGACGCGGAAGGCGTCGTAGAAGTCCTCCTTGCTCGCCCCGCCCCGCTCATGCGCATCGTTTGGCGGAAAGGTCACGCGTTCGACACTGAAGCGCTCGGGGAGATTTGGCAGATCGGCGCCCTCGTTTGCGACGATGATGCCCCGCCAGTCGTCGTTGGTCTGGCTCGATATCGAGCGAACCGTCTGGGCGAGATTCGCCTTGAGCCTGCTCCAGTCGCGCGCATTGTCCTGGTGGCGCACGGGAATGATGAAGGTGACGAGTGTCATCTCAACCTCAGCAAATGTCTTCTGCGTGCCAAAGATCAGGCGGCGACAGCGGCTGCCTGCCGCGCCCAGCCGATCCCGTCGTCGAGCGAGGTCGCCTTGTAGGAAAGGTCGGATCCCCCCGAGAATGCCGCCATGAACCGCCGTATCTTGCCGTAGCTGTTGTCGAGGACCGCATGCGGCCGACCGATCAGCAGCGAGCAGATATGGACGTGCAGGCGATCGGTGACGATCGCACGCCCGCGCGAAATCTGCCGGATGCCTCGCCGGAAGCGATTGTGCGCGGCCGCGTCCAGCTTGCGCAGCCGCACCTCTGCCGGCTTGAGCGCCAGCAGCGCGGAGGCAGTACCAATCGCCTTGGCGACGCGCACCTGCCGCGCAGATTCGGTGATCCAGTCCTCCATCGGAATGTCGGGATAGGCCGAGCGATCCGCGTCACCTGCCTTCTCGAGGTCCGCCCTCAACATCGCCAGCACCGGAAACTCGGATGCTTCCGGTTCGAGCGCGCCGATGCAGAATGCCATATCGGGGCAAAGCCGCACCTCGCAATCGAAGTGCTTCTCCGCGAACGCCTTCGATTCCTCGTCGCGCACCAGGAGAACAAAGTTCTTGTGCCTGCCGATGATGCGCGCGCTCCTTTCGCGGCGCTCCTGCGACTTGTAGTGAATCGATTGCGGAAACTGGATGATCCGGCGGTTGGGGAATTGCTCGAGCACGCGCTCGCGGAAATCCTGATGCGTGATCCAGAGGTCGCCGAAATTGCCGCCGCCATGGATGAAGATCGGTCCAGTCGGGACGGCCCGTTCGAGATCCTCCGCCGAGAAATCGCGCATGCGCGAGACATAGGCCGGCCGCTTGCCGTAGCGATCTTTCAGGTAGGCCATCTCGCCGAGCCAGATGGCTGAGTCGCCGCAATTGCGGATATCCGGAAAGTCGAGGATCGCCAGCGGCTCGTCCGCCCGGACATAGTCCTTCAGGCAGTCATGGATCATGTCCTGCAACCTGGCGATCAGAACCGGAGGTGTTTCCAATGGCATTCCTCTTCCTCCATCTGGCCGGCCGTCCGGCTCGTGTTGCAGCAAATGCGACGTGCTAGCTTCAGCCATGGCGAACCTTCGACCGTATCTTGCCCAAGATGTTCAGGATTTCCCGCTCGGGGCCGTCAGGCCGCTTCATCAACAGCCATAACCCGAAGCTCGACCCGCAATAGAGGACCGCGCCCAACGGAACGAGGATCGCCAGCTGCCAGGCGAGCCCCACGCTGTCGTTCGCCGCGGGCAGCCAGGTCGAGGCGAACAAGACGCCCGCGGCCATGATCGCGATGCTTGCGAGCGCACGCCCGTTGGCCGCCAGCTGCTCCAGCACCGTGACGCCGATGAAGTGCTTGACCAGCACCATGTTGACGAGCGCTCCGAGCAGTCCGGTGAACACTCGGCTGTAGATGACACCTTCGAGCCCGTAGAGCATGAGGGCACCGAAGATGATCGGTACGCGGACGAACAGCATCTGCGTGTCCCGGACGAACAGAAGCCTCGTCTTGCCCTTCGCCATGCCGAGCGGCTGCGCCAGCGAGCCCAGCGTCTGCAGGGCGTACACCGAGGCGAGCGACTGGATGATGAAGATTGCCGGCGCCCATTTTTCACCCAGCGTCAGCCTGACCAGGGGATCGGCGATCACCGCGACGCCGATGCCGGCAGGAAGCGCGATCGCGGCGACAAGTGCCTGGACGCGCTGATAGGCGGCGGCGAGGCGGCCTGGGTCGTCGCGAATTGTGGCGAAGCTCGGGTAGATCGTCTGGGTGAGCGGCGCCGTCGCCTCGCGTGTCGGCAGGCGGGCGAGATTGCTGCCGAAGGTGTAGTAGCCAAGCTGCGCATTGCCGAGCACCTTGCCGATCAGCAGGTGGTCGAAGCGCCAGTTGAGCGTGTTGACGATCTGGCCGGCCGTCAACCAGGCCGAGAAAGAGAAGAACTCCCGCATGTGCTTGAAGACGATCCTCGGGCGGAACGGCACCACCAGATAGGAGGTGACGAGATAGGTCGCCTGGCTCACGAGGGTACCCACCACGAGGGCCCAGTAGCTGTGGAAGATCATCGCGATGGCCACCGCCACGACGACCCCGACGAACTTCTGCGAAACGCTCAGCACGAATTCCTGCCAGAAGATCAGCTTGCGCTGCAGCATGATCAGCCGCGGATTCGTCATGCTGCCGAGCAGCACGCTGAAGCCCAGCGCAACCATGACGCCGAACAGGCGCGGGTCTTCATAGACCACCGATGCCGGCCAGGCACAGGCCGCGAAGAAAAGGCACAGTATCAGTCCGCGCGTGGCATTGAGGGTCCAGGCAGCGCTGAAATGCGATTCGGTGGGCGCCTCATGTCGGATGAGCGCCTGGGTGAGCGAGAGTTCGGTGACTGTGGTGACGATCAGGAGCATCGTCGTCGCCAATGCAACGAGACCGAAATCGGCAGGCGAGAGGTACCACGCCAGCACGAAGGTGCTGAGCGTCGCCAGCCCGTTCACGATCGCTCGCGACAGGCTGAGCCACATGCTTCCCTTGATGAGCCGCCCGGTGATACTGCTCATGCTTCAGGCGATTCCCGATACTCTCAGCGCCATTTGGCGCTCTTGTTGCACCCCGAGCCGCAGCGCTTATACCGCGAACGAAGACGGGTAACGAGAACAAAGATCAGCGCCCATTTGCCGCACCGCACAATTACCGTGGAGAGCCGGCGCGGAGCGGATTTTTCACATTTGCGGTGGCGCCGATTTGCCGCACTGCACAACGGCTCGCGTTGGTCGAGAATGAGGCAACACCCGCGGTAGAATGTGCTACACCGCTTCCGGTGGCGGGTCTGGCAGAGAGCAAGCCCGAGGGAAGAGGTGTTCGTTTTGCTGGAAGAGGCCGCCGTGGCTCAAGGTGTGAGGAAAATTGTCCGCAAGGTGCGCGGTCTTGCTCGACGGGACAGAGGCTACGTGCCCCCTCCCCCGTTCCAGCCGAACACGATCGAGCTGTTCTACTGGAAGTCGCCCCTCGGCGTGAACTTCGGCGACTATCTCTCCTCGGTGATTGTCAACAAGATGGCGGCCGACGCCGGCTGCTTCCTGGACGAGGAACGTCCGAGGCCGGTGAGGCTCCTGGGCATAGGCTCGATCCTGCATTTCGCGCGCAACGGCGACGTCGTCTGGGGTTCCGGCATCAACGGCAAGATCCGAGACGAACGGCACGTGTTCAGCTCGCTCGACGTGCGCGCCGTCCGTGGTCCCCTCACCCGCGATTTTCTCATGCGGCGTGGCATCGACGTGCCCGAGGTGTTCGGCGACCCCGGGATCCTCGTTGCCGATCTTCTGGGTTCCCGTTTTCCGAAACCTGCCGAGCGCAAGACGCCGGTCGCGTACGTCCCCAACTTGCACGACCTGCCGAAGATGGAGGGATGGGAAAACGTCGTCTCTCCACTCGACCATTGGGCGAGCGTGGTACGGCGCATTTCGGAAGCGAGCCATGTCATCTCGAGCTCGCTCCACGGGCTGGTTATTGCCGACGCGTTCGGCATTCCCTGTACGTATCTGCGCCTGTCGGAAGAAGAAAACACACTGAAATATGAGGACTATGTCCTCGGCGTCGGCCGCGCGCGACTGGACATCACGCGATCGCGCGAGGAGGCCGTCCGCGCGAGCCCGATGGGCACGGCCCGGCCAGATCTCGCGAGGCTGAAGGCGAGCTTCCCCTACGATCTCTGGGATTGCTGAGAGGCCGTCGGGGTCGGCTCGACAGCAGCGCGCCGCGCGGTCAGCGATTTCAGGAAGCGCGTGACATCCGATCCGACCCTCGTCCACTCAAATGGCGACAGATCCGGGCGCGGCGACGTGGAGTTGCGGAGTGCGGCGAGGAAGCTCTCGAGAGTGGCGGCCGATATTTCGCCGTCGAACAGATGCACCCACTCGGCTCCGACCACCTCCTGAAGCTCCGGCAGGCTGCCGATCCGCGGGGCCAGGAGCGGCTTGTTGCGCCCGAGCGAATGCAAGGCGACGCCGCTGTTCAGGATGTTGCGGTATGGCAGCACGACGGCGTCGTGTGAATCGATGACGCGCTCTAACTCGTCGTCCGGCACGAACTCCCTTCGGATGTCCAGCTTGATCCGCTTGTCATCGCCCGCGGCTGTGCGGATCCTGCGTTCGAGATCCTCTTCCGGGCAAACGCCGATCACCGTGAGCGAAAACGCGGCCGTCGCCTTGCGGGCCTCGGTAACCAGCTTTTCGACGTTCTTGTACTCCCTGATCAGTCCGAAGAAGAGAAGCCTGTTGTGTCGCTCGGATGGTCTGGCGTCCCGCGGCGGTTCGGCGACCGATTCATAACGACCATGGACCGTGACCAGCGTGGCGAGCGAACGGGCCGCGGGATGCAGGCGATGCAACTCGCGGCGGGAATGTTCGGAGAGGAGGATCACGCCGTCGAGCAGCTTCAGAAACAGGTAGGTGGTCAGCCCCGATTTCAAGCTCCCGCCGTCATGGGGCTCCAGGTTGTGTACCACCCACAGAAACCTGGTTCCGTGAAAGACCCTGTCCCAGAGCATGCGGCCGAGAAGCTTGAGCGTCGCCTTGCGGCTGCTCGGCCGAAAGAATTCGGTCGGCCAGTGGAAGAGGACGATGTCGTAGCGGCCGCGGCCCAGGTGCTCCCAGTCGAACTGAACCCGCTCGAAGCTTGTGCCGTCGATGTGGCCGGAGAAGAGACCCGTAAAGCTGTTGCCCGGAGCATTGAGGGGTTTCAGCGCCAGAACAGGTTTCTGCGCGAAATGTGTCTTGTCGGTCATCGGCAATGTTTCCGTGGCAACGCTTGATCCCGAAGGGGAGCCTAGGCCTGTCCCGTGCCAGCGCAAGCGCGGGTGTCGGGTCAATTGGTCGCGGCTTCTGACCCGACGCGTTCAGGAACGAAGTGCGGCGGCTATAAGCCCGCGGTCTGGTCACGGAGTGTAGCGCAGCCTGGTAGCGCACATCGTTCGGGACGATGGGGTCACAGGTTCAAATCCTGCCACTCCGACCAGAAAAAACAAGCACTTAGCTTTTTCCCGAAGCCGCCTCCCACCTGAAATCCTACCTGAAACTCACTCGCAAGCCCAGCCCTTCTGCGCGTTTTCGGGCTTGACCATGCCGTATTGGCCGGCGGTTAACGCGCCATAAGGATCGGCATCGACGGGTCTTCAAGCATCGAGATGGTGACGCCGCCGAAGATTCGCTCGCGCAACCGGGAATGACCATAGGCGCCCATCACCATCAGATCGGCGGCGATGTCGACCGCGTGCCTGCGAAGCACGTCGGCGACTGAACGGTCCAAGCTGGGCAGCCGGTCGACCGTGACATTCACGCCATGCCGCGCGAGATAGCCAGCGGCGTCGGCTCCGGGTTCGGCCCCGTGACGGTATTGGTCCTCCACCGGATCGACCATGACAAGGTGTACCTCTTCGGCACCTGGCAGCATGTCGAGAGATTCGCGGACGGCACGCGACGACTCCAGACGAGCGTCCCATGCAATCAGCACGCGTTTCGGCTTCAGTGTCGGCCGCAACCCTTCGGGGATGAGCAGCAAGGGCTTTCCTGAAGAAAACAACGCGCCTTCGATCGCTTTGCTTTTCAGCGTTTCATTGGCAAGCAACTCCGGTCCAATAACCGTAATGTCGGCGTAGCGGGCACGGCCGCCAATGGTGTCGTCGGCCCAGCCGGCTTCCGGATATTCGTTGGAGACATCGGCCGAAAGCACCCTGCCGGCGAGAAAAGCCGACACGGCAGCGGTTCGCTTCTTCAACAGATTCTCGTCGGCCTGACGCTCCTCGAGCCAGGCTTCTGAAACGACTGCGGCATACTCCCCGACCGGTGGCGGCGCAGCTACGGCAACGACCAGAACCGCAAGATGGGCGCCGATTTCGGTGCACAGGCCGGCGGCGAGCTTGAGATCACCGTCACCCTTGTTCGGTCCCGCAACGGTAAGTATCGTCCTGAAAGCCATGGCGGCTGCTCCCGATCCTCAAAGTCCAATCGTCGTTGCAACAACAGCGAGACGGCTCGGCGCGTTCCTAGCGCTGAGACAAGAACGTCGCCGCGCATCATTTTGATCCGTATCAACATGCCCACGTGCCGACGCTAACTGGCGCAGGCCGCTACGTCGTGCCGAAACATGGCGATCGCGATATGCCGTTGTGGGGCCGCCAATGTCTTCCGAAGGAGGCAACAAATACGGCCGAACGCCGGAGAAAGTCGCACTAGGGAACGCATCCGTGACTTGGCTGGTTATATCCAGACGTTGCAGCAGGAGGGGCCCGATGGCGCGCAATTTCAGCGACCACGCCCATCGGATTCCAGGGTGGATACAAACAAGGAGGCATCCGATGATCGTCGACGATCAGGAATCCGTGGTCGCTATGTTGATGGACCCTGCCGCATCTGGCGAGACTGGGCCGGTCGAGGCGATCGAAACCCATATCTCGCGTATCTTCCTGGTTGGCCAGCGCGCCTACAAGATCAAGCGAGCTGTAAAGCTGCCCTATGTCGACTTCTCGACCCCGGTGCTGCGGCTCGCGGCTTGCGAGAAGGAGGTGGAGCTTAACTCCAAGACCGCGCCCGGCCTCTATCTGGGTGTGCGGCGCGTCACGCGAGAGGCCGATGGCAAGCTCGCCTTCGACGGGAGCGGCGAACTGGTCGATGCGACGATCGAAATGGTCCGCTTCGACCAGTCGAAGCTGCTCGATCGAATGGCAGTCGGTGGCGAACTGACGCCTGCGCTGATGACGGCGGTTGCGCGCATGATCGTGCGCTATCATCGCGGCGCGCCGGAGGTCCACAAGGGCAGCGGATCCTCGAACCTGGCAGGCGTGCTCGCCATCAACGAAGCCGGCTTTGCCACCAGCCAGGTTTTCGACGAAGCCGAGATCAACGCATTCACCGGGATTTTCGGCACCGGCCTTGCCCGTCATCGCGAACTGCTCGACCGGCGGGAAGCGGCAGGCAAGATCCGGCGATGCCACGGCGATCTGCATCTGCGCAACATCTGTCTCTTCGACGGAGAGCCCCGCCTCTTCGATTGCATCGAATTCAATGACCAGATCGCCAGCATCGATGTGCTTTACGATCTGGCCTTCCTGCTGATGGACCTCTGGCATCGCGGCTTTCCGGAACTCGCCAACCTGGTGATGAACCGCTACCTCGACGAGGCAGACGACGAGGACGGCTTCATTCTCCTGCCGTTTTTCATGGCAGTGCGGGCCGCAGTGCGCGCGCATGTCACCGCAACCCAGATCGAGGAAGGCAGTGCCGATTCCGGCGGGCTGATTGCCGAGGCGAGATCCTATTTCGAGCTTGCCCGAACACTTCTCCAGGCAAGGCCTCCTCGGCTGATCGCTATCGGCGGCTTGAGTGGTTCCGGCAAGACGGCCGTTGCCGAGGCACTCGCCGCGCATGTCGGCGCGCCGCCCGGCGCGCGCATTGTCGAGAGCGATCGCATCCGCAAAGCCATGCATGGGGTGCCGGCTGAGACGAGGCTGCCGGACAGGGCTTATCGACCTGATGTGTCCGATCGCGTCTACCGCGAAATGGCATGGCGCGCCGACTTGATTCTTTCCGAAGGCGGTTCGGTGATCGCCGATGCCGTCTTCGACAGGCCGGCCGATCGCGACCGCATCGAGAAGGCGGCAAATGGCGGAGACATAGCTTTCGCCGGATTCTGGCTGGAAGCGGATCCGCTTGTTCTTTGGCAGCGGGTGAGCGAGCGCAGCGGTGGTCCTTCCGATGCGACCATCGATATCCTTTCGCGGCAATTGCAGCGAAAGGCCACCCCGTCCACTTGGCGCAAGGTCGACGCCGATCGAAAGCTCGCCGACATCGCAGCAGAGTTGGCGAGCCTTTCGGACGCGGCCGTTTCTGCGCAGGGTGCTCCACTCAAGACAGCATCGTGACGGCAGCGATCGACGCGCATAAAGATGGGTGAATGGGCATGACGCGGGAAAAACTGGTGGTCTGCGGCAAATGCGGCGGGGTCAATCGCCTGCCGCCGGCACGCAATGCCGGGGACGCGAAATGCGGAAAGTGCGGCTCCAAGCTGTTCTCGGGTCACCCGGCAGGCGTCGATGCACAGACTTTCGATCGCCAGGTCACGCGAAGCAGCCTCCCCGTAGTCGTCGACATCTGGGCACCATGGTGCGGCCCCTGCAAGATGATGGCGCCGGCCTATGAAGCGGCAGCAAACGAACTGGAGCCGCATGTTCGCCTGATCAAGCTCAATTCCGACAATGAGCAGGTCGTTGCAGCCAGGCTCGGCATTCGCAGCATCCCGACCATGATCCTCTTCCATGGCGGCCAGGAGATTGCGCGCACATCCGGCGCCATGACGGCGGGGCAGATCGTCAGGTGGGTCCGCGATCACCTGCCGACGGCCTGAAAGCCGCCACGCGGTGGATTCGCTGATCGCCGTAGCCGCATCAGCAAGTGCCAACGAAAAGCGAGCTATAGGTGACCTGATGGCCGACACGCGGAGTGCAGAAGCCATATGATGATCTAAACGCATTCGATCTTGGCTGATAAATTTTCATATGATGATCTCGCTTTTGCCCCGCACTGCGAGTATGGATCTCTCGATCCGGCAAAGTTTGGAGGACCCATGCAGCAGGTCGAACATCGAACGTCCCGCAGGTCGTTCGTTTCTCAGGTTGCAGATGCGCTGCGCGGCCAGATCGAAGCCGGCTTTTATGCGCCTGGCGACAAATTGCCGACGGAACCCGCTCTGATCGACCGGTTCGGGTTCAGCCGCACTGTGGTCCGGGAGGCCATTGCCGCCCTTCGCGCCGACGGGCTGGTGGAATCGCGGCAAGGCGCCGGCGTCTTCGTTCTCGGCCCGAAACCCGTCGACGACGGTTTGAAGCTCTTCACCGACGAAACGAACAAGATCTCGGACATCATCGAAGAGCTCGAACTGCGCATCGGCATCGAAGTCGAGGCAGCCGGGCTTGCCGCAGCCCGCAGTTCGCCGGCGCAGGAGGCCGAAATCGAGGCCCAGGTCGAAAGGTTCGCCGATCTCATGGCGCAAGGGCAACCCACCGACGAGGCGGACTTCCAGTTCCACATGGCGATTGCCACCGCAACGAACAACGCCAGGTTCAAGTCATTCCTCGAACATGTCGGCCGGCGGATGATCCCGCGGGTGAAATTCAAAACCATGATGGGCGGCATCGATCCCTTGCCCAATCGCGACCAGCCGATTCTGGAGGAGCACAGGGAAATCGCGGATGCGATTCTCGCCCGCGACCCGGAAAAGGCGCGTGAGGCGATGCGCCGCCATCTGGTGACGGGGATAAAGCGCTATCGCGCCCTGACCGTCCGGCGCTCGACCAACCAAAGCAAATCCGGCGGTTGACTCGTCCGCATACTCATCATATGAATCTAAATTACATCATATTAATTTGTGGGATGAGTTCCTTTGTCGCCAGATGAAATCAAGTCGCGGGTCGCTTCAGGGCTGCTGTCGTTTCCGGTCACACATTTCAACGAGGATTTCAGCCTCAACCTCGAAAGCTATCGCGCGCACGTGGAATGGCTGTCGGGATTCGGTGCCGCTGCCCTGTTCGCGGCCGGCGGCACGGGTGAATTCTTCTCCCTGTCGCCGGAAGAGGTCGCCGAGGTTACCCGCGCGGCCAAGGATGCCTCCGGAGACGTGCCTATCATCGCCGGCTGCGGCTACGGCACGGCGCTCGCCACGGAAATTGCCCGCCGCGCCGAGGCTGCGGGAGCCGACGGTCTTTTGCTTCTGCCTCATTATCTGATGGAGGCCTCGCAAGAGGGGATATTCCGGCATGTCAAAGCCGTGTGCGAATCCACCGGCCTCGGCGTCATCATCTACAACCGTGCGAACTCGGTCGCCAATGCCGACACGGTTGCTCGCCTTGCCGACGCGTGCCCAAACCTCATCGGCTTCAAGGACGGTACGGGCAAGATCGATCTTGTCCGCCACGTCACCGCAAAACTTGGCGATCGGCTCTGCTACATCGGTGGCATGCCCACGCATGAGCTCTTTGCCGAAGGCTTCAACGGCGCCGGCGTGACGACTTATTCCTCTGCGGTCTTCAACTTCGTGCCGGAATTGGCACTGCGCTTCTACGGGGCGATGCGGACAAGCGATCGCACTGCAATGGAAGAAATCCTGCACAGCTTCTTCTTCCCCTTCGCGGCTTTGCGCGATCGAGAACAAGGTTATCCGGTGTCGATCATCAAGGCAGGCGTCGAACTAGTAGGACGGACACCCGGCCCACTTCGTCCGCCGCTGACGGATCTGAAGCCGCAGGAAAAAGCCGTGCTGCGCGGACTGATCGAGAAGATCGCCGCCTAGTCGCCGGGAGATCGGCAAATTGTCGGACGAACGGGACGAGGAGGTTCGTCCGTCGCACGACAGCCAAAACGGATCAAAGGGAGGAGAGACATGAATAGAGGCGTTCATACGATTGCAGCTGTCGTATTGATGACCGCTGCCGCGTCATCGGCTGTCGCACAAGGTGCGGCGCAGGAAATCCGTGTCGTCCTGCCGGAGCAGCCGGCCAATCTGGAGCCCTGCGGCACCATCATCACAAATGTCGGCCAGATACTCAGCCAAAACGTTGTTGAATCGTTGACCGTCATCGATCCGATAACCGGGCAACCTCAACCGAAATTGGCGACCGAGTGGACCAGCGTGGACCCGACGACATGGCGGATCAAGCTGCGCGAGGGCGTTAAGTTCCAGGACGGAACGGAACTCAGCGCGGATGCGGTCGCATTCTCCATCAACAGGATGATCAGCGGCAAGCTCACTTGCAGCAACATTGCGAAATTCGGCGATGCCAAACTAACGCTGACGCCGGTCGACTACCTGACCGTCGAGATAAAGTCCGACAGGCCCGAACCCATCATGCCAACGCTGTTGAGCGTGGTCATGATCGTCTCGCCGAAGACACCGGTCGACCAGGCGGTGAACGATCCGGTCGGGACCGGCCCATTCAAGCTGTCGACCTTTTCCCCGCAAACCGTGGTACTGGACGCGTTCGACGGCTACTGGGGCAAGAAGCCGGAGATCACGAAGGCAACCTATGTCTGGCGGCCCGAATCCTCGATTCGAGCGGCCATGGTGGAAACCGGGGAAGCCGACCTGACGCCGTCGATTGCCATCCAGGACGCCAGCAATCCGGAGACGGATTTCGCCTATCTGAACTCCGAAACCACCGCGATCCGTATCGATGCCGCCGAGCCGCCACTCAATGACCTGCGCGTCCGCAAGGCGCTCAACCTGGCGATCGACTGGGAAGGCCTTGCGCAGCTGTTCGGCGACGACGTCAAACGTGCGTCGCAGATGGTCGTCTCCGGGATCAACGGCCATGACGATGCACTCGAGCCTTGGCCGTATGATCCGGAAGAGGCGAAAAAGCTCATCGAAGAGGCGCGCGCGGCGGGTGTGGCGGTCGACACCGAGATCAAGCTCATCGGACGAAACGGCATCTATCCCAACGGCGCCGAAGCGATGGAGGCCGTGATGACGATGTGGCAAGACGCCGGCCTCAACGTCAAGCTTACCATGCTCGACGTCGCCGACTGGCTGCGCTATCTGCAAAAGCCGTTCCCGCCGGAGCGTGGCCCCAATCTCCTGCAGATGATGCACGACAACAACAAGGGCGATGCGGCCTTCACGGTTCCGATCTTCTATCGGTCGAGCGGCAGCTACTCGACCGTGGCCGATCCGGCATTCGACAAGGAGATAGACGAGGCTCTGGCGGCGACCGGCGAGGCCCGCACGAACAGCTTCAAGGCCATCTTCAGCAAGGCCCGCAATGAAGTGGTGGCGGACATCCCGATGTTCCACATGATCGGCTATACCCGCGTTGGCACCAGGCTGGAATGGAAGCCCGATATCACCACCAACAGCGAAATACCGCTGGCCAATATCGCTATCAAAAAAGACTGAGTGATACGGGGGGCGCCGGGTCCGATCGTGATCCTGCGCCCCTGATCTGTTGCCTCCGTCGATATCCGTCCAAGGGCATCCCAAATGATTACCTATCTTGGACGCCGGGCGTTCCACAGCATCCTGTCGGTCATCGGTCTGTTGACGCTGGTCTTTTTCCTGACACGGCTCACCGGCGATCCTTCCGCCTTGTACCTGCCTCTGGACTCGACTGCGGAAGCTCGGGCCGCGTTCGCGCGGTTGAACGGCCTCGATCAGCCAATCTATTGGCAGTTTCTGGAATATCTGCGCGATCTTCTGCAGCTGGATTTCGGTGAATCGCTACGCCAGAACCGCTCGGCGATGCAGGTCGCTCTTGAGGCGTTCCCGGAAACGCTGAAGCTTGCCGCCGTCGCGATGACGCTGTCGACCGCTTTGGCTATCCTTGTCGGCTCTCTTGCGGCCGCGCGACCGGGCAGCATATTCGACTGTGCCGCCAGCCTCGTCTCTCTGGCCGGCGCAAGCGCACCGGATTTTTGGATCGCCATCGTCGGCATCCTTGTCTTCGCTGTGGGGCTCGGGCTTTTGCCGACATCCGGCACCGGAACCTGGGCCCATTGGATCATGCCCACCTTCGTGCTGATGCTTCGCCCCTTCGGTCTCCTGGTGCAGGTCGTGCGCGGAACGATGCTGTCCGCGCTTGCCTCTCCATACATCAAGACCGCAAGGGCCAAGGGCCTGCCCCGCCAGAAGATCATCTTCGGGCATGCGCTTCGCAACTCGCTGCTGCCCGTCGTCACGGTCGCCGGCGACCTGGCGACCAGTCTCGTCAACGGCGCCGTGGTCGTGGAGTCGATATTCGGCTGGCCCGGCATCGGCAAGCTGATGATCGACTCGATCATCCAGCGCGATTTTGCCGTCGTCCAGTCGACCATTCTGGTGACGGCTACCGCCATCTTCATCCTGAACATCGCGATCGACCTGCTTTATGCGGTTCTCGATCCGCGCATCCGGTACTGAGCCATGACGATCATCACTCCCGACATCAAGCCGGCGGCCGTTCCAGGCAGCGGCAGCGTGCTTCTCGCCTATTTGAAGCGCGACAAGCTTGCGCTCGCCGCCGCTATTTTCCTGGCGATCGTCGTCATCGCGGCGGTCCTCGGCCCGTGGCTGGTGGGCGACGCCGCTTCGCGGCTAGGGCTGCGCCAGCGCAATCTCGCCCCCTTCTCGCTGGCCAGCGGCTGGATCTATGTCCTCGGCGCCGATACCCTCGGCCGGCCCATCCTCGTCAGGCTGATTGTCGGCGCGCAGAATACGTTCGGCATTGCCGCGGCGGCGGTATTCGCGTCCATGCTGGTTGGTGGAACACTCGGCCTTATAGCGGGCTATTCTGAGCGCTGGTACAGCCATCTCATTCTGCGCCTGGCCGATATCGTTATGAGCTTTCCCTCGCTGCTGCTGGCGCTCATCGTGCTCTATACGCTGGGCCCGAGCATCACCAACTTGGTGATCGTTCTCGCCGTCACGCGCATGCCGATCTACCTCCGAACGGCGCGCGCAGAAGTGTTGGAGTTGCGCGAGCGCATGTTCGTGAGCGCGGCGCACGCCATGGGTGCGAAGCCGGCCCGGATCATCGTCCGGCATATCGCACCCCTCGTCCTGCCGACACTGGTGACGATTTCCGCCATTGATTTCGCGACCGTCATTTTATCGGAATCGGCGCTGAGTTTCCTTGGCCTCGGCATTCAGCCGCCGGACTTTACCTGGGGTGCAATGGTGGCGAACGGCCGCGGCTATCTCGCGACCGCTTGGTGGATCGCATTCTGGCCGGGTCTTGCAATCATGCTGACGACGCTGACGCTCAACATCCTCTCGAACTGGGCGCGCACCGTCGCTGATCCGCAACAACGCTGGCGCCTTCAGACATTGCGAAAAGCTGCCCGATGAGCAACGCGACCAATCCCATTCTCAAGGTCGACGGCCTGACCGTCGATTTCCTTTCGGACGACAAGCCGGTACGTGCCGTCGACGACGTCTCTTTCCACGTCAGCCGTGGCGAAACGCTCGTGATCCTCGGCGAAAGCGGTTCGGGAAAAAGCGTCAGCACCAGCACGGTGATGAATATCATCGACTGCCCGCCAGGCGATATCGTGTCCGGCTCCTGCCTCTTCGACGGCGTCGAACTCTCAGGCCTCGGCGCAGAGGCACGCAGAAGCATCAACGGCCGCAGGATTGCGACAATCTTCCAGGATCCGCTCGCCTACCTGAACCCAGTCTACACGGTGGGGCGTCAGATCAAGGAGGTCTATGAGAGCCACGACGCGGGAAGCGGCAAGGACGCACGCGCCAGGACGATAGAACTGCTTCGGCGCGTGGGCATTCCAGAGCCGGAAAACCGCGTCGACTTCTATCCGCATCAGTTCTCGGGCGGACAGCGCCAGCGCGTGATGATTGCCATGGCGATCGCGTTGAAACCGGACATCCTGATCGCCGATGAGCCGACGACCGCTCTGGACGTCAGCGTGCAAGCGCAGATTCTCGATCTGCTGCGCGATCTCCAGCGTGAGACCGGCATGGCGTTGATCATGATTACCCACGACCTCGAAGTCGCTGCTGCCATGGCGGACCGGATTATCGTCATGAACGGCGGCAAGGTTGTGGAGACAGGCATCGCCAAGGAGGTCTTCAGCAATCCGCAGCACGGCTATACGCGCCGCCTCATCTCCGCCCTGCCCCACGGCAATGCAGCGGAGGCGCCGAACAGGCGTTCGACGAAGATCGCCGTCGAAACCCTGCTCAAGGTGGAACATCTCACCAAGTATTACGTGCTTGCTTCCGGAGCCTTCAGCAGCAAGCGGACGTTCAAGGCGGTGGATGACATAAGCTTCGAAGTCAGGAGAGGAGAAACGCTCGGCATTGTCGGCGAGTCCGGCTCCGGCAAATCGAGCGTCGCACGCATGCTGTTGGGGCTGAACACGCCAAGCTCAGGCAAGGCCGTGTTTGCCGGTGAGAACATCTTCGAAATGAACGAGAAGCGTCTTATGGCGTTTCGGCGCAAGGTCCAGATGGTCTTCCAGGATCCATTCGGATCGATGAATCCGCGCATGCGCGTTTACTCCATCATTTCCGAACCCTGGGTGATCCACCGCGATATTCTGCCGAAGAACAGGCGGAAGGCTCGAGTGGCAGAGCTCCTGGAATTGGTTGGGCTGTTGCCGGAGCACGCCGACCGCTACCCACACCAGTTTTCCGGCGGCCAGCGACAGCGCATCGCCATTGCGCGCGCGCTTGCGAGTGAGCCGGAACTGATCGTCTGCGACGAGGCGGTTTCGGCGCTCGACGTCTCTATCCAGGCGCAGGTGATCGACCTTCTCGCCGACCTTAGGACCAGGCTCAGCCTCTCATATATTTTCATCACACACGACCTGCCGATCGTGCGCCATTTCGCGGACCGGATCATGGTCATGAAAGATGGAAGGATTGTCGAGGAAGGCCAAACCTCGGCGCTGTTCGGGGCGCCTCGCCACGAATATACGCAAAGCCTGTTGCAGGCTGTGCCCAGGCCCAAATGGGTTACGCAAGCTCAATAGTCCTCGTCCGGGCCTAGCGCCAAGCGCGAGCGACGTCTTATGGATGCCAACCCCGCGTCGCCGAAGACTTCTGTACCGGCTCGGATATCATCCTACCGCCGTCACCGTTTGAATAGCCGAACGTCAAGCTCGAACGGATCGACCCGTGCGATTTTGATTCGGGCCGCGGCTACCGCGCCGGCTTGCCTACTAGGTTGTTGATTGAATCCGCCGACTTGAGACGGCGGATTGTTCGGCACTATGATCAAACGGCGCTGCCGGAGGATCTGCCGATGCCACAACGCCCCTATGATGAGCGCCTGCTCCGTCAGGCGTTCGAAGTCGCGCGCAAGGCCCGCGATGCTGGCGAACATCCCTTTGGTTCGCTCCTCGCTGACAAAGACGGCAATGTGTTGCGCGAGCAACTCAACGGTTACAAATCCGGAGGGGGCGACCGCACCGCTCATGCCGAAAGGCTGCTGGCCTCGTGGGCGGGGATGAATTTCAGTCTCGAAAAGCTGGCCTCCTGCACACTCTACACTTCGGCCGAACCTTGCGCGATGTGTTCTGGGACAATCTATTGGGCCGGTATCGGACGCGTCGTGTTCGGGCTGGCTGAGCATGACATGAAGGCACTGACGGGTGCACACGTCGAGAATCCCACACTCGACCTGCCCTGCACGATCGTTTTCGAAGCTGGGCAGCGTCCGACTGAAGTCGTCGGCCCGCTGCTTGCCGATGAAGCGGCGCAACTCCACGCCGATTTCTGGAAAGACAAGTAGCTCAATTTCCGCGCGCGGGGGTATCGAGTGAGTGCTAGGCGATGTCGTCGCGAATGCAGGCCTTCAGATGGCCATCGGACGTTGCCCGCAGCGGTGGGACAATGCCAGCACAAGCGTCTAGGGCAACCGGGCAACGGGTTCGGAAAACACACCCCGTTGGCGGATTTGCGGGGCTTGGAATATCGCCCTTCAGCACCTGCCGGCCTTGCCTGGCGAGTGGGTCGAGCGACGGAATGGCCGAGAGCAGCGCGCGCGTATAGGGATGCTGCGGACGGGCATAGAGCGCGGCCGCCGGTGCAACTTCCATGATGCGCCCGAGATAGAGAACGATCACCGTGTCGCAGATATATTCGACGACGGCCAGGTCATGCGAAATGAACAGCATGGTCAGACCGAGCCGGACCTGCAGGTCGCGCAGAAGATTGATGATTTGCGCCTGAATGGAGACATCGAGGGCAGAGACCGGCTCGTCGGCGACGATGAATTCGGGTTCGAGCGTAAGCGCCCTGGCGATGCCGATGCGCTGACGCTGCCCGCCCGAAAATTCGTGGGCGTAGCGATCATAGGCATCGACTGGCAACTCGACCGCAGCAAGTGCCTTCTCCGCCCTCGCCCGCCGCTCGCGCCTATTGCCGATGCCCTGAATATCCAAGCCTTCGGTCAGGATCTGCCCGATGGTCATGCGCGGCGACAGGCTGGCGAACGGATCCTGGAAAATATACTGCATCTTTCGGCGCTGGCGAGCCAGCGGCCCCGCGCTCAGCTTGGTGATATCGATGCCGTCAAAGCTTATTTCGCCGGATGTCGGCTCGATGAGACGCAGCACCGAGCGGCCGATCGTGGTCTTGCCCGATCCGGATTCACCGACGAGGCCGACCACCTGGCCGCGCGCAATATCGAAGGAAATATCCTCCAGCGCCCTGACGATGGGACCGCGCGAGAATGCCGTCGGCGCAAAATGCTTGGTCAGGTTCCTGACCGAAAGGAAGGGGGCGTCCACTGTCAGAGATCCTCCCAACGCAAACAGCGGCTTTGCCGGGTCGATGTCGCCGCGAACAATGGCGGTACTGCAGTGCGGCAGGCATCGATAGCCAGGGCGCAACGCGGCGCGAAGGAGCAGCCCTTGGGCAACAAGGCCAGCGACGGAACATTGCCGGCGATGGTTGGAAGCGGCGTTCCTGCTGCCTTCAGCGTGGTGGCTTGGCCAAGCCGCGGCACCGAACGCATCAGCCCCGCGGTGTAGGGATGACGCGGACGGGTGAACACCTCGCTCACCGGACCCGATTCCACGATGCGCCCAGCATACATCACCGCGACCCGGTCGGCGATCTCGGCAACGACGCCGAGATTGTGCGTGACGAACAGAATGCCCATGCCGCGTTGCGCTTGCAGCTCGGCCAGCAGGTCAAGAATCTGGGCCTGTATGGTGACGTCGAGCGCGGTGGTCGGCTCGTCGGCGATCAGCAAGGTCGGATCGCAGGACAAGGCCATGGCGATGGTGGCGCGCTGGCGCATCCCTCCCGACAGCTCATGCGGGTATTGCCGAGCCCGCCGATCGGGATCGGGAATGCCGACCTGAGCCAGCAGCCGCACGGCGTCGGCGGCCGCATCGCGACGCGACTTGCCAAGATGGATGCGGATCGGCTCGGCGATCTGTTCGCCGATCGTGTAAACCGGATTGAGGCTGGTCATCGGCTCTTGGAACACCATGCCGATGTCGTTGCCGCGCACCTTGCGCAGCGACTCAGGATCGAGGCCGGTCAGCTCGGCGACCGTGCGATCCCTGCGCCGCAGCGCGATCGATCCCTCGGCGATGTGTCCGATCTTCTTAGGCAGCAGGCCGATGATCGACAGGCTGGTGACGGACTTGCCCGATCCGGACTCGCCGACGAGCGCGACCGTTTCACCCGATCCGATCACCAGATCGAGGTCCTGCACGGCGGCGATGTCGCGTCCGGCGATACGGAACACCGCCCGCAGACCGGAAATCGAGAGAATCGGAGCGTCCACGGTCAGCGCAGCAACCCGACGTCGCGAAGGACAATTTCGACCTTTGCGTTTTCCTCGTCGTTCAAGCTGCGTTGCGGTCGCGCCATGGTGTTGGAGGCGATGATGCCGAGGCTCTTCATCGCGGTCTTGAAGGCGCCGACGCCGGCCGAGCCGGCGCTTGTCCTGCCGAGCGAGATCCAGACGATCTCGAACAGCTTCAACAGCCGCTCCTGCTCCACGCGGGCTTCGGCGTACTGACCAGCCTGCATCAGGTTCCACAGCTTGACGTAACCGTGTGGGTCGACATTGGCGAGGCCCGGCACGACGCCATGCGCGCCCATGGCCAGCACGCTGTCGACCAGGATCTCGGATCCGGTCATGCCGAAGAAATTCGGATCGTTGGCCATGTCCTTGAGCACATAACGCAGATTACCGTCATCGCCGCTGGAATCCTTGATCCCCGCGATAGCGCCTTCCCTGGCAAGGCCGACCGTGGTCTTGCGCTCCAGCTTGACATGGACGCAGACCGGGATGTCGTAGGCGATGATGGGGATGTCGACCGCGTCCTTGATATAGCGGAAGTGATCGCCGATCTCGGGCTGGCTGGTGCGGGTATAAAACGGCGCGGTGACCACGACGGCGTCGGCGCCGGCCGATCTGGCCATCCGGGCGTGGTTGATGACACGATCGGTCGTCGGGTCGATGACCCCGGCGAAGATCGGAACGCGGCCGTTGTTGACCTTGACCGCGTGCTCGATGATGGCCCTGCGGCCGGCCTCGTCATGGAAGACCACCTCGCTGGTCGAGCCGAGCACGAAGAGCCCGTGAACGCCGCCGTCGAGCAGGTTTTCGATCGTCCGGGTGAACGACGCAAAATCGATGGTGAAATCGGAATGGAGCGGAGTGACGACGGGTGGCACGACACCGGTAAACAGAGGCATTTGTTGAACCTTCAGGTCAGTTGAGATCGGAACGAGGGTCGAATGCATCGCGCAGGCCATCGCCGATGAAGTTGATGGCCAGGACGGTGAGCACGAGCACGGCGCCGGGAAACATCCATTGCCAGGGATATTGTTCGAGCACCACTGTGGAGCGGGCGAGATTGAGCATGTTGCCCCAGCTGGCTTCGGGCGGCGCAATGCCGAGGCCGAGGAAGGAGAGGCCAGCTTCGAGCAGAATGGCGTTGGCGATCTGCAGCGTGGCGTAGACGACAAGAATGTCGATGCAGTTGGGCAGGCCGTGACGGAACAGGAGATGCGGCAGCCCCGCCCCCATGCCGCGGGCGGCGACGACGAAGTCACGCTTGCGCAGCTCGAGCAGCCGGGCGCGCACCATGCGCGACAGCACCGGCCATGAGAGCAGCGAGATCACCAGGATGGTCGGCGCGATGCCGGTGCCGGCGATCGAAGCGAGCACGAGCAGAAAGATCACCGGCGGCAGCGTCATTGCGAGATCGACGAAGCGCATCACCGTGCCGTCGACAAGACGCCCGCCGAAGCTGGCGACGGCGCCGACCAGGAAGCCGATGACGATCGAGATGGCGACCGAGCAGACCGCGACCAGCAGCGAGATCCGACCGCCTTGCATCAGCCGTGCCATGACGTCGCGGCCGACACCGTCGCTGCCTAGCCAATGAATGGCGGACGGTCCCTTGTTGATCGCCCTGAGGTCGATGGCGTTGGGGCTGAATGGCCACCATAAATGATAGGTCGAAACCGCCAGCAGGATGGGGACGATGATAAGCAGACCGGCGCGCGGCGCACGATTCTCAAAGAAACGGTCGAGCGCGCGGCGGAGTGGTCCTTTGGTTTGCGGTACGGCTGTCGGGTCGACGGTCGGATCTGGCGCGGTGATCGTCATCACGACACCTGTATGCGTGGGTCGACGACGGCATAGACGATGTCGGTCAGGAGATTGACCAGAATGACGCAGATGCCGATTACCAGAGTGGCGCCCATGATCACCGGGTAATCCCTTGTGCCGACGGCGTTGACCAGCAGCAGGCCCATGCCCGGCCAGTTGAACACGCTTTCGAGGAAGATGGCGCCGCCGATCGCGATGCCGACCGTTGACCCGATCAGCGTGATGACCGGCAACAGCGCATTGCGCGTCGCGTGCTTGATGATCACCCAGAATTCGCGCACTCCCTTGGCACGCGCGGTTCGCACATAATCCTGGTTGAGCACTTCCAGCAGCGACGCGCGCATGTAGCGCATGATCAGCGCGGCGTGTCCGATGGACAGCAGGCAGGCGGGCAGAACGAGGTGCGCGAGCACATCCGATACGGAAAAGGGTGCGCCGGCGGTCTGCATGCCGCCTGATGGCGCCCAGCGCAGCAGCCCCGAGAAAAAGTACAGTCCGAGAAGTGCCGTCAGAAAAGCCGGGCTGGAGATGCCGACGAAAGCAACCACCGACAGGATGATGTCGGGCAGCGCGTTACGGCGGACGGCGGAGAAAATTCCGGCAGAAATGCCGAGCACGATGGCGATGGCCAGGCCCGTACCCATCAACAGCGCGGTTGGGCCGATGCGCTCCATGACCAGGGGCAGCACGGCAACGCCGCTGCGTTGGATCGAATAGCCGAAGTCGCCGCTGAGCGCTGCGCGAAGCCAGGCGAGGTATTGCACGGGAAGCGGCTGGTCGAGCCCAAGCCGGTCGCGCAGGACTTCGAGGTCGGAAGCAGACATCGGGCTGGACGGGTTGATATATGCGTCGATCGGATCGCCGGGCGCCAGCCGCAGCAGAATGAAGATGAGGACGCTCAAGGCGACCAGCATCAACAGTCCTGCAGCGCTGCGGCGGGCAATGAAACTCAGCATTGGCTGTCCGTAATGATGGTGAGCGGAGCCGGCATCATGCCGGCGCCTTGCACGGCGGGCTGGGAGTGGCCTGCCAAGCGTTGTTACTCGATGTCCCAGCGTTCCGGGTGAGCCGCATAAGGACCGCCGGCCGGCGCCGGCGTCCAGACGAAGTCACGCAGCTTGTTGGAGGCCACGCCATAGCGGTTGGCTACCCATAACGTCGCCCAGGGCAGATCCTTGTTCATCACCTTGCAGACTTCCTGCCAGGATTGATCGATCTTGGCCGGATCGGTCTGGCCGAGCGCAGCGTCCAATGCAGCGCTCAGATCGTCGAACTCAATGCGCATGGTGTTGAAGCCTGCCGGCGGAATCTGGGACTTGTTGAGACCAGGGCTGATGCCAGCCGGATTCGGACCGTTCTGCAGGCCGGCATAGACCATCGGAAACGCGTTCCAGTCCGGCGTGCCTTCCTTGTAGACGATGCCGTTATAGGTCGGCGTATCGACGACGCGCGGCACCACGTTGATCCCGACCTCGGCCAGCATCGACTGGATGGCGGCCATCACATTGGCCGCTTGCGGCGAGCCGTAATAGGTCAGCAAGGTGATGGGTTTGTCGCCGTTGATCTTGTCCCAGCCCGCCTCGGCAAGCAGAGCCTTGGCCTTTGCCGGATCGTAGGCATAGGGTTCGAGGCCTTCGGGGAGCAGATGCGGCGCGACGTAGCCGCAGTTGGCCGGTTTGGCCGCCCCGCCATAGAGGCTCTCGATGATGGCATTTCGATCGATCGCGTACATGATCGCCTGGCGGACACGAACATCCCTAAAGAGCTCGACCTTCTGGTTGAGGCCGATGTAGTTGACCACATAAGAAGCGCCCTCGATCACCTTGAAATTGCTGTCGCTCTTGAAGGATACCGCATCGTCGGGCTCGACATAGGTGAACTGGATTTCTCCGGCGCGCAGCGCGGCAACGGCCGCCGCCGGGCTCTCGAAATACCGGTTGATGAGCACATCGACCTTCGGCTTGCCGCTGCGATAGTCGTCATCCGCGGCCAGCTCAACATATTGATCGCTGACATAGTGATTGAATTTGAAGGGGCCGGTGCCGACCGGAGTGGTGGACCACCAGGTGCTTGTGGCTAGCTTCTCCGGCGGCATCCCGGCCAGGGCATGCTCCGGCAGGATCATCACCTGCGAGAGAATGGACAGGAAGGAGCCGTTGGGCTTCGACAGTTTGACGACGACGGTGCGATCGTCCGGCGCGTCGACCGACGCGATATCGCCGAGACGGGCGGCAAACAGACTGCCGGACGCTTTGTTCCTGGCGAGCTCAAGCGTGAACTTGACATCCTTGGATGTGAACGGCTTGCCGTCGTGCCAGGTCTCTTGGACAAGGTTGAACGTATAGGTCAGCTGATCGTCGCTGACCTTGTAGTCCATGGCCAGATCGCCTTCGAGTTCGGTCAGTTCGGCGTTGAAGATGACCAGCGGTTCAAAATAGGTGCTGAGCCAGGTAAAGCCGCCGGTCGCAGCCAGCGGATTGAAGTTCTTGGGAAAGCCGCCGGGACCGACGTCGAAGCCCCCGGTTATGGTCTTGGCGCCCTGTGCCTGGACGCTGGTGGCCAGTCCGCCGAGCAGCAGTCCGGTGATGGCCAGATGACGAGCGATAGTCTTGATGCGCATGGTTTCCTCCCTTGGCATTGTCAGGTAGTTCGGCGTTGGGTCAGGTGGTTCGGTTTTTGGCGATGACTTGCTGAATCCCCCTGTAGTGGTCGTCGAGGCGCTGACGCGCCCGGTCGACATCCTTGGCGGCGACGGCCTCGACGATCTCGTCATGGTCGCGCCATGTCGCCAGCGGTGTCGGATTGTCGAGGCTGGTGAAGTTCGAGGCCTTGTTGAACGCCACCCAAAAGATGTCGATCAGCGCGCTCAGCATGTGATTGTTCTGGCAGCGGAACAGCAGCTGGTGGAATTGCTGGTCCTCTTCGGCAAAGCTCTCCTGGCGCTCGGCGCGCCGCCGCATGCTTTCGGTCAGCTGGCGCAGCGCGGCGATGTCTTCGGCGCTGATCATCTCGATGGTCTTGGCGATGAGGCCGGTTTCAAGGACGCGGCGGATCTCGCGCAGCTCCTCGACGTCGCGCAACGAGTCTTGCAGGCCATATGCCAAATTATCCAGCAAGGGCTTGAACGAGAATTCCTTGACGAACACACCGATGCCGCGACGCGTCTCCAGAATGCCGATCGACTCCAGCGCCTTGATCGCTTCGCGCACCGAGTTGCGGCCGACGCCGAGCCGCTGCGCCAGGAAGGTCTCCGGAGGCAAGGGATCGCCTGCCTTGAGCTTGTTGCTCTGGATATATTTCCTGAGGCTCTCCTGCACGCTGACGTGAAGCAGCGGCGGTCGGGTCAGCGGTTCGATCGACTTGGGTTCCGACTTGGATTTGGGTTCCGAGATCGATTTGAGTTCCGACATTTTGCTCCCAGCCCCGCTGCAATTGCGCCCGATGGCGCGTTGCAAAGCGGTCGATGCTTGTACCATAGCGACTTGTAGGATATCCTGCAAGTAACAGGATTCGTCACCGAAATGAAGATCGTCCTAGCCGGTTCGAGCCATTGGCACGCCGAAATGCATCTCGACGCCGCACACGCTTGTGGCGTTGAGATTGCCGGCATTTGGGATGAGGACGCGGAGCATGCGCGCGCCTTCGCGACGCGTCATCATTTGCCGCTCATCACCGATTTTGCGAAAACCCTCTCCAGCCCACCGGACGTGATCCTGCTGATGGGACATCCTTCGACGGTGCTCGCGCGGGCGCATGCCGTCATCGAAGCCGGCATACCGCTGATCCTGGAAAAGCCGGCGGCGAGCAGCACCGGAGCGTTGGCCGCGCTGCGCGACCTAGCGAGGCAGCACCGGGCCTTTGTCAGCGTTCCCCTGCCCAACCGCTTTGGACCGGCCGTCACCGCCTTTGAACGGCTGCGCCAGCAAGGCCGGGCCGGTGCGGTTGCGCATTGCCAGTTCCGGCTGGTCAATGGCCCGCCGCAGCGCTATGCGGCCGAAGGCGTCGCCTGGGTCGTGGATCCGGCGATCGGCGGCGGCGGCGCGCTGAGGAACCTCGGCATACACGGCGTCGACGCCGCGCTCAGTCTGGCAACCGGCCGGCTCGGGCTCAAAGCCGTTTCGATCGAGAACCGCATTCACCGCGCCCCGGTCGAGGACCATGCGCTGCTTGTACTGGAAGACTCTGCCGGAGCGTTGTTCGTCGTCGAGGCAGGATACACTTTCGCGTCAATGCGCCCCGGCGGCGACTTCGAATGGCGCATCGTCAGTGAGAATGCGACCCTCATCGACTATGGCGACCGCGCCATCTGTGCGACACTTGACGATGGCGCTATCGTCGACTTGCCGATCGAGTTGCCGGCGACGCGCTACCGCCTCTGCATGAGCGACACGCTCTCCCGGCTGACTCGAAAAGCGCCGCCGGCGATTTCGATCGATGACTATGTTGCGGCGATGTCGCTGATCGATGCCGCGTATGAAAAGGCAGGACGATGATTGGAATAGGCATTATCGGGGCGGGCGATTTCGGCGCGGCCCATGCAAGGGCAATCAAGGAAGTGCGCGGCCTGCACCTCGTCGCATCGTGCCGCGGGAATAACGATGCCCTGGCCGGCTTCACCAGCGAACATGGCGGTCGCGGCTACACCGACTGGCGCAAGCTGCTGGACGACAAGGATGTCGACGCTGTCCTCATCGCCAGCCCTCACCATCTTCATGCCGAAATGGCCATCGGCGCATCAGAGGCCGGCAAGCACATCATGCTGGAAAAGCCGATGGCCCCGACGGCGGCGGCCTGCGATGCGATCAATGCTGCTGTGGCCGCCGGTGGCGTCAAGCTGATGGTCGCCCATCTCATGCATTTCGCCCTGCCCTGCATGGCGGCCAGGCAAATGCTCGACGAAGGAGCGCTCGGCCGACCGCTCATCGGATCGAGTTGGATCATCAAGCTCTGGATGGAGCACAATCGCCGCGACTGGCATCTGCGCAAAGCAACCGGCGGCGGCATGCTGTTGACGGCCGGCATTCATGCGCTCGACCGCCTGGTCTGGCTGATAGATGACGATGTCGTGTCGGTGAGCGCCATGCTCGGCGCCAAGTTCCATGACCAGGAAGCCGACGACACCGCCCTGCTCGGACTGCGTTTCGCCGGCGGCGGGCTCGGCCAGGTGCAGAGCGTTGGCTATCGGAACGGCGCCACCACTTACGCCATGGACCTGGTCTGCGAGCGGGGAACGCTGCGTATCGATATGGACCGCGGCACGATGCTTGGCCGCGATAGGGTCTGGACCGACCTGCCCGGCTCGTTCGAGCCGAACTGGATGCACAACGCGCTGGTGCGCGAATGGAGCGCAATGCGCGATGCCATTGCGGACGACAGGCCGGTGCCGGTCGACGGTGCCTATGGACGCAAGATCATTGGCATCATCGAGGCCGCCTTTGCGTCGAACGAAACCCGGCGCGAGCACGAAATCGCCGATGCGCGCTGAACCGGACGACCACCTGAACCACTTGCCTGCACACGCGCCGCGCGGTGTCTGGGGTGCAGTGATGCTGGCCATCGATGATCGCGGAGCGATCGACTGGGACGCGACGGGGGAGACGGTCGCACGGCTCTGCGCGTCGGGAGTCGACGGCATCTATTCCAACGGCACCGCCTGCGAATTCCACTGCCAGACCGAGCCCGAGTTCGACCGGCTTTGCGACCTGGTGGCCACGATAGGCGGCCGCGCGCGCCTGCCTTTCCAGATCGGCATCAGCCAGTCGAATCCGCGCGTCGCGCGCGAGCGTCTGACGCGGGTGTCGGCGCTTCGCCCGGCGGCAGTGCAATTCACCTTGCCCGACTGGTGGCCGCCCAGCGACGACGAGGTCATGCGTTTCGTCGGCGGTCTTGGCGAGACTGCGCCCGACATGCCGCTGGTGCTCTACAATCCACCGCACGCCAAGCGCCGCCTGACGCTCGAAGGCATCGCCAGGCTGCGTGCAGCCGTGCCCTCGCTGGTCGGCGCCAAGCTGCCGGGCGGCGATACCAGCTGGTACTCCGACATGCGCCGCGAACTGCCGGGATTTTCGGTCTTCGTGCCCGGCCAAGCGCTGGCGACGGGGTATGTCCAGGGCGCCCACGGCAGCTACTCCAATGTCGCCTGCCTCAACCCGAAGGGCGCGGTGATGTGGTGGCGTATGATCCGCACCGATGCGGCGGCCGCTGCCGAGGTCGAGACGCGCATCCAGAGTTTTCTCGCCACCCACGTTCTGCCTTTTCGCGCTCGCTACAATGTCAGCGATGCGGCGCTCGACAAAGCGATGGCGGCGGCCGGCGGCTGGGCGCCGCTTGGCCCGCGACTGCTCTGGCCGTACAGCTCAGTTCCCGACGAGGAGATCGCGACGCTGGCCGAAGCCGCACGCACGGCCTTCCCCGAATGGTGGCAATGACCGTCGGTTAATCGAGTGCGCCTGCCCGCCCTGATCCGAAAGGAACAACATGGCCTTGTTCCGGATTTGACGCATGGCGGACTCGTGGTCATGCTGGACCGATGATCAGGGGTGTACTGCTGGACCTCGCAGGCGTCATCTATGATAGCGAGACCGCCATACCAGGCGGGATCGACGCCGTCGCGCGGTTGCGCCAGGCCGGTTTGGCCATACGCTTCGTAAGCAATACCACGCGCTCGTCGAAACAGAGCGTCCTCGAACGTCTGGAGGCGATGGGACTCACCGTTACCACCGCAGATGTTTTCACCCCGGCGTACGCTGCACGCGAATGGCTCCTTCGGAATGGCCGTGCGCCATACTTGTTGGTTCACCCCGGCCTTGCGCCGGATTTTTGCGAACTGCCGGATCGCAACAAGCGCGCCGTCATCGTCGGCGATGCCGGAGACGCCTTCACATATGCGGCGTTGAATGACGCGTTCCGCGAGCTCAGCGCGGGGGCCGAATTGCTGGCCCTTGCCACCAACCGGACGTTTAGGGATGTTGACGGCGGGCTCAGCCTCGATGCAGGGCCATTCGTCGCGGCATTGGAATTTGCCTCCCTGAAACGCGCAAACGTTCTCGGCAAGCCCTCGCCGGCATTCTTTCTGTCGGCGCTGGCAAGCATGGACTGTCTGCCAGATCAGGCGATCATGGTCGGCGACGACGCCGAGGCCGATATAGCTGGCGCCCTGCGCGCCGGACTTTCGGGCGCATTGCTGGTGCGGACAGGCAAATACCGGCAGGGCGATGAGAAACGGTTTGATCCGCAGCCGACCGCTACCGTCGCCGATCTCGCGGCGGCAGCCGACTGGATCATTGCCCGCGAGCTCCAGTCAGGAAGCGCAATTGAATGCTGATCGCCACGGAAGGCGGGGCGCTCGCTAGGCCATTTGGCGCTCCATTTCCACCTCGGCCCCTAGACTTTCGATGTCGCGGAAGATCGAAGCGACAGCCAGCGTACGCCCTTCGCGCTTGAAGCGGAGCAGGCAATCCTTGGCAAAGATGTCTCCATCGACCACGATCTCGTCCCATTGCGCGGCATGGCCGACGTAGTTGATGGGAACATCGTAATGCTGGCTCCAGAAGAACGGCACGGCGACGAATTTCTCGCGATGGCCGAGCATGTTGAGGGCCGCGGTTCGCCCCTGCCTCTCGGCAACCACCCAATGCTCGACCCGAATGTTCTCGCCACTGTGAGGATCTGGCCACCGCGCAATGTCGCCGGCCGCGAAGATGCCTGGTGCGCTCGTCTCCAAAAAGGCGTTCACGACGACACCGCGGTCAAGGATGAGCCCCGCCGTTTCGGCAAGCCCTGTCCGCGGTCGCACGCCGATGCCGGCGACGACGAAATCCGCCGCCAACGTATCGCCACTGCTGAGTTTCACGTTGCTGCCGTCGATGCTGCTCGCGGTGTCCTCGAGATGGAATACGACACCATTCTCCTCATGGAGGGCGCGGATGAAGTCGCCCATTTGCGGACCCAGGATCCGTTCCATGTGTCGTTTTTCCGGCGCCACGACATGAACTTCGATCTCGCGCGAGCGCAGGGCCGCGGCAACCTCCAGACCAATGAAACTGGCGCCAAGCACGACGGCCCGGCGGGCAGTCGTGGCTCGCTCGATGATCGCCTTGCAGTCTGCGAACGAGCGCAGCGTGTGAACGTGTGGTTGGTCGGCGCCGGGTATGGTCAGGCGAACCGGTTCGGCTCCGGTCGCAAGGAGTAGCCTGTCGTAGGGAGTCCGGGCCCCGTCCGCGAGTACAACTTCGCCAGAACGTGCATCGATGCTGGCGACGTTCGCATTGAGACGCAGGTCGATATCGTTCTTCGAGTAGAAGCTTTCTCGGCGGAGCGGAATCCAATCCTCAGGTGCTTTGCCGGCGAGATAGTCCTTGGAAAGATTGGGCCGATCAACGGGCGGCGCTTCGTCGTTGCTGAGCATGACAATGCTGCCTAGGTAGTGTTCGCGCCGCAGCTTTTCTGCCGCCGCGAAACCGGCCGCGCCGCCACCGACAATGACGATTTTCTCCGGAACCTGGCCGGAGCTTCCATTGCGCTGCTTCGGTGCCGTCCGTTTGCGCTTTTCTCCCACGAATATCCGATCATCGCGTTGTTCCACCGACCAGCAAGCGAGTGGATTAAAAGCAGGGGGGCGCAAGGCCTCGCCTGTACGCAAGTCGAAGCACGCGTGATGCCAGGGGCACCGGACGGTGTCTTCCACCACAAGACCGTCGACGAGCGGCCCGCCATAATGTGTGCATGTCGCCCCGATGGCGAAGACCTCGGCCCCGCGGCGCACCAGCAGCACCTGCTCATCGCCGCAATGGCCGAGGAGCTTTCCGCCATCGGGAAGGTCGGATAACGCGATGCCCTCGACCAGGTCCGGCCCGCTTAGTTTGGTATGACCTTCAGCCATTTTCCTCTCCCTTGGCGCGATTCAGTGTCAAAATCGCCTGTACGGCCGAGAAGCGGGAAATCTTCAGGTCACCAGCCTCGGAATACCTTCTGCCTGGCTAGCGCGCCTTCAGGTTCTCGGACACCGCTTCTGCCCAAACGTCCGGCCGCGTCATTCGTTGCCAGTTGGGCAGCGCCGGTCGATTTCCTGGCGTTTTGGTTCGCTACTGAAGGAATGACGCCGTCGCGTAAACTTTTTCGCCGGACATGCGTTGTCCCTTCTCCAAGCCAAGGAGACAGCCATGCAGATGAAATCGGAAATCGCCGGCGAGGCCGCCAAGCAACGCCACATCCAGCGCGGCATCGACGCCAAGGACCAATCGAAGGGCAACGGCAAGCAACAAGGCGCCATGCAGGCCGGAGCACGCAAATATCCCGAGCCGCCCTTTCCTGAACAGCACCAGCCGAAGCCGGGGCACGAATGGGCGATTGAGCCGGCGCCGCTCTATGATGCGCCATTCTATATCGGATCAAAAAAACTAGATGGCAAAGTAGCCGTCATCACAGGCGGCGATTCAGGCATCGGCCGAGCCGTGGCCGTGCTTTATGCGCGCGAAGGCGCGGACGTCGCGATCGTCTATCTAACCGAGGACAAGGATGCCGAAGAGACGAAGAGGGCCGTCGAAGCCGAAGGCCGGCGCTGCATGCTGGTCAAGGCCGACGTCAGCGAACGCGACCACTGCCACAACGCGGTGGCTGAGGTGGTAAAGGAATTTGGCCGGATCGACGTGCTGGTCAACAACGCCGCTTTCCAGATCCATTCCAGCGACTTCAGCGAGCTGACCGAAGAGCATTTCGACACGACGCTGAAGACCAACCTCTACGGCTATTTCCACATGGCACAGGAGGCCGTGCCGCATATGAAGCCCGGTTCGGCGATCATCAACAGCGGCTCCATAACCGGCATCGAGGGCTCAAAGCAGCTGGTCGACTATTCGATGACCAAGGGCGGCATTCATGCCTTCACGCGCGCGCTCTCGGGCAATCTTATCGAAAAGGGAATCCGGGTGAACGCCGTGGCGCCGGGCCCGGTGTGGACGCCGCTCAACCCGTCGGACAAGCAAGCCGGTGACGTTTCGAAATTTGGCGCAGACACGCCGATGAAACGGCCCGCACAACCGGAGGAGATCGCGCCGGCCTATGTGTTTCTCGCCTCACCGCATTGCTCGAGCTACATCACCGGCGAGATATTGCCGATCATCGGCGGCTACTAAGTGCTCGTCGCCGCTCAGCTCGATCGCGTGCGACCTCACGTATGACGGTGGCAGCGGCGAACTCAGACATGAAATGGTCGACAGATGTATTTCATTGCCTTGGCCACAGACTATGACGGCACGCTGGCGCACGATGGGATCGTAGCTGAAAAGACGCTTGCAGCCCTCGAACGGGTCAAGAAAAGTGGCCGCAAGCTCATCCTCGTCACTGGCCGCGAACTGCCCGATCTCAAGCGCGTTTTTCCCGAGCTCAGCGTGTTCGACAAGGTCGTCGCCGAAAATGGGGCGTTGATCTACACGCCTGCCAGCGAGGAAGAACGTGCGATCTCACTGGCACCGGCGCCCAAGTTCGTCGCCAAACTGAAGAAACACGGCGTCAAGCCGCTTTCAGTCGGACGGTCGATCGTTGCGACCTGGGAACCACACCAGGCAACAGTTCTTGAGGTCATCAAGGAACTCGGGCTGGAGCTGGAAATCATCTTCAACAAGGGCGCGGTGATGATCCTGCCCAGCGGCATCAACAAGGCAACCGGGCTGGCCGCCGCACTTGAGGACCTCAGGCTGTCGCCACACAATGTGGTCGGTATTGGCGATGCTGAAAACGATCATGCCTTCCTGCAGGCCTGCGGCTGCAGCGTCGCTGTCGACAATGCACTTGCGGCGGTCAAGGATACCGCGGACCTTGTAACCCGCGGCGCGCGTGGAAAAGGCGTCGAGGAGCTGATCGAAAAACTGGTAAAGCGCGATCGGGAATTTGTCCGAAAACGCCGTGACGGCATCCTTCTCGGCTCGGTCGGCGGCGACGAAGTCTATCTGACGCCGACCGACACGGTTCTGATCGCCGGAAGCTCCGGCATCGGTAAATCCACCTTGGCCACCGCGCTGACGGAACGCTTCGTCGAGAACGGGTTTCAGTTCTGCGTTTTCGACCCGGAAGGCGACTATGATGGCCTGGAAGGCGCCGTCCGGATAGGCGATGGCTCGAGCGAACCGACAAAGGCACAAGTGCTCGACCTGATCGAGAAGCCGGACACCAGTGTGGTCGTCAATGGGCTGGCGTTGCGGGTCCATGAGCGACCAGACTTCTTTGCCGATCTGCTTCCCGGCCTTGGCAGTTTCCGCTTCCGTACAGCGAGGCCACACTGGCTAATCATCGATGAGGCGCATCATCTTCTCCCCAAGAAGCGCGACGACACGCGCGCCGTCCTGTCGTTGGAACTACCTGGCACTGTCCTGATCACCGTTCATCCGGAAGCGATTTCGACCGATGCCCTGCGTCTGGTCACTGCCGTCATTGGGCTCGGTCCCAAGGCCAAGAATGTCATCAAGGCCTTTTGTCATGAGACGGATACCAAGCCGCCAAAGGATATTCCCTCGCCAAAAGGCGAGCGCGTGCTGTTCTGGCGGCCGCAAGCCCGCAAGAAAATTGCCGTGGTCAAAGCGATCGAGCCGCGCCAGTCGCTCAAGCGTCACAGCCGCAAATATGCGGAAGGTCAACTCGACGAGGCCGGCAGCTTCTATTTCAGAGGTCCCGACAACGCGATGAATCTTCGGGCCCACAACCTGATGATCTTCGCTCAGATCGCAGAAGGCATCGACGACGGGACCTGGGAGCATCACCTGCGCGCGGGCGACTATTCCGAATGGTTTCGCCAACAGATCAGGGACAAGGAGCTGGCGCGCGAAACCGCCGAGGCAGAAAAAGACGAAATGCTCTCGGCGCAGGAAAGCCGCAAGCACGTTCTGGATGCAGTACGTCGCCGTTATACGGCTCCTGCCACCGCCCCGGAGGAATAGGGAGCGAAGGGATCGGCCCATACACATCATTCTCGAAGGCACGGGCCATGTTGGTTCTGCTGCAGCCATGTCGCTTTTGCGGCAGGGCGAAGCGGTCAACATCGTAACTCGCGACCCGTCCATTTCCGATTTGGTGGCCCGACACAATTAGCGTCGCAAATCGACTCGGACAGGTCTGAACGAAACAGTGTTATCTCTGTATTTTCAATCCATTACCGGAGCAAGCTATACTATTAAATCCTCTATTCTGATCAGCAGATCGCGGATACGCCTGCCGGTGGCGTGATAAACCGCACTTGCGAGTGTTCGCCAAAGCCCTTGACGCCGGCCCGGTTGACCTCGTGATCCATGCCGAGTTCCACAGCCATTTCATCCATGACGTTTTCGACTGGTCAGGGTTCACTGTATCCACTAGCAAAGAGGCGCAGGTCATAGGCCTCGGGATCTCGACGAAAGATCAACGCGCCCTTCCGTTGGGATTTCTGTGGGACATAGTCGAGCGTAGCGCTGCTCTCCTCGACGACCTCATCGCCATTGCGGAGTTCACCTTTGATCTCGACAGCAGCAACTGATTTCCCCGCCCTGTTTGCGGCGGCGAACTCGACCACATAGCCGCCATCGGTGACCGCGACCGCGAGCGGCAGCACAACGATCCGGGCGGTCCCATCGCGCGTGCTCAAGCCATCGACGACAAGATAGGTGAGCACGGCAAGCAGGGCTACCGAGCTTATCCCCACCACGACCCACTCCGTGACCGAAGTCCCGGGTTTGCGTGTCATTCCTTTGTTGTCGGACTGCTGCTTCTGTTGCTTGTCGCCTTTTGCGGGATTCTTTGTCACAGAATGAGCCTCGCAACCGCCGCCCCGAGCGCGCCAGGAAACGACAGAACCACGACTGCACTGAGTGTCTCCGAAAAGCCGGCGCCATCGGTCCTGCCGAAGGTCCACAGGATATAAAGGTTCACAAGCATCACCAGGACATAGCCGACGATTGCATAGCGAAAGAAGATGCTGACGAATCCAGCGCCTGGCTCGGGACTGTGCGAGCCGCGGAATTCGAACTCATAGACGAAGGCGTGCATGAGAGCGAGGGTGACCACCACCAGAGCGATTTCCTGCCAGGGGCGCATCTTGTAAGCGATGAGGACGACCTCCTCCGTTGGTGCGATGTTCACCGATAGAAACAGAGCTCCGACCACCATCAGGAACAGCTCTCCGGTGTAGCCGGGCTCGGGAATGTCCTCCTCCTCCAACAAACTCGGGCCAAGCTGAGCGCGTGCCAAAGATGCTCCTAGACTGCCGGGGACAACCTGCACCGCTATTTTGCCAATCACCTCCCGTAGCGGCATTTCGACGGTCACGATGCCGAAAATAAAAAACACCGCAGCAGCCGCCACAGCGGCCACAAGTATGGCCACAAAAGCATCGGCGATGCGGTCGCGAAGCGCCACCGTCTGGCGAAAGCCTCCGTACTTGTGCAGCAGCACCAGCATTGGCAAAGTGACAGCGAGGAACAGGGCGAGCCGCAGTGGGTGAAGGTGAAATCCCAGCGCCCAAGCTTCCATGGTCATCAGCACCGGGACGGCGAAGATCAACGCTCCGGCGAAGGCGCGCCCAAGACCAATCCAGAACTCACGCGGCGTTGGCCCACGCCTGACGATGATTTCAGTTGGCGCCACGTCCGCTCCCTCAGAGATGCTGCGGGGAACAATGTTTCCTGCGCGATCTTGTTCCGGACCACTGCATTCTTCGATAGTCAGACGGCGCAACGATGTTCAAATCAGACCAAACTGTTGGGAACTCGCGAGCCAGCTTTCCGTTCGAACTCTCGATCGAAACACAACGCAAAGCCGACACGGTGTCTGGAGTGAACCTATGAAATCGCAGCTCGTCGCCGAAAGCGCCGGACAAAGGACATTCGTGGTGGTGCTTGATCCTGGCGAGGAAGCGTTCGCGGCGCTTACCTCTTTCGCGATCGATCAGGACATTGGCGGCGCCTCGCTGACCGCGCTCGGCGCCTTCGAAACGGCGACCGTCGGCTGGTTCGACTTTGGGCAAAAGACTTTTCGCAAAATCCCGGTCCGCGAACAGTGCGAGGTGCTCAGCGCGATCGGCGATGTCGCGATCGGCGACGACGGCAAGCCCAGCCTTCACATCCACGCGGTGCTCGGGTTGCGCGATGGCACCACGCGCGGCGGGCATCTGCTCGAAGGCATCGTTCGGCCGACACTCGAAGTCACTTTGGTGGAAGCGCCTGGTCACCTGCGCCGCAGAAAACGCCCGGAACTCGGGATCGCCTTGATCGATCTGGATGGCTGAAGCCGAATGCGGATCAGGCCAGGTCCGCTGAATTGCGATCCGGACCCGATTATCAGTTTTGTTTGATGTCCGCGGGCGTCTCGGGTGCGGCCTCCCAGCCGAATACGCTGCGGCCGCCGAGCAGATGCGACTGATCGAACTCTCCGGCAACGATTTCCTTCAGGCTGGGGCCTGTGGCATAGCGTTCGACCTGCCGTGATTGATCGTCGAGCCGCTTCAAGGCACCGATTTCTTCGTCGCGGCCGAGCCTGGCCTTGTGGACGGCGGACTTCAGCACACCGATCGTCTCGTCATAGACCTTCAGCGGCACAGGGAATGGATGCCTGTCCTTGCCGCCATGCGCCAGCGAGAAGCGCCCCGGATCGGAAAACCGGCATGGCGCGCCATGCAGAACCTCGGCAACCAGCGCCAGCGCCCGCACCGTGCGCGCACCGACGCCGGGGACCAGAAGAAGATCGGAGAAATCGGCGGGGCCACGCTCGGCAGCCGCCGCCATGTTCCCATGAAGGCGGCGCATGACGACATCGCTTTCGCGAACATCGTGGTGTGCCGGCATGACCAGGTGCGGCAGCATTGGCTGTTCGGGCTCCGGCGCTGCAGCCACGTCATGCTCAAGCGCGGCGAATACCCTCAGAATGCGATCCGGTCCGAGGTCCTGCAGGAGTTCCAGCTGTCCCTTGCGCGAAGCGTCGGCGCGGCGGTCGGTCAGATTGACGATCTCGCCCTGGTTGGCGCCCTCGATGGCGGCATGCGGCTGGTCGACGAAGCTCTTCAGGCCTTCGGACAGCCAGTGATAGCGGCGCGCCACCTTGCTGTCGCCGTTCATGCCCTGCTGCACCACGACCCAGTCGCCATCATTGGTCACGATAAAGCCATGCAGATAGAGGTCGAAGCCGTCCTGAACGGCGGCGCTGTCAACCTTGGCGACGAGCCGGCTGGCAGTTGCCAGGCCTGTTCCGTCGAAGCCGACGCGCTCGCCGATCACGGCAAGCTCGTGCGGGGTCTTGCGTGAATGCGCGCCGCGGCCGCCGCACACGTGAATACCAAGTTCGCCGGAGAGCGGAGCCAACCCGCGTTTCAAGGCGCCGATGACGCTGGTCGTGATGCCGGATGAATGCCAGTCCATCCCCATGACGGCGCCAAACGATTGGAACCAGAAGGGATGCGCCAGTCGGCGCAGCAACTCCTCGCGACCGTAGTGGTGAATGATCGCCTCGCACATGACCGCGCCAAGGCGTGTCATCCGGTCGCCGAGCCATTTCGGTACGCGTCCGCCATGAAGTGGAAGGTCTGCGCTACCCGATCGTTGTGCCAAATCTTGCTGCCTGTTGCCGATCTATGCCTTGCGCTCGACAGATATATCGAAAGCGGCGTGAAGAAGCGATGCCCGTTTCAGGCTGCCGATGCTCGATTCTGGTTCCCGGCCCGCTCACTGTAGCGGTTATCGGGCACTGTAACGGCTATCGGGCCTCGCTGAGGACATCAAAACTTTTCGATCTCGCAATGCTCACCCACCAATGCCAACAAATCCGTCGGCGGCGGTGCCTTGTCAGGCCGCCTCCAACTGATCTCGAACGACACCACCGGCCTGTCGCGATCTGGGCGCCGCTCCATTCCAACCAGGCGTGCTCGATAACCGGAAGGCCCGGCGATCGTGTCAAGCTCTTCATGATCCGCCGCCTTCCAGGTGAGCGCCAAAATAGCGTGGTGTTCGCGCAGTATCACCAGATCGACCCATCGGCGGCGTTTTGCTGGTTACCGATCGGCGGGATTTCCGACCGCCTGATCGCGCCGCCTTGAATATCTTCCCACACGTGGCAGATCGTCACGAAATTCCACCCACGGCAGCTTCATGTCCCAATAGGCATGAGCCTGCGGCGCAAAACGTTCGGGGTGGTCGAAGAAGCCGATCGTCACATAGAGTTCTTCGGGAAGCCCCTGGTCGAGATAGGCTATGGATGTCCCGCAATCGGCGCAGAAGGTGCGGAGCACGCCTGGGGTCCTCGAGAACGTCTTCGGCGTGCCGGTCAGCAATTTGAGCTGGGCCGGTCGATAGCCGACCCAGACGGTCAGCGGGCTCCCTATGGCCTTGCGGCAATCGTCGTCGTGATCGGAGCAGATCCAGAACGGGTCGCCATGCATCTCAGCCGTTATCGAACCGCAAAAACAGGAGCCGGTCTCGATCCTGGTCATCGAACTGTCGCTTCTGATCGAGGCGACCGTTGCGGGTGCAGAGTCCGCAGGGTGATGGAGTAGCGGTGCTCGGAAAGCGGCGGGATGCTGTGCTGCCATTCGGTGCGCGCCGGTCCCGTCATCAGGTAAGCCGACCTTGGCTCGATGATGATGGTCTGGCGATCCCATCCAACGCCGTTCTTCCGGCGGAGCCGAAAGCTGCAGGGCGCAAGAAGAGAAACGCCGGCCACGGCATCGAACTGCGGCTTGTCGCGATGCCAGCCGATACCCGCGCCGGGCCGGTACTCGTTGATCAAGACCTGCACGAAAGCATCGGCGGGCAGCCGCGCAAATGCCGCCACCTTGTCCCTGAGCGGCATCAGAAAAGCAGGGATAGGCGGCGCCTCGATGACTTTGCGTTGGTCAAAATCGTAGCGCAGGCCAAAACCGGCGACGCGCCGGTTTGCGAGATGGCCATGAAAGTCGAAAGGCTGGAAGGCGAGACTTTCGAGCTGCCGCACTAGCTCGGCCTCTTCCTCCGCGGTGATCAGCTCCGGCTGATAGTGAAATCCTTCCGGCAGATCGTTGGGCGCACGAAACAGGTCGCCTTGGCCAGCGAATTCCGGCTGCTTGGTTTTGAGCGATGGCATCAACCCTAATTGGTGAAGCCGGCCGGCGGCGGCAAGACCGGAGGCGTCGAGCCCGCTTGATCATCGTCCCATATCTTCACGAGACGGAACCTGGCTTGCCGGGGCGGGTTATTGCCCAGACGCGTCGAGTGTTGGGGTCGAGTGTTGGGAAATGCCTTCAGCCGCTATCCAACGTATGAATTACGATCCGGCGACGAGGACCCTCTCAGTATGGTTCGTCCCAAGCGGATATCGCTACGATTACCACGACGTGCCGCAGCAGACCTACGCTGCATTCCGCAACGCCACGGCAAAAGGTCGGTTCTTCAACGCGTTCATTCGCGATCGATATAGGTACCATCTGGTCGAGCAGAGCCAGTCGGGGTGAGACCGGGTGCCTTGTCGCCGGTAATGAAACCGGGAATGCCTGCCTCATAGGGTCCGGTCGCCATCCGACCGTTTATTGCGCCGGCGGGGTTCCGGGTTGATCGCCGCCCGTGGTCGTCTTGGGCCTTGGATCCTTGTCGACCTCGGGATTTGGGTCGACGGTGTTGGTATTGCTCTGTGTCGGTTCAGTGGTGTTGCCCTGTATCGGTCCGGCCTCGTTGCTGCAACTCGCCAAAGCCAGAGCCGCCACCAGGGCCGACAAAAATGATAGCCTCGTCATCGATAGTCTCATCATGGCCAACCGCTCCACTTTCTGCTCGACAACGGCGGGTCGTGAATTTGGTTGCAGCGGAATGGGTTGTCTGCTGGCCCAGGACCCTTCTGATCGTCACCGTGTAGGCGCCAAAGGAACAAATCTCGGCGCCGCCACGTTGCATTTCCATTGCAATGCTTGTGACAGAGAGGCTAACGTCTTGGCGCCGAGAGCAAATTGGAAGGGTTTTCTGAAAATTGGAGAACTCAGCTGCCCGGTGGCGCTCTATACGGCTGCCTCAACCTCAGAGCGGATCGCTTTCCACACAATAAACCGCGCCACGGGCCATAGGGTGCATCGCTCCTTCGTCGACAGCGATAGCGGCAAGCCGGTCGAGAAGGACGACCAGGTCAAAGGCTTTGAGATCGGCTCGGGTGAGTACGTCGTGCTCGAACCCGATGAGGTCGCAGCCGCTGTCCCCGAGAGCGACAAGACGCTGTCGGTCTCGGCCTTCATCGGCTGTTCCGATGTCGACGACGTGTATTTCGACAAGCCGTATTACCTCGCCCCGCCGGATAAACACGCGGAGGAAGCTTTTGGGCTGATCCGCGAGGGCATGCGCAGGAAGAAAGTCGCTGCCATCGCCCAGACCGTCCTGTTCCGGCGCATCCGGACCCTGCTCATCCGGGCCTATGACGAAGGCCTGGTCGCAACGACGCTGAACTTCGACTACGAGGTGCGCTCGGCGGAGGAGGCTTTCGACAACATTCCCGATATGAAGATCGAGGGCGAGATGCTCGAACTGGCCGAACACATCATCAAGACCAAGAAGGGCAAATTCGATCCGACCAAATTCGACGACCGATATGAGGCGGCGCTTGCCGAGCTTGTGAAAGCAAAGCTCGAAGGCAAGAAGATCGCCGTTCCGAAGCCGGCCAAGCGGGAGAAGGTCGTCGATCTTATGGATGCGCTGCGCCAGAGTGCCGGCGTTGGCGGCAAGCAGCCCTCGACAAGAAAGCCCCCGGCAAAGTCAAAGCCGGCGCGCCACGCAAAGGCGAAGCAGACAGCACCGCGTCGGAAGGCCGGCTGATCGATGGCGCTCGAGACCTACCGCAAGAAGCGCAATTTTTCCGTTACACCGGAGCCGCAGGGCCGCAGGGCGCCCGGGACCGGGAACAGCTTCGTCATACAGAAGCATGATGCCACCCGACTCCATTATGATTTTCGTCTCGAAATGGAAGGCGTGCTCAAGAGCTGGGCCGTCACAAAAGGGCCGAGCCTGATCCCCGGCGAGAAGCGCCTTGCCGTCCATGTCGAGGATCATCCTTTGGAATATGGCGGTTTCGAAGGCACCATCCCTAAAGGCGAATATGGCGGCGGCACCGTTATTTTGTGGGACAGAGGCACTTGGTCGCCGATCGGCGACGCGCATCGCGGCTATGCGAAAGGCCATCTCGATTTCGAACTTCACGGCGAGAAGCTTGGCGGCCGCTGGCATCTTGTGCGGATGGCCGGAAAGCCGCGGGAGAAGCGCGAGAACTGGCTGCTGATCAAAGGCGACGATGACGCCGCGCGCACGGAAGGTGATCCCGACATTCTGGACGAGCGGCCGGAATCCGTCGCGACCGGCCGCAAGATCGAGGACGTCGCCGGCGAAGAGCCCGGCTGGTCGTCCAAGACGGGACGCATTCGGAAGCGCCGCGGCGGCCGCACGGGGGCAACTCAACCAGAAGAGCGGCCTGCAACCGTAAGCGTTCCCGAACCGTCAAAGATCAAGGGTGCCAAGAAGGCAGTGCTTCCCGATTTCGTCGAGCCGACGCTGGCGACCCTGGTCTCGTCCGCGCCGTCCGGCGAACGCTGGCTGCACGAGATCAAATTCGACGGCTACCGGCTGCAGGCCAGGATCGAAGCCGGTCGCGTCAAATTGTTGACGCGGAGCGGTCTCGACTGGACAAAGAAATTCGGAAAGGCGGTCGTTTCGGCGCTGGCCGATATCCCTGTCGGGACGGCGCTGATCGATGGTGAACTCGTGGTCGAGACCTCCGCCGGCGCTTCGGATTTTTCCGCGCTGCAAGCCGATCTCAGCGAGGGCCGCAGTGATCGCTTTCGCTTCTACGTCTTCGACCTGCTTCATCTCGACGGGTACGATCTGCGCGACGTTGCGTTGATCACCCGCAAGGAATTGCTGGAAAAGATCATCGGCGGTGATAACGGCATCATCAGCTACAGCGGACATTTTGAGGAGAATGGCGCTCTGGTCCTGCAACACGCCTGCCGGCTGAGCCTGGAAGGTATCGTCTCTAAGCTTCGCGATGCGCCTTACCGCTCTGGCCGCAGCAAGAACTGGGTGAAGTCGAAATGCTCGGCGCGGCAGGAATTTGTCGTGGCCGGCTATGTCCCCTCGACAACCTCGCGCAATGCGATCGGTTCGCTCATCCTGGGTGTCTATGATGACGGCAAGCTTCATCATGTCGGACGCGTCGGCACCGGCTACACGGCGGCGGTTGCCGAGAGCCTCTTCAAGAAGCTCGAGCGAATACGCATTCCGTCAACCCCGTTCGACGAACGGCTGACCGCCGAGGAGGCTCGGCAAGTCCGCTATGTCAGGCCGGAACTCGTCGCCGAAATCGAGTTCCGGGCGTGGACCGCCGACGGAAATCTGCGCCACGCCTCATTCCGCGGATTACGCGAAGACAAGCCGGCGAAGGAGATCGTCCGCGAAACGCCGAAGACGAGCAAGGCAGCACCCAAACCTCAGCGTCGGACCGTCAAGCTCACCCATCCCGATCGCCTCTACTGGCCGGACCAGGGCGTGACCAAGGAAGGTCTCGCCGATTATTATGCCGAGGTCTGGCGCTATGCGTCGCCCTACATCGTCGGCCGGGCACTGGCGTTGGTGCGATGCCCCAGCGGTATTTCGGGCGAGCAGTTTTTCCAGAAGCATGCCTGGAAGGGGCTCAACCCCAACATTGTCCTGGTTCACGACCCCAAGGATCCGCCCGACGAGCGGCTGATCAGCATCAATGATCTCGATGGGCTGATCGGTCTCGTCCAATCGGCGGCGCTGGAGATCCACCCCTGGGGTTCGATGGTAAGCGATTGGGAGCGTCCGGACACGATCATCATGGATCTCGACCCCGGCGAGGACGTGAGCTGGGAGGCGGTGATCGAAGCCGCCGTCGAGACCCGCGACCGGCTGAAGGATGCAGGGCTTGTCCCCTTCATCAAGACCTCCGGCGGCAAGGGTCTGCACGTCGTGGCGCCGTTGAAGCCGAAAGCGGAATGGCCTGTGGTAAAGGCGTTTACCAAGGCGATAGCCGACTCCATGGCCGCCGACAGTCCCGGCCGCTACGTCTCGACCATCACCAAATCCAAACGGCGCGGAAAAATCCTCGTCGACTATCTGCGCAACCAGCGCGGTGCGACCGCGGTCGCACCCTATTCGACAAGAGCGCGACCCGGTGCAGCGGTGTCGATGCCGCTTGCCTGGGACGAGCTCGGACCCGGCATCGGACCGGCCTATTTTACCGTCGAGAACACGCCGACCCGGCTTGCCTCGCTGTCCTTGGATCCCTGGCAGGATTTCCGAGCGGCCGCAGAGCCAATCGAAGACCGTGCAAACCGGCGCAAGAAAGCGGCTTGAGGACGGCATTACGAAGTCATGAATCGGAATAATCAGGCGATCTGCTCAAACGTGCATTGTTCCGGAGCCTTGTCCGGCCGCCAGCGCAGGAACTTGGTGCCATGCCGGAAACGGTCGCCGGTGACGTGATCGAAGCGTACTTCGACCACCAATTCGGGCCGGACCGGCTCCCATTCACCGCTGCGCTCGGTGCTCCAGCGGCTCGGCCCGCCCGGCGCCTTTCCGGTAAAGCCGGAGGGCTCGCGCATCGCTTCGAGTTTGCGGGTAAGCTCGGCCCTGTCGTCCTTGGCAATGGTCGAGGTGAAACCGACGTGATCGAGCTTGCCGGCCTGGTTGTACAGACCCAGCAACAGAGAGCCGACCTGCGGGCTGTTGCTGAGATAGCGAAAGCCGCCGACCACGCAATCGGCCGACCGCAACCGCTTTACCTTCACCATCGCGCGCACCCCCGGTTGGTACGGACCGTCCAGCCGCTTGGCGACCACGCCGTCTGTCGCCCCATGTCCGGCAGCCCCTAACCAGGAGCGGGCTTCCTTCACATCGCGCGTACAGTGCGAAAGCACGATGTTCCTGCGGTTTGCCGAAGCGACGAAAGCCTCAAGGATCGCTCGCCGTTTTTTCAGGGTCCGCGCCAACCAGACGGTTCCGTGCTCATCGCAGAGCATGTCGAACAGGACGATGCGAGCCGGGGTTTCGGCGGACAGCTTGCGGATCCTGCTCTCGGCGGGATGAAGCCGCATCTGGAGCGCGTCGAACGAAAACTTGCCGTCGACCGAGATGACGATTTCACCGTCGACGACAAAACGGCGCGACGGTAGTTCCTTCAATGTCGCGACGAGTTCGGGAAAATAGCGTCCGAGCGGCTTGCCTGACTTTGCGCGCAACTCCACCGCATCATCCTGCCGAAATGCTAGGCAGCGAAAACCATCCCATTTGCGCTCGTATTGCCATCCGTCTCCTTCGGGAATCGCATCGGCGGCCTTGGCCTCCATCGGAGGCGTATCGAGCGGCAGGAGGAAATCGCGGGTCATCGGCGGGTGCTGTCGAAAGCAGGATCGCGGGGTATGACCTTCATTGTGCTGCCTTTGTCCCAGCCCAGCCTGCTCCCAGGCGCTTATTTCCGCTTTCCGGCCTCCGAGCCGATGCTCTTGCGCAGCGCATCCATGATGTTGATCACGTTGCTGGGCGGTTGCTCGGCCTTGGCCTTCGCCTTGGCTGGACGCTTCTTGCCCTTCTTCTTCGAGGCAATGATCTCCAGCAGCCGCGCCTGGACGGGATCTCCGGTCATGGCGGGATCCCACTGCCTGGTTCGCTCATCGATCAAGGTCGAGACCATATCCATCAGTTTCGGGTCGGGTTTGGCGTCTTCGATCTTGCCGAAATAATCCTCGGGATCGCGAACCTCGTCGCCATAGCGCAGTGTCCACAGCACGATGCCCTTGCCTCGTGGTTCAAGCATGACGGCGCGCTCGCGGCGGTACATGACCAGTCGCGATATTCCGACTGTCCCTGTCGACTGCATCGCGTCGCGAATGACCGAGAATGCTTCCTCCCCGACCGGATCGTCAGGGGTAAGATAGTGGGGCTTGTCGTACCAGATCCAGCCGATGCTGTCGGCATCGACAAACATGTCGATGTCGATGGTGCGCGTGCTCTCCAGCGCGACTGCGTCGATCTCATCCTCCTCGAGCAGGACGTATTCGTCCTCGCCGCGCTGATAGCCCTTGACCTCGTCGTCTTCAGCAACTGGTTTGCCGCTGACGGCGTCGACATACTGGCTGACGACGCGATGCCCGCTCTTGCGATTGAGCGTATGGAACCGGACCTTTTCGCTCTCGGTGGTAGCGGGCGTCATCGCGACCGGACAGGTCACGAGCGAAAGCTTGAGATAGCCTTTCCAGAAAGGACGCGGCGCCATCGAGGATCCTCGGCAGGTGTAATACAGCCGAACGCATCAAGGTGATCGATTGTTCCAGCATCGTTTCGTCGCGCTCCCAAGGCTCGCCAGCAAGGATCCATCATTTTTCCGGGTCGAGAAGGAACCGATGAGCGCAAGCGCAGTTCGGGGCAAACAAACAGCTCGGCACAGGGACCATTTCAATGTCGGAAGCGATCCGGATCGCAATCGGCGCTCCATTGTCGGGAAATGCGGCGGCGCTTGGCGCCGAGATGAAGCAGGCGATCGAGCTCGCGGTCAAGGAGCAGAACGCGGACGGTGGCATTGCGGGCTTTCCCATCATGGTTGAGGGTGCGGACGATCAGGGAAAGGTCGAAACCGGACGGCAAGTCGCGGACGACTTTTGCAACCGGCCGGATCTGCTTGGCGTCGTTGGCCACTACAACAGCAATGTCACCATCGCTGCGGCGGAAATCTATGCCGCCCACGACCTCCCGATGATCACGCCGATCGCTTCCGACACAGCGCTCACCGAGCGCTCTCTGCCGAATGTCTTTCGCTTCACCAACCGGGATGATCAGACCGGAGCAGCCATTGCCCGTCATCTCTACGACACCATGGGCAAGCGCCGCGCCGTCCTGGTCGAAACCGAAACGATGTACGGCCACAGTATGGGCATCGCGTTCTCGCGGGCCTTTCTGTCGCTCGGAGGACGCATCGCGGAGCGGCGAACGGTTCGCGAAGGGAGCCGCGATTTTGACCCGCTGGTCGCATCTCTGCGGGCCGATTTCGATCTGCTATTCTACGGCGGCAGTTTCGAGGGTGCTTTCATCCTGCGGGCGATGCGCCGTGCAGGTCTCCACCAGCTCTTTGCCAGCGGTGACGGCTGTTGGGACGCGGTGAATTTCCTTGAGCCTGCGGGAGAAACCGCAACATTGGGCGAAGGCGTTCTCGTGCTGTCCGCCACGCCCGAAGTGGGTAGAGTCGCTGGTTCAAGCGATTTCGCTGCGCGCTATGCGGCGCTGTTCGGACCGATCGGCAACTATGCCGTGAATTCCTACGATTCAGTCCGCGTGCTGATCGCCGCAATCAGGGACGCGATCACTGAATCCAAAGGGAATCCGAGCCGGCGCGACGTTCTGACTGCAATGCGGAAGCTCCGCTTCAAAGGCATTGCCTATAGCGATCCCGTGCAGTGGGACGAAAAAGGCGACAACCTGGCCGTCGTCACGGCGCTCAATGTCGTGGAAAATGGCCGATTCCGACAGGTTGCGGAAATCCCGCAGACGCAAAGGGGCCTGATCGATGCGGCCTCGCGACGACCGCCGCAATTTTTATCAAGGTGAAACGAAACAATTGCCTCCGATCGCCGTTTCGCCAGCAAGGTTAATTTTGGGCGAGGAGGCGACGATGAGTGCAACCGGCCCCGAGGTTTTCGGCAAGACGCTGCAGACCGCGAATATCTTGGCACGAGTAGCGACCCAGCGATGCCAGGTCTCGCCCTTGCAAAGGTGAAGCCAATGATTTTTGACGCGCCGAAATTCAGGGATCGAACGGATGCGGGGCGCCAGCTTGCCGCCGCTTTGACCGGGTTCGCGGCAACCGATCCACTGGTGCTGGCGCTGCCACGCGGCGGAGTGCCGGTTGGCTTCGAAGTGGCGAAGGCACTCCGTGCCCGGCTCGACGTGCTGCTTGTGCGCAAGATCGGCGCGCCGGGCCATTCCGAATATGGCATCGGCGCGGTCGTCGACGGGGAGAATCCGCAGCTCGTCCTCAACGAGGAGGCGATGGCTTTGGTCCAACCGTCAGACGATTACGTCGAGGCAGAGAAACGGCGGCAACTGCTCGAAATCGAACGCCGCAGAAGCCTCTATCTCGGCAGCAGGCCTGCGGCTTCGGTCCTTGGCCGGACCGTTATCGTCGTCGACGACGGCATAGCGACCGGAGGCACGGTCAGAGTGGCGCTCAAGGCGTTAAGGAAGGATCGGGCCGCGCATGTTGTCTTGGCCGTTCCGGTAGCACCCAGGGATACGCTTGACCTGATAAAAGCGGATGTGGACGAAGTGGTCTGTCTCGCCACGCCCGAGCCGTTTGTTGCGGTGGGCCGGTATTATGAGGACTTTGCGCAGACCACGGACGCGGAGGTGATCCGGCTGCTGCGTGAGGCAGAACAGTTCGAGAGCAAATCGTCGATGCGATCTGCCAATTAACTCATCGCCGACAGCCGAAGGAGCACGCTATCGCTAAGGACCGACGATGCAGATCGTCGAGCGGGCGATATCTTTCTCTACCAGCCAGACCGCGCCCCGACGGCGGGCGAGCCGTCAGTCCCGCAAACGATTGGCAGCGTGATCCTGGCGCTGCTCGGTCGCGACCTGCTTGGAATCCAGACCGCGTTCCTTCGTATGCTGAGCCTTGTCGCGGTTGGACAGGATTTGGTTTTCTTCGAGCTTATCCTTTGGGGTCGTGGTCATGGCACCTGTACCAGAACCCTTTCCCCGTGCACCCGCTCCGATATGCTTCTTGCTACCTTTTGCCATAGGCTTGCTCCAATTCTTAGTCGTCGGGACGGTTCTTGTGATGAACGCTCTCCTGATTTTCTCCCCGAAGAATGTTGCGATCGTCAGGATCAACAAGGTCGGGTGTCTTGGACCTGATTTCCGATCCCTTGCGCAGCGCTTCACGTTCCGCTGCGGATCGCTTCAGGTCCGCCACTGCGTCGAAATCCTTGCCGGCGCCCTTCGTGTTCTCCCGCTTTTCAATGATGCGCAATTGCTGCTCATGGGTCCTGCGTCCAGCCATTGGTACCTCCAAGATGCCTTGCGTTCGATTTGAGGCCCAGATTGCCGGCGGCATCGTCGACTTCCCGGTGATTGCAGGGACCACGGTCCTTGCCGAATCGTGGGCACCACGATCTGAGCCTCTCCTTATGGCGATAATGGCAGGGCCGCGGGATCGTTCCGAAATGGCGGTCGGATAAACCGTCTATCGCTCATCGACTCCGGACTGCCCATCCGCATCTGCCACGATCCGTCAGTCTTTCTCCTCGCGATACAAGCGCTCGGTCGCCCGCTCGCTCTCCCTGCGTTCTGCGGGACCGCGACGGCGTCGCGTAAGGAGCGCGTAGGCGATCAGGGTTGCCAGTATCAGGGGCCCGCCTGCAACGACGAGCAACCACATGCTGTTCTCAAACATGGACCATCTCCTTTCCCTCACAACCGAGAAGGCGCCGTAACCGTTCCTGGGCTCTGCGAAATAGAACCCTGTTCGCTGCGGACGGCGCTCGACCCGAAGCGATTGCCTTTCTGCCAGCTCGCGATCCGTTGCTTTGTGACGGCAATTATGCGACTGATTTGGCTGTGGTGCTGATTTGCGCCGACGACCCGCCGCCGAGGCGGGTTTTTTGTTTGAGTTTCGGCTATCCCTCAGAGCTGCATGTCACGCTTAAGGCGCGACTTGACCTCGCCGAACCATTTCCGAGAAACCGAGACCTGGCTTGAACTCCGAACGCGGTCTCCTGCGGTTTTGCTAGGCAAAGGCCGAGGCCCCGCCTCTCAGGCGGCGCTGCCCGCCTGCCGTTCCGATGGAACATCCCGGCATCTCCGTCGTTCGGCGACTGATCGCCGATGTCCACGTCTGACGCCTACCGCCGCAGCGAGAGCGTAAAGCTGCAAATACCAGATACAGAGGAGGCAACCATGCCCAACACTGCCGAGATCCTTGTCGACACATTGATCGCCTGGGACGTTCGCGTGATCTTCGGCCTGCCGGGAGACGGCATAAACGGCATCATGGAAGCGCTGCGCACAAGGCAGGACAAGATCCGCTTCGTACAGGTGCGGCATGAGGAATCCGCGGCTTTCATGGCAACGGCCTATGCCAAATGGACGGGCAAACTCGGCGTCTGCCTCGCCACCTCAGGGCCAGGAGGCACTCACTTGCTCACCGGCCTCTACGACGCAAAGCTCGACCAGGCGCCGGTCCTTGCCATAACCGGCATGCAATTTCACGACCTGATCGAGACGTTCACGCAGCAGGATGTCGATCTCACCCGTGTTTTCAACGACGTCGCCATCTTCAACACGCAAGTGACCGACGCAGCGCATATGGAAAACGTTGCCGGCCTGGCCTGTCGTTCCGCGCTTGCGGGACGCGGCGTCTCCCATCTCTCGATAGCCAGCGACGTGCAGGAACAGGCGTCGGCAAAGCGCTCGCCCCGCAACCTTCCAAGACACACGCCCGAACGGTGGTTCGAAGGGGACAAGCGACCCGACGAAGCCCAGCTTGCTCTTGCGGCCGATATCCTCAACACAGCCTCAAAGGTGGCGATACTCGCCGGGCGCGGTGCGCTGCATGCCCAGGCCGAACTCGAGAGGACGGCGGAACTCCTCGCCGCACCCGTTGCCAAGGCTCTGCTCGGCAAAGCCGTCTTGCCGGACGATCACCCGCACGTCATGGGCGGAATCGGAATATTGGGCTCGCTGACCTCGCAGGAGATCATGGAGGAATGCGAGGCGCTGCTGATCGTCGGCTCGACCTTCCCTTACATCGAATACTATCCCAAGCCCGGCAAGGCGCGCGGCGTGCAGATCGACCGCAACGCGCAGCGGATCGGCCTTCGCCATCCGGTCGAGGCCGGTCTCGTCGGCGATGCGGCCATCACACTGCAATTGCTGAATGAAAGGCTGAAGCCAAAGCAGAACAGATCCTTTCTCGATAACGCGCAGCAGAGCTTACAGCGCTGGCGCAAGATGATGGCCGAGGCCGAAAGCAGGGACGACGTGCCGCTCAAGCCGCAACGCGTCGTCAAGGCATTCGGCGACCGAATGCCGGCCAATGCGATCCTGGCCAGCGATTCCGGTCAGAACACCGAACTTGCCGCCCGTCATATCGATATCAAGGCAGGACAGGATTTCGCCGTCTCCGGCTCGCTGGCATCGATGGCCTGCGGGCTGCCCTACGCGATTGCCGGCGGGATCGCCTTTCCGGGCCGGCCGGTTTTCGCGGTGGTGGGCGATGGCGGGCTGGCGATGCAGCTTGGCGAATTCTCGACGGCCGTGCGTTACAAGATTCCGCTCAAGCTTCTGGTGATCAAGAACAACATGCTAAACCAGATCGCCTGGGAGCAAATGATGTTCCTCGGCAACCCGCAATTTGCCTGCGAACTCCAGCCGATCGATTTCGCTTTGGCCGCTGAAGCTATGGGAGGCATCGGCTACAGCGTCACTCGGCCTGAGAACGTCGATGGGGTCCTTGATGCCGCATTTGCCGCAGAAGGTCCGGTGATCATAGAGGCGGTCGTCGACGCATATGAACCTATGCTGCCGCCGCGCATGCCGGACGAATATCGCAAGAACATGCGCACAGCGCTGCGGGAAACGCCAGGCCGTAAGGAGATCGAAGCAAACCTCGCTCGGGAGCCGCTGAAGACGATGATGGGCTGACTGCAGGTTCCCTGGCCGGTCACTCCCTGACGTAGGCGCCTGGCTGGCGGCCGCTCTTCGGAGCCTTGGCGTCCTTGGAACGCTCGGCGATAGACGGACCGGCGCCGGATGTCTTTTCGGTCACGGCACTGGGCATGGACTGACTGGGCGGGTTTTGCCCTTCGGACTGATGGGTTTTGTCCTCCACCTCGTCCTTCGACCGTGTCAGGCCCATCCCGCCGGCAGGCTTCTTGTTGCCGGCCGCATCTTGGGAGAATTGATCCGAGGCGTCCGCATATTTCTTGGCCGGGTACTTGGTAGCACCATGTTCGTAGCGGGTCTCGTTTTCAGTCATGGCGGGTCTCCGATTGCCTCATGTATAGCGGTTAAACAGCCCTGTGACGGCCGGGTTCCAACTGCCGCCCGTACTCCCCACTGCCGGCATATGCGACATCTGCAAACGGACGCGGCGCCCGCTGGCGCGCCTGCCGATATTCGGCAATCCTCAGATCGTCTGCGTCAGTCAGGCCTCTTGCCATGGCGTGTGCAGGATATCGGCGCCCGGCTGCTCGTCGAACAGGACCGCGCAGCCGCGCTCCCACGCCACCGGCGACAGGGCGTTGGCCACGATTTCGTCCGGCGAGATGAAATCCCCGGTCAGCACCCGCAACTCTTCCACGGCTTTGGCCATCGACACCAATCGCCCGGCGGCGCGACCGGTCGTGCAAGCGTTGATGACGGAAACGAGATCGATCATTTCGAAGTGGCCCATCCTAGGCCTCCGCAAACAGCGTCCCTTTCCGGCTATGAACGTCGCAGCGATCGACAATGTTCCCGGCCCGGTCGAACGAAGTCAGCTTTAAGCGCAGCGCGTGCTCTAGGCCTGGTCTACCCTATCCTTGAGCTTGCTTAGGAATGCCACCAGAGCATCCTCCGGCCGATTGGCCTCCTCGGTCAGCATGTCGATGCCCCAGCATCCGAGGACCGCTTCCTGGACGACGCTCGGTTGCGGCATGAAGACGAACGATTTCGGACGGTTCTTTTCGTAGCCGGACCGGCGCCAGGTTTCCCAAAGCCGATACAGCAACAGACGGATGTTCATGTCGGACATGCTGTAGCCGATGAACAGGATGGTGCGCCCCAGTGCGTCGGCGCGAAACTTCACGTCCAATGGCGACTCGAACGAGAGCCGCTCGAAATAGTCGGACTCCGCCAGGACCAGAGATGCATCGTCGTCGAAATCGCCGTGGTATTTGATGATCTGGGCAACCTCGCCTTTCACCTTTGCGATATCCTTGGCATTGGCCACTTTTACGAATGGGCGGTCGTGGACTTCGAACGCAACCTCAAGGTTCCGATCATAGTTGGTGGTGTAGATGATCGGGAAATCGAGTGACACGATCAGCTTGTGGATCGCCGATCCCTTGACTTTTTCCCGCGAGACGCTCCATTCGCGATCCATCCAGCTGCGCAAGGGACCAAGACCCCCATTCTTCAGCCGGTAATATTCGGCAAGAGCCTGGTAGCTGGGTTCAGGCATGTCGACCATGTCGCGGTCGAGGCCGAGTTCATCCTCCATATGCTCGATGAGCTTCTGCCAGGATGGCAGGCCGACGCTCATCGACACCCCCGCCCCAACGAACAGGATCGCTCGTCGCTCTTTCACGGACTGAGCCAGTTGCTCGAGTGCAGACGGCATGGCCAACTCACCAGGCAATGATCCAACACAACTGCGAAAGGCGCCCTGTGTTCCGGAGAAGCGGATCACCGCCAAGTCTGTTCAGAAAATCGGGGGTGTTCAGCAAATCGGGCGCAGACTGGAACCGCTGAGGCAGATCGAAGTTTGGTTGTCAGGGAGACGATGATGGCCGCACGACGAGATCAGACGCCTGCCAAAGCGAGAGGCGATATCCAGGCCGGGGCGACGCAGGACAAGACCCCGGGGTTCGACCCTGCCGCGGCGCCTGAAGCGACCGACGCCGAAGCGGCAGATGTGCCGAGCACTGTCGCCGAGGCTCGCCCACGGCGACAACCAGAGTTCAAGAATGAAGCAAGCTTCGGCGATGCGATGCGGCCGGTAGGAAGCGAGCCTGATCTTCAGCCTCGCAGCAACTGGCCGGTGCTGGTGATTGCCGCAGTCGTTCTCGTAGCGGCCGCGGTCTTCGTGATAGCAGCCATGCTGCGCTAGCGAGGTACGTTTCGAGAGCTATTCGTACCCGAGGGCAAGGTCATTGTGAGCATCTGTCGCGGCGATCGCAGCCTGACCAAAAGCGACTGCGATCTGGTTCAGGGCTTTGACCAGGTCGCCGATGGCATACACTCCATCGACCGAAGTCCGCTGATGCTTGTCGACGACAACGTAGCCCTCGTCGCAGCATTCGATGCCCATTGCCAGTGCAAGTTCGGAACGCACCCGGCATCCCATCGCCGGATAGATGACGTCGAAATGTCGCACCTCGCCGTCCTTAAGGATGGCCTCGTAACCATTGTCGGACGGAACAAACTTTTTGAAGGTGTCGCAAATGGCAATGTTCTCTTCCATGGCCACGCGCCGTGTGCTGGCAGAAAAATCGGGAAGATAGCGTGCGAGCAGTGTGACGTGCTGCGTGTACTGCTTGAGGAACAAGGCCTCTCGCAGCGCCTTCGCCTCGTGTCCGATAACGGCGACCCGACGATCTATGACTTCATAGCCGTCGCAAACCGGGCAAAGGCGTACGCTGCCTCTGGCGATGGCCTCGCCCAGACGCGGAATTGCAGGCACGACGTCGACGATACCTGTCGCCAGGAATATCTTGCGGGCGACGATCCGCCCCGCGTTTGTCTCGGCACCAAATCCGCCTACGGTCGGCTCGATCGATGACGCCTGATCCTGCACCAGTGTCGCTCCGTATTCCGCGGCCTGAGCGCGAAGGCGTTGCAGAAGATCGGGGCCGCTGACCCCTTCCGGAAATCCCGGGCAGTTACGGCTTTCCGCAATCAGCATCGCGCGCGACTCACCCGCGTCGACCACGACGACCCGATGACGAAACCTGCCGAGATAGATAGCGGCCGCCAGCCCCGCAGGTCCGCCGCCAACAATGAGAACATCCGCTTCAGTCGCGGATGAGGCTGAATGTCGGCGTTTGCGCACGGATTGATCCATCCGCGCCGAACGAACTCATGGGAAAGATGTTCCACCGCCGAAATCGAAAGCCGCGACATCTGTCGCGGCAAGGCGTCACCACTCGATCGCCGGCCGTGCGATCATCAGCCAGAAAATCCCGAGGACGGCAGCAAAGGCGGGAAAGCCAAAGGCGAACCACAGCCAGAAAAGCCTGACATACCGGGCCGGCAGCGGGGCCCCCGCTTTGGCGGCTTCGGACGCCAGATTGCGCATCTCCATCTGCATCCATACCACCGGCAGCCAGAACACACCGGTGACGATGTAGAGTGCGATGGAAAGCACGATCCAGCCTTCGGAGAGCGCGTAACCCGCCTGCCAGGCGAGCGCGACGCCGGTTATCGGCTGCGCCACGACGGCAGTTGCCGTGAAGAGAAAGTCGGCGACCACTACGATGCGCGCCACTGCCGCAATTGTTGCTGCATTACTGGTCCTGTGGGCGAGAAGCATGAAGAAGGCAATGCCGGCGCCGGTGCCAAGCAGCACGCTGGCACCGATGACATGCAGGTACTTCAGCACGAAATAGAGCATCAGCGCTCCTCCAGGATTGCCAAGGCAACGAAGTGAAGGACGATGATCGGCAAGACCTTCAGGAACGGCCCAAGCGGTTCGTTCCACAGGTCCGGGCGCAGGAAAGTGCCCACGATTAGATAGAACAGCGAGAGCGCGATGCCGGCGTAGACGCCTTTTCGCGCCGTTGGCCGCCAGGCTATGAGTGCGCCGACGACGACGTCGGCAAGAGCGCCGGCGATCACGGCAGGCGCCGACAACATGCCAGCCCCAGTGCTTTGCATGAGGCCGATACCGTTGCCGTAGCCAGTGGTCAGCGAAACAATCCCCGTCATGATCCAGAAGAACGGCAGGACGACGAAGATTGCAGGCTTGGCGAAATAAAGCCCGGCGAACCATTTCTCCTGCACCGTTGCCGGATTGAGCGCGAGGAACTGCGCCAAGCTTTGAGGGTGTATGCCGGTCAAGGAAATCCAGTCCAAGGGATCTCCGACCGCCCCTCGCGTGATCTCCTTGGCGGCATTGGTGCGCATCGGAGGTCGCCAGCCGAGCATCGCGGCAAGATCGCCGAGGCGGTAGAGAAATCGGGCAACCCATCCCGGCAAGACAAGCCTGGCTGCGGAACCCCAGCCGAGCCAGCGGCGAAAAGTGCCGACAATCTCGTCCATGGTCAGCTGTTCGGGACCTGCAAGTTCCAGCGCCATACGAGACGACCTGCCGGGATTGAGAAAGAAGAGCACCGTCGAGACCACATCCTCGAGTTGCACGACCTGTAGCCGGCCGGTATCGGGCATTGACGGCAGCACCGGCAGCGAGGCCAGACCGCGAAACAATGCACTGGCCCCAAACACAGGCCGGCCGAGCACCACGGAAGGGCGAAGGATTATCCAGTCCAGATCAAGTGCCATGAGGGCCTGATCGCCAGCATATTTCGTCGCCGAGAACGACGAAGGCTGTGCCCGATCGACACCCATTGCCGAGAAGTGGATCACCTTGGCAACGCCGGCCCGCGCGCAGGCGAGAAAAAGAGCCGCCGCAGCATCGCGATGAACTTGCCCGGTCTTTTCGCGAGGGCTGTCCTGCAGCACGCCGGCACAGTTCACGACGGCATCGATGCCGGCCAGATGCGGCAGCCAATCTTCAGGGCGTAGCGCGGTCGCCATGTCCAGCACCAGCAACTGGTAGTCGCGGGCCGCATTTTCCCGAGGGATACGGACGATGCCGACCACCTCATGTCCTTCGGAAACGAGGCGGGAACAGACCGAAGCGCCGATCAGGCCGGTGGCGCCAACAACGAGAATTCTCATCGGACCCCGGTCTCCGGTACCGGTGACCACGAGACCATTGCCGTCCTATTCGGCGCGTGTCTCCTCGATGCCGTCGATGTTGTTCCGGCGCTGCGAAAACACACGTCCCCCAGGCAGTTGTTCAAGGGTGATGGTGACCACAGGCAGTCAAGTCGAAGACCGAGACGTTTACTGGTATTTACAGTGCGCGCTTGTAGCGTTGCTTCCACACATTGTCCTCCCAGCGCCGAACGGACCACGAGACTGGTGTGCAACTTGAAATAGAGCACATCATGGTTGCGTCAACTGAACCGCTGACGGACCTGCGCGATCATTTTGGCAGTCCGGCATGAGCTGTATGAATGCGCGAGAGACGAGCGCGGCAACTGCCCCGGCAGCGCGGAACAAACCATCGATAGCAGAATTAGGAAAACACCAGGAGGCCTATTATGGACCGGGAAGAGCGTATCAGGCGGCGAGCCCATGAAATATGGGAGCGTGAAGGCCGTCCCGAAGGGCGGGAGCGCGAGCATTGGGATCAGGCCGTGCAAGAGATCGAGGCAGAGGATTCCGAAGCAGAACGTGGACCGGTCGTGCCTGACCCGACCGTTGGCGCCGACTCCGAACCCGATACGGGCGGCGCCCGGGCTAACGGCAAGCCGATCTCTTGACCGGCTGTTCGGCACGGAAAGGAAAACGCCATGCCTCGTCTCGCCATGCCTCGTCTGATCGCCTGGATCGTGATCGTACTGTCGGTAGTCTTCATCGGTTGGCTATGGATCGACCAGACCGGGCGGACGAGCGACGGGACTCAGCCTGCGCCCCATGCAATAGACCAGGACGGATGATGACGGCAGTTGAACTCGGCAGGACCTGCAAGTTTTCGCAGCAGACGCGATCCTCGCTAATTCGAGGACGCGGGATCCTCATTCCTGTACTCGTGAATGAGGCCAAGGATTTGCGATCGGACTAGCTCGCGAGCCTCGGGCTGAACGAACGGCATCAAGAGTTCGACGCGCTCCTCGACTTTCTCCGGAAGATCCGCAGCAGGATCGATGAGGTCGTTGCCGTGCGCGTAGAGATTTTCCGTCAGTTTTTTGTCGAGGTCGGAAAAAATGCCCATTGATCTGCTCCAAGCCAGCTTCTCTGCTTAAATTGAAGGCTGACGAAAATGTTCCCCGGATGACCGATCACAACAGCTGCTTCTCCGGCCGAAAGCGGGTGATACGGATTACCTGTTCCGACCCATCTAGGACGCTCATTGTTTGGCGCTGAGCGTCGGCAGTTCAAAACCTTACCTGACTCCCCCGTTTTCGCACAGTCAGGATCAAATCCGGATGAGAAAGCACCAAGTCGGCGCGCACAGCGGCCCGCGTTCTTCAGCACCTGAAGATCTAAGACACTTCGCGCATCCGGAAGCGAGGTCGCGGCACGAGCATTGTCCGCGTTGTGAACCGCAGCAATGCGCCTGATCTCGGCCATTCAAGGGCATCCGAAACACTTCACAATAGCCGTCATTCCGGAAGCTTCTTAGAGAAGCGGACACTTAGGATTAGGAGTCGCCTATTGCAGTCCGATGCGTCCCGTGGCCGACGAAAACGCGGATAAGAAGCTAAACCGCGCTAGAGATCACATCGAAGCAGTCTAACCTCCGCCGCAACGGCTCCTGAAAAACAGTCCACGCATCGCCGGTATCCCGGCAGCGCCTGGGAAAATTTTAGCCATTGCTCGGTCAGGAATACGCAGGTGTTCCGTCAGCACGGCCTTTATGATCGATCGTACGTCCGTCGTAGCAGCCAAGTCTGTTCCGCCATGAAGCAGGTCGCGAGCAACTCCGGGCCAGCGATTGCCTACACGCCCGCCGGCAACGGCGCCACCCATTAACAATGTGACACTCGCGGCCCCGTGATCAGTGCCGCCGTCGGTGTTGGGCACCACGGAACGGCCGAACTCCGTGACTACCAGCACCGCCGTCCTGTTCCAGGCAGGCCCGGACGCTTGGGCAAATGCAATGAGACCCCGCGCCAGCCCATTCAAACTCCGCGCCAGCCTTCCGAAGTCCGCTCCCTGCGCCACATGCGTGTCGAAGCCGGCCATCTCGAGCATCGCGATCCGCGGTCCGCCCGTAGCTGACAGTGCAAGCGCCGCGCTCCTGGCCGCGTCGCTGAAGCGAACCGCTTCGAACGCGGCATGTTGTTCCAGCAGGCTTTCGCCGCCCTTGCCGCCGGACGGCCAAGTGCCCTCAGCGCAGAGGCGGACGAGGTCGAGCCGAGGATTGGCTAGCGCAAGATCGGCCAGCATGTCCATCGAGCGATCGGCCGGTCTGGCCTGCCACACCGCCTTCTGCCGGCGCGACAGTACAGAGGAAGCCCGGTCGAGCCACCCGGCGCTGCCGCCGTCGATATCGCCGTCGAACAGCGCCGCCTGGGCGGCCGCGTGGGACCGGCCCGCATCCGGAATGGCGGTCGCGGGCACGATGAGCAACTCGCCGCACGAGTAGTAGGGCAGGAGCGGCCCGAGCCCCGGATGAAGCGCGAAGAGCCCGTCGAGCTTTAGCATCTCGGCGACGCCGGAGTTCGGGAAAGGCGCGAGGGGCCCGCGCGCCGAGGCAAGATGCGGATCGCCGTAGGGCGGCACGGCAGCTAATGCATCGAGCCCGCCGCGCAGGTGGACGAGCAGAAGGCGAGAATCTTCGTCCACAGGCGAGGCACCGGCCAGACGCACGCTACCGAACGCGGACGCCAAGGCCAAACCTTGCAGCGCTGCTCTTCGGGTCAATTGCATTTAGGCTCGTCCGAACTTGGGTTCACCGGCGTACCCGCGGTCATATACCCTACCAGATCCGTATTCGGGATAAGACCTCCCGTTGGCAGAGCCTTGTTCGTCGGCTGCGCGTTGCGAACCAAAAGGCCGGCAAGTGCCGGGGCTGCGAAAGATGTGCCCGAACAGATGTTCCTCCGGAGCTTGCCGTTCTTTCGGCTCTTCCACAGTGACAGGACATTGACGCCCGGTTCGGCATAGGACGCGCCGAACGCCCCCCCGCGCCATAGCGTGTCGCACCAGGCGTTGCCGATGCCTTGGCATTTCCCAGGAGTTGCCACCTGAATATATTCGCTGTTGGAAGCCGACGCGCTGTATATCGCTCCCACCTTGTTTCCTGTCGTCACAGGCGAAAAATAAGTCGCCGCATTGGCCGGGAAATAAGACTGTACCCAAGGGCCCTTTTCGTCTTCCCTGGGGTTGCCCGCCGCTACGACAACGCGCACCTGGCGGTCGGCGATCTGATAAAGAAGGGCGTCGAGAAATTTAAGATCTTGCAGCGTGCTTCCGCGTCTGGTGCTCTCCAGATATAATGCACCCCAACTCACGTTCAGAATGTCCCCAGCGACCGCGTTGTCCCGAACATGGCGAAGGGCGAGAAGAGGCGGGCCGAAAATATCGGTCTTCAGCCTACTGAAGGCCTTCACGATCTTGAGCGGGGCGTCGGGGCTGACACCAACCAGACCTACATACTGGTTGCCCTGCTGGACACGCTTTCCGCCGATAACTGCTGCCACCATCGTCCCGTGCCCTACCGTGTCGTCGAGGCTCGACACGGTCTGGCATGGGCTGCTCGTGCAATCGATTGCTTCCTGAACCTTGAGGAGCCCCGCGGTGACAACGTTCCAATCCACTCCGCTGTCGATGATCCACACGGTGGGCGATCCTGAAGCCACCGGCTGTGGTGACCCGACGACCCTGCAGACGCTGGGAGGGACAATATCCGCAGTCGGCGAGGTGCCCAAGAGTTCCGGCCCCTCGCAGGTGGCACCATCGAACAGGTTCACCACGAAAGGATCCGGTTCCTCATATCCCTTGGAGCGCAGCTCTTCGATCTCGCTCTCGGAAAACGTCCCCGTCACGATGCTGATACCGATATCCGGCATATCCACCGCTTCCAGTTTGCCCTTGCCTGCGATGAACTTGTTCAGCGCGCCGATATCCTTGCGTAACTCCTCCGCCCTGGCGATGTTGGCGATGAAAGTCTTTTCGATGTTACCGCCGTCGGTGAAGCCCTCCTGGCTTGACGCAGCCGGTCTCTCGGTTCCGACAGCGGCGAGGAGACAGCCGATCAACAGCACACGAAGTTGAGCAAGTATCATCGTGCATCCTCCGGCTGTCGTTACTGGCACCCCGAGGATCAGAATGCTCCCAATACGATTTTCTGTCCATGAAAACATTGAGTCGATGCGAGCATGACGCCTGCGCACTGCTTGCGACAGATGCAAAATGCGTTTAGGCTATTTGCATTGACCTCGGAGGGGAGCCTCGGCGATGCCCAGGGCAGAATTGAAGCCAGGTCGGCAAGTCCAAGAGATCGGCGCAGCGATCGTAGGGGCTTGGCTCAAGCTTTTGCCGGCCTCGTCACGTATCTTGTCCATGGATTCAACAAATCCTCTAACAATTACCATTGATCGGCAGATTTTCACCGTAGGTGATACTATAAGACTTCGCCCGGAAGCGGGCCGTGCTATCGGCGACATGAGGGTCCGGACCGCCGCCGCCGGAACAGCGCCACATTCGCAGACACTGACGATGGAAGATCTGAATGGGCAGCCTATAAACTACGGGGATGACCCTCTCGATGGGGGCGACGCGATCCCGGATGCTGCCGCCTATGCGGACCTGAAGCGTGATCTAAAGATGGTGCTGGAAGACATCGTGGAAGCGGGAGTGTCTGTCGAAGTTCACGTGGACGAACCGAACTTGATCAATGTGGTAGTGCCCCAGGTGCCGATGGAGGTCCTGACCCGCGGCGATCTGATCGATTATCTCCATGACTATCACAAATACGCCCAGGGCCGCCACTACCACGACGAGCTCGCCACGGCCGTGCTCTTCGGCTGCAGATAGTTGCCAGTCCCTACTCGGGCAATCCAGCTTCCCGCATGCCGTTGAGCAGCGTGTTGCGGTCTCCGTCCAGCTTGTAAGGTTCCTTGGTGGCGAACCGCAGCCCGGAGAACTCCGGTGTGCCTCGCATAACCAGAGACGTATAGGCCTCCGCCTCCGCACTTCGCCCAAGCAGAGCGTTTGAGGCAGCCAGATAGACCATAACCCAGGTCGGCATGGTGGACGAGCGGCCCAGATCGACGACTGCCTTATCCGGACGGTGGGCAATGAAATGGGCAAGACCCCGGAACGGCCAATACCATGAAGGCTCGTACAGGGGATCGAGCACTCGCGCCCGTTCGAACCAGCCCAAGGCACTTTCGGGCTCGCCGGCAAATGTTTGATAAGTCCCTTGGTAGGAGACCTGCTCGGGATCGTGCGGATTGAGTTCGAGCGCGCGCGTGTATAGCTGAGATGCGACGTCGAAATCACGACGGTGGAGGAGCACCCAGCCCAGTATGTTCAGGCAGACTGGATCGTTGGGGGAAAGTGCCACCGCTTTTTTGGCGATATCATAAGCCTCGGCAAGCACCGCATCCGACGGCCCCATGTCGCGGAACCATTCAAGCTGTTTATAGTGGGCGAGCTTGGCGTAGGCGCGCCCGTAGGATGGATCGAGCTCGATCGCCCGCTGATACCACTGTCGAGCCTCCATTTCGGCCGCGATGTCGCCCAGCGGCAGGGCATTGCCCCGAAGCACGCACTCATAGGCCGCGAGATTGGCAGGTGGTTTACGCCGCGCCTTCTCGGCGCCTGCGGCCGTAAGACGGCCGATAACGGTCCCGACGATCTTTCCGATCAGTTCGTCCTGGACATCGAAGATGTCCTGCTCGTCCCCGTCGTAGCGCTCGGCCCACAAGCACTCACCCGAGGTTGCGTCGACCAACTCGCATGTAATGCGCATTCGCCGGCCCATGCGGCGGATGCCGCCTTCGATGACGAAATCCACGCCGTTATCCGCGACCGGGTCCACGTCTTTGAGCCGCGTCGACGTGTAATGGGACGCAACCGTAAGCTGAGTAAAGCGCGTGAGTTCCGTGACGATGTCTTCGGTGAAGCCGTCACTGAAATAGGGCTGGACGTCGCCCGCGCTCTTGAACGGGCGAACGAGGATGGAGGGCTTGCTCGGACCAGCCAGCTGTGCAGTCGATGCAGGTGGCAGCCCTTTGGGCTTGTGGAACAACGAGTATACGGGAATCGGGCGTGGAATGTTCTTGAGATGCTGTTCGCCGCAATATTCAAACGGAAGATGAATTTTGTCGCGGACTTCGTCGTGCACCTTTCCGGAAAGGCAGATGCCGCCCGGGCTGGCGAACTGTTCCAGGCGCGCGGCTATGTTGACGCTATCTCCAAACACATCGCCATCGGTATCGACAATGATATCACCGAAGTTGATCCCAATCCGGAGAGAGATTTGCTGGCTGGCCTTCCCCGAAGACTGGCCGACAAGCAGTTCCTGGAGTTCCACTGCTGACCGCACGGCTCCAACAGCGCTTGGGAACTCGGCGAGCATCCCGTCTCCGGTCGTTCTCACAACCCGTCCCCGGTGCTGCGTGATCCTAGGCTCTACTTCGTCCTGCATGAGATGCTTGACGAGCGCGAAGGTGCGCTCCTCGTCCCGGGCCATCAGCGAAGAGTAACCGACCACGTCCGCAGCCAGGATAGCCGTCAGACGTCGCTGAAGATTGCTGTCGCCCGCGTTCATTCTCTTCCTCGGCGGGTCATACTATGCTCGACGTTGGCCTGACGATATCAAGGCGTCTCGCAGGAGTTTGCATCATACCTCAGCGCGTGTCAGCGTGCGAATGAGCAATTGGTGCCGATAGTGTAGAGGATTGAACATGTGAGGGCCGCGCTTGGGTGAAGGATCCATAATGCCGGAGCGGCAGGCGACTGAGGCAGGGGCCGGCCGGGCAAGCCTGTTTTACGGCCCCATCGTGATCACCGATCCCACGCTCGGATGCCCGATCACGGTCGCGGTCGGTCCCGTACGAGGGGCCAGACCTTCTCGTTTTGCGTCAGGGTGGGGCAAGACCACCCGGGAGGCGGCAACCGCTTGCGGGTATGAGGCCGATGAAACTTATTTCGCCCAGATGATCCCTCATGAGCGACTCTCACGCGCCCGCGTCGGCGAATTGCGCGGGCGCGTGATCGAGCCGCCTGCACTCACACTTTTCAGTGATGCGCAGTATTGCGAGCGGCTGCATTGGAACAAAAACGTCGATGATAGCCGCGCGGTCCCGATCCGCTGGCGCAGGTCGCAGCCGCTGGACTGGATCCGAAGCGATCCGCGCTTCAGCACGAGCGCGGCCTGGCTGCCTGCGGGATTGTGCTTTCTCGGGTATCCCAACAACGAGTCATCAGGTCTGCCCCCGGCGGACTCCAATGGTCTCGCGAGGGGATCGAGCATAGAGGACGCGGTCGTGCGCGGCTTCTGCGAAATCGTGGAGCGCGATGCAACAGCCATATGGTGGTACAATCGGCTGGTTCTGCCTCGGATAGACCTGACTTCGCTGTCGGATGGACTGGCGTCCCAATACTCCGATTGGCTGCAGACGCAGTACCGCGAATTGCGGCTTCTGCTCCTGACGCTTGACCTGCCCATCCCCATTGTCGCTGCAATTTCTCATCACGTCGGGGGTGGCGCGATTGCGTTCGGATTCGCGGCCGGACGATCCATGTCGGAGGCGGCCCGGCGCGCGGTGGGGGAACTTGCAGAATGTGAGGCGAACCTTACCCTGCTCAAACGGAACGCCGATAGGTCCGGCACGGCGGCCTTCACCCCCGGCGCGCTGCACCTCTATCGGTGGCACATGGACGAGAACGTTCACCGCCTTCCTCACCTGTCAGGCAATTCAGCAGTTCAGGCCTCGTCAGCCGAGTTGCGACTGGATTGGAACTATTGCCTCGACATCTGCCGCGAGCACGAACTTGAGATTTTTGCGGTCAACCTGACGCACGACGCCGAATCGCCTGTTGCACGAGTGTTTGTACCTGGACTTCGTCCTACCAAGCCCCGGTTGGGCGGCGGCAGGCTCTATGATGTTCCTGTGCGCCTAGGTTTTAAGCCGTCAGTTCCCCAGGCCATCCACGAGGTTCCCTTTCCATTGTGATCCGTTTGGTCGTGGGCATGCCCACCCCGGAGAGCGGGGATAAGAGCTCATCTAACCCGGAGCCGCCACCGAGAATTGGTTCACAAAATTGCTAATCGCGCCGGAGACCAGGCAGGCAGGTGTGCCGTCCCGCCGGAAGCCCAGGCCAGTCAGCAATGGGTCATGAACGCTGTTCTAGGCCAATGTCTTTCGGGAAAAGAAGTCGGCTCTGAGCGGTCCTACGGCTCCGATACAAAGCGACAGATTGTGATCACTAACTATAGAATTGCTACTGGGCTATTCGAAGGAATAGGTGAAGCCTCCTTCGGAGGCTCCGACAGTCACTTTCGTCATCTTCTCGCCCTCGAGCGACCGGTTCAGCACGCCACGGCTCAATTCCGGCAGAAGCGTGTTTGTCAAAATGGCGTCGATCATCCGCCCGCCGGATTCGATTTCGGTGCAGCGGGCCTTGACCAGATCCATGACACCGTCACCGATCACCAGCTCGGCATCGTTGCTTGAACGCAGCCGGCGGGCGATCTTGGCGAACTGATGGCGGGTGATCGCTTCGATCATCGTGTCCGAGAGCGGGTAGTACGGGATGGTTACCACCCGGCCAAGGAAGGCCGCGGGGAAAACCTTCAACAGCGGGCCTCGCAAGGCCGTGTCGAGATCGTCGAGCCCTGCCCGTACCGTGCCGCTGCTGGTCCGGTCCATGATGACTTCGGAGCCAACGTTCGAGGTGAGCAGGATCAGCGTGTTTTTGAAATCGATCCGCCGGCCTTCGCTGTCGTCCATCATTCCCTTGTCGAAGACCTGGAAGAAGATTTCATGCACGTCGGGATGCGCTTTCTCGACCTCGTCAAGCAGGATCACCGAATAGGGCTTGCGCCGGACCGCCTCGGTCAGGATGCCGCCCTTGCCGTAGCCGACATATCCGGGTGGCGCGCCCTTCAAGGTAGAGACCGTGTGCGCCTCCTGGAACTCGGACATATTGATCGAAATGAGGTTCTGCTCGCCGCCATAGAGCGTCTCGGCCAAGGCCAGCGCGGTTTCGGTCTTGCCGACGCCCGAGGGACCGCAGAGCAGAAAAACCCCCACTGGCTTTTCGGGCGCGCCGAGCCCGGCCCGGCTGGTCTGCACGCGCTTTGCAATCATTTCCATGGCGTGATCCTGACCGACCACGCGCTCGGACAGGGTGGCGGCGAGCCGCAGCGCCTTTTCGGTCTGGCTCGACAGCATCCGGCCGGTCGGGATGCCGGTCCAGTCCTGCACCACGGCAGCCACGGCATTGCGGTCGACCGACGGCAAGATCAGCGGCGTCTCGCCCTGCGCTTCTGCGAGTTCGGCCATCAGCTCCCGCAGCCGCGCGAGATCGGCAGCCGGATCGGGTGGAGAAGGATCGGCAGTGGCCTTTGCATCCACATCGGTTTCAGGCGTTTCGATCTCGAGCGTTTCGATCTCGGGCGCATCCGCACTTGCCGTTTCGGCGAGCGCCTGCGGAGTCTCCACTGCATCGAGCGGCACACCCTCGCCGCGCAGCCTGGCGCGCAATTCCAGTATCTCGCCAACCAGCGCCTTTTCCCGATCCCAACGTTCCTGCGCGGCAGTAAGCGTAAGTTCGGTCTCGGCGAGCCCCGTTTCGACCCGACCCTGCCGGTCGGCCACGTCGATGCCGATCGCTGCCTCGCGGCCGATGATGCCGCGCTCGACCTCGAGCGCCTGGCGGCGGCGCATAATGTCCTCCACCTCCGCTGGGGTGGCATGCTGCGAAATGGCGACACGGGCGCAGGCGGTGTCGAGAAGGCTCACGGCCTTGTCGGGCAATTGCCGCGCCGGGATGTAGCGGTGGGACAGGCTGACCGCCGCCTCGATCGCCTCATCGAGAATCTGCACCTTGTGGTGCTGCTCGAGAACACCGGCGACACCGCGCAGCATGAGAACAGCCACCGCTTCCGACGGCTCATCTATCTTGACGACCTGGAAGCGACGGGTAAGTGCCGGATCCTTCTCGATGTGCTGCTTGTACTCGGCCCAGGTCGTTGCTGCGATCGTGCGAAGCTCACCCCGCGCCAGCGCCGGCTTCAGCAGATTGGCCGCATCACCGGTTCCTGCCGCGCCGCCGGCGCCGATCAAGGTGTGAGCTTCGTCGATGAAGAGGATGACCGGCGTTTCGGAGGATTGGACCTCGTCAATGACCGCCTTCAGCCGTTTTTCGAATTCGCCCTTTACGCTTGCGCCCGCCTGCATCAGGCCGACATCGAGCATACGCACACTGACGCCCTGCAGCGTCGGCGGCACGTCGCCCTCGGCGATGCGCAAGGCAAAACCCTCGACGACCGCGGTTTTGCCGACCCCGGCCTCGCCGGTCAGGATCGGGTTGTTTTGCCGGCGTCGCATCAGGATATCGACGATCTGCCTGATCTCCGGATCGCGCCCGACGACAGGATCGATCTTGCCGTCGCGAGCGCGTTGGGTCAGGTCGGTCGCATACTTCGCCAGCGCGGAATCCCCGCTCGGAGACCGCCGCGACGTTTCGGCGGCGGGAACCGCAGTCGAGGCACCAGCTTCGAGTGAACGCTCCGTCACCTCGGCGAAGCGCGCGATGACCGCGTCGGCATCGATCTTGTCGAACTCGCCGCTGATCTTTGACAGCAGGCCTTCCAGCACCGGCGTCCTCAGGCAGGCAAGGAGAATATGCGCGCTGCGGACCTCCTCCACGCTGAACTCCAGAGCCGCCAGGTTCCAGCCTTCCTTGATGGCGTAGAAGATATGATCGGAAAGTTCCTCGATCGAAGTGGCGCCATAAGGCAGCTTGTCGACGGCGCGGGTCATGTCGGCCGATAGCCGGCTCAGATCCACTCCCGCGTCGGCAATTATCAGTTGAACATCAGAGCGCTCGGAAAGCACCAGTTGTTCGATCCAGTGGACGAGCTCGACATAGGGATTGCCGCGCAATTTGGCAGCGGCGCCGGCCGCCTTGAAGGCGCGCAAACAGACAGGATTGAGTTTGGCGACCAGTTCCTTGCGTTTAAAGCTCTGCGACGACCGGCGCTGTTCCATCGAACTTGCTCCTCCAATCTGCCAGTCAATAAACTGCCACATAAGCAGCGACTTGACAAAGAGCGTTATCGACGGGGCGTTTGGGTGTTCGAACCAGTCGACTTCTCCCCTGACAGCAAGGCCGACGTCATCTGCTACAAACAGCCATGGAATGCCACCTCTTTGCGATGCCTTCACGTATAGGGTTCGACAATTGCCCAAGCGATTTCGAGCTCAGGCCCCGCTCTGCAAGCTTCCATTAAGATTGAGCAGCAACTAAATTGTGGTAAAGTGTCGCGGTGTGGTAACGTTGGGTCACGCACGGCCCAGGAGCCGCTCGCTGGGGGATGGTGTGATTGATCTCGCACTCTGGCTGAATCCGCTGGACGGTGAAAATCCGTCAGGGGAGGATTTGCGCAACGATCCAGCCTTTCATGAGCTGGAGCGTCTGACGGAACAGCAGAAAAAGGTCGAGTATCAAGGGAACGCCAAGTTAGAAGTTGCCGTTCCGATCGACTGGTCCACCGTGCTCACCAAGGCCGAAGAGCTGCGTCCACACGGCCGGGACCTGCGCCTCCTCGTGATCGTTGCGCGTGCTCTGGCCAACGAGTATCGGCTTGCCGGGCTGGCTGAGGGCCTGACCCTCATAGCGCAGACCTTCGATCAGCACTGGGCAACCATGCACCCGGCCCTGCGGTCCGGTGCTACGCCGCGCGACGCCGCCCTGCGCCGCATCAATGCGCTGACTGACCTCCAGAACAGTCAGGATGGCCTGCTCAAGGATTTGCGGAAAATGACGTTTTTCGCGCCGCGTGCAATCGGCCCGATCCTCGGCGAGGATCTGGAGAAGGGCGCGCTCGACGAGCGTGTCATGCTTCAGGAAGCGGCCTCGGGAATGAACGCGACCGAGAAGGCGGCTCTGGCGAGCGCGCACAGCCAATTGGTGAACCGGGTGCGCAGCGCATGCGCCGCACAGATCGATCAGGCCGGCGCGGAGATGACGTCGCTCTTTGCCAATGCGCGCGCCGCGATCGCGGCCCTCGAGGCGGTGGAGACCGCACTCAATGCCCGCATCGAGGGCAGCGGCGCCACCGTTCCGGAATTAAAGCGGTTTCTGCAGCGTTTGCTGACGACCCTCGAACGAAACTCGGCCGCCGGCGTCACCGCGAATGGCGCCGCAAAGCCTGTTTCCGCGCCTGCAGAACCAGCAGCGCCTGTTCGAAACGGTAATGGAGCCGATACGATGGCAAGTATGGCAAGTTACGCGGAACCGAGCACGGGGCTCCCTGATCGGATTTCCTCGCGCGACGACGTCGTGAAATGCCTCGACCTCGTCGTCGCCTTCTATGACCGCACCGAACCGTCGAGCCCGATCCCGCACCTCGCCCGCCGCGTGCGCCGGATGGTGCATATGGATTTCGTTGAACTGATGGAAGATCTCGCCCCGTCGGGGCTGAAGGAATTCCGGCTTCTTGCCGGCGTTCCCGATGCCAAGAAGACGGCTCAGAAGGATGAAAGGTAACAAGCCATGCCAGCCGAAAGTAAAGCGAAGGTCATCGAACGAAATCGCGCTCCGCGCGTGCAGATCGCCTATGACGTGGAGACCTACGGCAGCCCGACGACGATCGAACTGCCGTTTGTCATGGGTGTGATGGCCGACCTCTCCGGCGCTTCACAGACCAGGGAAGCGTCGAAATCGGTGCTGGACCGCGCCTTTGTCGAGACCGACGCCAACCGCTTCCCCAAGTTCATGGAGGCACTCGGGCCACGCGTGAAAGCCCGAGTGAAAAATACACTACCCCAGGCTGAAGGCGCCGAACGGGACGAGGAACTGGCGCTTGACCTCACCTTCACCAAAATGGGTGATTTCGCGCCGGACAAGATCGCCGAGCAAGTTCCGCAATTGGCCGAAATCCTCAAGATGCGTCGTCAGCTCGAGGAACTGCTCGGCTTCATGGACGGCCGTGTCGACGCCGAAAAGCGCATCGCGCAACTTCTGAACAACGAGCCGCTTCTCGGCAAGATCGCCAACCAGGCATTATCCGACGACGATAAGGTTCAGGAGTAAATCATGGCCGAACAACAAAAAACCGCAGCTGTCGCCGCTGAGGCGGAAGCCATCGACCTCGGAGAATTCAGCGGGCTCCTCGAGAAGGATTTCAAGGTTAAGAAGGACGACAGCGAGAAGCTGCAGCAACTCGTGCGCAATCTCGCGCTCGCGGCGCAGTCCCGTTCCGACACCACAACCATCTCGTCCAACGCGATCAAGTCGATCAAGTCGCTGATCGCGGGCATAGACAAGATGTTGTCGGAGCAGGTGAACGAGATCCTGCATGCGCCGGAAGTGCGCGAAATGGAAGGCACATGGCGCGGCCTCTGGTATCTCGTCAACAACACCGAGACGGATCAGAAGCTGAAGATCCGGGTGATGAACATTTCCAAGGTTCAGCTTGCCGACACGCTTGAAGACTACGAAGGCCAGATGTGGGATCAAAGTCCGATCTTCAAGAAAGTCTATACGGACGAGTATTCGATGCTGGGTGGCGAGCCGATCGGCTGCCTGATCGGCGCCTACGAATTCTCGAACCATCCGCGCGACGTCGGCCTGTTGCGTAACATCTCGGGCATCTGTGCCTCCGCGCATACGCCGTTCATCGCAGCCGCCGACCCGCGGCTGTTCCGCATGGACAGCTGGCAGGAACTGCCGAACCCGCAGGACCTGCAGATGATCGTCTCGAACCCGGCCTATGCCTCGTGGCAATCGCTGCGCGAGAGCGAGGACGCGCGCTACATCGGCCTGACCATGCCCCGCGTCCTGGCACGACTGCCGTATGGCTCGGAGACCGTTCCGGTGAAGGGCTTCACCTTCGAGGAAGAGGTCCACGGCGACCACAACAAATATGTCTGGATGAACGCCGCCTTCCCGATGGGCGTCAACATCAACCGCAGCCATAAGCTCTACGGTTGGGGCACGCAGATCCGCGGCGTCGAGAATGGCGGCACGGTGCTCAACCTGCCGGTGCACAGCTTCCCGACCGACGACGGGTCGATCGCGATGAAATGTCCGACGGAAGTCGCCATCGACGACCGGCGCGAGGCGGAACTGGCCAAGCTGGGGCTGATGCCCATCCTGCACAGGAAAAACACGGATCTCGCGGCTTTCATCGGTGCGCATTCGCTGCAGGACGACGAGACACGTGCCGGGCGGCTGGTCGATCCCGACGCACAGTCAAATGAACGACTGAGCGCCAACCTGCCCTATCTTTTCCCGGTTTCGCGCTTTGCGCACTACCTCAAGGCCATTGCGCGCGACAAGATCGGGTCGTTCAAGGAACGCTCCGACATGCAGATCTGGTTGACCGAGTGGATCAACCGATACGTGCTGGCCAACCCGGCCTTTGCCGACGACAAGGCGCGCGCCAAGCGCCCGCTTGCTGCTGCTGAGGTCCAGGTCGACAGCGTGGAAGGACGGCCGGGCTACTACAATGCTCGCTTCTATCTGCGTCCGCATTACCAGCTGGAGGGCATCAACGCTTCGCTCCGACTGGTGTCGGAACTCCCGTCCGTAAAGACTTGATTCGCAGCAACCACACCTTGTTCTGTTTGAAAGCGGTGGAGAAAGACAATGCCAGTGAAAATTGATGGTTTTCTAAAGGTTCCGGATATCAAAGGTCCAAGCGTTCGAGACGGCCACGAGGATGAAATCGAAGTGCATGGGGTCGATTACAAGATAATCGCGCCGTACGATCCGAATTCGCTCTCACGCCGCGGTCGTGTGTCCCTGGGCATGATCAAGTTCACCAAGCACTATGACAAGTCCTCGCCGTATCTGAAAAAGGCGCTGTTCGACAACAAGGCGCTGGACGAAGTTGTGTTCTCCGCCCGCCGGACCATCGATGGCGAGACCAGCGACTATCTGGTCGTTACCCTGACCGACGCTTCCATAATGGAATACGACATGCAACAGGCCGAAGATGAAGCGGACCTGATCGAGGAGGAGGTCAGCTTCGCCTACAAGAAGATCAAGTTCGTCTATAACAAGGATGACGAAATCGAAATGGATGTCTATGTCGGCAAGTGAGGTGCGGCGGCCCGGCGCGGACAAGCTACAGGTAACCGGTAGTTCGCGAGCGAAACGCGAAGCGGTCCAGCCCTCTCTTTGGGACCGCCTCGTCAACGACCTGCCGGGCGTGACCTCCGAGATAGACGGGCTGCGCCAGACATTACAGGACGAGCTTGGCGCGGACCGGCTGGATACCCTGCTGGCGGGCAGCGCGCGGCTTATCGATACCGACGCGGAGCTGACGCCCGATCAGAAGCGGCGTCTGCAGCGCCTGGCCTTTCAGACCCAACACCGCGCGGAGATCGAAAGCCGTGGCGTGGTCGTATCCGCCCGCGTCCTCAAGGAGGCCGTGCGGCGCGACATCGAGGCCTTGTTCAACACCGAGCGTTTCGAAGCTGTTCCGCTTCTCTCCGATTTCGAAAGTGAACAGGCCGCAGACAATCCGCCATCATTGGCCGATTTTCCGGAGGTGCGCCGAAGTGTGGTCAACTACGGTGTGCCTTCCTTTTCGGGCCGTTCGTCCCGCGACTTTGATCGCGAGACCCTGGCGCGCGAGATCCGCTCGGTCCTTGCCACGTTCGAGCCCCGTCTCAAGGAAAGCGCAACCAAGGTAACGGTGACCCTCGGCGACAAAAGTGTGGGCCTTAAGATCGAGATAGACGCCGTGCTGATCATGACGCCGACGCCGGAACGCATGCGCCTGCGCACCACGATCAATCTCGACAACGGCCTGGCGCGGACCGAATTTAGGGAAAGCTGAGATGGATCGGGTCTTCGTAGAATATTACGAGGAGGAACTGACCCATATCCGCGGACTCGCGGCGGAATTTGCCGACATGCATCCGGCGGTGGCGCGCAATCTTTCGCTCGATACGGTCCCCTGCCCGGACCCGTATGTCGAGCGGCTGCTTGACGGCGTCGCTTTCCTCGCCGCGCGCACCCGGTTGAAAGTCGATGCCGAGCGTTCGCGGTTTTCACGCAGCGTGCTGGATGTCCTCTATCCCGATCTGGTTACGCCCGCGCCGGCAACGGCAATGGCAGTGCTGAAACCCGGCCAGCAGGTCCAGTCGATGATTGCCGGCCATGTCATCAAGCGGAACACGCGGCTGGTGTCCAGCCTGCAACCCGGCCTGTCGACGCGCTGCACATTCACCACCGCGCAGGAAATGACGCTGTGGCCGATAGCCATCATATCGGTCAGCTATTTCCAGGATCGCAGCGGGTTGGCAGCGGCCGGCATAACACCGATCGGCGGCGTTGGCGGCGAGGCGGCGCTGCGCATCACGCTGGGGCGGGTCGGAAAAGGCAGGCTTAGCGAATTGGCGCTCGACCGGCTTGATTTCTATTTTGCCGGGCGCGCCAAAGCGCCATTGCTGTTCGACGCGATTTTCGGCGCCTGCTCGGCCGTTGTTGCACGGGCCGAGGGCAAGGCCAATCCGCTATCGCCGTTGCCGGGACCCGAAATGGTCGGCATCAGCGACGACGAGGCGTTGATGCCTCGTACCCGTCCGACATTCGAAGGGTACCGTCTGCTGCGCGAATATTTCATGATGCCCGAGCGCTTTCACTACGTGCGGGTTTCAGGACTGCAGTCGGTCGTGCGCAGATGCGACGCCGGGCTTGAGATCATCTTCATGTTCCGGCGTCCGGTACCCGAACTTGCCGATGTGACGCCGGCGGATTTTGAACTTTTTGCGACGCCGATCATCAACCTCTTCGAGCGTGACTGCAACGTCATCGAGCTTGATCCGCGCAGAACGCGGCAAGTGCTGCATGCCGACCGCACGCGGGCGCGGGACTTCGAAATCTATCGGGTCACCCACGTCGAGGACGCCGACGCCGAGGGTCCCGACGCCGAAATTCCGGAGCTCTTCAGCCTGGGGCAAAACCGCAGCAATGGCTGGGTCTACTCCACCGAACGGCGGCCTCGGCGGGCCACCGAAGATGAACGGCGCGACGGGTTGACCCGTACTTCATACACCGGAGACGACGTTTTCCTTTCGGTTTCACGGCCGGCCGGAAGCCCGGCGAACCGGCCGCTGAAGCGTCTCGACATCATGGCGCTTTGCACCAACCGGGATCTGCCGATCCTCGACGACAACCCTACCTTGACGCTGGAGACTGGCGATCCGGTCGAAACGATCCGGCTTATTGGTGCTTTGCGCCCGCCCCAGCCGGCTATCCCGGCCGCGCTGCCGGCGGGCGCCCAAGGCGAGTCCCGCGCCGACAATCTCGCCTGGCGGCTGGTGGCGCAGCTGGCGCTCAACTTTCTCAGCCTTGCCAAGGAAGGCCGCGGTGTCGATCCGCTGCATGCGCTGCTCGATCTCTATGCCGACCGGGGAGATCCGAGCCTCGCCCGCAATGTGCACTCGATTGTTCGCATCGACTCGCGGTCCGTCATCGAACGGCTGCAGATCGATGGGCCGATGTGCTTCGGACGGGGCACGGAAGTGACGCTGCATGTGGACCAGTCGGTTTTGGCAGGGCAAAGCACATTGCTGCTTTCAGCCTTGCTTGCACGGCTGTTTGCCCGTCACGCCGGACTAAACGGCTTTGTGCGGACCCGCACGCGGCTGCTGCAGAAGCAGGAGGATGTGCCATGGCCGATGACGCCCGGCAATCGCTACCTGATCTAGACAAATTCGACTTGGACCGGGTCGAAGAGCTGGATGATACATTCGATTTTTTCGAACTATTGCGCCGGCTCGAACGCAGGGGCGGGCTATTCGGCTATTCCGGCCACGCGGATCGCGAGCCGGCAAGGCTCGGGCAGCATGTGCGTCTTAGCTTTTCCGCCAAGGACGTGGTTGCGTTCCGCGAAGCGAAGGACAAGACGCCGGGGAAGGTCGGGACGCCGGCCCGGGTCACGGTTGCAAATCTCGGGCTGATGGGACCGGAAGGTCCGATGCCGCTTCATTTGACACGTTGGGTGCTCGATCGTCTGTCGCAGCGCTGGTTCACCGGCGCCGACGCACGGCAGACCAGCGACACGACGTTCGTGGACTTCGTCAATATCCTCCAGCACCGCATGATCGCCCTGTACTATCGAGCCTGGGCCGACGCGCATCCGGCGGTACAGGTCGAACGGGCGGTCGGCGGCCGGGTAAGGGCCATGCTTGAAGCCATGGCGGGTATCGGACTTCCCGGCACCGACAATCCCGATCTCGACGCCGTGAAGCTTCGCCAGGCCGCGTCGCTCGCCAGCCAGGTCGACGGTCCGGAGCGGCTGACGCTGTTCCTGGCGGAAGCGTTCAAGGTCCCGGTCCAGATCAAGGAGTTCGTTGCTACCTGGATGACCATACCGGCGTCGCTCCAGACCCGACTTGCCCAAGCTTACGCGGTGCTGGGTCGCGGGGCGACGATCGGCCCGCGCGTTTTCAGCCGCCAAAGCAGGATCGAACTCCGCGTCGGCCCGCTTGGGTATGAGGAGTTCAAAACGTTCCTGCCGGGCGGTCAACGTCTGAAAATGTTCAAACAGGCCGTTCGCGACATGGTTGGGGAATCGCTCGATGTCGATCTGCGGATCGTGCTCGCGCGTGAAGCAGTGCCGCAGCCCCGTATCGGAGCGGTGCAGCTCGGCCGAACCAGCTGGCTTGCGCGGCCCGCTGAAAGGGGCGATGCTGACGATATGCGGCTGCGGACAATCGTCGGATGGCGGCCGGAAATGGCGGAGGTCGCGGCATGAGTCTGCTGCTGACGCTGGAGCACGGGCCACGCACCCAGGCGGTACGGCAGACCCGGCTGGACGAGGGTGAACTGGTGATCGGCCGTAGCGCGGACGCGGACTGGCAGATCGACGATCCCGACATGTTCGTTTCACGCGCCCATTGCAGGATCACCGGCGGGCCGGATGGGTATTTCGTCATCGACACGTCAAGCAGCGGTTTGTTCATAAACGATTCCGACAGCCCGCTCGGCGCCGGCACCTCGGTCCGTCTTCAGAACGGCATGCGGCTGAGGCTGGGCGACTACATCGTATGCGTCGATCTGCAGACGCCGGCCGCTCAAGCATCAGCGGGCAGCCAATCGTTCACAGAGCGGTCGCCGCCGGCATCGCGAGCGCCGGTAAGCATCGGCCGCGATGATTTCTTTTCAGCCTCGGTCGAGGAAGAGCCGCGACGACCGCGTCCCGCCGATCTGCCGAACCCGTTCGAGCAACCCGTTCCAGGAGCGTTCGAGCGCGCCAACCAGCGCAGTTCGCCAGCCTTCGACGACCCGTTCAGCCTCGACCCGGTATCGACGCCCGCGCCGAATGGCGCCGGCTATTCCGAACCACGTCGTGCGCCGGACGCCGCAGACCCATTCAGCTTCGATCCGGTGCCTTTCGGTGCAAGCGAGCCCGTCCCAGGCCAGCCCGTTTCAAGAAAGTCCTCCGAATTCGATGACGGTTTCGGTTTCGGGCCGGCCGCGTCGCCCGATTTGAGGAACGGCGCCGGCTCGGCCAGTCAACGCAAACAGGTCGCCCCAGAGCCGCAGCCGGCCAATCCCTGGGATTTGCCTGGCCAGGCGGCAGCTATCCCTTCGCCGCCACGTGCTGGCGTTGCCCCCAAACCCGCCCCCTCCCCGGCAGCGGCGCAACCGGCGAACATGGCCCTTCGCACCGCGTTCTTGCGAGGCATGGGCATCGAGGAAGCCGATTTTCCCGGACGCGACAGCATCGCGGAAATGGAAAAATTCGGTCGCGAGTATCGGCTCATGATGGAAGGCCTGATGCAGCTGCTGCGCAAGCGGGCCGAGGAAAAAGGAAACGCTCGCGTCGCCCAGACGGTGGTTGGGGCCTCTGAAGTCAATCCGCTCAAGTTTCTGCCGACGGTGGACGACGCCATCGTGACCCTTATCGCCGAGCGCAGCCCCGGATTTCTGGCCGGTGAAGCGGCAATTGCCGACGCGGTCCGCGATCTCGCGCAACATCACGTGCGCGCCTGGCGAGGCGTGCAGTCCGCCTTGCGGCGAATGATTGACCGTTTTGACCCGGCAGTGATCGAGGAAGAGCTCAAATCGAGTTCCGCGATCGGCACCCTGCTTTCGGGCGGGCGCCGCGCCAAGCTGTGGGAGCTCTACCAGAAACGCCATCGTGAAATCGCCCAGCGTGCGGAATCGAGCTTTTTGGGCGAAATCGGCGCTGATTTTCGGGATGCATATGAGGAGGAGTGAAACATGATCGATCGCCGCGAATTCATCGTTGCCCTGGGCGCAACCGGGCTGCTGGCGGCTTGCCAGAGTGGTCCGCCAAAACCATCGGCGGTCACTGTCAATCTGACCGGGGCGGCCGGCATGAACCCGGGACCAGGTGGCGGCGACCGGCCGGTGACGGTCCTCGTGATGCGGCTGCGCAGCACCGGTAAATTCAACTCGGCCGACTATTTCGCGTTGCAGGGGGATGCCGGCTCCGCACTCGGAGGCGATCTCATTGGATCCGACCAGATCTCCATCGGACCTGGAAAGACCGCATCCAAAACCATTACGGTCGAGCCGGACGCGGCTGCGCTGGGCTTCGTTGCCCTCGTTCGCGAGCCTGGCGGCCGGAGCTGGCGTACAACCAAGTCGGTGTCGCCGGGGTCAAAAGTAACCGTCAACGTCACGCTTGGCAGCGGCGGCATTTCCGCCTAGCGGCCAGGGCAAGGGGTGCTCAATGCAGGAAATAGCGGCATGAGCGATGCAAACAGGGTGCTGTGGTCCGAAGGCCTGTTTCTCCGGACCCAGCATTTTCAGCAGCAGGATCGCTTTTTCGAGGCGACTGTGCGCGGCGCGTTGCAGGCCGGGCAGCTCCATACGTTCGGCTTTCAGCAGCTGACGCTGGACCAGGCAATGCTCGACGCCGGACAGGTCTCTATCCTGTCGGCCCGGGGCATCTTTCCGGATGGGACCCCCTTCTCCATCCCAGACATGATGGATGCGCCACGACCGCTGCCGGTCACCGCCGATACCGGCGCCGGACCGGTGCTGGTCGCCCTGCCGCTCGAGCCTGCCGGCGGTGTCGGCTTCGATCCGGCGCACGCCGCATCGACAGGCGCACGCTATCATGGGCGGATCGTTTCGGTGCGCGACGCCGTCCAGGGCGGTTCGGATCCTGAAGAAATCGAAATCGCCCGCCCGCAGGCGCTGCTGATTGCACCGGGAAAATCGGTTGGCGGCTACACCGCCCTGCCGATAGCCGACATCAAAGGGGTTAGAGCCGACGGCGGCGTCTCGCTGGACGAGACGTTCCTGCCGCCGACATTGGTTACCGGAGCGGTGGCCTGGTACCGGCAGTTGCTTCTGGAAGTTGTCACCGGCCTCGACCAGATCGCCGAGGCGCATGGCAAAATGGTCATGGGCGGACCGGGGCGCAGCGTCGAAGACCTGCTGATGCTCAATCTCGCCAATGCGGCGCGTCCGCGACTGGCCCACATGCTGGCGCAGGATGTCTTCCATCCGGCCGAGCTTTACCTGGAGCTTGCCGGTCTTGCCGGTTCAATGGCGACCTACGGCTCGAGCGCGCGACGGCTGAGCGAGTTGCCGGCCTACGATCACATGGCGCCCGGCCCCGCCTATTCGGCGCTGGCCGACGCCTTGCGCTCGCTCATCCTGAGCCTGCGCTACATCGAGCCTAAATCGCGCGCACTGCCGGTCATGCGGCATTCGACCAATGTCTGGAAAATCCGCATCGACAACCCGAAGCTGCTGGTGGCCAGCCGGATCGTCATCCGGGTCGGTTCCGAGCTGTCGGAAGACGCGTTGCGCAAGATTTTCGTCAACCAGGCGACCGTCGGTTCGGCCGATCAGTTCGAGGGCCTGTGGAAGTCCCGTCTACCCGGCATCCCGCTGAAGCCGCTGCATTCCCAGCCGCGCGAAATCCCCTACGATGGCGATCGGCTGTGCCTTGAGCTGGATCAGAAAAGCGAGCACTGGGCCTCGCTGCTCGATGCCCCCGGCTTCGTCATCGGCGTGTCGGGCGTGCTGCCGAGCGAGCCGCAGGTCGACTGCTATTCGGTAAACAGGTGAGATGATGAGCCGGGATGATCCTTTCGGACTGTCGGAGGATCGCGAACGCACCCGCATACGACTGACCGGCGCGCCGATGCCGCGACCGATGACGCCACTGTTGTCGGGCGTGCCAATCAAACGCTCGCGTACGCATCCGAACACGCTGGTCAACGCATTCGCGCCGCTGCTCGAGTTCGCGCCCGAGCTTGAAAGCGCACTGCCGCCGGAAAACCCGGAAGCGTTGCGCACCCGGTTGCTCGATGAGCTGGTTCGGGCGCGTGACGCGGCAATGGCGGCGGGGTCCTCTCTGGAGCGCGCCGACCAGGCAGCCTGGGTGGTGGCGGCATTGCTCGACGATCTGGCTCTCAACACGCCATGGGGCGGCGCCAGCGCATGGCCGCGCCAGCCGCTTGTGGTGATGCTGCGAGGCGATGTCGATGCCGGCACGCAGTTCTTCACCCGTCTTGACGAACTGGAGCGGCATCCGAACCGGGATCGCGAATTGCTCGAACTGCAATATCATTGCATGGCGCTCGGCTTCCGCGGCAAATATCGTGTTCCAGGCCGGTCGGGCGACCGCTCGCTCAATGCCGTTCGCGTTGCTGCGGCGCGCTTTCTGCGCGATGCCGATGCCGACGGCGCGCCGCTGTCGCCGAACTGGAAAGGCGTGATCGCATCCGACGAGCCGCAGCGCTTCATCGTGCCGATCTGGGTGATGGGGCTCGGCGCGGCGGTTGTCGCCACTGCAATCTATCTCGGGCTGTCGATGGGACTGAGCAGTCAGGCGGTCGAGCTTTCGACCCTGGTTCGTGCTTTGCCGCCGCCAGCTCGCGGCGAAATCAGCCGGACATCGCCACAGGTCGACGCGCCGCCGCCGGAGGCAGTGGATTTCGCGCTGGTGCCGGAGTTTCAGGCCGGAGCGCCGGCCAACCTCAGGGCCGCGCTCAGCGGCACCGAGAGCGTTTCGCTGGCCAGGCTGATCATTCAGGCCTCCAACCCCGAACTGTTCCAGTCGTCGCGGCCGACACTGACGGAAGGCTTCGAACCGCTGATCGGCTCAATCGCCAAAGTGATCCTCGCCAATCAGGAACTGATCGGCAACATCACCGTGGTCGGCCATACCGACAGTATTCCCTTGCAACGGTCCAATCCGCTTTCCACCAACCAGCGGCTGTCCGAAGCGCGCGCGGCAACCATTACCGAGATGCTGGTCCAGAATGGTGTGCCGCAGGACCGCATTCGCTTCGAAGGACGTGCAGCTACCGATCCAGTGGCCGACGACAGCACCCGCGCGGGACGGGCCCTGAACCGCCGCGTCGAGGTGCTGGTCGAAAAGAGGCTGTGAGATGTTCATCCTGCGCTTCCTGTGGGCGGTCCTGACATCGCGCTGGCTGTGGACGCTGATCGGCATCGCGCTGCTTTCTCTGGTTATCTGGGTGTTCGGCCCGATCGTCAGGGTCGGTGCTTACGAACCCTTCGCTTCGGAAAACGTGCGCATCGTCATCATTGCGCTGCTGGTCATCTTCTGGCTGATCTGGCTGATCGTCGCGCAGCGCCGGGCGATCCGGGCCAACCGCATGTTCGTCGCAGAAATCGCTGCGCCCGTGGTGGAAAGACCGCTGAGCCCCGGCGAAGAGAACGTCGCCGCCGTCGGCGCCAAGTTCGCCGAGGTGATGGTCGAATTGAAGCGCCGCAAGCTGGGCGGACGCAAGTTCCTGCGCGAGATGCCCTGGTACGTGATCGTCGGGCCGCCGGCCACCGGCAAGACCACGGCCTTGCGCCAGTCCGGCCTGAACTTTCCGATCGATCTCACCGACGATCTGCAGGGGGTTGGCGGCACGCGCAACTGCGACTGGTTTTTCTCCGAGAACGCGGTTCTGATCGACACGGCGGGCCGCTATGTGCAGCAGGAGAGCCAGCCGGACGTCGATGCGGCGGAATGGCTGGGCTTCCTCGACCTGTTGAAAAAGCATCGTGGCCGCCGGGCGCTGAACGGCGTGATCGTCGCGCTGTCGATCGATGCGCTTTCAGAGGGCGACGAAGCCATCAAGGCGCATGGCCGCAAGATCCGTCGTCGCCTGGCAGAGCTCAACGACCGGCTCGAAATCCGCCTTCCAGTCTATCTGATGCTGACCAAGGCCGATCTGATCAAGGGCTTCGAGGCTTTCTTCGGCGGCCTGTCGACGGCCTCGCGCGAGCAGGTCTGGGGGACGACCTTCGCGCTCGATGCGCGCGTCGACGCAAAGACCATAGAACGGGAAATTGCCACCCTTGCGACGGAACTCGAGCGGCGGCTGGTGCCGCGCCTGGAGGACGAGGACAAGCTCGCCGCCCGCGCCGAGATTTTCAGGTTTCCCGCCCAGCTGACGAGCCTGTCCGAGCCTATCCAGGTGCTGGTCGAGGCGATGTTCGGCGAAAGCCGCTACGAAGAAGCCGCCTGGCTGCGCGGCCTCTATCTGACGTCGGCGACCCAGGAAGGGGCACCCATCGACCGGCTGACCGCGGCGCTGTCGTCATCCTTCGGTCTTCCGCCGCGACGGGCGATGCCGGCGCCGCGCGTCGAAAAACGCAGCTTTTTCCTGAAGAACCTGCTGACCGAGGTCATTTTCAGGGAAGCCGGCCTGGGGACGTTCGATCCGCTGGCGCAGCGCCGCCGCGCCTGGATCTGGCGTGGCGCCGCGGCAGCCTGTGCCGCCGCAGCCCTGTTGGCCGGTGCGATGTTCACCTGGTCCTACTATGACAACCGCAATGCGATCGCAGCGCAGGCGGGCCAGTTCGAAGCGCTGCAGGCGCCGCTGACTGCGGCAGCCGCGAGCCCGGCATCGGTGGAGCAGCCCGCCATCGACAGCGCGCTCAACGCGATGGCCGAGGTCGCAAATGCCCGTACCGCACCGCCGAGCAGTGCCCAGGACCTGCTGGGGCCGTCGGCGTCGGCGGAGCTGCTGCGGGCGCAGGCCGACACTTACGACCACGCTTTGCGCAACGTGCTGGAGCCGCACATGGTCGCGCTGCTCGAGGCGACCATGTGGCGGCAGATCCGCGATCCGGATTTCATGCTGGGGGCGCTAAAAACCTATCGCATGATGACCGGCCTGTCGCAGATGGACGCCGATTACGTCCAGGGCTGGTGGGTCAGCGACTTGCCGGAATTCGCACCGGCGGCGCCGTTTCCGACCGCCGACGCGGAAGAGCACCAGCTTGCCGCGATCCGTCGCATGGCGGTCGACGACAGCTACATCGCGCCGGATCAGGCGCTGGTTGCCGAGGCGCTGAAAACGGTTTGCACGATCTCGCTGCCGGCGCGCGCCTACAGGCAGTTGCTGGCCGACCCGGCGGTGGCCGGCCTCAAGGAATGGATCCCGGCGAATTTCGCCGGCCCCAACGGCGCCAAGGTTTTTGCGCGGCGTTCCGACAAGACGCTGCGCGTCGGCATTTCAGGCGCGTTCACCTATTCCGGCTTCCACGATGCCATTCTCGAACGGGTCGAGGACGTTGCCGCCCAGGCCGCACTCGATCGGGCGGTGTTTGCCGGGGGCTGTTCGGAAAATGCCGAAACCTCGGTTTCGGCGCTGTCGGAGGATATTCTAAAACTCTACTACGAAGACTACATCGCGCAATGGGACAGCATCCTGCGCGATATCAGGCTCGCGCCATTGGCCGACCTGAACATCGCCAGCGAGAACCTAAAGGATCTCTCGAGCGCCGATTCCGCGCTGAAGCGCCTGCTTACAGCGGTGGTTCAGGAGACCGAGCTGACCCGATCCGATGAAGCGCCGGCCGCCGACAACAAGGCGGCAGCCAAGGGCACCTCGAAACTGCTCGGCAAGCTGGGGAAGCTGGGAAAGATCGTAAAGACAGGGGCAAAACTGCTGCCGCGCGCCGGCTCCGCCAACGAGGTGGATCTTACCGGCACTCTGGTGGCCGAACATTTCAAGCCGCTCAAGGGGGCGATCGCCGAGGTCGACGGCCAGCCGCCGGCACTCGACGCCGCGGTGGTGGCGCTGACCGCACTTTCGAACGTTCTGCAGACGGTCACGGCCAATCCCGATCCGCAGGACGCCATCAAGAAACAGGGCGGGCTGGCCGAACTGACGGGAGCGGTGGCCAGGCAAGCGCAGATCCTGCCCGACCCGGTCGACGACTGGCTCGGCGGCATTGCCGGCGACACCAGCGGCCTGACCCAGAAGGCGGTCACCTCGGAGCTCAACGCCATCTGGCGCGCCGACATCCTGCCGTTCTGCCAGGCGGCGCTGAACGACCGCTATCCGTTCAGCCCCGAAAGCGCGGTCGACGTCAATGTCCGCGATTTCGCCCGCTTGTTCGGGCCGGCCGGAATGATAGACGCCTTCATCAACGATCACCTGATCAGTTATGTCGACACCGCAAGCCAACCATGGAAATGGCGCGCCGATTTCGGCCTCGACGCGGCGGCTCTGGCAGCGTTCGAACAGGCCAGGCGGATCCGCGACGATCTGTTTCCAGGTGGCACCGGGCCGGTGATGAGTTTTACGCTCCAACCGACGGACCTGTCGCCCAACGTGACGCGCGTGACGCTCAATCTCGATGGCCAGAACCTCGTCTACTACAATAACGCGACGCGGCCGCAACCGATGACCTGGCCCGGCAAGGACGGCACCGGCGTCATCTCGCTCGCCTTCCGGCCGATCGACGGCTCGCCCGAAGTCATGTTGAACGAAACCGGCAGCTGGGCCTGGCTGAGGCTGCTGCGTAGCGGCCGCTTCACCGGCACCTTGCTGTCCGACGTCTACAGCCTGCGCCTGGGCACGCAAGGCATGTACGCCGATTTCGAGCTCAAGGCGGCAAGTGTCGAGAACCCTTACAATTTGCAGATGTTCAAGAAATTCTCATGTCCGCCACAGATATGATCCTGCCCGGCTTTTACGGCAAAATGCCTGCCACCGGCGATTTCGTCACGCGGCGGCTGCCGGGGGATTTTGTGCGCATTTGGGACCGCTGGCTGGCGCAGCACATCGTGCCGCTGATCGGCTTGGAATCTTGGCCGCGCACCACCGCGCTGCGTTTTTTGGCCGGTCCGGCTTCTTTCAGTGCCTCAACAGGCATTATTCTGCAGAGCGCCGACAGGGTCGGCCGGCAGTTCCCTTTGAGCGTCGTCGCGCAGCTTGCTAAGGCGCCCGTTCAGCTGGCTCGCGCCGATGCGTGGTTTGCCCGGATCGAAGAGGCGGCCTTTGCCGCCCAGCAGGGCGAGTTGACGCCCGACGAACTGGATGCCGCTTTGGCCACACTGCCGGTGCCGCCGGTCGAGCCGGGGAGTGAGATCATCAGCGATATGGTGATGTGGACTTCGCATTCGGACATTTTCGATATTGATCCGCTGTCGCCGCAAGCAACGCTGGAGCAAGTGTTCTCAGGAAGATGGAAGACTGGGCTGATATGACCGGATCAAATACCGAACATTATTCCCTGAGTGAACCCGCCGGATGCTCCTGCATTCCGAGAACATCCTAAGCCAACGATTTACCGCCTGAGGGTCCCCGCCGCCATGTGGGAAGTCAGCAACAGCACCGGGTTTCCAGCGATGGGGAGCTGGGTTCAGGACAAGGCCGCGAACAAGACCTGGCTGGTCTGCGTGAAAGCTACCTTGGACATACTGGCCGACGGAAGCACGCGGCCCTCGGAGAACCAGGTGCCGCCGTTCATACAGGGACAGCCCCTCGACGGCGACTACGAGAAAAGCCTGATCTATGAAGCCGATTTTTTCGGGGTGAAGCCCTGCACGGACGTGCTCGTCAACGGTACCGCCTGGTCACCGAACGGCAAACCGATCACAGAGCTCGATGTAGGATTCCAGGTTGGTCCGGTTCAAAAGCGCCTGAGCGTATTCGGCAATCGCTGGTGGACGGTGAACCTTGCCGGACAACGTGTCATCGCGAGCCCCGACCCGTTTCTCAAGATGCCGATCCGGTATGAGGCGGCATTCGGCGGCTGGGATCGCACTGCGAGCAATCCGAAGGATCATCGCCTAGAGGCGAGGAATCCGGTCGGGCGGGGCTTCATCTCCAACCCGAATGGCTGTCTCGGACGGCCGCTTCCCAATATCGAGTATCCGGCAAACCTGATTTCATCCGTCGCTAGCCGCCCCGCGCCGGCCGGCTTCAACGCGGTGGCCTGTCATTGGTCGCCGCGCCGGGAACTCGCCGGCACTTATGACGAGATCTGGCAGAAGACGCGCTTCCCGCTCTGGGCGGATGATCTCGATTCCCACTACTATTGCTGCGCCCCGCAGGATCAACAGGTCGCCGGCTATCTGCGGGGCGGCGAGCCGGTGCAGCTCATAAATCTCTCGCCGAACGGCCCGATACGCTTCCATCTTCCGCGGCTTGTTTTCGGCTTCTCAACACGCATCAAACGCGAGACGATTCACACCAAAGGCACGCTGGCGACCGTGATCCTAGAGCCGGATACTTCGCGCGTGATTATGGTTTGGCAAAGCTCGCTCATATGCAATAAGGACATCGACTATCTCGATCAAACCTCTGTCCGCCTGAAAAAGCTGATGTGATGGAATGACGATGCCTACGCCAAGCGTCGCAGCCTATCTCCCTCGGACGCCAGTCTGGCTGGCCGGTCTTTCAGCGCGGACTCCGGTTGGTCTGCGTCCCGAAAGCGCTGCCGCAGCGGTGCGGGCGGGGATCTCAGCAATTTCCGAGCATCCGTTCTTTGTCGACCGCAATGGCGAGCCCATGCGCCTGGCGCAGGATGCGGTCATCGGCCCCGAGGTGCCGCTGGCAGAGCGCATGAAGGAACTGCTGTTGTCGACGCTGCTGCAACTGCCGCAGGCCGCGGCGCTGTCGGCCAACGGCCTGAGAACGCTCCTGATCATCTGTGCGCCGGAGCCGCGGCCCGGGTTACCGGACGGCATCGCCGAAGTGCTCGGTCGTGCCGTAATGGGACGATTCGGCCCGGCGAACCTGCGCGTGCAATGCTTGGCCAACGGACACGCTGCCGGAATGTTTGCGTTCGGTATGGCCGCCAAGGCGATCGATGAAGGCAAGACGGATCTGGCGGTGGTGGCAGGCGTGGATTCCTATCACGACTATCAAACGCTGGAATGGATGGATGAGACGGGGCAACTCAAATCCGAGGTGAACCGAGACGGCTTCTTCCCGGGAGAGGGAGCTGGCGCGTGCCTGCTGGCACGCCGCAATCTGATATCAGAACTGGGCCTGGAGGCCCTGGCGCAACTGAGCGCAGTTAGCACCGCGCCCGAGCGGATCACCATCAAGCGACACGGCGAGGACGGCGTTTGCGTGGGCGAAGGGCTGAGCTCCGCCTTCCTCGGACTCGAGCCGGTCATTGGCACAGATCGGCGCAAGATCACCGACACCTACTGCGATCTCAATGGACAGCGCTACCGCAGCGAGGAGTTGGTCTACACGATCCTGCGAGTTCAGCATCTTTCAGATGAGGCAACCCACTATCTGCATCCAGCTGACTGCTGGGGCGATGTCGGCGCAGCGTCAGGTCCACTGTTCGCGGCGCTGGCTCACGCCGCCGCCAGCAAGGGCTACAGCCACGGTTCGCGAGCGGCGCTCTGGGCCAGTTCCGAAGGCGGCCAGCGCGCGGTGACGCTACTGGACTTTTCTGCCAACCCGCCAAGAAAGGCTGCCTGATGGTTTCCGTTGGAGTCAACCCGCCCAAGACGCCGGTGACCGAGGGCAGCATAGACATGGCGCCGGCGGACGTGCCCAATGTGTGCAAGATGCCGGGACCGCCGGCTCCGTTCGTGCCTGTTCCGCTGCCGAATTTCGGACGCTCCGCCGACAGGCTGTCGGATGCCACCTCGACGGTCAAGATCGAAGGGAAGAAGATAGCCATCAAGGGAAGCTACTACATGAGCGCGCCGTCGCCTGATGTGGCGAGCCAGGGCACCGGCGGCGGCGTGGTGTCGTCGGCTACACAGGGAAAGACCGAGTTCGTCGCGCCCGGCTCGATGGACGTGAAGGCAGAAGGCAAGAACATCCAACTGCTCGGCGATCAGATGACGAACAATGGGAGCTAAGAACTCCGCCACCTCGACCGGTAACAAGCAGGGTCCGGACAACAAGCCGATGCATAAATGCGGCGAGGTTGGCAGCTATGGAAGTCTTTGTAACAGCGGCAAGGCGAGTCGAGCAGACGGGTCGCGGGTATGGGAGCGCGACCACGTTCCGGCGAAGGGAACCTTATATGCACGCGCCGTAAAACGCTTCGGCCCTTTCGACCCAGACGTTGCAAAGTGCGTAAAGGACAAAGTGGAAAGCAGGGGCATGGCTATCGTAATCCCACGCAAAGTTCACCGGGCGGACAGTGAAACATGCGGGAATTTAAACAAACCGCTGATGAAGCCGGACGCGGAAACCAAGCAAAGCATGAAAGATGCCATAAAACGAGACACCGACGCAATACAAGCAGCGTTGGACGACACCGAGTGCGGACCCGCATATGCTGCGGCGGTCAAGGAACTTAAAGAGTTTGATTTCGAGGGAATGATAAAAGAGGCGGTCAAGGAGTGCGAGGGCTGACCATCGATCAAGTCAGTATGGAGGCAGTGATGGATTATCAGAAATGGGTAGACCTGTTTGGAAGGACGAATAACGATCCGGATTTAAAGGAAAATTTGAAACGGTCAGGTGTCACAAAACGTGTGGTTATGCCGAGGGATGAGATCTACCTCTCCGTCGATGTAGATGGAATGACCCTTCAATTTGAGGATGTTGAGCTCTTCAAGGATGTTCCGGGGGGCGCCGGCACATGCGTGCTCACCAGTGTGACCATGCATGTGAAAAGGGAACCCTGGCCGTCTCCTTATGATATCCCAAAAGATGCAACTCGGCCGAGCCTGAGGGAAAGATTTGGAACTCCGGTCGAGCAGGAGGAAGCTTGGGACCAATGGAGAGTGTCCAACAAACTTCTCCTGAAGGCTCGCTACAAAATCGATGGTGACGCTCTCATGAAGGTTACCTTAAGCATGGAAGAACCGAAATAGGGGACGGATACGGCCTGGCATGGACTTCAGCGGAGCTGTAAGCCTTCTTGGGAGATCGTCAACGGATACCGAGGTTCAGGCCTTGATGTCGCGGCTGGCCATTTTGCGGCAGCCGGAAGTCGTGCTCGACGAGAACGACGGCTCTGTCCTGAATGCTCAGGATTGGCTTCTGAACAAGAAGCTTGGGGTGGAACTGGGATTCGAGGCGAGAGCGCACCTGCTCGGGCAGGAAATAGAGGATCCCAAGAACGAGCCGATGCTGCTCACTCAGATCTACTTTTACTGCGAGCGCTATGATGTCGGCCCGTACCAAGGATCTTTGCCTGCCGGCCTCGTGGCTTCGGACAGCAGGATTTCGGCGCGAGACAGGTTGGCCGCCTACGAGAGCACCCGGCGTTCCTACACCAGGGACACGTGGGAGCTTCCACAGTTTCAGCTCATCATTGGTTATGCAAATGGCGGCACGAATATAGGTTTCGTTTCTTGTCAACTTCGACCGCCGCCGATGCCTGCCGACTACGACGATGCAGCTCTGATACCGTCAACCCCAAATATCATGGCCGCGCTTGGCAAGAAGTTGTCCGACCCCGGACTCCGGCTGATGTTTTCGCCTCTGCGATTGGAGCAAAATCTGGAGGCCGATGATGGCGGCCTGGTTGGAAGATTCGATAAACACTTGGGTCTTTTCCTTCACTTCCGGTACATGGAGGGGGGGCGCGATCTGGCGCTGACCCATGTGCTGTTCTATCGAGAATACGAAGCTGACGGGGCGCGTTGGCCCGGCACACTTCCGAATGGATTGCACTTCGACGATTCGCCCGAAGTTGTATTTCGAAAGATCCCAGCGGAGCCGATCAAGCATTATGACGAGGAATTCACAGGAGAGGCAACCTGGAAATTCCCTGAGTATACGTTGCAAGTTTTGTATAGCACCATGAGAAATAACATCCTGCGGGTGCAGGTCAGTGCGCCTGTAGTTCTCCCCATAGCATAGCGACGAATTGCGCCGCATTCAGATCACGGCTATCATGCGCCAAAGACGTCAAGCTAATCACAAGGTAAGCACCTGTGAACGATCGCCCCGACTTCGCGCGCGTAGGCAGCGGTCTCAGCGATGGCCTTGTCATCGGCACCTTCATAGGACGCAACAAGTCAGGCGAGCCGATCGTCTCCGTACCGGACGGAATCGAGAGCAGGATGGTTGCTGCCCGCGCGGCAACCATGCTCGAGGCATCGGATTTCGGGACCGACGTGGTCGTGATGTTCGACGGGGGCGATCCCGACCGCGCCGTCATTCTGGGCCGCCTGCTGCGTCCGAAGCCGGTTACCGCGGAGGATGTCGCCGTGACGCTGGACGGGGAGCGCCTGGATCTTTCCGCCGAACGCGAAATCGTGCTTCGCTGCGGCAAGGCCAGCATAACGCTGACCCGTACCGGCAAGATCATTCTGCGCGGCACGTATATTCTCAGCCGCTCCTCTGGCCCCAACAAGATCAAGGGGGGCTCCATCCAGCTTAACTAGAGCCTCGAATGTCGCGCCGCGTTATCGAGCACATCGTCGAGCAGCATGCCGAGGACGCGGCCTTTCTTTGGCTGCAGCGTGACAGGGCGGTCGATGCTCCCGACCTGTATCTCAAGGATTTGAACCGGCTGGACAACCGGCTGGAGGCCCATATTGACGGTCTTCGTATTGCGGGCGAATGGGGCTGGCACGCAGCGGAGCGGGCCTTTGACGAGTATAAGGAGCCTGGCGAAACCTTCGTGGCGGCCGTTCTTGCCCTCGAGAGCCTGTCCGAGAACAGGATTGGCTACGTTTTGAATCTCGCCGAAGCGTCGTCAGAACTATTCCGAGCCACCGTGTCGGCCTTGGGCTGGGTGGAACCGCACCGGCTTCGCGGGACCGTACGCTCTCTCTTGGACGATGCGCGCCCGAGCAGGCGCCTGCTCGGCTTGGCCGCGTGTTCCGTCCGGCGGATGGATCCCGCGGCGCGTCTTCCGCTGTTCCTCAGCGATGCTCCAGCGGTGCGCGCCAGGGCCTTGCGCCTCGCCGGCGAAGTTGGGCGCGTCGATCTGCTCGCCGACATCAAGGCAGCTTTGAACGATCCGGACGAAACATGCCGGTTCTGGGCGGCATGGTCCTGCACATTGCTGGGCGACAGGCATGAGGCGCCTAAGATCTTGCGCCTGTACTGCGGCGCTGACGCGCTTGGCTGGAAGGGCGTGCAGCTTCTGTTGCGAGCCGCGGATCATCAAAGCGCCGTGGAATGGCTGCTCAGCCTGCGTGGAGATCGTTCGAAGGAGCGCTTGATTGCCGCCGGGGCCGGCATCCTGGGGGACCCCGTCTTCGTGCCGTGGCTAACTACGCGCATGCGTGACCCGAAACTCGCACGGCTGGCCGGCGAGAGTTTTGCAACGATCACCGGGATGTCGCTCGAGCGCGAGGCGATGCACGTCGAGCCGCCGGCTGACATGGACTCGGGGGATGCGTCGCCACACGATTACTCCGCTCGCGACGAGTATCTGGTCTGGCCCGATGTCCGCAAGATCCGCGAATGGTGGCGGCGCAACCAGACAGATTTCAGTCCAGGTAAAAGGTATTTGCAGGGCAAGGCCCTAGCGGCGGAGAATCTGATGGAGATCTTTGCAAACGGGACGCAGCGTCAGAGGCGAGGCGCCACCCTGGATTTAGCGCTAAGTGCGCCGGATGCTCCCCTAGCCAACAGCTTGGCTCGCTCGCCCACGCGCCTACCATGAATCCAGCCGCCCCCTAATACCTGCTCATTCACTCCGGCTACATGATGCATCCTTGTCGCCGCCCCCATTCCAGGACCCTGTCGGCAAGCGGGACCCTTGCAGCCTGATTACCGAAATATTCCTCGAACCGAAGCCCCGCCGCGCCGGGGTCAGTCGTGAAGAGATCGCTCTCCTGCCGCGCCTCGGGAAACAGTTCCAGAAACGACGCGCCCGCGGTCACTGCAAGGGCGGGATTGCCCATCTGTTCAATCAACCACGGCAGGATCGATCGATCGCCCAGCATGCCAGCCGCTCTCACCCCGAGGGAGGCGCTCTGCGGTGAGGTATACAGCGAGCCTATCCAGCTTCGCGCTTCCTTCATCGGCATCGCCTTTACCGCAGCTCGAAGCGCGCTCAGCGCGTTGTCGTCGCCTTGCACTGCTACCCTTCTCAGTTCAGGAACAGCGAGGTCGCCTGAGCCAAGTTCGCTCAAAGCCCAGGCAGCCCAGAAACGCACCTGCTGGTCCTCATCGAAACCCGCATTCCTGACTTCGCCCGTCAGATCGGCGCGACCGAGCTTCGCGACCAGCCGAAGGCTCGCCGCACGTACTGACGTGTCGGGATCGCGCAGTCGCAACGATAGCATCTGTTTTGGATCGACGCGGTGTTCGAAGCAGGCCGACACGCCCAGGAACCGCTTGAACGGATCACACGCGTCATTAATCCACGCTCGCACCCATGGCGCAATTAGGCGAGGCGTATGCCAGGCCAGCGCGCCGAGCAGGCCACCTGGGCCGTCGATCGCGGTGCGACCAACTTCAACTGCTTGCGCGACATGATCGGCGCTCTCGAACTCGAGAGCCGTCCAAGACACGACGAAGAGTTCGCCCTTGCCAGGCGACGCCTGATGGAGGGCGAGGACACAGGGCCAAGCCGCCCGGCTTGCGACCCTTATGCCATCGAGGCTCATTTCCAATCTATCGTCTATAGCCGCTACGGCGTCCAGATCTGGGGGATCGTCAAGGGCTAAATTGTCCCTTTGTGCCCACAACGATGCCGCCTGCTCAGCATGCTGCCCTACAATATTCGCTAGGATGTTCATTTGGGGCAAGAAGCCATTCTCTCACGGTACGCGATTTGTTAATGCGCTATCCCGCCATCGATGAAAACAAGGCTTCCGCTAGTTTTCGTGGATTTTGGAACCCTTCATGGTGATGTCGCTCGATGCCTTGATATTGATCTTGCCGGATGCGTTGACGGTAATGTCCTTGCCCTTGATGATGATATTTCCGTCCTTCTTCATAGTAATCGAGGCACTGCCACACGTCAGCGAAATCGAATCCCCGGCGTCGATCGCAAAGTCCTTGCCGATCTTGAAACTTCCATCGTTGGCAACATCCACGGCACTGGACTTGCCGACCTTCAGGGTGTGCCCGCCGCCGACGTCGGTCGCGTCGTCCGCGCCGATCTTCAACTTGCGGCCTTTACCGATTTCAAAATTTTGGCCACCGCCGACCTTCTTATTCTGGTCCGCAGCGATGCTGATATTCTGGCTTGCGCCGATCTTCCATGTATCCGAGGAGCCGATGCTGTGGCTCTGTCCGGCCCCAACCGTCATCGAGCGCGATGCACCGATCTGATTCGTCTGGACGGCGCCAACGCTTCGGGTTTCTGCCGCGCCCACTGAATCCACTCGCGCGGCGCCCACCGTGATGGTCTGCACAAGCGCCACGGTCTGCGTATGATTGGCGCCGATCGTCTCCGTCGAGTTCGACCCAATATTGATCGTCTCGTTCGACCCCACCTTCAGCGAACGGTTCACCCCGACGGTCTCGGTGTCGTTGTTGCCGATATCCGTGGTCTGGTCGACGCCGACCTTGACCGTCTTGTTGTTGCCGACGTCCTCGTCGAGGTTGTGGCCGACGGAGTGCTTGGCGTCGTGGTCGATGCGGTCGGACTGGTCGTGCTGCACCAGCTTGGTGCGGTCGTTCTTGATCAGAAGGTTGTGGTCCTTCTGCGCCTGGAAATTGACCAGTTCGGAGCCGGCCTTGTCCTCGAACATCAGCTCGTTGTATCCGCCGCCGCCTTTCGAGGAGTCGGATTTCCAGCCGGATTGCGTGGCGCTGCCCGGCAATCCGTAGGGCGGCATCTGCGAGGCGTTGTAGACGCGGCCGGTGATGATCGGCAGATCGGGGTCACCTTCGATGAAATCGACGATCACCTCCTGGCCGATGCGCGGGATCTGGATGAATCCCCAGCCGCTGCCGGCCCAGGTCTGCGACACCCGCACGAAACAAGAACTGTTCTGGTCCTTCTTGCCGAGACGGTCCCAGTGGAACTGCACCTTCACCCGTGCATATTTGTCGGTGAATATTTCCTCGCCGGACGGGCCGACCACCGTCGCCGTCTGCGGGCCGCGCATGATCGGCCGTGTCGTGACCCGCGGCGGGCGATAGGGCAAGGCGGTAGGCGCCACGCCGAGGATCACCTTGAAGTTCTCGCTTTCGACGTCGGCAAGGGCTCTGTAGCCGGGATCGAACAGCCTGTATTCGGCGCTGACCACCAGATATTCCTGGTTCTGGTCTTCCCTAGGGAACCCGTCCAGCTTGAACGTGCAGCCGGAATACAGGCCGCGCACGGTGCCGACTGCAGCGATGCGCTGGTGCACGGCCTGGATTTCCTCGCGCCGGATCGCGGCCAGGCTGTCGCCGCGGCCGACGTCGAGATGCGCGCCGGGCTGGCGGTAATTCTCGCCCGCGGCCTGCTTGTGGCTGAACGGCTGGGCGGATTTGGCCATCAGGTCGGCGCCCGGCTTCTTGAAATCATAGTCGGTATGGACATAGGCGCCCGGCCGCACCGAACTGCCCGGAATCCACTCCGTGATGTATTCGACATCGCGCCGGGAGCCCTGCCCTTCAAAGTGATAGGGCACCTTTTCATAGCCCGGCGCCGGCTTGAGCTTGTTCATGGCATCGGCGAGCACAAGCGTGTGCTTGCCCTCGTCATGCTCGAAGAAATACAGGATGCCTTCGTGCTCGAGCAGCCGCTGGACGAAATCGAGATCGGTCTCGTCGTACTGGACGCAATATTCGCGCGGCGGATAGGACCCCTGCAGGCGCTTCTCGAACTTTGCCGTGCTGTATTTCGAGAAAACCTCCTCGACGATTTCGATGACGCTCATGTTCTGGAAAATACGGCAGTCGGTGGTATTGCCGAGAAACCAGAGCCATGGCCTGATGACGGCTTCGTAGTATGCCAGGCGGTCCTCGATGCGGGTCAGCCGAAACTCGGAGACAAGGCCGCTGAACCAGCGTTTGGGATCGGATTCACCTTCGATCGAAACAGCACCGCCCAGCATCTTCAGCGGATCGACGTCGGGGCTGCTGCTGACGAACCCGACCGTGTAGGCCAAACAACGACTGATCTCATCGCGCCCGACAAGATGCGTGAAGGTCAACAGCTCAGCGCCAACCGGCGTCTGCACAACCGTGGCACGTTCGTTCGGCATGGGTCGTGCCCCCTCCCGCCGCTCGTTTCTGGCTGAGCCTAGCACATGTCTTGCACCGACCAAAGGGGACCGTTGGCGACTGCAGCCTAATCGCCTGTGAAATCATCGACTTGAACGCTTCTGTGCCGCCGCGCTCAGAAATTGCTGGTATAATGGGGTGTCCTGGGCGAGTTTGCCGACAGGATCGACGGCGATTTTGAATGTATATCAGTCTGCAGATCAACAATGTCGTCTCCCTGCCCGCCGGTATGTCGACCGGCTACTCCGCTCGTGATCGCAGCTTTGAAATCGGCCGCGAGGCCTGTGACTGGACCTTGCCAGATCCCGACAAGTTCATCTCCGCCCGACACTGCGAAGTGCGTTACCAGGCAGGCGCGTTCTGGCTGTACGATTTCTCGCGCAACGGCACATTCATCAACGGATCGACCCAGCGCATGGCCGGCCCTCACCGGCTCGGTCAAGGCGACCGGTTGCTGATCGGCCGCTATGTCGTCCTGGTTTCCATTGATGACGAGCGCGCCGCGACAGGGCTTCCTCGAAGCAGCCACGGTTCGACGCAGCGACAAATGCCGATCACAACAGGCCGGCCCAAGGATATCGCAGACCAGCCTTTCTTCGAGCCGGGGGAGCAACGGCCCGGGCAGAGAGCACCGGCGTCGACGTCTTCGCCGCCCGCGCCTCTCGCTTCGACGAGAGACGAGGTGCTGCGGGAAATCGCGATCGCAGCCGGCATCGCGCCGGAATTGCTTCAGTCGCGTGATCCGCATGAAGTGGCTGCCGAAATCGGCGCGGTGCTGCGGACGGTTGTCGAGGAACTGGCCCTGCTGCTGAAAGCACGTGCGGCTGCGAAAATACTGGCCAAGAGCACACACCGGACGATGATCAGCGCTGCCGACAACAATCCGCTAAAGTTCGTCCCGGGAACCGACGAAATCCTCGAAATCATGTTTGCGCGGCGCAGATCCGGCTACCTTGATGCCAGGCACAGTGTCGAAGACGCGTTCCGCGATCTCAAGACGCACGAATTTGCCACCTATGCAGCCATGCAAGCTGCGCTCTCGCGGCTGCTTGACGATTTGTCGCCCGAGGCGATCAGCAAGAAACTTCCACCGACGTCATTCACATCGAAGAAGGGCCTGGCTTGGGACGCCTTCGTCGCCAAATGGCGGACCATGGAGGAAGCGCACGAAAACGGAATGCTGGACATATTCCTGGCCTATTTCAGCGAAGCCTATGCCAAAGCCGACAAGCAAAAGTAGACCGAAACCTGGCAGATGCACCGAAAATCGGATCGGTTTGCTGCGCTTGGCTTCGGCTGCGGAACGGATCACGCACCAACTGGAATGTATCAGGGCGCCCTTGGCGAGCCGAAAGATGCGGCGCTGTCGTTGGCGAAGAAAAATCCTTTCGCAGCACTGCATCTGGTTCCAATCGGCCGTTTCTAAGCTTACGATCATTTTCGACAGTTCGCCAGCGGGTAGGCTGATTGACCTGGGGGTCTGCGGCACATGTCATGTTACGGCGGGATCGAAAAATATAGCCGACCTTCTTGCAGGCACTGCCCTCGTCAGCAGCGCCTGCAGTTCCTGCGCTTGGCCGGGGACCGTCTTGCCCTGATGTGGCGCACAGGCGGCGCCGACGCGTGGACGGACGTTTGGCGATGAGCTCGAAGGACGATCCTTTCGGCCCAGCGGGCAAGACCGTCATTCGCGCACCGCGCCGCGCTGAAAAATCAGCGCCCGATCCCCAGGGGGCCGTTCCCGGCGGCGGGCACCCCGGTCCCTCGCCGGTCAAGGATTCAACGGTTTTCGATCCGGTCGCTCGGCATGCACCGCCGGGCTGGACATCCGGAACCGTGATTTATCAGGGCGCAGACCCCGGCGCAGCGGCAACCGGCTCCTTTGCGGCGGCGCCGGGCATTCAGCAGGACATCCTGCTGCAGGCCACGGACAGCGTCAGATATTCCGCAGCCAATCAGATCCTCGCCGCGGCCGCGCCTTTGCTGATGCTGTTTGGCCAGCTCAGGCTTATGGCTGTCGAAAGACAGGCGGAACAGCTGGCGGAACATGTTTCCGAGGCGATCGAAAAATTCGACCGGACAATCGAGAAAGCCGGTGTTCCCGAAGAAGATGCACGGATCGCAAAATTTGTTCTCTGCGAAACCGCTGACGACCTCATCGGCAACCTGCCTTGGCCCAAGCCAGACGCCTGGGCGCAGCACAGCATGCTGTCACAGTTCTTTCACGTCGTGCCCACCGGCTCGGGTTTCTACGCAGCGCTGAACAAGATACTGGCGGCGCCGGAGGCACACTACGATTTGCTGGAACTGATGCATGCCTGCCTGTCGCTGGGGTTCGAAGGCCAGTATCGAGGCCTTGCGCGCGAGGACAACAATCTCGAACGCGTTCGACGCGACGTCTACGAGACGCTTCGTTACTTCAGGGCGCGCGCCGACGACGACATCTCGCCGCACTGGCAGAGCCTGGCGCTGTCCAGCCCACAGTCGTCGGCCAGGTTGCCGCTCTGGGTGACTGCGGCGGCTGCGTCGGCGCTGCTGACGGCGGCATTCTTCGCATTGCGGGTCTTCGTCACCGACGAGGGCGATGCTCTTGCCGGCAGGCTGCTGGCACTCGATCCGTCGACGCCGATCGCCATCGAACGCGCCAGCGTGGCGCCGTCGGCTGCGCCGGTGAAAGTCGCTCCGCCTGTCGCCCCTACCCGCTCCCAGATCGATCGCATCCACGCGGCACTGGCCGAGACTATCGCGCGCGGCGGGCTGAGCGTCGGCACGCAGGGCAGGTTCATCATCGTGGAGATCAACAACATCCTGTTGTTCCCGTCCGGCAGGGCCGAGATAAAACCGGAGTTTGGACCAATCGCCGCGGACATCGCCGCCGCGCTGGAACCGGAGCCTGGACCGATCATGATCGTCGGCCACACAGACAATGTGAGGCCGCAGAAATCGAGCCCGTTCAAATCCAACTTCGACCTTTCCATCGCCCGGGCGAAGGCCGTCGCAGCTGTCATGGCGCCACGGTTCAGCAAGCCTTCCCGGATCACCGTCGACGGCAGGGGTGAAGACGAACCGATCGCCGACAATGCGACGCCGGAAGGCCGCGCCCAGAATCGCCGTGTCGACTTGATGATCCCCAAGGAGGAAACGCTGTGAGCACGGCCATCTGGAAGCGCCCATGACGCGTTGGCTGCTGCGGATATTCAGCGCGATCGCGTTGGCCGGTTTCGCGGCGGCCGTCTGGTTTGCCGGACCATTGATCCGCTTTGCCGACACGCGTCCGCTGGCACCCGTCTGGCTGCGCGTGACGATCATCGGCGTGATCGTTGCGATCGCGACGCTGTTTTATGGCGTGCGTTTCTGGCAAAAGCGAAAGGCGCAAAAGGCGCTCGAGACGATAGTCGCCCGCAATGACGACAGGGATGACGACTCGCAGGTGCTCGAGGCTCGGATGAATGAAGCCATCGCTGCGCTCAAGCGGTCGAGCGGCAAGCGCAATTTCCTCTACGAAGTTCCCTGGTACGTCGTCATCGGCCCGCCCGGTGCCGGCAAGACAACGGCGTTGGTCAATTCGGGTCTGAACTTTCCGCTTGCCGGTTCGGGACACGCCCAGCCGGTGGCCGGCGTTGGCGGCACACGATCCTGCGACTGGTGGTTCACCGATCAGGCGGTGCTGATCGACACCGCCGGACGCTACACCACGCAGGATTCCAATGCGCAGAGCGACAAGAAGAGCTGGCTCGCCTTCTTGTCGCTGCTCAAGCGATACCGCCCCCGGCAACCGATCAACGGGGTTATACTGGCCATCAGCCTTGCCGATCTCATCAGCCTCGATGATCGGCAGCTTGACGTCCATGTCGTCGAAATACGCAGCCGTCTGCGCGAAATTCACGAAACACTGAAAATCCAGTTCCCGGTGTACCTGCTCTTCACCAAGGCCGACCTTGTCTCCGGTTTCATGGATTATTTTGGCGGCTTCGACGAGCAGCGCCGCCGCAAAGTGTGGGGCGCGACATTCCAGACCGCCGATCGCAGCAAGAACATGGCCGGTGAGGCACCGGCCGAATTCGACGCATTGGCAAAGCGCCTGGCGGAGGAGATCGCCGACCGCCTGCAGGAAGAGGCCGATCCGGTCGCGCGCATAGCCATCTTTGGCTTTCCAGCCCAGTTTGGCGCGCTGAAAGGCCGTATTGCCGATTTCGTCGCCAGCCTGTTCGATCCGGCCCGCAGCCAGGTGAATGTCAGCCTGCGTGGACTGTATTTTTCGTCAGGCACGCAGGAGGGCACGCCGATCGACCAGGTGCTGGGCGCAATCGGCCGCAGTTTCGGCAGCGCTTCTCGCGCCCATCTTTCCGGCACCGGCAAGAGCTTCTTCCTGCATGATCTTCTGACCGGCGTCATTTTCGCGGAATCCGGCTGGGTTTCATACGACAAATCGGCTGAAAGGCGCGCAGCGATCGTCAGGTATGGCGGCCTTGGCGCAATAGCATTGATGGCTGCCGCGGCTCTGGGCACCTTGGCCCTGAGCTTTACGGCCAACAGGTCGCTGATCGCTTCCACCACGCAGGCTGCAAGCCAGTATCGCGAGACGGCGGACCCGCTCCTCAAAAGCACGACCGTCGCCGACGTCGACCTTGAAAACGTCATCGGCCCGCTCGACCAGTTGCGCGAACTGCCGGCCGGGTTCGACACCAGTGACCTGCCGACCCCGATCCAGGAGACGTTCGGTCTCAGTCAGCGGGAAAGACTTCTTTCGGCATCAAAAGCAGCCTACCGGCAAGCGCTGGAGCGCATGTTCCGCTCGCGCCTGCTGCTTCAGGCCGAACGGACGATCCAGGCCAGGATGGCTGATCCCACCTCGCTCTACGAACCGCTGAAGATCTACATGATGCTTGGCGGCAAGGCGCCCAAGGTCGACGACGAGTTGATCGTGTCCTGGATGAGGCGGGACTGGGAGCAGAACCGGTATCCGGGTGAAAACAACCGCGAGGGACGGGCGCAACTCGAAAAGCATCTGCGGGCCATGCTTGCGCTGGACGATGCCTATGACCCGGTTTTCGAACTCAACCAGCCACTTGTCGAAGCCGCTCAACGCTCGCTCGGACGCATGAGCCTTGCCGATCGTGCCTCTGCCCTGGTGAAGTCGGCGGTCTACGCCGCAGCGCTGGATGATTTTTCCGTGTCCGTCAAAGGCGGCCCGGAAGCGCAGCTGTTGTTCGAGCGTGTCGATGGCGGCGATCTGTCAGGTCTTCGCGTTCCGGGTATCTACACCTATAGCGGCTTCAACGACTTCTATCTCGGACAACTCTCGCGCATTGCGCAGATGCTTGTCGATGACCAGTGGGTTCTCGGCGGCGGCGCCGAGCAAGGCGGCATCGACCAGGAGTTGCCAAAACTCGGTCCCGAACTTGTCGAGCGCTATGGCAGGGAGTTCGCCGCGGCGTGGAACGGCGTTCTCGAAAAGCTGAAGTTCAAGGCAATGCTGGAGGACAAGCCGGACTATATCGCGCTCTCCGCCGCCGCGTCACCAAGCTCGCCAATCGACCAGCTTTTTACCGCGATCGCCGACGAAACAGCGCTGACGCGAGACGCTGGTCCCAGCGAAGAGTCCGGCTCCGGGGCCGAAGCCGGCATGCTTCAAACCGAGCCGCAAAACGCTGCAGATATCGCCAGCGGATTGGCCCGCATCGGCATTCAAATCGCCAGCGGCAAATCGCAAAGCCGGGCCGGCACGGGGTCCGCTCGCGGGCAAAACCAGAACCCCGGGGCGAACATCGAAGCGCAATTCAGATCATTTCAGGCCTTGGTGAACGGTCCCACTGGGCGCCGCCCAATCGATGCACTGACCCAGAATTTCCGCGACATCCATCAAAGCCTGCAATTGGCGGCCGATGTCCCTTCGCAAACGGAACGCGCCAACATGAATCTGCAGCTGCAGATATCCACCCTTCGCGCCAATGTCTCGCGTCTGCCCAAGCAACTCGCCCGAATGGTTACTGCGACCGCCGACGAGCTTGATGGCAATGTCGCAGAAACCTCGCTGACGAATTTGAACCAGATGCTCGACCAGACGGTCACGCGCGCCTGCGAGGCTATGGTCGAGGGCCGTTATCCCTTCGCCAGCGATGGCCCGGAGGATATTGCGATGGCGGATTTCGCAAAACTGTTCGCTCCAGGCGGACTGATGGACCGGTTCTTCGCACAGAATCTCGCATCGCTGATCGACATGACCGGCCAGGACTGGAACTGGAAGCAGGATGCGCGTTTCGGGCGCGACCTGTCGAAGTCGACCTTGAAAAACTTCCAGTTGGCGGCGGAAATCCGCAACGCCTTCTTTCCTTCAGGTGGTTCGGTGCCGTCGGTCAGTGTCACCTTTACGCCGTTTTCACTGCATGGCGATGCCGAGACGGCGGTACTCGACGTCGATGGCCAGATCGTCCAAAGCAACCAGGCCGGCAACGCGCCAAGCACGGTGACCTGGCCGAGCGGCATGGCTTCCGCGTCGGCGAGCCTGAGCCTCATTCCCCAAATGCCGGGCCGTGAATCCGCGATCAAGTTCGACGGTCCGTGGGCACTGAAGCGCCTGCTGGACAAGGCTGACATCACCAGCACCGGCGGCAACACGCAAGCCCGCTTCGTGATCGGCGGACGCGATGTCGCCTATACGGTCCAGGCCAGTTCGGACCAAATCCCTCTCTTCCTTCCTGCGCTTTCCGGGTTCAGCTGTCCAAAGGCGTTTTGAGATGACCTTTGAATTTTCCAATAGGGTGCGGCTGTCCATCGGCAACAGCTGGGCGGACGTTGATTTCGATACTCTAACGTTCGAGCCTGTGGCAAACTGGCGCGAGCGAGCGCCTGACGGTGCGCCGCAGAGGACGCTTGAGAAGCGCTTGGTGGCAAAGTGAACGATGTCGCCCTCCCCTTTGAAAGCTTCGGCGTCAGCCACAGAGGCTGTGTCCGCGAGCTCAACGAAGACAGCTATCTGGTCGAGCCGGACACCGGCCTGTGGGTGGTGGCCGATGGAATGGGTGGACATGATGCCGGGGAAGTCGCATCGGCCAGCATCGTCGATCATCTGGCAACGATTGGTATTGCAAGCTCCGCACCGGATCTTCGCGCGCGCTTCGAGGACCGGCTGAGCCGGGCCAACGCCGAAATACGCAGGATATCGCAATCCCGCGGCGTGACCATTGGCTCCACTGTCGCCGCCCTGCTGGCTATGGACGGGCGGTTTGCCTGCCTGTGGGCGGGCGACAGTCGCGTCTACCTGATCCGCAACGGCTCGATCTCCCAGATTTCGAGAGACCATACCGAAGTCCAGGAACTTCTCGACAAGGGCATGATCAGCGCAGCCGAGGCGCTCACCTGGCCGCGCCGCAACGTTATCACGCATGCGGTCGGCGTCAGCGACGAGATCGTGATCGATTTCCAGCAAGGCGAAATCACGCCGGGCGACATATTTGTGCTGAGCACCGACGGGCTGACAGCGCATGTCACAGACGCCGAGATCGAGGCGGCGGCGGTGTCGGCGACACCTCAGGCGGCATGCGAAAACCTGCTGCAAATGGTGCTGGCGCGCGGGGGAACGGACAATGTCACGATCGTGCTCGTCAAGATCGGAGACGGGGGCAATGGGGCCTATCCCGGTCCTTCCAGGGCGGAAGGTTGAGGCTGATGAGCGCCGACGACAAGACGCGGATATCGCCTGACGTGGCCACAACAGCCGTAGGCACGCAACTCAGCGGCATCTATGAACTGGACGAGCGGATCGGATTCGGTGGCATGGGCGAAGTCTACCGTGGCCACAACATCCAGACCGGCGACCACGTCGCGATCAAGATCGTATTGCCCGAGTTCGCCCGCGATCAGACGATCCTGTCGCTGTTCCGCAAGGAAGCATCGATCCTCAATCACCTGTCGCACGAAGCGGTCGTGCGATATCACGTCTTCACCATCGACCCAGGCATTGGTCGCCCCTACCTCGCCATGGAATTCGTCGACGGCCAATCGCTGTTCGATATTATGCGACGTGGCCCGATGCCGACGGAAGACGTGCGCAAGCTGTGCCATCGCCTGGCTTCCGGCTTGAGCGCCGTGCACCAGGCGGGAGCAATACACCGCGACCTCTCCCCGGACAACATCATCCTGCCGGGAGGCCGGGTCGATCGCGCAAAGATCATCGATTTTGGTATTGCGCGGTCGGCGACCGTCGGCGGCGAGACGCTGATCGGCGGAAAGTTCGCGGGAAAGTACGACTACGTTTCTCCCGAGCAACTCGGGCTGTACAGCGGCGAAGTCAGCGAGCAATCCGACATCTACAGCCTGGGCCTGGTGCTGGCCGCTGCTCTGCGTGGAAAACCGATCGACATGGGCGGCTCCCAGTACGAGATCGTGGAAAAACGCCGAAGCGTTCCGGACCTATCCGACATCGATGCCGATTTTCGTGGAATTGTTGAGGCCATGCTGCAGCCGGATCCACAGGAACGGCCGATCAGCATGGCGGATATCGCCAGGGCGACACGTGACGACACGGACGAGGAGACAAGGCCGCCAACGTCGACCACACCGCGCGATCGGACGCTGCGAACCGGGGGAACCGCCGCGCCTGGCCCCAAGCTTCCCGGTCCCAAGCTTGCCGGTCCTAATATGGCAAGTCAGCCTCCGGCGGCTGCCGGTGAGCAGCGCTTCGTTCCGCATGTCCGGCCGGCGCTTCTGTCCGAGTCAAGGCCTTCGCCAGTTGCCGGTCCTGCTCGCGCGGTCTTGCCAAAGCTCCCTGCAAAGTCGGCCAAGACCCGATCGATCGCGATCGCTGCCTTGGCGACATTGGCTGTCGCGTCGGGTGCAGGTGTTTATCTGGGCGGCCTGATGACGCCTTCCACGCCGACTGCCGGCGATACAGCGTTTTTGTCGCCAAAAGCATCAAAACCGGCCCCGACGGACAGCGCTGCAAGCTCGCCGGGCGACGAACCGGCAAAGTCAGTTCCACCTGAGCAGTCACGAACAGAAGCCACTGCACCGCCAGCCGAAAGTCAGGCAGGTGCCGAGGCGGATCAAAAGCTGGAGCCGGCACGGCCCGCCGAAGTCCTCTCACCATCCGAAGAAACCCCGGAGCGGGCGGCATCCGAGGAAGATTCGGAGCCGGCGGTATCCGCGGAAGACTCGGAGCCGGCGGTATCCGCGGAAAGCTCAGAGCCGGCGGCAGCCGAAGCGCAGCCGCCAGTTGAAAGTCAGGCAGGTGCAGCGGCGGATCAAAGCCTGGAGCCGACGCGGCCCGCCGAAGTCCTCTCGCCAACCGAGGACACCCCGGAGCCGGCGGCATCCGAGGACATTTCGGAGCCGGTGGCATCCGAGGATACCTCGGAGCCGGCGGCAGCCGAGGCGCCATCGCCAGCTGAAAATCGGGCAGATGCCGCGGCGGATCAAAAGTTGGAGCCGACACGGCCGGCCGAAGTCCTTTCGCCAACCGAGGAAACCCCGGAGCCGGTTCCGCCGCGCATCCAGGTCGCGCCGATGCCGGCGGCCGACAAGGCTTCGCCCCCAGCGGTCCAGCCCGAAATAATGGAGAGCCGGAAGCCCGATCAGCCGGCCAGCCAGCAGACACAACCCAAGGCGGCCGCGCGGGTGCCCGAACCCGCCGCAAGCCAGACGGATGATGGGGGCGCAAAACGGCAGCGGTACGAGCCGGCGCCAGGCAAACAGCCGGGCGAGGCCACTGTTGCCTTGAACGTGCCGAGACCGGATCTGCCGCCGAAAAATGCCCTCGACCACGCTGCGCAACGGGTCTCCTGGGTGCGCGACTTCAACGGCGGCGACTGTTTCTATGCGACGTTGACGTCGGCAACCGAGGCCGCCGTTGCGATCGAAGGATTGGGCACGGAGGTCCAGCCGTTCGAACGAATGTTGTCCGATTTCCAGGCAAGATTCCGTGTCGAACCGGACATCAGCGTCCGCCTCATTGAGCCGGCTCAATGCGAAGTCACCAACTTTCTGCGCTTTCTTGACCAGATGCCGGCTGACAAGCCGCAGCTTGTTCTCGATCGAACGACGGTGCCAAGCGGCTCGCCGATCGGCGGCAAGCTGGTGACGCATGGCGGCCTTATTTCCAGCGTGCTGCTGATCGACCACAGGGGCATGGCATTCAGCCTTGACGATCGTATCCTGGCGCAAGCGGACAAGGCCACTTTCAACATTCCGATCGATCTCGGCGCAGCCGACAAGGCGGCCGGCAAGGTCGTGCCGCAGATCATAATGGTGATCACGGGTCCACAGGATATTCAGGCTGCGGCGTTCTCCGCGCCGACACCAGCCGCGCTGCTGCTGCCCAGGATTCTCGATGAGATCGACGCCAACCGAGCTGAGTTCTCCGCAACGGCAAAGTACTTCCGGCTCGGCGGGTAGCATGAACGCCGATGGACCACCGCCGCTCGCGCATTTCCTTCCTGACAACTGTCCCGCCCAACAGTCAGCGTGACCAGCTTCGCGGCCTGCTTGGCCTGAGAGGCCGTATCAGACTTGCGGTCATGTTGGGCGCGACATTGCTGGCTCTCCTGTCGTCCCACGAAGCGCGCGCCGAATTCACCGTCTGCAATCAGACGCTCGACGTCGTCAATCTCGCTGTCGGCCAGAAGGTCGACAATGCGGACCAGACCGATGGCTGGTGGACCATCGGCGCAAATCAGTGCGTGAACGTCATCCGCGAGGAACTCACCAACCGCTACATTTACATCTATGCGACGGACGTCTTTGGCCATGCGACCCTGACCGGGTCGACCGAAATGTGCATCGACCGGCGGCGTTTTTCGATACGCGGAATCGATGAATGCTGGCAGCGCGGCCATATCGCCGCACGATTTCTCGAAGTCGATACGCTTGAACAGGTGCGGTGGACCTTTTTTCTGACCGGAAGCAATCCGTGACGCACAGTATCGACACAAGCTTCAGGTTGAAAAAGCAGGCGCGCGCCGCCCTGCGCAGACGCAGGCTCTGGCGCAGGCTGCTTGCCGGTCTTGCCGTGGCTGTCCTGTTGTCGATCGCTGCCGGCTTCTATCTCACCGCGGATTATTGGTCGTTTGGCGACGAGGATGAGGAGTTGCAGGCCGTCGAGGGAACCGACGATGTGCCAGCCGACGCATCCGTCTATGTGCCTGCCATCATCGATCTCGCAGGAGACCCGATGTGGATCACCCTTGCGCCCGACACCGGCGGCGCAACAAAAAGCCAAGTGATCCCGCGCCCGGCAGAACTCGAGCGGGCCGGAGTTTCTCCGCAGATCGAGATTCTGGCTGACGTGATGCTTAGCGCCAGCGAAAAGTTCATGACAACGATACCGTCCACACAAGAAGATTTCGCATTCTTCCAGGCACAGCGACAGACCGCGCCGGCGTCATCCAACGATCTGCAAGACGATGTTCAGCCACCGCCCGTTCTAAACGAGGCTCCGGTTGCTTCGGACCCGCAGGTGGACGGCGATGATGCCGAAGCAGGTTGGGGCGAAACAATCGATTCAGGCGAGGCAGCCCTTCCCACGTTCCGGAAAACGCAGATCGAAAACAACACAAGCGTCGCAAACGTCACCAGCGAGTATCAACGATACAAGGCTACCGAGGACACATTCGTAAAGATTCTCAACCACCGCAGCTTGGACAGCGTTGCCCTGGATGCGCATTTCTCCGCCGAGGATGCCAAACTGGCAGGCGAAGCCCTGAAGACGCTTTTCAATCGGGAAAGCCTTGAGCCAGGTTATGTCGTCGCCATGCGCGGTTTCAGGCCGACGCGCGAGACGACAACCATGTCCCTCATGCAGGTTTCAATCTACGCCAAGAATGTATTTGTCGGTACGCTGACGCGCAATGCCGCTGGTGTGTTTGTGTCTGGTGTGGATCCCTGGGTCCGCGAAGATCTGTTCAACTACTCGGGCGCACAGGCACAAGGCACGCACAAAAGGCAATACCGGCTGCTCGATGCAATCTACTCAACAGCAGCACGCAACAAAGTCCCGACCGGCGTGATCGGAGAAGCGATCATGTATCTCTCGCGAGGACAGGATCTGGATGCGTTTGCCAGCGAAGAGCAACGTCTGGTCCTGATCTATTCGCAAAGGCCGCGTGGCAAGGAAGAGACGGCCGGGCGCGTGTTATATGTGGGTGTCCAGGGTGCCGAAAAAAGCCTCGACTGTTTCGTGTTCCAGCAGACCGACGGCCAGTTTGCATGCGTTAGCGGCGACGATCAGGTTCGCTCGCTGACGGTCACAAACGGCATGGTCACCCCGGTCAACGGGGTCATGACGTCCACCTTCGGCCCACGCAAGCACCCGATCCTCGGGACTGTTCGCATCCACAAGGGCGTGGATTGGGCGGCGCCTCTGGGTACGCCGATTGCAGCCGCCTTCGACGGCGAAGTCGTTTTTCAAGGCGACGGAGGGGGTTACGGCAACCTGGTGAAGATTTCGCACGGAAACGGGCGCGAGACGCGCTATGCGCATATGCAGAAATTCGCGGTCAAAGGCGGTGTCGGCGCGAAGGTGAAGGCAGGCGATATCATTGGTTACATTGGCACTACCGGCCTTTCGACTGGGCCGCACCTGCATTTCGAACTCTATCGCGATGGCGAGGCGATCGATCCCCTGGGTACGGTTACCGCCATCGCAACGGATGATTCCGCTGTCGAAACGCTGACCGACCGTATCGTTCAAGTCGAAAGTGGCGGCAGCGCCCGCGCCAAGAACCCACTTTCTTCGGCGACCGGCGCCGGTCAGTTCATAACGAAGACCTGGATCAGGATGATGAACACCTACCGCCCCGAACTTGCGCGGACACTGTCAACCGCCGACCTGCTCGCTTTACGTTACGACGCCACCATCTCGCGCGAGATGGTCAGCAATCTGGCGCGCGAAGGCGAAGCCTATCTTCGGGCGCGCGGCCACCAGATCACAGCCGGCCGGCTTTATCTCTGTCATTTCCTGGGAATGGAAGGCGCCCATCAAGTGTTGTCATCGCCGGGTTCGGCGCAATTGAGCGCCGTGCTCGGGTCGGCCGTCATTCAAGCCAACCCGTTTCTCACCGGCAAGTCCGCCAGCTATGTCGTGAGCTGGGCCGAAAGGAAAATGGGCAGGAAGCTGAGCCCGACGACGACTGAGGTGGCTCAACAGACAACGACAACAACGCAAGTCCGGCAGACATCGCCGGAGTTCGAAAAATACAAGCAGGCGATCACGGCCCTCATAAGCCCGATGCAGAATACCCTTTGAACCAACCATAACCCGGAAATCGGAATCGGTTTTGCTGCGCTAACCTCCGGTTCGCGCGTGGAAAACGGCGCGCGGCTCTGGTCTCAGCCTAGCGCACCCGCTCCAGCTACTCAGTCCTTATCCGCATCTCCACCCGGCGGTTTACCGGATCGTATGGGTTGGGGTTGCGTGGGTTCGTTTCGCCCATGCCTGTCGCTTTGATGCGGGCAGGATCGATGCCGTTAGAGGTCAGGAAGGTTGTTACCGATCTGGCTCTTCGTTCCGACAGTCCCTCGTTGTAATCAGCCGAGCCGGTCGCATCTGTATGACCCTCAACAACGAAGTTCAGAGTGCTCAGTCGGCTGTCCTTCAGTGCCTTGGCGAACTCGTCCAGTTCAGCGCGCGCAGTCGCATCGAGTTCCGCAGAATCCAGGCCGAAGTTGATCAGCATGTCGAGGCTGGTTTTTTCGGCCGGCGCTGCTTTGTTCTTGCTGCTGCATTCCTCTTCGGTGCCGACGCAAATTCCACGCGACGGGCCGAACTCGCTCGCCGCGTCAAAAAACTTCACGATGTCTTCTGATTTCTGAAGCGGATCAGCAAAAGCGTGGGTCGAAAAAAGCGTGACCGTAAACGCGAAGGCTAAACTGCCCAACTGCATGACGGTTACTCCTGTCTTGAGCATCCGATTTCATCGACTGCGGACAATACCAAATTCCGAAGCGAATGTCTGTCAATAAACGTCAGGCATACGAGGAGTGGGCGGCAGTTGCATCTTGCTGAGGACTGGAGACTTGACCCGCACCCTGTCCAGGCTTCAGTGTCGATTGTTCCCCAGCAAAAGCGTGGCGGCCATGGCCAATGAGCTTCGATTCAAAACGGCACGGGATCTTTTCATGGCCTGCCCCGCTGTTTTCAGGGACATGGTGGCACTCCCGACCGAACAGCCTTCAATCGAATTTTGCCGCGCCCTCCTTGCCGGGCGGGTGCCCGAGGAGGCGATTACGTTCTGTGCCTATCTGCTTCCCGAGCGGGCTGCGGTGTGGTGGGCCCATGAGTGCCTGAGCCACCTCACCGTTCTGCTCGATCGCAGGGATCAGGAATTGCTCGCGCTTGTTCGTGACTGGGTCAGCGAACCGGATAGCCCTCACCATCGCCCAGAAGTGAGCAAGGCTGCGGCAGGAATGCCGCCAACAACGCCTGCCGTCTGGATTGCCCTGGCTGCAGGATGGCATGGCAATGGTGCAGCTATGGAGACGTCAGCGGTATCGGCCTTGCAACCAGCCGCCCGCGCTGTGAGTGCGGGGGTTCTGGCCGGACTGGCACGCGTTGCGCTGGAGGACCGCTTTTCAGTTCTTTCCGCGTTTGTCGAAATGGGCATTCAGATGGCGGAGATCGAGGCGCTGCGCCAATCAGCGGATGCAAATTAGAGTGCAGTCTGGATCCTGATTGCTTGCCTTACTTGCAGCCGTCTTGGACCCATTTGGCAGCGCCACCCTGAAACGTGTCCCCAGCGGATGTTGCAGCCGCAGCACCGAGACGTCGTCGGTGGCGAAACTTCCTGTCCGCACAACCGAGCCCAGTTCCATGGCAGCCATCGTAGTGACTGTCCCATATTGCCTCGTCGAGCCCTTCCACCGGACTGAAGCGTGGCTTGCCTTTGAGCTCTTTCCGTCGATTGCGGGATCGCCGAAGTCTATAGATAGGTCGGGAAAAAAATAGGGTCGTCCGAAGCCAGGCAGTGGATCAACGGTATCCGTCATCCCTAGATCTTCGCGGTGCGGTCGAGAACGACATGGTGCGGCATCCTCCGATCCGCCCCGTGATGTTGCGCGAGCTTTCGTGAAAGCGAAACGGAAGTTGGCTTATCCCCAGCCGCCGCCGCCTCCGCCTCCGCCTCCGCCTCGCCAAGGAGCAGGAGCGATCACAGGAGGTGCGGCAACAGGCTCTACCTCAACCGGCTTGATCACTTTTTTCGTCACCACCCGTTTGGGAGCGGCCTTGACGACCTTCTGCTCTACAGGTGTCCTGCGAACGACCTTCGGCGGTGACGTCTCCACCAGCGGCGTTGGTTCGGGTGGCATCAAGGACGTGCAGCCTGTGAGCCCCACCAGGATGCCGGACAGGGCTGTTCCGACGATTGCGTGCTTCAATGTCCTGCGCACCGTTTACCTCCTGATTGATTAAAACACGTCCCGACGCGGGTTGGCTTCTTCCCAGACCCGCCTGGCCGCGCCGACCAGTTGGTCGTCCAGCGAACCGGACGCAGGAATCTTCGATTTGAGTTCCCGGCGCAGCTGCTTCAACGCCGTCGTTTTCACCTTGGTGCCGAAATTTGCGAGGTTCGTCCGGGCCTCTGGCAGTTGGTTGCGAAAATCCAGCGCGGCCGCAAATGCAAGAAAGCGGACCGCGGTGGCCTGGTCGGCCTTTTCGCCCTTTTCCATTTCGAGAACCGCGCGATCGAATGCACCATACTCATCGCCCCGCATGGTCGCCATCTCGAACAGTCTTTGCGCTTCCGCCGGGTTGCGCTCCACGCCCACGCCGTCGCGGTACATGCGCGCCAGGTTGCTTGGAGCGTAGGGCTGGCCGAGTTCGGTGGCTTTCTGAAACAGGGCCAGCGCCGTTTTGGGATCTTTATCGACGCCCGCGCCGGACAGATAGTTCCGGCCAAGCAGGTTCATCGAATACATGTCCTGCCGCTCGACGCCAGCCTCCAGGAAGGCAACGGCACGGGCCTGATCTGCGGTCACACCGTTGCGGCCTTCGGTGAAGATCGCGCCGAGATCGTTCATGGCATATGTGTGACCCATCGCCGCCGCCTTGAGCAGCAGGTCCAGCCCCTTGGCTGTATCGGGCTCGACGCCGGAGCCATGGAACAAGGCTCGGCCCCACGACGTCATCCCATAGGGATCGCCCTTGTCGGCCGCAGCCGCGTAGAAGGTGTTGGCTTGCTTGCGGTCGACAGCCACGCCTGTTCCGGTCGCGTAGAGGTAGCCGAGTTCGAACACTGCGCGCACGTGTCCCCTATCGGCAGCCTGCTGGATGGCTTTCCTGGCCTGCTCCACCTTGCCGGCCGCAAGCAGCGCGCGCCCCAGTTCGTAGCGGAAGCGCGCGACATCGGGATATGCCTTCACCGCAGCCTCGCAGAGCTTCACCGCGTCGGCGCCGATTTCATTTGGCAGCAGGCCGGGGACGACGCCTTGAAGGTCGAGAGGTTCGCCGGCAGCCAAGTCGCACGGATCAACGGTTGGCGACACTTTCATTTTGGCGGGTTTGGACACTGCGCTGTCCGCCCGAATTTCGAAGGCGATCTCGACCGGTGCGCTGGCTCCGATCTGGGGTTCATAGCGCAGCCCCTCGACTTCACCGACCGTCAAGCTCGATTCGGGCGACAGGGCTCGATCCGGCAGGGAGAGCGTTCCCGTTGCCGGATAGCTGGTAACCTTCAGGCTGACCGCCGAATCGTCTGTCGGGAGGTCCAGGTTCAGAGCAACCGCGCCGATGCCGACCGGAACGTCGATCTCCCGGTTCTCGATCGCCTCGGCCGCACCAGTGACATGAATGCCGCGCTGCAGCACCTGCTGCTTCTGCTCGGCTTCGAGTGAGGCCATCACCTGTTCGCCCTGGGCTCCTTCGCCGCTCTTGACCCGGAACACCAGCATGCCCTTGGCTTCGCCGCCCCAATTGTCGCGTGCAGCGTAGGCCAGCATATCCATCTCTTCCGGCTCGCCAACTCCCTTGGGGACATCCATCTGCAAATGCGGCAGATCCTTGCCCTGGATCAGATCCCCGGCCTCGACAACCTTGCCATTCAGCATCAGACGTCCCAAGGCGGGCGGTCTTTCGATGCTGACGGTGATTGATCCGCCGTCGACCTCCACCGGTTCCGGGAGGTTGAGATCGACAGGCCCGACTCCCGACAACACGACTTTCTCCAACACGGGCGGCAGCGATGGGCGGCTGCTGCGACGCATCAGAACGACTTCGTCGATCAGCGAAGAGTTCTCCCAGGGAACCTGCAGGCCCTTGGTAGCCTCAACCACATCCCGGCGCACGGCCGCCATGACCGTGCGAATCTCCTGGTTCGGAGCCAAGGCCCGACGAGAAAACGCGAATGAAAATGGGCTGAGGTCGCCGGCGCCGTCGTAGGCAACCGCGCCGGGTTCGGTGGCGAAAGCGATCAGTGTATTCAGCGAGCTTCTTACTTCCGCAAGGCCGGTGCCGCTGGCGGTAAGAAGCTGGTCCCTGAGCCAATAGTCCTTGCGAGGGAATGGATTGTTGCGGCAGGCATCGAGGATGATCACCTGGATCTTCGATTTCGAACGCATCTGCTGCAGCACATCGTTCAGCTTGATTGCCTGGACCTCGACGTCCGCCGCATCTTTCAACGAGGCATCGACAGGGATCAGGAAATTTTCGCCGCCGATCTGAAAACCGTGACCGGAATAGTAGACGACAGCCACCTCCGCGCCGTCCACGGCGGCAAGATAGTTGCGGAACTGGTCTTCAAACTGCAGCTTTGTAAGATTGCTCGCGACGAAAACATCAAAACCAGCCGCTCGAAACGTGTTGGATACGTCCACCACATCTTTGGCCGGGTTCTTGAGGGCCGAGATTTCTTGGTAGTCGGAATTGCCGATTACAAAGGCGACCCTTCGTTCGATTGCAGAAGCCTCGAAAGTCGTGACGCTTGCGAGCATCAAGGCCGCAACGATTCCGCAACGTCGGAGCATGGCAAATCCCTTAAACGCTGTTACCTGGCGACCACAAGAACACAGCTTGCAGTGCCAAGGTCCGTTAGAGAGCATGCTATCTGCCGAGACAGGAAAGAGAGAACAGCCGTCGCGACAGCGGTATATTCCTCACTTGATCGAACCCTAAATTACATCAGAGCCCGAGTGTCCGCAATGATTGTCAAACGGTTTCTCAACCTCGGCTATTTGGACCCGTGGTCGATTTGGTCCCCTCTCGGACCACGCGCGGCTGGCATTCTGATCGTGGCAAGTTGCAGCTGGTTGTGGTCGGCGATGCCCCCAATAAAACACAGCTCGCGCGGGCGCACCTATGTTTCGCCCAGCGACGAACGTCAACTGCCGCCTGCCAGGCCCGACGGCCGCCCTGCACTCTTGCCTTCCGTCCACGCACCACGCGTCGGAGAGCGCCCGAGTTTTCCACTACTAATATCGGACTACCCCTGATTTTCTCTAGCCACCGTTTCCGAGACTCAATTAGCGTCTTCTTATGGAGCATCGGCACGCCATTCGAAGAATCAAGGATGGGCTTTGGGAGGTCTACGACATAGACGACGATAGGGTTGTCTTCGCAGACGGGGTGGCTCTGACAAATTTGCAGGACGACGAGGCACTCGACGCCTTGGAGTTGCTAAAGGGTGGATTCCTGGTTCCGAGCAGCGCTCCCAAGCCAGCTGACAGTTCCTTGGGGGATACCCTGAGGTCGACTACCCGCAAGATGAAGCACTGAAGGCGGATAGCTGACGCACAAAAGCGCCGCCGCTTGGCGGGCTTCGGCAGGTTTCGAAATTGCGCTTTTGGAAAGCCGGTGAACTACATCAGCCGATGCGTTGGCTCGTCGATCTGCCACCCTATTTCAGCGACGTCGCAGCCGCGATGCAGAAGGTATCGATCAATTTGCCCGCTCAAGGCTCAACGCGCCGCGGCGTCTCAAAAACGAAAAACTCTCCTTCGTTTGGTTGATGCCGGAACAATGCTCCGTCCGTAAGTTCGTACTGTATATTAGCAGGTGCTGTTATGAGGTTTTTGCCCGTTCAGGAACCGACCAACACATGGGCCGTATTCGATACCACCGTGGATGTGCCCGCGGACTTCGCTGGCACTTGCCTTATCGGCTTGACGCGGGAGCGGGCGGAGTGGCTCGCAGCGAGAGCCAATCAAGATGCATCGGTGAGAAGCAATTGGATCGGCCGGTTATCATCCCTGGAGCCTGAGCACGGCGTGATTCCATACGCAAATGTCAGAAATGGCTTACACCCGCAGGGAAGATTTCAGTGACGGACGAAGAGGCCGCTGCGTTGGCAGCCAGGAACCAGCAGCCTACGTAAGTCCGACATCACCAGCGAAACCGATGCAGCGATCGGTTGCCGGCGTTGAGTGAGGCTATCCCAGCGTGTCGCCAATGCACTCCCCGGTTTGTATTCCTGCCCGAAGGACCGCGGTTATTGCTGATCCGGCATCTCGGTATTTTCTTTGGGGTTCTTCTTGATCCCCGCGGCAGGCGAGGTGTCGGCCGGGGCGTTTCCCCCTTGGTTTTGTTCAGCGGCCCTTTCAAATGGCGAGGTGCGCCAGCCCATATCGGCATACAAAAAGCCAATGAGAAAGCCGACGATAATGATCGCTGCTATCACCAGCGAAAGTATAGCGTTACGTCGCTCCATGTCCGGCTCCTTCCTGCGAGCCGAACAGCCAGTATCGAAAATGGTTCCCATCTACCATGAATTGGCAAGATCAATGCCTTGCAGCATACGTTGCGCATCCAGGGGATGCGTAAAGCTGAAGGTCGTGGAACTTCGCACCTTGCCGGCGGTTGACATGCACGATTGATGGGCGGCGAGCGATGAGCCGCTCATAGTTCTCAGTCGCAGCAGGAAGGAGACAACATGGCCAACAAGAATACCACATCGAAGCCGGCAATTCGGCAGGCTAATGCCGACGGCTTGCGACATCCAAGGCGGGACGCCAACGATACGGATGCGGGAGCGAGACCGCCGACGCCAAAGACCGCTGGGACCTCGAAGCCATCGACTGCTCCGCTGGACAATCCGGTAGCGAACCGCAACGCCGGCCGGCCGCGCCAGTCAGGCACCACGCCACGGCCGACGGAAAAGCCGCTGGACTGAAAGGCGAGGCCGGGATCGTACGGGACGGCGGCTGCTTGTGCGGCGCTGTTCGCTTCAAGTTGAGCGGCACACCGCTACGGGTCGGGATCTGCCATTGTCAGGATATTTCGGCAATATGGGCGCGGTCGTCCTCGGCCCTGCGGCGACAGTCGAACATGCGTCCATGCATACCGAGGCGGCTGAGGCCGCGATCCTCGACGTCAATCTCAATGGGCGGCGGGTGTTTCCGATCGCAGACGAGCTGATGCGCCGCGGCGTGCCGTTCGTCTTTTTCAGCGGTGACGAGGACATCGTCATTCCCGAACGTCTGCGCCACGCCAGCAACCTTCGAAAATCGTCTGACAGCTTTGCCGTCTTCGATGCCTTGTTTCCTCCGGAAAGATCGGCCTTGGCGGGGAGCCCTCCCGTCAACTTGTCCGACAACGTCTTTTCACTTCTGCCGAAGCTCAGGCTCGTGGCGCGTCTGCTTCTGGGGGGACGTGGAGGCTTCCGACCGTCTGGTCGAGCGAACGCTGGAGCGCGCCATCGGCGAGATCGACAGGCGGCGGGCCGGCGTGTCGACCGAAGACTGGCTGAACGGCATCATGCGAAATGTCGCTAGATCGAGCGGGGCGAGCCTGTTGCACTGAGGCTGCGACCGTTCGGCACCTCCGAAGGGTTTAACTTATGAATTGTCCCATTTCGCGGCCAAGCGTCATTGTTTGGCGCCCGGCAAAGTTGGATACACCAAACTGAGGACAAAGCGCTCCAAGGGCCCGCCGCCCTTCGAGCAGCCTTGTCAGCCGTTCTTGCTCCGGTCGACAAATTTATTGAATCGGCTGGTTTTCCCCCCGCCGGTCTCGTCTTGGTAGAGGAAGGCCAAGTTGTTTTCGTCGAAGATCCGAAAGAACTCATCCCATTCGATGGCTTCGAACTCCTCCTCGGGCTCGCCAAAATCGATCCGCAGGATACCACCCTCGCCCTTGGTGCGTATAGTGGCAGGCCGCCCGCCTCGATCGTTGGCCCACTGGCGGATCTCGTCATGATCGGTAGTCGTCTTCGATTCAGACATCGGAATCTCCTTTCGATCCCAGATTTCGCAGGCGCATGATCCTCACCATCGGGTCTGCTTGCTATGCGGCGGAACCGGACGGCTAGATCATACCCGCTTTCCCGACTACGCGCCGGATGAGCGCCCTAACGCCAAGGAAGCTGCAATGTTCCGCCACGTCGGTTTGCGAGCCTCTCCAATCGATCTTTGTTGAAGCAGAGGGAACAAACCTTTTGCCAAACAGTTCGGGGCGCCAAGGCCAACTGCCTGAGGAGTTATCGTGAAACGCATACTGGTAACAGGAGGGTGCGGTTTCATTGGCCGCCACGTCGCCCAGGAACTCGTCGAACATGGTTATGCTGTCTGCATTCTCGATGCGCTGCTGGAACAGGTGCACGGCAGTGGGGCGATCGGCCTGCCAGCGGGAGCCGAACTGATCAAGGGCGACGTTCGCGATCGCGACGCTGTCGCCGAAGCGCTCCAGGGCGTCAACGCCATCATCCATCTGGCGGCCGAGGTCGGCGTCGGCCAGTCCATGTACGAGATCGCCCGCTATGTCGGCGCGAACGACCTCGGCACTGCCACCCTGCTCGAAGCGCTGATCAAACATCCGGTCGAGCGGATCGTTGTCGCTTCGTCGATGAGCGTCTATGGTGAGGGCCTCTATGTCACGCCAGGCGGTCGGCGCATCGACAATGCACGGCGGCAGGCTAACGACATCAAGAGCGGCCAATGGAATCCGCTGTCGGCGGCGGATGAAAGTCTGTCGCCCCTGCCGACAGACGAGGAAAAGCCGGTCGACCTCGCCTCTATCTATGCGCTGACGAAATATGCCCAGGAGCGCGCGGTGCTGATCTTCGGGGATGCCTATGGCGTCGACTCGGTGGCGCTGCGCCTGTTCAACGTCTTCGGCGCCGGACAGGCGCTTTCAAACCCGTACACCGGCGTTTTGGCGAATTTCGCTTCACGCCTCGCCAACGACCAGCGGCCCATGATTTTCGAAGATGGCGAGCAGAAGCGCGACTTCGTCCATGTGCGCGACGTCGCCCGCGCCTTCCGCCTGGCGCTGGAACAACGCCAGGCGCGCGGCCACGTCATCAACATCGGCAGCGGACGGGCCTATGCGATCAGCGAGGTCGCCCGGTTGCTCGCCGACGCTATGGGTGTGCCGGAACATCGGCCTGAAATCCTCGGCAAGGCGCGCGCCGGCGATATCCGCAATTGCTTCGCCGATATTTCGAAGGCGCGCGAACTGCTCGGTTTCGAGCCGCAGCACCGGCTGGAGGATTCACTCGACGAGTTCGTCGCATGGGTTCGCAACACGGTCGCCATCGACCGCGGCGCCGACATGAAACGGGAACTCGAAGAGCGGGGACTGGTATCATGAGGCCGGACGGGTTTCGTGAAGCGCCGGTTGCCATCGTCGGCGGCAGTGGCTTCATCGGCTCGAACCTCGCCGACAGCCTGTTGTCGGACGGGGTGCCGGTGCTGGTCATCGACAATCTCAGCCGCCCGGGCGTCGATCAGAACCTGGCTTGGCTGGCGCAGAAGCACGGCAATAAACTTGCCGTGGAGACTGTGGATGTGCGGGACGGAGACGTGCTGGCGCGGCTTTTGGCGCATTCCAAGGCGATATTCCATCTCGCCGCGCAGACCGCTGTAACCACTAGTCTCGTCCAGCCAAGTGAAGATTTCGACATCAATCTTCGCGGAACCTTCAACGTCCTGGAAGCGGCTCGCCGGAGCGGCAGACGCATTCCCGTGATCTTCGCCAGCACGAACAAGGTCTATGGCGGCCTGCCCGATGTCACAGTCCGCGAAGAGGACGATCGGTGCGTACCCTGCGACGGCGGCATCCGCGCCAACGGCATAGACGAGACCTGCGGTCTGGATTTCTGCACGCCCTATGGCTGCTCCAAAGGCGCGGCGGACCAGTATGTGCTCGATTATGCCAAGTCGTACGATCTGCCGACCGCGGTCCTGCGCATGAGCTGCATCTATGGACCGCGCCAGTTCGGCACGGAAGACCAGGGCTGGGTCGCCCATTTTCTGCTCAGCGCGCTTTCTGGCCGGCCGATCACGATCTACGGCAACGGCAAGCAGGTGCGCGACATCCTTCATGTCTCCGATGCTGTTGCGGCCTATCGCGGGGTACTTGCCCGGATCGAGGATATCAAGGGGCAGGCATTCAACCTCGGTGGCGGTCCGGGCAACGCCGTCAGCCTGCGCATGCTGCTCAAGCAGATCGGCGAGCTGACCGGGCGGAACCTCTCGATCCGCTACGACCGGGAACGCACCGGCGACCAGCCATTCTTTGTCGCCGACACCCGCAAGATAGAAGTGACGCTCGGCTGGAAAGCCCATGTGTCCTGGCGCGACGGCGTCCGTGATCTGGCCGATTGGCTCCAGCTTCATCGCCTCGAACCACATGCTGAAGCAGCGAGGTACGTGGCATGAAAGTCACCTTGGTCAATCCGTTCTGGACCTACGAGGACAGCATCTATTTCGGCTGCCGACAGCCACATCTGTCGCTGGAATTGGGCTACTCGAAAGCCTTGCTGGAGGCCGACGGCCATCAGGTGCTGATGCTGGACGGGCAAATCCAGAAGCTGGACAACGCAGCACTTGCCGATCGCGTCGCCGCTTTCGCTCCGGCCATGACGGTTGTCAGCACGGCGCCGACCTATTTGTTCTGGCGCTGCGCGCCGCCCGAGCTGCGCGTGCCTGCCGACTTCCTCAACAGCCTTGCCGGGCGCGGCGGCCGCACCGTGGCTGTCGGACCGCACAGCTCGGCGACGCCGGCGCCAACGCTGCGCAAGCTGGGCGTCGATGTCGTCGTGCGCGGCGAATGCGAAGAGGTCGTCGCCGAACTCGCCCGCAGTGACGATTGGAGAGCCGTGCCTCACACCGCTCATCTCTACGAGGGAAAACTTGTCGGCAATGGCGGCGTCCACGCCAGCTCGTTTGTCGGTCATCCGCCTCTCAGCTGGCCGTCCGACTGGATTGCCGCCCATTTGCACCATCACCACAGGTTCGACGACAATCAGATGGGCTTCGGAGCGGAGGTCGAGGCGTCTCGCGGCTGCCCCTACAATTGCAGCTTCTGTGCCAAGATCGATTTCCGAGACGCCTATCGCCGCAGGAACCACGATGCGATCATGGCGGAAATCGACCGGCTGATCGGACAAGGCGTCGGCTACATCTATTTTATCGACGAGATCTTCCTGCCGCAGAAGGCGCTGCTGGAGGCACTGGTCGATCGCGACGTCAAGTTCGGCGTGCAGACCCGCATCGATCTTTGGAAGCCGGAGCTCCTGGAACTGCTGGGTGCCGCCGGCTGCGTTTCCATCGAGGCCGGCCTCGAAAGCCTGACCGTGGAAGGCCGGGCCATGCTGGCAAAGCGTTGCCGGCTGGGCACCGAGGAACTGGCCGCGCTGCTGGTCAATGCACGACGTCACGTTCCGTTCGTCCAGGCCAATCTGATCGGCGTGATCGAGGACGATCCCGCTCTGGTCGATCATTGGCGCAAGCACCTCATCGACCGCGGTGTATGGGCCAATGAACCGGTGCCGCTCTATCCCTACCCCAGTTCGCCCAGCTATCGCGAGCTTTGGGGCGAGCCCGACGATCTCGCCTGGGAGCGCGCCCACGAGCATTACCTGGCCTCGTTCCGGACCTTCAGCGACATCCAGGAGAAGCGTCCGCGCGCGTTGGCCGAGTTGGAGGCGACATGTTGCAGTCGCTGATCCGCCGCCCGCGGCGAATCCTGATGACCGTCGACGCCGTCGGCGGCGTCTGGCGCTACGCGCTTGATCTGGCGCGGGAGTTGACCCACGGCGGCGACAGCATCGTGCTCGCCGGGTTAGGCCCGGAACCGTCCGAGGAGCAGGCGAAGGACGTGCAGGCTTTCGCGGCCCTGGCGTGGCTCAAGACACCGCCGGACTGGATGACGCGGAATGAGAGCGATCTGGAAAGATTGCCGCAGGAATTGCGCGCGCTTGTTTGCGATTGCGCGATCGACCTCGTCCATCTCAATGCGCCGACGCAGGCCGTGGGACTTGATGTGCCTTGCCCGGTCGTGGCGGTCTCGCATTCATGCGTTGTGACGTGGCTCCACGCCGTCAGGGGACAGGCTGTGGACGGCGAATGGGCCTGGCAGAAGGACCGCAACAGACGCGGTTTCGATTGGGCAAATGCCGTAATCGCGCCCAGCCGCAGCCATGCCGACATGCTCGAGGCCTGCTACGGGCCGATCGCCCGCCTGAGCGTTGTCAGCAACGGCACACGGCCGGGTCCAAAGGCAGAGACGCGCGAACCAATGGTTCTCGCCGCCGCGCGCTGGTGGGACGAAGGAAAGAACGCAGCTACGCTGGACCAGGCAGCATCGCTGACGACATGGCCGGTCTTCGCTGCCGGGCCGCTCGAGGGCGCCGATGGGCAACGCACCAGTTTCAGCAACGTCGCTCCTCTGGGTTCTGTCTGCCACGATGAAGTACGTCGGTTGATGGCGCAGGCCGGCATCTTCGTGTCGCCATCCGTCTATGAACCCTTTGGCCTTGCCGTACTGGAGGCAGCCACATCCGCAACACCTTTGGTGCTTGCCGATATCCCGACCTATCGCGAATTGTGGAACGGCGCGGCTATGTTCTACGACGCCCATGATCCACGCGATCTCGCCAGATGTGTCGATCGTCTCTCTGACGACGCCCAACATAGGCGCCGGCTCGGCGAAGCCGCCGCACGCCGAGCGCGCAAGTTTTCGCCGGCAAGGCAAGCGGCGGCCATGCACAAGATCTACGATCGGGCCGCCCTGGCCGTTGCGGAACGCTGACGATGCGGTTCCTGTTCTATACCCATTCGGTCGTTTCCGACTGGAACCACGGCAACGCACATTTCCTGCGCGGCATCATGCGGGAGCTCGTTGCACGCGGACATCAGGCGATCGCGCTGGAGCCCGCAGACGGCTGGAGCCGTTCGAACCTGCTGGCAGAGAAAGGACCCTTCGCGGTCGAGCGCTTCAGAAAGGATTTTCCGGAGCTGATGCCGGTGACCTACGACGCCTCCTTCGTCCATGAAGGCTGGATTGCCGGCGCCGATGTGGTGATCGTCCACGAATGGACTGACCCGGACCTTGTCGCGCGCATCGGCAGGGCAAAGGCGAACGGAGGCGGTTTCACGCTTCTGTTCCATGACACCCATCATCGCGCCGTCTCGGCGACGCAGGCGATCTCGGCTCTGCGGCTGGAGCATTATGACGGCGTGCTCGCCTTCGGCGAAGCGTTGCGGGAAAGCTATCTTCGCGCCGGCTGGGGCAAACGTGCTTTCACCTGGCACGAGGCGGCGGATGAGCGCCTGTTCAAGCCGCACCCGGAGATCGACCCTACATCCGACGTGATCTGGATCGGCAACTGGGGCGACGACGAGCGCAGTGCCGAAATCAAGGAATTCCTGATCAATCCAGTGGAAGAACTTGGCCTGGGTGGCACTGTTCATGGCGTGCGCTATCCGCGCGAAGCGCTCGCCGATCTTGCCGCCGCTGGCCTGGGTTACGAAGGCTGGATTGCCAATGCCGACGTGCCCAAGGCATTCGCGGCCCATCGCGTAACCGTCCACATTCCGCGGCGACCCTATCGGGAGAGCCTGCCCGGAATCCCGACGATCCGCATGTTCGAGGCGCTCGCCTGTGGCATCCCGCTCGTTTCGGCGCCTTGGACCGATGTTGAGCAACTCTTCAGGCCAGGCATCGACTTCCTTTTCGCGCGCGACGGATCCGAGATGTGCCGTCATCTTTGCGACGTGCTGGACGATGCTGACCTGGCTGCCTCTCTGGTGAAATCCGGCCTCGAAACCATCGGGAGGCGACACACTTGCCGGCACCGGGCGGATGAGTTGTTCGGCGTGCTCGCCGAATGCGGCAACCGCCAAGCCATCGGTCCCATCGCCATAGAGGAGACAGTCGCATGAAGATTGCATTTTATGGATCGAGCCTGCTGTCGTCCTATTGGAACGGCGCGGCGACCTATTATCGCGGATTGCTCAAGGCTCTTTCTCAGCTCGGCTACGAGATCACTTTCTATGAACCGGACGTCTACGACAGGCAGAAGAACCGCGATATCGAGGCACCAGACTGGTGCAACGTCGTCGTCTACGAGGCGACCCCGCATGCGCTGATGCAGGTGGCAGCAAGCGCACGCGAAGCCGACATCGTCGTCAAGGCGAGCGGAGTAGGCTTCGAGGACGAAGCGCTGCTGCGCGCCGTACTCGACCACGCCCGTACGGATGCGCTGACAGTGTTCTGGGATGTCGACGCACCGGCCACGCTGGGCCAATTGCGCGACGAGCCGGACCACCCCCTTCACCGCGTGTTGCGGGAAATCGACCTCGTCCTCACCTACGGCGGCGGCGATCCGGTCGTCTGGGCCTATCGTGCGCTGGGGGCTGCCGAATGCGTGCCGATCTACAATGCGCTCGATCCCGAAACGCATCATCCGGTCGCCAAGGACAAGCGTTTCGCTTGCGACCTTGCCTTCCTCGGCAACCGCCTCCCGGATCGCGAGGCACGCGTCGAAGCCTTCTTCCTCGACCCGGCCAGCCGTTCGGGCGATCAGCGCTTCCTGCTCGGCGGATCGGGTTGGGGTGACAAGCAGCTTCCGGCAAATGTCGCATGGCTCGGCCACGTCGGGACGCGCGACCACAATGCGTTCAACGTCACACCCAAGGCGGTGCTGAACATCAGCCGCGACAGCATGGCCGCCAACGGCTTTTCACCTGCCACGCGCGTCTTCGAGGCTGCGGGCGCCGGCGCATGCCTCATCACCGACGCCTGGCTTGGCGTCGAATTGTTCCTGATCCCTGGCGAAGAGATCCTGGTGGCGCGCGACGGCGACGATGTCGCCGAAATCATGCGAACCCTCACACCCCAGCGGGCAAAGGCGATCGGCGCATCTGCGCTTCGGCGTGTTCTCGCCGAGCATACTTATGCGTTGAGGGCAGCCGCGGCCGACGCCGTTTTCAGGCGTCATTTCGAGCGTCCCACCGTGGAGGCAGCAGAATGACCAAGCGGCTGGATATCGTCTTTCTTGGCCTGTCTTTGTCCTCTTCATGGGGAAACGGCCACGCCACGACTTTTCGCGGGTTGCTGAAGGGCCTGCACGAACTAGGCCATCGCATCACTTTCCTCGAGCGCGATGTGCCATGGTATGCAAACCATCGCGATCTACGCGACCCGGATTTCTGCACGTTGCGCTACTACGAAACGACGAACGATCTTCGTCGGACGTATGCTCGCTGCCTGCAGCAGGCCGATGTCGTGGTGGTTGGGTCCTTCGTTCCGGAGGGGCGAGCCGTTATCGACATCGTCGCGTCCTTGTGCACGGGCCAGTTCTGCTTCTACGACATCGACACGCCGGTCACGCTGGCAAAGCTCGCCGCGAATGATTGCGACTACATATGCCGACGGCAGATTCCGTATTTCGACGTCTATTTCTCATTCACCGGCGGGCCAACGCTCGCCCGTTTGGCGGCGGATTTTGGTGCACGGCGCGCCGAGCCGCTCTACTGCTCCGTCGACCCGGAGCGGCATCGCCGAACGTCCGATCCGATCTGCTGGGACCTTGGCTACCTCGGTACTTACAGCTCGGACCGGCAGGCGACGCTGGATGCTCTCCTGCTCGAACCGGCAAGACGCATGCCGGACCGTCGCTTCGTCGTGGCCGGCTCGCAATTCCCGTCCGAGACCGTCTGGCCAAGCAACGTCGATCGCATCGAGCACTTGCCGCCGGCAGACCACGCCGCCTTCTACAGCCGCCAGCGCTACACATTGAACGTCACACGCAGCTCCATGGTAGCGGCTGGGTGGTCTCCCAGCGTACGCCTCTTCGAGGCGGCTGCCTGTGCCACGGCGATCATCAGCGATCGCTGGACCGGTCTGGATAGCTTCTTTCCGACAGCCACGATCAATACGGCCGGCCAAGCGGAAGAGGTGATCGATATCCTGTCCAGGCAATCCGACCGCGTCAGGCTGGCTATGGCCAAGCGAGCGCGCGCGACGATCCTGGCATCACATACTGGCGCCGCGAGAGCTCGCGAATTCGTTTCACTGCTGGCGCGGCCAAGATCGGCACGTCCAGCTCTCGATCTGGACATCGAAAGTGCAGCATGACTGGCAGACAGGAGAAAATAGAGATGCGGCAATCAAGAAGGACGCAACGGACCAAAACGGCGCTTGTCGCCGGCGGCGCGGGTTTCCTCGGTTCGCATCTTTGCGAAAAACTGCTTCAGACCGGGTACCGGGTGACCTGTGTCGACAATTTTCTTACCGGCCGGATGGAAAACATGGTCTCGATGATGGACCGTCCTCGTTTCCGGTTGATCGAGCAGGATATTTGCCGACCATTGGATCTTGCTGAGCCGGTGGACCGCATTTTCAACCTGGCGTGCGCCGCATCGCCGCCGCGCTATCAAGCCGATCCGGTTCATACCACGCGAACCTGTGTGATCGGAACGCTCAATCTGCTTGAGCTTGCCGCCCGAAATAATGCGCGCTTCCTTCAGGCATCGACAAGCGAAGTGTATGGCGATCCCGAACAGCACCCGCAAAGGGAAGACTATGTCGGTCATGTGAACTGCACCGGTCCTCGTGCCTGCTATGACGAGGGCAAGCGAACCGCCGAAACCTTGTGCTTCGATTATTTGAGAACCGAGATGGCCGACATCCGGGTCGCGCGCATCTTCAACACCTATGGTCCGAGGATGGATCCTGCCGACGGCCGGATTGTCTCGAACCTGGTGATGCAGGCTCTCGAGAAGAGACCACTGACGATATTCGGCGACGGGCTGCAGACCAGGTCGTTCTGCTATGTCTCCGATCTGGTTGACGGTCTGGTCCGTCTTATGGATGTCGATCTTAATCCGCGCCAACCGGTCAATTTAGGCAATCCCGGGGAATTCACCATTCTTCAACTGGCTGGATTAGTGAGAGATATGACCCATAGCAACTCGGTCTTCAAATTCCTGCCACTGCCGCAAGACGACCCTCGCCGGCGGCAACCGGACATTTCCCGAGCAAAAACCCTTCTGGATTGGTCGCCAAAGGTGCCGCTCAGGCAAGGCCTGATGCAGACGATCAGCTATTTTATGGAGCTCGAAGCGAGCCGCAACGAGGATCGAATTCCCCCAATTGCGCCAAGCGTGAGGTCCGCTTCAGGCCGACTGCAAAACTTGCCGGCCTCAAGTCAGGGAGAGCTGTGCGCTCGGACGGCCATGTGAGACCGTGGCGTCCGAACGCGCGCTACACTTTTTGTCATTATGGGAACATCCAGCCGAGCTCGCCGTTGGGCGAAGATACCGGCATGGAGAACCGACCCGTGCATCGAAAACGATCCGCCAAGGACATCGAGCAAATGGCCGAAAGGGAAACGGCTGCCTTTCTGAGACGTGCCTCGATCACCTACCTTGAATGCTGTGTGAGCCTGATGATGACGCACCTCGAGCGCGAGGAAGTGGCCACCATCCTCGAAAAAGAAGCGGATATGCTGCGACGGCTCGACTGAGGCTTGCGGCGCTTAGGCCCAGGCAGCCTCAAACAGCGCCAGCTTTAATCGGCCATGGAGTTCGTGATTTTTCCAGGTCGCAAGGAACATTCCCGGCAGCTGGCAGTTCGGCGCGAGGAACTTACCTTCAACAGCGATGGCGGCAGTTTCGTGGGATCGAAAAAGGTACGGATTGGAATAGCCGGCGTCGGCAATTGCGCGTCTTCCCTTGTCCAGGGCCTCTCATATTATCGGGACGCCAGAGGTAATGAGCCGATACCGGGCCTGATGCATGCCGATCTTGGCGGTTATCATGTCGATGACATCGAGGTCGTCTGTGCTTTCGACGTCGCCAAGGGCAAAGTTGGGCGGGATGTGGCGGAAGCCATATACAATGCGCCCAACAACACCTTCCGCTTTGCCGATGTCGAAGCAACCGGCGTTCGCGTCGAGCGCGGACCAACGCTCGATGGAATCGGTAAATATCTACGCGACGAAATCGAGGAGGCAGAAGAGCCGGTCGCGAATGTCAGCGCGCTGCTGCGGGAAAGCGGCGCTGACGTATTGGTCTCATATCTGCCGGTCGGCTCGGAAGAGGCTACGCGTTTTTATGCCGAATGCGCGCTCGAGGCCGGCTGCGCCTTCGTCAACTGCATACCGGTTTTTATCGCGTCGCGACCGGAATGGCGCCAGCTCTTTGAACAGCGTGGCCTGCCGTTGATCGGCGACGATATCAAAAGCCAGGTCGGCGCGACGATCGTGCACCGGCTGCTCGCTAATCTGTTCCGCGAGCGCGGCGTCCGCATCGACCGCACCTATCAGCTGAATTTCGGCGGCAACACCGATTTCCTCAACATGCTGGAACGCGAGCGGCTGGAATCGAAGAAGATTTCCAAGACACAATCCGTAACCAGCCAGCTCGACGTTCCCCTGGAGGCCGGTAACATCCATGTCGGCCCCAGCGACCATGTGCCTTGGCTTACCGATCGAAAATGGGCCTACATCCGCGTCGAAGGCACGACGTTCGGCGGCGTGCCGCTGAATGCAGAGCTCAAACTGGAAGTGTGGGATTCGCCCAACTCCGCCGGGGTCGTTATCGATGCTGTCCGCTGCGCCAAGCTGGCGCTCGACCGCGGCATCGCGGGAGCGCTGACCGGCCCTTGCAGCTATTTCATGAAGTCGCCGCCCGAGCAGTTCACCGATGCCGAGGCACGCCTGCGCACGCTGTCTTTCATCGCCGGTAGGGACGAGCCGATGCTCGATGCCGCGGAATGACGACGACATTCTTTTTGATCCGCCATGCGGCGCACGACAATGTCGGCACCTATCTTGCCGGACGCATGGCCGGAGTTTGCCTTGGCGACACCGGCAGGGCACAGGCGTTGCGCCTGGCCAGCCACATGGCACCGAAGCCGTTAGCAGCCATCTGTTGCAGCCCGCGCGAACGAACATTGGAAACCGCAAAACCGATCGCAATCGCCTGCAGTCCCGATAAGATTACAATCTGCCAAGAGCTCGATGAGATCGACTTCGGCGCGTGGTCGGGAAAGACTTTCGAAGAGTTGAACCAGGACGCCGACTGGCGGGTGTGGAACAGTCGGCGTCAGCAGGCGAGGACGCCGGGCGGCGAGACCATGCTGGACGTGCAGCAACGTGTCACCTCGCTGATGCAGCAGCTTCGCAAACGCTACCAGAACCAGTCCGTGGCACTGGTCAGCCATGCCGACGTGATCAAGGCCGCCGTCTGCAAGGTGCTCGGCTTGCCGCTGGGAGACTGTTTTCGCTTCGATATCGATCCTGCTTCGATCACCACGGTCGTATCCGGTGACTGGGGCTCCAAGCTGATCCGATTGAACGAAGCCGCCTGACGAGGACTGCCGGATGCGAATGGTCATTTTCGGTCTCACCGTCACCTCCTCGTGGGGAAACGGACACGCGACGCTGTGGCGCGGCCTGATCCGGGCGCTGGGCGGGCTGGGCTGGTCCGTCACCTTCTTCGAACGCAACACTCCCTATTATGCCGGGGCGCGCGACCTTGATCATCTCGATGGCGGCAACGTCGTTCTCTATCCGGACTGGGAAGACATTCGCCATGTCGCGGAACAGGCTATCGGGCAATCGGACGTCGTCATCGTCACGTCCTATTGCCCCGACGCCGTGGAGGCATCGCGCCTGGCGCAGCAGACCTGTCGCGGGCTGAAAGTTTTCTACGATCTGGACACCCCGGTCACACTCGCCCGGATCGAACAAGGTCTACGACCGGCGTATTACGGGCCCGAAGGCCTTCGGGATTTCGACCTCGTCCTGAGTTATACGGGGGGAACCGCAATCGATGCGCTGAAAACTCTGCTGGGTGCGCGCCGTGTCTTGCCTCTCTATGGTCATGTCGATCCCGAGCGACACCGGCCAGCAGAGCCCCGGGCTGAATTTGCCGGAGATCTATCCTATCTCGGAACTTATGCGGCTGATCGCCAGGCCGGCGTCGAAAAGCTGCTGGTCCGCACGGCAGCGCGCCTGCCGGACCACCGTTTCGTCATCGGCGGCGCCCAATATCCGCACGAATTTCCGTGGGGCGAAAACATCTTCTTTGTCAGGCATCTTCCGCCTGCGGATCATCCGGCCTTCTTTTGCTCATCGCGTCTGACGCTGAACGTGACCCGCGAGGCGATGGCCAAGAGGGGCTGGTGTCCTTCGGGCAGGCTGTTCGAGGCGGCAGCCTGCGGCGCGGCGATCGTGAGCGACACCTGGCCAGGCCTGAGCAGTTTTTTCCAACCCGGCAGCGAGATCATCCTGGCGGACACCACCGACGACGTGGTCGCGGCAGTCTGCTTGTCCGACAGCGACGTCGACGCAATCCGGCGCCGTGCGCGCGAGCGGGTATTGGACGAGCACACCTCTGCGCAGCGCGCCAGGGAACTGGACCGCCTCCTGTCCGATGCATTGCAGGGCTTGACGGCGGACGAGCCGTTGAAGGAAGCAATCTGATGTTGGGCATCGTGCCCGCTGCCGGCCGCGGCAGCCGTATTCAACCGCTCGGCTTCTCGAAGGAGCTCCTGCCGGTCGGCAGCCGCGTCGACGGCCAGACCGAGCGCCCGTGCGCGGTGAGCGAATATCTGGTGCGTCGCATGGTGCGCAACGGTGTCGACAAAATCTGCTTCGTCATCGGATCGGGCAAATCGGACATCCTCGAATACTATGCCGCCGGCTACGGCGACGCCGCCGCACTGTTCGTCGTACAGCCCACCCCCGTCGGTCTTTGCGATGCGATCTTCCGCGCCGCCCCGCTCGTCGCACCGGACGAGACGGTTCTGATCGGCCTGCCCGATACGATCTGGTTTCCGGAAGATGGCTTCTGCCGCCTGCCGGACGACCGGCTGTCGTTTCTACTCTTCCCGGTGGATCACCCCGAACTCTTCGATGCCGTCGTTCTCGACCAGGGCGACCGAGTGAGGGAGATCCAGGTCAAGCAACAAGACGCCGCATCGAACTGGATTTGGGGCGCGTTCAAGATGCCGGGCCGGATACTTCACCAGCTTGCCGCGCTTTGGCGCGAGCGGGATCAAAGCGACGAATATGTCGGTACACTCATCAATGCCTATCTGGCGGCCGGCGGTGAGGCTTACGGCGTCAAGGCAGGCACCGCCTATGTCGACGTCGGCACTTTCAACGGCTACCGCACGGCACTTCGGCTGCTTGAGAACAACGACACTACGTTTGAGGACCCGAAAAACCTCATGTTCGCGCTGCGAGGGCAGTCGCAGTTACCAAGCCATCCAGGCGAAGGAGGCTAGCCATGCTGCATTCGAACGCCGAAATCCGTCGCCGCATCGATGCCCTTGGCCCGTGGTTTCACAATATGGAGCTGGCAGGCGTCGAAACCGCCCCCGACCATTTCCTCGGCAATTACCCGTTGATCAAATGGCGCAAGTTCGCCGACGCCATTCCTGCCGATCTGTCCGGCAAGGCCGTGCTCGACATAGGCTGCAACGCCGGCTTCTACTCGATTGAGATGAAACGACGCGGCGCCGGCCGCGTCCTCGGCATCGATTTCGATGAAGCCTATCTGGCGCAGGCGCGCTTCGCCGCCGAGATCGCGGACTGCGACATCGAATTCCAGCTACTGTCGGTCTACGACGTCGGCGCGCTGCGGGAGAAATTCGACATCGTCCTGTTCATGGGTGTGCTGTATCACCTGCGCCACCCCCTGCTCGCTCTCGATCTGATCCGGGAGCACGTCGCCGGCGACCTGATGATCTTCCAGTCCATGCAGCGTGGCAGCACCGAACTGCCTGCACTCGATGAGAATTATCCTTTCTGGACACACGATCTGTTCGACCGGCCCGAGTTTCCGAAGCTGCATTTCGTCGAGCATCGCTATGCCGACGACCCGACCAACTGGTGGATTCCCAATCGCGCGTGCACCGAAGCGATGCTGCGCAGCGCCGGCTTCGAGACCGTGCTGCACCCGGAGCAAGAGGTTTATTTCTGCCGCGCCGCCAACGAACCGGCCGGTGGCGGCGCCGCCTACCCGTCGAAAGGACAACTTCATGATTGAAGCTGCGATGATCTGGAACGAGCCGAACAACAAGTCCCATTGGGATCCCGAACTCGACCCCGACTGGAGCCGCTTCGCCGATATGGCAATACTGGCCGCCGATGCGATCGCAACGGAAAACCCCACCGTAACCAAGATCCTGGGCGGCATTTCGCCGATCGATGCCGATTTCATGGCGCTCATGAAGCAGTATGGCGCGCTGGATCATGTCGATGCTGTCGCCGTGCATGGCTTCCCGCTCGACTGGAACCTCTGGCAGATTCAGGAGTGGCCCCAGAAGATCGCCGAGATTTCCACCGTCACCGATCTTCCTGTATGGGTCAGCGAAGTCGGTGTGTCGAGCTTCGGTGCCGAGGAGGTGCAGCTATGGGGCTTGCGCCGGACCGCCGAACTGCTGCTCGGCAACGCCTCTCGCATACAATGGTACAGCCTCTACGATCTTCCGCGCGAATGGGGGGCAACGACACGCCATCGCGAGGCGGAAGGCTCCTCCTACTATCGCCACTTCTACATGGGCCTGCTACGCGAAGACGGTACGCCCAAACCCGCGCTCGAGGAATTCCTGCGTTACACGCCCGAAATGGGACTGGTGCAATGGTTCCACTTTGAAGATCCCCGGCTGGATGACGCCGTCGCCTGGATGAAGCGGCTGGGCGTCACCAATCTGCGCACCGGACTTTCCTGGGCCGATAGTTTCAGGCCGAATGCGCTGGACTGGTACGACCGGCAGATGGAAGCGCTTGCCGACTTCGACGTGACCATCACCTTCTGCTTCACTCCCGAGCACCGCGGAGTGATGCCGCATCACACCAGTCCGCCGCTAGTGCCGGAGGAATTTGCCGAATTTTGCGCGACGATGACCCGCCGCTACGCTCCCGCCATGGCTGCCTCGCCAGTCAGAGCGGTGCGGGCTTCGGCAGCATGAGTGAGCAATGCAACACGCACCTGACAGATCCGGAACGATTGCCGAATTCGCGGCCCTGTTGACAGGCGCTGCCCCGCACGGCTCTGACGGTGCTGAAATCATGATCGTTGTCGCGCATCCGGATGACGAGACTATCGGCATCGGCGGACATCTTGCCGGATTGCGCGGATCTCGCATCGTGCATGTCACTGACGGCGCGCCGCGAGACCTTGATGACGCGCGAGCGTACGGCTTCGAGACTTGGCAGGACTACGCCGAGGCCCGCCATAGGGAATTGGAGACGGCGCTGGCGGCAGCGGGATTTCCGTCGACGGCCATGATCAGCCTCGGTTATCCTGACAAACAAGCCGCCGGGAATCTTGGCTCGCTCGCACGGGAGCTGACCGGCCTTTTGGCCGATCGCAATGTCAGTTTCGTCTGTACGCATCCTTATGAAGGCGGTCACCCCGATCATGACGCGACGGCCTTTGCCGTACATGCGGCCTGCCATTTGCTGCGCCGCGATGGACGCCCGGCGCCGGCCATCGTCGAAATGGCGTTCTATTGCGCCGGACCTGAGGGCGCAGTCCTCCAGGATTTCAACAGCGATCCCGGCGGTGAGTGCATCGAACTCCACCTTACGGAAGCGGCCTTCGAACGGAAGCAGTGCATGCTGGCCTGCCACCGGACACAGCAACGGACGCTGGCGCCGTTTACGGCGCGCGTTGAACGTTTCCGGGTGGCGCCCACCTATGATTTCCTGGCGCTGCCGAACAACGGCAAGCTCTTTTACGAGGCGCTGCCGCTCGGCTTCGAGCCGGCGGTTTGGCTCCACGCCGCGGCCGCTGCACATGAGGAGCTTGGGCTCGGCCGGCCATGACCCTCACCGTCCTGAACGTCGCCTACCCTCTCGCGCCAGTCGGCCCGGATGCGGTTGGCGGTGCCGAGCAGGTGCTGTCGATGCTCGACCAGGCACTCGTGCGCGCGGGACACGGCTCCATCGTAATCGGTTGCCAGGGCTCCAAAGCAGCGGGCGTCCTCATCGAGACACCTGCTGAACCAGGCGTGCTCGACGATGGGGCGAAAAAACGGGCACAGCGCTCCCACCGCGCAGCGATAGACGTCGCACGCGCCCGTTGGCCGATCGACGTGGTTCATCTGCACGGCATCGATTTCGATGCCTATCTGCCTGACCATGGCCCGACGCTTGTAAGCCTGCACCTGCCGCTCGATTGGTATCCGTCCGATGCTTTGCGCCCAATCCGTGACGATCTATGGCTGCACGCCGTCTCTGCGGCCCAACAGAGGACCGCGCCGCCGGGTGCCAAACTGGCTGCGCCCATTCCAAACGGCGTCGATATCGACGCGCTGAGCGGTCGGCAGTCCAAGCGCAATTTCGCACTGGTGCTCAGCCGCATCTGCCCGGAAAAGGGCATCCATCTTGCACTGGATGCGACCAAACAGGCTGGTGTGCCGCTGGTCATCGGCGGCAAGGTCTACCCCTATGAAACGCACACTCTGTACTTTCGTGATGAGGTCCAGCCGCGCCTCGACAAGCAGCGCCGCTTCCTCGGTCCGCTCGGCTTCACCGCCAAACGGCGCTTTCTCAATGCCGCCCGGTGCCTGGTCATTCCCAGCCTTGCCGCAGAAACCAGTTCGCTTGTCGCGATGGAGGCGCTGGCCTGCGGCACGCCGGTTGTCGCCTTTCCAAACGGCGCGCTGCCGGGCGTGGTCGAACACGGCAGGACGGGCTTTCTGGTCAATGACGTCCATGAGATGGCGGGAGCCATCGTCGCAGCATCCCGCCTGGATGCCGAGATATGCCGGGCCGAGGCGCGGCGGCGCTTTTCGCTCGACCAAATGATTTCGTCTTACATGGACGCGTACCATGCGCTGGCAGAGCTTGGTGCCGGCCGCAGTCCGGTGCAGTGAGCGGTTTTCATGCTCCGCTCTGAGATCATCGACGATCCGGCCGCCCTTGAGGCCCTGGCGCCGCGCTGGCGGGAGCTCTGGGCGCACAGCCGGACGGCGACGCCATTTCAATGCCCCGCCTGGCTGGTGCCGTGGTGGCGCACATTCGCGCCCGGAGAACTGGCGACGATCGCCGTCTGGCGTGGCGACGATCTGGTGGGATTGGCGCCGCTTTATCTAGAACACAGAACTTCTGGTTCGAAACTGCTTCCGGTCGGGATTTCGTTGAGCGACTATCTGGATGTCCTGTGTTTCCCCGGCATCGAAGCGGCTGTCGCCGCCGTCATCGCCGACCGGGTTCTTGCGCTCAATTGGTTGCAATGGATTTTGCCAGACCTACCGGCGGGTGCCGCGGGTCTCGCCATAACGCACCCTGCGCTGGAGGCAGGTCAACTCGTCGATCACGCTGCTTGTCCCGTGCTCTCGATTGCCGGGGACGAGGCGCTGGCGGTCTGCGTTCCGGCGCGGCGAAGACGCCAGTTGCGCCGCGCACATAAAGCCGCATGCAGGCGCGGCTGCGTTTCCATCATGTCGGCGCAAGCCGATCCCAAAACGTTCTTGGATCACCTGATCCGCCTTCACGGCGCGCGCTGGGCCGGGCATGGCGATGGCGTGCTGGCCGATCCGGCTGCAGAAGAATTCCATCGGCAGGCGCTTCCCCTGCTTGCCGCACAGGGCCTTATCCGATGCTGGCTTGTTGCTATCGATGATGCGGTCGTCGGCGCCTACTACGGATTTCATCATCGCCACCGCGCCTACGCCTACCTTGGCGGTTTTGATCCGGCCTATGCTGAGGAAAGTCCCGGCGCAATCCTCATCGGCCACGCGATTGCCGAGGCGGCTCGTGAAGGGGCGCGGGAGTTCGACTTTCTGCGCGGCCAGGAAACCTACAAATACGGCTGGGGCGCCGTCGACCAATGGACAATGCGAAAGGTCTGGACGCGGAGCATCGCTCAATGAGCACGACTGAACGAAAGCCATCGCCACAGGCGTCGACTGCAAGAATGGTGCTCGATGAGTGCATGGCCGACGGCGCCTGCGTCGAAGCCATCATCGCCAGACTGGCGCTTCGCTTCGAGACGGGAATCGATGCCGCAGAATTGGCCGATGTGGCGCTGGATATGTGTTCAGCCGACCTTCGAAAACGAGACAGACTGGAGCGGATCGCCGATCTTCTTCGTCATAGGCCTGATATCTTTGCCATGCTCCGTGAGACAGGTGCGGCCGTTCGCCACGAGCGCGATGGGTGGGAAACTGACGCCGCGGTGGTCAGGCGGCTGGCCGCCAGCTTTGATGCAGCGGCGACGGTTTCCCTGGCGGCGAGCGTTCAGCTGTCTTCGTTGGGAGACGAGGAGAAACTCACCGCCGCCACCGACGAGATCGTCGCATGGCTGGAAAGGCAAGGCTTCACCGGCACCGACCGAACCATTCTGGATATTGGTTGCGGTATCGGACGTTTCGAAAGCGCGCTCTCGGATGCAGCGCACCGGCTCGTCGGCATCGACGTATCCTCAAAGATGATTTCGGTTGCTCGTCGGCGATGTGCCGGGCTGCGCAATGTGGACCTGCGGTCGACCTCTGGTCTAGATCTTGCCGATTTCAGCAACGCAAGCTTCGATTGCGTGCTGGCTGTCGACAGCTTCCCCTATCTAGTGCTGGCGGGCCTGGCGGAGCGGTATTTCAAGGAAATTGCGCGTGTTCTGAGAACGTCAGGCATGGCAGCACTTCTGAATTACTCCTATCGCGGACCGCCGGCGCTGGATCGTGCCGATGTTCACCGCCTCGCCGAAGCCCACGGCATGCAGGTCGTGGTTGACGGCGAGAAGCCTTTCCGGCTGTGGGATGGCAATGCCTTTCTTCTTACTGCATCCGACGGAACATTACGGCCCAATGATTGTTCGGGCGTCAAATAGAAAAAGCACCTGTGAGTGCCCACAATCCGAAGGAGGACTAGATGGCATCCGGCGGTAGACATCACCTCTGCCGTCAGGGTAAAGGCTCCGGCGCCCGCGCGATGACCGATTTGCCCAAGGACAAGGTCGAGGAAACGCGGCTTTCTTCTCCAACAGAGCCTAGGAAGCAGCACACCGAGCGACGCCGGCTCGATGGCAATCGGATCAATTCCGATCAGTATCACGCCGCAGATCGGCTCTCTTAAGACTGACTGTTGCAGCCGCTAACGCGAATCATGACCAGTGGCAGTTGAGGTCGCGAGAGTCGAATTATCGAGCGCACCCGGCAAGATTGCCGGGGAGAACCGGAGGGGAAAGCATAGCTTCCCCGACGAGACTAGCGGCTTCGAAACAATGCTGTGCAAGGGACGGCGCTGACTGCTGGGACGGCGTGTGGAGTCCTTGCAAACGCTGATTGCTGTCACCACACTGGTGAAGGGACCAATTCGTTAAGAGAACACTATGTCTCGCTCGAGCGACGATACAATCAGCCCGCAACTCCGGCTGGCAATAGACCGGCAGATTGCAACTCTGCTGACTGCCATCGAGCAGGAAAAGGTCCCCGACCGCTTGACCAACCTCGCGGTTCAATTGCAGAACGCGCTTGTCGAGAAGCGTCGATGCAAAGCGAAGAAAGAGGACTAGCTATCGACGCCTGTCGACTGCGAAGTTTCCCTGTGCTTCGGACAGGTGATTGCGTCTTTCTACCAATGTCTGCAACGAACTTTCGCCTAGGTATTCCAGCACGCTGGCGCGCGCTCGGTTGAGCCGGCTTTTTACCGTTCCTACCGCGCAACCGCAAATTTCGGCAGTTTCTTCGTAGCTGACACCAAGAACCCCGATCAGCATCAGGACCTCTCGCTGATGTTCCGGCAACATCTGGACCGCGCTGTAGACTTCCTTGCTCTGAACGGACCACTCCTGCGTAGCTTCCGAAATCGGGATCAGAGAGGCACAGTCAAGCAGGCCGGGTTTTTCCCTATCGGCGGCCTTGATGCGCGTATAATAGGTGTTGCGCATGATGGTGAAGAGCCATGACTTCATACGCGTTCCCGGCTCGAACTTATCGATGTTGGCGAGCCCTTTGGTTAATGTCTCCTGGACCAAGTCATCGGCATCGTCAGGAACACGGCAGAAACTGCGCGCAAAAGCTCGCAAGGCAGGTATCAGGTCAACGATGGAAACTTCATCCGTTTCCCGGTTGGCCAAGGCATAGCCCCTGGAGGACAATGGTCCAGCTCCCAGCAAGAAAGAGTTGATGAACGCAGACCTAGCTAAATGCATGAAGGTTTGGATCGTTCCGGACATAGAAATAAGTCGCTAGAAAATCTTGGATTGGCCGAAATACGCGCAGGCCGTGCGTTTTGGGCTGAGCTGGTAGCGGCGAATCCCCGCCCGCCTTATCGGAGCGGCCAAGGGAAATGTCCCCGCCCTTTCATCGATTTCACCTCGCAAGCCGAGCCGCTTCTGGCCAAGGCAGGTGCCGATGCGGATGAAGACTGATAAGTCTGATAAGGCTGATAAGGTTGGAATAAAAGAGACGGCTAAGCAATTGTCCAGGCCTGCCGGAAGTTGCGGCTGTCGGCGCGACAGGCGGCCGGCAAGCTCCGGCGCCGGTGCATGCAGGCCATCTGTATGGTTACGGGAGCCGCGGCGACCAAGTGGGCGGAAGCATCCCTTTCGCTCGGGAGTCACCTTATGACCGGTCGTTGCTCTTAGCCGCTTCCTCTCGCCGCTTTTTCAGCACTTCGTCGGTCCCAACCAGCTTTTTCGCCCCGCCGGAGATCGCTGTGGACACCACGGCCGGCGGATCGCTCGCGGGAAAGGAATCCTCAAGTCCGGCCTGCAACTGGTCTTCCAAGGTCTTCGGCTCTTCCGACCGACCAAGTGTCCTACGGGTTTCTGCTTCCTCCAGCGGCTGTTTCATTTTCGGCGAACAACTGACCTCTCGAACGCAGGCGTAAAGCTGTTCGATGGCAAATTCCTTCATTGTCTCGAAATCGGCCCTTTCATCATTCATCGCCTCGATCTGATCGACCATAGTCTTCTCGAACCGGTCAAGGCTTTCGCTTCCGCAAGCCTGGCAAAGACGCAATAATGCTTCGTGGAGCACTTTCGGACCAAAATAAGCAGACGCTTCGAGCTTGAGCCGCTGCAAATGCTCTGGAGTTACCGCCTGAATTTTTGACATATGCAGCCCTTTCGCCTGACGAGTATATCAACGGCAATGGTCGGCAGATGTTCCATTCACCCGGCACTGATGCGATAGCTCTTGTTCAGCGAGCCGCCGCTATCGCTGCAACGCATACTGGTCGACGCGATTTCTGGCCTGTAGATGCGGCAAACTGCGGTAACGTGCGACCGGGATGGTTTGAGCGCTTGGTTGAGAATGCCGCAAGCGCGAAAATGCCGGTGGCTATCGGTCATTCGCAGCGGCGGGTGTCTACCTCCGTGCTCGGCCGTCTTCGAGTTCGAGCGTCGAATCGAAGTAAGTCATCCAGCGCGTATCGTGGGTCACAACGCAGATCGCGACATTGCGACTGTCCGCCAGATGCCTGAAGACCTTCATCACCATCTCCGCCCGCGTCCCATCCAGCGCAGCGGTGGGTTCGTCGGCCAAAATGACGGTTGGATCATTAGCCAGGGCCCTCGCGATCGAAACGCGCTGCTGCTCGCCGCCGGAAAGCTGGGACGGATAGTTGGAGCCGCGATGTCCCATGCCCAACGCATCGAGCAGCCTCGCGGCTCGCATCTGGGCCTGCTGTCGGCCGACATCGTTGACGTGCATGGCGATGGCGACGTTCTCGGCTGCCGTGAGAAAAGGGATCAAATTCGCCTTCTGGAATACAAAGCCAAGATGGGTCCGCCTGAAGGTCCGCAGCTCGTTGAGCTTAGCACCGGGACGCGAAATCACCTTGCCGTCGAACAGAACCTCTCCGGTAGTCGGAGCCTCCAGCAGGCCGGCGATCATCAGCAGTGTCGTCTTGCCCGAGCCGCTGGGGCCAACGATGCCGCTAACGGCGCCCGGGCTCAAGGTCAGCGAACCTTCAGCCAGCGCGGTGACCGGAGAGCCCCCGCTCTCATAGACTTTGCTGGCGCTGCGGACCTCCAGCGTGGCGAGGCGGCGCTGCGACATCAGGCCAGCACTTCCTGGGCACGGACCGCGAGCGCACGACGGATCGCAAACCAGCTGGCCGCAAGGCTGAGCGCCATGAGCACCAACGACAACACGCCAAGGTCGGGTTGGGTGATCAGCACGGTTCTCGGGAATCTCGGATAGATCGTGAACGAGATGGCGATGGCCAGAACGAGGCCGCAAAACCCGATCATCCCCGCTTGCTGCGCGATCATGCCGATGATCACCCTGTCACGAGCCCCAATCAGCTTCAAAAGCGCTATCTGCGCGACCTTCTCGATCGTCATCGTATAGATGGTCAGCGCTATGACGGCGCAGCAGATGAGCAGCGTCATCGTCGTGAAAGCCAGGATCTGGACGCGGAGCTTGCCGAGGCGGCCGTCCAGCAAAAGCGTTTCCTGGTCCTGTTGAGTCAGGACCTCGACATCACCCCAGCGCTTGATCGCGTCCCGCACGACCTCCTTGTCGGCGCCCGGGAGAGTTTCGACGATCACCGCGGCGACACTTCCGGAATCGTCGCCGAGACCCATGCGGGTCTTGCCCTTGGCGGCGCGGTTGAGGAGGATCGCTTCGCTGGGCAGCAGCTGATTGATGACCTGCGCGTCCGGGATGGTGACGAACAGCAGGCCGTCGCCACCCATGTCGACCTGCCCGGTCGACACGCCGACAATCGTATAGCTGTCCCGTCCAAGCCGGATCTCGTCGCCAACAGCCAGGCCGAGCGTTTTGTCGGCTATGGCCTCGTAACGATTCGATTGGACGTGACGGCCCGCCGTCAATGGTATCCAACTACCACTGTCGCTTGGATAGTCTACTCCGGTGACCGACATGCGCAGGGGAGCCCCGTCGACATCGAACTGCTGATTGTATTGGATGAACCGCCGCGTCGCCGCAACGCCGGCCACGCCGGCCACACGGCGATCGAGATTGGCCGGAACGGCGGAAGATTCGGCGAACGGTCCGGACTTTCCCCCTTCGACGACCCAGAGGTCGGCACCAATGCCATCGATCACGATGAGTGCTTCGTAGACGATGCCGCGATACATGCCCAGCATGCCGATCGTCGCCGCCATCAGCAGGCCAACGCCGAAGACAGTCAGGACGAACCTCAACAGGTTGTGCCTGATATCTTTGATCGCGAGGTTCACCCGCCTGATGCCTGTATGTTGACCGCCTGGTACTGGAAGCGGCCTGTCGGACTGAGTACCACATCCCCGACTTTCAGGCCGCGCGTGATCTCGATATCGGTACCACTGGAATAGCCCAGTGAAACGGGCGCCCAAAAGGCCCGGCTTTCGCGGGCAACCCATAGACCCACCCGCCCCTGGTTCCTGGCTAGGAAACGCTGTGGCACGGCGATGCCCGGCGATGGCGATTCCGCTTCGATGATGATGCTCGCACGCTGCCCAACCGCCCAGTTCGCAGGCACCTCGTCCAGTTTCAGATCGACCGTGAACTCACGCGTCTCCTGGTCGACCTGCCGGCCGATCCGCAGGATCGAAGCGGCATAGGGCCGCTGCGGATTTGATGAGAACGTGACCTTCGCGACCTGCCCAGGCCGAAGTGACCCCATTGCGGATTCATCGAAGCGTGCAAAGACCAGCAATGATTTCGGATCGACGATCTGCATCAGTTCGACGCCCGGCGAAAGCAGGTCGCCGACTGTGCGACTGCGGGAAACGACGACACCGTCAACTGGGGAGCGTATGGAGGTTTCGCCGACGCGGCTCCGCAGTTGCTCGACCTCGGCGGCCGAGGCCGCGGCCTGGGCCTTTGCACGCTCGATGGTAACAGTCGCTCGCGCCAATGCGGCCTCAGCCTGCTTGTGGGTGCCCTCGACGAGGTCAAAGTCGGATTTGGAAATCGACTTGCTGGCCAGGAGGAGCTTCCTGCGCCCCAGATCGGCCTGAGCGGTGCCGGCGGCGATGGCCAGCCGGTCGCGCTCCAGCTCGGCCTCGCGCACGCTCTCCGCAGCGGCCCGGTCGTTGGCGACCGCGGCGGCAAGCTGGTACTCGAGTTCGGTCGCGTTGAGGGTGGCGAGTATATCGCCTGTCTTCACTTCGTCATTCCGATCGACGCGGACCTCGGCCAGGAACGCCTGGATCCGTGCCGTCACGACAACCTGATTGGTCGCGCCAAGCAGGCCAGGCCCGGCGATCTCACGCGCGATCAGCCTTTGCTGGGCGACATAGGACTCGACCTGAGCAGGCCAGATGTACCATCCGGAAAAGAGCCCGACTGCCGCCAGAACGGCAAACAAGATTAAGATGAAGCGAACCACGTGCCTTTACCCGCACCGGCTTCGGCCGGCCCCGTCAACCCAAGAATCGCGCAATACTACACCGCCGCCTGCTCGACGGCATCGACTGTCGATTGGCCGGCCACCAGCCGTTCGATGACCTCCCGCAGAATGTCATGCGCCTCCGCATCGTCATAGCCAAGCAGATCGTATGTCATGAACAGACCAAGACCGGTCCCGCTCGGATAGGTACGCAGGTCTAGCTCGCTGGTGCGTGGCTTTTCTCGCCGCATGTCAGGCAGGGGCGTTACTTTGAACATGCCGAGGTCGAGCTCGCCGGTTGCATTGGCCCTTTGAAGCGGGGCCGACTGCGTGGCCTGCGTCCATCTTTCGACCGTCTGGGTGCCGACGACGAAGAGGGAAGTGTAGGACCCCTTGGCCACGACATCGTCATGAACGTCCCCGAAGTAATTCGAATCCATGAAGGGCGCGAATTGGATGGCCTCGTCGATCCCTTCTCCGATGGAAACGGCGAGTGCTTCGAGCGTCTCGTACCGGGACAGACGCACGCGTACGGGCACGTCCGAGGCGACGAAGTTGACGTAGTTCTCCAGCCTCCGGTCGTGGCGCAAGGCAGCTGGGATCTGCAGGACCATATCATCGACGCCACCCCGCACACCAATGGTGTGTGCAAAGGCCGCGATGATCATGGCCGTTTCCGTCGTGCCGGCTGCCCTGGCACGCTTGCGCAGCATATCCTGCTGGTCGCCGGGTATCGAGAGCGTCACGCCCTCGCCGAGGCTGCAATCGACCAGATTGACATTCGTCCGCCGGCCCTTCGCCTTGCGCCCCAGATTGGGAATATCCGGCAAGGGCTCGGCGAATACCTTGCGCAGGAATGCGTCGCGCCGTTCGAACGAGCCGGGTTTTCCGACATGGTCAAAATCCCGGATGAACCGATCGATGCTCATTTCCACGGGATCAAGCGGCAGGCCGAGATAAGCCTTGACTGTCTCCTCGACGATGAGGCCGAGAGAATAGCCGTCAACGACGAGATGATGTGCCTTGGCGACGATTAGGTCGCACTCGGAGCCGAACCGGATGACGGTGACACGGAACATCGGTGCCTCAATGTCTATGCGCTCCTGCGCAAGTTCCGTTGCGCGCTCCATTGCTTCGGCCTCGTCGGCAACTTGCTCGACCCTGAAGAACTCCGTCGGCGTCCTTTCCAGATATGCGCCGTATCCAGCCCCCTTGCGGAAGAACCGGGTTCGCATCACCTCGTGGCGCGCCATGATCGTTTCGATCGCTCGCCTGAGACGTTCGGCGTCCATCTGCGGCCGGATCTTGAACTCTTTGCTCACCAGGAACGCGGCACGGGCATGCGCAGTCGCGTCCGGATGTTCCTGGAAACGCAGCAATCCCAATTGCGTGCTGGTCACCGCAATCTCTCTTTCGACGTTGGGCACGCCATCGAGCAACGAGCGCTCGACGTTCACGCTTGCACTCGGCTGGCCGGACCACTCGCGCACCCTCCAGAGCATTGCCTCGGGCACCAGGGGGCCTGACGTTTCAAGCTGGGAGGAGAGCTCGCCGAGAAACTCATCGAGCAGCAACCGCGCCGTTGCTTCCTCGACGACGTCGAGATCCACGGTCAGCCGGCAGACAACAGCGGCTTCGCTGACCGCTGCGGACAATTGGATCTCGTGCGCGGATGCGGCAATCGCGTCGAGAGGATGGACGAGAGCGGCGAGCGCGGTAACTTGGCTCCCATCGAGGAAAGCGAAGCCGAATTGGCGCAGCGAAATGTGGCGAACGCGCAGGTCCTCTTCGAGCGCCAGTTCCAGGGACGACGTATCCATTGACCGGTGCGCGTGACCGTTTGCGTCGGCGCGCTCGACCTTCCTGAGCAGATCGTAACCGGGTTCATCCATGGCTCGCAGGACAACCGGGTAGGACCCGTCCAGGGGGCCTATCAATCCGTTTGGTGTCCCCTCCCCGCGCTCGCTATACCAGCGGTCGACGACCAACGACCGGCGGGAGAAGCGGTTTGCCAAGGTTTTGGCATAGGCGGTCAGGAAGCGCGCGGCCAGCAGCTCCGATTTCGGCGCGAACGCTGCGGCGGGAAGCGTGATCTCCAGCAACCCGACACGGCCCCGGTTCGATCCCATACCGGCGGGAGACGCGGCGCGACTGCGGCCGGGTATCGGTACGATCGCAGGCGCGTAGTGAAGGATCTCCTTCCAGTAGGCGAGATCGCGACGGTACTCGCTCGATCCAGGAACCGGATGGACCCTGCGTGCGTGGTCGGCAAAACTGGGCCTGGCATCGACCGCTTCCTCCTCGTCTTGCGCGAGCAGCGCGAGCAGAAGATGAACCGACAAAGCGTCGGCAGCCGCGCGATGAGCCCGGACTTGTAGCTCGTGACCGCCATCCTGCCGCTGCCACGCACCGATGCGCCACAGCGGACCAGGGAACGCGACATCGCCCAAACGACCGCCCGGCGAAAGCACTTCAACAACAAGTTGGGCCTCGAAGCCGATCTCCACCGCGCCGGACGCCGATGTCGCACCCGTCATCCGGAGCGCATCGTGGCTCTCGACCAGTCGAGCCAGTCTTGACGCAAGCGTGGCCAGCGACACGCCAGGCGCGATGCTCGTCTCGACCAGGATCTGATTGTCAGCCTTTGCGACGGCCGACGACATCGGCCGTCCATCCAGCATCATCGCATGGACCTGGCGGCCAAGAGGCCGGAAGGCTTCCTGCACTGCAGCGGCGTCGGAACTCACTTGTGCGGCCGAGACCAGCAACGCGGACGCCTTGAGCTTCGCCTCAAAGGCGGACGCCACGAGACGGGCGAGCCCCGCGATAGTCGGCGCCTGCAGGAACTTGGCGACAGGGATGTCGACTTCGACCTGGGCCTCGACGCGGTTCTTCAGCTCGAACGACGACAGAGAGTCGAGACCGAGTTCGCTGAGCTTGCGGTCATCAGCCAGGGCGATTGCCTCGACCTTCAGGACTTTCGCCACCTCGCGCCGGATCATGTCCGCAAGCAAGTCGTCCCACGCCTCGCGTGGCGCGGCCGCCAGCTCGGCCTGAATGCGAGACCGCCCTCCGGTTCTGTCTCCAAGCAGCGGCGAAATCCTCGGGTTCGTCGCCGCGCCCGGGTTCGTACGTGCGATCGCGGCCCAGTCGATGTTGGCAAAGCCGAGGTTCTCCGATCTGGCGCGCAACAGATAGGACAAGGCTGCCGCCGCTTCGGAATCCTGCACAGGCTTGATGCCGACGCTGTCGAGATAGTTGGTCATTGCTTCCGACCTGGCGACGAAACCACTGCCGGCGATCATGCCCCAGGCCGCGGAGGAGCCGGCCAAGTTGCGACCTCTGCGATACGTGGCGATTGCGTTCAGAACAGAGTTGGCCGCCGTATAGTTGGCCTGCCCCGACGAACCGATAACCTGCGCGATCGAGGAGAAATTCACGAAGAAGTCCAGGGGAACATCATGTTCGACGACGGCGACGTGCAGGTTCCATCCGCCGGTTATCTTCGGCCGCAGCACGCGGTCGATCTTGCCTGCATCGAGCTGCGAGACGAAGGCATCCTCGATCACCGCAGCGCCATGCACGATGCCGCGCAGTGGGGCGTCTCCCGCAGCATGTTCCTCGATCAGCCTGTCGACGGCTGCTGCATCGGTCACGTCCAAAGCCGCGCGAATGATCCGCGTGCCGCGTTGCTCCATTATATCAATGGCTGCAGCCGCTTCGGCATCGGGAACACCGCTTCGATTGGCAAGGATGATGGTTCCCGCGCCCTTTTGACTCAGCCAATCGGCGATTGCGACGCCGAAGCCCTTGAGTCCACCGGTGACGAGGTAGGAGGCCTGAGCGGAGACGGCGAACTGTGCGCCGAGGTCAAGTTCGATGTCCACGGAAGGTTCGTCGAAAGTGACGATCACCTTGCCGATGTGCAGCGCTCGCGAAAGCATGCGCATGGCTTCCGCAGCACGCGATGCCGGGAAACGGCTCGCCTCCAGCGGCTTGTAAGCCCCGGCGGCAACCTTTGCCTCCACCTCCGCCAGCAATTGCCTGAAGAGCTTCTCCCTCTCCACGGGTAGCGTCGAGAGATCGATGACCGAATAGGCGTTGTTGCGATAGAGCGAGCGAAGTCCGATCGGCTTGTCGTCGGCGAGATCGCGCTTGCCGATCTCGACCATGCGGCCGAACGGCGCCAGGCACTCGAGGCTCTTGTCGATGCCATTGCCAGACAGCGCGTTCAACACCACGTCGACGCCGCGGCCGCGCGTCAGGGAACGCACCTCGTCGGCGAAATCGAGGGCGCGCGAGTTCATGACCTCGTCCACGCCCCATTTCTTCAGGAAGGCGCGTTTCGTGTCGCTGCCGGCAGTGCCAAAGACTCGAGCGCCTACGTCATGCGCGACCTGGATGGCGGCGAGGCCGACGCCACCCGAAGCCAGATGGATGAGGGCGGTTTCGTCCTCCGCCAATCTGCCGATATGCGTGAGAGCGTAGTGAGCGGTAAGGAAGGCTGTCGGGAGGGTCGCGGCCTCGATCAGATCGATGCCGTCGGGCACGCGCATGGCGAGATCCGCCCGGATCTTGGCGAAGCGTCTGAGATAGCCCTTGCCCATGCCCATGATGCGATCGCCGGGCTTGAGATTGGTCACCCGATCACCGACTTTGCGAACGGTCCCGGCGAACTCCAGCCCGAGATTGCGCCAATACGCCTCGTCATTCTCCAGTTCGTCCGGCAGGATGCTGGTAGCCGCCATAATGTCGCGGAAATTCAGGCCGACCGCGGCGACCTCGACCATGACCTCGTTCGGCGCCAATTCGGGATCGGCGATTTCGCGCAGTACTATGTTGTCTATGGTGCCGGGTCCCGTCATGGTGACGGCGAAGTTGGAAGAATCCCGCGCGGTCTCCAGCGTCCGCCGCGACGGCGCGACTTCGTGCAAAGCCAATTGTTCCAGACGCGGGACATAGCGTTCGGCGCCGCGCAGGACGAATTCCGTTTCTGCAGTTTCCTCCAGCACGGCGTCCGAAGTCGTTATCCCTGACTGCAGCGACCTGGTATCCGCATCGATAAGACGGATGCTCAAGCCCTTGAACTCGTTTGCCATTGTGCGAGAAATACCGATCAAGGCGCTCTCGCTCAGGCCGGAAAGGCTCATCGGCTGGTCACCTTGCATGAGCCGGCTGCCGGACGTGAAGACAACCAGTTCGGGCCGCGGTTCGGACGAGCTGTGCAGCCGGTCGACGACCTTTCCAAGTGTGATGAACTGGTGGACGACAGGCGTAATCGTGGCGAGAAGCGCGTCCCCGCCTGCTTTTTCGTCGAGCGTCTCGGCGACGGCGGCGCTGAACAGGATGCCACCCTTCCCATCCGATTTGGTCATGAATGCCCGGATCGTGGCGAGCGCTTCATCCGAATCGAGATTCAAGAACGGCGCGGGATTTGCGACTTCGACCGTCACTCCGCGGCTGACCAACTCGGCCAATGTGGCTTCCAGACGCTGCGTTCCGTCACCCACCACCAGCCAGTGAGCACAACGCAATGAGGGTGCTGCGGGTTTGGCTTCCTGCTTCTCGAAATGCTCCTCGAAAACGCTGGAGACGGAGCCGGCGCCCTGTTTGGTCCGGCCGACCCTGACCTTGCCCAGCGCCTTTGTCTGCAGGTTGTCGAGAACGATCAACGGCTGCCCTTCCGGCGAGAATACACTGAACCGAATCGAGTACGGATCGAGGCCCGGCCGGATGTCGACGATCACGTCGGGTGTCATCGGGGCGCTCAGCAGGATCTTGCGCGCCCCGGTCGGCAGGCGCAGCTGGTACTGGGCCTTGTCTTCATTCGCCGGCGGCAGCGGTTCACCAGGAACCCACACGCCGTCTTTATGCGAAGCCAGGCCGATGCCGGCCTGGAGCACGGCGTCCAGCAGTCCGGGAAAGGCGAAATACTGCTTCGACAGGTTGGGATCCTTGCTCGACAGCCTGGCAACCAGGCGGTCGCCGATGATATCGAGCGCGCTCACTGACTGGAAATAGGGGCCGTATTCAAGGCCGTGCCGTTCGGCGAGACGGTAGAATTCCGTCTTCTCGACAAGGCTTGGGCGATCCCGCAGGAGGTCAGCGGGAGCTGGTGCAAGTTCGTATTTGTGGCTGAAGCCATAGGCCTCGGCACGCGCCCTCCAGCCGTCTTCCGAGTCCCGATGGAGCGTCGAGATGCGCAGCCTGCTACCGATCGGATCGAACGTCGTCGTGACCAGTATGACGTCGTCCTCGGCGATGGAAAGCGCTTCGTACAGTTTGAAATCGCGCAGCTCCACGGACTCGGATCCGAAATGGTCGCGCAGCGCGGCACCCATGATTTCGATGTAACCGACGGCCGGGAACAGGCAGTCGCCGCTGACGCGGTGGTCAGCCAGGAATTTGAAGCCTCTGAGCGTAATTTCGTTCGTCCAGGACGGTCCCGCCGTGAAGTCGCGCCATCCAAGCAGAGCGTGCCGGGGCGCCTCGAACAGGAAGCTCTTGGTCTCCTCGGACGTGTTCAGCAGGCGCTGGTTGTTCCAGGGTAGTTTGGGAATGGCCAACCGACCGCTCGATGGTTTCGGCCGGTGGAATTCGACACCGGCAACGCGCAGGCTGCCCTCGGCCCGCGCCAGCGTCCAGAAATCATCAGTTTTGCGATCGAGCGAGTTCACCGCGGCGACGTCTGCCCCGCGTTCCTGCGAAATGCCTCGGATGAGCGGCGTCAGCGTGCGGTGCGGACCGACTTCCAGGAAAGTATTGATGCCGAAATCGAGGGTGAAGTCCAATGCCTTGGTAAAGCTGACAGGTTGGCGCAAATTGGCCCACCAGTAGTCAGCGTCAAACTTTGTTTCGAATATGCCGGTGACAGTCGAGATGATCGGCAGGCGGCCTTCCTTCCAGGCAACCGGACCAAGTTCGCCGAGGAACCATTCCTTGCAATCTTCCAGATGCGCGCTGTGCCACCCGAAATCCATGGTCATGCGGCGGGCCGTCGCGTCGGGATAGGCTTCCGCGACCTTGGCCAGCAGGCCAAGCACCGCGTCCTCCATGCCGGAGATCGTCTGAGCGATCGGGCCGTTATAGGCAGCAATGACGACGCTTTCGTCGTCGGGCAGGAAAGGCTCGAGCTGCTGGACCGTCAGCCCTATCGTGGCCATTGCACCGCGCCGCTCGCTTTTCAGCGGTATGAGGCCGCGTTTGGCAATGATGCGGGCCGCCGTCTCGAGATCGATGACGCCTGAAACATACGTGGCCGCGACCTCGCCGAAACTGTGACCGATCAGAAGCTCAGGCCGCACGCCGATCTTCATCCAGCGCTCGTAGAGCGATATCTGTGTGGCGAAGATGGAGGCCTGCGTGACATCGGCATCGTTGATACGGGTCTTCGTCTCGTCCCGTAGCATCTCCTCGACGGTCGACCAGCCGACCATCGGACGCAGCACCTCGTCGAACATCTCGGCCGTTCGGCGAAACGTGCGGTCTTCCTTCAACAGGCGGCGCGCCATGGCCCACCACTGGCCGCCCTGGCCCGAGAAGGCGATGGCGAGCCGACGGTTGGAGGAGGCCCTGCCGGTGATGATGGTCGGCCCTTCCGCGTTCTGCTCAACGGCTCCTTTCGCCAATGCGCGCAGCTGGGTCTGGAGCGCGGTGCGCTCTGGCTCGACGATAAGCGCGGCCCGTTGGGCGAAGTTATCGCGCGCGCTGCTCAAATGGGCATTGATGTCTTCGACAGGCGTCTCCGCCAGGGAGCCCCCCTCCTCCAGAGCATCCGCCAGACGGCCTGCCCACAGCTCCAGTCCCGCCGTGCTGCCGGCCGAGATCGGGACGGCTATCGGATGGCCGGCTATTACCGGCCTTGGCGCACGATTGACGCTCGGCGACAGTCCCCGCCATCCTTCCACGGCGATCGAGGCATTGGTTCCGCCGAAGCCGAACGAGTTGACCACCGCCATGGCCGGTCGGCCGTGATGGTCGATTGGCGTCGGCTTCGTTGCTACGGCGATGTTTAGCGCGTCGAAGGGAATGCTCGGGTTCGGGCGCTCGAAATTCCGGTTCGGCAGCACGATGGCATGGTTCGCCGTCAGCACGGTCTTGATGAAACCAGCGATACCCGAAGCGGATTCGAGGTGGCCGAGATTGGGCTTGAACGATCCGACATAGGCCGGCTTTGGCCGTGAATTCACACCGAACACGCGGCCGATGGCAGCCGCCTCGATCGGATCCCCGACCGGCGTGCCGGTTCCATGTGCCTCGACATAGTCGACATCCGCCGGATCGATGGAAGCGCCTTCTACGAGCGCCTCCAGCATCGCTTGCTGCGCTTCCCCACTCGGAGACGTCAGGGTTGGCGTATATCCGTCCTGATTGACCATCGAATGACGGATCACCCCATAGATCCGGTCGCCATCCGCAATTGCGCGGTCGAGCGGCTTCAGCAATACGAAGCCGCAGCCTTCGCCGCGAACGAAGCCGTCCGCCCTTTCGTCGAACGTGTAGATGCCGCCGGTCGGCGAAAGCATATTGGCGCTGGAGAATGCGATGAACGGACCTGGATCGAGCATGCAGTTGACGCCGCCTGCCAGCGCCATGTCGCAGGTGCCCGTGCTCAGGTGACGCACTGCCTGGTCGATAGCGACGAGCGCCGACGAGCATGCCGTGTCGACGGCAATGCTCGGCCCTTTCAGATCGAAGCGGTGGGAGATTCGATTAGCTGCGATCGAGAACGCCGAACCCGTGCCGGCAAAGATATCTCCGCCACCGACACGTCCGCGGCGAAGGTTCTGCGCGAAATCGTTGGTCGAGATACCAAGGAATACACCGGTGCGTGCGCTACGCAGATCGGCCAATGTGCGGTGGGCGTCCTGGACGGCCTCGAACGCCACTTGCAGCGCCAGGCGCTGCTGCGGGTCCATCGTTGTCACCTCGCGGGGCGACATGTCGAAGAAACTCGGGTCGAAGCCGAAAACATCGCTGGCAAGAAATCCGCCCCAGCGCGTCCGCATCTTTCCCCGCGCATCGGGCTCCGGATCGTAGAAGGCGTCGACGTTCCAGCGGTCCGCCGGGATATCAACGATGCCGCAGTTCTTCTCCAAGAGAAAGTTCCAGTACGATTCCGCGTCCTGGATCCCTCCAGGGAACCGGCAACCGATCCCGATAACCGCGACTGGCTGTGTAGAATCAATGACGTGCTGAGGCGCATCGCCCCCACGATGAATGTTCATGCCCAGACCCCCGCCTAGTTATGCACCGTGGGTTGCACAACCCACGGTGCATTTAAATGCATGTCCTTGCGGAAGCTCCAAGCGCAAATTCACCAGGCAAGCATCTTTGTCGGAAGATGTGTCTTTTAAGCCGATCTGACTGCTTTTGCGCCAATATGACTGCTTTTTAAGCCGATCCGACAGCTTTTTTAAGCCGATTTACTTTTTTGAGAGGAGCACCGTCCGCTCAATCTTCCGCGCTGGGCTTAATACCAGGCGCTAACCGACGTCCAATTGCTGAAGCGTCAAGGCGAGCCGTATTGTCGAAGTCGAAGACACGTGCGACCGCCTGCGGACCGCGTGCACTCCAGGCAACGGCGGCCACATGGTGTGCGCTTGGGCGGAACTCACCGAGCCTGGTCGGCTCAATCAGCCCCAGGGGCGGTGATAGGACATAGGCCTCGCCGTTCGCCTCCATGCCTATTTCGAGTCCTTCTCCGGAGAGGCCGACGCCTGCCGCCTTGAGCAAAGCTTCGCGACAAGTCCAAAACCGGTAGAACATCAGGCGACGGGCGTCTGATGTCAGGGATTCGAGCTGGGTGACTTCACTGGGCGCGAACAGAGAGCGGGCGATGGACATCTCGTCGCTCAGTGGGGCGACGAGTTCAATATCCACGCCGACTTGCCCGGCGGCGGCCACGGCCACAAGGGCAAGCTCGCCCGAATGCGAAAGGTTGAAGGCGAGACGCCCGTCTGCAAGGACCGGCTTTCCTTCGGGGGTCTCGCGCAGATCAAGCTCTTCTGGCGCTTGGCCGATGTAAACTGACAGCACAGTGCGCAAGGCGGCATGAGCTGCCAAGTGACGCCGTTGATCGCGCTCAAACAAGAACCGACTGCCCCTGGTCAATTCAGCTGGGCTAAGCGCGGTCAGGTCCATTTGTGAAATTGGAGTATCGAGGGCGATCCGCCATATATGGACATCGAAGCCGAGAACTGGCGTCGCCCGCGCGCCATCGTCTTGCAAGACAACACCGCTCTGCTTCATCTTACACTTTCCTCGCCGACAGAAGAGCGCGGCATGGCGTCGGCTCGTTCGACGCCAATGGTAGCTGGTGATTAGCCATTAAGGAACGCTAGCAGATTTCGCCCCAGTTTAGGATAGAGGTAAGCGCGCTCTTGGCGATGGCCATCCGGGTTGTAGAAAGCACGGGTCAAGTGCCGTGCCAGCAAGTGAGAAAGGAACTTTTTCTGAAACAGGCCGTTTGCCAGCAGGTCGTTGCATTAGCGACCAGTAACAACGGAAGGATCTTGTCATGAGATACAAGATGATCTGTCTAGGCGCGATGGCGCTTTCTATGGTAAGCGGCGTTTCTCTCGCGGCAGGCGCCGACACAGGCACGTCTGCCTTGGATGACCCCGCAAAGATGGAGCCGTTCTACACAGACACTAGCATGACGACCCTGCGGTCCGACGACGAGTTCACGGCAGCTTGGAAAGCGCTGACGGACGAGGACCGCATGGCCATGACAAAAGTCTGCGATGAGGAGGCGGCAAACGCCAACGCCGCCAACACTCATCCTGAATTCTGCAGCAGTGTCAAAAAGCTCGGCGGCGGGACGACAAATAACTGAACCATGGGAAGGCGGGCAGCGGCCCGCCTTCTGGTTGGCGAGTGTTTGGTAGGCGCGATGCCGATAGCCGCGTCGGGTCGGCTATCCGCTACTCACGGCCATGCCAACGCCCAGGCTAATGATGAAACAGCTGGCGATGCGCTGCTGCCAGGGCTTCGGGGCCCACCCGCTAAGAATACCGGACGCGAGCGCGTATGCGCCTAGCACCAACACGCGCGTGTTTTTGCATGCCACCCAGCAACAGCAATTGCAGCGTCACCGATCCTCGACCCGGCTCTGAATTGTCGGCTGACTCGGCAGTTGCAGGCAAATCTCCTTCAACTGCCGAATCAGTACTCGGATGGCAAACCAGATATCTGCGTATCTGAGCGGAGCCCCTGGCGATTTCATGCCGGAACCCGCAAGCTCAGGTCATAGGGATTACGCGGCCGCTTGAAGGGCACGTTCGTTGACACCACCCTCGCCCAGACCTGTCAGCGCTTCGTCTGTCGCGACCTCTTCCTCGAGCGTCGCTTTGAGAAGAGAGACGACATCGGCCTTTCCCATCTGTTCTGCCCAGGCAACAAGAGTACCGTACCGGGCGATCTCGTAATGCTCGACGGCTTGCGCCGCTGCGACCAGACCGGCATCGAGCGCAGGAGCACCTTCATATTCTTCGAGGATTTCCGAGCCTTCTTCAATGATGCCGTCGATCGCCGGACAGGTCTTGCCGCGTGCTGCCTTGCCAAATTTCTCGAACACCTCCTCGAGGCGATCGACGTGAGCTTCCGTTTCCATGCGATGCTTTTCGAAGGCAGCAGTCACTTTTTCCGACTCCGCACCTTTCGCCATTTTCGGCAGAGCCCTCAGGATTTTCTTTTCGGCGTAGTAAAGATCTTTGAGCCCGTCGAGGAACAGGTCCTCAAGACCCTTGGTTGTCGCTTTCGCGGCTTTCTTCGCAGTTGGCATGGTCTTCTCCCGCTGGGGTTGGAGCTAGCCTCCCTAACTAGGAAGGCGTCCGATAACCCCGCCGGCCGGCAACAAGTTCCCTATGATTCGAGCCGCTGGAAATTTTCCGAGGCCCCGGGCTCGCATAGTCAGGTGCTGCAAAAGGTCACGCTGGCGAGCGGAGGCGCAGCGCCGGCCTTTCGGGCCCGCCCCCGATCGGCCCGCGCCGGGCAATAGGCTCAATCGATCCGTCTGATACGGCCCTTGTCGAGACGGAACACTCCATCCTGTCCGCCCTGCTTCTCAAAATCGGTAAGCAAATCATCCCATGTACCCAGGAATTCGCCACAGTCGTCGCAAACGATCCTGTCCTCGGGACCGGCGTCGGCCGGAATCCTCAGCCTTATTGTCAGGCAATAAGGGCACTCCAACTGGTGGTTAAGGTACTGTTTGGTCATTGACGACAGCGAGAATGCACCGGAAATGTGGCCCCTGCAACCTAGCTCGCGCTGATCCGACGGGCTTGGTCCGAAAATGTACAGCGATCGGCATCACGGATTGTCGCGATCCTCCAGAATACGAACGAGCGCGTCTTGGCTGGGGCCGAATGTTCAAAGCCAATGAACAGCAGGGTTTAGCGCAGATAGTTACCGCTGGCCAGTGCGTTCTGAACACCGGATCTTGAAACTCTGAAACAGTCCGCTCTCGGTTCGAGTCAAGACAGCTTGAGCCCATCATATCCCGTCTTTGGTAGGAGGCCACCCAGACTGAGCCGTCGGCGGAATGTTGTCGGAGGTCACCTCGCCCCGCTTGAGTTTTCTAATGGCTTCGTCGGCTTCGATTTCATCCAGGCCGGAGAGCGGCAAACCGTCAACTACGACGGCTTCCTCGCTCTCGTCGTCATAGACTTCCCACAAGCCCTCCGAATCCTGTCGTTTGTTGTAGATGGTTGGCATGGCAGCTCCTTTTATGCCGGAACAACTCAAGCCGCCCACGGATGTTCCCTGGCCCTTAAGCGTTTTGCGATCCTAAATTTGACGCTCATTGGCCGGCGCAAATGGCACAGAGTTGTGCAGCGACCATCGATGGCGCAGGGCAAGTCTACGATGCTAATCGGCCGCTTTCCTTGGCGGCTCCCGGGTCGCATGGGTGACCACGGTATAGCGCGTAATCGGCCCGTCATCGGGGTCTTCTCCTTGAAAGTGAATGTCCGCCTTCACTGGTAGCCGGCTGGTATTGCCGAACGCCTTGATTGCGGACGCACGGACGAGTTGGATGGCCGGGTCTTGCTTCATAATTTTTATTGCCGCAAGCTCGGCAGTACTGCTGCCGCCAATACGCCAGCTGGCTTCGAGCACACCGGATCGCCAGGTACCCGATGAATTGAACCCCTGGCCGATATCGTAATTGCGCCGCGAGGCGAAAAATCCAGGATAGCCAGCCATCGCCGCGTCATAGGCCCTCGCCTGCGCCGTTGCCAAAGCTAGTGCGCGAGGGAGCTGAAGGTGTTCGAGAGCTTCCCATCCGCCGCGCACAACAATGAGATCGGATCCGCCATAAACGGATTGTCCCGCATTATCGGTCGTCGTCCTTTGAGTGCCGTAGTAGGCGACCCTTATTTCGTCGATCTCCGTTCTGCCAACACTTAGCGTGACGATGTCACGAAGGTCCGCTTCGAGCACCAGACCGCACTCGTCCAAGTCGAGGAAGCGGTATCGCTCGAGCAGTCCCTCGACGTCAGCGACCGTGCGAACGATGTGCTGGTCCTGGCCTCGCGAGGAAAGCGGTGGCTTAAGCCGGGCCTGCCCGAGCCTCAGCAGACGTTCCGCTGCTCGCAGCGCATCGTGCCGCGAAAATACCGTGTAGCCAGGCAATACTGCTGCGCTGACAGTTCTGCCGAAGTCGGTTGACCATTCTTTCGGTCGCTTGGCCAAGCCGTCGACCAGTTCATGGGTTATCGCCTTGGTCATTGCGAAGCGCCAAGGCACCACGCCGCCGAAGAGATCCTGCGGCCCGTTGATACCTAGCCGTGCCGCATCGGGAGCAAGCAAGCTGTCGTCCGGCACGAAATACAAGCCGTTGCCGCTGCTGTTGCCTAGACCCTGCTGGAAGGCAAATCCCTTGAGAGTCGCAATCGTGCGGGCAACGGCAGCCATAGCTTCCCGTTCGTGAGCGTAGAGGGGCTCGCAGCCCGGCGCGGAGAATGCGATCACGGTGCCTTTTGCCTCGCTCGGCTGAGTGCCTCTGTGCTCGGTCATCTAGTTCGTTCCGGTGCTACCTCATTGTGGCCGCGGATTGCCGAAGTTTCGGGCCGCGATTCGCTCCGACCCAAGAGAACGCGCAAGATGGCGGAAACGTTCAGCCTGGCTTGGCCGGCTCGCCGTCTTCTGCGTCCTTTCGAGCGATATACGTCGGGAACCGCTACCGGAGTGCGCGATTGAAGGGGTAGACGTGAGGTCCAGATCGTGTCTGAGGTGAGCGCCTAGTGGCGAAATTCGAAAACAGTATCGGGTGAATTCGGTGACGTTGCTGATTCAGCCGCGCCTGGTCAACGACCCCTTCTCGGATGCGGGGCTCCTTCTGGATTTCCGATTCGGCAACCGGGCGATGCTTTTCGACATTGGTGATCTGTCGCCACTATCGCCGCGCGAAATCCTGCGCGTCAGCCATGTATTCGTATCACATATGCATATGGACCATTTCGCCGGCTTCGATCGGCTCCTGCGGTTATTTCTATACAGGAATAGAACAGTGCATTTCTTCGGCCCGCCTGGGTTGACCGCGGCTGTGCAAGCCAAGCTCAACGCATACACGTGGAATCTCCTAGACGAACAGTCCCACGATTTCATGATAGCGGCCTGCGACTGGACGCCGGGCGGATTTCATCATTGCCGCCTGTTTCGAGCGCGATCGGGCTTCGCTCGGGAGGATACTGCCTCGACCTCAGCCGAAGGAAATGTCCTGCTCGACGATCCCGATTTCCGTGTCGAAGCAGCAATGCTTGACCACGGCGTTCCATGCCTTGCATTCGCGTTTCAGGAAAAGATCCGGGTCAATGTGCAAAAACCGCAACTGGAAGCATTGGGTTTGCGCGTCGGACCTTGGTTGAGCGAAGCCAAGCGTGCGGTCCGGCGCGGGGCTGATCCGAAAACGACGCTGGCGCCAACCGCGGATCGGCATATCTCGGTCGGCGAACTGCTGGGTGCCGGAGCCCTGAGAACCGGTCCCGGGCAGAGGATTGTCTATGCGACCGATCTCGCCTTCAATGAGGCGAATCTTGCGCGTGTCGTTGCGCTTGCGCACGGCGCGAACCAGTTGTTTATCGAGGCGGGCTTCCTGCAGGAAGATCGCGAGCTTGCCGCAGCGAAGCGGCATCTCACGGCAGCCGAAGCCGGCACTATCGCCAGGCTTGCAGGTGTTGAACATGCCGTGCCGATGCACTTTTCGCCCCGTTATCTCGGACACGAGGATGAACTGCGTGCAGAGTTCATGGCAGATCTAGTCGCCGTAAGCGCTTCTCAACCGCGCGACGAAGAATACCAGCCATTAGGCAATAGCCGGTATGATCTGCGTTTTGATCACTTGCCTTGAATATACCGGCGGACCGTTCGTCGCCGTCCGCTTGCAAGGATCGCGGAAAGGGTGACCGGGCGAAAATCCCAGCTGTCGACGCCCGTGTCGTATTGACGTGTAACCGGGCTCAGTCTGCCGTGGGAATGGCCATGCAGATCGATCGATTTCTTGCCGATCTGATTCCAGGTGCGAAAAGGATAGTGACAAAGGATCAGCAACCTGCCGTCTATCGTCAGCTCCTTATAATGTTGTGTGCTGGGCCCAACCCGCAGCCTCTATGGTCGCCGCGCCATCGTTGTTGCCGATAATCAAATGCTTCTGGCCATGAAGAGACGACAGTAGCGATGAAACGAATTCGGTCGATCCCCTCGCAAAATCGCCGAGATGCCAGATCTCGTCGTCCGGGCTGACGGTTTCGTTCCAGAGCGAAATCAGCGTTCGATCGTGTTCTGCCAGCGAGCCGAACGGGCGACGATCAATACGCAGGATGCGGGGATCGCTGAAATGTGTGTCGGCCGTGAAATAGATCATAGTCGTTCACAGCCTTTGCGGACAATGTCCGAACCTCGCCATACATTCGTCGAGCCAGTCGAGCGCGATGAGATAGTGCGCCAGCGCGCTCTGGCCACCTGCTTGTGTTGGCAGCGGCCGGGGGCTTCCATCAAGGACCTTCGTGGCATTACCTTGAGATCGCAAGAACCTGGGCCGTGAGCTCATCGACACGTGGGAGCTGTGGCTAACGGGAGTCCGCTGGTTGAACTCCGGAAGTCGGGTCTGAACCATCTCCGGAACGCGCCAGAAGCAGAAACTCCGGAGAGGCGCCGCCCAAACGTCGGTGACGAGTGCGCCGAGTAACGCCCCTCGCCATGGCTATCTCGCCGTGGACGGGATAGGGTCTCGCTACGAGATGATCAGCAGTCCAGAGGCAACTGACACGCAACCACGCCGGCCGGCAATCGGTTCGTCATCCCCTCGCCGATCTCAGCTCATAAGAGCCAGTCATCGGCGACATCCCTCCGTTGCTGATATTTCCGGTCACAGACAGAGGCTAGGGTTTCCGAAGCGGTTCATCTCGTCCATCTGGCCAGGGAGTGAGACAATGATAGCGAGAACACTGGGCGCCGTGGCTGCGGTGTGTGCAACGGGCAGCGCCATGGACGCGTCTACGCCGGCTCTCAAGCCGATCGACCCGGTCGCGCTTCAGACAATGGCCGAAGGTGCGGCTAAGGAACTCCTGCTGCCGGGCGCCATGGTTCTTCTGCAGACTCCGCAGGGCAACTTTGCTTTAGGCTACGGAACGACCGAGCTCGGCGTCACGAACCCGCCGCGCGCCGATACCCATTTCCGGCCCGCATCGAACACCAAGACGATGACGGCCGCCGTCATCGTGCAACTGGTCCAGGAAGGGAAACTGGGCTTCGACGATCTGATCTCGAAATACGTTCAGGGCGTCCCGAACGGTGACAAGATAACCATTCGCCAGCTCCTTAAGATGCGGAGTGGCCTCTATAACTTCACCAACGCGCCGGAACTTGCCGAAAGCCTGGACCATGATCCGGACAAGGTGTGGACGACGAAGGAGGTACTCGCCCTGGCCTTCGATCGGCCGACACATTTCGAACCGGGCGCCCAATTCGAATACAACAATACGAACTATTACTTGCTCGGCCTCGTCGCCGAAAAGATCGAAGGCCAGCCTTTGGCCAGCATCTTCCAGGATCGCTTGTTCGGACCGCTCGGCATGAAGAATACGGCGCTGCCGGTGAGCACGTCGAACGCCATCCCCGAGCCTTATGCGCACGGCTACCTCTACGGCGGCACCTCATACGCTCTGGTTGATGCGCCCTATCCGGACGATCTCCAGGCGGCGGCCAAGGCAGGAACGCTCAAGCCGAACGATGACACGTGGCAAAACCCTTCGCCGTATTTTGCCGCAGGCGCCGTCGTCTCGACCGCGGACGACCTCGCGACCTGGATACGCGCGCTCGTCGGCGGCAAGGTTCTCAATGCCGACTATCAGCGCCAGTGGCTGGACAGTCCCGAGCCAGAGGACCCAAGCAAGCCTGAAGGCCAGAAGTACGGATACGGCATCTCCGCGATCACCTTCGGGCCGAACAAGGTCTATTTCCATGGCGGCGAGATGCCCGGCTACAACTCCTTCATGGGCCATGACCCGGCCAACGATGTCACGCTGATCATATGGACAAACCTGACGCTGTCGCCCGATGGCAAGGCAACCGCGAATACCCTGATGGTGAAGATACTGGATCAGATCTACACGGTGTCACCGCTTCAAAAGGCGAAATAACGAACCTGGCGGAAGTTTGTCAGGGCTGCAGGCTTGTCTTGCCGGCGCGCACGGCGTCGACCATTTCGCGGATCGAGTCGCGATTGATCCTTGTGGATCTCGTGACCGCTGTCGGTGTTGACCACGTGTTCGAGCCGCGCACCAGTGCATTTGAGGTGGCGAAAACGATCAGACACGGCTAGCATATCCTCGCTTTGGAGAGTGTCGTGCGTACGAGACGTTTCAGAAAGCCAATTGTCGTTCAACCCGGTCGGATCGATCGCGACAGGGTTGTTTTGTCTGTCTCCGACGCGGCTGAAGTGCTGCTGAGGGACTGGCCGACGCCAGCGTCCAAGACGCGGCTCGCTGCAATCGAAGCCTGCCTTGCTGTTATCCGCGGCGAAAAGCCGCCCAGGGTCGCGCGCCAAGCGTTCATCGTCGCGGCCAAGGATGCGAGGATCCTACTCGGCGAACAAATCTAGCCGGCCCCGGTCAGGCCGAGCCTCGTTCAGGGAACTCGATCTCTTCCTTGACCTGCTCTTGCAGTTCGTCACGCGCGCGCTCGCTATGAGTTACTCAGACAATCGCCCGATCCCAACCGCCATAATGTTGGTCGCTGCGCGTGCCGCGCGGCAGGCTGAGCACGATCAGCGCCAGACCGATCGCAACGTTCGCCACGATCGCGGTGGTCCCACCGCCGGAAAGCACGAAGGGTGACACCGCGATCCATGCACCAAGCACTACATTGAAGAAGCGCACCGGCCGGACAACTTCGGCCATGGCTGTGACTGCGACCATGACAATGAGACAGCCGACAACGTGATCGCTGAAGTAGAGCGGTGGTTGCGTGCCAAAGATCAATGGCGTCGTCATCAGCAAGGCGCCAAGCAGCGTGCTGGCTACCAGCGTCCATGGGAAATTAACGCCGCCGGTGACGAATTCCTTCAGCAACTCGGACACAGGGCGGTCGAGGTCGGTGTGAGGTGTCTGGTTCTCCGACAGCGCCGGTCCGCCCATCCAGAAGGTACGCCAGAACGGCTCGCCCGCCCTCGTGGCCCCCCAGAGATACTGGATCGTCGCCAGCACCTCATCGACGGAGTAGGGAATCAACACCACCGTGACGGCGGCCTGAAAAATGCAGAGCGTGCAGAGCGCACCAATCAGCGGTGGCTGAATGATGATGAAGGACACACTGACCACGCCAAGCGGAACTATCAGCAAACCGAAGAGGAGCACCATCCACGGCATGGTGCGCCAGCGCCGGCGGTCGCCGATCGCGCCGGCGAGGATGTCGAGGCTATAGGCAAAAGCGCCGAGCCCGGCATCGGCGATTGGAAAACCCTTCGAGACCCATGACGTCACCACCGCCTCGCTGCCGTTGCGCACTGGCGCGCCGCCGGGGTCGAAGAACGGATCCCACAGCCCATCTATGTGGCCCATCTGGTAGGCGGCGAGATAGCGCGAAACGAATAGGCCGACGAAGGCCAGCGCTACGATGGGTATCCGCTGCGTGAAGGTAGATGGCGAATAGGTCCAGCCCAGCGGGCGGTCGTCGTCGGCCGCCAGCGCGCGGCGGCTGATGCCGGGGGTCGGCGGGATCATTACAGCAAAGGCGACGATCAGCATGCCGAGGAGCGTGTCGATGGCATAGGCCGCGGCGCTGGTCGTCCAGAACAGCAACGGCGCAAGCATCACCCAAAGACCGAGCGACGCCGTGACCCACTGCACCCAGCGCCAGGGCCGGAACATGCCCATCAACGCAAAGACCGTCACGAGCAGGCCGGAAACGATCTCGCTGACACCGAGACCGGCGTTGCGGAATTGTGGCTCCGCAACAGCGTGCCCCAGAGCGGGGGGTATTGCGGCTGCGACGGGGTCGAACAGGCCAACTGTCATCGGCGATGTGGCCAGCCACAGTCCGAGCGCAGCGTTGGTCATCGGCGCCCAGAGCGTCCTCGACCGATGCCGCTTTATCGCCGCTTCGACGTCTTCCTTGCTTCGTTCGAGCGGTCCCTTAAGTCGCCTTTCGGCCTGCTCGATCTCAGGACCCGAAGCCGCGACAACGGGCGGATCAAGTTTGTTGGCCGCGTACCAGTCTGTGGGGTCCTGGTTCAGTCGGCGGATCATCTCCGGCAATGTGTCCAACAGGCTGTGTCTAGGCGCCCAGCCCAGCAGAGTTTTGGCTCGCGAGATGTCGATCTCGTAATGATCGTCCGAATTCTCGATCATCCACGGTTTGATGTCGGTGTCCTGATCGAGTACCTCCGTCTGCACCCACGCGCCCAGCTTCGTCAGCTGCTTCGGCAACACCAAGGTGCGCCAGTCCTCGCCATGAATGAGCCGGCCGATGCGCTTCTGCATCTCCTCGTATGACGGTGTGTCTTCTTCGCCGATCAGAAGCACGGTCTCGGCCGGAAGTTCGGCGCGCCGGTCGACGGTACGCACCACCGCATCGACGAGATCGTCCTTGTGCAGATAGGGCTGACCGGCGGTGATATCGCCGGCGAACAAATAGGCGGTCGGCAAGCGCTCGAAGATGCGAGCGATCTGCTGGGCAATAAAGGCCGCCCGGCAGTCTTCGTCATAGACGCCGGCGAACCGCAGGATCACCGTCTTGATTTCGCCGCGCTGCCTCGAAATCAGCGCCTCGGTTTCGGCTTTCGATTTTGGGTAGGCCCAGGCCGGGTCGAGCGGCGAGTCCTCATTGATTTTCGTGCCCTTCCCCGGGCTTGGGGCATGGACGAGAAGCGTGCTGGAGAACACGAACTGCTCGGTCTCGACCGCCGTCAGCGCCTTCAGGAGCCGGCGCGTGCCCTGCACGGTGACAGCGTCATATTTCGGGTTGTCCTCGCCGGTCGTGTCGTAATAGGCGGCAAGATGGACGACCGAAGCGATGCGACCGCCGCTGCGCACCCGTGCCGCCTCCACAGCCCTATTCACGCCCTCATCGGAGGTGAGATCGATCTCGATCGTCTCCATCCCGGCGGGGGCATGCTTGGGTTTTGCGACGTCGAGGCCGATGACGCGATAGCGGTCGATCAAGCCTCGCGCGATCGCCTGCCCCAGGAAGCCGCTGCTGCCGGTGATAAGAACCGTCGGAAGGGCCGTGCCGTGATTTGCCATGATCAGGCCCGACCGCGTTGGAAGAGAGGCCCGATGGCGCGAAGCGCTTTGGCCTCCCCCGGCTCGCTCAGCACCTTGGTGCTGGATTGGTTTTCGAGGATCATTGCCTCGGCCTTTGCGGAGGCGCGAGATGCTCGAGGAACCATCGCGTGGCGTGCCTGACCACATCGTCCATCGCGCCCGGCTCCTCGAAGAGGTGGCCGGCACCGTCGATAATGATCAGCTGTTTCTCGCCTTGCAGCGCGGCAAGGGCGCGCTCGTTCATCCCGATCACCGGCCCGTCCAGGCTGCCGACCAGAAGCAGTGTTGGGGCAAGCACCGCCGGCAGCGCGTCCATCGCCAGATCGGGCCGGCCGCCGCGCGAGACGATAGCCGCGATACCTGCATCCGGGCGTGAGGCGGCCACCAGCGCGGCCGCCGCGCCAGTGCTTGCTCCGAAATAGAGCGGAACAAGCTTTCCTGTCCGCGCTTCCGCAGCCGCCCAATGCGTCGCCAGCGCGAGTCGCGATGCGAGCAGGTCAATGTCGAAGACGTTTCGCCTGTCGCCTTCCTCGATCGACGTCAAAAGGTCGACGAGAAGGGTCGCCAGTCCGGCCTGCCGAAGTGCGGCGGCCACGTGGTTGTTGCGCGGACTGAGCCGTCCACTTCCGCTGCCATGAGCGAAGATGACGATGCCTTGCGCAGCGTGCGGCACGCCCAGCAGCCCTATGAGCCCGTCGGGCTCGATCCTGACCTCCTCGACCTCCGTCATGTCGGTTGCCGGCATCATCACACTCCAAAGGGAGGATCGCCTCACTGACAGGAACTGCGCCTCGCGCCTACTCAGTGCGTTAACACCGGCAGGGCGGAAATGTTTCCGCGTCAGGTCAGAAAAATTGGTGCTATCGATCCGGAGAGACGGATTGTTCCACCCCTATTCGGTGTTCCATTCCGCCCTGCGTGCTCGCGCTTCGTCGGCGATCAGCTTGAACTCCCGCATCATCGCGCTCTCAATGGCGAATGCACGGCTTGGCACAGCGCCGGGGTCTTCCTGATTGTTCTGGAATTGAAAACGGGCCTCCAGTTCGGCCCATATTCGCTCGGAAGTCGCGTCGAGGCCGGCAAGCAGCGCGACGACCAGCGCCAGAGTCTCTCGCTGGGCAGTCAGCCGCCCCTCGATCTCTTCATTCGTCAACTCGGACATCTGGGATCGCTTCCAATTTCAGGCGAAACGGCAAAATCGCGTCCTTGTTCCGGAATTCAGCTCGTGGGGGTCGTCCAGAGACGCAGCTACTCTTCCCTGAATGCCCGTTGGATTTGGTCGGCTAGAGGTTTCACGAGATAAGACAGCATGGTGCGATTGCCGGTCGAAAAGAACACTTCGACAGGCATTCCAGGCGCCAGGGCGAGGCCCTTGAGCCTGGTAAGCTCTGTGCGCGGCAAAACTACGTGCACCGTATAAAAGCTGGCGCCTGTTTTCTCATCGACATTGAGGTCGGCGGAAATCTTGCTGACGGCACCGTTCAGCTCCGGCGTTGTTTGCTGATTGAATGCCGACAGCCGCAGGGTCGCGCTTTGCCCTGGCGTCAATTGATCGATGTCTTGCGGAGCTACGCGCGCCTCGACGGTCAGGTCGTCTGTCACCGGGACAATCAGCATGATGAGCTCTCCCGGAGAAATAACGCCACCGACCGTGTGCACGCCGAGCTGATGAACGACACCGTTCTGCGGACTGCGTATATCGATTCGCTTGAGCTGATCTTCGGCCGAAACCTTGCGCTCGACGAATTCAGAGATCTTTGCCTGGACGTCTCGCAGCTCGCTCGCCACCTCGCTGCGCAAATCCTGGTCGATCTGAATGATCTGCAACCGGGTTTCCGCGATACGACCCTTCGCCTGCGCAATCGATGCAGTCAGTTGCCCGTGCTCACCTTTAAGCCGCACTGCATCGCGTTCAAGCGCAGTAATGCGATCGATTGAAACCAGCTTGCGTTGCCAAAGTATGCGCATGCCTTCGAGCTCAAACCCGATCAACTTGATTTCCTGGCTCTTGGCATCTCTTTGCTCGGTCAAGCCGGAAACTTCTTCGGCAAGCTGCGCAATACGCTCTTCCAACTGAGCCTTCTGACCGGCGCGTGCCTGTCGGCGAAATTCGAACAGAGATTGCTCGCCGGCCATCGCCCGACCAACCTCGGGGGCATCCTGCCGTGACACAAGCGAAGCTGGAAAAATGATGCTTCCTTTGCCGTCGCGCTCGACTTCAAGGCGAGCCAGGCGCGCCTCGAATTCGTCCAAGCTCTTCGTGACGATCGCCAGATTGGCCCGAGTGATCGTCTCATCCAGGCGGATCAAAACCTTGCCCGATTGCACGGCATCGCCTTCCCGGACAAAGATTTGGCCGACCACGCCACCGGTTGGATGCTGTACCTTCTTGACACTGGAATCGACGACCAATTTTCCCGAAGCGATAACGGCTCCGGAAAGCTCGGTGACGGCGGCCAAACTCCCCGCCCCGCCAACCAGCAGGATGCAGGTTGCGACACCGCCAAGCAGATAGCGTCGAATGGTTCGATCCGCCGCGAATATCGTGCGTTGCGCCATCAGGATGCCGTCTCTTCAAGTCCGGAAACGACTTTCAAGGGAACGCCTGCTGGGCGAGTTATCTTGTTCAAGATCTCATTCTTCGGGCCAAAGGCCTGGATACGGCCGTTCGCCATCACAAGAACCTGATCCAGGCTCGCCAGCGCGCTCGGCCGGTGGGCGACCACGATGGCAATACCGCCTCGCGCGCGAACACCTTGAATTGCTTCCGTCAACGCGGCCTCGCCTTCCGCATCGAGGTTGGAATTAGGCTCGTCGAGAATAACAAGAAACGGGTCACCGTAGAGAGCCCGGGCAAGCGCAACCCGCTGTTTCTGGCCCGCCGAAAGCGCCGATCCGGCCTCGCCGATCCGCGTCTCGTAGCCTTCCGGCAGGTGGATGACGAGATCATGAACGCCGGCCGCGCGCGCAGCCGCCAGTATCTTGTCCGAGGGCGCTTGCGGTTCGAAGCGTGAGATATTCTCGGCAATGGTGCCATCGAACAGTTGCACATCCTGCGGCAGATAGCCGACATGGTTGCCCAGCTCTTCCGGCGACCACTGGTCGAGCGTTGCGCCATCCAGCCTGACGGTTCCGCGAACTGGGAGCCATATGCCGGCAATAGCGCGCACGAGCGATGACTTGCCGGAAGCGCTCGGCCCGACAATGCCGAGGCCGACGCCCTTTTCCAATGCAAAGGTGGCGTCTTGCACGACCATACGACGCTCCCCCGGCGGCGTGACACTGATACTTTCGACCGACAGAGCAGATCTCGGCGCAGGCAGCGAGACACTTATCGCAGTTTCGGGAAGCAGGACCAAAAGCTGGGTCAGCCGCGCCCAGGCCTGGCGGGCGGTGACGAAACCCCTCCAGTGCGCGATAGCCAGTTCGATCGGTGCGAGCGCCCTGCTCATCATGATCGAGCTGGCGATCATGATGCCGCCGGTCGCTTCCTGATGGATGACCAGATACGCGCCTATCGCCAGGATGCCCGATTGCAGCATCATGCGCAGGATCTTCGAGATCGTTCCGAGTGTCCCAGCAAGGTCGCTCGCTGTTGCATTGGTGTCGAGATAGTCAGCATTGATTCCTGACCAGCGCTCGGCGATGCGTGATCCAAAGCCCATGGCCTGCAGAACCTCGACATTGCGACGTGTCGCTTCGGCAAGTGTATTGCGCGCCGCCGCTTGACTGTTTGCCTTTCTGGCGGGCGCTCTCGTGCGAATTTCGGCAAGCAATGTCAGGCTGAAGAGAATGACCACGCCGGCCAGCGCCGTCATGCCGATCCAGAAATGGAACAGGAAGCAGATTGCGAGGTAGAGCGGCATCCAGGGCAGGTCGAAAAGCGCGGTCGGACCGGCGCTCGACATAAACGAACGCACCTGATCAAGATCGCGCAACGATTGAAGGCCGTCGCCGGCGAGCTTGGTGCGCAACGGCAAACGCATGAGGGCGGCGTAGACCTGTCCGCTCAAGCGCGCGTCCAGCGCCATCCCGATGCGCACCAGCAAACGCGACCGGATGAGCTCAAGAGCGCCCTGAAAGACGAAAAGTGTGCCGGCAAACACGACGAGCCCGACGAGCGTCGGCACGCTGCGGCCAGGTATGACGCGATCATAGACCTGCAGCATGAAGAACGAGCCGGTCAGCGCCAGGACATTAACGACGCCGCTCATCAACGCAATTCCGGCCAACGCTCGCCGGAAGGAAGCCAGAACCGCTGCGAGGGTCGTTCGCGGCTCGGATGGATGGGGATGCGACATCGCCTTCACATCAGTCACGGTTCAGTCTCAGGCGGCAATGACCGCGCCCGAAATCAGGCCTGATGACGAACGTGTCCGTGCCGAGCCCACCGTCAGGTGTTACGCCTAGATAACCCAATCGTTCAACGCATAGGCATGGATGTAGTCGATCTGCATTTCTGCAGGCGTGGCAAGCCCGTCGGCAGGCGTTCCCGCCATGCCGCCAACCGCCAGATCGACCAGCATATACATTGGCTCGTGCATGTCGGCAGGCGTTGCGGCACGGGCAACTTCGACGTCGTCGAAATACCAGACGAGTTCGTCTTCTGTCCACAGCACCCCGTATGTGTGGAACCCTGCGGTATCCGCGATATAGGCGGTAGAGGACACTTTTGTATGAGTCCCCGTCGCGTTCGAGTGGCCCGTCAAAATGAGCTTGTTCGGATCCTGCCCGACCATCTCGACGACGTCCAGTTCCGGCGGCCAGGAACCGTCCGCCGGGAGAAGCCAGAAGGCAGGCCATACCCCTTGTTTTTCGGGCATGTCGGCCCGAATTTCGAAATAGCCGTAGGTCTGCGCGAACGATTCGTAGGTCGTCAGCAAACCTGACGTGTATTGGTAATTGTTTATGTAGGGCCGGATCGCCTCAGGAGCCCGGGCGGCGGTAATCGTGAGAACACCGTCCTCAACGCTGAACGGATTGACGGAACTTGTCGGGGCGTAGTTGGTATCGATATACCATTGAAGCTCTTTGTTGCTCGTGAGCGAGCTGCCGTTTGCGGCCCCCCACCAGAAATTCGAGTCCCAGGTGCCGCTCGAACCATTCCACAGGTCCAGCGTGTCGAACTCGTCCGAAAAGGTGAGTTCCAGAGCCGACCTGTCCACGGCCAGCTTGAACTGGCTTGCGGTGAACTCGCCGATGGTCTTGTTGGCGAAGACGAGAAACTCGCCGTCAGACAGATTGAGTCGGACGTTTGCTCCCGACTGGACCATGTTGGCGCGCACCTCTTCGAAGGAGGTGAAGCCGTAGCTCCCGACGCGAACGGTATCCGTCGCGCCAAAGTCCAGGATCAGATCACTGCCGTTGCCGGGGTTTACGACGAAAATATCCGCCCCCGATCCGCCCTTCAAAACGTCATCGCCCCGTAAGCCGTCCAGCGTCTGTTGGCCGGAGCCGCCGGTAATGATGTTGTTCAGCTCGTTTCCGAAAGCATATCGCTTGTCGCCCGTGACCGTCAGGTTCTCGAAATTGGCTGGGAGCTTATAGCTCATCCAGGTCGAGATGGTGTCGACACCCTCGCCGGGCCGCTCGACCGCTTTGTTTTTAGGGTCATACAGATAATAGATGTCATCGCCCTTGCCGCCATACATTGTGACGGTGACGCTGCCGTCGCCATACATCGAGTCGTTGGACGTGCTGCCATAAAGTGTTGGGCCGGAATTCGTCGCCGAATACCACTTTACGGAGGATCCGCTGTAAGGAATTGGAACGCCCTTGGCGTTCAGTACCGTGGCCATCCCGGTCTTTTCTCCTTTGTCTCGCCTAGATGGCAGCCCTAACATTTATCGAGGGCAAAAGGAGCCAGTATTTTTTGGCTTTCGACTCAGGAGAGTTACCAAAAGCTTAACACGTCGTGGGAGTCGTGGGACCTGTGGGGGAAATCCGGACCCCAGTCCCAAAGCGTCAGGATGCAATTCTCCGTGTCGACACCAGGAGCAAAACTCGGAACCAGAATACCAGCAATGCCTTGAGGTCGGTCATAGATGGACCATGACGCTGGGCGATTCTCATCACGAGAGCCGCCCAGGCGCTCCTTGCTCTATCGTCAGGTCCGCAACATCGTCGCAATCGACTTCGTAGGAGCACAGCACGGAAGGGTCGATCCGATGTGCGAAACCCTGGTTGGGCCGCCGTCATGACGGCCAGCGCCAGATAAAGCGCCGGCACACCTTTGGGGTTGAATCGAGCACTCCTGATCGCCGCTCCAGAGCGAAAAGGCTTTCGCTCTCAGGCGAACAAAAAGTCATCCGCCGTCAGCACGTTCGTAAAGTTTTCGAGAGTAACTTGATCGACTCCAGCTGTAATGATGGTGCTCGTCCCACTTTGGGCAATAGTGAGATCATTGAACGATTGCACGTCCTCCACACCACTAAACATGATACTATCGCCTTGGTCCTGGCTGAAGTCGTGGATGGTATTTTGGGTTCCGACCGTCATTGGACCGTCGTCCTTGAATATGAACAGATCTTGGCCGCCCTCAGCGAAGTCGCTCAGTTGCCCATCACCCCACATGTCATTGATGACCGTACAGCCGGGCGCCGCGTTCCCAGCGTACAGGATATCGTTGCCGCCAGTGGCCGCACCCGACATTTGTAGAGCGTCGCCGCATAAGAAGTTACTGACTTCGCCGCTTTCGCTGTTCTGGCCCCCGGTAAGGATATCGTTGCCGCCCGTGGCGGATCCGGACATAGCGAATGCGTCGCCGTACAACTCGTTTACAACATCAGGAAAGGAGTTCTTATTGCCGCCGGTTAGGTTATCATCGCCGCCCACGGCGCTGCCGAGCATCGTAACAGCGTCGCCATAGCCCAGATTATCGGTGCCTTGCAGCACAGCCACGTCATCGCCACCCCGAGCATCGTCGGACATGTTGGCGCCCGCGTCACCGTAGAACGTTACCCGGGCCCCCCCCGTGCTCGTGAAGGTGTCGTTGCCGCCCTTGGCGAAACCGGAAAGATCGCCGCCCGCGTCGCCATAGAGCGTTTTGCTCGGGATCTCCCCACCCGAGTCTGTGTAAAGGTCGTCGCCGCCCTGAGCATGGTCAGACATATTGCCGCCGGCATCACCAAAGAAAGTAGCGGTGGAAAAGAAGCTGCCCGTGAAGGTGTCATTGCCACCCTTACTGTGGTCCGACATATCGCCGCCGGCATCACCGTAGAAAATGTTGAGGGAGTCGGTCCTGCTCGTGAAACTGTCGTCGCCGCCCTGCGCATGGCCGGACATGTTGCTGCCGGCGTCACCGAAGAAAGTGTTGGTGGCCTGTCTGGAGCCCTGGAAGGTGTCGTTGCCGCCCTTACTGTGATCCGACATTTCGCCGCCCGCATCACCGTAGAAGGTGTGGGTAGCTCCTTGTGCAGTGCTGGTCAGGAAAGTGTCGTCACCGCCTTGAGCATGGCCCAACATGTTGCCGCCGGCGTCACCGTAGAAAGTGTTGTCTACCTGCCTACTCCTCTCACTGCTGAAGGTATCGTTACCACCCTTGCTGTGGTCCGACAGATCGCCGCCCGCGTCACCGTAAGCAGTGGTGGTGGAGGACGACAGCCCCGTGGTGAAGGTGTCGTCGCCGCCCCGGGTAAAATTGAACATGCTGCCAACCGCCTCACCGTAAAGGGTGTAGGTCGAGGGTTCGTTTTCCGTGAAAGTGTCGTTGCCGCCCCTCGAGAAATCGAACAGGCTGCCGCCAGCATCGCCGATTAAGATAGTGGTAGCTAGATCGCCAGAAAGGATGTCATCGGTACCCCATTGACGATTCGCTAGATCACCGGGAGTAAAGGGAACGCGTTTAGACATTTTACGCTCTCCTGTTGAACCTCCCCGACCCATCACAGTCCTAAGCTGCCAGGCTAGAGCGAGCAATAATCACGAAGGACTAGTCTCCGCGAATTGGGATCGGCGACTTATCACCGCGGCGGACGAGCTATTCTTCGCGAAACGCCTTGCCGAAAGAGTCTAGGAAAGGCCGCAGGAGGTAATCCAGAAAGGTTCGGTCGCCGGTTCCGATGAAGGTTTCAACAGGCATACCAGGATAAATTTGTTCTCGCTTGATCTCCATCGGAAGTTCCTCGTCTATCTTCATCCTTGTTGCATAGAAGGATTGGCCGGTCTTGTCGTCGACGAGGCGGTCGGCTGATATGTAGATGACTTTTCCACGCACTCGCGGCGTAATCCGTGCATTCAGCGCGCTCAACATCATATGCGCGTCCTGCCCCAGCCTGATCGAGTCGATATCCTGCAAAGAGATGCGTGCCTCGACAACCAACTCATCAGTAGTGGGCAGCAGTTCCATTACGACTTCACCGGCCCGGATAACCCCACCCTCGACATTATGTGATGAGTGAACCACGATGCCGTCGGTCGGGGCCTTCACAATCGTCCGTTGAAGAACGGATTGGGCAGCGTTGATCTGTTCTTCGAGGTCGGCCAATGATGAGCGGACCGTATTCAGTTCGCTGACGGCCTCCTCCACTCGCGATGTCGTTAGTCTCTCGATTTGTTGACTGGCCTCCGCAAGTTGCGTTGCAGTTCCAGCGATCTGCGATTCTATCGCCCCAGCCTGACCGACAAGCGAAGCACTGGTTCGCAAGAGTTCGGTATACTCGCTGCGGTTTGTCAGGCCTTTTTCAAGCAGTTGCTTCTTGCGCTCGGCTTCTTCTCGCACGATCGTCAACTGTTCTTCAGAAGCCTTCTTTTGTGCCCGAAGCCCGGTTACGGATTCCTTCAAAGTTTCGATCCGCTGCCGCAGAATTTCCTGCTCGGCATGATAGCGCGCCAGACGTGCCTCAAATTCCTTTCGTTGCTGGGCGATAACATCCTGGACATCGAGTCCGCCCGATGGGCGCTGCAGGTCAGGAGGCATGTCGATTTCGGACAATCCGTCGCGCTCAGCTTCAAGCCTCGCTGCTTTGGCTCTCTGGGATATCAACTGTTTGACAAGACGGTTGACCTGCGTCTCGGCGGTTGTTGCGTCGATAACGAAAAGCGGGTCTCCCTTCTTTACTCCGTCGCCTTCCTTAAAGTGGATCTTTCGTATGACTCCGCCCTCGAGATGTTGGATCATGATGTTCTTGCCGGCAGCGGCAACAACACCTGGCGCAATTGCCGCGCCGGCTATGGGCACGGTGGCTGCCCACACGCCAAATCCACCAATGAGGGCTGCTAGCGCTGAGTAGCCGGCGATGGCGATCTTCCCAGTTTGCGTGGGAATGTTTCTATGCCAGCGGAAATTTTCAGCTTCCTTTTGCATACAATGTCCTGGGGCAGCCGAGCCCAAACGCCGTGGCTCAGTTCTGCAGGCGGGACGGTGTCGATTGATCCAGCAAGCCTCGGCTTTCGTTCGCCGTTCCAACAGCGGGATTTGCGGCCGCAGACTGTGTCACGGGTTTGTTTTGTCCTTGAGCCAATCGGTGCAGCACATCCTGGGCCGGGCCGTATAACTCGATCTGTCCATCTCGAAGCATCAGGATCCGATCGCATTTCGCAGCAAGCGACGGGCGATGCGTGATGAGCAGAACTGTTCTTTTGCCTGAACGGGCATTAAGGATCGCTCGCTCGAGGGCAGCTTCACCTTCTGCGTCCAGATTTGCGTTTGGCTCGTCGAGCACAAGAATTCTAGGGTCGCCGAAAAACGCGCGGGCTAGCCCGATGCGTTGTCTTTCGCCGCCGGAGAGCCTCACTCCCATCGGGCCGATTACCGTTGCGTAGCCGCGGGGAAGGCCGAGCAGCAATTGGTGCACCTGAGCGCGTTGTGCAGCTGCTATGATCTCCCGATCGAACGGATCAGCTTCAAAACGGGAAATATTCTGGCCGATCGTTCCGGGAAAAAGTTCCACTTCCTGCGACAGATAGCCGAGATGCTTACCGAGTTGGTCTGGCCGCCAATTCTGTATGTCAGCGCCGTCTATCCGCACGACGCCAGAGCGAGGCTGGATAGCGCCGACTATCAATCTCGCAAGCGTCGACTTGCCGGCCTGGCTGGGTCCTATGATAGCAATGCACTCGCCGGCGTTGACAGAGAAACTCAACCGCTTGATCAGTGGAAGATCGCCAGGGTCGGTATTGGGCAGGAAGTAGACAACCTGGTCGAGCGTCAGCGCTCCGACCGGCGGGGGCAGTTCCACATCGGCGTGCCTTTCGCCGAAGACCTGTTTTTGCAACGCGGTGACTCTTTTCCAGGCCTGGCCGGTTTCAGCGATTTGCCGCCAGTTGCCGACGATCTGGTCGATGGGTTGCAGTACACGCCCCGAGATGATCGAAGCCGCGAACATCATCCCCGCCGTCATTTCGTCAGCCAGGACCAGATAGGCGCCCACGGCAAGCGCGGCCAGTTGCAGCAAGATGCGGACCGTTCGTGACAGACCGCTATAGAACGCATTGTTTCGCGCGACTTTGTCTGACGCGCGCAGCGACTGTGCAAAGCGATCGCCCCAGAACTCGATGATGCTAGAGACCATCCCAAGCGCTCGCACGGTTTCGAAATTGCGCGCAAAAGTCTGTGCGGCATTCATCGTGGCGGCGAGCTTGTCGCCAGCCTCCCTGCCGCTTCGGCCTGTAACTGCCTGATTGAGCAGCGCGATGATAACCATGATGACCACACCAACAAGCGTGATCGCAAACAGTAATGGGTGAACAAAGTAGAGCAGAACCAGGAAAAGCGGTCCGAAAGGCAAATCGAAGAGGAAAAACAAGGAACGCGAGGCAACGAAAGTGCGGATTGTCGCTAAGTCGCGTAACGGTTGGACGTCGCCGAAGCCGGCTCCCGGACCATTCATCGCTGCGAGAAATGCCGCAGATCCCAATCGAGCGTCAAAGCGTGCGGCCAGCCGATTTGCATAGAGCGATCGGACTATTTCCAAAATCCCAAGGACCGCAAGTCCGGCGACCGAAAACAGCGACAGATAGATGAGCGTGTTCATGCTCGACGACGGCAGAACCCGATCGTAAATCTGTAAGAGATAAAGTGGAGGTACGAGCAGCAATACATTGACGGCAGCGGAAAACACCCCGATCTCGAACAGGCTTTTCGACAACGGCAGCCTGCCGTTCGAAGTCGACATTCCCCATCCTTCCCGAAGTAACGCTCGTCTCCCGACCATCGAATCTACATCACGATGACATCGCTCCAGAACGCTGTCTTCATCCATCTAGACGCCGGGTGTCCCGACGATACGATAATGCCGGCGGTCGATTTCCGCGTAGCGGGCGGGCTGTAGTGGGACGAACTGTCGGCGGCGCTCTGGATCATCCTAGCGAGCGGAAAGGCGATCGGGCTCGGTTTCGCCATCTACAATCCACGCCTCGACGAGGACGGCGGCGCCGGCCGTGCCCATGCTGATGCCGGGAATGTCGTGGAAACGTATCAGATGGTGTGGCGCGTATTGCTCGCGTGGTTGAGGGCGCGAAAGCCGCGAAACCTAGGCGCTAAGGCTTGAGCGTTGGTCGCGCATTCGATGAGCGTCGCGCATCCCTGCTTTCTTGCTCTCGCAACTTCGAAGCCAGATGAACTGCTAATAGATCTTGAAAGCGCCCGCATCGGCTCGCGCATCCACATCGGTGATCAGCATGTGCCCCGGCGATACCGTGATCGAGGTCGCGAGTTCGGCACGAGTAAGTGCAACTTGTGCGGTTATGCTGCTGGCCCAGAATACAGGGACCTCCCCGTCCATGATTTTGACCGCTTCGCCCCAGTCTGGAGCCATCAAGTCGGCTATTCCGATGACCGTGGGCTCTCCGACATGGATGGGAGAGCCGTGGGCATGCGGGAAGCGTGCGGTGACGGCGCGAACCCTGTCGACATCGCAATGGCTTATCGGACGCATCGAGACGACCATTTCGCCACCAAACGGTCCGACGCGACAAGTCCTGATTCTGGTTCGGAACTTTGGTGAGGCTTTGCCGCAGCCGATGCGGCGGAGTTTCACGCCCTTTTCGGCAAGTGCGGCTTCGACGGTCAGCGAACTGCCGAGCGCAAAAGCGGCAAAATCATCTCGCCAAAGGTCGATGATGTCCGTTCTCTGACGGGTCAGTTCCCCGAAGTGATAGATGTTGTACTGGGGGGCATCGGTGCGGATGTCAATGTCGCCCAGCGCCGGGATCAATGGACTGCCGGCGCGATTCACGCCGACCAATGGACAGGATTTGGGGTTGCGGATGCAAAACTGGTGGAAATCGCTGGCAAAGCTGCGGGGGACAATCACAACATTGGCCTGGAGCTTGCCGCGCGCCAGCCCCCCTGTATGCCCCTCATAGGCGCCCATTCTGACAAGCCTGCGCAGCCTATCCGCATCGACCAGTCGCAGGTCCTCGAAGATTGGTGAAGTGGTCAGGCGAGCCATGGCTTCCGAGGGGGTATGCGCGTTTCAGAGACAAGTCGGGAGGGCGTAAGATCGTTGGCGGCTCGGCTGCTTGTCAAATTGTCAGAATCTTTCCTCAACGATAAATTGTATTTATTGGCCGGCCAACGATTGCGTCATCTTACGACCGACGCTTTGCGCAGACCTTCCCGTTCTCATTGACAGCTGCGGCAGCCGATCGCTTCTATCTGTCGGGCTGCCTCATGCAGGAAGCCAAGGTCCCGGTTCATGTAGAAGAGCAGGAAAGCAGAATAGAGTACAAAGACGAGGCTAAACACCAGCGTCTTCACGATCAGCGAAAGCGCAAAAACATTGAGGTGCGGTGAGGCGCGCGCCAAGAAGGCCAGCACAATGTCGGACAAGAGCATGCTGATGATGAGCGGGAACACGAGGGTCAATGCCATCATCAGAATGCGGTTCAGCAGATCGAGGAAGATTCCGGCCGCATCCTTGCTGAACACGGGCAGAAGTTGGTCGATCGGCCACAGGCCATAGCTGTCGTAGAGGCTGGTCAAAGAAAGTTCGAGGCCGCCGGCAGCCAGGTAGATCGTGACCATGATAACGGCGAGCAAGGTGCCGGTGGCACTCGTCTCATGGGTCATCATCGGATCGATCAGCGTCCCCATCGTGGAGCCGCGCTGTAGGTCCAGGATATCGCCGGCAGCCTCGGCCGCCCAGAACGGTATGCCCATCGCCAGCCCGAGCGTTACCCCGACCACGACCTCCTTGAGCATGTACACGACGATCATCGTCGTCGCGATGTCAGTGTTCGTCAGTTTGTTCACGATCATCGGAAAGACCGGGACCGCCAGCGCCAGAGCAACGCCGTTGCGCAAAAGGCCCGAAAGCGGCACGCGAGAAAAGAGCGGCATCAGGAGCATGAACCCGGTCATGCGTGCGAGCGCGAAAGCTCCGGCCAAAAGATAGAACTGAAGCTCGTTGACCGACGCGAAGAATGGTTCGACCGGCATCTGCGTGCCTCAACGCGTGACGACGGGGAATTCGTCCAGCGCCGTTGAGGCCTGCTCCGCGATCTGCTGGCCAAGCAGCGGGCCGAAGACGATGATGACCAGCAGGATCACGACGAGCTTAATCGTCTGCGGCAGGGACTGGTCCTGAATTTGCGTCAGCGCCTGGGCAAGCCCGACAAGGATGCCGACGGCCATCGCCGCGATGATCGCCGGGCTCGACGCGAACAGTACTGTCAGAAGCGCGCTTTGGACCTTCGCCAGGATGAAGTCATTGCTCATGCAAACCTCCTAGCGGCGTCAGACGTAACTCAGGATGAGGCCGTGCATCAGCCGCGACCAGCCATCTATGGCGACGAAAAGGAACAGTTTCAGCGGGATCGAAATGAGGACCGGCGAGACCATGATCATGCCGAGCGTCATCAGGATGTTTGCAACAACGATGTCGATGATAAGGAAGGGAAGATAAAGCAGAAAGCCGATTTCAAACGCGCGCGTAAGCTCGGACGCGACAAAGGCAGGGACTAGTATCGAAAGATCGTCGTCTTTCAGATTTTGACGTGCCTGTTCCGGCCACAGGCGGTTCGTTCCGTCAAGAAAGAACTGCCGCTCTTCCGGCTGCGTGAATTTGATGAGGTGCTGCTGTAATGGTTCCCTGACCAGTTGCGCCGCCCTGGCGAGGTCGTCTGTAGTCTGGAACTGAACCTGCCCTTCCTGAAGCCGGCCCGTCATCTCGCTCAGCAATGGCGTCGTGACATAGACCGTGAGCACGAGCGCTATGCCGTAGAGGACCAAATTGGGCGGCATCTGCTGGACGCCGAGCGCATTGCGGATGAGGAACAGCACGACCGAGATTTTCAGGAATCCGGTCATGGTGACGACTGCCAGCGGCAGCAAACCGACGAAGCCGACGGCAATCAGAATCCCAAGCAGGTTGGGCGAATTGTCAAGCATTGTCGAACATGCGGGCGATCCGCACGCCCAGGCTCTCCCCAATCCGCACGATCTCGCCACGGCCTACGCGTTTGCCGTTGGCGATGATGTCGACCGTCTCCTTCGTCACATTGGCGAGCGGAACGATGGCGCCGGGCGCAAGCTGCCTTACCTCGCCGAGAGGCATTGCCGTGCGGCCGAGCTCGAAGGCAAGCGCAACCGGCAACTCGTCCAGGGTTGACTCTTCCAATGTCTGGTCGGCGTGCGGCGGTGTGTTCTGATTCATGGTCCACTCCCATTTCGATCCAGCGATTGCAGTCGGGGCGGCAAGCAGTTGCGGCCCACTGGCAGTCAGGATGGCCGGGGCATAAAGCCGCTCGGCAATGACGAATGCCGCCTCTTCCTCTTCGTCATCGAAAAGCACCACATCGTCAGGCTGCAGACTTTGAAGCTCGCCAAGGCTGATTGTAAGCGCGTTGCGCCAAAGGCAGACCGGCAACGGGAATTCGGCAGGAACCGGGGGCCTCGCTTTCCCGATCTCGTCGAGAAAGCCCCCGGCCCGCACAGCCAGGCCGACGCTATCTGTGTGCAAGGCGCAATCTATGGTTTCGTCTCTGCTGGTCAGGGCGAACGCGAACGCGCTCTTATCCAAAACGGTGTCTCTTGGTTCGATCGAGGTGATAGCGATCCTCTCGCCCAGCCTGCTCTCGATCCATTCGAGATCTTCTTCGAATATGGACTCCAGCAGCAGTGCGGCGTGAGCGGGTGCCAGTCGTTTCACGTCGACTAGCTCGTCAGCCTTGGCAAGACCGCGTTCGACAACAGAAAGCGGCAGGCGCAATTTGCCCACCGTGTCTGCGACGGTGAACGCAATAGTGCACAGCGCCTGGTCCCCAGGGTTCGGTGCCGGCCAGACGGCCGCGATAGCCATGGTTATTCCCGCGATCGTAATCTGTGCGGGAGCACGGCGGCGGTAGAAGGCGTTCAATGCCTCAACCTCCACAGCCGCAACAGATTCCAAAGTCAGCGGCTCGCCAACGCTCGAGCGCGTGCGTTTCACCGGTTCTACGCGCGCTTTCTTTTTTGCCGACGCCAAGGCCTGGGGCATCACACTTCCATATTCACGATCACGGATTGGACTATCGCTGTGTAGGTAAGCGCAGCGAACTGCCCTCGTCTTCCTCGGAAAGCTCGGCAAGTGCGAGGCGGTGACGCGCAGTGCGTTTGGTCAGGTGCTCCAGCAGCCCGTCCAGTTTCGTCACGGCCTTCATGCTCGCGCGATGATCATTGCGGGCTGCCGATAACTCCGCTTTGCGTTGTTGCTCGGTGACGCCGGCCATCTTCTCGTTTTCCCGGAGCTGCTCGGTTTGCCTGGCGGCGATCTCGAACTGTCCCTGAAGCCTATAAAGGCTGGTGGCCTTCACCGGTTGTCCAACAAGCGAACCGAAAGCTGCATCCTCGGCGTCGGCTGTGCGCTGCAGGTGTTCCCTGACCGTGGCGGCCGCTTTCTGAACCTCACCGGCGGCCCGCTGCGCAGCGGCGTATCTCCTTATGACCGCTTCGTTTGCGCGCTTTTCACCGCGGCGCCTGAGGTCGTGCAATCGTGCGATCATGTCACGATCTTTCATTGACGATCCCCCGCATGCGTTCGCGTGTCCTCTCGATGGTCTCGTGTGTAGCGGACGGCTGTCGCAGGAAGGCGTTGATGGTGTCGATCTTCGCCACCGCCTCGTCCGCCACCGCATCACTGCCCTTCTCGTATTCACCGACGCGCAGCAGCAATTCGACGTCGGCGTAGCGGGCGAGCAGCTCCCGCAAGCGGCCGGCATCCGACCGGTGCTCAGACGGCACCACGGTGTCCATGAGGCGGCTGCGGCTGCGCAGCACGTCGATGGCCGGGAAATGATTGCGCTGCGCCAGTTCGTTGGACAGAAAGACGTGACCGTCGAGAAGCGCCTGGATTTCTTCGGCAACCGGATCCAGCGTGCCATCGCCCTCCAGAAGAACGCTGTAGAGGCTTGTAATGGAGCCGACGCGGCCAGGCCCTGAGCGCTCGAGTAATCGGGGCAGAACTGCAAAAAGCGAAGACGGAAAACCGCGACGCGTCGGCGGCTCGCCTGAAGCGAGGCCAATCTCGCGCTGCGCACGGGCAAACCGCGTTATGTTGTCCATTGCCAGCAACACATGCTTGCCCTGGTCGCGAAAATATTCGGCAATGCTGGTTGCCACATAGGCGGCCTTGACGCGCTCGATCGCCGGCCGGTCGGACGTCGCGACGACGATGATTGCCCGCGCCAGCCCTTCCGGCCCGAGCTGATGCTCGATGAATTCGCGCACCTCACGTCCGCGTTCGCCGACAAGAGCAACCACGGAAACATCTGCGTCCGTGCCGCTGACGATATCCGAAAGCAGGATCGACTTGCCGACACCAGGCTCGCCGAAGATGCCGACGCGCTGCCCCCGCGCGCAGGTGAGAAGCCCATCGAGGGCGCGGATCCCGAGCTGGATAGGCTCGGAAATCAAACTGCGCTCCAGCGGAGATGGCGGATAGGCATTGACCGGATAGCTGCCGGTAATGCCACCCGGCGAAAGCGGCTTGCCATCCAATGGCTCGCCGAACGCGTTGATCACCCGACCAAGCAGGCCGGGCCCGACGGAAACCGTTTGGGTCTTTCCGGTCGCAATAACCTCCGTGAGGCTTGAAAGGCCGGTGAGATCGCCAAGCGGGACAAGGATTACCATGTCGTCCATGAGCCCGACGACTTCCGCCTTGGTCGCCGTGCCGGTCCTGGGATCGACGAGTTCGCATATCTCGCCGATCCGAACCTCCTCCACCGTCGCATGAATGACCGTGCCGGTCGCTCGCCGTACACGCCCTTTCCTGGGTCGGCTGGCATCGTCACGCAGACCGGAACGCAGGTTCGGAACGATCGATGCGAGGCGGCTCTCGATCTCGATGGCGGGACTTGTCATGTCGGCGCCTCGGCCTTTGATGAAATCGCAGCGGCAAAGGCACTGAGCTGTGCGTCGATGCTGGCGTCAATGACGGCAAAATCGGTCAAGAGGATGCAGGCGCCCCTCGCGAGCGTATCATCCGCATCAATCTCGACCGTCATGCCCAAGTCACTCTCGCGCAGGACCACGTACAGTTCGTCGCGAACTTTTTTAACGGAAGCGGGATGAAGTCGGACCTTCAGATATTTGGCGCGGCGAATTTCAGCGACCGCCTGCCTGGCCGCCTTGGCGACAAGCATGCTGACGTCGAATTCTCCCAGCACTCGCCTGACGACATCGAGGGCTAGATTGATGATTTCGGCTTCCAGCCCACCAAGATAGCGATCTACCTTGACCGCGGTCTCACTCACCAAACGCGCGGCATCCGCGTCGCCGTGCGCCTTGCCGTCTTCGTAGCCCTGCGCATATTCGGCCGCATAGGCTCGACGAGCGGCGTCACGCAACTGCTGCGCATCACGCCTGGCTTCGTCGAGAAAGGCGTGCCCATCTTGCCAGGCGCGTGCCTCAGCAGCGCGCAGGATGCGACCGTTAGGACGCCTCGGCACGCCAGTGGTCGCTTTGCCCGGTTCGACCATCTCGTCTAACTCATCGCCCGTCGAACGATCGCCGGGCCAGCTTCGGAAAATGGTTTGGCAGTCGTCTTGTCAATATGCTCATGCGGCAATAGCTTGAGGCGGACCCGCTTGCTCGTATCGCCGTGCATCGCCTGACACCAGGCGCCAAGGCAACTCAAGCCGTCGGCATAGACACGACGATGGATATCTTCCATCGGCTCCAACGGCTGCATTGGACCGGCCAGATCGCGGTTGGCGACGGCGATAGCGCAGAGATCCGCGCCGAGTGCCGCCTGCAACGCGGCCGCCTCGCGTCCATCAATGACGGCGGCCAGACTGCCGGCCCAGTAGATCGCGCCCGCGCGAAGCGCAAGTTCCTCCAACTCCTCACCCGACGACAAAGCGATCGCCCGGTCCACCTCGTCGGCGGGCTCGTCGGAAACTGCGCGAGCGAGTCCATAATGGTCGAGCAGAAGCTTCGACAATCGCTCATGCAGGCGATGCGACCGCAACATCCGCTCGCAGGCAGCCTCGCCGATCGTGCCGTCAAAGCATTGCGCCAGCCGGGACGCATCCGCATAGCCTGCAGGATTGGACATGAATGTCCGCCATTCCGGGCTGGCAGTTTGCTTCGGGCCGGTCTGGATCATGTCTTCTTCACAGGCGTTGCCGAAGCGTCGAGCGCATAGACACCGGGCCGTCGATACAACTGGACGTAAGCTAGCCGGGCAGCCAGGGCGAGTATGGCCGCCGTCATGCCGTAAAACAGCCACATCGCGGTGACGACGCTGTCCGGATGCAGCCAGAGGCCGAGGAATGTCGTGAAACCTGCCTCGCCGGTTGCGTGCTCGGGGACTGCAGCGGTCACCGGAATGAGCGTGACGGATACATTGTCATAGGTCAGCCCGGCGATGCCTTTGGCCACCAGCATCTTGACCTGCGGGATCAGCTCATTCATCGGAACGGATGCGCGATGCCGGATGAAGACGGAGGCGGACGATGGCACCAGTCGCTGTCTCAGCGGATCGTTTTCGGGCAGGACGAGATGAACGCGTGCGGAAAGCACGCCGTCGATGTCCGAAATCGTCTGCGACAGTTCCTGGCTTAGGCCATAGATCATCGTCGCCCGCTCTTCGACCGGCGAGGATACAAGCCCGTCTCGCTTGAACACGTCGCCGAGCGTCTGGAATTCCTGTTTGGGCAATCCGCTTTCGTCGAGAATCGCCATGGCTTCGGCGAAACGGTCCTTCTGTACGGAAACCGTCATTTTGCCGTCCTTGCCGGCCTCGCGTTGGGCCGGAATCCCGTGACGCATCAGCGTGGCCACGATCTCGTTGGCCTGCCGCTGGTTGAGGTTGGAATACAGCTCAACCGAGCACGCCTGGAGCACAAGCATGCCCACCACAACGAGCGCGACGCGGCACCGGACGCCGCATCGATTCAATAGTGTTGACCGCCGCGGCAAGGATAGCGTGTGCACGAACACTCCGTAGGCTTACTGTTGCTTGATCAGCGTGCTGGTGGACGACGTGACGGCCGTCACGCTGCTCGTGACCACCTCGAGATTGGCGGCTGCCCACATCACCGAAATGGATCGTTCGAGGAGTTGCTCGGCATTCTTTGCGGTGGCGTTTTCGCCTTCCTTGGCTGATGGGGCGTTCTTGCCAGCGCCATCCTGCATGGCGGCCGTTTCAGCATTCGCTGGGGCATTTGCCTGGCCAAGGGCCTTCTGGACCTGCTGCATGGTTCCTTCCAGCGACTGAACCGCAGAGCCGAACAATGCCGACGGATCCTCAAACGCCCCGCCCCCTGCCTTTTCCACCTCGGCCAGATAGTCGAACAGCTTGTGTTCGGCGACCGGTTCGGTCCTTTCCAGTTTGGAGGATTGTCCGGCCATTGCAGGACTGGCTCCTGAAGATGCCTGCGCCACCTGCTGGCCTGCCCGTGTAGCGACATCACCGCGTTCAGGCATCGTAACCTTTGCGGCATCGTGCTTTTCCTGATTGGCACCCACCATTCGGTTACCCGGCTGCGCTGCCGTGCCGGCGGTGATCTGCTGCTGCGAAGCTATGCTGGTGGTCAAGTTTGCCAGTGTAGCTTCCAGGGCTCCAATCGGCGCGATTTGCATGAACCTGCCCTCCTGCTTCCTTAGTTCGGTTTGCCGGAGGGAACATTCTGCGCCTCCGCCTGCCTTCCGCGGAAAACGCGGACCGGAACAACTTTGCCATCATCCTGCTTCGTGCTCGGCGCCGCAGGAACTCCCAGCGTTTTCCTGACAAGTTCAACGTAGGACGGCGGCCCCGATACCGAGACAACATCGTCTTGCTTGGACACCTTTATAGGAAACTTCGGGTCGATGACCCCCAGCCGCGAAAGCCGATCTTCCGCACTGGCAGCCATATTGGCATCAAGCGGGATCATTTCCGTCCGGACTTCAGCTTCGGTCGCGACGTTCATGACGATACCGTCGAAATGCCAGACCAACCCATATCGATTGCAGATCTCTTGCAGAAACTCGCGGGCCGTTCCAACCGGCATGCCGGCGCTTAAACGCCCCTTGACGAGTTTGCTGATACGCATGGGCGTCCGCATGTTGCGGCCTAGCTCGACCAGCGCGTCGGCCACCGACTGATCGACGGTGATATAGCTGTACGGGCCGGCAGGCCACCGCGGTTCGGCGGCGTTGGCCTGCGACGAGGCAAGGCCGAACGCCAGGATCGTCGAAAGACCGCAAGCAAAGAAAGCAGCCCTGGCTCCCGAGCACCGATCCGCATGGCAGGTATCGCGTCCCGTCAAAATCGGTCCTATCGCAAAGGGACGCACGAGCGATGGCCCGCGTCGCTTGTTTCATGGTTGATCCGCCGATTCACTCTATCGTGCGCATCGCAGAATTGGAAGTCCAATTGGATTGCGCACGAGCATTTGGTGCCAAACGTTGCGAACCGTCAGCAAAGCGATATGGTGCGCGCTGGAATCAGGTGATCGCCGGCTGAACGCCTGGAGGCAGAAGGGATCGTTCTTGGTGGCGGCAATCATGATCCGGCTTGCGAACTTGCCTGTTCCCGTCAGCGTTGCGGGACGCAAAGTCCTGGTCAGCCCGCGCTTTATCCGGAGATTGTGCGCATCAGTTCTGATAGCTGCCACATCGATTGCCGCCATGGCGCCAGCCCAGGCCCAATCGAATAGCGGTTATGACCCACGAAGCTGGACTTACGATCCGGCAAGAAATGTGCTGGTCTCCCCTGCCGCTCCCGACCAGACTTCGGATGGAGAAATCCGGCCCGAGTGGTCGGCAATCCCTAGGGAGATCGTACATTTCAGCGAGGCTCAACCGAAGGGATCGATCGTGATCAACACCACGGAGCGGCGGCTTTACTACATCCTGGGGAGCGGCAGGGCACTGCGATACACGGTGGGCGTTGGAAAAGAGGGATTGGAGTGGTCCGGCCGCGCCACGATTTCGAGCAAAAAGAACTGGCCAGATTGGCGGCCGCCGGCCGAAATGCGATCCAGAGAAGCATCAAAAGGCCGCTTCCTGCCCGCGCATGTCGAGGGAGGACCGAACAATCCATTGGGCGCGCGCGCATTGTATATCGGCAACACCCTTTATCGCGTCCACGGCACCAACCAGCCATGGACCGTCGGACAGGCCAACTCCTCCGGGTGCATTCGCATGACCAACGAGGATGTCATCGATCTTTATGACCGAGTGAAGATCGGTGCCCAGATCATTGTACGGCATTGATGGTTCGTCGCACCCTCCCCGAAAGCCCGCAAATGAGTGACCTGCCGTCGTGATACCTTTCAACATCAAGCAGCTCGAAACCTTTCTCCTGGTGGCCACCTTTGGAAGCTTTCGAAAGGCGGCGGAACGCCTGAACACCACGCAGCCGGCGGTGTCCACCCGAATTGCCGGTTTGGAGGAAGCGCTTGGTGCCAAGCTGTTCGAGCGGCAGAGCAGCACGGTCAGGCTGACCGCCGAGGGACAACGGCTGCTACCACCTGCCCAACGAGTTCTGCGCGTAGCGGAGCGGCTGCAACTGATGGCCAGCTCTCTTTCAGAGACTTCAGATACGACGAGGGTGTTGAGGCTTGGGGTTGCCGAAACGATCGTGCACACTTGGCTGCCGGATTTCCTCAAGGCGCTGAAAGCAAATTATCCGCTTGTCGAGACCGATATCGTCGTCGATGCAACGACGACCCTTCGCAACGAACTCATGTCGCACCGGCTCGATCTTGCGGTGCTGATGGGCCCTGTCTTGGAGTACAGCATCGAGAATATCGATATGCCGTCGTTTCCTCTTGTTTGGGTCTGCTCGCCGCAATTGGAATTGCCCAACCGACGCAAGGTGACGCTCAACGACCTGATGCAGTTTCCAATCATCAGCTACGCGCGCACCACGCGACCCTATAGCGAACTTTACCGCAAGCTCACCGGCGAATTCGAAGAAACGCCGCGCATCTTTCCGGCCAATTCGCTGGCCGCTTCCATCAAGATGACGCTCAACGGAATTGGAATAGCCTCCCTGCCTGAGGGAGTCGTCCAAGACTATATCGCAAGCGGTAAACTGCGCGTCGTCGAATGCGAATGGCACCCGTCCGACCTGCAGTTTACCGCCTCCTACTCCTCCGAACCATCCAATCCGATTGCGGAGCGGGCGGCAAAGTTGGCCGGCTGTGTTGCGCACGCATATGCTGCGAGAACCGATAAGCTTAGGCCCGCGGTTTCTCAGCCGACGAAAGTGGCCGGCAGGTAGATGCGGTCGCCTGAGAAGATCACATCCGGGCTCAGGATATGATCCATATTGAGCACCACCGTCTCCGCCACATCCGCAGAATGGGTCTTGGCGATCAGGCGAATGCTGTCGCCATTCTGGACTTCGACCCACTGGTAGCCGTCTTTCTCCAACGTTGGATTCGTGCGGCCCTCAGGATTGCTGCTGCCCTCGGGATGAGCCTCGACATGATCGCCGGAAACCCAGCCGCTATGGATGTCGCCGTCCGGCCCAAAACCTTCGACGGGTATCCAGGTCTCTCCTGACTGATCGGTCGAAGGCTTTGCGGTCTGCTCGACGAATGTCCCGGGTTGCAGAACCGTCGCTACAGTCGAATCCCCGTCAGGCTGGGCCCGCAAATTCAGACCGTCATCGGCGACCACGACAAGTTGCGGGAAATCCTCCGGCGGGGTTTGCGGCTCATCCGGGACATCCGAAGGATCATCGGGTTGCTGGGACGATGCATCGCCATCCGGTTTTTTCGGATCGGGTGGAGGAGTCGTCTTCGCGCCCTCCCAAGGCTCTGCGAGCAGGGCGTCCAGTGAGAAAAGAAGCATCCCAACGCCGAAGGTGATGCCCAGAGTCCACCGGTCCCATGCAGCCCATTTTCTGTCGGACTTTTCCGCCGCCGCGATATCAGCATCGGTTCGCGGTACTGAACGGCGATTCATCCGGTCCGTCCTTATAGCCGACGCCCAGAATTCCGCGCAGCCGAAGGTGAACATGGTGCCGGCGACTGTGGCGATCGGCGCCGGCCAGGAGTGCACCGTATAGAAGGCGCAGCCAAGCACATAGCCGGGTCCAGCCAGATATTCGGCCAGGTTTCGGATCACCGGTCTGCCGGTGAACGACTGCAGCATCGACTTCGTGCCATAGACGATGTTGCCGAGCGTGAACGTGCTGTTGACGACAAGATCCTTGCCTTGGATCATCCCGGTCGCGGCACCTGGCGCTGCGACAATGAATGTGGCTCCGCCGAGCGCGTTGAGGAATCGCCCGAACGGCTTGTGACTTGCGGTTGCGTTGGGGAAGAGCGCCTGCGCACCGAAAACGACGCCTCGCACGCCAAATGCCACCGCTCCGGCGGTGGCGGTCCAGGTTGGCGGCAGCGAACTCCACAACATGACGGAGGTGGTCGACATGCCGCCAAAGGTGGCGAGTGCCTGAGTGTTTTCCCGCGTCCTGGCATGGCTGAGGGCCAGATCAACGCTGTTGGCCTGATCCGGCGTCATCGCCTTTTTATGGGTCGCCCGATAAGTGGTCAGCTGCAGCACGGAGAGGGCGTTCGTCTGATCCCCACTCATCCACTCGAACTGCTCAAGCGTGAACTTGCGGAACTGGCCGGGGCTCATTTCCCCGAACTGTTTTGGTGTCACCGCTTCGATCTGCGGCTGGGTCAGGGCTTCGGTGTGGTGGATCGTGAAGGCACCCCAATGATCGCGGTTCAGCACCGGAATCTGCTTCTCGCTCAGCCACGGCACCTGCTTGGGATCGAGCTTCGCCACGTCCACGGAATCGACCATGGTTTCGGGGATCGCCGGAACCTGGGGCTCGGTGAGGTTCTTCAGCAATCCGGCCTCGCCCAGATCCTTGAATTGCTGTGACGTGAACTTCGCAACCTGGCCGGGCTTGAACCATGGAACTTGGCGCGCTTCCAACTTCGACACGTCAACGAGCTCGACCATGTCTCCTTTTATCACCCGCAACTGTGGTTTCGTCAGGTGAGGCGTCAAACCGGCTTTGCCGAGATCCCGGAACTGCTGGTCGGTCACATTCCGGAAGTGGCCCTCGGTCAGCCAAGGAATCTGTTTCCCGTCGAGGCCCGCGATGTTGACCTGGCCTATCTTTGCCTTCGGGATGCCGCGCAGTTGGCTCTTGGTCAGATAGGGCAGCAAGCCGGCCTGATCCATGTCGCGGAACTGCTGTTCCGTCAGCTCGGCCACCTGCTCGCGCTTAAGCCATGGAATCTGGGTCGGCTGGAAATCGCCCATGACGAGATCTGGCACCTGGTCAAGCGGGGTCGCTCTGACGCCATCTCGGGTGAGCGGTCCATTGTTCGGAGCGGATTGGCCCTTGTTTGCTGGTGCGGGATGGCGAGTTTCAGCCGGGGAGTGGGAACCAGTGGACGCGTAGTGGTCGTATCGCTCATCCGCGTACCGGCCATAAAACTCCCCGTACGTTCCGTCCGCAGCGCTCGGCTGCTTGTCCGTGAATAGCGTCGCCATTTCCTCAACGGCTTGCGATCGACCAATCTCGCCAGCCTTGAACCGGGCGAATATATCGGCCTGGGCCGAATTCCACTCGGCGCCGAGGATAGCAGCAGGCTTGCCGCTGTTAACCGCAAGCTCGTCGGCAGCAGCATATTGAACAAATGTAGCTTCGCCCTCGACGTTCAAATAGGCTGAGACCACGGCATCCTTATATGCCTGCCGATCTGGAAAATTGTCGGGATGAAGCTCGATTTTAGCGTCCGCAACGTGGGACAACTCGTGGCCGAGCATGTCGACGAATTCGGCAAGTACGATATCGCTGTCCGCATCGGCTGCGCGGAATGTCTCAGCATCGACAAAGACTACTCCCACGTCGCGGACGTATTGGGATCCAGTCGCCGTCAGATCGTCGCCGGAGTTGGCGTCGAAAATCCGGAGGTCGTGCCGCGCCGGGTTGACGATGCGTACGCCTTTCGCGTGAGCGCCGCGCAGGAGTTCCATCAGCGTCGGCGATCGGCTGAGCTGATCTGTAAGATTGGCCTTGGTGACTTCCGGCATGCCGAGGTTCTGATGGAGCATGTCGTCGAGCAGGCTCGCCGCCTCCTGGCGGTTGGCCGCGATTTCGGCCTGCGTCAGCGGCTTGGCGAATGACCGGCCCAATGACCCATCTGCTGCAAAATCCTGCCTATTCCGCACCGGCCTTGGCGCCGGACTGCGGGGAGCGATCGGGCCCTCGCCAGCCGGCGGCAAGCCGTTTGCCGGCGGCGAATTGTGCAGCTCGAGCAGCCGGTTGAGGTAGTGGGCCTGCGTGGGCGTCAGTTCGCCGCGGGCCTGCTGATCCAGCTGTTGCCGCAATGCTTTCCATGCTGGCTTGCCCATCCAGTCGGGCCGTCCGCCGGTGGTGGCGAGTTGGTCCGGATATGGCGCCACGCCCAATTCCGGGAACACATCCAACACGCGCTGACCAGCGAACTTTAAATCGCCGTGCGGCGATGCAGCAACCTCGGCGAGATAGGCGTCGAGATGCTGCAGGACGTCCGGCGTCAGCCGCCCATCCGAAATCTCCAGCGCGGAGAAAACCTTTTGCGCGCCTTCGGAGGATCCGGGGTGCGCGCGGGCGGTACGGGTATGCGGCACCAGGTCCTTCCGCACCGTGCCGAGTTCTACCGTCGTTACCGGCCATTGCCCAAAGTTCACGGCGAGACCGGCGCCGTGGTCCGTGCGATCCAGGCGGTTGAGCGGCCCGGCGCCCGTCTCGCGCGGAACGCCCTCGAAGGCAGGGCTACCGCGCCAGGGTTCCTTGCCGCCTCCGAAGGGCGGAATGACGTTGTAGTTCCGGTAGAGGAGACGATCCTCGAAACCGGGCACCTTGCCTTCGGAGCTATAGTGGCTGGCACCACCTCTCGCAGCTTCTTCCCAGAAGGAGGCTGCCCTTTGGCTCAGCGGGCCAGGCTCCCTGTGCGTATATCCCGGCCGGCCACCTTCGCCACCGAGATAGAGCAGCGTGCGTTTGACGTAGGCCCCACTCACAGAGAAGCCAAAGATGGATATGGAAACGCCAGCGGCGTTTTCTTTCTGGAACGTGTTCTTCGACAGCATCGGCGCCGATGCGACCCACTGGGCGGAGGGAGCCGCCGCATCGTCATAAGCGAAATTCGGCCGGAATCCATTGGCGAAGAGTTTATGGCCTTTTGCGTCATTGGGGTGGACGGGAAGAAGAAAGCCAGTGCCGTCCGGACCGTTGTTCTTCAGGCTGAGTTCTCCATAGACCTGCCGGCTGGGCAGCGGCACCTTAATGCCGAGCATCGATCCGCCGAGGCCAACTGTATTGGTGGCCATATCGTTCAGAACGGGTCCACCCAAGACATTGGCTTCGTGTTCCTGCAGGAACCAGGAAACGGTCGCGCGGTCGGACCGCCAGACCCCTTGTGCATCCGTGAAGAATGTCGGGACGCGCCACGAACTCGCCTTGTCGACATCCAGCAACCGCTCCAGCAGGACAGGCACCTCGCTGTTGATTTCGGTCCCGGCCTTGGGCTTGCTTGGGGGCAGCGCGTTCTCCAAGGCGCGGGCGAGCGATTGGACCGCGGGGTCCGCGGACTTCTGCTGGTTGGCGGCGTAACCGCGCATCTCTCGCCAAAGATACGGTGTCCAGGTCTCGTGGCCGGACAGAACCTTCGCATTGTAGCGGCCTTCCGGCGAAAGCTTGCCGGCGGGTTTGAACGAGGACTCCGGCTGAAGCTTCGGACCGTAGACCCACGTGCTGCCGCTGTCGGCCTCCAGGACTTGCATGAGCGCATCCTGCTGCGCGGCGGTCACGGCCTTCCCGGGCTTCGTGGCGCGCCCCTTGAAAAACGGCGAGGCGGCATTTGCCGCGGCGGCAAGGTTCGGATCGGTGGAGCCTGACGCAGCCTTGAGGTAATCGCCGACGATGCCACGGCCGGCGTCGGTCCAGCCGGCTTCTCCTGGCAGCGCCCCGGCGGTAAGGAACTGCTCGCCGCGCGGCAGCCTGCCGTCCGACGACAGGCCGAGTTGATCGATCACTTCTCCTGGCGACAGATGCGGCAGCTTGCCCTGAGCGCTGAACACCTGGAGGGTCGTCAAGCCGTTCATCGAAAGCTGGCCGACCGGCTTGGAGCCGGTGAACGGACTGTTCCGGTCGGCGTTGAGCATTTCGCCAAGCGCATGATGCTGAGCCTGCGTCATTGCCGTGCCGGACTGAGGCAAGCCCCTGCCCCCGAGTTGCACTCTGGTCATGGTCACCGCATCGCGGACGACAGGATCGCTGGAACCTTCGAGGGAATGGAGGTAGTCGCCGACGAGTTCCACCTGCTCGGGCATCCAGGTCGGCGCATCGTCGGGAAGCGCCGGCAAGGTCGCGGCCAGGGTGTCGCCGAGCGCCGAGCGATGGCTGACTTCCGGATTGTCGGCAGGATCGAACGTATGGACTTCCCGTGCCGGCGTGTTGACCCTGAGCTGGCCGTTCGGTGTGGTTATGGACCCGCGCTTGGCGCGTTCGACGGTCGGGCCGGAACTGAGGTAGCCGGCATCCGTCGCATGCTCGCCCGGCAGGACGGTGTCGCGGGTCATGCTCGCCTGTGGGCCGGCCACGATGACCTTGGCCGGGAGATATTCGCCGCCGGCCTCGACATAGATGTCCTGTCCGGCGGTGACGCCGTCCTGCGGAACCGGCCGGTGATAGATGCTGTCGACCAACTCGCCGAGCTTCGGATAGTCATAGCGGGGTTCAGTATTCAGGTAACGCGTGCCGATGCGCCGCAGGCCGGCTTTGACGGCATTGAACGTCTGCCCGAAGCTGTACGGGTTTGACGAGAAATCGTTGATGATCGGCGTGCCGTCGGGCCGAGCCGGACTGGGATGCCCGGTTTCCGTCACGGCCGGCGGCTGCGTGCGGGCGTTCGGATCGGCTGTCCAGCGGCCGTCGGCGCCGAGATAAAGCACCGGCAAGGAAGGGTCGAGCTCGACAGGAGCCGGCACCGGCTCCGGCGCGGCCGTGATCGCCTTGGGTTCGGGTATGGCGACAACCCTCTGCCCTTCCGGTAGGTTGAAATCGACGAGCATCTCGCCGGTATGGCGGTTGCCGAGAGTGTAGCGCATCAACGGGCGGGTGCCTTCCGCCCCGCGTATTTCCGTCTCGGACTGGAGCAGGAGCTCGTCCGGGGTGGCCAGCACGGCCGGGTCAGAAGGGCGTGCGCCGTCGAGGTAGCCCGTCTGCTGCGGATCCTTGCCGCTGGTGTAGACGTATTCCGCGGGATTGGGGCTTGGCATGCCGGTGAACGTCTTGGTCGCCGGGTCCCAGACGAGCCGCAAGCCGCTCTCGGCCGGGCGCGTCGTTCCGTCGCCGCGGACCGGCGGAACCACAATCGGATCGCCGTCGGCGGGGGGGCGCACATTCTGCTCACGCGCTGCCTGGGCGTCTCGGTCGCTGGCATTCTCGGGATCGCCGCGCTCGCCCGGGGCGCTCGGCCCTTCATCGTGGACGTTGATAACCGTCCCCTCGACGACGGGGTGGCTGGGATCGTGGAAGACCAGCTTGTCGGTCGGGCGATAGACGCCGTCGGGCCCCTGCTCATGCACGACCATCGACCGCGACGGCTGGCCGCCGCCTGATGGATCATCGTTGCCGCCCGTGGGTGGCGGCGGGTTCGGACCATCGGACTCGCCGGCCGGCAGCGCGCGCTGACCGGGATTTCCGGCCTCCGCCGCGTTGCGGAAACCTTCTGGGGCACCGAAGCCAGGTCCCTGCTGGCCGGACGTTTCGCCGACCACGTCGCCATCGATGATGATCTCATCTGGATCCGGCATGACCTGTTCGCCGGTGGGCCTGTAGACACCGTCGGGGCCCATCTCGTAGACGGCCCGCGGTTGCGGCCCCGAATCGGGTCCGCCAGGAAAAGTTCCGCTCCGTGTACCGCCCGTTCCAGGCATGTTGTACAACAACGAGCGGCCGCCCAGGCCTGTGCCGACAGTGCCGACGCCTATGCCCACGACTGCGTTCGCGAGCTCGAGCAGGGACATCTCGCCGCCATGCGCCGCGAGATCTTCCACCGATTTGCCGAGCAACGGAACACCGGTAACCACGGCGCCGGCATCGAGGCGCCACGCAGCGGTGGTCAGCCTGTTGCCGCCTTGCATAAACTCCGAGACCTTACCAGCATAAGAGGCCTCCTTTACGTTCACCTGGAATCTGCCGATGCCCCAGCTGGCATCCTTCATGCGGGTCATCCCGAAGCCGCCCGCGAAAGCCTGGGATCCGGACAGGCTTGTCTTTGCCAAGCCGAATGTTCGCAGGGCACCCGCGCCCACGGGCAGGAATGCGGTTACGCCGGTCGCGACATTCCAGGCCGACTGGCTGTCGAAGTCGCCGCCCTGCAGGAGGTGATCACCCTCTTTGATCAGAGCCTTGCCGCCAAGGATCGAACCGGAGCCGATCGCGATGGGAATCGCCCATTGGCCGCCCGGCACGAACGAGACGATAGTGGAGACACCGGCGACGATGCCAAGGCCGATGTCGGTAGCCTTGTCCCAGAAATCCACCTTGCGCGCGTCGGCCACTTCCAATTCGTCGAGCGAAAAACCATCCTCGCCGAGCGACATGTCGCCGCCCTTGGCCAGGACCAGATTGCCCTTGTCGCTGAAGATGCGGTTCTCGTGCTGGAATTCATCGAAGCTGCTGTAATATTTACCAGAACTGTCGACATAGCCGATTTCGTCGCCGCCGCTCTTGATCGCGAACAAAGCCGTCGTCGATTCCTTCCCGCCGTCGAGGGAGAAAACCGGCACGATCTTGACCTCGGCGTCGTCGCCGGCGCGGTCGGTGATTTCTTCGGTGACCTTTTGGACGTCTTCACTCGGCGCGTCGAGCCCGAGGGTCTGACCAACGGCAGTGCTGAGTTGGTCCGGCGTGTATGTCTCGTATTCGCCGGTGTAGCCGGCCTCGTAGAGGTTCTCGAACTGGACCTGATATCCAGCCAGCGCCTGGTCCTTGTGTTCTTCAAAATACTCGTACTTGAGTTTCGCCTCATGCTCGGCGGAACCGTATTCGAGAAGCTTGGGGTGGCTTGCGGAAAAAGCGTACCAGTCGCGCCCAGCCACCATCGCCGGCCGCACGTTTTCTTCCCAGTCCTCCAATTGGTTCTTTTCGGTCTCCGCCTGGCCTCGATCGATTTCCGCGGCCGCAACTTCGGGGTGCACCCACAGCTTCTGGCCGTCCATCTCGATCTGGACCCACTTGCCGCTGTCGCCGATTGCGCCCGGCCCCTGCTCTTCGTAGGCCGCGGCAACTTCCGGTGCGACCCACAGGTCGCGGCCATTCACCGTGATCTTCACCGCCGTCTCGCCCGGCTTGAGCGTGCCAGCGGGCGCCTCTACGGTTCCCGGCCCGTAGTCGGTGATCGCCTGGTCGCGTGCCGTCGTCGCGTCGACGAGCGCCGTCTTCGCATCTCTCAGCCCGGCATCAAGCTGATCGACCTGCACGCCGACAACCTTCGACTTGGCCGCGTCCAGCGCCGATTGCGATCCCGTGCCGTTGGGTGTGCATACCGGCGCCGACGATATGTCCTGTGTCGAGGCCAGCATCTCCTGCCACTGCTTGTTCAGTGGATCGTTACGGAAATCTTCCCTGATATCCTCGTCGTTGAGGTCGTATGTCAGGGCTGATTTATGTACGTTCGTGTCATCACCGTTCTCGTCGGTGAAGGTGTCGTTCTCATAGACGGTAACGACATAGAGCTGACCGTTCTCCTCTACTATGTCCTGCGATTTTATCTTGCCGGTAAACTCACCACGTCCATTGGTATACCCTTCCCAATCGAAATGGTGCGGGTTTCTTTCCTGCGCCTGCGCAAGCAGTTGCTGCTTGAGAGGCTCCATGGTTACGGCAAGGTCCGCCGCCTCTGCCTGTGCAACCCCATACTCCTGATATGCCTCGGCCAGGGTCACCTGATTGGCCGCGGCCCCCTGGAGCGTTTGCAGACCTTCAAGCCGCTCTTCGATGGCCGTGTATTCGGGGCTTCCAGGTTTGGCATCGGTAAGCTTCAGCTCCAGCTCGGTCGAGCTGATCATTAGGTCGATCGTGGCCTTGTTGCCGTTGGCGGTGTGTAGCGAAACGTTTGTAAAGAGCTCGGCGACCTCCGCGTGCGCGGCCTTTCCTTGTTGGTTGGTTTCCTCGGCACTGGGGCCATCCGGGCTGCTGACAGCCGTCTGGTTGGGATCGCTGAGCGTCGGCAGGTCTGCCTGTTTGTCGATCGCTTCGAGAAGTGACGTCTGGCCCTGCTCGTATTCGGCCCGGGCGGTGCTGGCGCTTTCAAGCGCGTTGTTGGCGAGGGTCAACCGGCTTTGCGCATCTGCCAGCGTGCCCTTCGGCTCGGGCGGCTTCCAATCCAGTCCATAAGGCGCCAACGCCTCGTCGAGCGTTGACTCGGCACCCTCCATGGCGTTCTTGAATTCAGAGTCCAGCGCATAGACGTCGAGCTGTGCCGCGCTCTGCGCAGCCTTTGCTTCTGCCTCACCGAAGTTCGCAATCGCCACGTTCTCGGCTGCGATCGCCTTGGCCACCTCCGGGTCGAACCATTTCCAGCTCCCGTCGACCAGCAATGGCACCCACTTCCCGCCCGAAGGAGCCGTGGGTGATGGTGGGCTCCCGTAGGGACCAACCGACGTGGGGCCACCGTCGAGAGTCGCGCCGGTTGCGTCTTGTCCCCGGCCATATAGTGCCATTGCATCGACCACGGCCTGCTGCTTTTCAAGCGCCTCCGTGGTCAGCTCTGGCGTCGCTCCGCCGAATATGCCGTCCAGCGTCGTCTTGACGACCAGATCTTCCTTGGCCTGCTCCGCGTCACTGCTGTTCGGATTGATGGAAAGCAGCAGTTCGGCCAGCGCCTGTTGTGCGGTGCCGGCCGCGATATCCGTGACGGCGCCGGTCGTATCGTTGGTCAGCGTGATCTTGCCGTCTGGCGACGTGGTCAGCGTGTAGCCGTTAAACGTCACATTGACGGTGGTCTTGGTGGCATCCTCGATCACCACCGTCTCTCCCGGATGAATAAGGTCGGGGTCGCGCGGAGAGGTGAACAGTTCCGGATTGCTCTCGGCGAGATCCTCCAGCGTCACACCATGCGCCTCGGCGATGTCGCTCAGATTGTCACCGGGTTGGACCTCGTAATCGATCGGCTCGCCGTCCCCCAGCTTCTCGACGATGGTCTCGGTGCGTCGTCCGTCCTTGTCGAAGACGATCGTCGTCTCGGTGTTGTTCTTGGGATCGACGATGGTGGTGGTCTGCTCGCCGGTCTCGGTGTTGCGCTCGGTGTGGCTGGTCCTGCCGTTGCCGTCGACCGTATCCGTCGTCTCGGTATTCCCCTCGACGGTCGTCACCGAAGTCGAACCGTGCTGGTAGTCGTTGTTGTAGGTGACCGTGTCGCCGGTCTCCGGATCGGTGACAACGATCTGCAGGGTTTCGCCTGGGTCGCCGCCCTGCGTGACCTCGAGGCCTGCCGCGTTCAACTCGGCGATCACCTGTTCGGGCGTGAGATTGCTCGCCTCGGCGATTTCTTCGAAGCTCTTGCCTTCGGCAAGCTGTTCCTGGATCGACGCCGCGCCCGAGCCGTCGGCGGTCTGCGTCTGCGCCAGGATGGTTTCCTCGCCGCCCGGACCTGTGACCGTGGTTACCGGCAACGCAGGGCCGCCGGCGGGCGTCACCGTCTCCACGGTCGACCCATTCGGCAGGTTCTTGGTGACGGTGACGGCACCGTCACCGTTCGTTTCGGTGGTTGTGGTTATACGGGTTTGGGGATTCGTCGTGCGTTCGGTGACTGAGCCGTCGCCGAGATCGTCGACGAACTTGGTCGTGATCGCGCCTGTCGCCGCGTCGACACTGGTGGTTTCCTTGCGGCCGAGATCGTCACGGATCGGCGAGGAGGTCGTCTGTCCGTCGCGACCCGTCACTTCGGTGTAGTAGCCGCCGTGGTGATAATCCTGGTTTTCGGTGATCGTGCGGCCGTTGCCGTCTTTGATCACTACCGTACGGGTGTCGCCGTTGGCATGTTCGGTCGCCGTCGCCGTCATCCTGTCGACATTCAGAGCCGCCACCACCTGCTCGGGAGACATGTTGCGCTCGTGGGCGATGTTGTCGATACTTTTGCCGCCCTCGATCGCATTGAGAATGTCATTGGCCGTGGCGACGTCCGGTGAAACACCGCCGGCGTCGGGCTCACCACTGGTCAGCAGGAGGTTTGGCGTACCGCCGAAATTCTGCGTAGTGAAGAGCGCAGGCGCGGCGGTGGTGCCGCCGTTGCCGTTTGCCGCGGTGACTGCGGCAGGCAGCTCCCGTCCTGGCTGCGCCGCCGGGGGCGTCGGCTGTGCCGTCGTCAGTTCCGCATTGACCTGCGTCAGCCGCTGGCGGGCGCTCGCGGCCGCGTCGGCCTCGCCCATCTTGTTGGCGAGCCGGATTTCATTGTGCAATTTCGTGGCTTCTGCCTGCAGCCGCGTAATCTGCTCGGCATTGGCCTTTGGGTCGACCCTGGGCGGCGGCGGGGGCTTGAGGGTGTTAATCGGGCGGATCATCAAACAACCTCCGGAGCCGGTCCAGTCCTGGTTCAGGCAGTCTGCCTGCCGTCAACGCCCCCGCGCCCGACAGTGGATGCCCCGGCCGCTTACCGGGGCGGCTTCCAATAAATGCCGAAAGCAGCGAGTTGCTCTTCCGACCGTTTTACTCGTTCTGCAGCATTCACTTCGGACTGCACAGCCGTCAGTGCCGCCAGAATTTCGACGGCAGCGAACGCCGGCGTCATGCTGCGAAAGAACGACTGCGAATTTGACGTAACGATGATTGTTTCCCGCGCGATCCGGGCCAGCGGCGACACACTGCTATCGGTGATTGCCACCACGCCGACACCCTGCCTGGCCGACTGGCGCGCCACGTCGATCGTCGTGCGTTCATAAGGAGACATGCCCACAGCAAGGAGGACGTCGCCCGGTCCCGCACCCTGCAAGGCATCCAGACCATGTCCCCCCATCTCGCCGACAAGCGTCACCTTGCGGTCATCGCCAGCCAGAAACGACATGATGTGAACGAAGTGGTTCGCGACCGGATAACCGGAGCGCGAGCCGAGACCGAACAGATTGCGCGATCGTGCAAGGAGCTCGGCAGTGGCAACGAATTGTGAGGCATTGCCGTATTCACCTAGACTTGAAATCTGGGCCGCGAGCGTGTCGGCGACGACCCCTGCAATCGAATATCCCGGATCGCCGTCCTGCCCCATACCCTGTCGCGCCGGCTCACCGGCGCCTGTCTCACGCAGCGCGCGCGCATAAAGGCTCCGCATATCCTCGTAGCCTTCAAGGCCAAGCCATCGCGCCAACCGCATCATCGTGCTGTGCGAAACGCCGGCCTGGTGCGCCTGCTCGCGCATCGACATCAGTGCGACGTCCTTAGGATGATCCAGCACGAAACGCGCGGCGACCCGCAACTGCGGCGGCATATTCTCGAAGCGTTCGACCAACAGCTCCGCCAAAGGACCTTGTTCCATTCTAAAATACCCCATTCACCCCGATGGCAGGTTACTCCCCGAATGGCGGCAATGCAACAGTTGGAACTGAAGTGGTTCATATATTCCAAGTGGACTTTCATTTTCGATCACCCTGCCTTAAGCTGCTTTTGCAACCTGCCGGATCGCTTCGACGTGATTCCGGAGTTTGTAACTTGAACGGCCCCTCAAGGAGACAATGATGGCTGCTACCCCTCCCATTACGTCCGGCTCTGCCGGGTCGCCGGAACAGAACCTGGACAAGATGATCAAGCATCAGGAGCGCATGTTTAGCCTCGAGATCACAAAAGAGATCGCGAAATCCCAACATGACATGCTGATGAGCACCGCTAGGACGCTCGGCCAGTCGGCTGAAAAGGCCTAAGGCGGGGATTCTCGAACCCTGCGCCGCCGCAAGCACCCGGCGGCGCACGTGCACGGCAAGAATGCTTTCGACGCCGTTGTCAGGCTGCGTCTGAATTGTCATCGGCGGGAGATGAAGTGGCATGACCGCTAATTCTATCGGCAAATATTGGGATGCGGAGTCCGCGCGCCGGCTTCGATCGATTATCACCCACGCCCCAAGATCCGGACGTTCCATTGCGCTCAGCGTAACTCACGGATTTCACGCGGGCGCCCAACTCAGTCTGGTCGAGCCTCTGTATACTGTTGGCTCCAGCACGGAGTCCGACATTGTCCTCAGGGATGCTGGCATCGCGCCGGTCCACGCGAGGTTGCGGCGCAAGGGCAGCCAAATTGAAATCGAAGCCGTCGGCGGCGACGTCACACTCGCCACGGGCGAGATCATCCATGAAGGCCAAGGCAGCCGCTGCAAGCTGCCGCTCACGATAAGTATCGGCGATGCCCATATCCGGCTGATCAACCCAGAACGCCCGCCGAATCGCTGGTCCGTTTCTGATCGCCCCCTCCTGGTTGCAGGCAGCGTGCTCTTTGCCGTGTTCGCTGTTTCCGTCGCTGCGAATGGGTTCTCTTTCGCCAAGCCCGACATCGGCAAAAAGATATCCGCTCAAGACCGTGACCCGATCAGAGTGGCCTTTGCTGGCGAGACCGGGCAAAGTGTCCTGAACAATTCATCGCCAACGCAATTACCCAGTGCTGCCGAAGCGGAAAGCCAGCTCAGGCTGCGCCTCGATCAATCTGGCATCAGCACTTTGGCTGTTCAGCGGCCACCTGGACGGCTCGCGGTCTCGGGTATGATCCCCAATGACAAGGATGATGCCTGGACCGAAACGCAATCCTGGTTCGACCAGACGTTCGGCGCGCACATTCCCCTCGTTTCCAATGTTATGATCGGCAACGCCGAGCAGGCTCCGCGCCTGAGGCTGCAGGCGATCTGGTATGGCGAGCGGCCCTACGTCATCGCCGCCGACGGCGCACGCTATCATGAAGGTGCATTCACGAATGACGGCTGGACCATCAAGCACATTGGCGAGACGGAACTTCTCCTGACGAAGGGCGGCGCCACGGTCGCGCTGAAATATCCGTGAACCGCCGGCTTGAAGGGCCGCGATTCGATACGGCAAGGATCGATACAACCGGCCGCGAGGTGCGGCAGGCGGAAGGTGTGCGCGGTCAGGCGATCAACCGGCGGCGGATGAATGGCGTCGACAAAGCCGCAAGCCGTGCTCAGGGGACGACATCGGCCGCTGGTACGGAAAAGCCACAAAACGCGGAATTCCAGCCCTCTCGAGGCACGAATAGCGAATCGCTCGACGAGGCACTCATCAACTTCGTCATGCCGGGTATTCCCGAGCCAGCCATCCTGCGTCGCTCAGTACCTATTCTCCAGCATTTTGTAACGCATCTGGTTCCCGGCCTTGAGGGTGGCGAGCAACTCAAGACACTTGCCAGAACGCTGATGGAGGATGAAATCGAGCGTCATCGCGATCTGCTTGGCCGGATACAGGAAGGAATCGAAACCTGACCGATCCGCGTGAAACAGTGCATCTGCTGCATGTCTTGGGCTATCTCTACGGGTGTCACGGGCAGGCAAAGCGGGGCGCGGCATACCTGCTTATCGCTGCACAGCTGTCGCCGGGAAATGCCGGCGTCCTGCGGACACTGGCGCATCTGCTCATACTCGATGGCGAAGCGGACAAAGCGCTTGCCACGATTGCCAGGCTGGAGACATTGGAGGGAATGGACCACCCGACGCTAGCGTTGCTGAAGAGCCGCGCGTTGCTTGTAGCCGGCCGCAAGGCCGAGGCGCACAATGCCTTGCGAAACTTCCTATCGCGTCGAGCCGCCGAATGACGGTGTCGGAGCGACTTCTGCACTTCCTTGCCAAGCTGTCACGCCGCAGCGATCTGGTCATTGCCGTCCTGATGCTCGTCGCGGTGGTGATGATGCTCATTCCATTGCCGACTTTCCTCGTCGACATTCTCATCACCGCCAATATCGCCGTCAGCGTGCTTATCCTGCTGGCTTCGTTTTACGTTTCTCATCCGCTCCAGTTCTCGTCGCTGCCATCGGTCATCCTCATCGCTACCTTGTTCCGGCTGGCGATCACGATCACGACCACGCGATTGATCCTGCTTCAGGCCGACGCAGGCGACATCGTTTCCGCCTTCGGTACATTCGTCGTCGGCGGCAGTATTGCGGTGGGCCTCGTCATTTTCCTGATCATAACCGTTGCGCAGTTCATCGTGGTTGCGCGGGGTGCGGAACGCGTTGCCGAGGTTGCCGCGCGCTTTACCCTCGATGCGCTGCCGGGCAAGCAGATGAGCATCGATGCGGAGTTGCGCAACGGAGACATCGATCAGGCGGAGGCACGCCGGCTGCGCCAGCAGCTTGAGCGTGAGAGCCAGCTGTTCGGCGCGATGGACGGTGCCATGAAATTCGTCAAAGGCGACGTCATCGCCGGCATCGTCATCATTCTGGTCAACCTGATCGGTGGTTTCGCGATCGGAACGCTGCAGCACGATATGTCGCTAGGGGACGCCGCCGTGACCTACTCACTGCTCACTGTGGGTGACGGGCTGGTTGCGCAGATACCGGCACTGCTCGTCGCTGTGGCCGCCGGTACGATGGTGACGCGCGTCGGCAGCTCGGACGGCACGAGCGACCTTGGCAGGCAAATAACCAGCCAGCTGCTGCGGGACTCCCGCGCGCTGGCACTCGCGGCGGTGATCATGGTCGGCCTTGCCATAGTGCCGGGCTTTCCGTCCATTGTATTCCTGATCCTTGGTGCCTGCTTCGGAGCGGGCGCCTATGCAATCAATCGCCGCACCGCCCGGGAATCCGAGCACAAAGACATCGGCCAGATCGCCATGACCGAACAACCGGGAAATCCGGCGTCGCTTTCAGCAACGCCCGTCGGAACACTGCCTTCTTCATCCCGCATCGTCGTTCGCTTCGGAACCGACCTCGGGCGCTCGATCCCGGAACCCGAATTCGCCACGCTTGCCGATGGCGTGCGCCGCGAACTCTTCGACGATCTCGGTGTCGACGTTCCCGCTATCGGCCTGCAGGTCGACGAGATGCTTTCAGCGAGAAGCATGCGGATCGATCTGGAGGGCGCACCCATCCTGGATACCGAAATCCCCGCCGAGCGCGTTCTTGTCGAAGCGGACCCAACGCATCTCGATCTGCTCGATGTGACTTACGAAAAAGGTTCTCCGATTGCCGGTCAGCGCAAATTCATGTGGGTCGATCATCGCCACATTTCGGCATTGAAGGAAGCCGGCTTCGTCTTCTCCACACCTGCCCAAACAGCGGTTAAATGGACCGGAAATGCACTTCGGCTCTATGCCGGCCATTTCGTCGGTATTCAGGAGACACGCAGGCTCCTGTCGGACATGGAGCCGGATTATGCGGATCTGGTCAGACAGGCGCAGGAGATCGTGCCGCTGCAGAAGATCGCGGAGGTGCTTCGGCGACTTGTCGGTGAAAACGTGCCGATCCGCAACCTACGCCTGATCCTCGAAGCGCTGATCGAATGGGGACAACGCGAACAGGACGTCGTTCTGCTTACGGAATATATCCGCACGTCCTTGAAACGCCAGATCAGCTTCCGCTTCGCTGGTCGTAACAACATCATCGCAGCCTATGTTCTGCAGCGCTCGGCCGAGGATATCCTGCGAAACGCGGTGCAAAGCACATCGACCGGCACGTTCCTGAACCTTTCGGATGACGATGCACAGGCTTTGATCGCCGAAATCGAACGAGCCTTGTCGCAGAACGCCACCGATGTCTCACCGGTCGTCCTCGCGGCGATGGATGTACGCCGTCATATGCGAAGCCTGCTCACGCACAATGCCATCGAACTTCCGGTTCTGTCCTTTCAGGAACTCGCACAAGAATTCAACGTCCAGCCACTGGCGACGATAACCGGCCGCTCGGGCATAGCACGCAATGTCTCTCAGTCGCTGCCAGCAGCTCAGGCGAAAGCCGGACAAGAGGCAGCCTCATGATGCCGGCCGGGCGGATTGGGACAGTTGGGGAATCTACATGCTCAAGAGGGGAACGGCATGATAATCCACGATACCGCAGCATGCGTTCGATCCGCCACTTTCGCCGGGCGGACGGCTATGCGCTGGCTCGCTATCGCGGCGGTTGGCGTCTTGCTGGCGTTTTTGTTCACACTTGCCGACACGATGGCACAAAACATATCACCATTGCCGAGCAAGCCAACGGTCGACCTGCCGGTCGGGCAAGGACGCCTGCTGCGGTTCAATGAACCCGTCGAATCCGTCCTGATCGCGGACACCACGATCGCGGACCTTCAGGTCGTGTCGCCGGGGATGGTCTATGTCTTCGGCCTAAAGCCCGGCCTGACCAACCTCATTGCAATCACAGCCGATGAGCGGGTCGAGGCAACGGCCCAGTTCCGCGTCACCCCCGATGTGACGCCTGCCAATGAAGCGAAATACGCAATGCAACCGAACTCGGCGACAAATCTCTCGATTTTCGGAACCCGCATTGTTGCGAGGGGCGAAGCACGAGGCGTCGAGGAGGCAACGGATGTCGACAACATCGCTCGCACGTTCTCGCCGCCGGAACAGCCGCCGCTGAACAACATGACCGTGCAGGGGTCGCAGCAGGTCAACATCCGGGTCCGCTTCGCCGAAGTCTCACGCACGGAGTTGCAATCATATGGCGTCGATTGGTCTGTCGGATACAGGAGCGGCGGCTTCGAATTCAACATGTTCCAGGACAATGGTGTGCCCTCCGGCACCGGGAATTTCGGTTTGAACATGGACCAGACGCATGGCATCAACTTCGATATTCTCATCGAAGCGCTGCAACGCAACGGCATCGTCAAGATACTGGCCGAACCGAACCTGACGGCGATGACCGGTCAGACCGCAAGCTTTCTTGCCGGCGGCGAAATTCCGGTTCCGATTCCGCAAGGAACTGACGTCGTGACCGTTCAATACAAGCCCTTCGGCGTTTCCCTCGGGTTCACCCCTACGCTGATCGGCCGCAATCGGATTGCGCTCCATGTCCAGCCGGAAGTCAGTTCCTTGTCGGAAGCAGGCTCAGTAAGCGCCAATGGCTTCGCCATGCCGAGTTTCGTCGTGCGCAGGGCCGACACCACGGTCGAAGTGGCGAGCGGCCAGACCTTTGCGATCGCCGGTCTTTTCCAGCAGCGGACCTCGCGTAATCTGGAAAAGTTTCCGGTTCTCGGCGATGTGCCGGTCCTTGGCCCGCTTTTCCAGTCACAGCGTTTCCAGCGCGAAGAGACGGAACTGGTGATCCTGATCACGCCTTATCTGGTCGAGCCGGTGCGCGACAGTCTCGCGACGCCGCTCGATCGTCCGGCAGCCAAACGCCACAGCCGGAAGCGCGCCAATGACGCGGCGGCGATGGGCCTGATCATCAAGTAGTGGGGAACCGAACATGACATTTCGCATCGCTTTGTGCTCTGTTTCGGTGCTGCTTCTGGCCGGCTGCGTGAACAGCCCGCAACAGCCGCAGGAATATTCTCCCGGCTACAGCTATGTTTCGACCGACACCGGCGGCTCCGAGAAGGGCGTCGGCGGTTCCGTCCTTGCTCCCAATGCATGTCTGAACGAACCGGCCGATGACGACCGTTCTGCCGCTGCGACCGATCTGACGATCGTCTCCGGCGTCGGCTCGCACCTGCCGTCCGGCTGCGCCAACGCCTACAACCTTCAACGCATGGCCGAAAGCCAGCGCGACCTCGTCGAGGGCCGGCGCATGGGGGCGGCGGCGGCCGCACCGACTGCAAATGCCGCCCGGCGCTACCTCAATGGCGAAGAGGCTCCCATGGGTGGAGCCAATAGCGGGCCGCTGACGCCGCAAACAACGCTCCCGGTCGAGTGAGCCGATGCGGCCTTGCCCGCGTAGCACTACTTTATCCATTTGTTTTGGCGTCGGACTCGACCCAAATCAGCTTCGCGTTTTCCGGTCCGCTGCGCTAGCCGAGGATAGAGCCGAGCGCTTTCGCCCTGGCCTGTGTGCTGCCCTTCGAACGGATGGTTCTGGCACGCGCAAGCAAGGTATCCACCTCCTTGGTCGCCAGGCCGATCGGCGGCGAGGCCCTCACCTGATCGGCCTGGCCGAGAAGTCCGTAGACCACCACGACGTTGCGCTTGTGATGCAACTGCGCATTGGTTGCGGCGGAGATCTTCTGGACCAGCGGCAGTGCCGTGGTGGAATTGCCTTCGAGCGCTGCGGCCAGCGCCATGTTGCTCTCGACGTCGAGATCCCCCGGCGCGAGTTTCAACGCCTGAGCAAAAGTGGCCTGCGCCTCCGCCGTCTGACCCGCGAATGTCTGCGCCACGCCCAACCGATTGTAGGCGCTGCTAGTATTGACCAGCGGCGCGGCCTGCGCGAGCGCGCGCATGCCGGCATCGATATCGCCCGTTTCTATCATCGCCGAGCCAAGCCCGAGCATTGCCCCCCCGTCATTGGGAGCTTTTGCGAGCGCGGCCTGATACGCGCTGGCGGCCTCGGCGGGATAGCCCGCTCGCATATAGGCCTCGCCTGCCTTGACGAAGGCGCTCGGCTTGGCGTCCGGCATCGCTGCCGCGCGCTGATAGAGCGCGATTGCGGTGTCGCTATCTCCCTGCGCATCTATATCGTCCGCGAGCTTGATCAGACGCTCCGATTGCGACGACGGGCCTTGCGCCTTTGCCTGCTCGGCGTCGGTTTTGGTCGTCTGACAACCGGCCATCGCCAGCATGGCGACGACGGGCAAGAACACGACATGCAGCCGCATATCCACCTCTCCGTATTCAAGCCCGCCGCACCTTACACACGGCCTTGGCCGACTGGAACCACAACAGTGCGATAAGATTGCAACATGGCCGAAGAAGCTGAGGAAAAGACACTACCGGCGTCCGAAAAGAAACTTCGTGACGCCCGCCGGAAAGGCCAGGTTTCGCAGAGCCGCGACCTGGTCTCCGGCTTCACGCTTTTCGCAGCGCTTGGCTATCTTTATTTTGCCTGGCCGATGCTCATCGAGCACTTTTCGGAACTCGTGCAGACCGTGACGGCCCCGGGCGATTCGTTCGGGGAAGTCAGCCTGCGGGCCATCCGCCATTCGTTGTCATTGCTGATGCTTGCCACATTACCGCTAGTCGGAATCGTTGTCGTTCTCGCCGTGGCCTTCGGCATGCTGGGGACGTTCGGGCCAGTCTTCTCGTTTGAGCCGCTTAAGCCGCAATTCGATCACATAAACCCGGCGAAGGGCCTTCAGAAGATCCTGTCGCTGCGCAACGTCATCGAGTTCACCAAAGGCCTGGCCAAGGTGGTGTTGCTGGCCGCCCTCTTTGCATTCATTTTGATCGCATGGCTGCAGCCGCTCGTCGATGCTCCAGGATGCGCTCCGTCATGCCTTGGGCCGATCACGAAGGCGGTGCTGATACCACTTGGAATTGCCGCCGCCCTGGCCTTTGTCGTCATCGGCGTGATCGATGTTCCCATTCAGCGCTGGCTGTTCCTGCGCGACATGCGCATGACGACGACCGAATACAAGCGCGAACACAAGGATCTCGAAGGAGACCCCTTAATCCGGCATGAACAGCAGCGACAGCGGCGTGAGGCCGTGATGCAACCTGCGAAGCTGGGCGTAAAAAACGCGGTCATCGTCTTCGTGTCTGGCGACCGCGCAGTGGCGTTGCGTTACGTCAAGGGTGAAACTCCGGTGCCGACGGTCGTCGGCAAGGGCCAGGGCCGAGCGGCCGACGAGATGATGGCTCAAGCACGCAAGGCCGGTATTCCCGTGGTCGAGGATGCGGCCGTCGCCAGCCCACTCTTCGAAAATGCAAACACCGGAGCTTACATCGGTCAGGAGATGTTCTCACCGGTCGTGCGCCATCTCGTCCGGCTCGGGCTCACTTGAGGCATGGTCGAACCGACCTTGCCCCGCAATATCTGAGCAGCGCGGCAAGGTCAGCAGCGACCTATTTAGCTGAACCCAATAGGACGTCGAGATCGACCGCGTCTGCCATCGCCTTGTATCCCGCGTCGTTGGGATGAAGGTTATCGCCGCAGTCGTAGTCGTCGCGCAGATATCCCGGTTTGGCCGGGTCTTCCATCACCTTGTCGAAGTCGATCACGCCATCGAAGCCGCCACCGGTGCGTATCCATTCGTTCACAGCGACGCGTATCTTTTCCTTCTCGGGTGTGTAGTAACCCTCAGTGGGAAGTCCTTTGAAGGTGTCGGCGAAGGGGGTCAACGTCGCGCCTACAATGCGTATGCCATGGGCATGCGCGCGGTCGATGAGCTGTTTGTATCCGGTGATGATGTCTTCGGCGGTCGGTTCCTTGTCGTCCGGCGTGATTGCATTTTCGCCGGGCCAGCCGATATCGTTGATGCCCATCATTACGACGACGGTCGAGACTTTGGGATGGCTCAGTATATCTGAATCGAAACGCGCCAGAGCATTGACGCCCATACCGTCGGTCAACACGCGATTGCCCGAAAAAGCTTCGTTAACCACCGCGACCTTGCGGGCGGTCTCCTGCAATCGCTTGGCGACAAGGTCTGGCCAGCGATTGTTGGCGTCGGGGGTCGAGCAATTCCCATCCGTGATGGAATCCCCGAAAAACACGATCGCCTGGGATTCCGGCGCGGCGTCAACCCATATATCGCTCAGAAAAAGGCGTGATTTGAGTGTGCTGTCAGCCTTGAACGTCGCGTCGTTTGTGAAATTTCCCGGGCCGGAGATGTAGGCGGTTTGCACACCATCCCAATGCACCGACGACAGCGCCGTCTTCTTCGGCAGGAAGATGCTGACCGAGATTTCGGAAAGCGCTTCTGCCGGGAGGGCGACAGGGTCGCTGAGGATCGGGGCTCCCGGCGGAACGACCACAGAACTCTTGCCGCCCCAGGTCAGGGGCTTCAGGGTCGCCTGATCGACGTCGCCGTCCTTGCCTGCTTTTCCGACGCTGGCGGCACCGATGGTCAGTGGCTTAGCGCCGAAAGCATTCGATAGGGCGACCCGGACGGTATTGCCGCCAACGCTGATGCGGGCAACTTGGCGGACGGTCTGGTTCTCCAATACCTCCGGCACTCCGAAAGGCGCAGGAAGATCATCCGACCAGCGCGGAGCAGGTGTGGCAGCCCAAGTGGTGATCCAGGCTCCCTTTTCCGCGCCTTGTGCCTCGAAACCAGCGGTCGCGGAGCCGGCCGCCACAGCTGCACATATCAGGATAGTCTGACGCAGACGCCGTTTCCTCCCTGCTGCGGGAGAAAGCGCCGATGAAACCTTACCCGCAAAATTGAAACACCTGGTGAGCCGCATTTTCATCTCCTCCTCTAGACATGCTGGTACTGCCGCCGCCGCCCCTATTATGACGGGCTGCACAGGGAATGAAATTGAACTTCCGTTGCGATTTTGGACCAGCGCCAGGGGCAAGATGTCCGACTGTGGCAGAGGGATGCCGCCCGCCTGTTTCGGCGAGCGGCGGACTGGAGCACAGAACCAGACTTGGCGTGCTGAAGGCGTCAGCTTTGCCCCAAAAGTGCACGCGCTAACTCTTGCCATTCCTCATCAAGCGTCAACGTCGACGGCGCGGCGTCGCAGCGACGATACCAATATTCCGCATTCGATTGATCGCCTTCCTTGCGATGGAGGTAGGCATGCACGCGCATACCCGCCGTATCGTCGCGCACCTGCGCGCGCTCGTGCGCCTTATCCCAATCGCCCTTCGCATCCCACCACAGCGCCTGCAGGGCAGGGCTCAAGCCGGCGGGCGGCCGTGATTTCGCAATCGAATCTCTGAAAGCTTGCAGATCCATTTTCCACCGACGTGATGTACATGGGCGGCCGACAATAATCTCGGATTCCCCAATAGCAAAGTCGCATCGCGCACGGCAAAAATGGCGGTGCTCTCTGCGTGCCATTGGCTCACAATTAAGACTCCCAACGATCAACTGATCGTTATCTCTGTACCGACATTGTGATGAGGAGATGGTAGCGTGGAACCAGGCTCAAACCTCGGGCATGATCGTCACCCAACCTGTGATCCACGAGTTTGGCAATATCTCCGTGCCGACAACGCTGATCATCGGGGGCAAGGACCGTACAGCCCCGGGCGGCAATCGCGCCAGCGCCGACGTCGCGAAGACGCTCGGCCACAATCCAAAACTCGGACGCGCCGCAGCCGCGGCCATTCCGAGCGCGACGCTCTTAGAATTCCCAGAGCTTGGCCATTCACTACAGATAGGAAGCGATAAAGTAGCGGCCTCCGGACTTTAGCTGGATATTTAGGAACTCCGATTGTGTAGGTGAGTGAGGAACCTCCCGAACCGCCCGTCGCACGGCAGTGAGCGGTGTCTCGTTACCTACGAAGGCGCACATGTCCGGTGCGGCGACAGACGACGCCGAGGTAAGGACTTTACCGAGCGATCCGAGCACGACCGACACCACTCCCGGTTCGTTATCTTCCCGGAGAATGGCGTGGAGATGCCCGAGCACACAGGAAAGGCATCATTGAACGATCAAACGCGAGTAGCCAAGAGCAACAGACTCTAATGCGGTGCGATTGAGAATTGTCAGCGAGCCGTGGTCGTATTGGGTCAGATACCGCCGTTCCCATTCTCTCAGGCAACGATTCACTTTCGCGCGAGACGCCGGGATCATTGCCGCGAGGTCGGTCTGCGAAATGCGGATGCTCAGAGCTCCATTCACGGTAGCCGTGCTGTGCGGGGTCTCAGTCAATCGCAAGAGCGTGCTCGCCAATCGAATAGATAGTGCACTGGACGCACTGTGGATCACTCGCTCTTGCGCGTCGTGCGTTGCTTGGCATAAGTACGGGATTACCTTCAGTGCGAGATCTGGGTGCTTGTCGAAGACACTAGCCATGAAAGCTGCTTCGATTTGGAGCAAGTCGCTGTCCACGACTGACGCAGCGTTCATGTTACTGTGTCGCGCGATGAACAATCTAGTCAAGTCGAAAGTGTCACCGGGACCAAGATCGGAAAAGATGAACTCTCGGCCGTCTGAGAGGGGAACACTAAGACGAACTTTTCCGCGAATTACGTAGTAAATATAACGCGGTATGTCTCCAAGGTGAGTTAAGACTTTATTCTTTGGAACCCTCCTTAGGATGGCTGCTTTCGCCATTTCACTAAGAGTATCTTGCCCAAATTGCCGAAATAAGCGTATTTTGTTCAGCTGTTTGACCCGAACCTCAGCGCCATTTTCTGCCATGGCTCTCTCTCCCTGATTAGGGTAAGCGCCCCGGTCCCCTAAAGCGTTGCCTTGACCACCTCTTAGAACGTCCGACCTCCAGTCCGTTCTCGCGCAAACGCGTTAAGGCAGAAAATATTAGCACATTAGGATACGATAAAATAGACTCGTCTGTGCCCGTGGTAACAGCGGCATGTCTCCGAGACATTTAAATCAAATCTAACCGACTGGAAGCCGTTGGGATAACCCCCCTCCTTATCGGATGGCGCGTGCCATGAACCAGGAAGGAGAAGGGATGCAACAGGATTCGGGGGGTTCGTCTCTATGCGGCATGCACCAACCGAGGCGTCGCGTGCGCTCTGGAATCGAAGGGTAGAGCCGCTACGGCTTCCTGTGGGAGCAGTTTGCGTGTTTCTCGCAACTGCTGATTTCCTCCTTGGACAGACAATACTTCTTGCGTCAATTGAGCTCTACCATAGGGCCTTCGGCGTGAGGCCGCCAGATATCTGGGATTCGATCTGCCTAAGTGTTACCGCCGGTCTGTTGCTGGTCGCATTCATGACCGCCAGGGGCGCCTACACGGTTAGTGGCATCTTGGACGATCACTGCAGGATCAAAACACTCATCAGCGGCTGGCTGTTTGTTTTCTTTTCAATTCTCTGGCTCGCCTTTCTCACGAAGACGACGTCGACGTTCTCGCGGGGCTCTTTGACGCTGGCGTTTGCGGTCGGATTCCCAACCCTGCTGCCAGCCCACGCGGTTCTAGCGCGTGGGCTGAAACGGCTTCTGGCGGCTGAGAAACTCGTGTTGCGCACAGTTTATCTGTTTTACTCTGGCGTTCCTGGAAAGGAACAGGGGATAATCAACAAGCTTGGGCAACAGGGCATCGCGGTTTGTGGTGTTTCGAACATCGAGAACGATGATGGCACGATCGCGGCACGATCGGTGCATGCCGCCGTCGCAGCTGCACAGGCTGCGTTCCGTAATGGCTCGTATGGGGCAGTTTATCTCTTTTGCTCTTGGGACCAGCGGAAGTTGATCGAACGCATCCTGGAGGAAATGTCCCGCCTCCCGCTGCCGATTTATCTTTTCGCCGACGCCTACATAGATAGAATTCTGGCTGGATGCCCGCTGCACACCGGCTGGCAGCGGGCCTTCGAAGTCCAGCGTATGCCGTTGAGGCCTGCCGAACGCCTGCTCAAGCGGTTGTTCGACATTGCTGTTGCATCCCTGCTCCTGCTGTTCCTGTGTCCGTTGATGGCCTTGGTCGCATGTGCCATAGCGCTCGAAAACGGTCGCCCTGTGCTGTTCCGGCAGATGCGACGAGGTTTTGGTGGTAAGCCGTTCAATATTTACAAATTCCGATCGATGACGGTGCAGGAGAACGGTACACAAATTCGCCAGGCGCAGCGTAATGATGCGCGGGTTACCCGACTTGGCCGAATATTGCGCCGGTCAAACATCGACGAGCTGCCGCAGTTATTCAACGTGCTTCGGGGGGAGATGTCCCTGGTGGGGCCACGGCCTCACGCCGTCGCTCATGACGACACCTATACTTTGGCCATTGCGAGCTATGCTTATCGTCATCATGTAAAGCCCGGTTTGACAGGCTGGGCTCAGATCAATGGCTTTCGAGGGGAAACGAAGGAACTCTGGAGGATGGAAAAACGCGTTGAGCACGACCTCTGGTATATAAAATCCTGGAGCATGCTTCTCGACATTAAGATAATTTGGAAAACTGCTCTACTGATCTTTTCGGATCGTAATGTCTATTGATGTATATAGCAGCTTCTCAGGAAGCTAGATGGATACATTAAGTCCATCCTCCGACCGATTGAACGGATAATTTTGATTCTGATGCTTCGGGCGATCCCACCGCCAGCGAGTACATCGAGCCTCACAATCGGGTTCGCGCCGGTTCAATCGCCGGACAGTGGCACATCTCGCAGGCTAAATTTAGCTCAATGCGAAAATCAACGCGACGCGGGGAGATGGTCGGAGCAAGGCATGACGGAACCTCAGCAAAAAGCCGGGTGCAGTCGGATCTTGCCATTCAACGGTTCAGGACGGACCACGGGCTCATTGCGGCGAACGGAAAGCAGGCTTGCTGGCGGCGCAGCCGCCTTCAACAAGAAAAATTGTGCAGTCCTATGAGCTTCCGCTGGACGGCATCCGGCTCTTGATTTCCTCTAGAATGTTGGTTGCGCGTGCGATGCGGCTGTACCTGGCCAGAAAGTCTGCCTTCGCCTGCTGACCAATCTGATCCCGAACCGCCTTGTTTTCGCGCAGTCGCTGAAGAGCTTTGACCCAGTCGGACGGGTTGTCTGGCGACACCAGAACGCTGTTGACGCTATCCCTCAAAACTTCTCGTATAACTGACAGGTCGGAGGACACTATGGGTTTGCCATGCGCCATATATTCGAAGAGCTTGAGCGGCGACATTCCCTCAGCGATATTTCGACCGCCGCCCTGGCCCTCTACATCTCTAAGATAGGGCGCGAGTACAACGTCCATTTCGGCCAAGTAGGCACATGTCGCGGCGTGAGGAACGTAGCCGTGAAACACTGTGTTCGGGCATTTGGCCAGCTTCGATGTCCAATACTCTATATCGCCTGGTGTTCCCCCGACGATGTGAAATGTCGCCCAGCCGCATCGAGGCGCAATAGCGCTTATTATCTCCATGCCTTTTCCCTTATACAGATGTCCGACATAACCAACCTTGAACGTGCCGCTGAGGCTGCATGGCTCGACATTCGGCGGAACAGGATCCGCGCCATTGGGCGCGATGAGAAATTTTCCCGCATATTGAGGAAAGAGGCGGATGCTGTCGTCCCGCAGACGTTGCGACGTGACGACCAGCATACGGAATGCCTCTAGGCCTATCAGTTTGGCAAGGCGCTGACGCTGACGTCTGCTCAAACTGCCAATCGGGTCGTGAAGCTCAAAAACCGTCGTGAACCCGAAAAGTCCGGCAGAAACAAGCGCTACAGTAGCCGAGCGTGTAAAGACTACATGCGGCCGCAGCCAGACCGCAGCAAGCAGCGCCAACACAGCAAAAGAAAGCTCCCGGCCGGGCACAGGCCAAAAGGGTACAGGGAGAACGCGGAATGGGAACTCGGTATCGAATCCATATTCGCGCGCGATCTTCTCATAATGATCCCGTGTATTCATGGAGGCGCGTGGAAGCGCTAGTAGGACCTCCGCTCCGGCAACCCGAAATGCACGGCACATCTTTGCGACTTGTACCGAATTGGCGGCCGGCGCCGGGACGTGCGCAGAATGTATATAGAGAAGCCGCATCCACAAAGCCTATCTTTCACGCGTCGCGGCTGGTCTAGTTCTTCGCCTCTGAGCCGCAAGTTCGGAGATCACGGGCTGGGCAGACGCACCCAAGTCGAACGACAAAAGCGCCCTCCGCCCCGGTGGCTCCATGGCTTGCGATAGTACCACTCTCCGGTTGCCTTACCAAAATCGATCGTCGCCCTTTTCGCGAACTGAGGGCAGGCCCAGCGACAGCACACGCCGCCCCTTCACGGACAGGTTCTGACCACAGCCGTCATCAAAGCCCCAGCCAGCCAGCAATAATGTTGCGCTGTATCTCAGAAGTTCCGGAATAGAGTTTGCTGCCGATGGCATCACGCACGGCACGTTCGACCTCGAATTCGCTCAAGAAACCATAGCCGCCGAAGACCTGGACGACATCGAGCGTGGTGCGAACTAGCGATTCGCTCACAAAGAGCTTCGAAACGGCGGCGTCGAGGGATACGGACTGGGAGCGCTCAAGGCCCCACGCCGCCTTGTAGACGAGTAGTCGGGCCGCCTCCACCTGCATCTTCATGTCGGCAATCTTATGGGCGACCGCCTGGTGCTTGGAGATGGCCTGGCCGGACTGACGTCGGGTGCGCGTATAGGCCACTGCCTTTTCCAGAAGCCGCTCCATGGTGCCTATATGACTGGCGAATAGGCACGCCCGCTCCCAGTCCATGCTATGAGCAAACAGCCTGGAGCCGCCGCCCACTCCACCGAGAACAGCGTTCTTCGAAACAAATACGTCCTCGAAGACAAGCTCCCCGATCGGAGACGTCCGCAGTCCCATTTTTTCGAACTTTTGCGCGACCAGATAGCCGGGCAGCGCGCGGTCCACGAGGAAGCTCGTGATGCCGCCGAAATATCCCTTGGCGCGGTCAGTGACTGCAAAGACGACGGCAACATCTGCCACCGGCCCGTTGCTCACGAAGGTCTTCGTGCCGTTGATTAGAAAGCCATCGCCATGAGGCTCCGCCCGGGTTTGCATCGCAAATGCATCCGAGCCCGACTCCGGTTCGCTCATCGCATTGGCTGCGATCAAAGTGCCATCACAGAGCCCCGGAAGATATCGATTCTTCTGCTCTTCAGTGCCGAACTTCCAAATCGGCACCACGCAGGCCAGAAGGTGGGCGCAGATCGAGAAGACCAAGCCGGAATCCTCGCAGCCGTAGCCAAGCGCATCGATTGCAATGGCCGTGGACAGGGAATCGAGACCGGGTCCCCCGTAGGCCTGGGGGACTGGCAGGCCGGTCAGGCCCATCTGCGCGCAAGCCCCCCACAACTCGCGCTGGAATACTTGGTCTCGGTCGCGCTGCCTGACATTTTTATTGAGCTTATCTTGCGCGAAGCGAAGGATCTGGCCACGCAGGATACGCTGCTCCTCGTTCAGCGCGAAATCCACTACTCCATCCTCATCAGATGCTGGTAGTCGATTTTATCTGTCGATGTCTTGGGAAGTAACTGCTGATGCGAGAACCAGTCCGGGGCCATGTAGGCCGGCAAGTTGTGGGCGCAGAACCGCTTCAGCTCGATGAGCGACAGCGCATGGCCGTCGCGCGAGGCATAGAACACCTTTATGGAGACGCCCGACTCCTCCGAGCGAGCGATCGCCGCCACCTCGGAGATCGCTGGATGGCGATAGAGCGCCGTCTCGATCTCGCCGAGTTCGATCCGATATCCCCGTCTCTTCACCATCCGGTCGCGTCGACCGCGGAAGGTGTAGACTCCGCCATCGCCTTCGATCACTACATCGCCGGTACGGTACCAGCAACCGCTTGAATCGACATGAAAAGCGGCGCTTGTTCGCTCAGGCATGTTCCAATAGCCCAGCATCACGGGAGCACCGCTGATTGCGAGCTCGCCTTCCTGGCCTCGCGGCACGTTGCGACCATTCGCATCGATCACGCGTGCCTTAACATGCGAGCAGGCGCGCCCGATCGGAAACGGCGCCGAGCGGTCTTCGGCGATCGTCTGCGGGATTTCGTAGTAGGTACAGACGTTGGTTTCGGTTGGGCCATAGAGATTCAGGTAACGTGCGCGTGGGACCACAGCCTTTAGCCTGCGCAGATGCTTGACCGGAAAAACCTCGCCGGCAAATAGAATGAACCGGAGAGCGTGGTCGTCGCGAGCATCAAGGCTGCCGTGCTCGACCAGGAGCGTGAGTACGGAGGGCGTGGAATACCAGACGGTCAACCGCCGCTCGGCGATAACCGACGCCATCCGGGTCGGATTCTTGCCGAGCTCCTCACCGATGAGGAATACGGTCGCGCCGTGCTTCAGCGGTACGAAGATGTCGAGAATAGACAGGTCGAAGTGGAAAGGCGCATGGGAGGAGAAGCGGTCGTTCTCGTTAGGGGCGAGGATATCGGAACACCAGTCCACGTAGCTCGAGCCATTACGATGCGTCAGCATCACGCCCTTCGGCTGGCCGGTCGAGCCCGAAGTGTAAAGCACGTAAGCGAGGTTGTCCGGCCCCGGCCGCGCCGCTTCGTCCTCCACCGCCAAGCCGCCGGCCTCTACGCGAGCCAGGTACGTCGCGAGCGGCGAGGGACCGTCGGACCAGTCGAGCGGTAAGAGACAAGGTTCCGCAGCCAAGCGCGCCAACTCACAGCGCAAAGTTTCGGCTCGGGACGCCTCCACGAAAATCGCGCGCACACCGCAGTCGTTAAATATGAACGCGTTACGCGCAGGCGGTGCCAGAGAGTCGACTGGCACATAGGCCGCGCCCACCTTTAAGATGCCGAACAGAACAGCGAGCGAGGCGATCGATTTTGGAAGGCAAATGCCGACGCGGTCCGCCGGCCGGACGCCGATCCGACGCAGATGGTCGCGGACTTGGTCCGACAGCGCGTCGAGCTCGCCGTAGGTGATCTGCCGCCCAGAGCTCGCCTCGACTGCGGCGCATCTCTGGGGATACCGACTCGCGCTCTGTTCCAGATACTCGTGTAAGGCAGCGACCGTCATTGCGAGCCTATGTGGACGCCTGCTTCGACTGGACGAAATTGGCAATTTGGGCGATGGAGTTCAGATTCTCCGGCACGAGTTCGTCAGGGGCGATTTCGATACCGCAGGATTTTTCCAGGTAGGCAACGAGCTTAAGCGTCGCCAACGAGTCGAGAATGCCGTCAGTTATCAGCTCCGTTGAATCCGTCAGATTCTCCGGCCTTTCACCGGGCAGAAATTCCTTCAATATGAAATCCTTGGCCATCGTCCTGATCTGGATCGCGTTCATTGTTCCTCCTCTTGTGGAGCAACCGCAAGGTTCAGGGGAACTAGATCCTGGTGTTGCTGCAGCACTTCGTAAAGCTTGTCGGCGACGAGCCGATGGCCGGCGGCGTTTGGGTGATCGTCCCAAGGTGCTACAAGAAGCGTCCGCCAGTCATACCCGTCATACACACCGGAAAGATCGAGAACGTTAAAGCCAGCCTCGGCAGCGAGGCGCTTCTCCAGCTCGGTACTGGTCCTCTCGTCTGGTCTGGGTAGATAGATCCAAAAGACCCCGACCCCTTCTCGCTTCGCAGCTTCCACGATTCGAGAATAGATCCCACGCAGAATTCTGTCTCCGTAGGGCGTGAGCTTTCTTTGAAGTACCTCGGGGTCGGCATGGGGATCGACCCCGCTCTCGCGTACAATGTCGCGCACGAAGTCGTAGCGATATGCGGAGCCATTCTGGATTGCTTTCCCGAGACGCTTTAGCGTTCGTCGAACAAGCGCGCTGTGCTCGAAGTAAAAGATGTACTTTGGTTTGAATGCGAGCACTCGATCCTCGATGATGGCCAGAATGTCCAGAGGAAGATAACCCCCAACGGCAAAGTTCAGCACCTCGTAGTGTCGATACCCGCTGTCGGCTGCCTGCGCATTCAGCCGCCGCTCCAACAGGCCCTCGAAAGTCTCGTCATCCGCGACGCCCTCGCCGAAGACATGCGAAGAGCCGACCATTGCGATTCGTGAGGTGCCGGGAGCAGGAATCTTGTCGTAGTCCTGATCTCGCATGCCCCAGCGGTTGATGTGGACCCGCGTTCCCTTAAAGTCTGCTTGGGAGAGTGGTCGCAGATAGGTCGTGGGAAGCGCACCCGTGAACTCGCTCAGCGGCGTCTTGTCCAAATTGCCCCAACCGTCATCTCGTCGTTGGCCATAGACAATCCAGAGTTCTGGGTTAAATGCGCCGACATTGACGAGGTTCTCGTAGTAGCCGCGCTCCAGGTTCGCGTTGTCGCGGCTATTGAGATTCGGCGCTCTAATGTCGGCCATTGCGGTACTGACCGTCTCCCCGAGGCGATCGTGAACCACCGGGAGCGAGATGCAAACCGCGATCAACCCGCATACACCGACCGACGCAACCGACCGTCGGAAACTGTACTGGCGGTCGGCGCCGCCGCGCGCGAGCGCAAGCGCAGGAATGCCAATGATAGCTGCCACCGCGACCAGCACGAGGGCGGGCGTCATTTTGCCAGGGGCTTCCACGCCCACAGTGTCGAAGACCGACAACCATTGCGGGACCGAGCTCGCGCTCCAAAACGACCAAAGGAGGCAGATGACGACGAATACCCCAATGGTCCGGCTCGCAGTTTGCAGCGCACCGTTCCAGCTTAGTGCCCCGCCACGCAGGCGCCGCGTGCGACCGTGCCGCATTTCATAGTGGGCGTTGATCGTCACAAGCACGGCCAGGATCATCCAGAAGAGGAAGTCGTTCCAGGTGAACACCCAGGTGCCACGCAACCAGAACCACTGATAGTTGTGCAGCAGCCAAGTCGCGAGGAACGCGAGGAGGGTCGCGCTGACCAGCGCTACGCTCTCTCCCCAGCGTCGAAAACGAAAATATAACGGATAGTATACAATTTTCATTATGAAATCCTTCCAGTATATGTTTATTCGACGCCAGAAATCTGTGAAACTTGAGGATAGAAAGTATAGATTGTGGGTTTCTGGAAGGTTGAACCCAAATAAATGCAAAATCCCGGTGATTATGTGAAAAGTACCTGAAACCTTCAGATAAAGTAAAAACGGCCATATGACAAATTGCAAAAGCTCAATCTGATTGTGTACGTCCGCAGCATCGATCACAAACCGCTGGTACACGATACGGTAGCATATTAAATGGATAGCGCCGCGAAACATCCACTGAACACCTGTTTGATAAATATAATGCCGGTCGGCATTGTAGTAGCTGCTACGGAAAGTTCTAAAATCTACGACCGGAAAGAGCGGGAAGCACACGTTCGGCAACATGAAAAAATACGCGAGACGTTCCGAAACCGTCGCCATCCTCTGGTCACGCCGCATTTCGTACGCATAGACAATGAGACGGAACATGAACATTGAAGCGAGCACGGGCCAGACGGCGCGCGTCCACGGGATCGCAATCCAGTCCATTCGTGCGGCGGCGAGCCCGCAGCCGGCGCCAACCAGCGCCAGCACTCTCCATCCAAAAGCGATCGGTAGGTGGACAATTCCGACCAGTACGAGCCCAATGGCGACGATCCAGGCGGCATCGATGAGGCCCTCAAATCTCCAGTGGTGCCAATTGGGCCCCACGTTCGCGAAAACTGCGGCGATAGCCGCGAACGAGAGCAGCACGAAAAACGGCAGCCGGTAACGCTGCGGCAGGAAGTAGTGCACGCACCAGCCGGCGAGGGCAACGAGCAGGACGCGGACTAGCGCAGTAGTCTCGAGCCTGAGGAGATAGACCAGCGCGATGAAGAGGGCCAGCTCGCCGGCTATGGCGGACCAAGCCAGGATGCTTCTCGACTCGGTCCCCGTAGGATCCGCCGACCAGGGAAGAGACAATGTCTTGATCGAATGCACGGTCGCGCGCCTCAATCAGCTGCCGGCGGACATCGACAGGAAGTCGCTTTGGGGCACGCGAAAGATCCGCAAGCTGCTGGTCCCCCTCCCATGGCTCCCATCCCTGACTGGCAAAGCGCCCGGTCCTTGGAGCGTTGCCTTGACTTCTTTGAACGAGTCCGGTTCCGCGCAAACGCAGAAGTACCCAAGTGTATCAGAAACAAATCGCTCCGCTGTGCCCGGGGTAACAGCGACCCCGTCTCCAGATTGGAAGCCGATTCCGAATGGGGTCGATCTGCCCACAAGCCGCGCCGCGAGCCGAACGCCGATGGCCGCCGACGCCCTATCTGCCGTGGCCATCTTAATCGGGAACGCTCGAGCACTCGCCGAGTTCGCGGCACTTCCCGCCGAGGCAAAGGCGCAACTCACCGTCCTGGGCGATGACCAATGCCGCGCCACTTTCGAGGAACAGGCAGCCCGGTTGGGCCTTTCCAGCAGGGTCACATTCGCCGGCGCGGTCGAAGATGTCTTTCCCTTCTGCTGGACGCTGATTTTTATCTTTCGACCCCGGTGTCGGAAGGCATGTCAACGCCCTGCAACCAGCCTCTCTTCCTTGAGGATCGTTGCATGGATTCCCTTTGGCGAACGGGCATGCGAGTCTGATGCATCCGCACAGGAATTTTCTTCACCGTTTCGCCGATGCGAGCCAATCGAGACCAAGCGAGCCCTGTCGATCTTGAACCGCCTGTCCTGAGAAACGCTGGAATCTGTCTTTTGAGTCTGTTCTTTGAGCCAAAGGCTCACAGCGCCACAGGAACGCCGCGCGCGTTTTTAGCCGTCGGGGCATCAGCGGGGCGTCCGCCACCCATGCGCGGGCTCTGTTGGATCTGCTTGACCTCTGGACAGGAAGCTCCGAGCTGTATCGCGATCATGACCTCATTCCCAAAGCCAGCAAGCTCGGCACATTCGTCGATCCTTAAGCAGCCATTTTCAGGCCATGCTTCGTATACCGACAATAATGATGAGCTGCGTCATGAACGCCAAGGAGAATGGAGTGCTCAGGATCAAAATACCTCACGGCATCCGGGTACACTTCATGCTGTCAAAAAGTCCGATCCATCGCCTTTGTGCGCGTAGTATCTTTCTCCAAACCGCACGCTGAGCTTCGCCAGAAACGTACTATTGCGTTCTGCAGGCAAATGGTTGAACGGCTTGAGTTCCGATCCAATCTCAGATGTTTTCCTTAGCATCGCAAGGCCGGTACTACCGAAGTCTACCGTCATCTGAAGCTGGTCTAAGTTGTCGTAGAAAATGCTCTGAACTACATAAAAAATCCTTCGGTTAGCAATCTCAATTTGGGGATTGTCCTTCCTTCGCCCTCGCATATATGGGTTCGGATCAATGTCATCGAAGCAGATTGTGCCTCCTTTTCGAACCAGGCTGAACCACGTATACACTTCATTCAACACGTGTTCTGGCGTGTGCAGACTATCGACATATACTAAATCGATTCCATCCTGCAGAATGGGCGCTTTGTTTAGGATGGTCTTGCGATCTGTGGAGTCTGCCTGAACAAAGGTCCAGCGACAGCTAACTGCCGCACTTGAGCAATCTCGGATATCGACCGAGACCAGGTTCCCGCCGTTCTTCTCGCAGGCAGCAAGAATCATTTTAGTGGCCTGCCCCCGATCCGTCCCAAGTTCTAGAAATGTGCCATTCGGTCGCGCAGCCGCTGCGTCGTACAGCCGAACCAATTGCAGGGCTGCAATGGCCGCCTCACCGCACGATTGGGTTCGCTCCTGGGTTGCTCCAAGATATGAGATGACGTCCATTTTTGTCCTTCCTCGCCAAAGCTGATCGTGTAGTCACAGCGCTACGATCGTTTAAACTGGCGATCCGTTGGACCTTCGCCGCGCAACGAGTCCGGTACCGCGCAAACGCAGAAGTACCAGTACATAAGCGTATCAGAAATAAATCGCTCCGCTGTGCCCGGGGTAACAGCGACCCCGTCTCTAAGATTGGAAGCCGATTCCGAATGGGATCGATCTGCCCCACAAGCCGCGCCGCGAACCGAACGCCGATGGCAGCCGACGCTCTATCTGCCTTGGCCGCCTCGATCCGAGCAACATGATCGATGCGAGCGAGGCAAAGAGCCTTATTGCAGATGATGCACCGACCGGGAAGAAGCTCCGAGTACCCCTTCAAGCGACCGTGACAGTCGTGTGTAGTGTTGCATCGCATTTTCTACAATCACGGGGTTAATAACCTCGCTACCGTCGCGTACGATCTTTTGTATGGCGCCTGGAAATAGAAACAGAAAAAGCAGCTTGTGAATATCCCCGATTCTCCAGAAAAAAGAGGATCGGTTGATACGCTTGTACAAGAGTTTTGTTTTCTCCGCTCCCGAATATGCAATACATGGCACGCCGTAGCTCATTGCAATTACGCCAAAGTGCAGTCGAGTGGTAATCAGCAGATCAAGCGAAGACGCCTCGCCACATGCATCTTCCACGTCAGTTAAAATTTTGCTGCTGCAATTATCTTGTGTCAGGTTGGCGCAAAATGCCCCGAAATGCCCATCTTTTTTTGGATTGATTTCATAGAAAATGAAATCAATATCTTTGCGAATTCGTGTTACAATCTGCAGTATGCGTTTCGCCAACCGAGACCGACGGGACGAACCAAGGTAGATATTGAGCCCCACACGTAGACGCGATTGCCCTTTGTCATATCTACTTCCAGAAATTCTGCGGGAGGTCGTCCATACGACGTCATCCAAGAACTCGCCTTCGGTGTTCGCTTGTGCAAGGAGTTTTAGATCCTCGCGATTTCTCAGTGTTACATAGTTTAGGCGCCTTATAAGTTCTTGGCGTGCAACGGGTACAATTTCATCGATGTCTTTTCCGGCGCCTCCTATGGAAAAGGCAAATAGCTTGATAGATTTTTCTTTAGTGTATTCTAGAATAAGTCCAAGATCATCGTTGAAATCCTGAACAACTTCGGAAGGTTGCTGCCTAGGGATGAGTAAGCCGCCTCCCCCAAATATAACTACATCGACCGACTCGATAAATTCTTTGACATCAGAGCATATCTTAAAGCCCCAATCCATTTTGTCGGAGCGCCGCTTCGCATAAACTATTGGATCATGCCCATCATCTTTTACACACTTGGAAAAAAGATAGGCCATGACATTGTCGCCGAGATTCTGATAGCTGTAAAAGCCAAATATCCCGACCCGGAGAACCGGCGTCATGCTGCGCTCCTGTGAAGTGCTCGGCGCTCGGGCTTATGCGCGAACGGGGAGCGACTACTTTTTTGAACGAGTCTGGTTCCGATCCGAATTTCGCGCACACGCGATAGGGCAGAAGTATTGGTACAAGGTATACCACAAAAAATCACTCCGCTGTGCCCGGGGTAACAGCGGCAGTTCTCTGAGACGTTTAAATCCAACAAGTTAGATTTGATCGACTGGAAGCCGTTGGAATAACCCTCCTTACGGACTGCAAGTGCTGGCCCAAGAAGGAAGGGCACACTTAGGACTCGGGGTTCATCTCCATACGGCATGCACCCACCGGGGCGTGGCATGTCACTCCAATGCAGTAGCGCCGATATCGGGCCACATCGACCAAAAGCGCGGCTGGGCGTGGGAACGCACCCAACGGATAAATTCAGCGCGATCGGTGCGGCGACATGAAAGTACAGGGTGCGGAAGGCAAGATTGAGTTGGGGCGTCGACTGCGTATCGCTCATGTCATCACCCGTCTCATCAATGGCGGTGCTGATGAGAATACTGTCCATTCCTGCAATTGGGCCGCGCAAAGGGGGCATGATGTTGTCCTGCTGCATGGCGAGACGGTCCAGCCGGAAATCATAGCTAAAGTGGACCCGCGGGTGGAACTCATTGGCGTCCCGGGCCTGACTCGCTCCATTTCGCCTGTCTCCGACCTGAGGGCATTGTTGGCGCTCACCCGGAGATTCCGCGCCTTGAATGCCGACATCGTGCATACGCATACCAGCAAGGCAGGCATTCTCGGGCGTCTCGCCGCATGGGCGGCGGGCGTTCCAGCGATCGTTCATGGCGTGCATATCGTGCCTTTTGTCAATGTCGGCGTCGCCGAGCGGTTTGCTTATCTCGCCTTGGAAAGGCTGGCAGCGCCGATCACCAGCGCGTTCATCAGTGTGAGCGAGGGCATCCGCGACTTATGCTTGAGCGCAGGAGTGGGACATCCAGACAAACATTATGTCGTCCAATCCGGATTCGATCTCGATCGTTTTCGCAACGCCGGTCCGCCCGACGGTTGGCGCAATTTGTTGCGCTTGACCCCGGACGCGCCGCGCCCGTCCGTGCTCTTGATGATCGCGGCTTTCGAGCCACGCAAGCGACACACGGAATTTCTGGACGCTTTCAACAAAGTCGCCGCCCGGTTCCACGACGCGGTGCTTGTGCTCGCGGGCGACGGGCCGCTTCGCTCGACCGTGGAATCGCGGGCCAAGCAGCTTGGGCTCGAGCGGCAAGTGGTCTTTACCGGTTATCGGGACGACCCCGAGCGGCTGATCGCGCTCGCGGATCTCTGCCTGCTCTGTTCCATGCGGGAGGGATTGCCCCGCGTGGTCATGCAATATCTCGCCGGTGGCAAGCCTTGCGTCGCTTGCGATCTGCCAGGTCTTCGCGAAGTGCTCCGCCCTGGTATCAACGGTGTGATTACACCCCCGGATGATTTGGCAGCCATGGCCGACGCCATTGCCGCCCTCCTGGAGGATCGTGCAAGACTGGCCTGCCTCGCCCAAGGTGCCGCCGCGGCGACGGATCTTTCGAACTGGGACGTCAAGCTGGTGGGCAAGCGGACCGATGCCATTTACCGGGAGGCTCTTGACCAGCATCGGGCAAGCAAGGGAGTGTCAACAACACCTCCTGTCCGAAATGTGGCGCTTCCGCGGTGAACGGTGCAGCCTATGACGGTGACCGGCAGCTTGCCGAATTGGTTAGCGGTGCAAACTTTGCCGATTTCGGAGATGAGGTGGAGTGCGTCGATCTGGACGACAAGGGGATCGATGCGCTGAAAGGCAGTGAGATGCCAAAGAGGCATCTTCTTTTTTGCACTTGGGACGGGGTTGTAATCTTGGTGGCCGCCTTGGCTCCAGGAACGCTATCCGGCGGATTGATATGATTGAAGCAGAAGTTGCCTCCGCTTATCCGACGAAGACCCCGCGAGCCGAAGCTCTTCCCAGCATACGTGTTCTGCTCGTGCTCCCAACCTATTTTCCTGAGTCATATGGCGGCGGCGAACAACAGGCGCGGCGATTTGCTCGGGCGCTGGTTGAGAGCGGCGTTTCCGCAACCATTTTGGCACCCAGACTGTCGCACTCGACCCCGAAACGGTCCGCCATCGACGGGGTCCCTATCCATCGCCTTCGTTTGCGCGCGGCTCCGTATTTGGGCGGGCGCCATATGCTGTCGTTCCTGTCGTGGTGTGTCCAGGTTTTGATCTGGATGCTGCGCCGTCGCGACGAATTCGATGTCGTACATATCATCCATGCCCGACTTCACGCTGTTCCGGCGGCATTGGCAGGAGCCCTCCTGCGCAAACCGGTTCTCGCAAAATTGGCCCGGGGCGGACGGTGTTTCGATCTCGACGTTGTGCGCGAAAAGAAGATCATCGGTCGCTGGGCGTCCGCCTTGATTAAACGTCACGTCACGGCCTTCATGGCCAATAGCCGCCAAATCGCTAATGATCTGAAGAGACACGGCATCGACGCAGATCGCATTCATATGGTTCCGAATGGGATCGATCTGCCCCGCAAGCCGCACCGCGACCTGAGCGCCAATGGCAGCCGACGCTTTATCTGCCTTGGCCGTCTCGATCCGGAAAAATGCGTCGAGCACATGATCGATGCGTTCGCGGCACTTCCCGCCGACGCAAAGGCGCAACTCACCATCCTGGGCGATGGCCAGTGCCGCGTCCCTCTCGAGGAACAGGCGGCCCGGTTGGGCCTTTCCGGCAAGGTCACATTCGCCGGGGCGGTCGAAGATGTGTTTCCCTTTCTGTGGGAGGCTGATTTCTATCTTTCCACCTCGGCGTCGGAAGGCATGTCAAACGCACTGCTCGAGGCCATGAGTTGCGGCGTGGTCCCTATCATCACCGATGTCAGCGGTGCGTCCGACGTTGTGGAGCATGGGCGCAGCGGCTTCTTGGCTCGCTCGCAGGTGGAGTATTGCGGACTCCTTCGTCGCGCGCTCGGCCTATCGGAAGCCGAGCGCGATGAGATGGCGCGGCGCGCAGTACAAACAGTCACTGCGCGTTTCAGCATGGAAAGCGTCGCAACACGGCAAATGAGGTTGTATGCCACTCTTGTGGGACACTGCCACCCAGGTCGTGAGGCGATAGGTTATTAAGGAGCAACCCCGAAGCCGGCCCAAGCAATGACGACTATTGATGCCGGAGAGCGGCGCTGAACGAGATTATTGATCGACTACAACGCAGCAAAGAGGCCAAGTAATTAGCCATGACGGTCGACTTTCGCGAAAAGCTGAGCTTCGTGGCCAGGGAAAAGTGCCCTGGATGCGGCAGTATCCGCTGCCATAATGACTTAGGTTATGAAGCGATGGAGAAAACGGTGAGCGCCTGAGGGATCCACCCCGCGAGGCGTTGGGCGAGAAAATAGCTCATGAGGTTGGAGCACGCTTGCATGCACTGAAGCGTGGCAGTCCAATTGGACAGTCCGGAGCAGGTCAACTTGGACGAGGTAACTGGACATAAAAACCTGACACGAAGGGCAGCCAACGGCCTCTCGTGGTCGGGTGCCACATTGCTGGCCCGAACCTTTTTGAATGTCCTGGTCACGGCCGTTCTCGCGCGCCTGCTTTCCCCACAGGAGTACGGCGTTGCCGGCGTTGCGCTGATCATCGCAGCCGTCGGCAATAACATTGCCAATCTCGGCATGTCGCAAGTCCTGGTCCAGCGACGGGACGTCGACGAGCGCCATATCGGAACCGTAGTGTTCTTGTCCATGATAATCGCTGCCATTCTCGGCTTGCTTCAATGGGTGTTTGCACCGCAGATTGCCGATTTCCTTCACGTGCCGGAATTGGTCCTCATTTCGCGCCTCCTTGCGGTGATGATGGTCGCGAACGCGTTCAATCTGACAGCCGAGGCTATTTTGTCGCGGCACCTGAAATTCAGAATATCCTCCACAGCGAGTCTGGTCGCTTGGATTGCTTCCCATGTCGGGCTTGCCATTCCGCTCGCCTATTTTGGACTCAGCTATTGGGCCTTGGTGGTCGCGTATATGGCCGAGGCATTGATCCTGGCCAGCATCTATTTCTTCATCGCCAGGGACTATCTCGTGAGGCCCAGTTTCGACATGCAGTCCTATCGTGATATCCGCAGACAGAGCTTGGGCTATTCGCTGGCCGGTATATCATCCGTCACCGCCAAATATATCGATAATGTCATTGTCGCGCGGTTGATCGGCACTGCAGAACTGGGCATTTACTCGCGAGCGTATTATCTGATTGCTATGCCAGCAAATCTGTTCGGCAATCTGAACAAGAGCGTGATTTTCCCGCTCCTGTCGAAGGTTCATCACGACAAGGTCAGGCTATGCAGCGCTCAGCTCAAGGGGTATGCTTTGACGGCGGCGCTTGCTCTACCGACTAGCGCATTTCTATGCTGTTTCGCAAAAGAGATTGTTCTGACAATCCTCGGCCAGAAATGGACGGATGCCGTCGCTCCCGTTATCATATTCTCTGCAGTAATTTATTTCCGCGTGGGTTACAGAGTGTGCGCAGCCGTGACGCTTGCGACGGGCCAAAGTTACCGAATGGCCTCCATGCAGATCATTTACATGGCCCTTGTCGCTTCATTCGCGTTCTTCTCGGCGCCCTACGGCGTGAACGCAGTGGCCTTTTCAGTGTCCGGCGCCATTGCGACGAGTTTCTTCCTTTATGCGGCGATGACTTGTCGGATAACGGGATTATCAGCTCTGGATTTCGCGCTCGTCCATGCGCCGCCTGTCGCATTCGCCGCTGTGGTGTTCGCCACCGGCTCGGCGGTCAAAATGCTGCTTGCCGGATCGCCCGACTATCTTGTGCTCGCGACCGGACTTCTCGTTATAGGTACATTGTCCGTTGTCACTGTCTATCTGAGAGCGTCGCTGCTCTTCGGAAAACATGGTGCGGAAGTCTTGCAGACTCTAACATCCAAGAAAACGAAATGGATTAGATTTGCATAGCCAACGATACCCTGCACATTCGGCGCCTCTCCGACTGCCCATCCGACGATTTGGGGTGCGCAATCACATCATATAAGTACGGGGATTGGAGACACAGTCGGCGGCCTTGAGACGGTTGGCCTCCTTGACGAGGAGGCGATTGCCGTTTTCTCTCACCGGAACGGCTGCTCCTCCAAGCCGTTAACCGCACAAAGTCAGAAATTATCACCTCCATAATCGAACAATTCCGCGGTTGCGCGGGTGCCTTCCCAAATCCGGTGTCGTGCTGAACGATCGAGGCGGGCAACCGCTCGGGTGTTGACGTCTGATGCGATGTGATCGGATGCTTCGTCCAATTTTATCCGCAGCTTTTCGCCAGTTGCGGCGTCTGCGTTTGTCTTTCGCGCCGTCCCAAATGATTTAACCTTAAACCTGATCTTTCCGTCCTCCGCTGCCGCTATGCCGAGCGCGTGGTAAAGGCTTCTAACAAACGCATCCGGTGATTGGATCAAATCCTCGAATCGAAGCGATAGCGCATCACGCTTCCTCGAGGCTTTGAACATCAGGCTAGTCACATCGTTGTACCATTTGATCGCGCTTGCCTCGCTGAGATCGCTGCGTATCAGCCCTTCGCACATCGGCAATGGATGCCGCGTAAGCACAAGGTTCCGCGCTTCCATAAAGCCGCGCGCAATCGCGTCGTCGAATGCGATGTAGTAGTCCATCACCTTCAAAACGACGTAGCGTGCTTGGGCCTTTTCGTTGCGCTCCCCAGGGAGGACGGTCTCGGCAGTCGCTGCGCGCATATGCCGCCAAAAGACGGGAACAGATGCCCAGTTGACGGCCCCGCCAATATGGCACGCAGCCTTGCGCAGCTTGTGGAAACGTCCGAACACTCCCACATGCCATTCGTACTTTGGCATCAACACATCCGGCGAACTGCCGATGATATTCCAGACAATGCTTGACCCACCTCGGCCAAAGCAATTCAATAGAAGTGCATTGGGCGGAAGAGCCTTGCCCGGCCTAGTGAGAGGCGAAGCATCGATCCTGTCGGCGGTCTGCATCTGCTTTCTCCGTTATAGCATCAGGCGCGACACACTTTCCCTGGCTGTCGTTGAAAGGCTAAACCGAAACCTATGATATGCTGCGTAGCTTGTGAGGAGAAGCGCGATATTAAGAAGTCACATCCCGAAACCAGCAATTATTGGCAGACGACAATGACCAACCAACTTTCTCGCCGGGACCTGGCGCGGGCCGCATGCGCCGCCCTTGTGCTGACGGCATCCGGTCGCCTGGGGCGGAACGCTCGCGCCGCCGGTCCGGCGCAAGGCTCGCAGCCGAACGCTCACTCCTGGAATCCTGGTCTGTTCCCGGAAATGATTGTGAAATCCTGGTTTCAGGAGGATCTGGCCGAAGGCGAAGTCTCCTCGTGGCAATCGGGCGGCGTGAAGCCGGTGGCTGCGATGCAAGCCGAGCCCTCCCTGCGCCCGACAAAGCTTCCGAATAACGGCGGCGTTCTCTTCAAGAACGGCACGAAACAGGCATTGACTTGGCGGGCCGATAACGATGCCCCGTATCTTCACCGCTGGTGGTTGGTAATCGCCCGGTGCAATTCGGCAGTCAACGCCGACGCGAATAACGTTTCCGTTCTTTGCGTCAATGGCGCGGAGGGTGGCCCGGTGCATCGCCAGCCCCAGGTCTGTTTCAAGCCCTCGGCCGGCACATTCGTTTCGCGGCTCCATGACGGCAAGCTCAAGAGCGAGGAAGGGCTATGCTCGACGGATTTTGGCGACTGGAATATCATGGTCGGGTACCGCCGCGGATGCGTGATGCAGGCTGTGGTGAATGGGATCAAGACGGCCGGCCAGACGATTTATGCATTGGCACCCAACCGGGTGAAATCGCAGAGCTTCATGGGCGATGTGAACAATCCCATGAGGGCAGATGTCGCGATCGACTGCGTCATCATCGGACAAAGCGAACTAAATGACTCCCAGATCGACAGGCTAATGGGATGGGGCATGTGGCGCGTCGGCCGGCAATCCGCCCTGCCCGGCGATCATCCCTATCGCCAGAGCCCTCCTTCAGCTGTGGATGCGAACGACAAACCGGAACGTTATGCGTTCGATTCAGCCTCGTGGGCGTCCTGGGCAGCCATCGGGGATGAGCGATATGCTCATCGTGGTGAGGCGGCGCCCCCGATCCGCGCTTACACAACGGTTTTTTTTGACGACTTCGAATCCAACTCGGTTGTCGATGATTTCACTGGCGCGCAAAGCAGCATCTGGTATGCGCCGACCCATCTGACGACCGTTGGTGTTGACGCCGCTACCCCGCCGATCTCGGCGTCGCCCTCCTCCTATGTGCACGACGCCACCAGCCACACGCTGGCGCTCCGGCTCTTACATAAGGGCCGTTGGAGAACAGGTGCGTTCTCTTCCGTGAACAACAATGGCCAAGGGCGGTGTTGGGGAAAGGGAATCTTTGAGATCCGCGCCAGACTGCCGAAGATACTCGCGCCCCGCCCTGGATTTTTCCCTGCTTTCTGGGCGTATGGGAAGGAGCATCTATTCTGGCGGACGCGCAATCGTCTTGAGACGGACTTTTGGGAATATGACGGTCTCAATGGGGCCTATATCAACATCAGCCAGCACGTGCACAAACCCAGACTCGGCTATGCAGATCCACATATCACGCCACGTGACGTGCGCCGGAAAATCGCCGGCTATCAAGTCGATCCATCAAGTGGTTTTCCTAGCACGATCGACGTATACGATGGCGAATTTCATACGTGGTATGCGCAGATCGAAGATGATTATACTTATTTTGTGATCGACGGCTATGAAGTGGCGCGCGTTCCGACGACACTGGAGCTCGCAGTAAAGAAATACATCATCGTGGATTTCGCTTACGATAAAAAAAAGGGGCGCGCTCAACCGGACCCGTCGCAGACGTATGACATGGTGATTGACTATATAAGGGTCCGGCAGACGGAAACGGAACTGGCTAGGGTCCCGACGGGCTTCAGCGCATTGCCGGCCTTCTCGGGCCGGGCTTCACCGGGCCAGGCGCTGACCGTCGTACCGAACGTTTTTGCGTCGCAAATAGAATGTCTATGGTATCGTGACGGCGTTCCGATCGTGAGCGAAACCGGCACAAGTTATGAGCTCAGCTCGCGAGATGTCGGGCATAAGATTCGCTGCCATGTTCGCGCGGTTTCTGTGCTCGACCAGCCAGAAGCCTGGACCCCGGAGAGCGAGACCGTCGGCTAGAACGTATCGACTGCGCGACACCAGGATGCGTCATCACTCTCGTCGGACTGCTGACGAGCTCTGCCACCAGTAAGCCTCCCCGCAGCCGAGGAGGGTGAGTGTTCCCAACAGGCGGAAACCTCTTCGATATGCGATTGCCACAGCGGGCGGAACGATGGGGTCGTCGGCTGGAGCAGCGTGAAGTGTTTCTCCGCGGGCTGGCATTGATACATCCAACAAGTTCTGTTTCCGGGAAAGAGAACGTGCTAAAAGAATATCGCGCCGCGAGGGGGCTGAGATGCGTTATCTCCTCACATTCGCGATACTGAGCCTCTTCCTGCCAATCAGGCTCGAGACGGGTCTTGTATTGCTGCGTCCGTTCGAGCTGATCGCATTGCTGATGCTTTTTTTTGGCCTGGCGACGGGGCGTTGGCGAAATTTGGCTTTTTCAGCCGGTTTTCTACTGCTCCTGCCCTTCTTGGGCTGGCACATGGTCTCGGCCTTCAGCGTGGACCCAGAGAACGGCCTGCGCGAGCTGTTGCAGATGTCCACCGTGGGCGCCTTTGCGTTCGCCATCGCACAGGAGGCTAGATGGCTCGAGACGCAGAAGGTCGTCAACATCTTGCTTTTCGGCATGATGCTGATTCTCGCGTATACGATCACCTGGCATGTCGCCCATGGCTACTTGGTCGGTTGGAAGCATCTGGTCGATCCGAGGCTCGCGTTCACCTTCCTTCCAATTGCGCTCGCAGGGCTCCTCCTCTTCGTCAACCGGGGCAAGCGGCGCACCCTTTGGTTGGTATGGGTAGGGATACTTCCCCTGCTCCTGCTATCTGGGGAACGCAAGGCGTTTTTGATCTACCTCTTTCTGACCGCCGCGCTTCTGATGCGCGGACGGCTCGCTGCGATGGTGCCAGCGATCGCCGCTGGCTTCGTGGCACTTTTCGTGCTGTCGACCACGATCAATAACGCCTATGTCGAGAAGCAAATGCAGACCATTCTCGATCCGCTGAGCATGGGGCAATACGAATATCTGGCCGCGAAGGGGAAATATGCCCCCGGAGACACCCCGAGCAATGTACAGCGCGCGTTTGCTTTCACCCTGTCCAGACAACTCATCTCCGAATATCCACTGATGGGCGTGGGTACGAACCAATTCAAGAATATTATCGAAACGGATTTCAGCGAACTTCCTGACGAGTTGCAGCTTGGGATACATGGCGAGTTTCAACGTATCCTCACCGAGAACGGCATCATTGGGCTCAGCCTCTATGTTCTCATATGGATTGCTGCATGGTTTCGCTTAAGCCGTACTCTAAGCTGGGCGCTTTCTCTCGGATTGATCGGAGCGGTCCAGGCACGGCTTCTGCCCCTCGTGCTCCTTGTTCCCTGCGCCTTTTACGTTGGAACAGAAGCCTCCGGCACACGAGCTTTCGTTACGCTGAGTCTTGTCTCGCTCCTGCCTGAATTGACGCGGCACGGGCTTTGCCCATTGCACAGGATGCGGAGGAGCCACCCCAGGGGCATGAGACATCCTCGATTTCTCGCGAGCCCCTTGCCAGGAAACACGAGATGAGTGTTTCGGTTATCATGACATGTCACAATGAAGAACGCTTCATCGTGCAGGCAGTGGAAAGCGTGATTAATCAGACGGCGTCGAGCCACATCAAAGAGATCATCATTGTCAATGATGGCTCGAAGGACGGCTCGTCGGAATTGATTGCATCGCTGGGTCGCAGGGAACCGCGCGCACATGTCCTGACGACGGCGGGGATCGGGCTTCCATCGGCGAGGAATCTTGCCATCAGACATGCTGCTGGCGATCTTATTGCAATTCTCGACGGCGATGACTTCTGGGCCGAGGACAAGCTTGAACGTCAATTAGCCGTCTTGGGCAATGGCTGCAAGGCAGGTCTTGTCTATGGCGATTTTGTCGATTTTTCCGCTCCGGATCTGTCCGATGCTCTACACGTCGCCGTGCGCCGCTATCGCGCGGACCAATGCGATACGCTGCCGACATATTTTCTGCTTGATGGGCCGATTATTCCTTCCAGTATGGTTATGCGGCGGGAGATGGTCGAAGATATCGGCGTATTCAACGAGGCATTCAGGGCTGGAGAGGATACAGAATTTTGTATGCGCGCAGCCGAGCGTTGGACATTTCAACATGTGGCCGGAGCACTCGTCTATAAACGGCGCCATGGCTCGAACATAACCCGCAGACTCGACGCGCTTCTGCCGATAGGCGAAGGCCTCACGCGAGAATGGGTCATCCGACGGCCGGAACTTGCGCACCTCGCGCGTCGGCGCAACGCGCGTTTGTACGCAAAGGCGGGCAATGATTGCGTGGCTCAAGGCGAAACGAAACGCGGAGCGCGCTTGCTCATTCGCGCAATGTGGCACGATCCATTGTCCTGGCGGGTGTACGTTTACTTTTTTCTTTGCGCCCTGCCGAGGGGCATGGATCCGCAGGTGCGCCGTGCAGCCAAGCTATTGTTCTACCGCGCCTTGCGCAAAGACTTTGCTGACAGCTCTTAAAGATGCTGGGCGGAATGGCGAGAGTTCGAGCATCGCAGGCGGCAGCCCTGGAATCCTTCCGTAGCGATTATTCTGTACCGCGACGGCAGGACCATAACGGAGGCGAAATCAGAGCTCTCCGATGCGCAAACGACCGACTATCCGGTTTTGCTTCCCGGTTCGCGCGATGAAGGCGGCAGCACTCGCCGGGTTTTGATTCCACCGCGTTCTGCAAGCCAACGGCGTTGAAGCCACGTTGTCGATGCAGCATCGATCGCTGCGTCCCGTCCCCGGAGCGGGCCAAGAACGCACCATCCATGCCAGTATATTCGATCTGTACGCCCCAGAGCGATACCGCAAGGAGCGCGCTCGGCGGCATTGTTAACAAAGGCGTCAACGAGCTCGAACGTGTATCGGTGCAGCTCGCGACCTTGATAAAACTCTCGCCAAACAATCGCTCAAGGATCACGAGCTCTCCGGTTGATGACGCTACCGGGCGGACTTCCGTGGTTGCTTCAACAATCCTTTCATCGTTTGGCGATATTCATTGGTTCCCGACTCCGGAAAAGCTGAGCAGCTACTTTGGCCTCGGGCTCAGCCCATTCAGCTCCGGAAACGTCGCGCCTGCACAAGTTGCCCAGTCGAAGGTGCGTGCCCGTGATTTGGCAAGAGCACCGTCGCGCTCACGCAGTTCTGCATTGGCCACATAGGTTGCTATCGCGCGGGCCATCGCGTTCACGTCCTCCGGGGGCACCAGCACACCAGTGGAGCCCATGACCTCGGGTATGCCGCCGACGGCCGTCGCTATCGAAGGACATCCTTGCGCACCGGCCTCAACCAACACTAGCCCGAAGCCCTCGATCTTTCCCTGTAGCTCTCGTGCGAACAATGTGTGGCACGCCGCACGGCGGTATAAGCGCTTTAAGTCGTCGTCGGACAGCCTACCGGTAGCGATCACTGGAACACGAGCTCGTGCCGCTTCATCCAATATCTTTGAGGCATAGGCCTGATCTTCGGCCCGTCCAGCCATCACAAAGATCGGATTGTCTAATCCGTATTCATCGCGCGCGCTCGCGATAGCCCGGACAGTTTCCAACTGGCCCTTCCGAGGCTCGATACGTCCGACTGCGCAAATGACGCTTGCAGCTTGTGGTACAGCTGCAAGTTGCGGGTGTTCAAAATTCCCATGGATTGGCTGAAACCACATGGGATCCACGCCGAGATACGTGACGACACCCTTCCGGGGCATTCCAAAACTTTCGGAAAAGATCCGCAGCGTCGCATGTGAGTTGGCGAAAACGACATCTGCTCCTTCGTAGGCGCGGCGTACAAACCGAAAAAGGATGGAATCGGTCCTGAATTTGCTGACTTCGCTGCCATGAATCATCGCTCGATATCCTCTGCGATGGAACGGTCGTAGCACAAATGTCAGAAGTACACTGCGTATGTCGGCGGCCAAAAACAACCTGTCCTTAGGAACGTTGCGCAGAATAGAAAGCGCCCGCAGCGCCCCGAATGGAGAAATTTGATGATGCCGCAGAATGCGATGGGTATCCGGCTCCTGGGGATCGGCAGGAAGATCAGGATAGGCAGGCGCTATGACGGTCGCAGCGTGGCCACCAGCACGAACGATGTCGACCAACCGTCCGGCGTATGTTCCGATGCCACCAGGAAATGGATGATATTCGTACGTCATCAGGATGATGCCGTGCGGAGGCTGAGATATCATGGGTCAAGAACTCCCAATGCCGCCCGCCTCGCCTTTAGCCGATATGAGGGGATACTGTAGGCGGGCCGACAGAACAGTCCCGCGATGATCAGCGATGCCATGCTCTGCAATTGCATCCGTTCAACTGATCCGCGAATCGCAGAAAACCGGGCCGCTTCGCTACTGTCGCCAAGCGACTTTGGTTTCCCAGTTTGCGCGCCCGATCTAATAGACGCCACGTAACGGTTGCGAGCCCGCGGCGCCGGGCTGCGTGCGTGGCGCGCTCCAGTCAGCCCCTCGGCGTCAACCCGCAGCAGATCCTCCATCGCCGTGATGCCTGCGGTCAGGCAGAAGCGCTCGAAGCTTGCTTCCAAAGCTTGCCCAGCCTACTCAACTTCCTGCCAGACATCAGCAATCCGTTCTTGCTATGCTTTCTCATGGCGTTGCTCTCCTTCGTGGAATCAGCACCCCGAGCCTACTGGCCCAAGGTGGGTAATGCTGCCCTTTCTGGTTCAAGAGCGACCGGGACCCCCTGGATACATTCGCAAGACGACCTAACAACTTTTTCGCTGCCGCGCATCGTGACCAGCCAATAGTGTACAATTGCGATCTTCACGAGACCCCTCTGTTCAATATGCCTGCTCCACAACTAGGCCTGGTAATACCGATGATAACGTTCACTGTAAAATTCGGCGCTGCCGAATTTTTGGTACCGCTTGATTCTTTTGATATCGACCTTGTTGAGCAGAACGCCGATGCATTTATCCGCCAGGGTCGGGTTGTTGTCGAGGATTTCGCGCACGAATGTACGAGCGGTCACACCCCATTCAATAACCAGAACAAGGCCGTCGAGGTGCTGGATAAAGGACCTCACGTCCGCGACTGGAGCCAACGGGGGCAAATCAACGACAACGTAATTGAACATAGGGCCCACCTTGAGCAGAAAGTCGCCCATTTTCTCGATAGGCTGCACGGTGTTTGCGAGCTTTTGTTGGCTCTGGTTCACGCCGGGCAGGAACCTTAATGGCAATGACTGATGGGCCAGCACGTCTCTCGGATTGAGTTCTCCAGCCAACAAGTTAGCCAGGCCTCGTTCCCAGCCGTTGGCTAACATAGGGGACAATCCAGGATTGTGGATATCAGCATCGATCAACAATGTCTTACAACGCTGCATAGCAAGAACCATCGCTAAATTAGCAGCGACCAGAGACTTCCCTTCTCCCGGGAGGCAAGAAACGATGCCGAGCGCCTTGGTGCTCTTCCTTGGTAACTCGACGTCAACAGCGACTTTCACAGTTCGCATCGCTTCGGCGAATTCCGAGCGAGGATGTTGTTCTACCCAGTTGAAAGCGCTGTTCCCCACCTCGATGAATGACGGCTCTCCGGCAGCACGATCGTGCTGGTTTCGCCGAATTGGCTTCCCGTCCAGCAAAGGGATCATTCCGAGCGTCTGAAGTCCGAGTTCATCGCGCACTTGAGCCGTCGTGCGGAAAAAGCGCTCACGGTACTCCCGAATTCCGCCCACACCGGCGCCAACCATGCCGCCGAGCACGACGCAGAGCGCCAACGTAAGACTGCTGTTCGGAGAACTCGGTCTGCCGGGGTATGGTGCTTCCGAGATAGTCCGCGCCTCCGTCAACGCTATCGAAAGGTTCTGCAGGCTCGCTTGGTACTGCTGCAGAACCTGTTCATATTGCGACTTGAGAGAGGACGCCTCAAGTTCGAGCTGGCGCAAGGTAACCAGCGTCTCCTTGGTCAGCGTATTGTCTGTTCGGTACCTGTGGATTGCGAGCTCGGCATCAACCGATCGCTTCCGCACCGTCTCGAGCTCTTCTGCCAGTGCGCTGCGAGCTCGGATAATCGACTCGTCTTTGGCTCCGACTTGGTCAGCGATATAGATTTCTGCATATTTACTGGCTATTTTTTGCGCCATTTCGGGGCTAGGCGACCGAAATTGGACTTGCAGAATGTAAGAATCTCCTACGCGATCTACCGTTATATTCTCAGCCAGAATGCCAAATGCCTGCCATCGAGGATCGGATCCTCGCGAGGCACTCGATTTCACCGGCGCTCCACTTGCTTCGGAACTGCCGATGAATGGCCAAAACAACCGAGCGACCGATCCTGTGAGACTGTTGAGCAATGAATATGGCGCTGACAAGAAAGAGCGATCGGAAGCAAGACCGAGGCTGTCAACGACCTTCAGCCCGATGCGGTCGGACCGCAACAATTCGACCTGACTCAGCATCATCGGGTCAAGCGGTGCGGAGCTTCCGCTCTCTGTTAACTTCGTCACGACGGATGGCTGGTTCTTGTCGATCAGGATTCTGGCGGTCGACTCGTACAAGGGCACCTCAGCCCAAAGATACGCCAGCCCCAGCACAAGTCCTGCGAGCGCGCATGTAAGGACGAACCTCAACTGCCGTTGCGCTGCCGCCACGAGTGTTTCGAGATCAATCGTTCCCCACTGAGGATCGCCGAATGTGAAGGCAGAATCCGGGTGCTTTTCAACTTCGCGGAGCATAAGCCTTCAAACCCGTGGGATGAGACTGGCAGCGCATTGGTAACGGCAAACACCATACCACATTATCTGACTAAATGTCTGCAAATTCAGTATCGACGCCCGCGGAGCACAGGCGCACCGCTCGGGGCGGGCATCAGCCCGCTCTTCGCCAAAAGCGCAAATCCTAACCTCGATGCAATAAACGAAACCTCACGCGGCCCATGCTCCGACTGCCACAATTCCGCTGCATGTCGTAAGCTCCAACTGAAGGAAGAAATTGAGTCGTCTTGCCAAATGGCAAAACATCTGAGCAAAAGATTCCGGGCTCCGGTTGAGCCTGTCCTGCGGGAAACAGGAATGGCTCGTCGATCACAGACGCGCGCTAACGATCACCGCAAGTGTCCTGCGCGCATCTGGCGCCTCGCGGAAAGCCTCTCCGGTGCCCGAATAAGACAGGCTGCAGTCACATTTTGTTTCGTGGTGTGGGGTGTCATCTTGCTGATCGTCCTGCTCTAGCAGCCAGAGCCCATAAAGGCAGAGCGTGGCCCGCCTCACTTACTAAGTGGCTCGGCAGTTGCTCCCTTTCGGACTCATCGCGCGATGTGTGACTTCGGAGTCACCGATTCTTTGGAGACCGAGCGCCACACTAGCAGCATGACAGCAACAAAGTACCCAATCTGTATCAAGATCCCACAAATTAACGTCTGGACAAACGTGCCCCAGAGGGAGCCGGTGAGCAAATATATACTGATGGCGAATGCCAACAGTACTATGACAAGGCCTCGCAAAAAAAGCAAAAAGGACATCGCCGTCCCACTCGCAGCCGCTGACGTGACGCGCTCCTTGGCTATCCAGGCCCCAGCGCGTTAACCATCATAACATATCGGAACGGGTCAGGGCGACCGATATATTAGAATGTGCGAATAAAGACGCCAACCTGTGCCAGGACGCTTGCTTCCAGGCGACCAACTCCCGTTCGACCATCCAGCTTCTCGGCCGTCGACCACCGCCGCCGTCGCTCGCGGCCGTTCAGGATCTCAATCTTCGGAATGCTACCAGTCATAGACACGACACCCCACATGAGCGAATTAACTGCAAAGCGGGAAGCGTTCGCGCTGGCCTGTGTCGAGTGCGGCAACAGGGCAAACCCTACCGGAGCGCCTTCGATGTAAGGGAGAACACCAAGCCAGAAACCATCTGGTCCGAAGCCTCTCGCCTCCTGGCCGACCCTAAGGTGTCCGCAAGGGTGGGAGAGCTCCAGGCGATGGCTCGCGACATGGCGCTTATCTCGGTCGGAACGCTGACCAAAGAGCTAGAAGAAGCTCGGTCAATGGCGATGACGGAAAAGTGATCGTATCGCGGCCGGCACCGCGCGGATCACCCGCGACAGATGCCTGTCGTCGGCATCTTGCCCGGCTCGGATCACGATATCACCCAGGATGATATCAATGCTGGCGCTGGCCTGCCTCGGCTGAGACGGCTCTTCGACCAGCAGCGCCGCAAAGGCGGAGCCGCGGCCATGCTTTCGGGCAGCGTCACAGACCCATGCCGCAGCCGCTTGCGCCATTCATAGACCTGCCAGCGCGTCACCCCGTACTTGCGCGCCACCTCCGCCACCCCGAGGTCATCGGCATCTTCCCAAATGATGACGCCATCGTCCGCCTGGTTGGCGCGATCTTGCTCGAACAGAACGACGAATGGGCCGTGCAGCGCGCCAGATACATGACGCTGGAAACCATCAGCCAAATGAGCGATGATCCTCTCATCAGCCTGCCAGCGGTGGCACGCTGATCAGCCCGGCCCCATGCCGGAGAGCGCGGCGACCAAGCCGTCAGCTACACCACTCCCTGCGACACGATCCAACTGGACGTCCATTTTGCCGTCTCTTGCCATGCACAAGACCTCGTCCATATCGGAGGCATCTTCGCATGGTCGGGTCAGGCCGAGCAGGTCGGAAAATCGAGGGGGCCTAACGAGCGCTTACTCCCGTTCGGCGGCCAAGAGAGGTTTGCCACACGGACTGGCCATGCCATGCGATCTGGATTTAGGCAGAGGCTGAGTAGAGTTGTGTGCGTCAAGTTGAGCAAAATGGGACGGCTTAGACGTTGGTGTGTCCGCCGCACAGCTTCCGTGCTTAGCGGAGCGGCGGACATGGCGGCCGCGCGTCAGGCGGGCCAACGCCGCTCAGGCCACCAGAACGCGACTGCCATCAGGTAGCGCGCGACCGGCTGTTCGCTGGCCGGCGGTGTCGCTTCCGGCCGACGACACGCCGGTGACGTCAGCCGTAGCGTTTGGGCTCCACGACTGCACCAGATCGACGACCAGGAGCGTCGCGAACGATAGCAAAACCATGATCGACGCGATCGCGGTGGCCGCCGGATAGTTGTATTCTTCCAGCCGGATGACGATCAGAGTGGCGCGATCTCGGAATATCGTCTGCCTTGTTGCCGTTGTTCAGAGCGCAAATTCGCCTCAAAGGAATGGCGTTGTGAGAAAGGTCTGCGTCGACGTTATGCTTAAACATTGCGGGGTGATCGCGAATGTTGAATAGATCGGTGCGCTGGATGCGGGCAGGCAGCTGCGCTGCGCTCGCATGCGTGTTTTTGTTGTTCGCATACGCGAATCCGTCGAATGGCCTTGCCCTAGCGGAGGAGTACAATGTCGGCGAGTACCGTCTGCAGACTGGCGACGTGATCGGCTTCGCTGTCTTAGGCTATCCCGAGATGCAAAAGCGAGCTGTCATCGACCAAAGCGGTGTAATCGTGTTGCCGGTCCTAGGCCCCCTAACCGTCCTCGGGAAGACAATAGAGGATGTTCGCAAGGAGGTAATTGAGGGTTTAAAACCAAAATCCCTTCCACAACGATCCGCCGACGGCACTGAGACTTGGACTGGGTTTTACCCGGATCAGATTGTAGTTGATATTGAGGAATACAGACCCGTCTATATTGACGGGGACATTGCCTCTCCTGGGACTCAGGCCTTCAGACCAGGCATGACTGTCCGACAGGCTGTGGCGGCTGGCGGCGGCTACCAGCTCGGTCGCGGTGAGCTTCAAAACCCTGAAATGACAGCAGCGGACCTTGGCGGCCGCCTCCACATTCTGCGCATCAAGTACCAGGAAAGCGAAATCAAGGCTGCTCGCATAGAGGCGCAGCTGAGCGGCGCCAGAGCGATTGAGGTTCCGGACACAGAACGTGACCCGAGCCTCGAACCTCGTCGCGACGAAGCTTTGCAGCAGGAGGGGAAGCATCTTGAAGCTGTCTATGCGGATCAGGAGAAAGAGCGCGCTTCAATTAAGTTGGCTACAACCAAGGCGGCGGAGCGAATGGGCTACCTGAAGGAGCAGCAGAAGGCGGATCAAGCGGGCGCAGCCGCAGATGCAGCGGAACTTGATCGCCTCAAGAAGCTCTTCGAAAAAGGTCTGATCCAGATCACGAGGGTCAACGATGCTCAACGTGCAGTGCTCTTGTCAGCGACCCGCGCGTTGCAAACCAACGCTGAGATCGCTCGACTCGAACGCGACCAAGGGGATTTGCAGCGCAGTCTTGATAAGCTTATCGACCAGGGTCGAATTGACCTGTTGGCTGACATGCAGGCTGAACGCGCGGCGATGACGCAAATGCGCGCTGAGATGGATTCATTGACCAAACAAATCGCCTACGTGATGCAGATGCGCAGCGACCTTGTAGGCGAAGGGGACCGAATTACGATCGGTGTAACCCGCTCCACTGACGGACAAGCAGCGACGACCGAGGCGACTGAAGATACTCTGCTTGCTCCGGGTGACACCATCACAATTACCCTGAAGGCCCCATCAGGAGCGGCGGTCGCGAATTAAACAACTAAGTATTGTATAGAGGCGGCGCGTAGTTGCACGTGTCCTATGGAAATGTGGTCCGGGCCAAGATCGTTCTGGTGGCCGCTCAGGGTCCGGGCAATGACGTGATTGCCACGTGCGCCGCCAAAGCCTGGCATCAAGCATCTAGCTTCAACAGCTCCGGCTCGGTTCGCCCGAAACAGGGACGCACTCACCTCTCCAGATAAATCTTGTCATAGAGAAGCCGAGACTCGGCGTTTCGCATCCGTTTCACTCGAACCTTGATCCAGCGAGGGACCAGTCCGCGGCAGCAGACGTCGACCGTGTGAGGCAGACGTGAAATGGCCGTGCGCGGCTCCAGTACAAAGAGCTTCTTCGACAGGTACCAGGCTGCGGAAGGCCGCCCTTGAAGCAAAGCTCTCACGGCAAGCGCATTGATCGTGTCAAGCAGATGGGCATTGAGATCGCTCCCAAATTGCGGATATTTCTCGTGAAACTCGGCTAGGACAATTTGATACGAACGAAACATCTGCATGACATCGCTCGACATGTTGCCGCTCGTCCTACGGTAACCCACAAGATATTGGGGCACGACACGAAACTCGTAATTCTCCGCTATTCTGAGGCACATTAGAAGATCTTCGCAGCCTTGTGCGTTCCTCGCCCTCAGGGAAGGATCAAACTGTCCCGCCCGCTCGAATGCGGAGCGACGTACAAGCATCGAACTTCCGTTACCGACAAAGTTGTTTCTGCACATGCGTTGCAGCACGCGACCATCGGCATCGGGCTGTTTGAGTGAAAATATCCGACCGTCCTTGTCGATCTCCGCAAACCAGCAATATGCCAGGCCAGCTGACGAGCCTCCTTCCTGCAGGACGCGCAGTTGCAGTGCGATTTTGGACGGAGCCCAAAGATCATCCGCGTCCACGAACGCTAGAAACTCCGCATCGGTGGCAGCGGCGCCGCTGTTGCGCGCGTGCGCAACACCCGCGTTCGGCTGCCTGAAAAGGCGTATACGCCGATCTTGCTCAGCATAGGCGGCCACGATTGACGCGGACCGGTCCGTCGACCCATCATCCACTACGATAATGTCCAGCGCCTGGTGGTTCTGCTGGCAGATGCTGGTCAGCGTCGGGAGAATGGTTCTCTCGGCATTGAACATGGGCACCACGACGCCTATCACAGTGGCATTGTGCTGGCTCATTTGCCTTCGTCTTCTCTCACGACGTGGTAAAATGGCACATCAGGCCGGTAGTTCCATCAAATTTCACTACTTTAGCTGATGGAGGATTCAACCACGACGGCCGAGCGGCAAGGCAGAGGCCCCCGGCGAGTTCCACTCAGCACTCCTGGAAGCGATAAAGTGGCGGCCTCCGGACTTTAGCTGGATATTTAGGAACCCCGATTGTGTAGGTGAGTGAGGAACTGCCCGTCCCGGCATTCCCGCTGCCCGAAGCCATGCAGCAGTCGCAGCATCGCTCGGTTAAACAGGCGTCCACTACTGCAACGACAACGCCCCGGTCGAGATCGCCGGCTGCCCACGCATGTACGCAATGCACCCGTTCATTGTTCGATCACCGCGATCCAGGACATACAAGTTATGGCGAATGGCACGGGATCTCCGGGGCCGCCGCCGATGCCAAGACGCAACGCCAAAATTACCTTCGGTCGCCGCGGGCCGCCCGCAACCGGAAACGATGGCGGGCGTTGCTGTGACGAACAGGATATAAGCCTATCTTGCAGCAAGCTGGTTGAGGAAAGCCCACCGTCATGAAGCCAATGAATGAAGAACACCTCGCAGTTCTACGCAGACACATGGTCGAGATGATTGCAATCCATACCGACCTTGCAAGCGAAGAACTCGGCAAGGCGGCGCTCGATGAACGGGTGATGGCAGCGATGCAGCGGGTGCCGCGCCATCTCTTCGTGCCAAGCTCGGTCGCGCCTTATGCCTACCAGGACATGCCACTGCCGATCGGCTTCGACAAAACCGTCTCGCAGCCGTTCATCGTCGCTCTCATGACCGATCTCCTTGCTCTCCGGCCGCACGAGGCGGTGCTCGAGATCGGCACCGGCCTGGGCTACCAAACCGCAATCCTCGCGGAACTCGCCGGGCACGTTTGGAGCGTCGAAATCATCGAGGAATTCGCAAGCCATGCCGAGACTCTCCTGCAGGGCCTCGGTCTATCCAATATCAGCATTCGTGTCGGAGACGGGTCTCGCGGCTGGCCCGAGCACGCCCCATTCGATAAGATCCTGGTCACCGTCGCGGCTGGGCGGGCGCCGCCGGCTTTGCTTGAGCAGCTCAAGCCGGGGGGCCGCCTGGTTCTGCCTGTGGGCCCCGAACAAGGGCAGTTGCTGACGGTCATCGACAAGGATTCGGTAGGGCAACTGAAGACTCGCAAACTCATCCCGGTTCGGTTCAGCCGGCTCGAAACGGTCTAATGAGGGTGCGGACATCTGGCCCACAGGGTCAGCAACTTCGCTATGGCCAGAGATGGCGCAGGCCGCGGGAGGATTGTTTTTAACCCGACCGTGCCCGCGACAGCGCGTTTTCCGCCGCCCAAAACCAGTATGGTTTCGCGTCTCACGGCTGCTTCGCGTCCGCTCGTTTGAGCATGGCAAATGCGCGATTGATCCGTTGCAGAGCTGTGGCGTTTGCCAGCAGTGCGTAAAGCGCGAACCCGCCCGTGAGAATCCAAGGCCAAGCGGCGCCCATGGCGATCGCCAATCCATCGGCAACTAACAGCACGCAAATGAACACCAGGCGTTCCATCCGTTCGAAGAAATCCGGCCACGCCTGGTTTTCTATGGGGATTTCGATCGCCGTCCGCGCCTTGGCGTAGCTGGTGAGGATTCCGCCGGCGAATGCGATCATTGCGATCGCCCACAGATCGGCGACCCAGCCTATTGCCGCAAACACGGCAAGTTCCTGATAACGGTCGGCCATGGCGTCGAAATAGCCACCGGCCTTGGTGCTCATATGTCTCCGACGGGCGACCGCACCGTCCAGCGCGTCGAAGGTGAAGGCCAACGCGAGGCAAACGCCAAAGGCAAGGCTTGACTGGTGGTACAGATAGGCGGCGCAGGACAGGGCGACGAGCACCAGACCGCAGGCTGTAACCTGGTTCGGGGTCATGCCGATCCCGATCAGCGGAGAAGCGGCGTGCTCCCATAGCGGGTCGATACGACGTTTCATGAGACCGGCGATCATGATGACTTGGCTCCTCTGGTGATGTCGTTCCGCGAAGTTTAACCGGCAAATTGTGGGTTCGTTCCAGTCCGTCGGCGCCGACCGAGGTGATCAGCGCGGCCGAGACCGGATCAGGCCCGGCTCAACCAGCAGCGTTTCTTTGGCGAATGCGGCCAATGGATTAAGGTAGCCACAGAACTGTCAAGCTGTCGGCGAAACACAAAAACTCCGGTCGCTGCGATAACCGTCCGATGTTGTTGCGAAGTTTCTGCAATGCCCGTCGCGTCTGCCGCCGCACATCGACTGGCAGTCTACCGGCAGTAACCCGAAAGATGTGACTATAATGCCTATTTACAATTCACGGGGAAGTCGCCCGAACCTCCATGCGTAAATTGCTGCCTGAGTTTGCTTACCTGCTCGCGACCTCTGCCGGCGCAGGATTATCTCCGTTATGGCCGGGCACGGCCGGCGCGGCTGTTGGAGTGGTTCTTGCCGCGATGCTGATACCTGCATCGCCTTGGCTGATCGTGGTTGCCTACATGGCCGTATTCGCCGTGGGAGTATGGGCGTCGTCGCATGTCGTCTCCCGTACCGGGACGGAGGATCCGCAGATCGTCGTCATTGACGAGACCTTCGGCACCGCCGCAACGCTTTCCATGCTGCCGCTCGACCCGGTTTGGTGGGCAGCAGGTTTCCTTGCTTTCCGGTTTTTCGACGTGGCCAAGCCTTGGCCCATCGGCATCGTGCATGAGAAGGTAGGGGGCGGACTCGGCATCATGCTGGACGATGCGGCTGCGGCTGTCTTTGCCTGCGCGTTGCTGCTTTTGCTGAACGATTTGATTCAACGTTTGCCGTAAGGGACATCTCAGTCTTCACCTGCCACTGTCGAGCTTGTTGCGGCCACCGGGAAAAACAGACCTCTCTCCACCAAAATCTGCCGGAGCAGCGCTAGACCGCAGCGTCGCGCGGCCGTGCCAAATCGTTCGTTCCCTCCGGATCCGGCGCTTGGCCATAGCTCATCTTCTTCATCTGCTCGATCACCCGCGCCATCTCCTCGTCGGCAAGGACCGGCGGCTCTCCAAGTGTAAGCGCCTGGACATACATGCGCGAAAGGGTTTCGACCTCGTTCGCCAGCCACAACGCCGCTTCCATGGTCTTGCCGAGCGAAATTTGGCCGTGCTGGCCGAGCAAGCAGGCGAAGCGATCCTTGAGTGCAACCAAGGCATTGTCGGACAAGGCCTGCGTGCCAAAGGTTGCGTATTCCGCGCAGCGGATCGTCGTACCGCCAGCCACTCCTGTCATATAGTGGAAGCTCGGGATCGTCTTGTGATGGCAGGCCAGCGTCGTGGCGTAGAGCGAGTGGCAATGCAGCACGACGTTGATCTCCTGCCGCTCCCTCAAAATGTCACGGTGGAAGCGCCACTCCGAGGAGGGCCGTCGGCCGACATAGGTGCCGTCAAAGCCCATCTCGACGATGTCTTCGGGCCTCATCGTTTCGTAGGGCAGCGACGAGGGCGTGATCAGGAAACCGTCGCTGCAGCGCAGCGACAGGTTGCCGGCATTGCCCTGGTTGATACCGCTGGAGTTCATCCGGCGGCAAACATCCACCATCTCGCGGCGCAGAGCGCTGTCATCGGTCATCGATCGTTCCTTTTGCTGGTCTTGCCCTGTTGCAAGTTGTTTCGCTTCGCCAGTTCGCGCCACCGCTGTGCATAGGCTGCGAGCGCTTCACGGTCGCCGGCAAAGGCGGTCGGCCGGCTGAGTGCGATGGGAGCCGGCGTGTCACGAGTTTCATGTTCGCCAAGTAACGCCGCACCCGAAGCGGTGCCATAGGCGTCGAGGTTGTAGACCGTTTCGGCGTTTGGCCGCAGCGCGGCAACCAGCGTGGCGTAGAGCGGATCCCTCAGGAAGGTGCCATCCAATGCAACCAGCCCGTCTTCGTTCAGCTCATCGATACAGTCGGTCGTCAGCAGCGCGGCATAGAGCACTGCGAGTGCCTTGCGCTCGGCAGGGGTTTCTGCAGGCGGCCCTTCAAACCGACCGCGCCCAGCGCTGCCGGGAAACAGGCCGTCATCGTCGCCGAACGACGGCAAGGCGAATGTGCCGCGCTCAATCAACAAGCTGACCAGCGCAGCGTCGGCCGCAGTTTCTTCTTGCCCCTGTCCTGCCACATGACTGAACTCTCGTCCGCCCATGGTCAAAACGCCGCCGACCGGGCGTCCCGTCACGTCGCTGTTCAGCACCATTCCGCGGTTTTCATCGAGTTGGTCGAGAGGTGTCGCCGCGCACATTCCGACAATCCAGGTTCCGGTAGAGATCACGCAGGCGTCGCGCATGCCTGCCGCCTGGTAGCGGTAGAGGTTCAGGCTGCTGTCGTGGCCGCCGGTCAGGACAGACAGCTTTTCCGGTATGCCGTGCCGGCGCGCCAGATCGTGCCGGATTGGTCCTAACGTCCCCCAGGCCGGATGGAATGGTGGCATGAGGCGCTGCCATCCCTGCCCCGCGACAATGGGCGACCACTGCTTGCGCACATTGTTCCATAGATGCGATTGCGCCGAGAGGATCGTCGTTTCGGCCGATGGCACGCCTGACAGCCGCCAGGCCCAATATTGCGGCAAGCCCAGATACCAGCGAGCCTGAGCGACGCGCTCCGCATCAACCTGCTGCATCCAGTACAGCTGGCGCGCCTGGTGGGCGGCCTTTAGCATGATCGCGCTGCCGCGATCGAAGAAATCGCCCGAAAGCGGCGCGTAGCCATCGCGAATTGCGGGCGGCAGATCCTGCTCGTAGTCAATCATCGGCAGGGCGGACGTCTCGTCGGGATCTGCGTTCACCAGAACTCCCGCGGAGCCATGTCCGGTGCCGACCACCTTTTCCAGCGGATGATGACGGCACAAGCTGGCAAGCGAGCCGAACAGCCAGTCGCTAATGCCCTTGAGATCGTGCTGCCGCCAAGGTGGACCGGACCGCACTTCGTTGTGGACAGAGAGGCTCTCCACGAGCACGCCGTCGAGCGTCATCGCGGAGAGCTTGATATTGGTCTTCCCGACATCGAAGACGGCGATCCTCGCGCCGTCCGCCTTCTGCCCGTCACCCATCGTGTCAGATCAAACCATATTGGCGAGCCTTGTTGCGCAGGAACGGCAAGCCATTGCCCATCACCTCGGCCTCATCCTTCGCGACCGGGCGCCAGACCGAGAGACCGTAGGAGACTTCCGGCGGCATGTTGATGAAGCTTTCCATGGCAAGTCCGCCCTTGAAACCGATCGCCGCCAGCGTTGCGTAAATCTCGTCCCAGGGGCAGTTGCCAGTGCCTGGTGTGCCGCGATCGCTCTCGGACAAGTGGATGTACTTCAGGTGATCGCGGGCGGCCAGAATGCCATTGGCTGCCCCCTTCTCCTCGATGTTCATATGGTAGGTGTCGAGATGAACAAAGATGTTGTCGGCCCCGATTTTCTCGACCATCCAGGCGGCCTGCGCGCCGGTGTTGATCAAATGGTTCTCGTAGCGGTTCACGGCCTCGATTCCGAGTTCGATGCCGCGCTTCTTGGCGTGCTTGGCGGCGACGGTCAGCACATGCGCGATGTTGTCGTATTCCTTCTCGGTCGGTGGCACGCCGGTGCGTTCGCCGATACCGCCGAAAATCACGCCGGAAAGCGCCAGCGCGCCCATTTCCGCCGACTTGTCGATGGCCTCTTCGAGATGTTCGATGGCGGCATCCGGCCGCACCGAGGCCCAGGCGCGCTCCGGCAGGCCGAGCGAGCAAACGGCAGGAAGATTGTGCTTTTCGAGCAAGGCGCGTGTATGCGCGGCATCGACCGCCGGCGCGTTCAGTAGCGCGATCTCGATAAAGTCCATCCCGTATTTGACCGAAGCCGCGATCGCCTTCTCCGCGCCGGCCCGGTCCCAGTTCATCGTCCACATCGAGGTGTGGACCCCAAAACCATGCATCTAACTCATCCTCTGTTTGTGTTTAGGAATTTGAGGCGCCCGGCAAGCCAGCGCAGGATCATCACCGTGATCATCAAAATACCCCAGACCGCCGTCGCAAGATGCTGGTTTGCGCCCATCAGATTGAGTCCCGAGGACAGAAGCTGGAGCACGACCAGCGCAACGAAGACCGGGATCACTCGACCGAAGCCGCCGAACGGATTGACGCCGCCGAGAAAGCAGGCAAGCACGGTGATCAGCAGGTAAGACTCGCCGTGGCCGACACGCACCGAATTGAAGCGCGCCAGCATGATGATGCCGGCGACCGCGCACATCGCGCCGGACAATGTGTAGACGAGAACCTGCACCTTGCGCGTATTGATACCGGAATAGCGCGTGGCCTCGACATTGGAGCCGATCATGTAGGTGTTGAATCCTAGCTTCATGCGCGTCAGCAAGACATGCCAGATCAGCACGCAGGCGATGAAGATGAGCAACGGTACCGGGATGCCAAAGATCGAACCGTAGCCGATCGCCGCGAAGAAGCCGGGAATGCCGGACACGTCGCCGCCGCGCGTCAGGAATTCGCCGAGACCGCGCAGGAAGATCATCATCGACAGCGAGACCAGGATCGGGTGAGCCTTGGTGTAGGCGATGACGAGCCCCATGATCAGCCCACTCAGTGCTCCGACCGCGATGGCAAGGACCGAGCCAAGGACAAAGGCGCCGATGCCTGCGTCGACCCCTCCCTGGCTTTGCAGTACCCAAGCCAGCGTCAGGCCGGCCATGTTGGCCGTGAAGGTGATGGCCAGGTTCAAGCCGCCGGTCAGGATCGGCAGCAGCATGGCAAGCGTGAGGAGGCCGAGTTCCGGCAGCTGGAAGGCGACCGATCCAAAGGTGGCACGGGAAAAGAAGTTCGGCGCGGCAAAGCCGAACACGACCATGACCGCTACGAACGCGGCGAGCGGGCCTGCCAGTTCGGGGCCGAGCGCGTTGCGGGCGCGTTCAATCAAAACCGTCATGAAGGCACCCGCCGGCTTTTCAGGAACGGCAGCAGGCGTTCGATGCTGGTGTTCGACAGGGTGATGGCGGCAAGAATAATGGCGCCGACGATCATCTTGAACGCGAAAGGCGATACACCCATCAAATTGAGTCCGTTTTGGGTGATCGAGACCAACAGAACGCCCAGAATGCAGCCGAGCACGCTGCCTTTGCCGCCGCCGAGCCGCGCACCGCCAAGGACTACGGCTGCCAGGACGTCGAGTTCGCGCCCATAAAGGGCGTTCGGCACGACTTCCTGTGCGTAATGCGCTTGGACGAGACCGGCGATGCCCGCCATCAGGCCCAGCCAACCGAAGGCGATAAATTGCATGGCACCAATATTGATGCCGAAGCGGCGCGCGCCCTCCGGATTGTCGCCAAATGCGTAGAGCTGGCGCCCAGTGGTGGTGCGCGTGATCAATGTCCAGGTAGCGAACACGCAGACGGCCATAATGAGCACAGGTAGGGTGATTTCCGCCCAGCTGCCGTCAGCCATCTCTCGCTCGAACAGCACGACACGGTTGGTGAGCCAGTCCGGAAGATTGTAGATCGACACGCCGCCTGTGAAGAACATCAGCAAGCCGAAGAAAATGTTGAATGTCGAGATCGTGGCGACGATCGAAATGATTCTGAACCCGTGGATCAGGAAGGCGTTGATGCAGCCCAACGCGACGCCCAATGCGCCAGCGATGATGACGCCGATAATCCAATTGCCGCCGCCGACCCAGCCGAGGACGGTCGCCGTCAGATATTGCACAACGGAGGCAGCAACCGCGAAGGAAATGTCAATGCCGCCAGCGACCAGCACGACGAGCAGGCCGACGGCGAAAATGATGTTGACCGAGCTGGTGTTCAGAAGGTCAAACGCGTTGCCGAGGGTGAAGAACCGGTCTGTGGCGAACGAAAGGAAGACGCAGATGACTGCGATAACGGCGAGCAAAGCCAGTTCCGTTGCGTGGGAGCGGACAAACCTACGCATAGACCGCCTCCTCGATCGCCTGGAGGGTCGTAGCGCCCGGTGCATATTCGCCGACAATGCGCCCCTGAGCCATGTGCAGCACACGGTCCGCGTTAAAATAGACTTCAGGCACCTCGTCCGAGATCAGGATAATGGCCAGGCCGCTGTCTGCGAGCTTGGAAACAATGTCGAAAATGCCGGCTCGCGCGCCGACATCGACGCCGACTGTCGGTGCGTCGAGGATAAGCAGCTTCGGATCGGTCGCCAGCCATTTTGCAATGGCGACACGTTGCTGATTTCCCCCTGACAGGGTCGAGATCGCGTCGTCCTGCTTTCCGATCCTGACGCCGAGATCCCTTATCCAGCGATTGACCAGAGATCGCTTGCGATCGCTCGAAATGAAACCGCCCGAAAGGATCTTGTCTAGCGAGGCGATGACCATGTTGTCGGCGATTGCCTGGGGCTGAATGAGGCCGAGCGACAGCCGGTCTTCCGAAAGATAGGCGACGCCGGCGGCGATCGCGTCACGGTTTGAACCGAAGCGAACGGGTTTGCCATCAAGGACGACAGAGCCCGATTTCGGCTTGCGCATGCCAAACAATGTCAGCGCCAGCTCGGTGCGCCCTGCCCCGAGCAACCCGGTGATGCCGAGCGTCTCGCCGCGCCGGACCGCCAAGGACACATCCTGGAATTCGCCGGGCCGCGAAAGCCCCTTAACCTCAAGCATGACCGGGCTCTTGCTCAAATCCCGATGCAGGACGGAATAGTCGAAGGTCTTGCCCGTCATCAGCTCGGTGATGCGCGATTGGGTCAGGCCTTTGGTTGGATAGACGCCTACCAGGGAGCCGTCGCGCAGCACGGTGACGCGGCTGGAGATTTCAAGAACCTCCGCCAAGCGATGACTGACGAACACAACGGCGACGCCCGACGCCGACAGATTGCGCACGATGTCCAGCAGATAGTCGGTTTCGGATTGGGTGAGCGACGCCGTCGGCTCGTCCATGAAGACGAGCTTCGCCTCGCCGACGAGGGCGCGCGCGATTGCTACGATCTGCCGTTGTGCGATGGGAAAATGGTGGAGTGCTAAATCGACATCGAGGGTAACACCAAGACGTTGCAGGGCGTTGGTCGCGACACGGCGCATTTCGGCATAGTTCACCAGCCGCGGCCAGCGGCCGATGACAGTCTGGAACGCGATGTTCTCGGCGACAGTCATCTCGGGAAACAGGGCGAGGTCCTGCCAGATGACCTGAATCCCGCCGGCCTGCGCCGTAACCGGCGACATATGGGAGTAGCTCTGGCCATCATAGTCGATCACGGCGCCCGCCTCGGGCTTGTACACGCCCGTAATGACCTTGATCAGCGTGCTCTTGCCGGAGCCGTTCTCGCCGGCGAGGCAATGCACCTCGCCCGGCAGCACCTCAAAGCTGACATTCTTCAGCGCCTTCACGCCGCCGAACGTCATGTTGATGTTGCGGAGCGACAGCAGCGGCCGTGACGCGGCGCCATCGAGTGCCTGATCAGCCATCGAGTTGAAACCCTGGACCCAATCGCGTTGACAAATCCTGCAGCCGGGCCGGCTCGACGCCGGCCCGGCTGCCGTAGCCTTGGAAGGCTTTACAGGCCCATCGCCGCGAGATCGTCGACAGTATCCTTGTTGATGGGGACCAGCTGATCGACGATGATGTTACGGTTTTCGAAGTCGGGCTTGACTGTCCCTAGCCCTTCGATCGTATCGCCGTCCTTGATCTCGTTGCCCTTCATGAGATGGTCGGCCAGCGTGACGAAAACCTCGCCCGCCTGCTTCGGATTCCACATGAAGCCACCGGAGATCGCGTCGTTCTTGATGAGCTTCTGGCCCTGGCCTGGCGAGAACGGGCCGAGCACGAATATTTCCCCCACCTTCCGCCGCTCTTCGATTGCGCGGCCAGCGCCGATCGGGCCCTGGCTGCCGAAGGCGAGGAAGCCCCTCAAGCCGGGATTGGCGGAAATAAGGTCAAGCGCAGTGCTGCGGCTCTTGTCGACATCCTCGGCGACGCCATAACGTTCGCCGACAAGTTTCATGTCGGGATTGTTCTTCTTCAGATACTCGATTGCAGCATCGGCCCAGGCATTGTGCAGCGGCACCGTCAGCGAGCCGACGAAGACTGCATACTCACCCTTGCCGCCCATCTTTTCCGCCAGGAGCTTGGCATGAGCTTCGCCGAAGCCCGTCGCGGAAGCGAGTTCGAAGTCCCAGTCGGCGCCCTTCTGACCAGGCGATTCATGCGTGATGACGATGATGCCGGCGTCCTTGGCCTTCTGCAGCACTGGCTCAAGCACTTTCGCGTCATTCGGCACGACGCCGATGACCTTGACGCCCTGGGCGATCAGATCCTCGATGGCGCGAACTTGCAGTGCCGGATCAGCGCTGGTTGGGCCAACCATGAATGCGTCGACGCCGAGCTTCTGGCCGCGCTCCTTGATACCGGCCTCCATAGCGTTGAACCACGGAATGCCGCCGATCTTTACGACGACGCCGACCTTGCCGGCCTGCTGTGCCATCGCAGCGAATGATCCGCCAAGCATAAGGGTCGCGGCAAGCGCCGCAATCATGAGCTTTTTCATCTGTACTCCTCCCATAACGTTCCTAGTGGGAACACACTCGAGGCGTCGAACGACGGCGGCCGTTAGAAACCTCCCCGAAAAACACGGGCACTTCCCCATCGATTATCCACCGGTTTCCGCTTGCACAATCGATGGTGCAGAAACTATTATGCATCGAGAAGCTCTCGTCAAGCGGGATATTTGCTCTAAAAAGACGCGCGGGAGGCCAGATGGATCAGCGGGTCAAGAAAAAGGCGACGATCTATGACCTGTCCGTGCTATCGGGCAGTTCGCCGTCGACCGTGAGCGCCGTGCTGAACGGCACTTGGCGCAAGCGCCGCATCAAGGAAACTACGGCGCAAACAATTCTCAGCCTCGCCGAACTCCACCAGTACACCACCAATCTGCAGGCGCGAGGCTTGCGACGCTCGCGATCGGGCCTGGTCGGCCTGATGCTGCCCGTCCACGACAATCGCTACTTCTCCTCCATGGCGCAGACGTTTGAGGGGCATGTGCGCAGCCGCGGTCAATGCCCGGTAGTGGTTAGCGCCAGCCGCGACCCGGACGAGGAACGGCGGACCGCGGAGACGCTGATCTCCTATTCAATCGACCAGCTCTTCATCGTCGGCGCCACCGACCCGGACGGCGTCCACGAGGTCTGCGAACCGGCGGGGCTGAGGCATATCAACATCGACCTGCCGGGAGCGAAGGCGCATTCGGTGATCAGCGATAATTATGAGGGCGCGCGCATGCTGACGGAAGCAATCATCCGCCGCTTCGGCAACGACGATCCTCTGCGGCCGGACGAGCTGTTTCTGTTTGGCGGCCGCAACGACCACGCCAGCCGCGAACGCATCGCCGCTTTCCATGCGACCAAGAAGGCGCTGCTGGGCGCCGATCCTGATGACGGTGTGCAGTCCTCCGGGTATTCGCCTGATATAACTTTGCGCGCCTTCGAGGCGTATTACCAACGACATGGCAAGCTGCCGCGCGCGCTGTTCATCAATTCGTCGATCAATATGGAAGGTCTGCTGCGTTTCATGGCGGGCCGGCCGGCAGAAATGTTCAGCGAGCTCGTCGTCGGTTGCTACGACTATGATCCATTCGGCTCGTTCCTGCCCTTCCCGGTAATCATGGTGCGGCAGAATGTTGAGGCGATGATCACGAAGGCATTCGAGCTGATGGATGAACCGCCGACGGCACCGCAGACCTTCCTGATTGCGCCAGAGTTGATCCAGCCCAGGTCTGCACTGAAAGGGCCGCTGGACACTCTGAAGGATATAGCCTGAGGGTGAATAGGCGCTATAGGCGACCCCGCCGACCTCACGAGAGTGTCGCCGTCCTCACCGTGAGCCAACAAGGTGGGCGCGCAGTCGCCTGAAAAAGGTCTATTAGCACCGAGCTTAGAAGCGATAACGGATTCCAAGAGCGTTCGCATTAGAACCCTCCTTCATATCGCCAATTGTGCCGTCGGCGCCGGATCTATGGTGGAGCTGATAGACAAGTTCGACATTGGGAGCTTGCCTGACTCTGAAAGAAAGCTCCGCACCAACGAAGCCGAGGAATGATGCATCGCCATCGTAGCGGATCTCGCGATCGCGCTCGATCTCGGTAGGGCCTGTAACGGCACTAAATCCAGCGGTCAGTGCGGGCGCAATCGCCAAATCACCAATGACAAGACCTTGGTGGCGAAGTCGCGCTCCGGCCCAAAATTCGCCAGACGTATCGTCGTCCTGGCCAAATCTTATGGCCGCGCCGGTGACGCCACCAAGAACGAAACCAGCGCCTATATCGACGAGATCGCGACCGTATGCAGCTCCGATCATATAGTTGTCCGTGTAGTCGGCACCAAAAACATTGATCGTGTCCCCGAAGGCCCCGCTCGCAAACACGCCACCAAAGACATAAACATCATTCTTGGTCGGCAGACCGTCTGTGAAAGGGTCTTGGGTCGCAAAATAAATAAAGGGAGAAATGTCATCGGCGAGTCCAGAACTGACTGAAGTGCTCAAGATCACCGCAGCCAGGGCCGCTTGCAGTGCGTGCATAGACAAGCTCCGAATCACTCCATGCCATTGTTCGCAATTGCACAGGGTAAAACAAGGTACGAATTGGTTTATCGCCAGAATATCGGATGCGGATCATCCTATACCTCGAACTCTTCTTTGGGCTATGCCAAGCGGCTTGCGACAACTGCCTCAGGCAACCCGATGGTGCGCGCCGTAAATCCGGGAACGTTTTCGCGTCGGCGCGGGTTGTCGATGGAGATGCCTCGAAACGCATGGGATGCCGGTGAAATGGCCAATCTTTCGGGAAAACCGGGAAGCTGTTGGGTGGAGGCAGCCGCCGCTACGAACTATCCCCCGCTCGAGGGCTCGATCCATGCGGAGGCCGTTGTCGTGGGCGCCGGGATTGTCGGGCTCACGACGGCGCTTCGCCTTTGCGAGGCCGGTCGGTCGGTGATCGTCATCGAAGGCCTGCGGACAGGCGGCCAGGTGACCGGCCGCTCGACGGCCAAGATCACGACGCAGCACGCGCTGATCTACCACCATCTCATCTACACCTTCGGCCGGGATCTGGCGCAAGCCTATGCCGATGCGAATTCCGCCGGCGCTGTCCAGATCCGGGAATCGGTTCGCTACTATGGCATTCCCTGCGATCTCGAGGCCAAAGACGCCTATACCTACACCTGTGATGCAAGCCGGCGCGCGGAGATCGTGGCCGAGGCAGAGGCCGCGCGGCAAGTTGGGCTGAACGCCGATAGTCTCGAGCGCGCGCCGCTCCCTTTCGAAACGGCCGCCGCTCTGCGTTTTTCAGACCAGGCGCAGTTCAATCCGGCGATGTATCTGGTTGGTCTGGCTCAAGCGGTGACGGCCCGTGGCGGACGGATTTTCGAAAACAGCCGCGCGATCTCGATCGGAGAGGCAAGCCGCTGGCGCGTCGTCACCGACAGCGGCACCGTTCACGCCGAGCATGTGGTCGTCGCCACCAACATGACTGTGAAGAGCCCCGTCGGTATGGCGAACCGGACCCAGCCGCGCTGCCACACTGCCATGGCGTTTCGGATCAATGACCCTCTCGCTGTCGACGGCATCTTCATCGGCATCGACGATCCAACGCATTCCATCCGCACCGGCCGCGATGCCGAAGGCCCGCTGCTGGTCGCGCTCGGCCCCAAATTCGACACAGGCCAGGACGGCGACGTGGCGAAACGGTTCGTCGAGCTGGAACAATGGGCAAGAATGAGCCTTCCGGTTGGGGACGTTGCGTGGCGCTGGTGTAACGAGGACTATGATACGGCCGATAGAGTTCCGTATGCCGGCGAACCCGATCCGGACAAAGCCTCCGGTTTTCATATTGCCACGGGATTCAACGCCTGGGGCATCACCAACGGAACGGCCGCAGGCATGATGATCGCGGATTTGATCTGCGCTCGGCCGAGCCCATGGCAAAAGCTCTATGATCCGGCGCGGTCTTATCCCGAGGACTTTCATAAGAATGGCCGCAGCCAATCGATTGTCTCAAGCCTCGACGACATCGTGCCCGGCATGGGCGGTGTGGTCGTCAGGGGTGACGAAAAGATCGCGGCGTGGAGAGACACGGAAGGGGTACTCCACCCGGTTTCGGCGACATGCACCCATAAGGGCTGCACCGTGACCTGGAACAACGCGGACAACACCTGGGATTGTCCCTGCCATGGCTCGATTTTCGCCGCCGACGGTTCGGTCATCCATGGCCCGGCTCGAAAACCGCTTGCCCCGGCCGCGCTGTAAAAAAGGCGGCGGACTGACACGACCCGGTGTTACCGTGCGTAGGTTCCGACCAGCTCAGTCTGCTCCAGCGCATGCTTGCGGGCTTCATTCCAGACAGACTGCACGCCCGCCTGTCCCGGCACACTGAGGCTCGGCACGTCGAGCGCGGCCAGCCGGAAATGATAATGATGGACGCCATGTCCCACCGGCGGCTGTGGGCCGTCGTAATAGGCATTGCCGAAATCATTGGTACCTTGCCGAAGTGCCGACGGACCTGGCTTGCCATCTTGCGCCTCGGCTAGCTCGCTGGCATCGGGCGGGATATTGAACACCGCCCAGTGCCCGAAAATACCGCTCGGCGCGTCGGGATCCTGCACGACAAGAACAAGGCTCTTGGCATCATCCGGAACACCGGACCACTTGAGCGGCGGCGAGACGTTCTGGCCGTCGCGGGTATACCTTTCAGGGATTTTCCCGCCCGCAGGGAACGCAGGGCTGATAAGGGTGAGTGGCATTTCCATTTCCCCAACAAGCATTACAGCCGGATTCACGATAATCTGGCGCTATTCACGCCGCTTGCTGAGCTTCCGCGACGCGCCTGATTTCTGCGGGCAAGGATTCCCAAACCTTGATCATCTGCCCTTCTCCCACATGGTGAGCGAGCACCTTGGATACGACCCTGAATGCATCCTTGGAATCGACCGGTCGGGTGAATTCCAGCTCCGCCTTGATTTTGGCCAGAAACTCGTCGAGCGACCGCAACTTCTCGGGCGTCTTGGAAGGCTGATACTGGTCGTAATAGGCGCCGCGCACCAGGATCGGCAGCTGCGAGCCGAGGTGGGCTGCAAGGTCCGGCTGCATGCGGTCCCGCAGCGCGTGGAGCACTGCTCCAAGAACATGCCATGCGATCTGCCGATCCGGTCCCATCTCGGCCATGATCTCGTCGAGCCAGATGTTTGTGGTCTGCAGCGTCTTGTCGAATACGTCGAGTCCGGTGGCGCTCATCGAAGCCTCCTGTTCAACGGTTTGAATGACTCATTAGACGAAACGACTGTGGTCGGCTGTTGTTCCCGTCCCCCAAGCTTAAAGGCCATCTCTCGCGAGGGCGTGTGATCCATCCGGCCAAGCTTTCGCTCAGTGTGCTCCCGTCAAGATTTGGCCCGTCAAGATTTGGCCATAACCACGGCGACGAAAACAGATTGTCCTTGCCTGTTGATGCGGAACAATATGGGCCTGTTCTGCTGGCGCGATTTCGCCCACTCCTCTTGGATATCCGACGGCTGTGTCACATTCCGGTTGTTGGCCGAGACGATCACGTCGCCAGGCTGAAAGCCGTTTTCGGCGGCGAGGCTATTGGGAGCCACTTCTTGCACGAATACGCCTGTGGTGTCCGGCTGGAGTCCGAGCTGCTGGCGCGCCTCATCCGGGATGGGGCTGAGCGACAATCCCAGACGCGGGTCCGCCGTTTCCGACTTTGGAACGGCGCCGGTCTGTCCCTCCTCATCGGCGCGCTGTCCGATGGTCAGAGCTATCTCCTGTTGGCTGCCTGCGCGGTTCCTTGTGAGCGTCGTTTTTGTTCCCGGCGTTTGGCTCGCAACCGCGAGCGTCAGATCGTGGACGCTCTGGATGTCCTTGCCGTCAAAGCGCGTAATCACGTCTCCCGCCTGTATACCCGCCTGCTCTGCCGGACTGCCGGGCTCGACCGAGGCCACGAGCGCTCCCTTGCTGCCGGGTATTCCAAGCGCCTCGGCAATCGAGGGCGTGATCTCCTGGAGACGCACCCCGATGAAACCGCGCTCGATCCTGCCGGTGCGGATCAACTGGTCGACGACGTTACGGGCGGTACGGGATGGTACCGCAAAGCCAATCCCTATGCTGCCACCCGTGGGAGATACGATAGCCGTGTTGACCCCGATCACTTCGCCGCGCGCATTGAACAGGGGACCGCCGGAATTGCCGCGATTGATTGAGGCGTCGGTCTGGAGAAAGTCGTCGTAAGGACCGGCATTGATGTCGCGCGAACGGGCCGAAAGCACGCCGACGGTGACGGTCCCACCGAGCCCGAACGGACTGCCGATCGCGATGGTCCATGCGCCGGGTTGTACTGCATCTGAGTCACCCCAGGCGGTCGTTGTTATGTTGGGCCGTGGGTCGATCTTCAGCACCGCGAGGTCGGTTGCCGCATCGCGGCCGACGAGCCGCGCAGGCAGCGTCTCCTTGTCGGAGAATACGACACGAATTTCGCTTGCATCGGCAACGACATGGTTGTTGGTGACGATGTACCCATCGGGGCTGATCACAAAGCCGGAGCCAAGAGCCTCTCGCACCCGCGGTTGAGCCGGTCCCAGGCCGCGGCCATCGAAAGGACTAAGAAGGTCGTTCAACGTCGCCTGGTCTTGGATAATCTGTCGGGTGGTTATTGCGACCACGGCCGGAATTTTCTCGCGCACGATTCCCGTGAAGTCGTTTGGGATTTCCTGGGCTGCGAGCGGAGCAAAGCCGCCGGCCGAGAGCATCAGAGTTCCGGCGATCAGGCAGGCGCAAAGTCTTTTGTTCAAAACCGGAAACATGGTCTGCGACTGCTCCAGCGTTCAGTGATCAGGCACGCGACAGCTCCAGCACGAGCCAGCGGTTCACCAGCGGATCACGACAACCTTGTCGCTCCCGTTGGCGAGTTCGACAGCTTCGGTGCCGTCCGGCTTGCGGCTTTCAATCCGGGCACTTTCTACTGTTTCTATGCCAGCAATGTTGGCCGCAAAGGCCTCGTCAAGCTCGGCGGCACAGACGAGGGTATCCGGCGGCAGATCCTTCACTTGGTCCATCAACTCGCGAAGCTTCATGTGAACCTCCTTGGCACGGCTACACGCCCGGATTCTTTCGGCCGCACATTCCAACCATGTCCCTCCAGAAAAGTTCCCCGACGAGATTGCGGGAATTTCACACGATGATCTCTGCGCAAGGGTCTCTCGTAGAGCCCGAGAGAACGGTCCTTGAATGCCATACTTTGAAGAAGGGCGATTCGATGTTTGCCATGCTTGGCAATGACCGCGGCGGTAACGCCGAATACGTCGTGGTCAAGGCGACGGAAGCGTCAGCAAAACCGGACGTCTAAGCCTTGTGGAAGCCGCCACCGTGCCGCTTGCCGGCATTACAGCATGGACCGTATGAGGGGGGCCTTGTTCCCTTAAGAGGGCGCTCGAATTGCTTCTCTATACGGTCGCCACGCTCGCCGACAAAGAGCCCGACCGGGCGAGCATGAAATCTTCACCCGGCCGCTCTGAAAGCAGGGCGTCGGCTCCACCCTCCACTGCGTTGCCGGCAATGCCACCAACATCTGGCGGCCAGTCGCTAACGAAAACGATCAAGACTTGTCGTCACCGTTCTGCGCTGGCCTCAATGCACAAACCTTGCCCTCAGCCAAGCCAGAAGTCTGTTGCCGGTAATTGTCCGGCGAACTCTGGCGGCAGCCCATCGCGCTTGCATCGTAGCACCGACGTGGCAGTGACAGACGATGTTGTGCAACTGCCAGTCACTCAGCTCGAAGAAGCGCTTTGCCTCGCCGTAGGTGTCATCTTTCAGACCCATGGCGCGCAGCACCGGATCCTCATAGGCAACGGTGATCGGCGACCCCGCGCCACGCGCTACGGCACGGGCTTCAGGACTGAGATATTCGGTGCCTGAAAGCGCCCCGAGGCAACGCCGTGGATTTTGATCGAGAAGCTTTGCCCAACGCTCGATCCGCTGCGTCCGAGACATGGTCGGGTATGTCGCCGAAGGCTCAACTGTTGCAATTGTCTGCAGTTGGTCGAATGTTTGGTGTTTCATGGTCGGCTCCTTTCAATAGGTCGAAGCGCCCACGCCCTCACAGAAGATTATTGCGCTGCGACGCGCCGACAAGGCCGGAATTGGCAATGTTAGGAGTTTGCCCCTCGCAGGGTTCGTATCAGGAACCTTCTCGGGGGCCTGCTTGTTTTGGCTAGTGAAAGGAGAACGTCATGAGCACAAAACCACCACCCGTTCCGGCAGAGAACCAGAGCCCTAAGGGTCCAGGCGATAAGAAGTCGATTCCCGTCGACCAAACGCAGCACGGCCATTCCGCCCCAAATCCCGACAAACAGGGCCAGCAGGGCAACACGAGGGTCAATACGACCCATCAAGGCTACCAGCAGGACCGTTAGGTGATTTCATGTCCACGTCGAAGAAGACCCGCGCCAGCATCCGCCATGGCGGTCCTGGCGCATCGCACGAGAATGCCAAGAAACCGCTGGGGATAGAAAAGCCGCCAGCCGATTCCGATCAGCGCAGCCGCAGCAAGATCTCAGGCGGCGGAGGCGAACGCGACAGCCACCATACTCATGACTCGGAAAAGAAGGGGGGCGGCACCCGACCGGCACACCAAGGAAGGTGAATCGTATTCACCTCCCGGCGAAGCCTGCGGCCTGGCACCTTGCATTTCTGCTGAAAATGGCGAGGTGCCAAACATCATCAACCGGCTGACTGTGAGCGCCGCCTCGGCAGGCCCGCGTCAGGCACCCTTGCTGTGATTGCCCCTCCAGGCGGTCCGAGGCAGAAAAAGCCTGTCGCCCGCTGGCTCCCGGCCGGCGGGCTTTCTCGTCAGCCTACCGGCTTTTTCCCGCTAGACGAGCGACACGATGCTACTTCCGGTGGAACAGGAAGGCCCTTCTGGGAGTTCATACCGTCATCAACAGGCGCATGGACGTGCCCTTGTATGGCGCGAAGGCGCAAGAATGGGAGAACCACCATGACCCTCGGAACCATACTCATCATCATTTTGATCCTTGTCTTGCTTGGCGGGTTCAGCGGTCTGGGTGGTGGACCGTTCTACGGCACCGGCTATTATGGTGGCGGCGGCCTTGGTCTCGTGCTACTCATCGTCATTATCCTGGTCCTTCTCGGACGAATTTAGTGCCCGCTCGATTTAGGCCGATAACTTCAGGGTGATCCTGTGTCGCGCTAGTACCTTGTCCAGGAATGTGGCGGCTGCAGGCAAAGGGGGCGCACGTGATTGTCCGGACGGAACCGAAATCGCTCAAGTGCATTATAGCCGCTCGGAAATCCCACGAGAATGGCGCCATAAGTGAACTTCGTTGAACAAGCCGATATCGGCCTCGGAGTTCCGGGCATTCCCGCTGCCGATCTGATGCAGGCACTGCCGGTCGCCATCTACACCGTTGATGGGCAGGGACGCATCACCTTCTTCAACGAAGCCGCAGCTGAGCTCTGGGGCCATCGTCCCGTTATCGGTCGGGACTTATGGTGCGGTTCGTGGAAGCTTCGTCATCTCGACGGTCGGGATATGGCACATGACGAGTGTCCGATGGCCGTGGCGCTGCGCGAAGGACGGGATGTCTTGTGGGACCAGGCGATTGCGGAGCGGCCGGACGGCGAACTCGTCCCGTTCAGGGCTCACCCACGCCTGCTTCGCGACGAAGCGGGCAATGTTGTCGGTGCAATCAACACGCTGCTCGACCTGCGCACCCAGACGCTGGGCGATGAAGCCCGCATGCGTCTTGCCGCCATTGTCGAGTCGTCGATGGACGCCATCGTGTCGAAGGACATTAATGGCATCATCACCAGTTGGAACGATGCTGCAGAGCGCTTGTTCGGCTACACGCCTGCCGAGGCGATCGGCCGGCCGGTGACGATGCTCATTCCGCCCGACCGTCTCAACGAGGAAGTCTCGATCATCAGCCGCATCCGCGCCGGCGAACGCGTCCCCTCCTATGAGACGATGCGCCTGCGCAAGGACGGCACGCTCGTTTCGGTCTCGCTCACCGTCTCGCCGATCCGCGACGGGATCGGGCGGGTCGTCGGCGCCTCCAAGATCGCGCGCGACATCAGTTCTCACAAGGAGAACGAGCGGCGCATCCGTCTGCTCATGCGCGAGGTCAATCATCGGGTGAAGAACCAGTTTTCGGTCATCATCTCGATGATCCGCGAGACCAGCAGGCTGACGAGCACACCTGAGGCTTTCCTCGGGCAGGTTCGGGAGCGCATCATGGCGCTTTCGGAATCCCACGATCTCCTGGTCAATGCCGAGTGGCGCGGCGCGACGGTCGGCGAGCTCATCCAGGCACAGCTCAAGGCCTTTGCAGCGCAGTCCCGCGTGTCGATGGCCGGGCCAATGGTGATACTGCAGCCGAACGCCGTCCAGTATCTCGGTATCGCCTTCCACGAACTCGCCACCAATTCGGCAAAACATGGAGCGCTGTCCCGTAGCGGCGGACGCGTCGAAATCGATTGGAATGTGATCCCTGCCGGCGACGGCGCCGACACCTTTCGACTGGTCTGGCATGAGTTGGACGGGCCGATCCTGGACGCTGTCAGGGGGCGCGGCTTCGGAGTGGTCGTTCTCGAGCGGGTGGCGCCGCAGGCACTCAGCGGCAGCGGGCGGCTGGAGTTCCACGAGCAAGGCGTCACCTGGACGCTCGAGGCGCCGCTACCCTTCGTCCAGACGTCTGTCGCGGATAACGCGGCCCTTTGAAAGCGCCCGTGAAGCTGAACCTTCCCGTCCGACCGACTGTGCTGACGCCGGACCTATTGCGTTCGGTCCGGCTGGCGATGATATAGCGAAACAGTCCTGTCCTGCAGAACATCGCAGCCGCCGCTGCCAGGCAGAGCATCGCAATTCACTGAGTGCCGATGGTGGTTATGTGATTCAAGAACTGTGAGGCTGTCGAATTCCATGGCCGCCCCGCAGAACTGGGCCGCTTGCAGTACCAGGCATTCGATGTCTTCAAGCGCGACGTTTTCTGCGAGGTTTCGCAGCCGCACGGCCTCGGCCACCGCGGTGACATTGACCATTCCCTTATAGCGGGCGGCTGCCCTAACTTGCAGGTTAACGTCTTGACACAAATGAGCCGAGTAATCGTATCTCATGGAAAACCCTCTTTTTCAGGAGCGGTTTGTCCCTCGTGGTAAGCATGCGCCATGACGATCCGAATGGCAAGGGGATCAATAAAATTATATCGTGAAATCAATAAGTTAGCATATTGCGCGGACTGTGCAGTCGATGCCTCACAGCAACTGTTAACCTTTCACGCCGACAGCGTATGAACCGGCCTTGACGGGCGATGAGACTCTTCCTAATTTTTAGACAATTACTAACTTTGAGCGGCTGGAGGCAAAAATGGCCGACCTGGAAAGACCCGAACGACTGCAGATCATGCTAAATGCTGACGAATTGGCTGCATTGGAAAACTGGCGCTTCGAAAGGCGCATGCCAAGCCGGTCGGCGGCGGTGAGAGAGTTGCTGCGGCGCGGTCTTCATGCAGACGGATTTTTGACGGCAGCACAAGGTGCCAAGTCACAGGATTTTGGGATTCTGCCCAGTTCCGGGATTGTCGATGGACCGTCCGACGGCGGCTAGCCGTCTCGAACTGTCGCTCAAGGCTAGCAACCTATAACGTCCTTCCGACGTGCCGGAGCCTTGCCCGCGCTCTGGAACCTCAGGCAATCGTCGCGCGTTCGGTGACACGGGCTACCTTGCCTTGAGGCACGTTGTGCACCGGAGCAAAGGCCGGTTGCATCAATACACAGGCCAGCAAGGATCGAAGCAGTGAGCGTGCTCTACCGCGCGGCAAAAATCGCCGAACAGGCTCATGCCGGGCAGACGGACAAGACCGGACGGCCCTATATCGAACATTGCCGCCGGATCGTTGATGCCGTCGAAACGCTCGACCAAAAGGCCGTTGCCTACCTTCACGATGTTCTTGAGAAAAGCGACGGTTGGGACCGCGATCGGCTCGAGGCGGCTGGTTTTGGAACATCCATCGTGTCGGCAGTCGATGCCATGACACGCAGGCCGGACGAGGACGACCTCGCTTTCGTGCGCAGAGCAGCATCCAACCCGTTGGCGCTGCCGGTCAAGCGCGCAGATCTCGCCGACAATCTGTGGCAGGCACGGCAGATTGGCGCGCCGACGTCGAAGTACGAAGACGGACTGCGGGTCCTCGACGAAAGATTCTCCGAATGAGGGAAAGATTGCCGCCTGCGGCGTTACCCGCCGATGTGGAAATTCAAGCGCCACTCTATTCGGGGAGGTGAGGCGTGTGTCGCTTGTCCTCGGCAGGATCGGCATCGATCCGCGCCTTGTCGGGATCGAAGGCGCCATGGCGGGCGATGGCTGATGCCGGGGTGTCGGGCGTCTCGTAGGCCCACATGAAGTCGTCAGCCGCTCCGCCGACCGCGTGAACCCGCCAGTAACTTGCTGTGCCCTTCAGCGGGGAGCGCGTTGTGGTGTTCGTCTTCTCCAGAAGCTCGAAATAGATATCCTCGAAAGGGATGTAGAAAACGGGATCGTGTCCATCTTCATGAAGCACTTTTGCCCGCTCGGTTGAGGCAACAATCGCGTCGGAGAACCTGACCGTCACGGTTCCATTGAACGGGGTGACTGTAAGCGCGCCGGGGTGGCGAGCGGAATTTGCGGCTGAGGGCTGCATTCGACTTCTCCGTTGGCTGCGCTGTCTCTCACTGAAACGTAGCATCGCCCATCAGGGTTCCAGGTCGGCCAGGCATCGGCGTCTCAACGAAATGCAATCGGTCCCTATCCCAAGTTCCGTCGCTCGGGCAGCGATGGCCGCCTGTGCGCGCCATTCAATCCACATTCAAGGGAACGCTACCGCCGAAACTTCGTTCATCGGTCATCAATACCGTATCGGCGGCGGGGCTTCGCAAATGAAGGGAGATTGCCATGAAAGTCGGCAACTGCATGACGAGGAATGTCCAGGTCGCGAACCCCGAACAGTCCATTCGCGAAGTAGCGCAGATCATGGGCAAGCTTGACGCCGGAGTGATGCCCGTGGGCGACCACGACCGGCTGGTCGGGATGATCACCGATCGTGATATCGCGATCCGCGGCGTAGCATTGGGTATGGGACCTGACACCAAGGTGCGTGATGTCATGACCCCGGAGGTCAAATACTGCTTCGATGACGAAGACGTCGAGCATGTGCTTGAGAACATGGGCGACCTGCAGGTGCGTCGGCTTCCGGTTCTGAACCGCGAAAAGAGGCTCGTCGGGATCATCTCTCTTGGCGATCTCGCGACGAACGGCGAAGCGGCAGAAGCGGGAGATGCTTTAAGCGACATCTCGAAGCCGGGCGGCGAGCACTCGCAAACTGCTCACTGACGCGGCGACACGTTTAGCGCGAGGTCGACATATATCTTGCTCCGCGGAGCGTCGGCTAACGCTGGCGCCCCGCCCGGCGGGTCTTCGGCCAGGAACATCCATGGATGACGAATCCGATTCCGAAGCAACGGGTCCTAGCGCCGAAAACCCGCAAGCGTCCGGCGTCCTGCGCAGCGTGAGCGTTACGAGGACGCATTCGAGCTCCGAGGAAAGTTGCCAGACTACTTCATTGACTCGACCTTCTACGGAGCCGCGATGCTCGCGGAACTCGGTCGCCTTGATGAGGCGCGACAATGGGCCGAGCGGGCTGGTGCAAGGCTTCCCCAGCACCCTGGAGGCGCATTGCACCTTACCGCAGCCCGGCGGGCCAGCAGCATTTCGCAGATTCGTTGAGCACGGCCGGTGTGCTAGGATAGGCGGGAATATGGATCCGATCATTGCCTGTATCTTGGAGGTGCAAAGTGTCCGGCCAACCCATTACCGTTCTGATGGTCAATGAGTATCCTGACTACATCGACGCCGAAGTGTGGGCTGCTGAGCTGAAGAAGCGTGTGCCGCAGCTGGAGTTCAGGCTTTGGCCAGACGTCGGGAACAAAGGTGACATAGATATAGCGCTGATCGACAAGGGCGCCAGTCCTGGCTTTTTCGACGCGATGACAGGACTGCGCGCGGTCGTCTATTTGGGGGCAGGTGTCGACGGTATTGATCTCCAAAGCTTTCCCAAGAGTGTTCCGCTCATTAGGCTCGCAACGCGTGAGCAGGCTTCGGAAGTGGTGCAGTACATCGTCCTTCGCGTTCTCTGCCAGCAACGGCATGTTGCGGAGTACATGAGTCAGCAAGCCCGCAAGATTTGGAAACCGATCGCGCCGCGGAAGGTCTCCGAGACAAGAATTGTTGTGCTGGGTGCGGGCCGGATCGGTGGATGGGCCGCAAAGCTGTTTGCGGACCTGGGCTACGACACTGCTGTCTGGTCTCGTCACCAGAAGACGCTTCCTGGCATACAGAGTTACTTTGGCCGTGCCCAGCTTGCGGACGCACTCACACTCCGGGATTACGTTATCTGTTCACTTCCCCTGACTGGTGACACTCGTGGGATACTGAACTCCAGTGCCTTTGGAAAAATGAAGCGAGGTGCCTACCTCGTGAATGTCGCCAGGGGCGCGCATGTCAAGGAAGCCGACCTGATCCGCGCTCTCGACGAAGATCAGCTTTCTGGTGCTTGCCTTGACGTGTTTCAGCGTGAACCGCTGGAGGCCTCATCGCCACTGTGGAATCATCCCAAGGTGACCATCACACCTCATGTCGCGAGCTTCTGGGTGGATTCTGGAATCGACCAGGCCGCCGATCTCTGCGGTCAAGTCGCAAGAGGAGAGCCTCTGTCCAACAAGATCGACCTCGAACTGGGTTACTGACTCGAGGTAAGGGCCTCACCCGAGGCGCGCAGAGCGGAGTGACCAGCCCCCACCGAGTGGTCCAGGGAGAATGTTAGTGTGGCCTTGGTGGTGCGCCAAAGGCAGCATGGCCGGCAGAGTCGGTTGGGCCCGCAAGCGGGCTTCCTAGCAGGTCGAAGTTCAAACGTCGAAGTTCAAACCATGACGGCGTTCAAACCATGACGGCGCAAGAAGTTCACCGGGATGTCGTGTCGTGATAAACTCTCCTTGCGACGGGACCGCGACACTAAGGCGGAGCATCTCGCGGCCGGGTGGGTCTTAGTCGCAGACGATGAGCTTGAGCGCCAGATGTTCTCGGATGATTGCAAGCGTCCTGCCAAAGCCTATGGTGAAGGTGGGGCCTCTCGGAGTGGACAGATTTGGGTTGGTCGCTGAACCTCGGGACGATCGCCGGCACCACCGTGCGCGTTCACTTTACCTTCCTGCTTCTGCTCGTCTGGATTTGGCTGACGCACTATCGGATTGGCGGCACGCCAGCGGCTTGGGAAGGCGTTGCCTTCATCATTGCCGTCTTTGCCTGCGTGGTCCTGCATGAGTTCGGTCACATCGCCGCCGCACGGTATTTCGGCATCGGCACGCCGGACATCACACTTTTCCCGATCGGCGGCGTGGCGAGGCTGGAACGCATGCCCGAAGAGCCGGGACAGGAGTTCGTGATCGCGGTCGCCGGGCCGCTGGTCAATGTCGCGATCGCCGCGCTGATCTTCGTCTTGCTCGGTGGGTCGGCGGGTGTCGAACAGATGGCCGGGATCGAGGATCCGCGCATGAATTTTCTCGCCAGGCTTGCCGGGGTCAATGTCTTCTTGGTCCTTTTCAACATGATCCCGGCCTTCCCGATGGACGGCGGCCGTATCCTGCGCGCGGCCCTCGCCGCCCGCCTTTCCTGGTCGCGCGCGACCCAGATCGCCGCCACGATCGGGCAAGGATTGGCCTTCGTCTTCGGTTTCGTTGGGCTGTTCTACAACCCGCTGCTGATCTTCATCGGCATCTTCGTCTATCTCGCCGCGGCAGCAGAAGCCCAGAACGCACAGATCCGCGAGGTTGCCACAAGCGTCCTGGTCGGTGACGTGATGATCACCGAGTTCGCCCGGCTGGAACGGTCGGCGACGCTCGACGAGGCAATCGAGATGCTGCTCGCGACCACGCAGCACGACTTCCCTGTCACCGATTCCGCCGGCCATCTTAAGGGATTGGTGACACGCAACGACATGATCCGGACATTGAAAGAAAAGGGGCCTGCTGAACCGGTCGCGAGCGCAATGCGGAGCGATATCCCGAAAATACATTACCGCAAAAGCCTCGAGGAAAGCCTGCGGCTCATGCAGCAGGCAGATGTGCCTGCTGTCGCCGTCGTGGACAATTCCGACCGGCTGGTCGGGCTCATGACACACGAAACCATAGGCGAGATGCTTATGGTCCGCTCGGCGGTTTCAGATGCCTTCCGATTTGGTCGTTTGCGTGGGGGCAAACCGCGACTCACACGGATCTGAGCACCAGGATACTCTTTCTACCGCCGGATCGGGTGAGTGCGCTCTAAATGGTAAGGGGAGCGAGCCGAGGCAGGATAATTGCGCCGACACGGGCCATCAGCCTTGCCTGGGAGCAGAACCGGCCGGAACGACGTCGTTCCGGCCGGCCCATCTTCTGAGTCTCAAGCGCCCGCGACGTGGGGCAGAAGTTCAAGCGCACCGCGATAGATCATGTCGCCAGCTACGTAGAGGATGACCACCAGGCCGACATAGGCAATCCAACGGTGCTTCTGAAGCAGATTGGCGATGAGGTTTGCAGCAATGCCCATCAGCGCGACGGAGAGGACAAGGCCGAAGATCAATACGTTCGGATGTTCGCGCGCGGCTCCCGCTACCGCCAGAACATTGTCGAGCGACATCGAGACGTCGGCGATGATGATCTGCCAGGTTGCCTGCGCCAGGGTCTTGCGTGGAGCTTTGCCAGCTACGATGCCGTCGTAGTCGACGTCACTTTCCGAAAGCGCTTCGATCGCCTGTGTTTCCTGCGCATGGTTTTGCCGGAGTTCGCGCCACATCTTCCAGCACACCCACAACAGCAATATACCGCCAGCCAACAGCAAGCCGACGATCTGCAGGAGTTGGGTTGTCGCGGCCGCAAAGCCGATGCGCAGAACGGCCGCTGCGATTATACCAACGACGATTGCGTTTCTGCGCTGCTCTTTGGGTAGTCCGGCCGCGGCAAGGCCGATAACGATGGCGTTGTCACCGGCCAGCACCAGGTCGATCATGATGACCTGCAACAGAGCGGTCATTGCTTCAGGACTAAAAAATTCTGTCATACGGCACCCTTGCGTTCAGCTAGGGGTGACGCGGCTTGCGAGCATAACCGTAGAGCAACGCGGACACCGCGTATGACAAGAGAAATGCCGCTACAGCTGAAGAAATCTCAAAGCCAGGCCACCCGGATTGAATTCCAGTCCGACATCACAGTCCTGATGGACTGCCAGAGGGGCCCGGCCTGGAAGCACCTAGCTATTGCGGTAAGCGCAAAAACTCAAGGCTTAATTGTAACGCATATGCGGCATTGAGCTCGGCAAGTTTAGGTAGGCCAAGTCGATCGAGCACGCGGCCATTGAATGGGCCGGCAGCCGCAAGTACATTGAGACCGTGGGCTTCGGTCAGTCTCTGTAATACTCAATCTGCGACCGTCGATGGCGATGAAGGAAATCCGTCTTGGCTGTTCATCGACGATCGATCGGCCAATATCTGTTCCCAATCGGCTCGTTGGGTCTGGCCGCACTGATTCATTTCGGCGCCGCGTCGATCGAGCATTCGCTGCTTTCGATCAAGATCCTGGCGATGATCGTGGTCGCTATCTTCATCTTCGCAACCGTGTTTGTGGTTTTGCATCATGCCGAAGCCGTTGCACGGCGGCTCGGTGAACCTTACGGCACGCTGCTGTTGACATTTTCGGTCACGGCCATCGAAGCATCGGTCATCGTTTCGATGATGCTCCATGGCGAGAACAACCCGACGCTGGCACGCGAGTCCGTGTTTTCAACGGTCATGATCGTGTGCGCTGGTGTTGTCGGGGTCTGCCTCACACTGGGTGGGCTGAAGCATCGATATCAGGACATCAAACGACAGGGCACCAACGCTTCCCTTGCCGTCATTATGGCGCTGACGGTTCTTACGCTGATCCTTCCAAACTACACGCTTGCAACAAGCCCCGGTACGTTCTCCGCATCGCAACTCGCTTTCGTGAGCGTTCTTTCAATCCTCCTCTATGGTGCCTTCGTCTTTGCCCAGATGGTGCGCCATCGGGGTGATTTTATCGAGGATCTGACGTCCAGCGCGGAACATGAGGCGCATGTATCTGAGGGTGGGAACGTGACCACAAACGTGCTCCTCTTGTTTGTTGGACTGGCAGGGATCGTTCTTCTGACCGAGCAGGTGGCCGGCAGCATCGAGAATGGGCTCGAGTTTCTTCAAGTTACCCAGGCGGACTCAATCGTGGGCTTCTTCGTCGCTGCGCTGGTGCTTATGCCGGAGGCGGTGTCGGCGGTTCGGGCAGCGCTCAATAACGAACTTCAGCGAGGACTGAATGTCGCTCTCGGCTCTGCCTGCGCCACAATCGGCCTGACAATCCCGGCAATCGGTGCGGCGAGCCTGCTCACCGGACGGAGCCTGACTCTTGGTCTAGGCCCGGGGGATACCGTGCTTCTCATCCTCGCGCTTGCCATCAGCATCGTGAGCTTTGGGACGGGCCGAACAACGATGCTGACGGGGCTCGTTCATCTCGTCGTGTTTGTCGCCTATCTGTTCCTTATCTTCGTGCCGTAGAGCGCGGGGCCTGATCCTGGCGCTATGGCAGGGTCAACATGCTCTTCGCCTCAGCCCATGGTTCCTGGGGCGTGGCGATCAGCACGACCAGTTGAAGATCTCGGTCGGCCGCTGGGCCGGCTTTAGACAGACACCACTAGCCGGTCGAGAAAAGGCCACTGGCCCACAAGCAGCTTTTCCCGGGCCATATCGAGGCCGAACCATTCTGCGCGATTGATCTCTGGAAAGAATTGCATGCGGCCGCTGCGCGGCGGCCATTCCATCTCGAACATGTTGCTACGCAGGCTGCCGGCGTCGAAATCGCCTTCGACGCCGAACGCCGTGATAAACTTGCCGCCGCGCTGACGCAGTTCCCCCAACGGAAGCAGTGCTCCCTTGAGCTTCCAGCCGGTTTCCTCCACAAATTCGCGGCGCGCCGCAGCTTCCGGCTGTTCGTCATCACCATACTCGCCCTTTGCAATCGACCATGCGCCAAGATCGCGGCTTTGCCAGAACGGCCCGCCCGGATGAACAAGCAACACCTGCAGTTCGTTGCTCGATCTCCGGTAAGGCAGGATGCCCGCACTTCTTTTCGCCATGGCCTCAAGCCTCTGCCATGCAGCAACAACGACAAAGCAGTTGCCGGCTTGGCGCAGCAGACGCTGTGTCAACGCCGCGCGCTGGAAAGCACGTCGCCAAAAATGGCTTTTCGACACCCCGCTCGGTTCGATTTCGACCCAGGCACGCCTAGTCTGTTCACCGATCTGCAGGAACCGCGCCCTGCTGGCGATCTCGACGAAACGTCCGATATGGTCGGGCCGATCGGTTGGATTAGCTACCGGCTCGCCGAGCGCGAAAGAGAAGCTTCCGTTTGTTCGGCATTACTCAAAAATTCGTCGCGTTCGGCTTTCCACAGATCCGCATAGTCGACATTCTGCCACTCGGCAAACCACGGACCACCGCTTGTATAGTGGACCGCCTTAGGTGTGCCATGCGCCGGCTTTTCGTTCCAACCTTCAAGCCAGTTCCACTCTACTGGCAGCGAGCCCAGGTCCTCATCGGCGACCCACTGCATTCGATGGAGATAGGCACCACTTTCGCGGTTCACGACCTCTGGCGTAAGCGATTTAACCGAAGGGTGCGCGCAATTGAACAGCATCAGCGAGGACCAGTTTTTTCGTGGGTAGGATGTCTGGACCACGCCGTCCATCTTGGTAGTGGCCTTCGGCGTATAGTCATGCTGGACGCAATAGACCGCCTTGTTCGATTTCGTGTATTCCAGCAAACCTGCGACGTCACCGAGCCACAGGAAGTCGCAATCGCAGAACAAAGCCCAACCCGTGTAGTCGGCGAGAAAAGGCGTGAGAAACCGCGTATAGGTGAACTCTGTTGACGCGAGTGGATCTTTTTCCCTCCAATACAGTCCACGGGCACGCAGTTCGTCCTGTTTGATTGGAATGACGGAGACAGGCACCGAAGCGTTTTTAAGCAAAGAGTGCCGTGCTACGTCGTAGGCGATCGGCTCGCGGCTATCCCATCCAACGAATACCCTAAACGCATCAGTCATATTCAGTACCTTGGCTCCAATTTCAAAACGGTCGTACACTAACTGTCTGGCAACAGCTCGGCAACAATGGTGCAGAAATTAGCCAGGACGATTTCTGAATCGCACAGATTTGCCTTTCACGCCGGTCCTGCTTTCTTCGGCGGATTTCGTCTCGCTGCCCAATGCGACAAGCGCCCATTTCTGATAGGTGTAGCTGGCCGAATAAGCGGCGACCATCGCGCCGGTCGAACCGTCCAGAAATCCCAGCTTGAAAACATAGCTGTTCATATAGGCCCAGACCGAGCGTAAAACCGCCTTGCTTATCGAGCTTCTTTTGCCCTCGGCAAGCAGCCGCGCCGCGGACGCTTCTGCGTATCGGCCGATCTTGTCATGCGCGTCTGCTAGGTCGGCGATGGAGTCATGCTCCATAGGATGGGACAATCGCGTAACCTTCCCATTCACCACAACTTTCTCGTGCACCGTGTCGTTGCTGAAGCGCCCGGACTGTCGACGGAAAAGCCTGAGCACCAGATCGGGCGACCAGCCGCCATGGCGGACGATGTGCCCACAAAAGCGGGATCTTCTTGGTATTTCGAAGCCATCATAGCCTTTTGGGTTGGCGATAGCGGCTCTGATTTCTGCAGCGAGGGGTGGCTCGACCCATTCGTCGGCATCAAGCGAAAGGACCCAATCCCCCGTCGCCGCGGCGAGGGCACGGTTTTTCTGCGCCCCGAACCCGGGCCAATCGAGGGTGATTAGGACCTTGGCCCCGAGTCCACTGGCGATGTCCCTGGTTTGATCGGTGCTGTTGTTGTCGAGGACGACGATTTCGTCGGCAAAATGTACCGAGCGAAGGCAACGTGCAATGCACGCTTCCTCATTGCGGCTGATTATGATGACTGAGAGCGCCGGCACGGTCAGACGGTTCCGGCGTCAAAACTGCTACTGTTCAAAGAAACTGCCCCCCCGGCCTGTTAGCACTCCGAGCGATACTAACGGATTCAAAAAAAATGTCGAAAATTATCTCAGGTCGATACTTTCGTAGAGCGCTATCATTCTCCTGATCATGACGTTGAAATCGTAGTGTTCGGCCGCCGCTCTGGCCTTGGCCGCAGTCTCAGGCCGTGACGACAGCTGCAACGCGCGGGCAAGCCCAGCGGCGAGGTCGTTTAAGCTGGCTGCGTCGCAAACAAGCGTCGGCTCGAACCGATCGACCAGCTCGCGCGCCCCACACCCGGTGCTTACCACGGCGGGCAAGCCGCTGGCCATGGCTTCGATCACCACTGTGCCGAATGGGTCATAAATGGAAGGCAGCACGGCAATGTCGGCCGCGCCGTACCATGGCAACATATCTTTCTGCGGCCCCAACATCCTGAGCCTTGCGCCAAGACCAAGTCTGTCGCCGGCCTGTTTGAAGGCATTGGCGCGCGAATCATGGCCAATGACCCACACCTCCAGCTCACCGTCCAGCGTGGCGACAGCCTTCATCAATGGAAGAAGTCCTTTTCGCGCGAAACCCGAGCCGACAAACAGGACGACCGGCCTGTTATCGTCGACATCGAGCTGCGCGCGGACGGCGGCCCGATGCTGTTGGCGCAGCTCCAGGTTGAAGCGGTCCAGGTCAACCCCGTTGGGAACATGGTGCACACGTTCCGCCGGATAGTCGTAGTGACGGATAATGTCCTCAGCCACCATTTTCGAAATGGCAATCACAGCTTTAAGCCGTGGGCTGGCATAGGTTGTGCGTTCAAGACGCAGCGTCTGGCGATGAAAGGGACTCAGCGCCGTCGCTGCCCTGCCAAGCCGCGTCTCGAAACGACGCCGCTCGGCAAGATAGGCGGCATGAACGCCTTCCCCGGCCCGGAAGACATCGCAGCACGGAAGACGATCGTTGCTCTGCACCAGGGCCGGTGGCATTTCGGCGATCTTGCGGCATGCGGCTCGGGCAAAGGACGTCGCCCGCAGGGAGCGGGGAAAGCGGCGGCCGGCACAATGGATGAATTCTATGCCTTCGTATCGCGGCCAGTCGCCGGACAGCACAGCCACCGGCCGTTGACGCGCGGCGAACGCCGCCATGATGTTTTCCAGCATGATCTCGCCTCCGCCAAAGGGCGCATAGCGCTGGCGTACGAACAGGATAGGCGTCTTCGGTTCCGCCTGAACCCGTTGATTATGCTGTGACAAATCCATGCGATCTCGCTACGCCGTTGAGCACTCCGGAACCGGCGGATTTTATAAATCACGCAGATGAGCGCGATTTGACCAGTTTGGCTATCCGCCTGCACTGCTGGAGTGAAGATGTGGTTATCGCTAGGCAGTTATTCCATAATTTTCCATGATATTTTTGCAGTATAAAATTTCTTTTTCGGTAAGGTAGTCCTTATACCCGCCAACTACGCCGCGTCTAACTTTAAAACTATCGGAATCGGTGCTGTCTACCGTTCTTAAGCGGTGACCATAGCGCTCATCGCTTTGCCCAGAGGATTCCTTGTTTCTCATGGACTCAAATCGACCGACGTCAATTGCTTTCGTAATTTCCTCCTCGTCTGGTTCTACATTTAACCATTTCGCGATTTGTCTAAGCTCGGAGGCGGCATCGCTGTGGAGCGTTTCGTATCGCGTGATCAACACATCGTCTCTTTCTCTTATTGCCGCCAGCCACATTGCATTGAAGCGGAGGGTCCTCTCGATACCAAACTGTGGGTCTCGTACAAAGCTCGACAAATCGCCTTGGAATAAGCCGCGCCACGCTTCGCGTTTGGTGACGTGAAAATATCCGGAAATTGTTGTGTCGATCGGATTGCGATGCAAAAAAATCAGGGGCCGCTTTCCCAAAAAAGCGTCGGCAGAGCGGAAATCTTTTCTGTGGAACGCGCTGCCGCCGTGGGTGTAATCGAGGCCGACGACAAGCTGATCAAGCATGACTCTTAACCATGTCCGCCCTGATTTGGGGTAGGAAATGCAAAGGCCTAAATTACTGGAATTTTCTTCTGCCTTCGGTTTGAGCCACCGCAGTAATTTCATGGTCACCTCGCAAACATTCCTATCAGCTGCCGATTGCTAAGGACCCCGCTTCCGGACCTTATGACATGACGACTCATGTCGATCAAACTTGGCCGATGAGCAACCACGTCTTTTGTCGCGCCTCGTCCATACGCTTCCCAATCTCGGCGGCCGGTTGCGCGTCAACCGTAAATCACTGTTGCGGTAGATCAGGAAGTCGGTGCTGGCGCGCGGCGAAAACAGATTTGGGGCGATTGTCCACCGTTGCTTGCGGTTTTCCCAGTGGTGAGGCATTTAGAAACTAATAGGAAAGAGCGGATGAACACCAGCACCCCCAACGTGTCGTATGAGATTCCCGTCCCGAAATCGAAGCAGACTCGTGGATTGAGGAAAATCGAACGCCAATTGAGGCCGAAACTGCGGTCGCTTCGGTGGCGGGTTGTCGAGCAGGTTTTGAGCTGGCGCAATCCCGAGGCGTTGGCTTTTTACCGCAGAGCCATGGAAACCGCATATCTGCCGGACGACCTGATCGACGTAGTCCCGCAACTCAAGATCCTGTACCTCGCCACGCCAAAGGCGGCGAGCAGCCGCATTCGCAGCAACCTTGCAGCCATGATCGGAAACGACACCGTGTCGGGGTGGCGCAGCGACCAGAACTGGAGGGTGCACAACCGAAAGGCGTCGAACTTGCAGGCGCCTCGCCATGGCGTCCTGCAGTTCTATCGCATGGCCACAAGTCCCGAAGCCTTGCGATTTACCTTCGTTCGCAATCCCTATACCCGGCTGTTGTCGTGCTGGGCCGACCAATATCGCGACCGTCCCCTTGTGCCTGGTTACGGCAGGGTGGAGGTCTATCTAGCCCACCGCGAAAGGGCTGATCTGGCGCTGCCTGTTGGTGCTGACAAGAGCCTGTCCTTTGCAGATTTCGTGGCCTTTGCCTGCACGACTTCCACATGGCGGATCGACAAGCATTGGCAGCGGCAAAGCGACATCGTTGACCTTCCAGGAGTTGCGTTCGACCTCGTCGGCAAGACGGAGACTTTCGCACAGGACTTCGAACGGGTTCTCGATCATGTCGGTGCAAGCGACGAGATGCGACGCGCGGCGATGCCACCTCTGCACACCTCCTCCCGCCGCAGGCTTGCCGACTATTTCACGCCAGAACTGGCTGATACCATCTATCGCGCGTATGAGCGCGACTTCGATCAGTTTGGCTATCCGCGCGCGCTTCCTGAGTAAAGTGGTCGCGCGGCGGTCTCAAATGTACCCGAACGCCTGCATCAGGGGTTTCCCACGCCCCTCGGTAAGCTCCATCAATTCCTGCTGACCCAGTTCGGTCTTCCAGCGGCCGCGGCCGTCATAAATTGGCTGGTTCACTTGCTGGTTGCGCAACGCTGCATGTTGTGGTTGCGCATCGAGTGTGAACCATCGTTGCGGGTTCCGATGATAGTCGAGCAGACTCTGATCGAACGACAATCCCAGGAAGGTGCAGATCTTTTCGACGGTCGCTTGCGGGTCATCGACAAGATCTTCGTAGCGATAAATCAGGACGTCGGTGCTGCCGCGCTCAGCAAGCACCATTGCGTTATCCGAAATCCATCGATCCAAACTCGCGGTCGCATCGCCAAGCCGCCTTGTCAGCGAAGCAACGGTATCGCGCCCATCGCGTACCGGCATCACGAACTTCGCGCCCGGCACCAGGCGTCGTATCCGGTCGACACGCCTGATATGACGCGGTGTCTTTTCAAGCAGCACCGACTTGCCCGCCCCAATGGCCGCCCGTTTCAGCTTCGAGTAGCGATACAGCGCAAGCGGAGCCCATTTGAAAAACACGTTCGTTTCTTCGAATGGCAAAAAGACATCGGCATGCGAGGCAAGAATCGTAGCTATCAGCGTGGTGCCGCTATGTCCGCATCCGCAGACAAAGCCTGTGCATCGGATCAATTCACACCTGCCCTGTCGTCGGCATAAGATATGCCATGCCGCTGAAAGGCTTCATCAAGCCGCTTCCAGTAATCGAGCCGCGCAAGCACATTGTCACAAAAGGCAATATCATCCGCGCTGAGGTAGTCCAAATAACCACCGACCTTACCTTTTCGAACCTTGAAGCTTTCCGGGTCGTCAGGATCGCGCGGTTGCAATCTCCCGCCATAGCGCGCACCCAGCTCTCCTGAGATTTCAGATTGCTGCATCCGTTTGAACGATCTGCTGACGGCAACATCGGCAAGCTGGGACTCCTCAAAGGATTTTCCCAAAAATTTTCCGATGCTGCGCAATGCGTCGTTTGTATCCCGCTGCACATCTTCATAGCGCAGAAGCGCAATCTTTCGCATGTGACTTGCGGCCGCAAACCACTGCAGGTTGAAAAGGGCAATCTTCTCGACACCGTGTTTGGGGCTTCTTATACAATCGCCGATCGGACCTGCTTCCAGCCCGTGGCGTTTGTTGACCTGAAAATATCCAGATACCGCAGTGTCGCGGGGGTCTCGCGTCAGGAACAGAATCCGTTGGCGTTTGTAGCGAGATTTATCGGGGCTGATCTGCGCAATGTCACGCAGGTCCTTGTGGTCGGAACCGTCATGCGTGTAAGCCGCATCCACGCCCAGATCGTCTAGCATTACGCGCAGCCAGGTCCGCCCGGATTTGGGAAACGAGACGACAAGGAGGGGCGGCTTTCTTGCAAAAAAGTTGGAAAACAAACTCAACTTGCGGACTCCGATTGCGGGCACTTTGATCGAGCAGATCAGCGATTGTAAATATCGATTAAGGCATTGGCGATCCGTTGCGAAGCCGGCACATTTGGATCAATCGACAGATTGGCATTGAGGAAGTCCCGGCTTTGCTCAAAATAAGTCGGCCTTGACCTGACCGCAGCGCGGATATCCTCGACGAGGTCATGCTCCGACAATGTTGGTTTGAAAGCGCCCATAGGGCTGTCGAACTCGACCATGGGAGAAACCAGCGGAAACAGCACCACCGGAATGCCGCAGGCGATTGCTTCGTAAACAGTGGTGCTTGGGCGCGTTACGAGCGCCAGAGCGTCCGGAAGCAGCTGTGCGAAATCCAGGGTCGATTTGTTCAGCATATCGACTTTTGCGAACATCGTGGGGTGCACGCTAACGACATAGGAAAGGCCGAGTTTCGCACATGCGGCTGCCACGGCTTCAATCGCTTGGCGATCTGCGGGCTCTTCGATATCCCCCTTGAAGTTCACCAGCACAAAAAGCCCTTCATCGTGCCTGGCGCCAGCGCTTCCGACGGCACGCTCAATTACCGGGGAGCCGACAACGTATGTCGGCTGGCGTCTTTGCTGCAGCGCCGCTGGTCCCATCGACAGGATGTAGTCAGCTCTCACAAATCGATGCGGCTGCAGCAGTCGCGCACCGCCGATCAGCCCGACCACACGGACCATGCCGAAGTTGATGGAGTCTATGAATCGCCTAAAGAATTGCGGCGCATAGTCATTTCCAGTCACCAGCATGTCGCCGGGTCTGATCATCCGCTCGAGCTCGGCAAAGCCGATATGCGATATTCCCCGGGCGTTGAGTTCAGGTCGCGCTACGCCGCCGCGTTTCAATCCATCGAGATGCGCGAACACGCAGCGGATGCCGCGGTCAACCAGAATTTCTGCCGCGTCAGCCAGCAGCCGAACATTGTTGCGGTTGTGTGGGACGAAGTAGACAGTCCTCGTCGCTGCTCTGCCGCGGGCGTAGATACGCCCGCGCTTGAACAGATTTCCTGGATGAACAAGCCGGTACGCGGCGAGGAGCCGCTGCACAAAGCCTTCGCTGACAGGAGAAGCCGCCTTGGTTCTCGACCTACCCAAAGATATGCATCGCCTCTTATCCGTGAAATTCAGAACGGCCGCCCCGCCGGGTAGTTTACAATGCTCTTGCCGTCAAGAAAGGCGCTTGACCACTTCGCCGGTTTGGACCTGCCTGGCACACTCGCGATGCCTTGCGTGGTGGATTCAAACAGTGCTGATGAGTGAGCCCATGTGGTTTTGTGCGTCTTCCATCACCGCGGCCCAAGGCCTTTCCCGTTTCGAGACCAGCACGGCGGAAGGATAATAGGGTGTGCGATCGCCCTCGACCGGCCAGGAACGTTTGAACCCATCGCCAAGAATAAAGACCGACGGGATGCCGAGCGCGCCCGCCAGATGCGCCCCGGTATTGCTGATGGTTACCACGGCGTCCATGGCGGCAACCTGCGCCGCGAAAAGGTCCATGTCGACAAGTTGGTCGATTGATCCGTCATGGAGAATACGCGCGAGCTCGCCATCGGTCAGGATCTTCAGGTCGGACGCGACCTGGCCATATTGCAGCGAAACGAACCGGAGGTCGGCACGGCTGATAAGCCCGCGCCATGCCGTAAGTGGCGGCAGGTCCTTGCCAGGATTGGAGCTGCCCCATGCGACACCAACCAGAGGCCGGCCATCCTTCCGATAGCGGGCGCGAAGTTCAGCGACCCGCGCCGGATCCGGCTTCAGGGGGACGAAATGCTCCCGGATCGCGGTCTCATCTGTCTCGAACACGGCCGTCAGATGCTGAACGCCCGCAAAGGCCTGCGCCTCGCCATAGGCGGCCTTGTTCCCTGGACCGACAGCTCGCACATCGGCGGCGGGAAATGTCCGCTGAAAGAGCGGCACCAACCGGTGCTCGACCAGGACGATCAAACGAGCGGCCCGGGCGAGCGCACGGCCGACGGAACTCGCATGATGGATCGCGGTTGCCAGACCCTGCTTTTCGGTCTCCATCAGATCAACGAGTAAGACCTGGTTCGAGATATCCTGGCCGAGCCATTCGCCGTTGACGCGGCCCTCAACGATGTGGCGCCGGGCGATCTTGAGCTCGGCCGCCGGGCCGTAGGCGCCCATACGCATCAGCGCCTTGCTAAGCTCGTCGAGCAGGCGAACCTCGCCCCGCGACTTCGCAATCGACCCCAGAGCCAGGGCTTTCGGCAGTGCGGCCGACCAATCGCGCGCCTCAATGCTTCGCCGATAATCCGCCATCTGATCGGCAATGTCGCCATCACGCCAGCGAAGGAAAAGCTGCCGCCGGTGGCGACGGAACCAGACCTTATACTTGTAGCCTGCAAGCGCGACACCGCGGCGGAACCGGCGAAGGAGTTGGCTACCGGCCATCACCAACTCCACTGATGATTTGCGTAACCCGTCCACCTGCTTCCTGCATTGCGGATGCCCATGCCTGGCCGCCCTTCCGAACCAGTCGAACGCTTGGATATGTGGCTACCGTTTCGCCGAAGGCAGGCCACGACAGCCGAAACCCATCGTCAAGCATGACGACAGTCGAAACGCCAAGCGCTCCCGCTAGATTGGCGCCGGTGTTGCTGATCGTCACCACCGCATCGAGTGCTGAGATTTGCGCGGCAAAGCGGTCCATATCCGACAACTGGTCGACGGAAGCGTCATGGATGATGCGTCCCGGCGCCCAGCGTTCGAATTCGGCGAGCGCTGGCCCGACATCGCCATATTGCATACTGATGAAACGTCCCGGCAGATTGCCGAGCAGCGCCCGCCAATCGTCCAGAGCCGGCAGATCCTTGCTCTTGTTCAGGCTTCCCCAGGCGAAGCCGATCAGAGGCCCCGAGCCGCGATTGAGATAGGTGCTGCGTAGCTCGGCCACCAGTCGGCGGTCCGGCTCCAACGGAATGAATGGCGCGCGCGCTGTCGGCTCATCCGGCCAGAAGTGCTTCGCCAGTGTCTCGAAGCAGGCGAAGACATCGGCGTCCGTCGCCGCCACCTCCCCTTCTCCTTCCAGCCTGATATCGAGCGCAGGATATGTTCTGCGATAAAGTGGCGCGAGTCGCGGCTCGACCAGAACGGTGCATCGTTCGGCAGCTGCGACCACCGGCCCCAGCAGCGACGCGAACTGGAAGAAGATTGCAAGATCGCCTTCGCGCCGCTCGACGGCAAGCCTGCGACCCGCAAGATCACTGCCATCCCATTCGGGCCGGCCGGGCACTTGCTTGCTCGACGCGATCAACTGCCAGGCACGATTCCCGCCGCCGAGACGTCTCAGTCCACGCCCGGCTTTTTTGACAAGCCCGGGATCGCCAAGCTGCTCACCGAGCAGGCCGAGTGCCAGCGCATGTTCCCGGGCCGCCTGCCAGTCACGCCGCTCGACACTCTGCGCCATCAGGCTCACATGCCGTTCGACGCTTTCGTCAGCATGGCGCGAGGGACGCTTAAAAAACTTCTTTGCTCGTTCAAGAACCTTCTGCAGCCGCTTGCCGTCAACACCTTGCGGGCGCAGGTCGGCGGCTTTTGCCTTTTCAAGGATGGATCGTCTGCTCGGCACAGCGACCCTCAACTATCGCTGGACGGCGTCGAACGCACCGTCAGGATTGACGAGAGCCGCCGGCCGACGTCGTCGAGCACCACCGGCCACGCACGTCCTTCCTTGCGAATGACGAGCCCTTTCGGATACCAAGGCGTTCGATCGCCAATCACTGGCCACGCTGTCTGAAACTTGTCGTCGATCAAGAAAATGGTCGGAACACCGAGTGCTCCGGACAGATGGGCCGCCGTATTGCTGATCGTTACGACGGCATCGAGCGCAGCGACCTGCGCAGCGAAATGGTCCATGTCAATCATCTGGTCGACACTGTCATCATAGAGAAGCCGCGCGTCATTGCCATTGCGCAGGCGCCGCAGCGCCGGCTTGATCTGTCCGTACTGGAGGGAAACGAATGTCGCGTGTGTCTGGGCGATGAACCGTGCCCATTCGGGGAAATCAGGGACGTCCTTGGTGTGTGATTTGCTGCCCCAGGACAGGCCGACCAGTGGCAGATCCGTCATCGAGCGATAGCGTTTGCGGAATGTCTCGACGAGTTCAGGATCCGCCCGCAGCGGGACGAAATCGGCGGCAAGTCTTTCGGCATCGCGGCCGAAAACCCAGGCGAGATTTTCGAAGGTCGCAAATTTGCCAGCAGCGACATTCTGCTGCGCTGGGACCACGGTCGCATTCGGGAACGTCCGCTGCACAAGCGATACGAGGCGCGGCTCGACCCGAATTGTCGCGCTTTGCGCACATGCAGCGGCAGCGCCGGCCAGTCGCGCATGGCGGATAACCCGGCCAAGACTGCGAGGATCATCCTCTACAAGATCGATCAGCAGTGTATCCGCACCGAGGCCCTCTCCGGTCCACTCATTGGCACCTTCCCCTTTTCGTTGCCGGCGAGCGGAAAGCCGAAGCTCGGCCGCCCGCGCGAAGTTGCCCAGCCGTTCGAACGCCTGGCCTGCCTTCTGCATCAACTCCGGGTCGCGGACACGATCGGCCATGATGGCCATTTCATTGGTACGTGCTTCAAGGCCTGTCCAGTCCCTGTGCGCGATCAGCGCGTCGACCTTGGCCTGCTGCTCAAGAACGGAACGAGGCTTGGAGCCGGTATACAGCGCCCGCACGGCCTTTGTGTATCGGCGCAACTGCAGGCCCAATCCACCAATCACATACCGGATGTAGGAGCCATGGTAAAAACTGGTCATCGGCCTTCAGCGCAATACGCTCTGCCGCAGCGTTTTGCCGCCTTCGACGATTGGAGCGGACGCTTCCAAATGGAAGATCGAGCGATAGATTTCGCTGCGCATGGCGAGTTCGTCATGGGTCCCGGAGTCTGCAAGCATACCAGCGTCAAATACCAGAATGCGATCGGCCGCCTTGATGGTTGAAAGCCTGTGCGCAATGCAGATCACAGTGCGCTGAAATGCATCGTCGAACGCAGCCTCCATGACCGCCCGTTCGTTTTCGCCGTCGAGCGCGGATGTTGCTTCATCGTAGACAATCACCGGAGCATTTTTGAGTAGGGCGCGCGCGATGGCAACGCGTTGTTTCTGCCCGCCTGACAGATTGGTGCCGCTCGGACCCACCAGCGTGTCGAGCCCGTTTTCCAGGCTCGAAGCAAAGCTTGTGACCCGGGCGAGGTCCGCCGCGGACTCGATTTCCTGATCGCTGGCGTTCGGGCGTCCGTCGCGAATATTGTCACGGATCGAGCCTTCGAACAGGAAAACATCCTGTGAAACCAGGGCGATATTGTCGCGAACGTCGGCCAGGCTGATCTTCGAAATGTCCTTTCCGTCGAGGAGAATCCTGCCCCTGTCCGGCTCCATCAGGCGCAGGATCAGATTGACGATGGTCGTTTTGCCGGCGCCGGAGCGGCCGACGATCGCCAGCTTCTCACGAGGTCGGACCTCGAAGGAAACACCGTGCAGCGCAGGGCTATTCCCTTCATAGGAGAAGGCCACATCTTCAAAACGGAGGCTGCCCTCGACATCGGTGAGGTGCTCGCCCGCGGTTGCGAGTTGTCGCTGTTCTGGCGTGTCGATCAAATCATACATCTGCCCGACGGCCACCATTTGCTTCTGGATGTCGACATTGACCCGGGCCAGCCGCTTGGCGGGTTCATAGGCAAGCATAAAGGCGGTTATGAAGGCCATAAATTCGCCCGGCGTCTTGCCGTTACCGAGGGTCTGCCAACTGGCGTAAATAATGAAAAGGCCAATGATGAAGCCGCCGCCTGTCTCCATCAATGGACTCATCAACGCCGATGTGCGGTTGATCTGGATGCCGCGCCTTTCCATCTTGCGGACGGCCTTCGCGAAGCTGGCGGCCGCCTTGTCTTCGAGTTGGAAGGACTTGATGGTGCGGATACCTTCGACGGCTTCCGTGCCGATCGACTGGACCAGTGCTGCCAACTCCGTCTCGCCCCTTGCCAGCGCCTTGAGCTTCCTGGTTATCGCGCCCACCGATAGGAATAGCAGGGGTAGAACCGCCACCGATATCAGCGACATCATTGGATCCTGCTTGACCATGACGCTTGCCAGGGCAATCAGCTTCAGCACATCGGAGACGGTGCTGCTCGTGATGGTGAGAATAACGGCGGCCCCGGCGCGCGCATTGAACATGATCTTGGAGACGAATTTCGCCGGATGCTGGTTAGCGAAGCGGTTGATGTCGAAACGCACCATTCGGGAAAACTGGCGGTTTTGAAGGTCCGAAACGATAGCCCGGCGAACCTTCCCCGTTGTGATGGTCTGGCAGTAGTCGGCGATCCCCTTGACCAGGAAAATGCCGACAATCACGGCGCTAATACCCCATGCGGCGGCAGCGTTCCGTTCTACATAAATGCTATTGATCATGACACTCATGATCCAAGCCGTTGCGCCGGTCGCCGCCGCAGCAACGATCGAACACAGCAAACCGGTGAGATACAGCTTTATGTGCGGCGGCAGGTTCTCCACGATCAGGCGCTTGACCAGCGGGTATGCCAGGGCCGCTGAAATTCGTTTCTTTGCGCTCATTCCGTTTCCCGATGCGATGTATCGTTCTCTGACGACCCTCGCTCCTGCCGATCCATGAAAATTTTCTCGGCGCCGTCACACGTGCGCCAAACTGGTACCTGACGTCTGACTTCGTTCGAAGTTATAGTCAATCTTGAATCCTCCTGATTGCGGCTATCGGCGAAGCGGACTAAGTGTCGGGCATTGCTCTCGGCGGCCGGCTATGAAGATCATGGAGCCATCGTGACATTGCTAGAGCGAGTTTGACGAAAGTATTTTTCGGCTCTACCACCAACTCGGATACATTAAACCTATTCGCTTGATGGCATCCACCAAATCAAACACGAAGTATGACGACTTTGTCAGTTCTGGCACCGTTACAATCCGCAAAACCTCAATATTCACTTCTGACGATATATTCTTCACGATGGGGAGTTGCTTCGCGCCGGAAATTCGACGTGCATTGACAAGCAGACAGATCGCATGCGTTCCGTCTTACAGAAATATCAGCTTCGACCCGACACAGGCCATTGTAGATGAGCTGCCTCGGCAGGAGCATATGAACTTCTACAACACCTTCACCGTTCTATGGGATCAGGCCCATGACGACTGGTGGCAGGTCAAGAAACGTGCTCCTTGGGGCCCAATCTGCTTTCAGGACCCGTACCGCCGCGGCATCTTCGCCAAATCTCCGCAAGTTCTCAGAAAGGTGATCGAGAGGATAAACGGAGGGATGCGGGTTGGCTTCGATGCAGCCACGGCATTCATATTCACCTTCGGAATGACTGAGGTCTTCATCAACAAATCCAGTGGCAAAGCAGCAGCACAGAAACCGCTTTATCGTGGCGGAGGCGGAATGCAGGAAACGACGCTTCACGTCAGCGGCTTTCAGGAAAACTACGCCAACGTGATGGCTACCGTGGACATGGTCCGTCAACACAAACCCGATGCACCGATAATTCTCACAGTCTCACCGGTTGCATTAGCTCGGACATTTCAAGACATGGATGTCGTCACTGCGAGCACTGAAGGCAAGTCCGTTCTTCGGGCTGTGCTTGGTCAAGTCTGCCGGGAACGGGACAATGTCCATTACCTTCCCTCATTCGAGCTTGTCACCTATGGAGGCCTTGCTCGCAGCTATAGAGAGGACTTACGGCACGTAAAGAAATCGGTCGTCGAGGAGATCGTTGAACAGTTTTTCAATGCATACTTTTCTCCGTCGCAGGCGCCATCACGCGGGAATTGACATCCCGTGCCTTGCCGCCGTGACATCCCTCTCTTGATGTCGATGGAAAGTAGCCGCAGCCATTCAGCGCTAGCTTGGCTTTACGACAATCGCCTGCCCCGTTGGAAGCTCGATGATGCCTTCCGGGCGGTTTTCAAAGAATTGATCAAAGGCCTTTCGGGCTCCAGGACAGAGTCCAGAGCCGTAGTCGTCACATATGATCATGCCATTCGCGCACACCCGATCGTAGAAGAAGGCAAGCGCGTCACGTGTCGGCTCGTATAGATCGACGTCAATATGGACCAGGGCGAAACGCCGGTCGGATACGCTGGAAAAGGTTTCTGGTATCCATCCCACATGAAAAGTGGTGTTGCTGAAGCCGGAAATATTCTCTCTGGCTATCTTCTCGTCGGTGCTGAGATCGCCGGACTTCCATGGCGTTCGGCCGTTTGGCTTGCGATCCTCTGCGGTTGGTTCGGAGAGGCCAGCGAACGAGTCGAAAAGGTGGTAGTGCCGTGGCCGAAGATCGCTCATCAGCATGAATATCGTCGACCGGCCCTGCCTTACGCCGCATTCGGCCACATCGCCATCGATACGCTCGATCGATCGCAAGCAGCTTTGCAGGACGAAAGCCCGGGGATCTGGAATCCCGCGGATGTTTTTGACCCGCTGCAGCGCCTTTCGGAAAAATGGCTGGTCCTTCCAGATCATATGACTGGAATAAACATAGAAGCCGTATTTGTCGGCCTGCTTCTGAGAAACCTTATACCAAGCCACGCCTCTGCGTTTCTTCGAAACAACAGCGCGCGCCATATCTCTTAATTTCATCGGTACCAGCATTTTCTATGTTCATAAAACGGGCGGAATCGAAAGCTCTGCCGGCATCAGACGCGGAATGAAGTCGAGTTCCGCCTGCAGGACATGGGCTTTTCGAGCGCGCAAGAGAGCACTTTCCGGTGCCCGTAATAAGGCGACGTCGAGGTTGGAACTTGCATGGGGTGCGACTCAAGATCACGGGCCACGTGCCTGGGCCGGTCCGGAAACAGTCAATCGCCCGGGGCTGTCGGAGTTATCCCACTGCCCGGCTTGCGCTGCGCGCGCCGCGAGCGATGGCGCCCGCGGCAGATACCATCGAAAAGCTCAGGCATCGCGCTTGGCGGCGGCAGGCAGCCCCACAACATCGATCGTGGCGGAGGAAGACCCAGGTCTCAATGAAGCGGGAAGCGAAAGGCTGGCTGGCGCATTCCTGCCATTCTCGGGCATGGCGCGGGTGCGCCAGGTATTGTTCAGTCGCAAATCGAGAGGTTCAGTCGACTGCCCCGACCAGAACATCGGGGTGTTCAAGTATCGCGACCCAGCGCCCGGTATGCGTGGACGATTGCCTTTTTAGAAATCTATATCCAGTTTCCGACCAAAGCTTCACATCGTCGTTGAGGTTGTCGAGCACATAATCGCCTTTGTCGGTCTTGACCGTCAGCACCGCGTGCCCCTCGCCGTCCTTCTTTCTGACGACAGTGATCAGAAGGTTTGAGAGCGATATGCCCTCCAAATTGAGCATCTGACGCTTAAGCAGGACGTAGTCCTCGCAGTCGCCGATCGCGCTAACAGGATAGGACCAAAATTCCATCGTGCCGTGAACGGCAAAATCGCTCACGGGCTTGATCGATCTATTCACGAGTTTGGTGACGGACGCGAGCTTATCTTCCATTCCACTGGTCATAAGAATCGGCGGGATCTTGCCTGATCGTATCCTGCATTCTGCGGCCTGCCTTCGGCAGAATTCCATGTAGCCGACTGGGATGGAGGTCCGCTGCCCGGTGGCCATGGCACCAGGCACCGCATCGGCCGAAGCTTTCTCCATCGGCGTCGCGGACATCATCAAGCCAATCAGTAGGCCGGCACACAGCCATGCCCGCGGTATCACCAATCCCATTCGCCCCGCCCAAGGTAACGACCCGAAACAATCTTTAATATCGCGTTACCATCTTTTCATGGGGACATCAACGCAGCCGACACACAATTTGAAGCTACGGTCGCGAACAATCATCGATGACCTGCTGCTGGGCGCCGCGGTCAATGCTGGAGAACTTCCATACCCACTGAAGATCATGACCTTCGCGTGTCGCATGACCACATCGGCGCATTTAGGTCATCGGCGGCTCAAACGCGGACAGGGGGGCCGAGAAGAAATTGTAGCCAAATTTGTCGAAGCAAAAAAGTCCAAGAGCTACGGGGCTCTCGCGTAGATTTGGCATACATTCGGATACTTTTCGATGGCACTCGGGCAAACCTCTGCGACAGGCGTGGCGTAAGTTTCGATCGTGAGCAGGAAGCCTCGTCATAGTGACGGGACAGAAAGCCGACAGCGATTTCGCAAGCAGGAGTCAATACCGCGCGAGGCGCCGATTGGCAGGTCTGCTCATTCTAAGAAAGGAAAAATACGATGAAAAAACTTGCAACGGCTTTCGCCCTCCTCGCCTTGTCGACAGGAGCCTCTCTCGCTGCCGCTCAAAATCCGGACCGCGATCCGACCCGCGGATTTGCTCCTGATGTCGACAACAGAAAAATGACTTTAGACACCAACCATACGGCTTCCTTGCCTCTGTCGGTGGTAGCCCCGAAAGAACAACGACCACAGCCCGGCAAGGCCCTCAGGGGTCGTGCACCATGGGCGGGCCGTTAATATACTGACCTTGTCCTTCCATGCAAAAATGTCCAACCACCCGCCATGCAACAAGGGTGGTTGGACAGGGCGCAAGAAAATCCTGCAGCCATGAATGCTTGACCGCCTCTGGCGAGAGTATTGAATGCGTCAGGTCGCGAACTCAGGAAAAATCCTGGCGAGGCTTCGAGGGCCGCGTCTGCATCTGCGCCGCTGTCAGTCGGCCGTCACGTCGGCCGCTGCCATCCCTTCCAGCGCCGCCGCGAACGGTTCAATCCCGCCCTACTGGCGCTGGTCAGTGATCCGCCGCCAGCGAAGATCGCAAGATGTATAGACAACCGGTCGCAACTGGTGTTCGTTTCCAATCCGATCGCATGCAATATCGGAAGTGCAGGAATCGTGACTATGGACGCCGCTTCCTTGTTCGATCTGACGGGAAAAAAGGCGCTGGTGACGGGCGCCAGCCGCGGCATCGGCCAGGCTATGGCTGAGGCGCTCTCCGCGGCAGGTGCCGACGTCGCGGTGACCGCCCGCGACGAAGCGTCCCTTCTTGAGACGGCGGACCGAATTAGCGCTAACGGACGAAGGTCGCTTTGCCGGTCACTCGACGTGCTCGACACCGATCGCATCCGCGTGGTGGTCGACCAGGTGGCGGATACCTTTGGCGGGCTCGACATTCTGATCAACAACGCCGGCTATGAGCAAGTCCAGCCGTCGCTCGACGTGGACGAAGCAGTGTGGGACCGCATCATATCGACCAATCTGAAGGGCGCCTTCTTCTGCGCGCAGGCTGCGGCGCGGCGGATGGCTGCCGACAACAGCGGTGGCGCGATCATCAATCTTTGCTCGCTGACCTCCTATGTCGGCATTCCGACCGCGGCACCTTACGGCTCCTCGAAGTCTGGGCTTCTGGGCATGACGCGCGCGCTGGCCACGGAATGGGCATCGCTCGGCATCCGCGTCAACGCCATCGCTCCGGGGTATTTCCATACGGCGATGACAGATGCTTTTTATCAGGATCCCGACTGGCAGATGGCAATGCTGGCCAAGATACCGCAGCGGCGTTTCGGCACGATGGAGGATCTGGCCGGAGCCGTTGTGTTCCTGGCGAGCGGGGCATCCGCCTATGTCACTGGGCATTGCCTGCCAGTTGACGGCGGCTATCTCGCATCCATCTGAGCGACTGAGGGCGGTGCCACAAGAACCGTGTAGACCCATCTTGTATATGGTTGTATATACCACCTCACAACGCTGGACGTTCTTGCATGCGGCCGGCGACAAAAAGGGGAACCACAATGCAGGAGCCTTTCCGGGCCGGAGCTTCGCGGGAAGTGGAAGGCGGCAGGGAAATCGCAGTCACAGTCCGCAACGTCGGGATGGACTTCGATGGGGTTCATGCCGTCAAAAATGCGTCCTTCGATCTGCCGAAGGGCCGGTTCCTCACCATTCTGGGGCCTTCGGGGTCCGGCAAGACAACCCTCCTGCGCATGATCGCCGGATTCCAGACCCCGAGCAGCGGCGAGATCTTCATCAACGGTGAAGCGGTGAGCGCGGTGCCACCGCACAAGCGGTCGATCGGCATGGTCTTTCAGAGGCTTGCGTTGTTTCCACATATGACGGCGGCCGAGAATGTCGCCTTCCCGCTGAAGATGCGTCGGCGCGATGCACGCACCATTCCCGAACGCGTTGAGCGATACCTCGCGCTGGTCCGGCTCGGGGGCTATGGCGGCAGGCGCATTCACGAACTTTCTGGCGGGCAGCAGCAACGCGTCGCGATCGCGCGCGCGCTGGTGTTCGAGCCCGACCTGCTGCTGCTCGACGAGCCGCTGGCTGCGCTCGACCGCAAGCTGCGCGAGGAAATGCAGCTCGAATTCCGCCGCATCCAGCGCGAGCTCGGCGTCACCACGATCAATGTCACGCACGACCAGCGCGAGGCGCTGGTGGTTTCCGACGACATCGTTGTCATGGATCAGGGCGAGATCCAGCAGAAGGCGCGGCCGATCCATACCTACCGCCAGCCCCGCAACGCCTTCGTCGCCAATTTCATCGGCGTCACCAACTTCATTGCCGGTACGGTACGGTCCGTATCGGAAGGGGGCGACGTCTCCATCGTTCGCGGTGCTCTGACGCTTGCCGGAAAAATCGGCGATCCGGTCAATCCACCTGCGGAGGGCGGCAAGGCGTCGGGAGCGATCCGCGCCGAGCAGATCCGACTCGCCGGCGACGCTGCTCAGTTGTCGAAGCTCGATTGCGTGCTGGCCGGGACTGTCACCGACACGATCTTCGAAGGCGAGCGCATGGTCTACGAGGTAGCCTGCGCCGCGATTGGCGACGAGGTCATTCGCGTTTTTGACCATGATCCCGCCGCGCACACGCAGTTCGACATAGGCGAAAGCGTGTTCCTGGGGTGGAATGCCAGGGACATGCTTGTTTTTCAATAGAACCGGAAACCGGTCAAACCCAGAGGAGAATGCAGATGAAGCGCTTCAAGCCGACATTATCCCATCTTTCCCGCAGGACCTTCCTTCAGGCCACCGCCGCGCTCGGCGGCGCCTCAGCTCTCGGCCTGCGCAGGTCCTATGCGCAGGAGCCGGAAAAGCCGGCGGAGATCATCGTGCGCGCCTGGGGCGGCAGCTGGGTGGATAGCCTGAAGGCCGGCGTATCCGACAGCTTCACCAAAATGACGGGGATTGCTGTCCGTCACGACCTGACTGAAGACAACGAGATCCAGCCCAAAGTCTGGGCGGCCGTGGCGCAGAACCGGGTCCCGCCGATCCACATCAACTGGGATACCACAACCAATGCCACGAAGTCGGCACTGCGCGGCGTGACAGAAGATCTCTCCGACCTGCCGAACCTCGCCAATGTGACGGACCTTGCCAAGCCGGCCGGCCTGGAAGGCTTCCCGATCGTCAATACCTACGGCTATGTCTATGTGCTGGCCTATCGGCCTGCGGCGTTCCCGGACGGACCGCCGAAGTCCTGGAAAGACCTGCTCGACCCGAAGTTCAAGGGCCGGCTTGCCTTCTACAATGACGGCATCGGCTTCCATTTCCCGGCCCAGGTCGCCGGTGGCGGCAAGCTGGAGGACATACCCGGCAACATGCAGCCGGCTTGGGATTTCATCACCAAGATGAAGGCGCAGCAGCCGCTGCTCGGCGAAGATCCCGACTTCACCACCTGGTTCCAGAACGGCGAAATCGATGCCGCCTGCACCATCTCCACCAACGCCCGAGAGGCCCGCAAGAACGGCGTGAAAATCGAATGGGTGGTGCCGGAGGAGGGTGCGAAATTCGACACGGACGGTTTGTGGATCCCCAAGGGCCTGCCGGAAAACGAACTCTACTGGGCCAAGCAGTACATCAATCATGCGCTGACCAAGGAAGCCCAGCAGGTCTGGCTGGACGGCCTCGGCTTGCCGGGCGTGGTGCCGGGCCTCACACCGCCGAAGGATCTGGTGGGCGATCCGTCCTATCCGACCACCGAAGCGGATTTCCAGCGCCTCATCCGAATCTCGTCGAAGATCCAGGTCGAGAATGAGAGCGAGTGGTTTTCCAAGTTCAAGGCGATCATGCAGGGCTGACGCCGGTCGGCCGGTGCTGCGCTGGCGGCACCGGCTCCTTTACGAGGTCGGATACGGATTTTCTCATGCGGGCAGCCAGGACAGCCTATCCCTTGAAATGGCGTATCATGGATGCGCTGGAAGGCATTGCCGCCGCTATCTGGCCGGCGCGATTCAGGCGCGCCACGCCCTATCTGATGCTGCTTCCGGCAGTGCTGCTGGTCGGACTGCTCGTGCTCGGTCTCATCCAGATCGCGGATGCAAGCCTGCGCACGCTCGACACCACCACCTTCCAATTCTCGGACGATTATTCAATCGCCAATTTCCGGCGGGCGCTGACAGAGCCGCTGTTCCTCGTTGTCGCGCAGCGCAGCCTCATCGCCGCCCTGATCGTCACCGCGGTGACACTCGTCTTCGCCTTTCCCTACGCCTATCTGATGGTGCGCACGCGTTCGCCAAGACTGCGCAAATTCCTGCTGATTGCGCTGTTCCTGCCCTTCTTCATCGGCCAGGTTGTGCGTGCATATGGCTGGCTGATCATCCTCGGCAATCAGGGCATGGTAAACGAGGCGCTCGGACTTGTCGGGGTTGCCCCGATGCGGCTCATCTACAACTATCCCGCCGTGCTGTTCGGCCTCGTCCAGTACATGCTGCCCTTCGCCGTACTGATGCTCGCGCCGGCACTCACAGCCATTCCCGAAGAGCTGGAGGCGGCCGCTGGATCGCTCGGTGCGAACTGGGTTCGCACGTTCACCCATGTCGTGTTGCCACTCGCTCGTCCGGGCTTCATCGGCGCCGGCGTGGTGGTGCTGACGCTTTCGCTCACCGATTTCGCAGTCCCCGCGATCCTTGGCGGCGGCTCGCAGGACTTCATCGCCAACGCCATCTACGATCAGTTCTTCCGAACGTCTGACCAGGGACTCGGCGCGACGCTGGCGCTTATGCTGGTCGCGCTCGGGTCAATCCTCGTCGGCCTGGTGTTCGCGCTGTTCGGAGCCGGAACGCTTGCGATGGGGAGGTCACGGGCGTGAGCGGCTCGCGCAGCAAATCCGTTGTCTTGTGGGCCCTGGTTACGATCGCCCTGGTGACGCTTTCGGCGCCGACGATCGTCGTGCTCGGCGCTTCCTTCACCGGCGGCAACATCATCACGTTTCCGCCGGACGGGCTATCGCTGCGGTGGTACGCGCGCATCTCACAGGCCTCCGACCTGCGCAACGCTTTCCTGCGTACGCTCCATGTCGCGACGGTCTGTACGATCGTTGCCATTCCCGTGGGCACGCTGGCTGGCATAGCGCTGGCGAAATATGCGGTGCGTTTTGAGAAGACGATCCAGATCTATCTGCTGCTGCCCTTTACGATCCCGCTGATCGGATCGGGCATCGGCCTCATGCTGATTTTCGGCAGCGCCGGCATTCTCGGCCAGCTCTGGCCGGTCGGCATCGCCTGCTGCGTCATCAACCTTCCCTTCATGATCTGGGCGGTCACGGCGAGTGCCACCGGACTTGACCCGGACCTGGAATTGGCCGCGGCCAACTGCGGCGCGCCGCCGCTCCAGGTGTTCTTCTCCGTCACCCTGCCGGCGGTGATGCCGGGGGTGATCACCGGCTCGCTGCTGATGTTCATCCTTGCGCTCAACGAGTTTCTGGTCAGCCTGCTGCTCGTCGATGCCCGCATCGTGACGCTGCCGGTGCTGATCTACAACTCCATCCGCTCTATCATCACGCCGGACCTTGCCGCGATCTCCGTGGTCTTCATCGCCTGCTCGGCTGTCGCCATCTTCCTGCTCGACAGGCTGGTCGGGCTCGACATCTTCCTGAAATCGAAATGAGGAATGCCGGCCTGCCGGGCCGCAAAGGGATCCTATGCCAAACGTATCGTTCCACGACCTGAGCCAGATCGACGCCGCCAGTCGTGCGGCACTGATGCGGCGCTCAGAGACCGATCTCTCTGGCTTTTTGGAGAAGGCCGCACCGATCATCGAGGCGGTCCGAGCAGAAGGCGACGCCGCGCTCGTCCGCTTCGCCCGCGACTTTGACAAGGCAGATCTCGATGCCGCGCGGCTGAAGGTGAGCCCCGCCGAGTTCGACGCCGCCTTCGGCATGGTGGACGAGGACGTGGTCGCCGCCATTCGCTTCGGGATCGACAACATCCGGCATTTCCACGAAGAGCAGAAGCCGGAAGCCATGTGGCTCAAGGAAATGCGGCCCGGCGCATATGCCGGGGACCGCTTCACGCCGATCCGCTCGGTGGCGCTCTATGTCCCGCGCGGCAAAGGGGCGTTCCCTTCGGTGACAATGATGACCGCAGTGCCCGCCGTGGTGGCGGGTGTCCCGGAGCTTGCTATCATAACGCCGCCAGCGCCCGACGGTTCGGTGGACGCAGCGACGCTGGTTGCAGCGCGTATCGCCGGCGTCGAAACGGTCTACAAATGCGGTGGTGCGCAGGCGGTCGCCGCGGTCGCCTATGGCACAGAGACGATCAGGCCGGCACTCAAGATCGTCGGTCCAGGCAGCCCCTGGGTGGTTGCGGCCAAGCGGCTGCTTGCCGGAGTCATCGATCCCGGCCTTCCCGCCGGTCCGTCCGAAGCGATCATCCTCGCCGACGACAGCGTGCATGGCGGGCTAGCCGCGCTCGACCTCCTCATCGAGGCAGAGCACGGACCGGACTCATCGGCCTACCTGGTGACACACAGCCGCCGCGTGGCCGAGGAGGCATTGGCCGCCCTGCCCGAGCACTGGGCGCGCATGACCGAACAGCGGGTGGCGTTTTCCACCGCGGTGCTGACCGGCGCCTGTGGCGGCATCGTCCTGACGGCGTCGATCGAGGAGAGCTACCGCTTCGTCAACGACTATGCACCGGAGCATCTGGAGATACTCTCCAACGATCCCTTCGCACATCTTGGCCACATCACCGAAGCCGCCGAGATCCTGATGGGGCCGCACACGCCAGTCTCGATCGGCAATTTCGGGTTAGGCCCCAACGCCGTCCTGCCGACCAGCCGCTGGGCGCGTACCTGCGGCCCGCTCTCGGTCACCGATTTCGTCAAGCGTTCTTCCATCGGCTACGTGACGGCGGCTGCCTATCCGGAATTCGCGCGCCACGCCCGCACGCTTGCCCGCTACGAAGGCTTCTCCTCGCATGAACACGCCGTCTCCGACGTGCGCGACCGATATCTGGTGCGGTAGCGGCGATGAAGGCTGCCAGACTCCACGCGGCGGGCGATTTGCGGGTTGAGGATGTGCCATCGCCCGGCGAACCAGGGCCTGGCTGGGTGCGGCTCAAAGTGACGGCTGCCGGCATCTGCGGCTCGGACCTCCACAACTTCCGCACCGGTCAGTGGATCAGCCGCGCGCCGAGCGTCGCCGGGCATGAGTTCGCCGGCGAGGTGATAGCCGTGGGCGCCGGCGTGTCCCAGTTGGCCTGCGGAGACCGGGTCGTCGCCGATTCGCGTTTCTGGTGCGGCGAATGTCCTGCTTGCCGGGCCGGCCTGCATAATGTCTGTGCCAGACTGGGCTTTGTAGGCGAGGTTTGCGACGGTGGCTTCGCGGAAGAGACGGACCTGCCGGCGCGGCTGCTCCTGCGCCACGACCCCGCGCTCGATCCCGCAATCGCCGCCATGGCGGAGCCGCTGGCGGTCGCCCTGCACGCCGTCCGGCGACTGTCGGCGCCGGCCGGGGTGCCGGTACTTATCGCCGGTTGCGGCCCGATCGGCGGGCTGGCTGCGCTGCTCCTGTCGCGGCACGGCGAGAGGCCGGTCCTGGTCGCCGACCGCAATGCGGCGCGTGCGGATCTTGTGGCCGAGGTGAGCGGCGCGACCGTCGTCGACCTGGACGCCCTGCCCTGTGATCCCAATCTGCGCCATGCCGTCGACGCGACGGGAAACGTGGCGGTGATGGCGCAACTGCTCGATCTCCTGGCCGGGGGTGGCACGCTGGCGTTGGTCGGCATATCGCATGGCCGCCTCGATCTCGACCCCAACCTCCTGGTCGAACGCGAGATCGCGCTTGTCGGCTGCCACGCCTTCGCCGACGAGCTTGCGCAGGCCGTCGCGATGCTTGGCGATCTCGCCCCCGCGCTGTCGCGCTTCGTGTCCGAAGAGATCGCGATCGGCGAGATTCCCGCCGCCTACCAGCGCCTGATCGCAGGCACGAGCGGCGGGTTGAAGACCATCATCCGAATGGAGAGAGGATGATGATCAGGCTTCCCGAAACCGCCGGGCCTCTCTACGAAAAGGTCAAGGACTACGTGCTCGGCAACATCGGCAGCGGCAAATGGCCGAAGGACCGCAGGCTGCCTTCCGAAAACGAGCTGGTCAGCACGCTTGGCGTCTCGCGGATGACTGTGCACCGGGCGCTGAGGGAACTGACCTCGGAAGGCCACCTCCTGCGCATCCAGGGCGTAGGCACCTTCGTGGCGCCGCCGAAACCGCAATCGGCCCTCATCGAAATCAGGAACATTGCCGGCGAGATCGCCGCGCGCGGCGCACGCCACAGGGCCGAGGTCGTCGTCCTCGAGAAGATCCGCAACCCGGCGCTGGACCTCATTGTCGCCTTCGAGTTCACGCGCCGCAGACCGGTCGCCCATTCGATCATCGTGCATTTCGAAGACGAGGTGCCTGTCCAGCTCGAGGAGCGCTTTGTCAATCCGGCTCTCGCACCGGACTACCATCGGCAAAATTTCGTTGCGACCACCACTTACGATTATCTGCAGCGGGCGACGCCGCTGACGGAAGTGGAGCACGTGATCTCGGCCGTCGCCGCAGAAGAGATGGCGGCCCGCCATCTGATGATTCGGCCCGGCGACCCCTGCCTGCTCCTGCATCGGCGGACCTGGTCGGGCGCGGCGGTCGCGACCGTCAACAATCTCACCTATGTCGGCAGCCGCTATTCGCTTGGCAGCCGCTACGCGCCCTCACCCGCCGCATAGCAGCAACGGCCCGCCAAGCGGGCGGGCAGCGTCATCGGCCCAACGGCTGCCTTGATAGGGAAATCAGTTCTGCCTCGTCGATCACGCCGGCCATGTAGTTTGCAATAATGCGAGACGCGAGCGCCTCACGCTGACCAGTCGATTGACCTTCAAGCTTGAGCTGTTCGAACGCTCGAGCCAGCAGAGCCAACTCGGACGGATCAAAAATACCAGCTTCCTCAGCTTTTCGACGGATCGCCATGGCTTCCTCAAAGACGATGACTTGTCTTTGCAACGTTTGCCGCGACATTGTGTTCCTGGAGTTGCTCAAGACAAGCCTGGGCGCGCGCCCTCGCTGGCCATCAGCTGACAGCGGCTAACCCAGTGGCCGCTAGCCGGCCTGCGTTATGAGCGGACCACCAGAGGCACCAGACCCTCATGACGGTGATCGAGATAACACACAACACGGTCGCCAATGCGCTCGAAGATGAGATCGACTTTCGCCTCGCCAATAGCCAGGTGGCGGATAACGATGTTGTCGATGCCGATAGGCAGCCGCGGGCGTTCCACAGTGATCTCGCGTTTCCAGCCGTCAACCCGAATGCCCAGGCAAGCCTGCAGCATCATGAAAGCGGAGCCAGCCGACCAGGCCTGCGGCAGACAAGCGACCGGGTAGGCAACCGGTGAATCGCTGGCCGCACGCGTAAAGCCGCAGAACAGCTCTGGCAGCCGCATATTGAAACGGACCGCCGCCTCGAACATACCGCTCATCAGCTTCACGACGCTGTCGCGCTCGTGATAGCGGGCGAGCCCGGAGGCGCAGAGCGCGGTGTCGTGCGGCCAGATCGAGCCATTATGATATGACATAGGGTTGAATGGGATCTCGTCGTCGGCCAGTGTGCGAACGCCCCAACCGCTATTGAGATGACCAGAGAGCAGCTGGGAGGCGACTGACTGAGCCCGTTCCGCCGACGGCAGCCCGACGTAAAGCAGGTGACCGGCATTGGACGTGCGAACCGCGCATTGCTTGCCTTCTCCGTCGATTGCCAAAGCATAGAAATCGCGGTCCGGCATCCAGAAATGCGTCTCCACTGCCTGACGGATCCTCTCTGCCAGGGCGCTCCAGTGCGCCGCCTTTGCGTCGTCGCCGCGCCTGGCGGCCAGCGCCGCCATCCCTTGATATGCGGCGAAGGCATAACCTTGCACCTCGACCAATGCGATCGGTCCTTTGGGGATCGTGCCGTCGGCATGGAAGATGGCATCGGAACTGTCCTTCCAGCCTTGGTTGAACAGACCAGTGTCGGCCGCCCTGTTGTAGGTTACAAAGCCATCCCCGTTGCGGGCCCCGACCTCTTCCATCCAAGCAGTGGCAGCGCCCAGGGAGTTCCACATGCGATCGACGAACGCCTCGTCTCCGGTGCGATCGGCGTAGGACGAAGCCAGGTAGACATAAAGTGGCGTGGTGTCGACGCCGCCATAGTAGCGGCCGAACGGCAGTTCGCGCAGCACGGCCATTTCCCCCTTGCGGGTTTCATGCATGATTTTGCCAGGCTCGGCATCGTCGAATACAGAGGTCTCGGTCGATTGATAGTGGGCAAGGAAGGCCAGGACCCCACGAGCAAGGTCCGGATTGAGCCAAAGCATTTGCAAGGCGGAAATGACGCCGTCGCGGCCGAAAGCCGTCGAAAACCAAGGGATGCCGGCATACGGGTATGGCCCGGTCTCCAGATCGGTCGTCAGCAGCGCGATGTCGGCGCGCGTGCGTGTCAGCCAGTCATTGAACACGCGCCCGGAGCTGAAGACGGTGGCGCCCTGCCGGCGCTTTGAGCGCATGGCGAAGCGGGCTCGCGCGGCGGCCGCGCGGAAGCGGTCGCTCGAGGGGGTTTCTTCGCTGTGAGCGACCTCCAGGTACAATGCTCTGCTGTCACGCCTTGCCACGACAATGAGGAAATCGGCGTGATTGGGGTGCACCTGATCGGGCTTGATCGAGAATGCGATGGCCGATTGACGAGCCACATTGTCGAGGCCTTCATATCTGAACGTTACGCTCGCCTCGCCGACCAGTGCGTCATGCGCGCGACCGCGGCGGCTACGCGTAGTGCCGCGCACCTCGAACATGTCACGGAAATCGGCGTCGAAGTCGAGCCGGACCGGCAGAACCACCTCGCGCGCGGAGTAGTTGGTGAACTTGATGCGTTCGAACATGCGGTCCTGCCAGATGAACCGCGTCCGATCGACGTGGACGACGCCCGGCAATGCTTCGCTGCCATTCGGCCCGATACTGGCTAGATTGGTGAGATTGGCGGTGAATAGGATGTTGTCCTGCGACAGCGAGGCGCCGAGCAGCGACGGCATCCGGCCGCCAATGAACAGACGGAAGCGCGACAATACACGCGTGTCGTCGCGGAAAAGCCCGTCGCCGATGCCGCGTATGTCGCCGTAGCTGTCTGCGACGACGAAGCAATCCTCGTGTTTCAGCGCAAATTGCCGATGCGGCTCGCGCGGTGCCGTTTCGTCGATTGCCGGCAGCGCCACGGCTGGATCAATCTTGCGGTCTTCGAGTTGAGTGGTCATGGTCAACCCCTCCCGTTCAGAAGCGAACAAGGCGGCTCAGGCGCTGATCCGGGCAGCCGAGCCGTCGCCTTGCTCCGTCAGGTAGACATAGTCATCATTGCGGCATTTTTAGCGCGCTTGTTTTGACAACCAAGTGCTTTCGTTATGTCGTCGGAGAGCGAGCCATAGATCGCCACGTAGTCGCGGCACATGCGCTCAACCGTGAATCGCTCTTCAAAAGTCCCTCGCACCCGTGCACGATCGAGGCCGTTTATCCGCCGTACCGCGTCCACAGCTCCGTCGAGCGTGTCGACGATCAACCCGGACACGCCATCGTCGATGACCTCCGGAACGGCGCCGCGTCTAAACGCTATCACAGGCGTGCCACAGGCCATCGCCTCGATGGTTACGAGTCCGAAGGGTTCCGGCCAGTCAATAGGGAACAAAAGCGCTGCCGCATTGCCCAAAAAGTCTGCTTTTTGCCGTTCGTCGATCTCGCCGATGAATTCCACGCTGGAATTTCGAAGCACCTGGGGTTCGACCCTCTCTTTCCAATATGATTGGTCTACCTTGTCGATCTTGGCGGCAATCTTCAGCGGCATTCCGGTACGCGCAGCGATTTCAATCGCCGTTTCCGGCCCCTTTTCCGGTGAGATGCGGCCGAGGAAGGCGAGATAGCCCGAGGCTTTCGGGCGAAAAGGGAGAAGATCGCGAGGCAGACCGTGATACACCGTTCCGATCCAATGGACAGGCGGCATGGGCCAGCGTTGATCGTAAGAGATCGAAACCAGCGGAATGTCATCAAACATCGCATAAAGCTGCGCCAGATCCGGGAGGTCGAGCCGACCATGAAGTGTCGTAACGGTTCGCTCGGCAAAGTCCCGAACTATGGGGAAGTGGAGAATATCGATGTGAAAATGCAGCACGTCGAATTCATCGGCCCGCCTGCGCACCTGTTCAAGCATCATCACGTGCTGGGGAATATCGTGCCGGACCCTGGGATTCAGACGCAATGCAATATCGCAACACGGTACCAATTCGGCAGAGGTGCGTGAATCACCGCTGGCGAACAAGGTCACATCATGCCCCTGCCGAACAAGCTCCTCAGTCAGATATGAAACTATTCGCTCGGTCCCGCCATAGGTCCGCGGCGGCACGGCTTCGGTAAGGGGGGCGATCTGGGCAATTTTCATCGGCAACCCTTCTCGAAAGCGAAGGTCATCCTTCAAAAAGCTTCGACGGCGATCTCCTTCCTCGCGTTCATTGCGGTCCTCTGGCGAACTCCCGAAAGGCCGATAAGTTCCCCGCGGGAACAATCGCGACGTCAGGGGGTTCCAACAGTTGGACCAAAAGGAGAACCAGGATGGCTACGAAGCTTCAGGACACAAAAGCCGTCAAGGGATCCAGCGGCGAGCATGGCGGCAACCGCGGCGGCAATCAGGACAAGAAGGACAAGCCGCAAAAGAGCAGCCAGGCTGCCGGCAATGATCCAAACCGCGGCGAGGACTGACCGACGCCTGCCCCGCAGGCGGACCGTAATGGCTGCGATCCCCGACCGTCGATAGGAGTGACACCATGACAAAGACCAACTCGTTTGCGAAAGCCGACCATCCTGTATCGGGAAAGAGGGCAAGCGGCGGCGACAAGGCCAAGGAACCGGCCAAGGGCGGCGCCCAAGCCAGGATCGCCCAGGAATGGGGCGGCGGATCGAAAGCGTCGAAGAGCAAGATCCCCCGGGCAGACCGGGAAAACTCCAACTCGAGCCAGCGCAGCTAAGCTTTTCGCGAAGTTAGACGCTTATGAAAATTGCAGCCTTGACGCGATGTTCATTAGGTCGTTTGTTGCGGGCGGGAGAGCCACGGGAGGAAACCATGGAAGTCACCCTGGGGGCGGACAGCCTCGCAGCGCGGTTCCACGTTTTCACGCCGATGGCGGGCGAAGGCTCCCGCGCATGAATTCCGGAGCGATCCTCGAAGCCGCGGGATTGACTAAGGAATTTGGGGGTTTCGTCGCTGTAAGCAATGTCAACCTGACGGTCGAGCGAGGATCGATCCACGCGCTGATCGGCCCCAACGGCGCAGGCAAGACGACCCTCTTCAACCTGCTGACCAAATTCCTCCAGCCGACGCGCGGCGCGATCCGCTACCAAGGCCGCGACATCACCAGGATGCAGCCGGCCGACATCGCGCGGCTGGGCCTTGTGCGCTCCTTCCAGATATCGGCGGTATTTCCGCACATGACGGCACTCGAGAATGTCCGCATCGCGCTGCAGCGCCGGCGCGGCGACAGTTTCGATTTCTGGCGTTCCGAGAAAGTGCTTTCCAAGCTCAATAGCGAGGGTGCGGCTCTTCTCGCCGATGTCGGCCTGACCGAGTTTTCAGATATCCGCGCCAGCGATCTGTCCTACGGCCGCAAACGCGCGCTTGAGATCGCGACGACGCTGGCGCTGAACCCTGAAATGCTGCTCCTCGACGAGCCTATGGCCGGCATGGCGCAAGAAGACATCGAGCGCATCTCGGCGCTGATCCGGCGCATCTCCAAGAACCGCACCATTTTGATGGTTGAGCATAATCTTTCGGTCGTAGCCTCGCTGTCGAACCGCATCACCGTGCTCGCGCGCGGCAAAGTCCTCGCCGAAGGCGACTATGCTGCGGTTTCCAAAGATCCGCTCGTTATCGAAGCCTATATCGGGGCCGGACATGTCTGAAGTTGAACTGACGAGCAGGCCGGCTGCTGCCCCCTCGGCGAGACCGCTGCTGCGCGTCGATGGCCTGCAGGGCTGGTACGGCGAGAGCCATGTGCTTCACGGCGTGAGTTTCGAGGTTGGCGAAGGCGAAGTGGTGACGCTGCTCGGCCGCAACGGCGCCGGCAAGACGACGACGCTGAAGGCAGTCATGGGCATCCTTTCCAGGCGCTCGGGCTCGGTCACCTATGACGGCCGCGAGACGATCAAGCTGCCGTCGCGGTTGATCGCACAGATGGGCATCGCCTACTGCCCAGAGGAACGCGCGATCTTTTCCAGCCTTTCGGTCGAGGAGAATTTGATGCTGCCGCCGCAGGTGCGCCCCGGTGGGCTCAGCGTCGAGCAGATTTTCGAGCTTTTCCCGAACCTGAAGGAGCGGCTTTCGAGCCAAGGCACCAAGCTTTCGGGCGGCGAACAGCAGATGCTCGCCATCGGCCGGATCTTGCGGACGGGCGCGAAGCTTTTGCTGCTCGATGAGCCGACCGAAGGGCTTGCGCCCGTCATCGTGCAGCAGATCGGCCGCACCATTGCCCGGCTCAAGGACGAGGGATTCACGATCGTGCTCGTTGAACAGAATTTTCATTTCGCCGCGTCGGTCGCGGACCGTCACTACGTGGTCGAACAGGGGCGCGTGATCGACACGATCCCCAACGACGAACTCGACGCCAACATCGACAAACTGCACGCCTATCTCGGTGTCTGAGGCAATCATCAACGGCGCGTTGCGCCGCAATCGGAGGAGAGTAGCGATGAAAAAAATGGGGTTTATTCTGGCTTCGCTGACGAGCCTGCTGATGGCCGGCACGGCCCACGCCACGGATGTCAAGATCGGCGTTCTGAATGACCGTTCCGGCATCTATGCAGACATCGCCGGTGAAGGTTCGGTCATCGCGGCCCAGATGGCGGCGGAAGACTTCAGGGCGGCGGACAAGGGCATCAACGTGTCGATCGTCTCCGCCGACCACCAGAACAAGCCGGACGTCGGCTCGAACATCGCCCGCCAGTGGTACGACACCGAAAATGTCGATGTAATCGCCGACGTGCCAACCTCGTCGGTGGCGCTCGCCGTCAACGAGATCACCAAGGAGAAGAACAAGATCTTCCTCGCCTCGGGTCCGGCCTCGTCCGACCTCACCGGCAAAGCATGTTCGCCCAACACCGTGCACTGGACCTACGACACCTGGGCGCTTGCCAACGGCACGGGCTCGGCCATGGTCGCAGAAGGCGGCGATAGCTGGTTCTTCGTCACGGCAGACTACGCCTTCGGCCACGCGCTCGAGCGCGATACGTCGGCGGTCGTCGAAGCATCGGGCGGCAAGGTTCTCGGCGCTGTCCGCCATCCTTTCCCCGGCCAGGATTTCTCGTCCTTCCTGCTGCAGGCGCAAGGGTCGGGTGCCAAGGTCGTCGGCCTCGCCAATGCCGGCGGCGACACGATCAACGCGGTCAAGCAGGCGTCGGAATTCGGCATCACGCAGGGTGGCCAGGCGCTCGCCGCCCTGCTGATGTTCATCAATGACGTGCATGCGCTTGGCCTCGACGTGGCGCAAGGCCTCGTGCTCACCAGCGCGTTCTACTGGGACAAGGACGATCAAACGCGGGCATTCTCGGCCCGCTTCCAAAAGCGGAATGCCGGACAAAAGCCTTCGATGATCGAGGCGGGAGTCTACGCTTCGGTCCTGCATTACCTTAAAGCCGTCGAGGCCGTTGGTGACAAGGATGCGGCCAAGGTGATGGCCAAGATGAAGGAAATGCCGACCGACGATCCGCTGTTCGGCAAGGGTACGATCCGCGCCGACGGGCGCAAGCTGCACGACATGTATCTGTTCCGCGTCAAGAAGCCGGACCAGTCGAAGGGGCCATGGGACTATTTCGAGACGGTGGCCACCATTCCGGCCGACAAGGCGTTCCGCCCGCTCGCCGAAGGCGGCTGTTCGCTCGTTAAATAAGCGAGCCCTCGCCAACGACGCGCCGAACCGCTCGGCGCGTCGTCTCGTCGACAAGTCAGCTGGAGCGACCATGTTCGAACTGCTTGGAATTCCGCCGCAGGTCCTGTTCGGCCAGTTGCTGCTCGGGCTGATCAATGGGTCCTTCTACGCGGTTCTGAGCCTCGGGCTGGCGGTCATCTTCGGTCTCTTGAACATCATCAATTTCACGCATGGCGCGCAGTACATGCTGGGCGCCTTCGGCGCTTGGATGCTGCTCAACTATCTCGGCGTCGGTTACTGGTGGGCTGTGTTCATCGTTCCGCCGATCGTCGGCGTCACCGGGATAGTGCTCGAGCGCGTGCTGATCCGACGGCTCTATCACCTAGACCATCTCTACGGACTGCTTCTCACTTTCGGCCTGGCGCTGATCATCGTCGGCTTCTTCCGCCAATTTTTCGGGGTATCTGGCCTGCCTTACCCGCCGCCGCCGCTTTTGACCGGCGGGCATAATCTCGGTTTCATGTACCTGCCCAATTCGCGCGCCTGGGTAATTGTGGCTTCCCTCATCGTGTGCCTCGCGACCTGGTTCATCATTGAAAAGACTCGGCTTGGCGCCTATCTGAGGGCAGCGACCGAGAACCCGACGATGGTCGGCGCGTTCGGCATCAACGTGCCGCTGCTGGTCACGCTCACATATGGCTTCGGCGTCGCACTCGCGGGTTTCGCCGGCGTGCTCGCCGCGCCGATATACGCAGTCAATCCGAACATGGGGGCAGACCTGATCATTGTCGTCTTCGCCGTCGTCGTCATCGGCGGCATGGGCTCAATCCTGGGCTCGATCCTCACCGGCTTTGGGCTTGGGTTGATCGAGGGCCTGACCCGCGTGTTCTATCCGGAAGGTTCGGCCGTGGTGATCTTTGTCATCATGGCGCTCGTGCTGCTCGTCAAACCCGCCGGTCTGTTTGGGCGGAGTGTGTGATGGCAACCGACACCAACCCGATCGCTATAGCGACCATCACGTCAGTTGGCGCCGCGGGCATGCCCCGTCATCACCTTGCGATCTTCGCCGCGCTTTTCGTCTTCCTCATCGCCGCGCCATTTCTGCTTTATCCGATCTTTGTCATGAAGGTGCTGTGCTTCGCGCTGTTTGCCTGCGCCTTCAACCTGTTGCTCGGCTTTGGTGGCCTCCTGTCCTTCGGCCACGCAGCCTATTTCGGCATGGCAAGCTACGTCTCGGCCCATGCGGCAAAGGTGTGGGGTCTGACGCCTGAACTTGCCATTATCGCGGGCACGCTGGTGGCAGCCGTGCTCGGTCTCGCCATCGGTTCCCTCGCCATTCGCCGCCACGGCATCTATTTCGCCATGGTGACACTGGCTTTTGCGCAGATGATCTATTTCTTCTCGCTGCAGGCGGCGTTTACCGGCGGCGAGGACGGCATCCAGGCCGTGCCGCGCGGCCATCTGTTCGGGCTGATCGACCTGCGCTCGAGCGAAGTCCTCTATTTGTTCGTGCTCGCCGTCTTCTTCGCCGGCATATTGCTGATCTACCGGATTATCCATTCGCCGTTTGGACAGGTGTTGAAGGCGATCCGCGAGAACGAGCCCCGCGCGATCTCGCTGGGCTATCGGGTCAACCGCTACAAGCTTGCCGTATTCGTGCTGTCGGCCACGCTCGCCGGCGTCGCCGGTGCAACCAAAGCAATCGTGTTCCAATTGGCGTCGCTTACCGACGTCTACTGGACCATGTCCGGCGAGGTCGTGCTGATGACGCTCTTAGGCGGCATGGGCACGGTGTTCGGACCGATCGTCGGCGCGGCAGTCATCGTCACGATGCAGAACTACCTCGCGACATTTGGCGACTGGGTCACCATCGGCCAGGGCATCATCTTCGTTGTCGCGGTGCTGTCGTTCCGGGAGGGCATCGTTGGCGTCCTGGCAAAATGGATCCGGAAGCCGCTCTGAACGAGTATGAGGCCGAAATTTCGGATCATCGACGGTCGACATCGAGAAGTCGACTCACAAAAACGTTTGAGCGTCAGGTTCGGCCAAGTTAGCCGCAGCGGATGCGGGCGACAGCGTCCCCCACCTGTGCAGATTCCTCATCGGATGTGACAACCAGCAATTCGGGCTGTTACGAAAATTCAACTCTGGCGCCTTCCCAAGCGCGCCTGTTGACATCGCAATCTGCAGGCTAGCACCCTATCTACGCCGCATGAACGACATCACGAACAGACGCGCGCTTCTACTCGTCAATCCAAAGGCACGACGCGGGCAGGAATCTATCGCACCGGTCGTCGAGCGGCTGGAAGCCGGTGGGCTCCGCGTCAGCGTCGAGACGTTTGAGGCGCTGCCCGAGATAGCACGCGACATCGTGCGCCTTCGCCATAGGGCCGATCTTGTGATCGTGTGCGGCGGCGATGGCTCGGTGTCCTCGGCGGCGGTCGCGGTTATGGAAAGCCGGCTGCCGATGGGTATCATTCCGATGGGGACGGCGAACGATCTGGCGCGCACCCTCGAAATACCGTTGGATTTGGGGAAGGCGGCCGACGTGATCGTAGAGGGCGGACGACGTCTGATCGACATCGGAACCGTCAATGGTCACGCTTTCTTCAATGTTGCGAGCATCGGCCTCAGCACCGACCTTGCGCAGGGTCTCGATCCGGCGCTGAAGAAGCGTTTCGGCAGGTTTGGCTATGCCTTGGCGGCCATAAAAGTGTTGACCAAGGCCCGCCTCTTCGAAGCAAGGATTACCGAAAAGGGCGTAGCGACCGAAGTCAAGACCTACCAGATTGCAGTCGGCAACGGCCGCCACTATGGCGGCGGCAACATCGTCGAGGAGTCGGCGGAGATCGATGACGGTCATCTCGACCTGTACAGCCTGGAAATGACGAACCTCTGGAAAATGGCGCTTATGCTGCGCTCGTTCCGCTCCGGCACGCATGGCGCCTGGAGCGAGGTTCGCACGGCGAGATGCGTCGAGTTTGACATCGAGACGAAAAGGCCGATGCCGGTGAACACTGATGGGGAGATCGTCACCTCGACCCCGGCGCATTTCAAGGTCCACCCGAAGGCGATTTCGGTGTTCGCGCCTGCTGGCGCGCGCATACAGCCCCGCACAAAGGTGCTTGATGATGCGGTCAGCGCAAATAGCGGGTAGACCGGCGATCAAGCGCGCGTCGAATAAACCCAATCGCCTGCGGTCATCTCTCGATCAGGAGTCCGCGCCTCTGGAAGAAGGACGTGGGCTGATCGGGCAACATCTCAGGGATCGTCGACGAGGCAGCCGCGCCATGACAACGCTGGTAGCTGCCGTGCTCGTCAAAGTTGGGTTCCATGCAGCCGACGCCATGGCAACCATTGTAGCCGCTGGTCACGGTCTGGAGGCCCCCACCCCGGTAACAATAGGCTGCAATATGGAACAGTCGCCTGGCCCTACATAGCCTTCAGACACGTCCTTTGATCATTGCTTGAGGAACGCGCCCGAGTAGGTCTGGCCGGCAAGCCTAACGGTTCCGGCCAGGGTTCTGTCGGGCCGCATGACAAAACTGACGTCTGCGCCATTCGGTAGGCGCTCAAGCTTCAACGTACTCCCCACAATTCTTCCAGCGCCGGCGGCCTCTCCCGGATGGTTGTCGCCCAGAGTTCCCCACGCATAGGTAACCGTCACCTTCCCATTGGAAGAAATCGTCTGAACAGCAAGTATGGCGTCATACATCCCATCCAATCGTCCGGCCCATAGACCCGAAAAAACAGCATACCTTGTCGGAACGGCCTTGTCAGGCGGAGTGACCGCCACGGATTGATGCATAATTGCTGAGCCGGAGGGAACAGCCGCAGGATCCGAGGCAGTTTGGGCGGGAATGGTACCAGGTTCTAATGCAGGTTCGAGAGTAGGTTGCGGCGCTTCAGGAGCCGATTGGCACGCGGTTATGGCAAGCGCCGCGAAGCCAAGCATTGCGTTGCACATTCGGCGTGCCATCTTCTGGTGCCCCGGCCTTTGAATCTAGCGCAGGCTAACCTTATCGCGCGTTTTCACGACCTCTGTCTACCCAAGGTGTCTCGTACAACATCGGCTCGTCGAAGGACGTGCAGCGGTCGAGAGTGAACGCCTCCCTTCGACGCCAAAGTAGCCGCCTGGACGATAGTAAAAGTTTTTATTTCAAACATTTACGCCAGAATTTCGATCTATTTTCTAGGTTTTGGCTTTCGACCTCTGACGCCTTAAGCTGCTATCGACGCAGTCGCTGCCGTTTCGTCCGCGACGCCATCCACCATTACATGACCGATGCCCCGCGAGCAGCGCTCGATCCGCGCCTCGACGCGGTACACGTCACGCAAAAGCGCCGGGGTAACAACATCTTCCGGCGCGCCGCAGGCGATCATCCGGCCCTCGGCAATGACGATGCATTTGTCAGCGAAGCGCAGGGCCTGATTGAGGTCGTGAATTGCGATCAGCACCGCAATCCCGTGCTTGCGCGCAAGCCCGCGCATGAAGCTCAGCACCTCGACCTGCCGGTGCAAGTCAAGCGCGGACGTCGGCTCGTCCATGAGCAGGATTTCAGGTTCGCGGGCGAGGGTCTGGGCGATGCTCACCACCTGCCTTTGCCCCCCGCTCAATTCTCCGACGTTGCGAAAGGCAAGATCCGAAATGCTGAGCGCGGCCAGGATGCCGTCTATGAGTGCGAGGTCGCCATCGCTAACCGACCAGGCCGAGCCCTGCTTGCGGGCGAGCAGGATCGATTCATAGACGGTCAGCACCGCGTTGGCTGCCGTATCCTGCGGCATGTAGCAGATGCCGTCCGGTCCCTTCGCCGCTCCCTCGAGGCAGACGCGCCCAGGGCCCTTCAAGAGTCCTGCGATGCGCTTGAACAGCGTCGACTTGCCCGCTGCGTTGGGTCCGATAACGGCGACTACCTCGCCACCTCGGAAAATGGGAGTTGAAATGTCCGAAAGGGCGAGCCGCGCCCCGTGGAAGGCTCCGAGACCATCGAGCCTGATCGTTACCATGAGCGCCTCACATTCGACAGGATCAGCGAGATGAAGAAGGGAATGCCGATAAGCGAGGTGACGATGCCGATCGGGAAGATCGTGCCTGGAATGAGCGACTTGCTGGCGACCGAACTTGCCGAAAGGATAAGTGCCCCCGAAAGCGCCGAGGCGGGCAGGAAGAAGCGCTGATCTTCTCCGATCAGCATGCGGGCGATGTGCGGACCGACGAGCCCGATGAAGCCGATGGTGCCGACGAAGGCGACGGGAATGGCAGCGAGCAGGCTCACCATCATCATGGTTTCGAGCCTCAGGCGTGCGACCTTGACCCCAAAGCTCGCGGCCTTGTCTTCGCCTAGCCGCAACGCCGTCAGCGCCCAGGCGCGGCGCGCGAATATCGGCAGCGTTGCGAAAAGGATGAGGCTGGTGATGATGAGCTTGGGCCAGGTGGCCTTGGTGAGGCTTCCCATCGTCCAGAACACGACCGCGGCGAGCGCCTGCTCCGAGGAAAGATACGCGACGAGCGACAGCAGCGCATTGAAGGTGAAGACGAGCGCGATGCCGAGAAGCACGATGGTTTCGACCGTCACGCCGCGCTTGAGACTCAGCAGGTGGATGACGAGCGCGGTCAGCATCGCCACCAGGAAGGCGTTGAGCGGCACGACATATTCGATCGCGGCGGGGATGAGTGCGACACCGAAGGCGAGCGCGAGCGCGGCGCCGAAGCTGGCCGCCGCCGAAATGCCGAGCGTGAAGGGGCTGGCGAGCGGATTGTTGAGGATGGTCTGCATCTGTGCACCGGCGACCGACAGTGCTGCGCCAACGACCACGGCCATCAGCGCGATGGGAAGCCGAATTTCCCACAGTACAACGCGCACCTGAAGAGGCACGCTGGCGGGAGAAACGAGCGCGAGCACCACCTGGTCGAGGCTGTAGCTGGCAGGGCCGAGCGCAAGATCGACGCAAAGGCTCAGGAGCAGCGCCAGGGCGAGCCCTGCGAGCATGAGCTGCTTGCGCAGAACGAGAGCGCGGTAAAGGCCGCGCCCTTCCTTGGCCGACAGTGCAGCGGGTTCACTGCTCATCGGAGAGCGAGACCCAATGGCCAGGCCTGTATTCGACCGGCAGGAACTTCTCGTGCAACTCCTTGAAGGTGGCCTCAGCATCCAGATCGCCGAACAGGTCGGGCTGCAGCCACTTGGCCATCTGCTGGATGGCGACGAACTGATAGGGGCTGTTGTAGAACTGGTGCCAGATGGCGTGGATCCGCCCGTTCTCCACCGCCTTGATGCCAGTGAGGGCGGGCCGCTCCGTCAGGCCCTTGAGTTTCTTCAGTGCTGCCGCTTCGTCCGCGCCGGGACCAACGCCGACCCATTTGCCACCCGGCACATAGGCCTCCCAGTTACCGCCCGTAACAATGACCTGGTCGGGATCGCTTGCGATGATCTGTTCGGGATTGAGCGCGCCAAAAGTGCCCGGGATCAGATCCGCCGCGATATTCCGGCCGCCGGCCATCTCGACGAACTTGCCGAAATTGTCATTACCGAAGCTCATGCAGCAATCGTCGGAATAGCCCCCGGCGCGCTCGACGAAGACGGTCGGCCGCTTTGGATCATTCTTTGCGATAACATCGGTGACCCGCGCGATCTGGGCGGCGCGGTAGGCGATGAACTCCTCGGCCCGCTTTTCCTGGCCAAAGAGCTTGCCGATAAGACGCATACTCGGCTCGGTGTTGGTGAAGGGATGCTCGCGGAAATCGACATAAACCACCGGAATGCCGACGGCGGCGAGCTTTTCGATATATTGCGCGTCCTCGGTCGCCTGCCTGGCCTCGATGTTCATGATCATCACGTCCGGCTGAAGCGCGATGGCCTGCTCGATGTCGAAGGTGCCGTCCTTGAAACCGCCGAAGGTCGGGATCGTGGCCATCGAGGGGAATTTTTCCAGATAGACGGCGTAATTGTCGGGATCGGCCTGGGAAAAATCCTCGCGCCAGCCAGCGATTCGCTTGAAGGGGTTGTCGGTATCGAGCGCGGCGATCAGGTAGATTTGCCGGCCTTCGCCGAGGATGACCTTCTCGACCGGCGTCTTCACTTCGACCTTGCGGCCACTAATGTCGGTGACGATCTCGGCGCGCGCGCCGAGGGTAAGCGGCATGAAGGCCGCGAGGGCGACCGCGGCCGCAAATATCGACTTCAAAATCATTGTTCTCTCGCAATTCAGTTTACCGGCCCGGCTTTAGAAAACGTGAATTGTGTAATCAAGTATTATCTTTTAGAGCAATTCCAATGTACCGCTTTTGGGGAGAGCGTTTCGGGCAATGACGGCTCACGCAAACTATTCGCTGCGCGACGAAATTCGGGACTATTGGTCCGATCGCGCCGAGACGTTCGACCTGCAGGTCGGCCACGAGATTTTTTCCGAGCGCGAGCGCGCTGCCTGGCATGCGCTCATAAGCAGGCACCTTGGGCCTGGCGCCGGGCGGGCGTCTCTGGATCTCGCCTGTGGGACAGGCGTTATTTCGCATCTGATGCACGATCTAGGCTTTGTGGTGACAGGCCTCGATTGGTCGGAAGCCATGCTCGCCAAGGCGCGCGCCAAGGCACAAAAACGCGGCGCCGATATCCGCTTCATCGTGAGGGATGCTGAACGGACGCTCGAGGACAGGGCGAGCTACGATGTCATCGTCACCCGTCACCTGGTCTGGACGTTGGTGGATCCGAAGACGGCCTTTGCCGAATGGTTCTCGCTGCTGAAGCCCGGCGGCAAGCTGCTGGTCATCGACGGCGATTTTGTCAGCCGCAACTGGGCGATGAGTTTGCGGGAAATTTGGGAGAAGCTCACGGCCGGCAAGTCCTGGGTCTTGGACACTGACGGCGCCTCCATGGCCAGACGCCACCAGAGCATTCTTGCTCGTGTCTATTTCTCGGGCGGCGCACGGGCGGAAGAGATAGCGCGCTTGCTGGCCGAAGCCGGGCTGGAGCAGCCGGTCGTCGACTGGAAACTGGGAGCGATCCATCGCGCACAGGCTCGACAGATGAGTTGGCCCAAGGCGCTCGAACGCGTCACTCAACATCGCTTCGCGATCTGCGCGACAAAGCCGCAGTAAACTCCTCGGCGCTGCCGGCGTCGGTCGATGGCGCGGCGGCGGCACGACTGCGAATAGCTGCCGGTCTGCGTCAGCTCAGATGCGCCACCGAGTATTATTTCTTCTGGCTGGCGTCCTGCAGGATCATTTCCGATGCCTTCTCCGCGATCATCACCACTGGAGAGTTGGTGTTGCCGGAAACGATCGTCGGCATGATCGAAGCGTCGACGACGCGCAGGCCAGAAATGCCGTGCACCCGCAGCCGGCCGTCGACCACTGCCATCGAGCCTGCGCCCATCTTGCAGGTGCCGACCGGGTGGAAAATCGTAGTACCGATATCGCCGGCCTTGCGGACGAGATCTTCGTCGCTTTCATATTGTGCACCGGGCAGCATTTCCTCAGGCGCGAAACGGGCAACGGCGCGCGCCTTCATCATGCGGCGGACATGGCGCAGCGATGCTACGGCGACGCTCCTGTCTCCCTCGGTAGACAAATAGTTCGGCCGGATCTTCGGGGCCGTCTGCGGATCGGACGCCCCTATGTGGACGGTGCCGCGGCTTTCCGGTCTGAGATTGCAGACCGAAACCGTGACCGCGGGGAAGCGATGCAGCGGCTCGCCCAGCCGGTCAGTGCTCAACGGCTGGACATGGTATTCGAGATCGGGCGTTTCCAGGCGTGGGTCGCTTCTGGCGAAGATGCCAAGTTGGCTCGGCGCCATCGACAGCGGTCCGGTGCGACGAATAGCGTATTCCACGCCCATGGCCGCGCGGCTGAACAGATTGTGGTAGCGCTGGTTTAGCGTCGAGGCATTGGCGATCTTGAAGACTGTGCGGATCTGCAGATGATCCTGCAGGTTCTCGCCGACGCCTTCCAGCGCGTGGCGAACCGGGATTCCTGCTGCGCCAAGCACGGCAGGTCGGCCGACGCCGGAAAGCTCGAGCAGCTTCGGCGAATTGATCGCGCCAGCGGCAAGTATTGTCTCGCCTGCCCGCGCACGATGCAATTGACCGCTCATGCGGAAGACAACGCCAGTGACGCAAGCTCCGTCGAAATTTAGCTTCTCGGTCTCGGCGCCGGTCACGACGCGCAAATTCGGCCGCCGCAGCACGCTGCGCAGGAACGCTTTCGAGGTATTCCAGCGCACGCCCTTCCGCTGGTTGACCTCGAAATAGCCTGATCCCTCGTTGGTCCCGCCGTTGAAATCCTCCGTCCGGGGGATGCCGAGTTCCTCGGCAGCATCGCGGAAGGCATCCAGGATTGGCCAGGACAGGCGCTGGCGCTCGACGCGCCATTCGCCACCGGCGCCATGAAGGTCGTTGGCGCCACCAAAATGGTCCTCGGACTTGCGGAAATACGGAAGCACGTCATCCCAGCCCCAACCAAGATTTCCGGCTTGCCGCCAGCCGTCATAGTCGGCCGCCTGGCCGCGCATGTAGATCATGCCGTTGATCGACGAGCAGCCGCCCAGAAGCTTGCCGCGCGGATAGTTGAGCGCACGACCGTTCAGCCCGGCCTCCGGCTCGGTCTTCATCAGCCAATCGGTGCGCGGGTTGCCCATGCAGTAGAGATAGCCGATGGGAATGTTGACCCAGTGGTAGCGGTCACTGCCGCCGGCTTCCAGAAGCAGCACGCGTATGGCTGGATTGGCCGACAGCCTGTTGGCCAGCACGCAGCCGGCTGAACCTGCGCCGACGATAATGAAGTCGTATTGTCCAAAATCGGCAATGGTCTGTGTCAATTGGACGTCCGTTCGCTTGCCATACTGTCCCATAGCGGAGCCATGGCCTGGTTGATCTCGCCATAGAGGCGATAGCGCTGCTCATAGACCGGTGCGATCGCGATGTTGGGTTGGTAGCAGCGGTCGGGCGCGGTCATCGCGGCGGCGCCTGAAGAGAAGTCGGCAAACAGGCCGACGCCTGTCCCGGCTGCAATTGCAGCTCCCAGCGCACCAGTCTCACGGCTGCGCGCTACAGTCACCGGCATCTCCAGGACATCGGAGAATATCTGCGGCCAGATGGCGCTGCGCGAGCCCCCACCCGAAAGAACCGCGTGGCTGATGGTCGCTCCCGCTCGACGCAGCGTCGCGACGTGACGCCGGTGTTCGAACACGACTCCCTCGAACAGTGCGCGCAGCATATGCGCCCGCGTGTGCCAGCCGGCAATGCCGTAGAAACCTGCACGCGCCTTGCCATTTTGCTGCGAGCCGTAAAGGAAGGGGTGGTAGATCGGCATGTCTCCCGCGGGATCGACGGAAGCAACAAGCTCGCTGCAGATCTCAAATGGCGATGCGCCTGCCGGCGGCGCATGCTCGAAGAACTCACGCACGATCCATTCGAGATTTGCGGCCGATGTGGCGCTCGATTCGATGGCGAGATAACGCACCGGATCGAACGTCGACAGCATGAAGATCGACGGATCGCGGATCGGCTCTTCGGTGATAACCTGGTTGATGCTCCAGGTGCCGGCAATGATGGAGGCGGCGCCGGTGCTGGTGACGCCCGAACCAATGGCGCTGGCGACGACGTCGAACAGGCCCGCCACCACAGGGGTACCCGCCCGAAGGCCCGTGGCTGCGGCGACATCGCGCGTGATATGGCCGGCGGTGTCGGAGGCCTCCAGCACGTTCGGCAGCAGTTCCATGCAATCGTCGAGACCATAGGCGGCCAGCAACTCACGCTCGTAGCGTCGGCCGGGCATGTGCAAAAGCCCGCAGCCCGACATATCCGAGGTCTCGGTCGAGCGCGCTCCGGTGAGGCGGTTGACGACAAAATCCTTGCACAAAAAAATGGTGCCTATTCGGGCAAAAAGCGCCGGATCATGGCGCCTGAGCCACGCCAGCAGAGTCGGCGTCTGCGCCGCCCAGGGCCGTTGCAGGCAGTGGACATAGGTCTGGTCGCCAACGCCTGCGGCCGCCCATTCGCTCACGATGCCGATGCCGCGGGTGTCGAGCGACTGGATGCCGAGCAGCGGGTCGCCGCCGCGGTCCAGCGCGTAGAGCCCGTTGCCGTGGCCGGCGCAGCCGATCACCGCGATGTCGCGGGGATCGATGCCCGACTGGTCGAGGCACTGGCGGATGACTTCGACGGCGTTGCGCCACAGTTCGCCGAGGTCCCGCTCGACATGGCCGGGCTTTGGCATGCAGGAGTGGCCGTCCCGTGCGGCAAGCGCGAGTTCGCGACCTGCGGTGTCGAAGATGATGGCCTTGATGACGGTGTTGCCCGCATCAAGACCCAGAATGTATTGCTGCATTGAAGCGCCTCCCAAGCTGCCAAGGTTTATTCTTGTTGGTAGAGCTCCCAAGCTGCAGCGCCGTCCGCATTCTCATGGATGATCGCCATCAATCCTCTCACGACGGCACGAGGGTTGGAATGCTGGTATATGTTGCGTCCATAGACCATGCCCGCCGCGCCTTGTGCCATCAGCGCCGCCGACTTGTCGAAGACGGCGCGCAAATCCTCCCTGCCCCCACCGCGCACCAGGACAGGACAGCGCGCCGCCGCCACGACGCGGTGGAAGTCGTTCGGATCGGTGGTCGGGTCCGCTTTGATGATGTCGGCGCCCATCTCGCTTGCGAGCCGGGTCAGTGTGACGATCTTTTCTGGGTCACCGTCGACCATGTAGCCTCCGCACTCCGAGTTGGGCAGCATCGCCAGCGGCTCGATCATCAGCGGCAGGCCGTATCTTTCGCAATCGGCGCGAACGCGGGCAATGTTGTGGACGCATTGCCGGAACAGATCCGGCTCATCAGGCAGCATGAATAGATTGACGACCACGCAGGCCGCGTCCATTTCCAGCGCGCCGATCAGTGGCTCGGCTTCGTTCTGCAGGATGGCCCACATCGAGCGATGGCGGGTTTTGTTATATGGATTGCCCATGTCTATGCGCATGACCAATGCCGGCTTGTCCTTGCCAGGCAAGGACTGCAGAAGATCGGCCTGGCCATAATTCATCTGAATAGCGTCCGGTCCCGCGGCAACCAGCTGGGCGACGACGCCGGCCATATCCTCGAGCCCTTCCAGAAACGACGGCTCGTTGCACACGCCATGATCGATTGCGACGTCGAGACAGCGCGCTCCGCCGAACAACCGGTTCATGCGAACTTTCTTGTTGATGCGCATTCGGCGCTCCTTCCTTGGTCTTTTGGGGATAGCTGGTCGAGATCGACGCCGTGCCGGCGTTGCAACAGGTCAAGAAAATCGGTGCGCTCGAATGCCTTGCGCGCGGCGTCCCAGTTCTTTTCGACAGCGAGAATATCGAGAACCGCGTCGAGAAGGTCGGCCGAGAGAGCACCGGTGATGGCGATTGTCGTGCGGCGAAGCAGCAGGTCCTCCAGCTGCTCGACATATTCATTGGCGATGAGATATTGGATCTCCCTGGCCGAGTAGTCGCTGCCAGGCAAGAGCTCGTCCTGTCCTGCTGCCACGTAGGCGGCGACGGCATCCGCCGCGGTGCCGTAGCGCTCGAAGAGGCAGCGCATGCGGTGAAGCGACTGACCGTGCGCCGCCGCGCGTTCTGCGCACCATTTTGCCGGAGCAGTGGGAAAATGCCGGCCGCCGCCAATCGGCATGTTTTCGGTACCGACGGTGCGCTGTCGGCTCAATCGCTCGAGCACGATATCCGCTGCCAGTTCGCCGAACGATCGGAAGGTTGTCCATTTCCCGCCGATCATGCAGAGCGTCGGCGGCAGCGTACCGGCGCCCTCGACCAGTTCGCAGAAATGATCGCGGGGAATGCGCCCGGTAACACTGTCTTGGCTTATCGGCAGCGGCCTCACCCCGGTGAACTGAAAGACGATGTCGGTTTCAGTGATCTCGATCCCGGGAAACACGAAGGACAGGGACTGGAGGATGTATCGTCGCTCGTCGTCCATGCAGCACGCCTGGTCAGGATCGTCGACACGGATATCCGTCGAGCCGACCAGTACGTTGCCGAGATAGGGGAACAGGATGCAGATCCGGCCGTCCTCGTTCTCGTAGTAGATCATATGACCGTCGAGCGCGTCATGAAGCTCGCGATTGTCGACGATCAGATGCGAACCTTTGGTGCCGCCCATAAGCTTCGGCGCAACGGCTCCGATCGCCGAATTGGTCAGGTCGATCCAGCCGCCTGTGGCATTGACCACGAGCCGCGGCTTCACGGCTACCGTTTCGCCAGATAGTCGGTCGTTAAGCACCAGGGTCGCGTCATCGAGCGATACGCGTGCATAGTTGAGCGCCCGGGCGGACGGCTTTTGGTTCATGGTGTCGCGCAGCATCTCGGTACCCAGCCGCTCGGGGTGGCTGACCCAGGCGTCATAGTATGTCGCCGAATTCCGAATAGCAGGATTGATTGCAGGCCAGACCTTGAGTGTTTCAGCGCGGCTCCTGAATTTGTGCGTCGGGACGATACGACGTGCGGCGGTGAAGAAGTCATACATCGCCAGGCCGGTCTTGATGACCAATGCGCCGCGCCGGCCCGGACGATGGCTTAGTCCAAGGAAGCGGACTGCGCCATTTGCTATGCCTGAGAACAGGTCGAAGATCGGCACCGTGGTTGGCAGTGGCGCAACGTAGTGCGGCGCGTTCTTCAACAGCCGATCGCGTTCGAGCAAAGATTCGCGGACCAGCTTGAACTCGCCGTTTTCAAGGTAGCGCAAGCCGCCATGAACCATGCGCGAGAGGGCCGCGCTGGCGCCGGAACAATAATCGCCCTTTTCGGCGAGCAGCACATCGACGCCCTGCAAAGCGAGTTCGCGAAACACGCTGATGCCGTTAATGCCGCCGCCTATGACAAGCACGTCGACATCGGGGTTCTCGCGCAAGCCGGCGATCGTCTGGATGCGATTCATCTCAAGATGCGCTTTCGATCACGCATCTATCGCCACGAGATTCACGGCCACCGCCGCATCGATGGCCGTCAGTTCCGCAGCGCTCAGCGAAATCTCCCCTGCCCTGGCGTTGTCGAGCGCCTGCGCCGCGTTTCGCGCTCCACACAACGCGAAGGTGATGCCGGGCTGCGCCAGCGTCCAGGCGATCACGATCTGCGCCATGCTTGCCTGGTAGACCTCCGCGACCGGGGCCAGGGCATGTTTCAAGGCGGCCACCTTGCGCCGGTTGGCCTGAGAGAAGCGCGGATTGCTTTTGCGCTGGTCGTCGCCGCTGAATTCACGCGCCGGATCGATCGCGCCCGAAAGCAGGCCGAGCGCAAGCGACGAGTAACTGAGCGCAGCAACTTGATGCTGGCGCGCGATCGGCAGCAATGTCTGCTCAATTTCGCGATCCAGCATCGAATACCTTTCCTGGATCGCGTCGAGCTGGCCAGCTCCGGCATACTGCTGCAGCTCGCCGGTGTTGAGATTGCTTGCGCCGATGGCGCGGATCTTGCCAGCTGATTTGAGGCGTTCGAGCGCTTCCATTGTCTCGGCAATGGGGGTCGTCGGGTCCTGCCAATGGGTGATGTAGAGATCGATATAATCGGTGCCGAGCCGCCTCAGGCTCTGCTCCACTTCATAAGCGATGCCGTCGGAGCCCAGATATCGGTTCACCGGCTTTCCGTCCTGATCGAAGAAGTGATTGCCCTTTTTCGAATGCCAGTTCAGGCCACATTTGGTGGCGATGACCGCGCGGTCGCGCCGGCCCTTGATGGCCTTGCCGACGATCTCCTCGCTGCGGCCGAGACCGTAAGCCGGCGCGGTGTCGATCAACGAGACGCCGGCATCGATGGACGCCTGGATCGCAGCGATCGATTCAGCTTCATCCGTGCCACCCCACATCCAGCCGCCGATAGCCCAGGTTCCGAGCCCTACTGCCGACGCGACAACGCCGGACTTGCCGACGCGACGGGTGATTTGTCGAGAATTCATGCTGCATTTCCTTCGGCGAGCTCGAGGATCTTCAAGCCGGTGGTTTCGTCCGTGACGAGGGTATCGAGGTGAGAGCCGCGCATGGCACTGAGGATCGGGACCACCTTGCTTGCGCCGCTTGCGACCCCGATCGACTGCGGAATGGTCGCGAATTCCTCGAGCGTCAGCGAAACGAGTGAGCGGTTGAGGCGGTAGTCCGCGAGCTTGCCGCTGCCGTCTATGAGATGGGCGAGCAGCTCGCCCGCCGCGCCCGAGCGCTCGATGGCCAGCCGGTCGGCGCTTGAGGACGGGTGCAGATCGTAGTAGCTCGAATCGTCGGTCAGGATGGAGCCGATGCCGACGACCGCGAGCGTTGCTTCGCGCGCCTTGTTGAAGACATCCGAAACGGCCCGGACGCCCATCAGCATGTCACGTTGGGCCGGGCTGTCGGCAAACAGCGGCGCGTGAATCTGATAAGCGCGGCCGCCGAGTCTGTCGGCCATCAGAGACGCGACGTGATTGACGTCGGTGTAATGCTTGCCCTGGACCAGGCCGGTCGCTGGAACAACCTCGACGTCGTAGCTGCGGCTCGGCTTGAGGCCAGCGACGACGGCACTCACCCCTTTGCCCCCGGTAATGGAAATCGTGTCGCCGTCCTTGATCGTCTCGAGCACCAGCCTGGCCGCGGCCTCGCCGACGCGCTGGAGCGCAGTCTGCGGATTGTCCGAAACGGAAGGGACGACGACGGCCCTTTGGAGTCCACCTATCGCGACCAGTCGCGCCTCGATGTCGACCAGTTGCTCGACCGGCGACTTGATCTTGATCTCGACAAGCCCGAGTTGATGACCGCGCTTGATCAGCCGGTTGACGGTCGCATGCGAGATGCCGAGCTCCTTGGCGATTTGAGCTTGCGTCTTGGCTTCCATGTAATGAAGCACAAGCGCCTGATACATCTGGCGGACGATCGTGATGTCGTCCCGCGAATTGGTTGGTGACATGATTGGATGCTCAACTCTCGCGCTGCTGCTCAGGATTTCCTGCGATGCAGGAAGTGGTCGATCGATACTGCCGCGAGCAGGATGCATCCCTTGATCATGTCCTGCCAATAGACGGAGACGTCGAGCAGGATCAACGAACTTGTGACGACCGAGAGCAGGGCCATGCCCAGTATCGCGCCGAAGATGGTGCCCGAGCCGCCATTGAGCGATGCTCCGCCAATGACGGCGGCGGCGATGATGTTGAGCTCCATGCCAGCGCCGAAGGTCGGGGTCGCAGCGCCAAAGCGCGACATGTAGATGACGCCGGCAAAACCCGCGAGAGTGGAGCAGAGGACCGTGACCCAGAATTTGACCTGCTTGGTCTTGATGCCCGAAAATTGGGCCGCCTTCTCGTTGCTGCCGGTATAGAAGACCTTACGGAAGGCCGTGGCACGCCGAAGCAGGAAGTCGAAGATGGCCACGACGACGACAAAGATGACGATGACATAAGGCACATTGCCGAAGCTGCCCTGGCCGATTGCCTTGAACCCGGGCGGCAGGCTGAACAGCGACAGCGGGGTTCCCTTGGTGATGACAAGGCAAAGACCGCGCACGATCACCATCGCCGCCAGCGATGTGATGAAGTGATTGAGCCCGATGACGGTCACGAAGAAGCCCATCGCCGCGCCGATCAGCGCGCTGGCGCCTATGCCGATGAGGCTCGCGGTCCACGGGTCCAGACCCATCAGGAAGAGAGCGCCTGACACGACCATGGAAAAGCAGACCACCGACCCGACGGACAGGTCGATGCCGCCGACAATTAGCAGTATCGTCATGCCGACCACGACGATGCCTTCAATGGAGAAGCTCATCAGCATGGCCCGGAAATTTCCCCAAGTCAGGAAATGCGGCGAAGCGAATGTCATGGCGATGCACAGCGCCAGCATGATTGCGATCAGCCCCGCCTCTCGCATTGACCCAAGACGCAGCCAGTTGCGCCCGCCAAGCCCGGGGGCGCCCGCCTTGATTTCAGCGTCCATGAGGGTTCCTCCGGTCTGTCTAAGCGACATTCTGAACCTGCCTTGCAATTGATCGTTGCTGCCGGAGACCCGAAGCAAGCAGCATGATTGCCTCTTCGGTCAATTCGTCCGCCCTCAGTTCGCCGACGATGGCACCCTCGTGTATGACAAGCACCCGGTCGCTGAGCCCGATCAATTCCGGAAGCTCGGATGAAATCACGATGACGCCGACGCCCCGCTCGGCGAGATCGCGAAGCAGGCGATGAATTTCCACTTTGGCGCCGACATCGACCCCGCGTGTGGGCTCGTCCAGAATGACCACTTTGGGGCCGACCGAAAGAAGCCTGGCGATGGCGACCTTCTGCTGATTGCCACCGCTAAGCGTCGACACCTGTGCCTCGATGCCGCCCATGCGCACACCGTGGCGCTCGACCAGGTCGGTGGCTTGCTTTGCCTCGGCGCGGCGATCGAGCAGCCCAAGCGGTGTGGTCAGTTTCCGAAGGTCCAGCGCGGAGATATTGGATGCAACCGACAGGTCCAGGAACAGGCCCGACGCCTTGCGGTCCTCTGAGAGGTAGACCAGGCCTGCGCGCACGGCATCGCTATAGGTTCTGATGCTGACCGGCTCGCCATTGAGTTCGACCGATCCCGACACCTTCGGGCGCAAGCCGCAAACGGTCTGGACCATCTCGCTGCGGCCGGCGCCAATCAACCCCCCGATGCCAAGAATTTCGCCCGCACGAAGCGTGAAACTGACGCCGTCGGAACCCACTCGATAGGAGATATTGGCGACCGACAGCACAGGGCGGTCAGTACGCCGTTCAGGCGAGAGCTTTTGCGGGTAGAGCTGCGTGATTTCGCGCCCGACCATCTTGCGCACGACATTATTGGGAGTGACCGAAGCGATAGAATCGGTCGCGACATATCTGCCGTCACGAAACACCGTGACGCGGTCGCACAGGCTGAAGATCTCGGCCATGCGGTGGCTGATGTAGATAATTGAAATTCCGCGCGCCTTGAGATCGCGGACGATTGCGAAAAGGCGCTGCGCCTCGGTTTCGGTCAGCGCGGCCGTCGGCTCGTCGAGCATCAGTACCCGGCATTCGAGCGTCAGTGCCTTGGCGATTTCTACAAGTTGCTGGTTGGAAATCGAAAGGTCGGCGACCGGCGTCTCGACCGGGATCGGCGCCAGCAGGTCCATTATCTTCTGCGCATCAGTGTAGAGCCGGCGAAAATTCATCAGGGGCGCGCGCCGATTGTTGATGGCCGCCATGAGGATATTCTCGGCGACCGTAGCGTCCTGGCAGAGCGCGATTTCCTGATGGACGAGGCCGATGCCAAGCCGCTGCGCGGCGGATGGCGATGCAATGGTCACGTCCTTGCCTTCCAGACGAATGGCGCCATCGTCGGGTTGCACAATGCCGGCGATGATATTCATCAGCGTGGACTTGCCCGCGCCATTCTCGCCGCACAGCGCGTGAATTTCGCCACGCTGCAGCGTGAAATCGACCCCGGTCAGCGCTTTGATGGCGCCGAAGGATTTCGATATGTCGCGGATTTCAAGAATGGCGGCGGCGGTCACTCCGTCCCCCTGCAGCGTTGATGTTGACGGTTGGGTCGACGGGGCGCGAGTGCGCCCCGTCCGGTTCGAGCATCTCCGAAGAGCCCGAAGGCATAAAGTCGGACTTATTCCTCGATGCCCTTGGTGCCGCGCCGCGTGAGGTAGGCATCCCAATAGAAATCGTCGGCATTTTCCGCAGTGACGATGGAAAAACCGTTGTCGACGAAAGGCACGCCCATGCCGTTGAATCCCGAGCGCCGGGCGTCGTTCATCGGATCGATCAGCTCAGGATGCTTGGCCAGCCACAGCAGCATGAAGCCCATATAGCCCTGCATGCCCTGGTTCGGATTGACCGAGCCAAAGATTTCGCCGGCCTTGATCATATCGAGGATCTTGGCGTTGACGTCGGCCAGCATAACTCGGATCTTGCCGCCGCCTTCCTTGGCGGCCTGCGCCGCGCCGATTGCCGAGTTGGCTTCCGGCATGAACACTGCGCCCAGTTCAGGATGCGCCTGCGCAAGGCTGAGCACGGCCTGGTAGGCCTTCGTCGCATCCTGGTTCGACGCCGCGCGGCCGACGAGCTTCATATCCGGCCATTTGGCTTCCATGCGGGCGATGAAGGCGGCGATGCGCTTGTCGTGATTGTCCTGTCCAGGGTTTTCGAGGACCGCGTATTCGCCCTTGCCGTCCATCGCCTTGGCAACTGCATCGGCGGCATAGGTGCCTTCGGCGACGTTGTCGGAGGTGATGTAGGATACTCGTTTGGAGTTGGGCGAATCTGCAGCGAATGTGACCACTGCCGTTCCCTGGTCTATGGCCCGATTGATTGGCTCGATGAATGGATCGGAGTTCATCGGATGCACCAGGATGCCAGCCGGCCTCTGAGCCAGCGCCTGGTCGAATGTCGCTATCTGCTTGTTCACGTCGTATTCTGGCGTTCCGGTGTATTCGGTCTCGCAACCGAACTGCTGTCCAGCCTGCTTGAACATCTCATAGACCGGGAACCAATATTCGACGCCGGAAACCATGACGTTCATGACGTATTTTTCGCCCGGCTCGCATTTGAACGGGTTAGCGGCCTGGGCCGCGGCGTGGCTTGCCCCCAACACAGTGGTGGCTGCTGCCGAAATGGCGAGCATGCTCAAAAATTTGCGCAAGAGTCCTCCCTCGGCCGAAGCCTGGTCAATGGGCGGTCGGACACTTACGTGCCGCCGCTTGTGGTTGATGAGGCCGAACCTCCTCCCGAGGCCCAGCAACTGATCATTCGCAGGAGTTGGCTCGAGTGTCAATAAAATTCACATGCAGAAATATATTTCACACCTCATCGCGACCGGCAGCTTCGTGGCCAATTGCCGACCTTCCCCGGCGTATGGCCATGCGCCGGGTCCGCGGCCTCCCCCAAGAGAGCGGCATGCTCGTGCTGATCGCGCTAAACGATCTCAATCTGGTGCTGAAATTCGCAGACAAGGTCGCCATCCTTTCCGATGGAACGCTGCACGACTTCGGTCCGGCGCCGCGTGTTCTCACGCCGGACAACTCGCCGCCACCTTCCGCATCAAGGCGCGCGTCGAACCCTGCTCGCAGGGCGCACTTCATCTGGTCGTCGACGACGCGGTTTGACAGCCAGCGCATCGCGCGAGGCTGCAATACCCATCCGGCGGCTGTCGGAAATCTGGTTTGATGCCGGACACTCTGCACGAGCGCCCGGCGTCTGCCGGCGTGCGTTAGAAATCCGTCGTCATCGACAGCTTCACGGTCATCGGCGCGCCTTGCGCAAGGGTGCCGAAGCTCGCAACACCGGCCCAATAGTCGCGGTCGAAGACATTCTCGACCGACGCCCGGAACGTGACGGGCTTGTCGTTGATCTCGGTGAGATAGCGGGCACCCAAGTCAAGCCGGGTCCAGGAAGGAATCTCCTGGGTGTTTGCCGTATCGACATTTTGCTTGCCCGTGTGGATGACGTTGGCCGCCAGTGTCAATCCTTCCAGGAAGGGCGTGTCCCATTCGGCCCCCAGATTGACCTGGACCGACGGCACCCCGATCGGAGTGTTACCGAGGGTTGCCGCACTGTTCGTTTTCGTCAGCTTTCCATGAAGCAGTGTCACGCCACCGAGCAGCCGCAGATCCGGCGTCGCTTCGCCGAACACGTTGAACTCGAGGCCGCGATTGCGCTGCTCGCCGCCTTCCACGAAGACGAGATCGCTGCCGCGGCTTTCAAGCTGCCCGAAGGGCCTTTCGATCTGGAAGGCGCTGACCGTCACTGCTATGCGGCCGAAATCGATCTTGGTGCCGACTTCGATCTGTCTGGACCTGTAAGGCGCCAGCGTTTCACCCGCATTAATAGCCGTCACCGGTGCTGTGTCACCAATGCTCAGCCCTTCGACATAGTTGGCGTAAAGCGACACGTTCTCCCATGGCTTGACGACAAGCCCCACCAGCGGCGTGAACGCACCTTCATCGGAGGAAGAGGTGACGGCGCCCGAGGTCGCGTGGAAATTTTCCGATTCGATATGTTGCCACCGCCCTCCCAGGATCAGTTGCACACGCTCGTCGAACATGGACAGGGTGTCCGCGAGCGCAAATCCGTATAATTCGCTCTCGGATACCGTCGGCACCGACGTCGGCGCCGGCACGTCCTCCGCGAGGCGGGGAACCGGATCATAGATGTTGGTAAACTGCGTCGCCCCCGAATTGAAGCCGCGGTCAAGGGACTGCTGGAAATGGTTCGCCTGGAGTGTAAGCAAATGGGCGACAGCGCCCGTGTCGAACCGGGCGCGCAGGCCCGCCTCCGCGGTGATCCGGTCGACGTCGAAGACAAAGTTCTGTGGCGTGATGCTGACATCGCCGGCCGTGTTGAGAAGGATCGGCGTTCCAAAGAGACGCTCGACGCGTGAATTGCCCCCGCCGGCCGCGGCAAAGAGCGTCACCTGATCGGTGAGATCATATTCGACGCGTCCCAGCGCCGACAGATCTTCGAGCTTCGACCACTCCCAAGGCTGCTGCACGTTGAGGCGGCTATCAGGCGCTTCCGGTATGGCGAAACCGGACAGTGGGAAGAAGGGGCGTTGCGGCGCCTCGAAATCTTCCCGTTGGCCGATGACGTCGAGCGTCGCCCGGAGCCGCTCGCCTTGATAGTCCAGCGCCAGGGATCCGACCGACACCTCGCGCGTCTGGTCGTCGATCGGGGTGTCACCGCCGTGATAGCTGCCGTTGAAGCGAACCCCGAACTGGCGCTCCGTGCCGAAGCGCCGGCTCACATCGACATGCGCGCCGCCCTGCAGGTCTGACGCATAGTCGGTCGTAACGCGCGTCAGATCGACCTCGCCGGCGCGCTTGGGCACGACATTGATGATGCCGCCGACGCTGCTGTTCGGCGCGATGCCGTAAAGCAGCGCAGCGGGTCCCTTGAGCACTTCGATGCGCTCGGCATAGTCGGTGAACAGACGATAGGCCGGGGCGACCCCGAACACACCGTCGAAGGCGACCTCGCCCAAATTGCCTTCATTGATCGGAAAGCCGCGGATATAGAAGGAATCCACGATGCCGCCGGAGGAATGGGTGTTCCTGACGGAAGGATCGTTAAGCATCACGTCGGCCGCTGTGCGCGCGCCCTGATCTTCGATCGTCTTTGCCGTATAGCTGGTGATGTTGAACGGCGTATCCATGACGTCGCGGTTGCCGAGCAGCCCGAGGCGGCCGCCCTTGGCCACCTGCCCCCCAGGATATTCCTGCGGCAGATCGCCGATCGTCGCGGTTGCGGGCGCACTGTCCGACGCCTCTACGACGATAGGCTGCAGCCGCGTCGCTTCCTGCGCAGCGGCATCCTGTCCCGCTGCCGCAACCAATGCAGCGAACAGCCCAAAACGTTTCCTCATACTAGCCCCCTTCTCCGGCATCAACCAACAACGATTTGCCTTGCCCTGGAAGGAGCTGGGTGAGAATGGTCAGGAGGTGCTGCTAGATAACATGACTGGCGCTGTCAACATTGAGCATGTGCGAACGACCTTGCCGGGTGAGTTCGAGCAGCTCTTGTTCTGATTCTGAGCCTTATATGTCGCAGGCGCTGCTTTGCCGGCGCGAAAAGGTCATCGCCCTCCATTGTCATATCGATGCTCTGCTTGCGGCGAGGAGCGCCCGCCGACAATGATGAGGTCGGGCGCCAGCGCGCTCAGGGCCTCCAGATCGGGCTCGAAGAGGGTCCCGACGATTTCCGCACCGTCCTTCAATCCTGCGAGTTCGGGCACATAGAGCTTATCGGGCAGACCGGCAATCTTCACGCCCAGGCTGTTCAACGTATCGACTGCCGCAATATCGAACATCGCGAGCGTTTGCGGCGTCTTGCCGACCGTCACCGGGCCTTTCGCGGTTTCGATCTCGGTTGCGAACGCCTGAACGAGGAAAAGCGCCAGTGCCGGCAACGCCAGGACCGACTTGAGCCATTTCATGAGCATGCTCCGTGTCGAAAACGACGCCTCAATCGCGCCAGGCCAGCGGCTGGAGATTTTCGCGGAAGGCGAACCGAACGAGATGCGATTCGATGACCTGCTTGGTCTCTTTTAATGCGCCGGTGTCGGCCCCTTCCACCATTATGGCCAGCTCTTCGAGACCGGCATTCATGGTAGCTGTGCCACAGGAAAACCGGCACTGCCCATCCCCTTCGCCATAAGCGACCTCCACCTTGTGCGCGAAATGTTTGCATAGCTGCTGGATATATTTGCCCGCATTCGGTGTTTCGCAGCGGGTGGTTGCTGTCAGCATGGAGCCCTCATAATATGATATTAACACTCCACTTTCGTAAGCTATCCCTCCAGACAAGGTCGGCCTCATGAGCAGTCGCCCGCAAGAATGCCTGTAGCGACAGCCCTCTATTGCCATGCTCCTGCCAGTCCAGACCTTCGAACAGAAAAGCGTTCCAATGCTGCTTAGATTTTTCTCCTACTACCGCCCCTGGAAGGGTCTGTTCACCCTGGATTTCTGCTGTGGGGTTCTGTCTGGCATGCTGGAGCTCGGGTTCCCGATGGCGGTCAAGCTGTTCGTCGACGAACTGCTGCCGACTCAGCAGTGGCTGTTGATACTTGCTGCGTCGGCCGGCCTGTTTGCCATCTATGTGTTGAACACCGGGCTGATGGCGGTCGTGGTTTACTGGGGTCATATGCTCGGTATCAATATCGAGACCGAGATGCGCCGGAAGAGCTTCGATCACCTGCAGAAGCTCTCGTTCCGCTTCTATGACAACCACAAGACCGGTCACCTCATCGCCCGCGTCACCAAGGACTTGGAGGAAATCGGCGAGGTTGCGCATCATGGCCCGGAAGACCTGTTCATTGCGATCATGACTTTCCTCGGCGCTTTCGCGCTGATGTTCCTGGTCAATCCGCAGCTTGCACTGATTACGGCGGCAATTGTGCCGCTCGTCGCCTGGGTGACAAGCCGCTATGGCGCGCGCATGACGCGCAACTGGCAGGCGCTTTACGGGCGGGTCGGCGATTTCAACGTTCGCATCGAGGAGAATGTCGGCGGCATGCGGGTGGTGCAGGCTTTCGCCAATGAAGATCACGAGCGCAATCTGTTCGCGCGTGACAACGCCAGCTACCGCAAGACCAAGCTCGATGCCTATCGCATCATGGCCGCCAGCACGTCGCTGAGCTACATGAGCATGCGGTTGATCCAACTGGTGGTAATGATTGCCGGAAGCTACCTCGTGCTGCGTGGCGAACTTTCGGCTTCGTTGGCTTCCTGCTCCTGGTCAATGTGTTCTTCCGGCCGATCGACAAAATCAATTCGGTGATCGAAACCTATCCGAAAGGCATCGCCGGATTCCGCCGCTATGCGGCTCTCCTCGACACTGAGCCGGACATCGCGGATCGGCCTGGTGCTGTTGACGCACCGACGCTCCAAGGCGACATCAGCTACCGGGATGTCACCTTCGGCTATAGCGGGGAACGGGCGGTCTTGAAGAACATCAATCTCGACATAGCAGCCGGACAAACCATCGCCTTCGTCGGGCCGTCCGGCGCCGGCAAGACGACGCTGTGCTCGCTGTTGCCGCGTTTTTACGACGTCGAGAGCGGCGCCATCACGATCGACGGTTTGGATATCCGCGACATGAGGCTGGCCTCGTTGCGCGGCCAGATCGGTATCGTGCAGCAGGACGTGTTCCTGTTTGGCGGAACGATCCGCGAGAACATCGCCTATGGCCGGCTGGACGCGGTCGAGAGCGAGATCGTCGAGGCCGCGCGCCGCGCGCGCCTCCACGAACTCATCGCTTCACTGCCGGAAGGCCTCGATACGATCATTGGCGAGCGTGGCGTAAAGCTTTCAGGCGGTCAGAAACAGCGCCTGGCAATCGCGCGTATGTTCCTCAAGAACCCGACAATCCTCATCCTGGACGAGGCGACGTCGGCACTCGACACGCAGACCGAGCGGGAAATCCAGCAGTCGCTGGCAGAACTTGCGCACGGCCGAACGACACTGGTAATCGCGCACCGGCTGGCGACGATCCGCAATGCCGATCGCATCGTGGTGGTCGCCGATACCGGCATCGTCGAACAAGGTCCGCATGATGAACTGGTGGCGCGTGGCGGCGCTTACTCACGACTGGGCGCGGCTCAGGACTGACGACGCAGTTCTCAAAGCTAAAGCCAAGGGGAGCGTGCACAGGCCCCCAGGCCTGCTCCAGCCCACCGTTCGAGATCGGCAAAGATCTTTCTCCGGTGGCCGTGAGGTGATTCCAAGCGGCGGGCGCGCCCGCCGCTTGGAAGTCTAATCTCGACCGTGCCGGCCGAACGCTAGTATCAGCGGCCCCAGATCCCCTGGCCATAACCGGGCCCGGGAATATCGAAGATCGAATTTCCTTCCGAGGTCGGTGCGCTGTCGGCCGTGTTGACACTCGCTGTGCCGCTCAGGTCGACCGCGTAGCCGTTGTCTGACACCATCGAATGGTGACCGGTGTTCGGATAACCGGAGCCATGGCTGTGGTCGGAGCCATAGTGGTCGCTGCCGGCAAAAGCCATGCCGGAGGCAAACAGGAAGGTGGCAGTGGCAAGAACGATCTTAAGCATTTCAATTCTCCATCTTTGAGGGTTAGCATTTGGCCTCAACGCGCCGTGCCCCGCACCGCATCATGAGCCGTCTTTCATGCCCTTTGGGCAAACCGACCAACCGCTATCCTTCTGGATTTGCGGCGGCAGGTTGTTCAGCGCACGGTTGTCTTGTTACGTTCGTGCGCTGTTCGGAGGGCTGCTTGATAGCAGCCGAGATCATCACCATTCGGCGGCGTCAACGCGGCCTGTATGAATGGCGGCTGTTCCCGATCAGCCGTCGCGTGGTGACGTCTGCCCCTTGTCGATCATGGCGTTGTAAGAGCCGGCGAGCCCTTTCATGGGCCGGATGGTTTTGCTCAACAAGGCGCGCGCGGAGCCGGTCGGGGAAATCGTACGAAGTAACTGGCTTATGCATTTTGAACCTCAGATTTCCCAGCAAGACGCGTCGACACCTCGACAAGACTAGATGGTCGTGCAGGCACTGGATATTTGTGTCTCGCTTGTTGAATCTGCCGCATCTGCGGTTCTTATTGTCATACACCGCGTTCGTTTCAGGCGTTTTTCTGTAGTGCGGTGGGAGTGTTTCGTTTGTTTCAGCGGCACGCGCGACGGGATGACAGGCGGCATTGTGTGACTGTTATGGTCCGAGTCGTTTGCTCGAGTCGTGGTATCGGCCGTGCAACCTAGGCCCATTCGTGTTTCGGCCGTTTTCCGGAGGTTGGATAGAGTTTCGTTTTCACGTCAGCGCTGGCGAAGATGCCCACGCGCCGAAACAGTTGAAACAAATTACGCAGCGTCTGAATGTGTGCTGAAACAAAGAGGGTCTAGTATCCGCCCTCGGGAGATCGCGCGAACAAAGGGAACGACCATGCGGCCTGATAATCCGGTCACATCCACACACACAGGCTATGCCCTTTTTGACGCCAGCAATATTCTCGTCGGCAGCAATCCGGAGATGTTTGGAAGCCAGCGGCTCGATCGCGGCGAGATGCAGCCGATGGACGCCATTGCCGCAGTCGCCGAAGCCCTCTCATATCTAAAAAGTTTCGACGGCCGCCCCATCGAGCCAGGCAGCGCCTTTGCTGAAAGCGCTGCGGCACGATGGACGCAAATCGACAAGGGTCCAGTCGAAGCTGAGACTTTGGATGGGCAATGGAAGTTGCTCACGGCACATCCTCGGCCGGGTGGTGGCGTGGCCCTGGTAAGCGTCGACATTACCGACATGAAGCGAGCGCAGATCGCGCACCGGGAAAACGCGGAGATATTCCGCTGCATCACGGACAGTCACCCGCTGCCCGTTTGGGTGGTGGACGCGGGGAGCGGGCAAATCCTCTACGAAAGCCTCGATGCGTCGAACCTGCTTGGCCGAAAATGGACCCCGAACGAGCCGCAATTCCTGACGGATCATTTCGTCAATACTGGCGACTTCAATGAAATCAGCTCTCTAGCCAGCAATAGCGACATCGTGCGGGATCACGAAATCCAGCTTAGAAACACAAGCGGATCGACGGTCTGGTGCTCGACCAACTGCCGTCGCGGCGTTTATGGCGGGCATCCCTCGCTCATCATCGGGGTATTGGACATCACGGAACGGAAGCAGCGCGAGGATCTGTTCGGTTTCCTGATCAAGCATCATCCGTTGCCGGTGTGGATGAACGACGCAAGTTCGGGGGAACTCATCTACCAGAGCAATGCCGCCGAACGGCTGCTTGGATGGAGCAAAAAGGCGCAGCGCGAGACGGTGCGGCTCGGCGACTACTTTGTCGACCCCGAGAAGTACCGGGAAATCAATCGGGAGCTCATGCAAAAGGGCGTCGTCGAAAATTGCGAGGTGCTTCTTAAACGACCCGACGGCCAAGAGTTCTGGGCCACGGGCAATCTCAGGATCGTCGAGTTCCAGGGCCGGCGAGTGGTTCTGGCCGGCATCGCCGATGTGACCAAGCAGAAGAAGCGTGACGGCGAAGTCGCTGCGGCGCGGGAGATGCTCGCAGACGCCGTTGAATCACTCTCCGAGGGATTCGCACTGTACGACGAAGATCACCGCCTGGTCATGTGCAACAGCCTTTACCGCGAGCTGAACCACCCGGTGCGGGATCTCGTTGAACCGGGCGTGGAATGGAACGAACTCCTTCGCGAATCCGCCAAGCGCGGCGTGTACCGCAACGCGGTTGGGCGCGAGGACGATTGGCTCGACGAGCGGATTCAAGGCCGAATCGAGTTCCACTCCCATTTCGAGGTCCCCCTCTCCGACGGCAAGTGGCACTCGGTTTCGATACATCCCACCGATCTTGGCGGCTTCGTCGTAACGCGCGCCGACATCAGCGGGCGCAAAAAGGCCGAGGCTGCCGAGCGCGACGCCACGGCTCTGCTGCAAAAGGTGCTCGATGCCTGCCCTTCGCCGATACACATGACCACGTTCGAGGGAGAAACGCTCTACCGCAATCCTGCTACCAGAGATCTCTACGCCGATCGCCCTCGAATAACCGACCACTATGTCGATCCAGACTATAGCGCAATATTGGAGCGCACCCTGATCGAAAAGGGCAGGATCGATGATTTTCGGGTCCAGCAGTACGACACAGAGAACAAGGCTTTCTGGGCTTCGGTTTCCGCTCGCCTGATCGACTTCCAGGGAAGGCAGGTGATCGTGTCGAACACGACGAATATCACCGACATGATCGCCGCCCAGCAAGAAACGCGCAAGGCAAACGAGCGGCTGATCGACGCGATCGAATCTCTGGCCGAAGGGTTTGCCCTCTACGACAAGAACGATTGCCTGGTGCTGGCCAACAGCAGGTACCGCCAGATGCATGCGATAAGCGCCGATGTGCTCGTTCCCGGGGTGAACTGGTTCGAGTTCCTCCGCGTGACCGCAGAGCGCAATCAGTTTCCGGTTCCACGGGACAAGATCGACGACTGGCTTGCCGAGCGGGCAAGGGACCGCCGCGAGTTCCGGCAACAGGAATTCCGTCATACGGACGGCGGTTGGTTTTTAGTCTCGAACTGTCCAACCCGCGAAGGCGGGTTCGTGGTCACCCGTGTCGACATTACAGAGCGCAAGCGGGCCGAGGAGGCCGCTAAGGAAGCGGATGAAATGGTCCGTAAAGTCCTCGAAGCCTGCCCCGTCAACATCCAGATGACCCGCGCGCATGACGGGAAGCTGCTCTACCGCAGTCCCGCCACCGTTGAGCTGCTCGGCAACGTGACCAGCGCCATCGACTACTATGTCGATCCTTCAGAGCGGATGCGATACGTTGAGCGGCTGCTCGCGACGGGGTTGGTCGACGATTTCGAAACCCAGCTCAAACGCAAGGACGGTAGGATCTGCTGGTGCTCGATTTCGTCTCGACTGATCGATTACCACGGTGAGAAGGTGATCGTTTCCCACGCCTACGATCTCACCGACCGTATCGAAATGCAGCAGGAATTGGAGCGCCAGCGCGAGACGCTGCACCAGAACGAAAAAATGTCGGCGCTCGGCGGATTGCTGGCGGGGGTGGCGCATGAGCTCAATAATCCGCTCTCGGTGGTGCTTGGCCTGTCATCGCTGTTGAAGGAGACCGCAACCGACGCCAAGGTCGTGGAACGCGCCGACAAGATGAGTAAGGCAGCCGAACGCTGCGCCAGGATCGTCAAGACTTTCCTGGCTATGGCCAGACAGCAGCCGACGCGGACCTCAAACGTTGCGATCGATGACATTATTTCCGAAGCGGTGGAAGTGGCGAGCTATTCGATTCGATCGTCGGATATCGGGCTTTCAGTTCATCTTGAACCTGGTCTTCCCCCGATCTGGGCTGATCCCGATCAGCTTGGCCAGGTGCTGATCAATTTGCTTGTCAATGCAGAACAGGCGCTGCACGGCTGGGAAGGGCGACGGACAATCACGGTTTCAACGCGGCTTCATCCCAAAACCGGCAGCATAGTCGTCCGCGTTGCCGACACGGGTCCGGGAATTCCCAAAGAGATACTTCCCCGCATTTTCGAGCCGTTCTTCACGACCAAAGAGATTGGGGCAGGGACTGGGATCGGGCTGTCCTTCTGTCATCGGATCGTTCAATCCCATGGAGGAACCATCGAGGTCGAATCCCCCGAGGGGGGTGGCTCGACCTTCATACTTTCGCTGCCTGCTTCGGATCGTATCGAGGAACGAGCCGAAACGGCCGAAGATGAGCTCCCGAATTCAACTGGTATTGCTTGTCTGGTGGTGGACGACGAAGAGGAAGTGGGTGAGCTGGTTGCTGAGGTGCTCAGGCGAGATGGTTTCAAGGTCACCATTGCCAGATCCGGCGAAGAAGCGCTGCTGCACCTCCAGAACCGCACTTTCGCGCTGATCCTGAGCGATCTGAAAATGCCGAACATGGATGGACGGGGATTGTTCAACCAGATTGCCAAGCTTCATCCGGCCGAGCTCGACAGGTTAGCCTTCCTGACGGGGGACACGATCAGCCCGGACGCGCAGATGTTCCTGCGCGCCGCGAAACGGCCCTATCTTGAGAAACCGATCAAACCTAACGAGCTCCGTTCATTTGTCTCGAATCTGGTCAACAACATTACTTGACAGATCAGTGGATTTGCACGTCACTTCAGGGGCAGCTTATCCATTAGGCTAGTTGCTCGGTGGTCGATTTTGACGACGCACGCACACGTAGTTGTCTGCGATGACGAACCGGATATCCGCGACACGGTGGCGGAATATCTGGAGCATCATGGCTATGCCGTGACGACGGCCAACGCGGGGCCTGCCCTGCGCGAACTTATTAATAGCCAGAACGTCGATGTGGTCATACTGGATATCCGAATGCCAGGCGAGGACGGCCTCTCCCTGGCGCGCTATCTACGAGAGCACTCAGACGTTGCCATTATCATGCTGACCGGATCGGCGGAAATCGTCGACCGCGTCGTCGGATTGGAGATTGGCGCCGACGACTATGTCGCGAAGCCCGTGGACCTGCGGGAGCTGCTGGCACGGGTGAAGGCCGTGCTGCGCAGGACGTCGGCGAGCGAACGAGCTGCGGAGAAAGCGAGTACTCCGGACCCTCACCAGGTCCAGTTCGGCAAGTGCCGCTTCGACCCGGACGAACATAAATTATACAACGCCGAGGGGGTCGAAATAGCGATCACCGCGATGGAGTTCCGGCTTCTGAAAGTATTCAGCGAACATCGCGGACGAGTGCTCAACCGCGATCAACTGCTCGAACTCGCCCATGACCGCGGATGGGATCCCTTCGATCGTAGTATCGACATTCGCGTTTCGCGCCTGCGGAAGAAAATCGAGGTCGATCCCTCCAAGCCGGAGGTGATCAGGACGATCCGCGGCATGGGGTACCTCTACTCTTGAGCGCGCCGCATGGTGAACCAGCGCCTCATCCCTTGCGGTTGAGGTATTGCGACTTTGTGGTCCCAGGCGGAGGGCCCCGCTCAAAACTTCTGAGTTTCGGGAACCCAGCTGCGTTGCCCTGGGGGGCTGAGAGGCTGGCGTGCAGGCCAAGCCCGCCTTCTCGACACCTGGATTGTGTGCCGCAGCCGCGGGGGTGCGAGGCTGCGACACGTTTCCTGCGCCGACAACGACGCCGGCACCTGAGCGCGGGTCAGAGCCGTTCGATGCCGAGAAAGTCCGGCGCTCCCACCCAGGCGGCCTTGAAGCGCGCATCCATCTCTTCGGCGTCCCCTGTCCTGCCCGTCCTGCGGAACACCTCGCGCAGGCCCCACAGCGCCCAGGCGTTGTTCGGCGTCTGCTCCAGGACGTGCTCGAAGGCTGCGGCGGCCGCCTCGTGCTCGCTCATGGCCATGTAGACTGCGCCGAGGGTCTGTCGGACCGGATAATACCAGTAGGCCGGTTCCATATAGGCAAGGCCGTCCTCGATCGCGACCGCTGCCTCAAGCTTGTTGCGCGTTTCCCGCAAGTTGCCCTGGTGCTGGGCAATGCGGGCCTCCACGATCAGCGCGCTCAATTCCAGCAAATCCGGCGCCGGAAGTCCTCCCGCCGTCTCCGTGGAAAAATCGGTCGCGGCGGCGAGCTTGCGGATTGCGGCGGTCTCGGCGCGCGCCGCCTCGCTCGCACCCTTTGCGGCGAAGGCGACGCCCCGCGCATATCGCCAGGTTGCCTCGATATAAGGCAGGGCGTTTGCCGGCAGCGGCAGCGCGAGTATGACCTCGGGATCGCTGTACTGGGCGTGCGCGAAATAGGGAGCCGCCTTGATCGGCTGCAGCCCGGCCACCTTTCTGGCCATGGTGTCGGAGACCAGGGATTCGAGCTTTTTGGCCGCCTCGGCGATTGCCTCGACGTCGCCCGCCATCTGTGCGGAGGTCATCAGGAAATGCAGGTTGTGCGGATAATAGCCGTCCGTGTAGACACCGGGCGTGCTCTCCGGCGCTATGCCGACGCGCTCGAAATAGGCCTCGTCCGCTGCCACCGCCTCGCGGTTGATCTCCAGACTGTCGATCCACCGGCCGACCTGATGATAGATGTGCGCTGGCATGTGCACGATGTGTCCGGCGCCGGGCATGAGGGCGGCAAGCCGGTCGGCATGGGCTTCGGCCCTTTCCGGCGTCGTGGACGCTTCGACAGCATGGATATAGAGATGGATCGCGCCGGCATGATCCGGATTGCGCGCCAGCACCCGCTCCAACGAAGCCACAAGCTTGACCGTGTCCGGCTTTGGCGTTGCTCCGCCATCAAGCCAGTAGTCCCAAGGCGTCAGGTTCATAAGCGCGTCAGCGTAGAGCGTGGCGATTTCGTCGTCCTGCGGATGGCGGTCTGCCAGTTCCGCCATCGCCGCGGCATAGGCCTGGTTCAGGGCGCCCTGGTCGGCAGAAGTATCGGCGCTGTAGCGCTTGGAGAGCGCGGCGATGAGGTCCTTTTCCCGGCTGGTGGCAAGGTGCGCCAGCTTGCGCGCCTGCGCGACGGCTTCGGCGGCGTTCGCGGCCGCCTCCTGGCCCATGCCGGCATTGATGTTGGGGCCGAGCACGTAAGCCTCGCCCCAGAAACACATGGCGCAGGTCGGGTCCACCTTCTGCGCGGCCCTGAAAGCGCGCTGCGCTTCGGCGTGGTTGAATGCCCACGCCCAGCGTAGGCCCTGGTCGAAATAGGCCTGCGCCAGCGGGTTGGCGGTGGTGACAGGATAGGAATGGCTGCCGAGGTTTTCGAACAGCGGGACGCTTGTCGAATCCTCTCCAACCACCGCCGCCTTGGCCTGGCGGTGCGGAATGCCCGAATCATGGGCATTGGCCGCGGGCACCGCCAAAAGGGCAGCCACGCTCGCACAGGCCAGCAGCGGGAGTTTAAATGAAAGCTTCATGGTTTCAGCCCGCCTTGTCTTCTTGGCCGCGCTTCAAGCCGCGGACCACCAAACCAATCTCTGACCGGCTAATCCCGATGTCCCTCAGGAAGGCATCGTCCATTGCCGCAAGGGTCCGTTCCGCCATACGGTGAACCCGGTAGTCCCGGAAAGAGCGGTAAGCTGCTCGCATTATCGACATTGCAACACTCCATGATTAGCGCCGCGGGATGCAGCGTTGCCATTGCATTTAAACCATCCCTGTTTCAGGCGTTTTTCCGCGCCGAACGCGAAGTGTTTCGTTTGTTTCAGCGCCGGGGAGCGCTTCCCGCGCGGTGCGAATTCCGAGCTGCCAGAGTCGCGGGAAACCGCCTTCTTTCCTGGGGCTGATTGGTGAACCGAGGTCCGCGATCAGCCACGCTGGCTCGCGCTCAGATGGCAGCACCGGGACACCGGTCCAATCACCGGTTGTCTGCCGCTCGCTAATGTTAGAGTAGCCATGACATTAGACGTAATCAATCGTCTGTGGTCAGGCCCGACGAGGGGGCCCCTCTTCGTCGGGCCAATATGCGGCTGTCAAATCTTCGATCGCCTGGGCTGACATCGGCACGTTGCCGTACCCGGAGATGCATGTCTGCCCGCCCGACATCCGTCGTTCGTTCGTTGCTGCTCAAGCTTAACAACGGGTTACGGCCTGCCGTTGGGCGGCAAGGGCCCTAGCGTTCAGGTTTTCGCCGTACACGCCGTCAGCGAACCCTGTAGAACGGATTCGGCAGCAGGAACAGCTTCTCGGCATGCCCCCCGAACAGGTCCGATGGCTGGTCACCGACATTGGCAATGATCGTGTAGCCGGCCTTTTCGATTTCGGCTCTTATGGGCGCCTTGAAATCTGCGGCGGAACCATATTTGGCTCCAGGCTGGACCATGTAAAGTTGCTGATAGCCGGCATAGCCCGCCGATTGCAGGTTCTGTTCGGTCGCCCGACGCTGGTCCTCCGGACGTCCGGTGATGAAGAATACTGCGACTTTCGCCGTTCGCGCCTGCCGGAAGACCTCCAGCACAGGGTCGATGGCCGGATCCTTCGCGAGCTGGTCCCAGGCGGCCCAGCCACAGGGACCGTCGATGGCGATGTCGCAGGCGCCGCCGATCGGGCGGCCGAAGTTGTCACGTGTGATCACTTCCCAGTTGGCCAAAGCCGTCTCGTCGATATCGAGCACCAGTGCGGGGCGAGGCACCTCCGTTGCGCGCTTGACGACCCAATCGCCTGCCTGCTTCGCCACTGCGGCAAGGTCGCGATCATAGTCGCCGGAATCATGATAATTGGCGGCCGCCAGCATCGCGTCGCCAACATTGGCTGGCTGGGACGGGCTTGTGAGAAAGAGCGAGCCGTCGGCACGCGCCGACACAGGCACATTTGTGCCAGTCATCAGCACGATTGCTCCAACGGCCGCACCACGCGCAATTCTATTCCAACTAATCGTCTGCATCATGAGACCTTGCGGTCGCGACAAGTCGTCTGTCAAGCGAGGCAAGGCACAGGTCCTCGAAACTGCGGCGCTGAATTAGAGGATTCCAAAACAGACGCCGATGTTTCTATGAGTTGCTGCAAGGTGCAGGATTTCCGCCATTGCTGCACAAATTGGCGGCTTGCACAAACCGACGCACGTCCGCAAAGCGCAACTGCCGACGCTCAGCGCCGAGACAATGGACTTCCTATTTTGGGCCGTCTTCTGCCTGTCCGATCTCGAGCACAGCAAATGGTTGCTGACATTGGGACGAACGATCGTCGATGTCGGCAAGTGCCCAATAGCGGTCTTTCGGGGTGCTTGAGGTGAACGCTAGAAGTTGACCTCGCGAGAACTACCACCAACGCTCTGAAGACAGGCTCGGGGTACCGACGGCGAGATGGTTAGACCCGCTCCGAAGAGGTGCTCGCAATGGATGCTCCGCACTGGACCCCACACGTTCGTGGGCGTGCCGGAGAACGTTGGATGGCGCGATATTCAGTCCCAATCACCGCCGATTCCCGTTCAGCCGACGCACCGAGCCGTCAAGGACGCGATCGTCCGAATGGCGAGGGTTCGCAGCTTTGGCGCGTTGCCGTTCAACGGGCACCGCGGTGGAACGATCGCGGTGCCGTAGTCTGTACCCGCACAACACCTAGCAGTTCGCTTCAGTCTGCGGATCGCACGCCTTGGATTCTTGCTTCTTTGGCTTGGGCTTGGCCGCCTGTTCGGGCTCGGCCTGCTGCTGCTCGGCGGCGGGCTGCTCCTTGGCCTTCGGCTTCTCAGGCTTGGCCGCCTGCTCGGGCTCGGCCTGCTGCTGCTCGGCGGCAGGCTGCTCCTTGGTCTTCCGCTTCCCAGGCTTGGCCGCCTGTTCCGGCTCGGCCTGCTGCTGCTCGGCGACAGGCTGCTCCTTGGCCTTCCGCTTCTCAGGTTTGGCCGCCTGTTCCGGCTCGGCCTGCTGCTGCTCGGCGGCGGGCTGCTTCTTGGCCTTCGGCTTCTCAGGTTTGGCCGCCTGTTCCGGCTCGGCCTGCTGCTGCTCGGCGGCGGGCTCCTTGGCCTTCGGCTTCTCAGGCTTGGCAGCCTGTTCCGGCTCGGCCTGCTGCTGCTCGGCGGCCGGTTGCTCCTCGGTCGTCGGCTTTTCAGGCTTGGCGGTCTCTTCCGGCTTAACCTCTTCGTCGCTCGCCGGCGCCTTTTCGGTCGTGGCTGCGTCTTCGGTCGGCTTCGATTTCCGGCCTGCCTGAACCTGCTTCACCTCCTCGATGTCTTTGAGCTCAGCTGGTTTGGCATCGGGATCGGCTTTCACTTCACCTTCAAAGACCGTGACCGTATTGTTTTCCAATTTGCCGGCCTGCTCGGGCGTCTCGGTCTCGCTGACCTCGAGGACAGTCACCTGCTGGTTCGTCTCCTTCTCGATCACATCAACATCAATGACTTTGTTGATCACCACGTTGTTCTGGATCGTCACGTCGCCGGCCGGCTCGGCCGCCTCGACAATGCGAACAAACTCCGGCTCATCACGGATAACGACGACTGAAATGTCCTCAGCAAGGAATTCGCGGGTGGGGACCACGACCCAGTAAAAATCCGGCGTGGTGTCGAACGTCACCTCGATTGAAATCAAATCGGGATCGCGGCGCGGCGGCAGCGGAGCCCAGATCATGTGCTCCCTGTCACGCCGCCAGCTCACCCATGCTGGCGCCCAACGAGTGCCGGGAACCCAGTACCAGCCGATGTCGTCGGCATAGCCCCACCGGCCGTAATGGTAGGTCGCCCAGCCGAACGGCTCGTCGGACACCCAGAGCCAGCCATACTGCTCGGTGTAGACCCAGTGTCCAAGGGTATAGGGACGCCAATCGTCAGGGACATCGACCGGGACGAAAACGGTTGCTCCCTGATAGGAAACCCAATCACCATGGGAAGACAGGTCATCGTAGAATGTGCTGATCGAAATGGAATCGTCGGTGGCAGCCCTCGCCTCGGACACAAGCGACAATGGCGCAACCGGGTTGGGAATCTCGACGACCGTGAGCAGGCAGGCGGTTACGCCGCCCAGCATCAGCCGTACAGCGTTTTGGGCAAGGACGCGTTTCATCCTAGTCTTCCTCCGAAACAGATCGCCCTTCAATTTTGGAAACTCACCGGCTGTCGAATTGTTCCACTCGCTAGTGTTGCCCGCATCTGCTCACACACCGGCTTGGCATCACACGATGGTACGCCCCCCTATCAGCGCAAACAGCACACATCGGCGCATTGCTGCTTGGCAGCTCGGGGGCCGTAACCTGACCGGCTGATTTCCCCGCGTATTGGCAGCGTTGCGGACGTTGCAAACGGCCGCAATGAAGCCAAAGCGGCGTTCTGGCCCGCCGCCACGATGGCGTTAGCTAATAATCACCAAGGCTAGTAAAGTGTCTTTGGCAAGTTCAGAGGACAGCCATGGGCCAGGAGCAGGTTGAGCGCCGGCTGGCGGCCATACTGGCGGGCGACGTTGTTGGCTACAGCCGGCTCGTGGAGGCTAATGAGGAAGCACGCTGGTTGCGCTTCGCCAGCATCGCCACGAGTTCTTCGATCCAACCGTAGTCAAGCATGGCGGGCGAATCTCCAAGGTGATGGGCGACGGTTTCCTGGTCGAGTTCGGCAGCGTTATCAAAGCGGCGCGTTGCGCGGTTGAAATCCAGCGCGGCACGGTCGAGCGCAACACCGGGGTTCCTGAGGACCGGCACATCAAGTTCCGCATCGGGATCAATCTCGGTGACATCATCGTCGACGGCGACGATTTCTACGGCGACGGCGTCAATATGGCGGCGCGACTGGAGGGGCTGGCGGGGCCAGGAGGCATTGCTTGTTCGGCGGTGGTGCGCGACCAGGTCGGCAACAAGCTCGAATTGGAGTTTCTCGATCAGGGCGAGAAGACGGTCAAGAACATCGCGCAGCCGGTGCATGTCTATTTCGTCAATCTGGGGGCTCCCGCAAACGGCTCCCTCAAGACCACGGTAGGCGCTCAGCCGCGGCCGCGCCCCGACAAGCCGTCGGTGGCGATCCTGCCGTTCGCCAACATGAGCAATGACCCCGAGCAGGAGTTCTTCAGCGATGGGATCACCGAGGACATTATCACCGACCTGTCGAATGTCTCGGGCCTGTTCGTGCTCGGCCGCAACACCGTCTTCACTTACAAGGGCAAGGCAGTGAACCTGGAGCGCATCGCGAAGGAACTGGGTGTTGCCTATGTGGTCGAAGGCAGCGTTCGCAAGGCCGGGAACCGGGTGCGGATCAACGCGCAGCTGATCGAAGGGGCGACTGGGGGCCACCTGTGGGCCGACCGCTACGACCGCGACCTCACCGACATCTTCGCCGTTCAGGACGAGATCACCCATACCATCGTCGATCAGCTCAAGGTGAAGCTACTGCCGGAGGAGAAGAATGCGATCGAGCAAGCGCCAACTGAGAATGTCGAGGCCTATACTCACTATCTCAAGGGCCGCCAGTTGCTCCACACGTCGACAAAATTGTCCTTGACACTGGGCAGGCGAATGTTCGCCAGGGCGGCGGAACTGGATCCGCTCTATGCACGCGCCTATGCCGGCATGGCGAATTGCGATTCGCGTCTTTATTCCAAGCATGGCGTCGCGATTTCGGCCGACGAAATCCTGGCGACCACCGGCAAAGCGCTGGCGATCGAACCCAATCTGGCGGAAGCTCATGCCGCGCGGGGATACGCCTTGATGATCGGCAGCCGTCCCGTCGAGGCGGCTTCCGCTTTCGAACAGGCGCTCGCGCTTGATCCAAACTGTTATGAGGCCAACCAGCTATATGCCGAGTTTTGCGTCACGAAGGGCGACTTCGAGCGGGCCGCGCAGCATTACCTCCGCGCGATGGAGATTCAGCCCGACGACTATCAGTCGCCGTTATTCCTCACGAGTGTCTTTCAGTCTCTCGGGCGCCCCGAGGAAGCGGCAAAATATGCGCGGCTCGGAGTGAAGCGAGCCGAGGAGGCCCTCCGGTTGCACCCGGAAAGCTCCAAACCCGCGCAGCAGGGCGCCTGTGCGCTCGCGATCCTCGGCGAGCGCGAACGGGCGAAAGAATGGCTGGCGCGCGCACTGGCGATCGATCCTGACGACAACCTCGCCCGCTACAATGCCGCCTGCACTTATTCGCTGCTGGGCGAGATCGACCGCTCTATCGATCTGCTCGAGGTTTGCTTGCAGCAGTTTGGAATCGACATGAAACTACGGTTCAAGAACGATTCCGACCTCGATCCCATCCGCAATCATCCACGCTATCAGAACTTGCTCAAGCTCGCCGAATAGCGATCGCCGGGCGGAACTTGCGCGATAGCAAGGATCCTGCCTCTCGGCAGGCTCCACGTCCGTATTGGCGCAACCGTGCCTTCCAAACAGCGCTGTTGGCGCAAGGTGGAAATGATTTTCCATTCACGCAGTTGACCCACTCCGGACCATCCTGAGGTTGGGACACGTGGCTGACGGAGCGATTGTTCCCACCGCGAACGACGGAAGAAACCGCTTCGGCAAGTTCAGCGCGCCAGTGGGTTCGGAGTCCCGAAAACGGACCTTCCTTCGAATGACGCCGTCCTTCCATTGGACCGCAACAGACCTTTGCAGTGACCACTTCGCAGATCCTGTTCCTGTCGAAGGCGGCTCTCTCGTGAAGGGTCGCCACATGACCGTCTCAGTGCTATCATGAACCAGCACGGTCGCGGTGTCGGGCAGCCGGATGGTGCATGTCGCGTCAATCGCCCGGGCTTCATCCGGCGGATCTCCTGAGGGAGAGACAGCCATGGCGACTGCAAGAGCGGAGCGGCGGCTGGCCGCGATCCTGGCCGCTGACGTCGTCGGCTATTCCCGCCTCGTCCAACATGACGAGGCTGGGACGTTGTCGGCCCTGAAGGTTCTGCGTCAGGAGGTGATCGATCCGCTGCTGGCCGAGCATCAGGGCCGTATTGTCAAGCTGATGGGCGACGGTGCGCTCGTGGAGTTCAGCTCGGTCATCGATGCCGTCGCATGCGCGGTCGCCATCCAGAAGGGCGTTGCCGCGCGGCAGGCCGACGTGCTGCCGGAGCAACAAATCGTCTTCCGGATTGGCGTCAATCTGGGCGACGTGATCCACGAGGTTGATGGGGATCTCTACGGCGACGGCGTCAACATCGCGGCCCGCCTCCAGACCTTGGCAGATCCAGGCGGCATTTGCATTTCCGGTACGGGCTACGATCACCTTCAGGGCAAGCTTGACTGCGACTACGAGTACCTTGGCGAACGCGCGCTCAAGAACATGGAGCGGCCAGTTCGACTGTACCGCCCCCTTTGGGACGGTCCGACCGCACGAACGGGATCGCCCAGGCTCACACTTCCAGACCGACCATCCATTGCCGTGCTGCCGTTCAACGCCATGAGCGCCGACCCGGAGCAGGACTTCTTCAGCGATGGGCTCACTGAGGACATCACCACCGCGCTGTCCAAGCTCAAGGGCTTCTTCGTGATCGCCCGCAACACGATGTTCACCTACAAGGGAAAGCCTGTGGATGTGCGCGCCGTCGGGCGCGAACTCGGGATCCGCTATGTTCTCGAGGGGAGTGTCCGCAAGTCTGGTAGCCGCGTCAGGGTGACCGCGCAGCTCATCGATGCGGCCTCCGAAGCCCATCTCTGGGCCGAGCGGTACGACGGCGACCTCGGCGACATCTTCGTCATTCAGGACGAAATCACCGCAAGTGTCGTCGGTCGCATCGGCCCGGAACTCCTGGCGGCAGAGCATGCCCGCGAAAGCCCCAAGCCGCATCAAGGCCTCATGCCTGGGAATGTGTCGTGCGAGCCGTGTTCCTGTGTTCCCAGTTGTCTGAGGAGAGCAGCCGGAAGATGCTCCCCCTGCTCGATCGGGCAATCCGACTGGCTCCCGACTATGCCCAGGCGCTTGCCATGAAAGGTTGGATTACGATGTGGCGCGCGTTCCAGGGGTGGGAGGACATGGGACACGCCCTGGCACTTGCCAGGGATGTTGTCCAGCAGGCCATTGCCGCGGACGATAAGGAGCCGTGGGCTTACCTTGCGCAGGCGATGATAGCCTTTGCGACGCGTGACAATGTCCTGGCGATGGCAGCGGCCAGCCAGGCTGTCGCGATCAACCCCAACTCCGCGTTTGCGCACGGCCAGTTGGGACTTGCGCATGCCAACGGGGGCCGCGCGGCGGACGCCATTCCTTGCATCGACTACGCTCTCAGACTGAGCCCGCGCGAGGCTTTTCTCGGCGACTTTCAGTTCTACTACGCCCTGGCTTACTTCCAGGGCGCGAACTACGAGCTTGGATTGAGTTATGCGCGGGAGGCGCATCGCTTGCGGTCCGGCCACGCTTATCCGCTGGTCATCGGCACGGCCTGTGCCGGACTTCTGGACAACCAGGAGGCTGCCACGGACTTGCTCGGACGGCTCAAGTCGCTAGTCCCTTACATCTCACGGGACGCGGTCGGAGCAACATCTGCTCTCGTCCGCGCCGAGGATCGGGCGCGCCTGATCGAGGGACTTGCCCGAGCCGGCCTGGATTGACGGGTTGGATTGACCTCGAGAACCGATCGCTTACTGGTGAAGGGCGTTCCCGGCAGCATGTCTCGACGACTTTCGGAATTGTGCTGCGTGGAAGCCCATCTCCGCGGCCTCCCCGACAAAGTTGCCAACACGAAGGTCGCTTCAGCTATCGCTGAAATGCTCCCCGTGATTGGCTCATCGTGAGTAACGCCAACCAGACGCTGGAAGGCGTGGCTCAAGTCTGGTGGCGTTTGCTATCGAATGCCGGACCGATGCAGCGGCGATCCAGTCACACGGAATGGTCCGTTCCATTGTGGCATTCCGCGAAATGAACTTGTGAACCAGGAACGTCCGTTCAGGCGCGGCCAAGCCTCCGGAGCATGATCTGCAGGTCGGTTCGGCTGATGTCGGCAATTCGGTCGGCCGCGCTGTCGAGCCAACAAGTGTGCGTAAAAGCCGTTGCAGATCAAGGCTCTTCCAGCGCGGCGACCGGCCGAGCCCCTATTGCAGGGCTCGGCATGGCCTTCATCGGCGTCACGGCCGAGCGGGCAATCGGCGCTCTGTTGAAGCGATGAAAGGAGAACTCGGCCTCGCGCGATAGGAAACGAGGCTGTTCGCCAATCCATTGAATGCAAAATCCGAGCTGGCGATCGCAGGGCGATTCAAGTGGCCCCAAACACACGGTGCCTCAAGCTCGTCAGCCGCCGCTGCCGCGCAGGAAATATAGGAGAATCACCCCAGCGACGTAGGTGCCCAGCACCGCGAGCGAGTCGTAGCCCATCCTGAAGATGGTCCGGTCCCGCCGCTCCGCGAGGCCAACGAGATAGATCGCTGTGACGGTGATGGCGATCAGAGCGGCAAATCCCTCGAAACCGCCGACGCTGTTCATCACTGCATCTCCGCCACCGGTGACGTCGATCAGAAAGAGGAAAGAGATGTCAAAAAGGTTCGTGCCGAATATGTCCGACATCGCCATCGTATAGAGCCCCGCACGCATCGTGCTGTAGACCGTACTCATCTCTGGCAGCGAAGTGGCGATGGCGAGGAAGACAGCGCCGAAGAAGCTATGGCCGAGGCCGGTTCCCTCAGCGATCGCATCGCCGGTTCGGGAAAGAACATAGCCGCCGACGATGATGACGAATCCAGCCACGCAAGCTAGTGAGATCGCCCAGCGGAGCGGTTTGTCCTTGTCCTCCTCGGCTTTTTCCTTCGCTCGTTCATTCTCCTTTTCCTTGCTCACCTGCTTGTCGTTTGGGACCCACGGCTTGTCGCTATGCAGTTGGGACAGAATCCAAAGGCTAATGCCGAAGACGATCGCCAGCAGCCATATCCACAACCCTGCGAAGAAAACAGGAAAGTCGCCGACCATGATCGAAGCGGCGATAATGGAGAGCAACAGGATCTTCAGACCACCCTGGAGGAAAATGACCGGATCGGGGACGACAGACGTCAGCGCCCGTTTACCGATAATGGCGTCGGCCACCGCAAGGATGGCTACCTGCATGGCGATACCGCCGAGGATGCTATTCACGGCTAGGCTGGCATCACCGCTTACCGATGAGGTGATGGCCACCGCCAGTTCCGGCAGGGAGGTAACGCCACCGAGCAGCACAAGGCCGACCAGCGCTTGGCCCATCCCCGTCTTGTCGCTGATGACGTTGGCATATCGCGCAAGCTTCACGCCGGCAATCCAGACGACCACAGCCGACGCGATAAAGATCGCGATGTTGATCCAGAGATTCAGGCCGGCGAAATCCAACATCATGGCCACACCAGCTAGTGTAGGCCGAAAGGCCAGAAGCTCAGCGTCGACGCCCTCGAACTGCGATTTCGAGGGTTCTGCCCGCTTCATGGCCAGTGGCGGCCACTCTCCCGGGATGCTGCGGGAAACCGTTGATAAGTACCCGGATCAGGCAGCGTCCGAGATGTCCGACTCGGTCTCGAATATTCCCACAGTTTTCTATTTCCTCGGCGGCTAACCCACATGCCACCGCCAAATCCTGGATTGAATAACCAAGATGCTCGCGATATGCGCGGATGATATGCGTCCCCTCTGACATGGCAACCAAGACCGTCTCAGGGATGCGCGAATACTTCATACGACCTCCTCCATGCTATAGCGATATAAGGTCGGGAGATTTGTTCCCGCCTGCGATGCTAGCAAATGCAAAAAATGGATGTCGAGCGGCCCGATCGGCTCCATCCATGGAATGGGCTGCCCACAACGGCGGCCGGAGCTAAGTATGGCGGTTCACTTGGCTCTGATCAAGTCGACGTGCTCGATGACAACGCACCAATTTACGCGGTCAAGCGCGTGGCCGACCTGATACCCGAGGCCAAGAGTCGGTTGACTGGAGAAGAGCAAAGCGCCTCATGATGAAGCGTCCGGAGAAGGTGGCGATCCGATGAACGAGACTCGCGAGTTCGACATCCTCTCTCCAGGATTCCATGCAGATCCGTTTCCCACGCTCGATCAGATGAGGGCTGAAGGGTCGGTGATCCACATGAAGCTACCGATCATCGGCCGCACATGGCTCGCCGTAACGCACGCGGCATGCACGGCAATGCTGAAGGACCACGACAGTTTCGCGCGTGATCCTGGCAACGCAGGAAGCAAGACACAGGCGCGCATTCTGAGAGTGTTGCCAAGGACGCTCAGCCTTCTGGCGCTGAACATGCTCGGACACGACGACCCTGAGCACCGCCGCCAGCGCGGCCTCGTCGACCAGACGTTCCAGCGCCGCACTATCGAGGCGATGAAGCCGACAATTGCGGCTATTGCAGATCGGCTGCTCGATCGGATGGAGGATGGCACCGAGATCAATCTGATGACTGAATTCTGCCGAGACCTGCCGCTTTCGGTCATCTGCGCGATGCTGGGCCTTCCGGAACGGGATCACGACCGGTTCAAGAACTGGCTGGGGAGACTCACCGATACCGCCGACGTTTGGGCCATAATCCGAGCTATTCCGGGCCTGATCCGCGTTGTCCGCCATCTTCGACGCGTATCGCGACCCGGGGGCGGAGCGCTACCGGACGGACTGATTGCGGCCCTGCGCGATGTGGAGACGGACGGGCAGAAGCTCAGCGAGGATGAACTCGTGTCGATGATCTTCCTGCTGTTCGGTGCCGGGCAGGAAACCACGACACACCTGATTTCCGGCGGTTTGCTCGCGCTGCTGTCGCACGACGAGCAACGCCGGAAGCTTCAGGCCGATCCTTCACTCATGCCGACCTGCGTCGAAGAATGCCTGCGCCATGTGTCCCCGGTGCAGATGACCAAGCCGCGTTTCGCGATCCGCGACATGGTATGGCAAGGTGAGCAGTTTCGTCGCGGCGACATGTTCGCCGGAATGCTGGCGGCGGCGAATTGCGATCCTTCCAAATTCGAAGACCCGCACCGCTTCGACATCGCGCGGCACCCCAACCCGCATCTCTCTTTCGGCACCGGCGTGCATTTCTGCCTCGGCTTCCAGCTCGCCCGCGCCGAGGCCGCGATTGCATTCGAACGCATCTTTACACGCTTTCCCGATCTCCGCCTCAGCGTCGATGCGCGGCAGATCAAGTGGCGTAAACGGCTCGGCATTCGCGCTTTGGTCCAGCTTCCGATATTACTCCGTTAATGCGCAGGGAAGCAGCTAATGCGAACAGGAACGCCAAATCCTGGCTTTTCTCCGTTCCTTTAGCCTTACAGGCTGAAGGGCGCCTCAATGGCGCCGTTCGAGTTGCGTCGACCGCCTTCCAAAGCAGACATGCCAAATCGACGATCGCGCAAAGAAATGTCGCGCGAGTGGACTTCGACCAAATCCACGACCGCCAGCAATTCGGATCCGTCAAATGGGCCAATCAGTGGGATGAGTTCTCCCCCCGGGTCGAGGGCGAAGACCTGCTCTCCCTATGGACAGCGGATATGGATTTTCGTGCCCCGGAAGCTGTGATCGCGCGGCTGCGCGAAGCCGCGGACCATGGCATTTATGGTTACACCCGTCGCGACCCGCGCGCCTATGAGATCGTGCAATCGTGGTTCGCGCGCCGGCACAACTGGTCGCCGGTGCTGGAAACCCTGCTTCCTGCGCCAGCAATCATGCCGTCAGTAGCTGCAATACTCCGGACCTTCACGAAGCCCGGTGACGGCGTCATTGTGCAGTCGCCCGTGTACTCACCCTATTTCGAAGTGATTCAGGGAAATGGGCGAGTCCTGCTTACGAATCGGCTGAGACGTCAAAACAACGAATATGAGCTTGACCTTGAGGATTTCGAGAGACTGGCCGCCAGCGGCGCCAAGGCATTTCACTCTGCAATCCTCACAATCCTGCCGGAAGGGCCTGGACGCAAGAAGAATTGGGGGCGCTGAACGATGTCTGCGAGCGCTATGGGATTTTGGTTATATCCGACGACATTCACTGCGACATAAGGTTGTCAGATCGACCCCACATCGTTCTCTCCTGCATCTCAGACGATGCGGCGGAGAAGTCGTTCATCTGCACGGCTCCGACAAAGACCTTCAACCTGGCCGAGGTTCCTTCGGCAACGATTTCGGTAGCGAACAAAAAGCGTCGCAACGAGCTCCTTGTCGCAATGCAGGCGTCGTTCATGGTGAATGCGAATTTTTTCCGTCGCCTGGCATTGGAGGTCGCTTACAGCACGGGCGCACCATGGCTCGACCAACTCACGAGCTACATCGCCAGCAAAATTGATCTCGTTTGCGAATTCGCTACTGAACACCTTCCCGGCATTACCCCTATAAGGCCCGACGCATCGTTTCTGGTGTGGTTGGATGCCCGCGCTCTCGATCTCAAAGTGGGCGGAATCCAGAAGTTCTTTGTCAATCGTGCCGGGGTTAATTTGTACGACGGCCGCGTATATGGGCCCGGTGGCGAAGGGTTCATTCGCCTCAACGTCGGCTGTCCGCGCTCGCTGTTACTTCAGGGGCTGGAACGCATGTCTGCGGCGTTGACAATAAGCTCTTGAACCGGGCGGCAGCCCGTGTCCGAAGGGGATGGCAGGTTCTTGCTCGGGACCAGGTGCAACCAGTTTTACCGCGCCTCATGCGCCACCGTAGCGTCCGCTTTTGGCGCCATGACTCGACCAGCGGTCGCCCGCGATCTCAGCTTTCAAAGCTGCTCTATACGACCGAGATTGGTCAATACTTCCGGTTCCTGAACGGGAACATTGCGCCAGCAACTGCCTCACCCGAGGGCTATATAGTCGCGGACAAACATGCCCGCGCTGTGAAGAGCGCGCCAACCGGCACTCAACCCCGCATTCCAAACCGGCCAAGCGTGAATCATATGCGGCCAAATCTCGAGGCGTACTTTGACGTCAGCCGCGCCAGCGGCTGCCGCGAGCCGAGTTGCGTCCGACAACAGCGTCTCGGCCGAACCGACTTGTATCAGCATTGGGGGAAATCCGCTCAGATCGGCGAACAACGGCGAGATCAGGGGATCGCGCCGGCCAACGCCGTGGGGAACATAGGCGGTTGCCAGTTCCTCCAAATACGCCCGGTGGACGATAGGGTCGATCGCGTCCTTAGTTAATAGTGTCGCGCCGGACATCGAAAGGTCCGTCCAGGGCGAAACCAGCCAAAGACATCGCGGCAACCGCTCCCCTGCCGCGCACAATATACTGACCAAGCACAGGGTGAGGTTGCCGCCCGCACTGTCTCCACCAACCACGATGCGATCCGGCGCGATCCCTTGCCGGCTCAAAAAGCGCCATGCGGCGAGTGCGTCTTCATGTTGCGCAGGGAAAGGATGTTCCGGCGCGCGTCGATAGTCGATCGCGAGGGTGCGCATTCCCATTGCTCGACCTGCCTCGGTCACCATTCGACGATGACTTTTGAGAGAGCCGGAGCAGTAGCCACCACCGTGGAAAAAGAGCAGAACCTTATCCCTGTCACTCTCAGGAGCTAGGGACCACTCTCCCTCGAGGCCATCGAAAACCGCATCCTCGCATCGGATGTCGTCCGCAATCGGCCACACCGAACCAACCTCATCGAGTCGTGCCCGGCGTTCGTCCCAGCCCACCGGTCGTGGCTTTGACGTCAACAACCTGCGGACGGCGTTGATCTCCGTCAGATCGAGGTGTTCATCCACATCGCTCATTTTGCTTTCCTACCCATCAAGCATAGAAAACCGGCGGACAGCAGCAGCCACATGTCATCCATAATGCGCAATGCCAGCGCTGGGAGTTTTCGTAACAATTGCGCCATGGCGAATACATGGGACGGCAGGTCGCGCACAAACCCGCTCGTCATCTTTTAGCACTGACGCCCCCCGCACATGGTCGAATATTCCATCTGCTATTTGGCCGCTTCGGGTTCGTTCTACGACCCCTTATCGGACCAAAATCATCCTCGTTATGGCGCCAGCCGCGGGCTGGGGCCAACACCGCACTCAGCATCGCACACCGCGGCGGTGACGTTGTTCTCACCTACTATAGCCGGAGCGAGGACGCTTGGGCCGTCGTCGCGAAGACAGGCAACGGGTTGCAGGGCGGGAGCGTCTGCTCCTTAGAGCGGACCTGCTGTCTCGGCCAGCGCATCTGCCTGCTGAACATCTGCCTCCGATGATGCATCGAGACCAACAGGCGCACGGACCGAGCCGACGAGTATCCTAAGCTTCCGTTTCGTGCGTCGCGCGTCAGACATCGTCGCCCGCAAAGGTAAAGTTAGTCCGATGTCGCGAGCAGTTCGTCGAGGTCACGCCGGGTGATCGACAAGTCAGGGGTTGCTCAAAAAAGATACCGCCGCACAGCATGATGGCGTCAGTGGGCCGCGCGCCTCCGTCACGTCGAAGCGGCGACAACCGGCTTCGTTGCGCACCGACGCGGTTGCATTGGCGTCGACGAGCTTTCGGAAGCTGTCTCGGGCACCCAGCTTGAGGCGGAAATCGACCCAGACGACGAAGCTGGTCATCACTTGGGCCTCGCGATTTCCAGATAACGCCTCGACACATATTCCAGATGCCTGCGCATCGCCGCTTCGGCCCGGTCCGGGATCTCGCGCGGCGATCGCCTCGAAGATTTCGCGAGGCCTCGTCGGCCTTTCGGTCTTCACCTTCGGCCAAAGTCGTCCGCCGCTGTTCGAGCAGCCATTCGGCCAACGCCGCGTGAATGGCTGTGAAGATTCGATTGCGGGTGATCACCACCAGCACGTAGTGGAAGTCCACGTCGGTGCGCTCGAAGCGCGTGAGGTCGCCGATCGACTGCCGGTTAATCTCGAGCGCCTCCTTGAGGCTTCCAATATCCTCTGGCGTGGCATTCACAGCTGCATTGCGGGCAAGCCCGACCCTCGAAGACAAGCGCACCCTGGAAGTCGTGAACACCGCCCGGGGCGGAAATCATATGCCGTGCCGGCCCTGAGAGGGCGTCGATCACGAATTGGGGTGTTGGGCGGGTGACGCGGGCACGCTCGCCAGACCTCACAACTCGTGTCGACAAACACTCTCCTCCACGCGCCTGCCCGCCCGGCTGAATAACGAGCCTTACAATGTGACATCCTTCCGACGGCGCAGCCCGGCAGCCCCGGCGCGCAGATGACGCCACCGACCCTTTTTTACGCTGCGGGGTCCTAATTACCTTACGACCGATAAGGTGCCCTTCCCGCATCGCTCTCAATGCGTAAATTCGCCGGCATTCTCGCCTGCAGAAGGTACAACGCGATGACACACAACATGCCTCGGCCGTGCATCAGCCCAAAGATTTGGAGGGTTGAGATCTGATGATCATGGCGCACCTGCTCGATATGGATGGAGTTCTGGTCCGCGGCGGCCAGCCTATCGCCGGCTCGGTCGAATATGTCGCCGGACTCGTCGCCAAGGGCGAGCCGTTCCAGATATTCACCAACAACTCACGCTTCACGCCTGAGGATCACGCCGAGCGTCTGAGGGCGGTTGGTTTCTGCGTGAAACCTGAGCACATTTACACATCGGCGCTTGCCACCGCGCGGTTCGTGGAGTTGCAAAAGCCCGGATCATCCGCCTACGTCATTGGAGAGCACGGCTTGGCAGAGGCCCTGCGGCAGGCGGGCTGCCGGATTACGGCGTTTGCCCCCGATTTCGTGGTCCTGGGCGACACCATTTCGTACCACTATGAGCAGATTGCTACTGGCGCCAACCTTGTCGCAAAGGGCGCCTGTTTTGTGGCTACAAATCCGGATGCGACTGGTCCGACCGAGCGCGGCTTTCATCCCGCCTGCGGTTCGGTCGCAGCACTCATCGAGAAAGCCACGGGCCGCCAGCCCTATTTCGTCGGGAAGCCGAACCCATTCATGATGCGCAGAGCGCTTGACCGGCTGGGAGTGCGAGCTGCCGATACCATCATGGTCGGTGACCGCATGGATACGGACGTGCTCGCCGGGTTGGAATCAGGCCTGAGGACGGCTCTTGTGCTCACTGGAGTGACCACGCGGGCTGACCTACTGCGGTTTCCATTCAGACCAGACCACGTGGTTGAGTGCCTTGCCGATCTGGGCCAGATCGTACTGAGGGAATAACACGCAAATTTGTGTATTTCTTCTTATGCTCCCTAATCCAATGGTGACCCAGGTGGCGAGAACTCCGAACGAGAAATCGGCCCAGCTGGACACGTTGTCGGAAGCGAAAAAGCTAAGGGCAACTAAGGTGGTTGCGGGGCCCACAACCACCGATACCGACATTCACTGAGTGTTCCATTGGAAACCAGATACCGGCAAACTACAGAATGTTTATCCGACAGCTCCTAATCACAGGTTCGATTCCTGTCGGGATCACCAATGTTTTTAGGTGCTTAGCAATTGCCACCGTACTTTTTGCGAATTGGTACGGCAAATAGTACGGCGTTTTTGATCGCCAGTCCGCGGCGCTGATAGGTATTCGTGCGATGTTGCATTGTCTGGTTGCCGGGCGGCGCCCGGGCGGCGCCATTCCGCTACCACGGTGCGAAGCTCGGCAATAGTGCGGATGATCGGCACGTTCATTCGACGTCTGCCATGCTCTCGCCGCCCTCCATGACGGCGGCGCGTCCGGTTTGCGCCATCAGCAGCGCGGCGTTGCGAAAAAAGCCTGTTCGCAGTTCTCCTCATAGGACCCGAACGGCAGGTCGACCACCATCAGAGCGCGCCCAAGACCGCGGCGTACTGCCTTGCCGTGCACGATCATCATGTCGAGCGTGACGCCGAGGGTCGAGGGTAGGCCGTGGAGCACCATGCCGACACTGTCGCCGACCAGGACAACGTCGCAATGCGTGTCGACGAGCTGCGCAACGGGCGTCGTGTAGGCGGTCAGGCAAGCGATCGGGCCCCTGCCCTTGCGCGCCATAATGTCCGGCGGCATCACGCCTTTGTTTCGACCGCTACACTCATGGGCGCGCCCGCAACCTTATGGGCGACGTGCAGCGCGATCTCGGCACAAAAGTCGACTGGGTCGGCGTCGACCACTGGAACACCCAACATCCGCACGTTCATATCCTCGTTCGCGGTGTCGCCGACGACGGCGAGAATCTCGTCATCTCGCGCGACTATATCCGCCAGGGCCTGCGCGACCGCGCAAGCGACATCCTTACCCAGACACTGGGGCCTCGGACCGACCATGAAATCCGCCGGGCGATCGAGCAGCAGGTTAAGACTGAGCGCTGGACACAGCTCGATCGCCAGCTTGCCCGCGACACGGATCGTGATGGCATCATCGATCTGGCGCCGCACCCGGAGAGCCCGCCGGACGAGTTCCTGACAATCAAGGTTGGGCGGCTGCGTCGGCTCGAGAGCCTGGGCCTCGCCAACGAGATCCGTCCCGGCCAGTGGATGATGGCCGAAGATGCCGAGGCGACCCTGCGTTCGCTCGGCGAACGAGGCGATATCATCAAGCGCGTCCACCGCAGTCTCGCCCGGCATGGCATCGACAGGGGAACATCGGACTATGTCCTCGCGGCCGAACAGATCGAAACGCCAGTCGTCGGGCGGCTGCTTGAACGTGGCGTGGATGACGAATTGCGCGGTTCGGCCTATGCCATTGTCGACGGCATCGACGGACGAGCGCATCACATCCGTTTTGATGATCTCGATGCAACTGGAGACTCCGCGCCGGGCTCGATCGTGGGGTTGCGCCGTTACGAAGATGCGAAGGGCCGTGTCGCGCTCGCCGTCCACTCTGACCTTTCGATCGAAGAACAGATCCACGCTTCCGGAGCGACCTGGCTCGACCGACAGCTTATCGCGCAAGAGCCAGCCGAGCTCGGCGATGGCGGCTTCGGCGGGGACGTAAGACAGGCGCTGAGGGATCGTGCCAATCACCTTGTCGAGCAGGGTCTGGCCTCGCGCGAGAGGCAGCGCGTCACCCTTGCGCGCAACTTGATCGACACGCTGCGCGATCGTGAAGTTGACCCGCTCGGAATGCAGCTCGCCGGCGAGACCGGCCTGTCGTATACGAAGGCCGCAGATGGTGACCATGTGAGCGGCATCTACCGGCGGCGTTTCTCGCTCGCTTCCGGACGCTTCGCTATGATCGATGACGGGCTCGGCTTTAGGCTCGTGCCCTGGTCGCCGTCTCTCGAACAAAGATTCGGCAATCATCTTTCTGGTGTAATGCGTGCCGATGGCGGCGGTGTGGATTGGAACTTCGGAAGGAAGCGCGGCATCGGGCTGTAAAGCTCACAACTGCTGCGTAAATTCGGGGAGGTGCTCTGTCTGGAATGCCAGGTTAAGGCACTCTTGGCTGTCTCCATTGCAGGAATTCATGCTGGTGTCGAATTTGGGTCCTGAGAGTGCAATCACGTGGGCCCTACTCTTCTGGGCTTGTGGTCAGACAGGTAGTAACCCACTATCCGCAATGAACTGTCTCCCATTTCCCGGGAAGGGCCAATAGTTGGCTAGAACCGACCACCATCCGCTGCAGTCTTGACTGGTCGCGCTATGCACTCAAGCGAAATCGTGTGACATCGATGGCTGCGGCCATCAGCGTCTGCGTGTAGGTAGCCTGCGGATTGCTGAAGATCACCTCGGTCGGCCCTTCCTCGACGATCTTGCCCTGCTTCATGACGATAATGTAGTCGGCCATGGCGCGCACGACAGCGAGATCGTGGCTGATGAACAGATAGGACAGTTCATGGTCGGCCTGCAGCTTGCGAAGCAGTTCGACGATCTGCTTCTGGACGGAGCGGTCGAGTGCCGAGGTCGGCTCGTCGAGGACAACCACCTTGGGCTTGAGGATCATCGCCCGCGCGATGGCGATGCGTTGGCGCTGGCCGCCGGAGAATTCGTGCGGGTAGCGATTGCGCGCATTCGGATCGAGCCCGACTTCGCGCAGGGCCTCGACCGCGCGCAGATCGCGCTGCCTGCCCGACAGGGTCGGCTCATGCACCAGAAGTCCTTCGGTGATGACCTGGCCAACGGTCATGCGCGGCGACAGCGAACCGAAGGGGTCCTGGAAGACCAGCTGCAACTCACGCCGCAGCGGCCGCATGGCCCGGCGGTCGGCGGCGGAAATATCGCGATCGCCAAAGCGGATGAGGCCATCGCTTGGCAGCAGCCGCAGCAAGGCTCGGCCGAGCGTCGATTTTCCCGAACCGGATTCGCCGACGATGCCGATGGTCTGATTTCGTTTCAGCCGGATCGAAATGTGATCGACTGCGCGCAGGATCAGCGGCTCTCCAGCAAGAAACCCGCCGCCGATCTTGAAGGTCACTTCGACATTCCTGCCTTCGAGCAGGACCGGCGCATTTGGCGGTGGCGGCGCTTTGGTTCCGGTCGGCTCGGCGGCCAGCAGCATCTTGGTATAGGCATGCTGCGGATTGACGAAGATCGCTTCCGCCTCGCCCTCCTCGACGACTTCGCCGTAGCGCATGACATAGACGCGGTCGGCAAAGCGCCGGACAATACCGAGGTCGTGGGTGATGAAGACGATCGCCATGCCGAGCTTGCGCTGCAGTTCGGCGAGCAGCATGAGGATCTGCGCCTGGATCGTCACGTCGAGCGCCGTCGTCGGTTCGTCTGCTATCAGTATGTCGGGATCGTTGGCCAGCGCCATGGCGATCATGACCCGCTGGCGCTGGCCACCCGACAATTCGTGCGGATAGGATTTCATCCGCCGCTCGGGATCGGGAATATGAACCAGCCGCAAGAGCTTGAGCGCCTCTTCGCGCGCTTGCGCCGCGCCAAGTCCGCGATGCCGGCGGATCGGTTCGATCAGCTGGTTGCCGATCGAATAGAGCGGATCTAGCGAGGTCATCGGCTCCTGGAAGATCATGCTGATCTTGCGGCCGCGGATGTGATTGAGCTCGGACTTGCTTAGGGTCAAAAGGTTGCGGCCGCGATAGTCGACGACGCCTGTCGCCTCGCCGTTCGAGGCCAGCAGGCTCATCGCCGCCATCATCGTCTGGCTCTTGCCGGAACCGGATTCGCCGACAACGGCAACGGTTTCGCCTGCATTGACGTGGATGTTGATGCCTTTGACGGCTTCGACCGCGCCATCGAGCGTTCGGAAGCGGACCCGAAGGTCTTTGACGCTGAGGATCGTTTCGCAAGTGTCCATCTCAACGATCCCTGGGGTCGAGTGCGTCGCGCAGGCCGTCGCCGACGAAATTCAGCGCGAACAGCGTCGAGACGAGGAAGAAGGCAGGGAACAAAAGCAACCAGTTGGCGGTGCCGATGTTCTTGGCGCCGGTCGAGATCAGCACGCCCCAACTGGTCATCGGTTCCTGCACGCCGAGCCCGAGGAAGGACAGGAAACTCTCCAGGATGATGACATGCGGCACCAGCAGCGTCATGTAGATGACCACCGGGCCAAGCAGGTTGGGAATGACGTGGCGGATCAGGATGCCGCGCTGGCCGACGCCCATCGCCTCCGCCGCCTGGACGTATTCCTGCCGCCGGATCGACAGCGCTTGGCCGCGCACAATGCGCGCCATGTCGAGCCACAGCACGGCGCCGACCGCCAGGAACATCAGCACGAAGTTGCGGCCGAAGAACACCACCAGCATGATGACGAAGAAGATGAACGGCAGCGAGTAAAGCACATCGACAATGCGCATCATCACCTCGTCGACCTTGCCCCCGGCAAGGCCGGCCGTAGCACCGTAGAGCACGCCGATGACGCCCGCGACAACCCCGGCGAGCAGGCCGATGGCCAGCGAGATGCGCCCGGCCATCAGCGTTCGCGACAGCAGATCGCGGCCGGTGTTGTCGGTGCCGAACAGGAAATATTGCTGTCTGATTGAAGCGCTCATCACCGCTTCAAGGCCGTCAGGCGATTTACCCTCGATCTTTGTATCATCGAAGGCATCCGAACGGTCGAGGTAGCGGACATTGCGGTCGTCGATCGGCTTGGGCGATGTGACGGTGACGAAGATGCGGTTGCCTTCCTGCCGCCACTCCTTGATGTCAACACGCATGCGCTTGATCGCCTCATTGAGCGCGGTTTCTATCATGTCGGCCTTCGGATAGGCCGAGAAGCTCGGCGGCGTGCGCACATGGTCGGCGTAGATGGTGGTGTATCGATGCGGCAGCAAAGACGGCCCGAACACGCTGATTACGGCGATAAAGGCAAGATAATACAGGCTGAACATGGCGGCGCGATTGGCCTTGAGCCGTGCCCAGGCATCGCCCCATAGTGAGCGGCCGACGACGGCCGGAGCGCTGGCTGCGATGTCAGTCATAGCGCACCCTCGGATCGACGAAGGCATACATGACGTCGACGATCAGGTTGAAGACGATGGTGAACAGCGCGATCACCACCACGGTGCCCATGACCAGTGTGTAGTCGCGGTTGAGCGCGGCATCGACGAAATAGCGGCCGATGCCGGGAATAGAAAAGATCGTCTCGACGATGATCGAACCGGTGAGGAGCGCCGCCGCCGCCGGGCCAGTAAAGGAGACGATCGGCAGTATGGCGCCGCGCAGCGCATGCTTGACGATGACCGACCAGTCCGACAGGCCGAGCGCGCGTGCGGTGCGGATGTGGTGAGAGCGCAACGATTCGATCATCGAGCCGCGCATCAGGCGAGCGACGATGGCGATCTGCGGCAAGGCGAGCGTCAGCACCGGCCCGACCTTGTTGAGCAAGGCGCCATCGCCCCAGCCGCCGATCGGCAGCAGCTTCCAGGTCAGGCCGAACACAAGCTGGATCACCGGGGCGATGACGAAGGTCGGGATGGTACTGCCGGCGGCGGCCAGCGCGATCACCGAGTAGTCGGCAAGCTTGTTCTGGTTGAGCGCGGCAACAGTGCCGAGGAGGCCGCCGAGCAGCAGTGCCAGGATCAGGGCCGAGGCGCCGATCTGGATTGAAACGGGCAGGCCCCTGGCAAACAATTCGGTGACGGTGAAATCCGGCATGTTGTAGCTCGGACCGAAATTGCCGCGCAGCAGATTGCCGAGATAGTGGACATATTGCAGCCAGAGCGGGTCGTTGAGGCCGAACTGCGCTTCAAGATTGGCCTTGATCTCGGGGCTGAGGCCCCGCTCCTGATTGAATGGGCCGCCAGGCGCGACACGTATCAGGAAGAACGCCATGGTCACGATGACGAACAGCGTCGGGATGGCGGTCAGGAGCCGCCGGAATACGTATCGTAGCATCGGTTCCCCGCTTTGCTAGCAAACCGGAGCCACCGCCCCTGACGCATGACCCGAACCGAAGGTTCGGAAGATCACGCGCAAATCAAGGCGTTACAGCGCCCCTTCGTCCCGAAGGACGCGCGGCGCTGTAAAGGAGCGGCAGTCCGGCCAAGGAGATCAGTCCTTGGAGATGAAGCGGGACGGATGCACGTCCATAACGTTGTCCTCGAAGCCATGAAGCTTCGGAGAAACGATATCCTTGTAGCTATAGTAGAGAAGCGGGATGTTGCCGATCTCGTCGACGAGGATGCGCTCGGCCTCGGCGAGTTCTTTCATGCGCTCTTCGGGCTTGCCGCCGGCGGCGGCCGCCTCGTCCATGGCCTTCTCGAATTCCGGGCTGTTGTAGCCCGAATAGTTGTTGCCGCTTGCCTTGCGGGAGATGCCGAGGAAGGTTTCCGGATCCTTGTAATCGGCAATCCAGCCAGCACGCGCCACGTCGTAGTCGCCCTTCTGCTCAAGGAAGGAGTAGTGGGTCTTGGTGTCGGTGTTGAGCAGCGTGATTTCGACGCCGAGCGGCTTCAACTGCTCCTGGATGGCGACCGCAGTGTTCTTGTGGTTTTCCGACGTGTTGTAGCGGATTTCCATCTTCAGCGGTTTCTCGGGGGTATAGCCAAGCTTCTCGAGTACCTTCTTGGCCTCATCCTCGCGGTCGATCTGCGACATATCCGCGTATTTGGCCACTGCCGGCGTATAGCCCTCAATGCCTGGAGGCACCATCGAATAGCCGGGCAGCATAGAGTTCTGCCAGACCTTTTCGGCAAGGAAATCGCGGTCGACTGCCATGGAGATGGCGTTGCGCAGTTCGACGTTGTCCCACGGGGCCTTGTCGGTCTTGATCGCAAAATAATAAGTACCGAGGTAAGGCCCGACGCGAATCTGATCGCCAAACTTGGCCTTGAGGTCGGCGAGCTGCTCGGTCGGGAGGTCGTCGTAGCTGTCGAGTTCGCCGGCCTCAAAGCGCTTCATCGCCGACGAACGATCTTCGGTCGGGATGTAGTTGACTACGTCGAGCTTGATGGTCGCAGCGTCCCAGAATTTCGGATTCTTGACCAGTTTGATGTGGTCGTTGGGAACCCACTCCGCCAGTGTAAAGGCGCCGTTGGAGACCAGATTGCCCGGCTTGATCCAATCGGCGCCGAGCTTTTCGATCGAGGCCTTGCTGACCGGATAGGCCGCCTGGTGGGTCAGCATTTCGAGGAAATAGGGCGTGGGCGCCTTCAGCGTCACTTCCAGAGTGTTTGCGTCGATTGCCTTGACGCCCATCTCCTCGGGCTTCGCCTTCTTGGTGTTCACCTCCTCGGCATTCTTCACGGGATAGAGCATCGAAGCGTATTCGGCGCCGGTGGCCGGATCTTCCAGCCGTTGGAAAGCGTAGACGAAGTCATCTGCCGTGACCGGAGCACCATCCGACCAGACGGCGCCCTTGCGCAGCTTGAAGGTGTAGACGGTGCCGTCGTCCGATACTGTCCAGCTTTCGGCGGCGCCCGGGATGAGGTTCGCCTTTGCGTCCTGCATGGTCAGCCCCTGGAACAGGTCACGCAAAATATTTGCTTCGTAAATTGTCGAGGTCTTGTGCGGGTCGAGCGACTCCGATTCGGCGGCGGTGCCGCGGTTATAGACGACCTCGGCGAAGGCCGGCGTGTAGAACGTGCCGGCGGCCAAGGCTATGGTTGTGGCGAACACCGTCGCCTTCAGCATATTTTTCAGCATGAAGTTCTCCCTGTCGAGGCGGCCCTTCAGCTGCGCCTCTTGAGTGTTGACGCCCCGAAACCGATTAAATGGCCCCTTTGAGCGCGCCGCCGGTTCCCTTTCCGGCAGCTGGTGGCCAAACAGTAACGCGGCGATTTTTTATTTCAACAGGCTCGTGAGGTCACCCTAAGTAAGGCGCAGCGACAGCCACTTCGCGACCGGCAGAACAGCAGTCGAAGCCATGGGCTTGGCGCCGTTTCTCCCGCTTCAAGCACTCGTTTGCGGCAAGAAACTGGTCGTCGATTCCACTTTGCCGAAATGTCTTAATCCAGCTTTAAGCAACCATGGGTTACATCTTGCGGGCTTCGGTATGTCTCGACGGGCGAAGGACATGAACAGCACAGAACCTAAGACAATCTCTATAGAGCGTCATAAAACGCGCCGTTTAAGACTCAAAATATGCCAGTTTAGAGAGCAGTCCGGAACTTCCGCGGTTGAGTTCGCGCTGCTTTCGCCGATTTTTATCTTACTTTTGCTCGGAATGGTTGCATATGGTATCTATTTCGGCGCAAGCCACTCCGTGCAGCAAATCGCGGCGGACGCCGCCCGCACGGCGATTGCCGGGCTGAACGAAGGCGAGCGCCAGGCGCTGGTGACCAGTTTCGTCAACAACAATGCCGGCGGATATCCCTTCGTCAAATCCGACAAGCTGACCTATCAGGCCAAGGACAGCACAGCCGACGGAAACCAGTTCGTCGTGTCCATCCAATATGATGCCCGTAACCTGCCGGTCTGGAACCTGTTCCCGGCACTGCCCATGCCTGGAACCACGATCTCACGCCAGTCGACAATCCGGGTTGGAGGCATCTGAATGTCGGAACCTTTGCCGGGGAGGATCGGCCGGGCCGCCCGCTCAATGCTTGGCGACCTGAAGGCGAACTTCACCGTCATGACGGCGCTGTGCGCACCGTTCGCGCTGGCGCTGGCCGCCTTCGCCATCGACGAAGGCTCGATCTACACGGAGCGCCGGGAAGCCCAGGCAATGACCGATCTGGCGGCAATCACCGCCGCCTCCAACATCAACAACATTGAGGCCGCGGTGGTGACCACGCTCGGCGACAACGGAATGCCGGGTATCGTGGTTCAGAAGGCCGGACAGACAATCGCCCCTGCCCTCGGAAAAACCGTCGTGTCGGTCACCGCCGGCCGATACTCACCAGAGTCGTCGCTCGGCGTCGACAAGCGCTTCGAGGCCGGCAAGACGCCGTACAATGCCGTCCATGTGGCGCTGAAAAAGATTCCTGCCCGCTATTTCGCAAGTTCGCTTATTCCTACGCCGGTCATCGGCACCGAAGCCCTTGCCAGCGTCACGCCACAGGCGATGTTCTCGGTCGGGTCCAGGCTTCTCAGCGTCAATGGCGGCATCCTGAACTCGCTTCTCAGCGGCCTCCTGGGCACTAACATCTCGCTCAGCGTCATGGACTATAACGCCCTGATCTCGGCCGATGTGAATGTGCTTTCGTTCGTCGACGCTCTTGCCGTCCAGTTGCAACTGACAGGCGTCAGCTATTCAGACGTGCTGGCATCAAAAGCGACTGTGGGCCAGGTAGCCACGGCCCTGGCTAACGTTTCAACGGTTGGCAGCAGCAGCAAGCTCGTTCTGCAGACAATCGCGTCCAGAGCCACCAGCACGGTCAAAATCCCGCTCAATCATCTTGTCGACCTTGGATCAATTGGCCAGTTGGGCCTCGGACAAAAGCCGGCTGGCCTTTCCGTCGATGCAAGCGCCATGGGCATGCTGACCACCGCCGCTGCACTGTCCAACGGTTCGAACCAGGTCCAGGTCAATCTCGGGGCCACCATTCCGGGGCTTACCTCGACCACGCTTGCCGTAGCCGTCGGCGAACCGGCGCAATTCTCGCCATGGCTGACAATCGGCGAGAAGGGCGCCGTGGTGCGCACGGCGCAGACGCGGATCAAGCTGGTGGCGTCCGTCGGCGGCAGCAATGCCAATCTCGGTGGCGGCATCAGCCTGCTGGCCGTCAAACTGCCGCTGCATGTCGAGGTGGCCTCTGCCGAAGCCAGGCTGACCGACATCAGCTGCCCGACGGGGCACCCCGACAGTTTGAAGGTTACCATTGCCGCACGTCCGGGCCTTGCCTCACTGCACCTTGGCGCCAGCGATGCCGACAACAGCCCCTCCGCCTTCGCCGATTTCAGCAACCCACAGTCGTTTAAAAATGCCGAAATCGCGCAGGTCAGCGTGAAGCTTCTGTTTCTTACCCTGAATATGATCGGCGTGAATGGTTCTGCGGCCTTTGAGATCGCCAACAACGATCCGACGATACTGACCTTCAACAGCACCGAAATCGCAAACAAGACGATAAAATCCGCTTCCACGAAAAACCTGACGCAATCTCTCACCACGTCGCTGGTCAGCAATTTGTCGCTTTCGGTCAGTGCGCTGGGTCTCGGGCTTGATGTAACGGCCCTGCTTGGGACGGTGAAACCGGCAGTGGTGGCGCTGCTGAACGGCGTGGCGGCGCCGGTCGACGAATTGGTTTACAATGTGCTTGCGGCACTGGGCGTGCATGTCGGCGAGGCAGACGTCCGGGTCATGGGCGCGACTTGCGGGCGCTCCGTGCTCGTTCAATGAGGACCAAGTAGAGAGGTCAGCCGGCTCGTCCGAGAAAACAGCTCAAGGGCGGCAGCGGCAGAGTTTTTTCCTGCAAGGCGGCACCAGCGCCAAGATCGATCGTCCCTGCGACATCGATATCCTGCGGCAACGGCCAGCTGGCCGGCTCCTCGGCGAAATTGAAAACGCAAAGCAGCTTCTCGCCGCCGCCTTCGCGAATGAAGGCAAGCACATCGCCCTCGGCATCGAGGAAGCGGATCGAACCCTGTACCAATGCGGCATGCTGCTTGCGCAACGCCAGCATCGCCCGGTAGCTGGCTAGAACCGACGTTTCCTCGGCGTTCTGGACATCAACCGCGCGGGCGCGATGGCTTTCCGGGATCGGGAGCCACGGCTCGCCTGTTGAAAACCCGGCATTGTCGGCGCCTTTCTCCCAGACCATCGGCGTGCGGCATCCATCCCTGCCCTTGAATCCCGGCCAGAAGCGGATGCCGTAAGGATCGCGCAGATCCTCGAACGCCAATTCCGCCTCCTCCAGCCCGAGCTCCTCGCCCTGATAGAGGCAGATCGATCCACGCAGGCACGACAGCAGCGCGATCGAGAACTTCGCCACCCTTTCCGGATCGCCGCCGGGCCTAGTCCAGCGCGTCGCGTGGCGAACGACATCGTGGTTGGAAAACGCCCAGCAGACCCAGCCGTCGGAGACAGCACTCTCGTACGCTTCGACGCATCCCCGCACGTGTGCTGCCGAGAATTGCGGACCGAGCAGGTCGAAAGTGTAGCACATGTCGAGCTTGTCGCCGCCGCCGGTATAGGCGGCGAGCGTCTGCAACGAGCGGGTTTCGTCGCCGACCTCACCGACAGCGGCGCGGCCTTCATATTCGTCGAGCAGCGCCCGAAAACGCTTGAGGAAAGCGAGGTTTTCGGGCTGCGTCTTGTCGAACAAATGCTCCTGATAGAGGTAGGGATTGGTTTCAGTGTTGGTGCGGGCGACGCTCGATGCCAGGGGCGGGTTGCTGCGCAGCCAGCGGTCATGGACATAGTAGTTGACCGTATCGAGCCGAAACCCGTCGACGCCGCGCTCCAGCCAAAACCGCACCGTCTCCAGCAGGGCGTCCTGAACCTCCGGATTGTGGAAATTAAGGTCCGGCTGCGAGGCGAGGAAATTGTGCATGTAGTATTGTCTGCGGGTCGCGTCCCACTCCCAGGCGGGGCCGCCGAAGACCGACAGCCAGTTGTTGGGCGCGGTGCCGTCAGGACTCGGATCGGCCCAGACATACCAGTCCGCCCTAGGGTTATCGCGGCTCGCGCGGCTTTCGACGAACCATTCGTGCTGGTCGGACGAATGCGACAGGACCTGGTCGATAATGACTTTCAGGCCGAGACGATGCGCCTCGGCGACCACCGCCTCGAAATCCTCTGATGTGCCGAACATCGGATCGACGGCTGTATAGTCGGACACGTCGTAGCCCATATCGGCCATTGGCGACTTGAAGAACGGCGACAGCCAGACGGCGTCGACGCCAATCGATGCGACATGAGCCAGCCTTGAGGCAATGCCGCGCAGATCGCCACTGCCGTCCCCTGTCGTGTCCTGGAAGGAGCGCGGGTAGATCTGGTAGATGACGCAGCCGCGCCACCACTCGGCGTTGTCACTTGCCACCGCCGTTCTCCTTTATCTGAGCCTGCGCGGCCTTGCGTTCGATCATGACAATCAGCGTTCGCCCCGGCACCGGCCGTGAAATTCCGGCTGCGCCGTCCGGTGTTTCAATGGCTGGCTCCCAGCGAAATCCGTCGCGCTCCGGCAGCGTGAACATACACGCCCGGCGGTCGCCATTGATGACCGCGGCAAGGCGGCAATCATCGCCGCCGAGCATCATGATCAGGCGGTACCGCCCCGAATCGTGCCAGCCTGCCTCATCGAGCGACATGCCGGTTTCAGTGAGCCAGACGACGTCCTGTGTTTCTGACCCGGGCCGCGGCACTCCGGTCAGGAAGCGCGTGTCGGAAAGCGCCGGCACGGAACGACGCATCGCGGCGAGCAAAACGGCGCATTGTTCCAACGCCTGGTCACGCCCGGCCCAGTCGAGCCAGGTGATCTCGTTGTCCTGCGCATAGGCATTGTTGTTGCCCTTTTGGGTGCGGCCGAATTCGTCTCCGGCGGTCAGCATGACCGTGCCGCGCGAGGCAAACAGTGTCGCGAGCAGCGCACACTGGTCATCGAAACGGGCCGCAACGATCCCCCGGTCGCCGGTCTCACCCTCGACGCCATTGTTCCAGGACAAGTTGTCATCGTGGCCATCGCGGTTCTGCTCGCCATTGGCCTCATTGTGCTTGTGCTCGTAGGCAACAATGTCGGCCAGCGTCATGCCGTCATGCGCGGCGATGAAGTTGATGCTGCGGCTTGTCTGCTGGCCCGGCTTGGCAAACACGTCTGACGAGCCGGCAAGCCGGGTCGCCAGCGCGCCGACCATGCCGCTATCGCCGCGCCAGAACCGGCGGATGTCGTCGCGATATTTGTCGTTCCATTCGAGGAAGGGCGGCGCAAAATTGCCAAGCTGATAGCCGTCCGGGCCGATATCCCAAGGCTCGGCGATCAGCACCCTGTCACTAAGGACCGGGTCGTTCCGAATAGCCATAAGCAACGGTGCCGCCGCGTCGAATACGCCATCGACCCGACCCAAAATGGGCGCCAGATCGAAGCGGAAACCGTCGACGCCAGCATGGCGAACAAAGTGACGAAGCGTGTCGAGGACCATTTCCTGGACGATCGGATGATCACAGGCGACCGTGTTGCCGGTGCCGGTGTCGTTAGCCAAGCTGCCGTCCGGCCAATGTCGGAAGTAGGCGCGGCTGTCGAGGCCGCGCAGCGACAGCGTCGGCCCAAGCCTGTCGCTTTCGCCGGTGTGGTTGAAGACGAGGTCGAGGATGACGCCGATGCCGGCCTCACGCATCGTGGCGACCGTCTGCCGCAATTCCGCGAGACCGCCGGGCGCCAGGCGCGGATCGAGCGCCATGAAGGTCACAGGGTTGTAGCCCCAGGCATTACGCAGCCCGAGCGGCGGCAGATGCCGCTCATCGAGCGATGCCGTCACCGGCATCAGTTCGACCGCCCCGACCCCGAGTTTTTTCAGGTGCTCGACGATGGCCGGATGGGCAAGAGCTGCAATCGTTCCGCGCTGGGGTTTCGGGATGTCCGGATGCAGCATTGTGAAGGCGCGCACCGGCACTTCGTAGATCAGGCCACCGGGCTGGAATAGCGGCGGCAAGGCAGGCACCGGTTGCGGCAGGGTGGCGGCAATCGCTTTCGGCAGCAGCGGCGCGGTATCGGTGCCCTCGCCCCGGCGTGCGGAGAGCCTGATATCATAGACATAAGGCCTGTCGATCTCGACGGCATATGGGTCGACCAGCAGCTTGTCGGGATCGAACCAGAGCCCTTTCTCGGGCGCATAGTCGCCATCGGCGCGAAGCCCGTATCGGGTGCCAGCGGCGAGGCCGGCGACAAAAAGCCCGTGAACGCCCTCGCCTTCCGGCTGGAGTTCGAGCCGGTCGATCTCGCTGTTACCCTGCTCATCGAAGATTGAGACCCAGAGCCGGCTGGCCGCAGACGACCATACGGCAAAGCGAATGCCACCTTGCCCGACGAATCCGCCAAGTCGCGGCCGATAACCGGCCGGTATTCTATCTTCCTGTTTGACCATGATCCTTTCCGAAAACCGGCTCCCACTTTTCGCAGACGCGGACCGTCGGTTCGGGATCATGGTATAGATGGCATCAGGTGATGACGCTCGGCTTGGCGCGGCCGGTATGGCTGCGAATTCCGGCAATATCATCGGCTGCCGCAATCAAATCGGCAAGCGCCTCCTGCGTGTCGAGATCGTGCCTGGACGTGTCCGGCTCGTAGCGCTCGATATAGAGGCGCAGCGTCGCGCCCGAGGTGCCGGTGCCGGAAAGACGGAAGACGACGCGCGATCCGCCTTCGAACAGCACCCTGATGCCCTGGTTCTTGGCTATCGAGCCATCGACCGGGTCGTGGTAGGCGAAATCATCAGCGCTGGCGATCTTCATGCCACGCACGCTGGTGCCGGGCAGTGATGCGAGTTTCGTCCGCAATTCGTCGACCAGCGCGTTGGCGCGGTCGGTCTCGACCTCCTCATAGTCGTGGCGCGAATAGTAATTGCGGCCATAGGCGGCCCAGTGCTCGGTGACAATCTGCTTGGCGCTTTCGCCCCGGGCAGCAAGGATATTGAGCCACAAAAGTACGGCCCACAGCCCGTCCTTTTCGCGGACATGGTTGGAGCCGGTTCCCGCACTTTCCTCGCCGCAGATCGTTGCCATGTCGGCATCGAGCAGGTTGCCGAAGAATTTCCAGCCGGTCGGCGTTTCATAGATGCCGATGCCGAGCTTTTCGGCGACGCGATCGGCCGCGCCGCTGGTCGGCATCGAGCGCGCGATGCCTTTCAGGCCGGCCTTGTAGCCCGGTGCCAGATGGGCGTTGGCGGCGAGCATGGCCACCGAATCCGACGGAGTGACGAAAATGCCCTTGCCGATGATCAGGTTACGATCGCCGTCGCCGTCGGAAGCAGCGCCGAAATCCGGCGCATCCGGTCCCATCATCTCGTCATAGAGGTGTTTGGCATGGACCAGGTTGGGATCGGGATGGTGGCCGCCGAAATCCGGCAGAGGAATGAAGTTGCGGGCGGTGCCGTTTGGCGCGCCGAGCCGGTTCTCCAGGATATCCTTGGCGTAGGGACCGGTCACGGCATGCATGGCGTCGAAGCGCATGCGGAAACCCGATTTGAACAGTGCGCGCAAGGCATCGAAATCGAACAGGCCTTCCATCAGCTCGGCATAGTCGGCGACAGGGTCGATCACCTCGACCGTCATGCCGCCCGCCTCTACCGTGCCGATCGTGTCGAGATCGACCGTGCCGATGTCGGCGATCTTGAAGCTCGAAATCACCTTGGTCTTGGCGAAAATCGCATCGGTCAGCTTTTCCGGCGCCGGCCCGCCATTGCCGGCATTGTATTTGATGCCGAAATCCTCGTGCGGGCCGCCCGGATTGTGGCTGGCCGACAGGATGATGCCGCCGAAGGTCTTGTATTTGCGGATGACATTGGACGCTGCCGGCGTTGACAGGATGCCGCCCTGCCCGACCATCACCTTGCCGAAGCCGTTTGCCGCCGCCATGGCGATGGCCTTCTGGATAACTTCGCGGTTGTAGAAGCGGCCGTCGCCGCCGATCACCAGGGTTTTGCCCTCGAACCCGTCCAGCGCATCGAAGATCGACTGGATGAAGTTCTCGGCATAGTGCTCCTGCTGGAACACCGGTACTTTCTTGCGCAGCCCGGAAGTGCCGGGCTTCTGGTCTAAGTAGGGTTTGGTGGCGACGGTGCGTATCATGCGTCAGACAGCCCTTTTCGAAAGCAGCAAGCGATAGAGTTCGAGGTATTTTTCTGCGCTTTTATCCCACGACACATCGGCCTTCATGCCTTGCCGCTGCATCGACGTCCAGATCGTGGGGCTGGCATGCGCTTCCACCAACCGGCGGATGGCGTGCAGCAAGGCGCCAGCATCAGCGGGCGCGAACTGGAAGCCGGTCGCCACACCTGCCGAAACGGCCGCTTCATTGGCGTCGATGACCGTGTCGGCAAGGCCGCCGGTGCGGGCGACGACCGGCACGCAGCCATAGCGCAGGCCGTAAAGCTGCGTCAGCCCGCAAGGCTCGAAACGCGACGGGATGACGATGGCGTCACAGCCGCCCTGCATGGTGTGGGACAGTCCCTCGTCGTAACCGACAACGACGCCGATGCGACCGCGATGGCGGGCGACGGCGGCCAGCAGCGCGCCTTCGAGGCCGGCATCGCCCGATCCCAGGATCGCCAGGCGTGCGCCCCTCGCAATGATCCCGTCGATCACCGTCGCCAGTATGTCCATGCCCTTCTGCCAGGTGAGCCGGCTGATGACGCAGACGATCGGACTGTCGTCGCGGTCGAGATTGAAACGATCTTCGACCGCGGTCCGGTTGGGATGCCGCGCCTTCAATGTCTTGGCCGTGTAATTGGAGACCAGATGCTTGTCGGTTTCAGGGTTCCATATCTCGGTATCGATGCCGTTGACGATGCCATAGAGATCGACGGATCGCATGTTGACGAGGCCATCGAGCCCCATGCCGAATTCCGGCGAGCGGATCTCCTGCGCATAGGTCGGGCTGACTGTGGTGATGGCCCAGGCGGCCTGCAGGCCGGCCTTGAGGAACCCGACGCCGCCATAATATTCGACGCCGTCGAGCGCCATGGCCGCCGCCGGCAAGCCAAGCTCGCCAAAGATGCCGGCGCCGAACTGACCCTGGAAAGCGAGGTTATGGACGGTGATCATCGACGGCGTGCCGACCGCCTTGCCGTAGCGCATATAGGCCAGCGTCATCGCCGATTGCCAGTCATGGGCATGGACGATGTCCGGCTGGTAGCCCGAGATGGCGCCGCCGGCGATGTCGCCGCCAACCTGGCTCAAGGCCGCGAAACGCCGCCAATTGTCCGGCCAGTCGGCGCCGGTGGCATTGCCATAGGGACCGCCGGGGCGATCGAACAGATGCGGCGCGTCGAGCACGAACAGGTCGAGCCCGGCAATCTGGACAGCATGGACCGAAGCCTTGCCGCCCTGCAGCAGCGGATATTGGTGAACGGGTTTTTTCTTCTTGAAGGTGTCCATCACCTGGGGATAGCCGGGAACAAGCGTGCGCATCGTCACGCCCTTGCCGGCGAGCGCGACGGGCAACGCGCCGGTCACGTCGGCAAGCCCGCCAGTCTTAATCAGAGGGAATATTTCGGGCGTGACCGACAGAACCTGCATTCATTGCAATCCCAGTTTGTCGATCATCGCCTGCGTGACGAGGCAGATGCCCTTTTCGGAAACGCGGAAGCGCTTGGCGTCGAGAACGGGATCCTCGCCGACCACCAGCCCCTCCGGTATCCTCACGCCATGGTCGATCACCACGCGCTTCAATCTTGCGTTCCGGCCGACCTGGCAGTCGGGCAGCATGACGACTTCCTCGAGCGTCGAATAGGAGTTGATGCGCGCGCCGGTGAAGATCAGGCTTCGCTTCAGCGAAGCACCAGAGACGATGCAATCACCTGAGACGAGCGACGACACAGCCGAGCCGCGGCGGCCATCCTCGTCATGCACGAACTTTGCCGGCGGCTTCAGCTCCGCATAGGTCCAGATCGGCCAGTCGCGGTCGTAGAGGTCGAGCTCCGGCGTGATGTCGGTGAGGTCGATATTGGCTTCCCAATAGGCGTCGACGGTCCCAACATCGCGCCAGTAGGCTTCGTTCTCTGCGGTCGAGCGCACGCAGGATTTGGCGAAGCGATGGGCGATCGCCTTCCCGTGCTCGACGACATAGGGGATGATGTCCTTGCCAAAGTCGCGGCTGGAGCCCGGCTCTGCCGCGTCGCGGCGCAATTGCTCCATCAGGAACTTGGTCTTAAACACGTAGATGCCCATCGAGGCCAGGGCAAAGTCCGGTTTATCGGGGATGCCGGGCGGATCGGCCGGTTTTTCGATGAAGGAGATGATGGTGTCCTTGGCATCGACATGCATGACACCGAAGCCGGTCGCCTCCATGCGCGGCACTTCGAGGCAGCCGACAGTGACATCGGCACCGGCGTCGACATGCTGGCGAAGCATCAGCTCGTAATCCATCTTATAGATATGGTCGCCGGCCAGGACGACCATGTATTCGGGCCCGTATGCCTCGATGATGTCGATGTTCTGGTAGACCGCGTCGGCCGTGCCCTCATACCACTGCGTTTCCGACACGCGCTGGCTGGCCGGCAGGATATCGAAGCTCTCGTTGCGTTCGGGCCGCAGGAAGTTCCAGCCGCGCTGCAGGTGGCGGATCAGCGAGTGTGCCTTGTACTGAGTGGCGACGCCGAGGCGGCGAATACCGGAATTGAGCGCATTGGAGAGCGCAAAATCGATGATGCGCGTCTTGCCGCCGAAATAGACTGCGGGCTTGGCGCGCCGGTCGGTCAATTCCTTGAGGCGGCTGCCACGGCCGCCGGCCAGAACATAGGCCATGGCATCGCGCGCCAGCGGCTGGGTCCGTTTTATCTCTGCCATTTTTATCCTCCCAAGTTACGCGCTGCGAGACATCGCTTAGTCCGGAGCAAATTCGAGCATGATCGTCGACAGCGGCGGCAACAGGATCTTCGCCGAGATGCCTCCTCCTTCCGCCCGAGCCTCGACGGCACCGCCATTGCCCTTGCCGGAACCGCCATAGTCGGTGGCGTCCGTGTTGATGATCTCGCGCCATCTTCCAGCCGTCGGCAACGGCACGCGATAATCATCACGGGGCACCGGTGTAAAATTGGAGATGACGGCGACCGGGTTTCCGCCCGGCGCGCTGCGCAGCCAGGCAAAGACAGAGTTCGCGCTATCGTCGACGATCAGCCAGGAAAAGCCTTCCGGCTCGCAATCGCGAGCATGCAGGGCCGGGCGTGAGCGGTAGAGATAGTTGAGATCGCGCACCGTCTGCCAGACGCCGCGATGGGCCTGGAAATCGAGCAGGTTCCAGTCGAGCGCGCGCGCCTCGCTCCACTCGCGGCGCTGGGCGAATTCCTGCCCCATGAACAACAGCTTTTTGCCGGGGTAGCCCCACATGAAGGCGTAGTATGCGCGCAGCGTCGCGAATTTCTGCCAGTCGTCGCCGGCCATCTTGCCGAGCAGCGTCCCCTTGCCGTGCACGACCTCGTCATGGGAGAGTGGCAGCACGAAATTCTCGCTGAAGGCGTAGACCAGGCCGAAGGTGATGTCGCTGTGATGATGCTTGCGAAAAATTGGCTCCTTGGAGAAATACTCCAGCGTGTCGTGCATGAATCCCATGTTCCACTTGAAGCCGAAACCCAGCCCGCCCTCATGCACCGGCTGCGAAACTTTTGGCCATGAGGTCGATTCCTCGGCAATCGTCATCACGCCAGAATGATGGCCGTAGACCTCCTTGTTCATTCTCTGGAGGAAGCTGACCGCTTCAAGGTTCTCGCGCCCACCCTTTTCGTTGGGAATCCATTCGCCGGCCTTGCGCGAATAGTCGAGGTAGAGCATCGAGGCGACGGCATCGACCCGCAAACCATCGACGTGGTACTTCTCGGCCCAAAACAGCGCATTGTTGACGAGGAACGAGACGACCTCGCGCCGGCCGAAATTGTAGATCGCGGTGTTCCAGTCGGGATGGAAGCCCTTGCGCGGGTCGGCATGCTCATAGAGCGCGGTGCCGTCGAAATTGGCCAGGCCATGCGCGTCCACCGGAAAATGTGCCGGCACCCAGTCGAGGATGACGCCGAGGCCGGCGCGGTGGGCGCCGTCGACGAACCGGGCAAAACCGTCCGGATCGCCGAAGCGGGCCGACGGCGCGTAGAGGCCGGTCGTCTGGTAACCCCAGGACGGATCATAGGGATGTTCGGAGATCGGCATGAATTCGATGTGGGTGAAACCCGTGTCTACGACGTAGGGGATCAGCCGGCCGGCGAGTTCGTCCCATGACAGGAAGCTGCCGTCGTCGTGAAGCTGCCAGGAGCCGGCATGGACCTCGTAGATCGACACCGCCTCGCGCCTGGGATCGGCGTTGCGCCAGAAATTGCGGTGCGCCTCATCACCCCATTGATGCGCCGGCGGAAGCGCCGTCACCGAAGCGGTGGCCGGGCGCAGTTCGGACTTGAAAGCGAACGGATCGGCCTTCAGCGGCAGCCTCACGCCATCGGGCCCGATGATCTCGTATTTGTACGGCCGGCCGGCGCCGATATCGGGAATGAACAACTCCCAGATGCCGGTGTCTCGACGGATGCGCATCGTATGCCTGCGGCCGTCCCATTCGTTGAAGTCGCCGACCACCGAAACGCGCCTTGCATTGGGCGCCCAGACGGCGAAATGCACGCCGGACGCACCCTCGTGATCGATGAGATGCGCACCAAGCTTGTCGAACAGCCTGAGGTGCGAACCTTCGGCGATGTAATAGTCGTCCAGCGGACCGAGCACCGGACCGAACGAATAGGGATCGGTCAGCCACCAGTCACCACCGGCATTGCGCGCGTGATAGCGCAGCGGCTGACGCTTTCTGAGCGACAGGATGCCCTCGAAGAAGCCGCCTTCGTGGCGCCTGGAGAGGTCGCCGGCTTTCTTGCCGGTCAGCGTATAGGCAGTGACGAACTCGGCATGAGGGACGAAGCAGCGGGCGACAAAGCCGTTGTCAACCTCGTGCACACCGAGGACAGCGAAAGGATCACTATGCGTGCCGGCGACAATTGCCGCGACATCACCGGCTGAAGCCAGTCCATCCGGCCCGCTTGTCGCAGCGGTCGCGCGCGGCTTCCTCATCAGGCAGTGACCCTCCCCGGCACCCGGACCACGTTGTTCGTGGCCTCATGCAATCATATCAGACCGGCACGTTCCAGATTTCTTTCGCATATTGGCGGATCGTACGGTCGGACGAGAACCAGCCGACGCGGGCAACATTGCGGATTGCCTTGGCGTACCAATCCGGGCTGTTGCGCCAGACGGCGTCGACATCGCGCTGGGTGGCGGCGTAGGCATCGAAATCCGCGGCGACCATGAACCAGTCGCTCTGATAGAGGCCGTTCATCAGGTCGCGATAGCGTTCCGGATCGTCAGGCGAAAAGACGCCCGACGAAACGGCAGCCACGGCCTGCGCCAGTTCGGGAGAGGCTCCGATCACCGATCGCGGATCGTAGCCGTTGCTGCGCCGCTCGGCGACCTCTTCGGTGGTCAGGCCGAAAATGAAGATGTTGTCGTCGCCGACGCATTCCTTGATCTCGACATTGGCGCCGTCAAGCGTGCCGATGGTCAGCGCACCGTTCAGCGCAAACTTCATGTTGCCGGTACCGGAGGCTTCCATGCCGGCGGTCGATATCTGCTCTGAAAGATCGGCGGCCGGCATCATGATCTCGGCCAGGCTGACATTGTAGTTCGGCACGAACACCACTTTGAGCAAGCCGCGAACGGCCGGGTCGCGGTTGATGACCTTGGCGACGTCGTTGGCAAGTTTGATGATCAGCTTGGCGTTGTGATAGCTGGGCGCTGCCTTGCCGCCAAAGAACTTGACGCGTGGCATCCAGTTGCGCTCCGGATGGGAGCGGATCTGGTCATAGAGGGCGACTGTTTCGAGGATGTTCAGGAGCTGACGCTTGTATTCGTGGATGCGCTTGATCTGGATGTCGAACAGCGCGGAGGGATCGACCTTGATGCCGAGGCGGTCGGCGACGAGATTGGCAAGCTTGGCCTTGTTCGCCCGCTTGACTGCCGCGAACTTGTCGCGGAAGGCGGCGTCGTCGGCAAAACCATCGAGCTCCTTGATTGCGTCTATATCGTCGAGGAAGCGGTCGCCGATCGCCTCGCGGGTGAGCGCGGTGAGACCGGGATTGCACTGGATCAGCCAGCGCCGCGGCGTGATGCCGTTGGTCTTGTTGTTGATGCGGTCGGGGTAGAGCCTGTGGAGTTCGGCAAACACCGTTTCCTTCATCAGCTCGGTGTGAAGGGCAGAGACGCCGTTGATCGAGTGCGAGCCGACAAAGGCCAGATTGCCCATGCGCACCCGGCGCTCGCCATTTTCCTGTATCAGCGAGATCTGGCTGATCTGCTCGTCAGAGAACTGATCTGAGGCGCGCGCCTCCAGCAGCACTTCTGCGTTGATGGCGTAGACGATCTGCATATGGCGCGGCAACAGCCGCTCGAACAGCGGCACCGGCCAGCTTTCGAGCGCCTCGGGAAGCAGCGTGTGGTTGGTGTAGCCGAAGGTGCGCTTGGTGATGCTCCAGGCCTGGTCGAAATCCATACCGTGGACGTCCATCAACAGGCGCATCAGCTCGGGCACGGCGATGGCCGGATGGGTGTCGTTCAGATGGATCGCCGCCTTGTCGGGCAGCGACTGCAGGTCGCCATACTGGCTGAGATGACGCTGGATGATGTCCTGCAACGATGCGGTGGAAAAGAAATACTCTTGCCTCAGCCGCAGTTCCTGCCCGGCCCTATGGGAATCAGCGGGGTAAAGGACGCGCGACAAGGCATCGGCCTTGTTGCTTTCGGCGAGTGCACCGATGTGGTCGCCGGCGTTGAACTTGTCGAGCAGGATCGGATCGATCGGCATGCCGGACCAGAGCCGCAGGGTGTTGACGCGGTTGGCCCTCCAGCCAACCACCGGCGTATCGTAGGCAACCGCCAGAACATGTTCGATCGGCTTCCAGACGTGGCGCTCAAGCCTGCCGTCCTTCGATGTGATCGATTCGACCGAGCCGCCGAAACCGACCTCGAAAGAACGTTCGCGCCGCTCGAACTCCCAAGGGTTGCCGTGATCGAGCCAAGTCTCAGGCAGCTCAACCTGCCAGCCGCCATGGATTTCCTGCCGGAACATGCCGTTGGCGTAGCGAATGCCATAACCATGCGAGGGAATGTCGACGGTTGCCATGCTTTCCATGAAGCAGGCGGCGAGCCGGCCAAGACCGCCATTGCCAAGGGCTGCATCTGGTTCGAGGGCCGCGATGAGGTCGAGGTCGACGCCGAGAGACCGCAGCGCTTCGCGCATATTATCCATCAGGCCAAGATTGGAGAAGGCGTCGCGCATCAGGCGGCCGATGAGGAATTCCAGTGACAGATAATAGACGCGCTTTTCCTGATGGGCGTAGGCCTCTTGCGTCGCCTGCATCCAATGATCGACGATATGGTCGCGCACGACCTTGATCGAGGCGGTGAGCCAGTCGTACTGCGTCGCGACATTGGTGCCCTTGCCGAGCCTGTATTTGAGGGCCTTCAAGACTTCGTCGGCAAGCGCCTTGGGATCGGAGTTTTCGAGAATGGGAGCTTCGGATGTCATCGAGCGCGTCATGCTGCCTCTCGTGCGGTTGCCATGATCATACCGGCTTTCACCATTCCTCCCAGCCCATGCTAGCGCATATTGTTGTGCGTTCAATCGAGTTAGATTGCCGCGGGCAGCTTACCCTGCGGCAGTTTAGCAACTTAAAGTGCGTCGCGTTTGGGTGGCCTCTGCGACGTACTTTAAGTTCTTACTTATATGCCATATCGTTACCCCAAACCGCTTTGCAGTTTCGTGCGACATGCATCAGGCCGCCAGCGCCGCCTCCGGCGGAAGCTTCGCTCCGGTCATGAAGGCGACGGCGTCGGACATCGTATATTGCTTGGGATCGATGACACAGAGGCGACGGCCCAGCCGATGGATGTGAATGCGGTCGGCCACCTCGAAGACATGCGGCATGTTGTGCGAGATCAGCACGATCGGCAGGCCGCGCTTCTTCACGTCGAGGATCAGTTCGAGCACGCGGCGGCTCTCTTTGACGCCTAACGCCGCCGTCGGCTCATCCATGATGACCATCTTCGAGCCGAAGGCGGCGGCGCGCGCCACCGCCACGCCCTGGCGTTGGCCGCCCGACAGCGTTTCCACGGCCTGGCTGATGTTCTGGATCGTCATCAGGCCAAGTTCGGTGAGCTTGTCGCGGGCGCGCTTTTCCATTGCCGGGCGGTCGAGCATGCGTAGCCAATCGCCCAGAAAACCCGGTTTGCGGATCTCGCGACCAAGGAACATATTGTCGGCGATCGACAGCGCCGGCGACAGCGCAAGGTTCTGGTAGACGGTTTCGATCCCCGCTTCGCGAGCTTCGATGGGCGACTTGAAGAGCACCTGCTTGCCGTCCAACTCGATGATCCCCTCGTCCGGAATCACGGCGCCCGAGATCGCCTTGATCAGCGTCGACTTGCCGGCGCCGTTGTCGCCGATCACCGCCAGGATTTCTCCCGGATAGAGATCGAAGTCGCAGCTGTTCAGTGCGGTAACGCGGCCGTAGCGCTTGATGAGGCCACGCGCGGTGAGGATGGGCTCCTGGGTCATGGTTACACCGAAACCTTTCTGATCCACTGGTCGATCGCCACGGCGCCGATGATCAGCACACCGGTGAGCAGCACTTTCCATTGCGGATCGGCGCCCAGCATGTTGAGGCCCATCGAGACGACGCCGACGATCATCGCGCCGAACAACGTGCCTAAAATCGAGCCGCGTCCGCCGAAGAGGGAAATACCGCCGATCACCGTCGCGGTGATAGCCTGCAAATTGTAGTCGGTAACGGCGGCGGACGGCGAGATCGAACCGTTGCGACCGATGGAGACCCAGGCGGCGAAAGCGGCGATCAGCCCGGCAAGGGTGTAGACCGAGATCAGCACCTTCTTGGTCTGGATGCCCGACAGCTTGGCCGCCTCCGGGTCGTCGCCGACGGCGTAGACATGGCGGCCCCATGCCGTGTGATTGAGCACGTACCAGAGGATCATCACCAGCACCACCATGGCAATGACGCCGAACGTCAGCACCGCCGTGCCGACCTTGAAGTTGAGGCCAAACAGATGCAGCAGCGGCGCCTGGACGTCGACGTCGGCGTCACGGATCGTCTCATTGGCCGAATAGATGAAATTGGTGGCCATGACGATGTTCCAGGTGCCCAGCGTGACAATGAAGGGCGGCAGCTTCATGTACGCGACCAGCAGCCCGTTGAGCAGCCCGCAGGCCGCGCCGGCGCCAAGCCCGATCACCACGGCAAGCAAGGTCGGCAGGCCATAGGTGACTGCGCAGTTGCCCATGATCACGGCCGAAATCACCATGATCACGCCGATTGACAGGTCGATGCCGGCTGTAAGGATGACCAGTGTCTGCGCAGCACCGAGAATACCGACGATGGCGATCTGCTGCAGGATCAGCGTCAGCGTGTAGGACGAAAAGAACCGTCCTCCGATTGTGATACCGAAGACGGCGATCGACAGAACCAGCACGATCAGCGGAACCGCGGCCGGAGTAGAATGCAGGAAATGCTGGATGCGCTTGACGATCGACGTGCCGTGTTCGTCAAAAGCAGCGACGCTTGCGTCGCTGTTCGAGAGAGCCTTTTCGAATTCTTGAACCTGAGCCATGTTTCCTCCCGTGGGGCTTCAGCCACGCCGACGCCCGTCCAACCGATCTGCCGCCGGAATTGTTCGTGCTTGCATTACCGCATCGTCCACCCGAAGCGGCCGGGGATCAAGCCCCGGCCGATCGGATCTGTTGCCTGTCAGACTGGCATCAGCCCCAGCACTTGGCGAGGCCTTCCTTGGTGTCGATGGACTTCACGCCCTCAGCGGGCTTGTCGGTCACGAGGTTGACACCGGTGTCGAAGAAATCCTTGCCTTCGGTCGGCTTGGGCTTCGTGCCGTCCTTGGCGAAAGCGGCGATCGCTTCGATGCCGAGTGCCGCCATCTGCAGCGGATATTGCTGTGAGGTCGCACCGATCACGCCCTCGGCGACCGACTTCACGCCGGGGCAGCCGCCATCAACCGACACGATCAGCACATTGCCTTCGAGACCCACGGCCTTGAGCGCCTGGTAGGCGCCGACGGCCGCCGGCTCGTTGATGGTGTGGATGACGTTGATGCCGGGGTCCTTCTGGAGAAGGTTCTCCATCGCCTTGCGGCCGCCTTCTTCGTTGCCGTTGGTGACGTCGTGGCCGACGATACGCGGATCGTCCTCGTCGCCGATCTTGTTGGGGTCTTTCACGTCGATGCCGTAGCCCATCATAAAGCCTTGATCGCGCAAGACGTCGACCGTCGGCTGCGAGGGCGTCAGGTCGAGGAAGCCGATCTTGGCATCCTTCGCCTTGTCGCCGAGCGTCGCGGCGGCCCACGCGCCGATCAGCTTGCCGGCCTCCAGATTGTCCGTCGCAAAGGTCGCGTCGGCAGCGTCGAGCGGATCAAGCGGCGTGTCGAGCGCGATCACGAGCAGACCGGCGTCACGCGCCTTCTTCACCGCCGGGACAATGCCCTTGGTGTCCGACGCGGTGATCAGGATGCCCTTGGCGCCGTCGGCGATACAGCTTTCGATCGCCGCCACCTGGCTCTCGCTGTCGCCGTCAATCTTGCCGGCGTAAGCCTTAAGATCGACGCCGAGTTCTTTGGCTTTCGCGGTCGCACCTTCCTTCATCTTCACGAAGAACGGGTTGGTGTCGGTCTTGGTGATCAGGCAGGCGCCGACATCGGCGGCGGACGCAGCCGAGGTGAACGCCATCAGACCCAGTCCGGCCGCGGCAAACACGGTGGACTTCAATAGTGCTGTCTTGGTCACGATTTTCCTCCCAGTGGAACCATTCGGATGCCGGCCAACCGGCACCTGCACAAAGCATCCAGCGACTTCTCCCAGCGTGGACGCCTGCCCCAACAGAATACCAGACCGAGGTCTCTGTCAATAATTAAATCACTCTTATTTATTATTGACAGCGCTGCGTCGTTCACCCATTCTGGCCCAAAAGCGGTGAGGGGAAACGACGGGAGGAACAGGGGTGGAGACCGGCACTGCAAGGCACGGTTCGCCCGAGGCAGCCGAAAGCCGCATTCACCGCGGCACCAACCAGAGCGGCATGCGGGACCACAATGAGCGGCTGGTGCTGTCGCTGGTGCGTCAGCACGGCAGCCTGGCCAAGTCCGACATTGCGCGCATGACCGGACTTTCTGCCCAGACGGTTTCGGTCATCATGCGTGAGCTCGAGGAGGACAACCTCCTTGTCCGTCAGGCGCCGCTGCGCGGCAAGATCGGCCAACCTTCCATTCCGATGGCGCTCAATCCCGATGGTGCCTATTTCATCGGTTTGAAGATCGGCCGTCGCAGCGCCGAACTCGTGCTGATCGATTTTCTCGGCAATGTGCGCTCGATGCTGCAGCATTCCTACCGCTATCCGGCGCCGCGCGAGACGGTCGAATTCGTCACCTCCGGCATGAAGACGATGCGCGGCGATCTCACCCCGGCGCAGGACAAGCGCATTGCCGGACTTGGCATCGCCATGCCGTTCGAATTGTGGAACTGGGCCGATACGGCAGGTGCGCCGCGCGACGTCATGGACGAATGGCGCCACCGCGACATCCGCGCCGACATCCAGGCGCAGTGCGAATTCCCGGTCTACCTGCAGAACGACGCCACCTCGGCCTGCGGCGCCGAACTGGTGTTCGGCCGGGCGGGTGCGGCGCGCGACTTCGTCTATTTCTATATCGGTGCCTTCGCCGGCGGCGGCATCGTGCTGAATGGTCACCTTTTCGGCGGACCGACCGGCAATGCCGGCGCGCTGGGTTCGATGCCGGTGCCCGGACCGGACGGCAAGCCGGCCCAATTGATCGACGTGGCGTCGATTGCCATGCTGGAAAAGGCGCTTAACGCACGCGGTATCGAGGCCTCGCACCTGTGGACATCACCGGAGGATTGGGGCGAGATCGGCGTCGAGCTCGACGACTGGATCGCCTGCGCTTCGCAGGCGCTCGCCTATGCCATTGTGGCAGCGTCATCGGTTATCGACTTCGAGGCAGCGGTGATCGACGGATGGATGCCGAAGGCCGTGCGGCGCCGGCTCGTCGATGCCGTTGTCGAAGCTATCGGCAAGATCGATGGTGAAGGCCTGAAGCTTCCGGCCATTCGCGAGGGGACTGTCGGCATTCATGCACGTGCCCTGGGCGGCGCCAGCCTGCCGCTTTCCGAGCGCTTCCTTATCGGCTCGACCATGATTTCCAGGAGTGCCTGAGCGTGCTGATCGGAATCCCGGTGCTGCTCGGTCCGGAGCTTCTGGCGACGCTGCGTGCCATGGGTCATGGCGACGAGATCGCCCTTGTCGACGGAAACTACCCGGCGAAAGAGCAAGCACACCGGCTCATCCGCGCCGACGGTCATCATCTTGTTCCGATGCTCGACGCCGTCCTCAGCGTGTTGCCTGTCGATGACGCAGTGCCGGAGGCGCTGTTTCGCGCGTCGGTCAAAGGTAATCCCCTGCTTGCCGATCCCGTTCATCACGAGATGGAGGCGATCTGCGCCAAGCGTGCTCCGGGCCGTAAGGTGGTTGCGCTTGCCGGCGCCGACTTCTATCAACGGGTTAGGTCCGCGCACGCGATCGTCGCGACAAGCGAGCCGCGGCTCTACGCCAACATCATCATCCGCAAGGGTGTGATCTATCCGCCGGAGACCAGGAAACCATGATCCTCTGTTGCGGCGAAGCGCTGATCGACATGCTGCCACGCACCACGACGGAGGGCGAGCCGGCCTTTGCCCCCTATGTCGGCGGCGCGGTGTTCAATACCGCTATTGCGCTCGGCCGGCTGGGAGCACCCGCCGGTTTCTTTTCCGGCCTGTCGTCGGATCTATTCGGCGGCCAGTTCAGGGACGCGCTCGGGGCAAGCAAGGTCAGTTCCACCTATGCGCACACATCGCCCCGGCCGACCACGCTTGCTTTCGTGCGGCTGGACAACGGCCAGGCGACCTACACGTTCTACGATGAAAACACAGCCGGAAGGATGCTGACCATCGACGATCTGCCGAAACTCGGCAGCGAGATCGAAGCCATGCTGTTCGGCGCCATCAGCCTGATCTCGGAGCCGGCCGGATCAGCCTACGAGGAATTCATGCGGCGCGAGTACAGTCGCCGCGTCATGATGCTCGACCCCAACATCCGGCCCAATTTCATTCCGGACAAGGCCAAGCATCTCAAACGCATCCGCTCGATGATGGCGATGGCCGACATCGTGAAGCTGTCGGACGAGGACCTCAACTGGTTCGGCGAAGCCGGCTCGCACGAGGACGTTGTCCGCAACTGGCTGGATCGCGGCCCGACGCTGATCGTCGTTACCCATGGCAGCGAAGGCGCCGTCGGCTACACCAGGAATCACAAGGTCACGGTTGTGCCAGACAAGGTCGAGGTGGTCGATACTGTCGGCGCCGGCGACACGTTCAACGCCGGCATCCTGGCCTCGCTGCACGAGCAAGGCCTGCTGTCGAAGGAGGCGATCGCCAATCTGCCGGAAGACGCCATCCACAAGGCGCTGGCGCTTGGCGCCAAGGCTGCGGCGGTAACCGTGTCGCGGGCCGGTGCCAATCCGCCCTGGCGGCATGAAATCGCCTGATTGGACGCTGAAGACGGCGCTGGACATCAATCACTTTATGTTTCGCCCAGCCGAGCGCGAGCAACACAAAGGCCGTGAGGTGCGCAACAAAGCCCCGGATTTCCAGCGTCTGACGGGGACCTGTCGCAATCAGAGGTAACAGGCTGCGACACTTGAGCAATTCGCGGTTTGCCCATGCGGCTTTCTCGGCCGCGCCAAGTCTGATACCAGCGGCCCGTTATCTGGCTAGTACCGTTTGAGGCCGACATGCAGTTCATCGATCTAGGCGCGCAGCGCGAACGAATCCGCGACAGACTGAAAGCAGCCATCGACCGCGTCGTCGACGAGGGGCGCTATATTCTCGGCCCCCAAGTCACCGAATTCGAAAACAAGCTTGCCGCCTATATCGGCACCAAGCATGTGGTAGCCTGCGCCAACGGCACTGACGCACTGCTGCTGCCGCTGTTTGCGGCCGGCATCGGCCCAGGTGACGCGGTGTTCGTGCCGAGCTTCACCTTCGCCGCCACGGCGGAAGTGGTGGCGCTGGCCAAGGCTGAGCTGGTTTTCGTCGATGTCGATCCCCAGACCTACAACATCGACATCGCCAGTCTCGAGGCGGCCATCGCCATGATCAAGGCGGAAGGCCGGCTGAAACCAAGGGCGATCATTCCCGTCGACCTGTTCGGGCTCGCTGCTGACTACGAGGCGCTCATGGCGATCGCCAACCGCGAAGGGCTGATGGTGATCGAGGATGCCGCTCAGGCGATCGGCGGCTCGATCGACGGCAAAATGTGCGGTTCGTTCGGCGCGGTCGGCTCGACCAGCTTCTACCCGGCAAAACCGCTCGGCTGCTATGGCGACGGCGGCGCGATGTTCACCAATGACGATGCGCTGGCCGAACAGCTCCGCTCGTTCGCCTTTCACGGCAAGGGCGAAACCCAATATGACAATGTCCGCATCGGCATCAATTCGCGGCTCGATACGCTGCAGGCGGCGATCCTGATCGAGAAGCTGGCCATTCTCGAAGACGAGATGGTTGCCAGGCAAGCGGTCGCCAATCGGTATGCCGAAGGCCTCGGCGACATCGTCAAGACGGCGCGCAACCTAGAAGGTGGCCGTTCGGCCTGGGCGCAATATGCCATCGAGACGCCGAAGCGCGACGGGCTGAAGGCGCATCTCGGGGACAAGGGCATCCCGTCGGTCATCTATTACGTGAAGCCCTTGCACAGCCAGATCGCCTACCGCGACTATCCGCGCACGCCGACGGGTCTAACCGTTTCGGAGGAGCTGCCGAGGCGCATCCTCTGCCTGCCCATGCACCCCTATCTGAGCGAGGCCGACCAGGACCGGATCATCGAGACGATCCGCAACTATATCGGCTCGAATTCGGCGCAAATCGCCGCCGCGTAGACGGTCGTTAGACGGGTCTGGGCTCCGCAGGCTTGCCGCTGGCGATGAAATGCGGATTGGCGAAGTCCTCGTCATCGCTCTGGTTGCGCTTGCCGTAGGCCAGCGGCTGACCATCGAGTGTGCGCGTTATACCGCCTGCCGCGCGCAGCACCGCGTCGCCGGCTGCGGTGTCCCATTCCATGGTGCGGCCGAAGCGCGGATAGACGTCGGCCTCGGCGCCAGCGACAAGACAGAATTTCAGCGACGAGCCAACCGACACGATCTCGGCAGCGCCCACGGTGCGAATATAGACTTCGGTCTCCGGCGTATTGTGGGACCGGCTGGCGACGACAGTCAGTGGCGCCACACCCGTTCTGGCCGAAATCGGCCGACGGCCGATGATCTGATAGTCGCCATTGACTTCAATTGCTTCCGCCCTGCCCGGCCGGCCGGAAAAGAAGCGTCCCGTGCATGGCGCAAACACCACACCGATCTCCGGCACGCCGTGGCGAACAAGCGCGATGTTGACGGTGAAGTCGGTCCTGCGGTTGACGAATTCCTTGGTGCCGTCGAGCGGATCCACCAGGAAGAAGGCGTCGTCGAGGTCGGGCGGCACGATGCCGGCCGATGCCTCTTCCTCAGCCACGCAAGGGATGTCGGGGAAAGCCGCGCGCAGCCCGGCGAGAATGATCTTTTCGCTCTCGCGATCGGCCTCGGTCACCGGCGAGCTGTCTGATTTCTGGTCGACCGCGCAGCCGGCATCGAAGACGCGCATCACCTCTCGCCCCGCCGCCAACGCGATGCGCTCGAACACGCCGAGCATCGCTTCGTCGTCAGATGCCGCCGCCGCTATCATATTGGTTTTCGGCAATGTCACGCTCGTTCAGCCAGAGTTCCAGGGCCTCTACCATCTCCTCGGCAGACTTGCCGAGTGTCTTGAGATGGATTTCGGGGTTTTCCGGGGCTTCATACGGTGAATCGACGCCGGTAAAATTCTTGATTTCGCCATTCAACGCCCGCGCATAGAGGCCCTTAGGATCGCGTCTGGCGCATTCCTCAAAGGGTGTGTCGACAAACACCTCGACGAATTCTCCGGTGGCCATCAACTCCCTGGCCATGCGCCGCTCGGCCCTGAATGGCGAAATGAAGGAAACAATGACGATCAGCCCGGCATCGGCCATCAGCCGCGCCACTTCCGCAACGCGGCGAATGTTTTCGACGCGGTCGGCGTCGGTGAAGCCAAGATCGCGATTGAGGCCGTGGCGGACATTATCGCCATCCAGGATGTAGGTATGCCGGCCGGTGGCGAACAGCTTCTTCTCGAAAAGATTGGCGATGGTCGACTTGCCCGAGCCCGAGAGCCCAGTGAACCAGAACACGGCGGGCCGCTGGTTCTTCAGATCGGCACGGCCGTGCTTGCCGACATCGAGCGACTGCCAGTGGATGTTTTCGGCGCGGCGCAGCGAATGCAGGATCATGCCGGCGCCGACGGTGGCGTTGGTGATGCGGTCGATCAGGATGAAGGCGCCGGTCGTGCGGTTCTCGGCGAAAGTATCGAAGGCGATCGGCGCCCGCGTCGAGATGTTGCAAATTCCGACTTCGTTCATTTCGAGCGATTTGGCCGCCTCATGGGCAAAGTCGTTGACGTTGACGCGGTACTTCAGGTCGGTGACGGTGGCACTGGTCTGATCGGTCTCGGTCCGCAGGATGTAGGAGCGGCCCGGCAGCAGCGCATGCTCATCGAACCAGACGATGTTGGCGGCGAACTGGTCGGCGACCTGCGGCCGCGCCGCCGGCGACACCAGCATATTGCCGCGCGAGACCTCGACCTCGTCGTCGAGAACAAGAGTGATGGCCTGGCCGGCGACCGCTTGGCTCAGGTCGCCGCCATGCGAGACGATGCGCCTTACATGAGCGGACTTGCCGGATTTGGCGACAACGACCTCGTCGCCTGTTGAGACGGAACCGGACGCAATCGTGCCGGCAAAACCGCGAAAATCGAGATTGGGGCGGTTCACATACTGCACTGGAAAACGGAACGGCAGTTCGACAACGGCTTTATCGACCGACACGGTTTCCAGATGTTCGATCAGCGTCGGGCCGGAATACCATTCTGTCTTGTCCGAGCGGCTGGAGACGTTGTCGCCATAACGGGCAGACATCGGGATGGGCACGATCGTCTCGAAGCCGAGCTGATGCGAAAATTGCCGGTAATCTTCGATGATGCGTTCGAACACGGCCTTGTCGAAGCCGACGAGATCGATCTTGTTGACGGCGAGCACGATGTGCCGGATGCCGAGCAGCGAAGCGATGATCGAGTGGCGCCTTGTCTGACGCAGCACACCCTGGCGGGCGTCGATCAGCACGATCGCCAGATCGGCGGTCGACGCGCCCGTCGCCATGTTGCGCGTGTATTGTTCGTGGCCGGGTGTGTCGGCAACGATGAATTTGCGTTTCGGCGTGGCGAAAAAGCGATAGGCGACATCGATGGTGATGCCCTGCTCGCGCTCGGCCTCTAGGCCATCGACCAGCAGCGCGAAATCGACGTCGTCGCCCGTTGTCCCGTGCTTGCGCGAATCACGCTCGAGCGCGGCAAGCTGGTCCTCGAAAATCTGCTTGGTATCCGAAAGCAGGCGTCCGATCAGCGTCGACTTGCCGTCGTCCACCGAACCGCAGGTCAGGAAGCGCAGCAGCGACTTTCGTTCCTGTACCGCCAGATAGTCACGAATGCCGTCGGTGGAGGCGAGGCTCTCGGCCATGATGTGGCGCATGCTCAGAAATATCCCTCGCGCTTCTTCTTTTCCATCGAACCGGCTTCATCACGGTCGATCAGGCGGCCCTGCCGTTCGGAGGTGCGCGCCGTGAGCATTTCGCCGACAATGGCCTCCAGCGTATCGGCGTCGGACTCGATCGCGCCGGTCAGCGGATAGCAGCCGAGCGTGCGGAACCGCACCAGCCGGTTTTCCACTGTTTCGCCCGGGCGCAATTCCATACGGTCGTCATCCCTCAGAATGAGCATGCCGTCGCGTTCGACGACCGGCCTCTCCTTGGCGAAATAGAGCGGCACGATCGGGATGTCTTCCTGGAGAATGTACTGCCAGATATCGAGTTCGGTCCAGTTCGACAACGGAAAGACCCGGATCGATTCACCGGTCGCAATGCGGGTGTTGAATATCTTCCACATCTCCGGCCGCTGGTTCTTCGGATCCCATACGTGCTGGGCGTTGCGGAAAGAGAAGATCCGCTCCTTGGCGCGCGACTTCTCCTCGTCGCGCCGCGCCCCGCCGAAGGCTGCATCGAAGCCGTATTTGTCAAGCGCCTGCCGCAGCGCCACGGTCTTCATCACATGCGTATGTGTATTGGAGCCATGGTCGAAGGGATTGATGTTGTCGCGCACACCATCGCCGTTGACGTGGACAAGGAGATCGAAGCCGAGCTTTTGCGCCATCTGATCGCGAAAGGCGATCATCTCGCGGAACTTCCAGGTCGTGTCGACGTGGAGAAAGGGAAAGGGCGGCTTGGCGGGATAAAACGCCTTCATCGCAAGATGCATCAGCACGGAGGAATCCTTGCCGACCGAATAGAGCATAACCGGCTTGGCGAAGGCCGCCGCTACCTCGCGAAAGATATGGATCGATTCAGCCTCGAGCCGCTGAAGGTGCGTAAGCGCGATGTTCATGGACTGTAAGCGTTCTCTCGTGCCAATCCAGACCTTGCATCGATGCATCAGGCGCAATTTTCAGCGGCCCGGTTCAAGCTTCACTTCTGGACAATCTTATTTTCGTGCAGGCGTTCTAGCAGATCGCTATTGGTTATAACAATGCAAGACAGGCCTGCCCTGGAGTGGTTCGAGAATGAATTTTCCTCCCAGCGGCCAGAACTCGGAAATTGCTGCTCAACAGCCGGATGGCGTTGCGAACGCCAGGAAATATTGCCCGGGTCGAGAAAGATGCCCGGCAACCGTTTATACGTTGTTGCTATAGTCTCGAAACCAGTGACAAGCCTCACGCGGCACCCTTTCGCGCTTTGCCCAGCCGCTCACCGGCGTAGCGCTCTCGGCGGATTGGACCCCACCACCACTCGTTCTGAAGATACCAGTCGACCGTCCTGGCGAGGCCGCTGTCGAATGTCTCGCGCGGCGTCCAGCCGAGATCGCGCTCGATCTTCGAAGCGTCGATTGCGTAGCGCCGGTCGTGACCCGCTCGGTCGGCAACAAAGGTGATGAGATCGCGATAGCGCCGGCCGGAGGAACGCGGCCGCCTGCTGTCGAGGATGTCGCAAATCGCCTCGACCACCGCCCGATTGGTGCGTTCGGCGCCTCCCCCGACATTGTAGCTCTCGCCGACCGCGCCCTTGGTCGCGACCATGGCTAAGGCACGTGCATGGTCCTCGACGAAAAGCCAGTCGCGCACGTTTGCGCCGGCGCCGTAGACCGGCAACGGTTTTTCGTCCAGCGCGTTCAAAATGACGAGCGGGATCAGCTTTTCGGGGAAATGGTACGGACCGTAATTATTCGAGCTGTTCGACAGGACAACTGGCAGGCCGTAGGTATCATGCCATGCTCGCACCAGGTGGTCGGATGCGGCCTTCGACGCTGAATAGGGAGAAGATGGTGCATAGGGGGTCTGTTCGGTGAAAACGCCGCTGTCGAGGGGCAAATCGCCGAACACCTCGTCGGTCGAAACATGGTGAAAACGAAACCGGCTTTTTTTCTGGTCGGGAAGTCTGCACCAATGTTCCAGGGCCGAATTGAGCATTCGGTAGGTGCCGACGATATTGGTTTCGATGAAGGCGGCGGGCCCGTCGATCGACCGGTCGACATGGCTTTCGGCGGCAAGATGCATGACGATGTCGATGCTGTCGCGATGTAACACTTCAAGAATCGTTCTGTCGTCACAGATGTCGGCGTGCTCGAATCTGTAGTTGTGCGCATTCTCGATTGACCGCAACGAGGCAAGGTTTCCCGCATAGGTGAGCTTGTCGATATTGGTCACCCGGTAGGCCGGATTGCTGCACAAATGCCGGCACACCGCTGAGCCGATAAAGCCGGCCCCTCCGGTCACCAGAAAATTCATCCCGCCCTCCTCACGCAAAAACTGACGTGCGAACACCTCGGCGGTAGCGAGCGTCGGCGTCTGCCACGCCTTTCGACACGGGGATTTGATTGCGTTTTGCCGAAGAGCTCAAATGCCACCCGAATGACTTAAGGTGCGACGAATGTCGGCCGCAGGTCCCCAGTCTGCTACGACGACGAAGTTCCGATGGGAACAAAAAGTTTGTCACCGTTGTGGTCTACCTCGATCAATCTGTTCTTCTGGGCCAAGCGGTCTGCAAATCCTTTGTGAAAGATAATGGCGTTCATATAGGCAAACGTCATTGCAAGCGCTTCGGTCCGCAGCGGATAATCAACCAGTGAGTGAATGAGAAGAAAGGACACCGAGAGGAACGCCGCCTTCTGGAGCGGGTCACGGCGAATTCTAGAAAGCGCAACAAAAAGCAATATGAAATAGAATGTCATTAACAGAATGGCAGGAGCACCACCCTCAAAGGCTATTTCCAGATAGTCATTATGAGCATGATTTACATACTTGCTAAAAATCATCTCTTCTTTTTCGTATATCTGATAAGACTTTTGAAAGTTTCCAAATCCAACTCCCGTTGCCAAATTGTCTTGGATTCCTTCAACAGTGGTACGCGCAAATTCTCGCCGCCCGAAAGCCGGATCAATCGCATCGGCGTCGATCTTCGTCCATGCGCCCATCGTGTAGACTGAAAGCACTACGAAAATCGCCAGAATGCTCAATCCACTCGCCTTCGAACGTGCTGCAAGAAAGACAATGGACAGTACAGTAATCGCCAAACCAATCAGAACACCGGCACGCGAACCGGCTGCCAAAAGGAGCAGTAAAAGCGTGACCAGCCCGAGCGATCCGGATAAAAGATGTCCGCGGAACAGACCGTAATAAACGACGAAGGGAATAGAAACAAAAAGCAAAGCCGCAAAATGATTCTGGTTGGCAAAAAGCCCGGCAGTGATCGTAAACGGCAACAATCCTTCTATGACGATGTCGTCTGAGAGAGAATATTGAATCGCTCCCGCCAAGCCGTTGCAGATGACACCCATAAAAAAGAACGGCAGAAGGCCTTGCACCTGCTCGGTGCGCAATCGCAATACGCTCAAAAAAAACGCTGCTGAGGCCGCCAGATACAACAGACATTCGACCGTCCGTCCAACTCCGACACTGACGAAGCGAATACCGCTTTCTCCCGCCAGCCATGGATCTCCGAGCAACAGCTCCGGTCGCAACCCTTTGAACATGGCCGCAGGCAGTGGGACGATTTGTAAAATTACCAATGCCACAGCGAAGATAAGCAGCCACAGAACAGAATGGGGGATTTTCTGGCCTGAGGTCTGTGAAAAGACGGCCGCCGCCGAGATGACTGCCGCGACCTCAATCAGCGTGTCAGTATAGAGGCCGCTTGCAGTCCCTCCGCCGATCAGCAGCGATAAAAACAGAACCGATCCAAGGAAATATTTATCCCATTCCGAGGGTCGATCGCTCAAGATGAAAGTCTCTCGATGCTCAATTTGTGCATTACCAACGTGCCGACATAGCGAAAGCGCCAGCTCTGAGCAATGGCAGCCGTCTGCAGCCGCAACAGTTGCATGGGACATGCACCCGGTCCTACCGAAAACTTCCGGCTGAGGCTCTGACGGTTGTAGGTACCCTCCGAAATGTTGATCCGCGCTATTTCGCCTGCTGGATCCACACACATGATCGACCAAAATAACTCCTTTGGAAGCTTCAGGTTTCTCGCAGAGGCAATCAGAGAAATCTTGTACGAACCGGGAGGGAGTTCAATAAGCTGCTGAAGTGCAATGTTCTTAACCGGCGTATTCAGGAAGCGGACCGTTGCGCCCCCGTCGCCTTCGACCGCATCTTGCGATGTTGAAAAGGTAACTTCCAAACCTGACTGATCGCGGAGTTCCCAATCGAAGGGCTTGCCGCTGAAACTTGGCTCAAAGGTGCTGTTGAAAATGTACCCGCCCAGTTTCCGTTCTTCATCAGACAAGCTGAAAAGAAACAGCCGATAGGCTAGATCATATTCCTTCTGGCCAATATAGCCGTTGATGATGGTGGACAATTCTCGCGATTTTGGTGGCGCTCCTGAGCCTGTCAAATCGAGCAGCAGCCGGTTTGCAGAATCGAGCCCTTCGGGAGTTCTGCCAAGAGTGGCGAACAGACTGGTTCTCCATGGCGCATCCGCTTTGATGGCAGCCAGCACGGCTTGGTATCCGTCGGGATTCGAGAGGATTGTCGGCAGGCCCTCAGCGATCGCGGGAAATCGATCTGGCCATCGCCGTAATAATATATCGATCTCGCCGACAGCCTTTGACAGATCGCCTATCTCGATCGAGTGGCCAATGGACCTCTGGAGCGCGTGGATTTCGGTCTTAGATAATTTTCGAGCTTGATCGAAGAACTCATAGGCTTGGTCTTTTTCTTCCTGTCGGTATTTGATCTCGCCAATCAGGCTGTAGAGACGTGCATCTGCCACATCAAAGCGAAGCGCGCCTTCGGCCTTGGCGAGCAATGCATCGAGATCAGGAGCGCTGCTTGCGTCGTTCAGGTCGTCGGTGATTTCGCCTATCAAGGCATTGACGTTCAACGGATCCAGCGCGAGGGAAACGGCTGGCGTCTCGGTTTCAAGAAACCGACTTAGCCCGATCGACGAAGCCGCCAACACTAGAACGGATGCGACGAACCAAACGCCTGAACGCCGGAGATTTCGCATAAGCGGGCTGGTCTGCTGCTCCGTCATCGACTTTGCCCTCAATTTTCGGGGTGCTCGCGCCGTAGTCGTAATACTGGTAATTCATATATTTGTAGGCGTAGTTGTAATCGAACTTGTTCACTGAAAACTTCGACATCGCGGCTCCGACCACGTTCGCGCCGGCAGCTCGCAGGCGCTTTAACGCCGTCTTCGCCGACTTGCGTGTCACCTGATTGGTAGAGATGACCATCAACGTGCCCTCGGCAAGCCGGCTGAGAATGGGGGCATCCGACAGGCCAACGACCGGCGGAGCATCGACTATGACAAGATCAAAGCGCTTGCCGAGATTGGTAAGGATTAGTGCCATCTTCGGCGAAGAGAGCAGGTCCGCAGGGTTGGGCGGGATCGTTCCAGAGGTCAGGACGGTCACATTAGGATATTTCGTTGCCCTGAAAATGTTGGCCAAATCCTCCTTGCGGACGGTGTTTGTCAGGAGATTGCTCAGTCCGATTGTATTGTCGAGACCAAACAGCCGATGAAGATTCGGCTTTCGAAGATCACCATCGACAATGAGAACCCTTGCACCGAGAGCGGCAAAATCCTGCCCTAGCTTGAACGACGTGGTTGACTTGCCTTCTGAGGGTTCCGAACTCGTCACCAGCAGCGATCGCGGCGCACCTTCGGCGCCGGAGAACTGCAATGACGTTCGAAGCGAGCGGTAGGCTTCGGACAGTCCTGATTTTTGATCGGCGATGCTTGTTATCAGTTCCCGGTCATCGACAAGCGGCAAGATGCCGAGCATCGCCAATCCCAATTCCTTTTCGATCTGCTCAGGATTGGTAAAGGTATTGTTTAACAACTCGATGATGTAAATAATTGATGCACTCAGAGCTAAGAAAACGGCCAGAGCGACAACAAGATTAACGCTCAGACGCGGAGAATAAGGCATGTTAGGTTGCGCCGCGAAATCGACGATCGCCGCGCTTTGTGTCTTGAGTTCCGAGCTCACACCGACCTCATTTAGCTTGGCGATCAGGCTATCATACTGCGATCGGTTTGAATCGACCTCCCGCTTCAGGATCGTGTATTTGATATTCTTGTCGTTGAATACGACCTGCTGCCTTTCCATTTCCTCAAGTTTCGACTTAAGGTCCGCTTCCTTATCCTGAGCTTCCTGATACTTCAGCCGCAGTGAATCTGTTATTGCCAAGACACCATTGTCATAAAGCCGCCGCAACTCCTTAATCTGCGACTGAAGCTGCTGCATTTCTGGAAAACCAGGCTTCAGTATGCCTAACTTTTGCTGATACTGGCTGGTCAAATCCGCCAATTTCTCGGTGAGCTTCTGTAGGCCTTCGCTTTCCAGGACTGGACCGAGGCTCGACCCTCGACCTTTGTCGATTTGGTCTACGGCCCGCCCAGCATCGAGACGATCCTGGATTGCTGTCGCAAGCGCCGTGTTCAGCGCCTCGATGTTCGATCCTATCAGCGATTTGTCATCGCCGGTTGTCGTAATGCCTGCATCCTTGGCATAAGCGACGAGTTCCTCCTCGGACTTCTGTAGCTTTTGCTTTACCTGCAAAACCTGTTCCTGGATAAATTGCCGTGCCAGGTCGGAGGTTTCGCCGGTCTGATCGAGTCGCTGATCGATAAAGCTTTGCGCGACCTGATTGGCTATATCACTTGCATATTTCGGTTTCTGGTCGGCAAACGAAATCGAAAGCAGGCTCGTGTTGGTGACCAGATTGACCGTGAGGTTACTGAGAACGCGACCGATCGCAATTGCTTCGCGCTGCTCCGGGGTTTTTTCTTCTATGGAAGGCGATTTGGAAATTCCGAACGCACGATAGAAAATATTGCTAATGGAGAAGTCCGGCGTCGGGAACAGGAAGTCTGGCTTTTCGCTAAGCCCCAATTGGAACACGACACGCTGCGCCAATGCGCGGCTTTTAAGCTTTTCACGGGCGGTCAGAAACGCTCGGACATCGCTGTTTTCCGAAACCACCTCGATGTCCTGGAAGACCTTGGCTGAAGGAACCAACACTTCCAACTGCGTTGTTGCCTGATATTTTGGCGTCTGCATCATGGTAACAATGGCGCCGGCAACCAGCCCGGCTGCCGCCATCATGACAATCAGCCACCGATATTGGACAACGTAAAAGAGCAGCTTGAGCGGATTAAAGCCGTCGTCCGGCTCCGAGTAATCGCGGCCATATGAGCTATAGTTTTGCGCACCGTCATAATACAGGTCGGGGGACAACGCTTGGCCATGTCCTGGCCCTGCAATTTGATGCTGCCTGTTACGATCGAGCATGGCGCGAGGTAATCCTAGGATTGTCTGACCGGTTGCGATTTACGATCACGGGATCACAGCAATGCGGGCTGCACTCGAGGCAACACCGAGGGCGTCCTTGAGATTGTTCAGCGCAATTTTCGATTTCGACGCGAAGACGACAATCTTGTCGCCACCATAGATGCGTGGATTGCGGCTCTTCCCAGCACGAATCTGCTCCACATTGTAATTTGCGACCAAAGTATTTTGGCCGATATTGCGATAGACAAAGACCTTTCCCGCATCGCCAACGGGATTGAACCCTCCAGCAAGGGCGATCGCATCGATGAGAGAAGAATTGCTCGACACCGGAAAGATACCGGCCCTAGTGACTTCGCCATCGACGGTAATGCGCTGTCCGATCGATTCCTTGACGTAGACCGACACATCGGGCGACTGCAGATAGTTCGCCCCGTAAGCCGTTTCGATTTCCTGCTCCAGCTGACGGACGGTCTTTCCTGCCGCAGTGACGGTCCCGATAAGTGGAAGCGAAATCTGCCCGCCGGAGTCGACTTGAACGATTCTGTTCAGGTTGTCGACCTGGAACACATTCACCTCGAGCACGTCGTTTGGAGACAAAGGCTGCTCGTTGCCATTCTGCGTGTTCTGCGGCGCAGGCAGGTCCTTTACGACCTGCAGAGCACCGCCGCCCGAAAGCGGCGCCGGCGTTGAGGCCAATTGCAGCGCATCGATCGTAGACGGCGGTGTCTTTGAGGAGGTGCTAGTGCATGCAGATACCGTGATCAAAGCGAGCAAGGCACATAACGTGCCCGTATAGCTCTTTGCGAAATGAAAAACGGCCATCACGCGGTCCCGCCCTTCAACAAACGACCCAACCCTGCAAAGCGACTAACGTTGCTGGGGCTTGGCTTTTTCAAGCGTACCTTTCCGACCGGCTCGAGAGGCCGGTTCGCCAATATTTCGCCTGGGCGTTTCAACACCATATTGCGGGCCTCATCTTCCCCACATCGCTTTGTGGCAGCGGCGACTGCCTGTGAAAGCCCAGGGGGCCGGCGGGTGGCACCATGGGTGTCCGATGCGATGATATCCACCCTACCCTCATCAATCAGCTTTTCCGAATAGTAAAGCGCCGTACGTCCAAAAGCACCAACAATCGAGCCTGCCGTAAGCTGAACAAGGCAGCCGATTGCATTCAACCTTTCGACAACATCGTAATTTGCCTTGATCCAGGTTAGCCGCTCAGGATGGGTAAGAATCGGAATGAACCCGGCGTTTATGAGGCGTAGAGCAAGATCTTCCAGTCTTGGCGGTAAAACGTGGTGCGGCGGTTCGAACAGAAAATAGCGAGATCTGTTCAAGGTCGGCACGCCACCTAGCGCCAATTGCTCCGGAAGATCCGGCGCGACGTGCACGTCGGCGCCAACGTAAAGAGCAAGCGGTATTGCCGCCCGGCGTAGTGCCTGCTCCAACCCTTGAACCGCGCGGGCAATGTTTGCCGATCCGTTTTCGTACATGCCCGGCACAATATGCGGCGTGCACGCCATATGGGTCGTTCCATCTGCCACCGCTAGCCGCGCCATTTCCAGAGATTCAGCAAGATTAAGCGAGCCGTCATCAAGGCCGGGCAAGATATGGGAATGCAAGTCGATCATTGGCGTTTGTGGCCGCACTGAAGCAACGTGGCGACTTCTCCCAAATAATAGACAAATGCGCCACCCGCACGATAGCGAATGACGCATTTATCAAGCATGTAATGCGGTAGATGCCAGATTCAAGCTATTCGCTGACAGCGCTTTCGTCATAGTGCAAGCTGATAGCCAGCGTTGCCGCGCCACCTGTCACAGTGCCACCCAGTCGGATGTGACGAATTCTCCCAAGACAAAACGCATTCAACTACAACTCAACGTAATAGAGCGGTACGGTTAACGAATTCCATCAACATCTCCGCCTCCAGCCGGCGCGTCAGAGCTAAGGGTCGGCAAACATAATATAGCAGAGGCAGTCACAACGCCACTGCTATATTGTCTACCGGGCTTAAGGGCTGACGCCGCCGTCGCCGTCGTCATCGTCTTGCGTTGCAGCAAGAATACCAGCCGCACCAGCCATGCCCCCAAAAATATAGAGCGGAGTGTTGGACCGGCGGTCGCCGCCCGGGGCAATCTGACCCGTATGCTCAGAGCTAACGGCGGCAGCCGTCTGCTCGGAGCCCACAACCTTCAGGCAGATATTGTTCTCGACACGGGAAATATTGAGGCTTGAATTCGCCGGTACATCCAGATTGCAGCCACCGACATTGACGAAAGCCGATCCTCTAGCACCGACCACTACGCGGCTGCCGAAATCCAGTGCACTTCCCGCCTTGGCAGGGCCATAGCCAGCGGCTTGCGAAACCATTACGTCGCCGTTGGCATGCCCGATGGAACCAATCGAATTTGCCGCTCCCTGATAGGGCGTCGTGCAGGTGCATGATGTGTCCTGAGCGAAAGATGAAACCGGGAAGCCGATCGAGGCGACAAATCCGGCCAACGCAATTTTTACAGTAAGGTTCATTCGTTTCGATCCTTTTTGTCCCGCCGTACCTCGGCCCGCCCAAGCACTAAGGCATTGAATAGCGCGTAACAGCTTTCTGCTTTGATTCCAACCTGCTTTCGCACTTGCGAGATAATTTTTGGTTTCCGCTGTGCTTCATTTGACACACTCAGTTGGCAGAATCTGCCATTTTCGCTGCTAGCCGTAATTGGCAAATTATCGAAGAGCTATCCGGGATCTTTTGCTGAACAAGTACTGGCTTAGGCGCTGTGGTCGGCCGCCCAACCCTATTAGATGGACGCGCCGTCTAAGCCTTGTTAGGCCGTAAACTCATTAATTCGGAACGACCGAAATGGGTTGAAGCTATCGGGTATTGGACGGAGGAAGGCGAAGCTTGGCTTGCGAGGTGACTCTTTCGACAAGCTCAAGGGGGACAGCCTCCCGATGTGCAGTGAGCGTCAGCGCGCCATCAGTGTCAGCGTAAAACACCTCCAGCACAAGCACATAGGGGTGCTCGGTCTCATCCATCAATTCTAGCGCCATGCCGTCCCGGTGAACGTCACTTTGCAGGTAAATCTCGTAGCGGCGACCGAGGTGCTCAAAGCTCATCCCGTCATACTTTCAAAGCGATCAGCTGGCCGCAATGGGTCTGATGAGACTTTCATATTGGGGCGAAATCTGATTCAGGCGCCGCATGAGCCGATATGACCTGACTGACTTCGAATGGCGCGTGATCGCGCCGCTGTTGCCCAACAAACCACGTGGCGTGCCGCGAGTGAACGACCGGCGCGTGCTGAGTATCTTCTGGGTGCTGCGATCCGGTGCGCCATGGCGCGATCTGCCAGAGCGATACGGCCCACGCACCACCTGCTACAACCGCTTTGTCCGATGGCGAAAAGCAGGTGTGTGGGACCGCCTGATGGATGTGATTACGAATGCCCACGAGGGCAAAGTCCAGATGATCGATACCTCAGTCGTTCGCGTCCACCAGCAGGGTGCGACGGCAAAAAGGGGGATCAAGATCATTGTCTCGGTCGTTCCCGAGGCGGGCTTACAACCAAAATCCATGCTCTTGTCGACGCGCAAGGCAGGCCGATCAAGCTGATGCTCACGGCAGGCCAGAAGAGCGACATCGCCTCCGCAGTGGACTTGATCAAGGATTTGCCGGAGGGCGCAATGCTTCTCGCCGACAAGGGTTATGATGCCAACGCATTGCGCACTGTCATCACCGAGCGAAAGGCATGGGCCAACATCCCGCCCAAGGCCAACCGCAAGGACCCGATCTGCTTCAGTCCCTTCCTCTACAAGGCGCGCAACCTCGTCGAGCGCTTCTTCAACAAAGCCAAGCAGTTCCGCCGCATCGCAACCCGCTACGACAAGCTAGCCGAGAACTATCTCGCCGCTCTCAACTCGTCTCAATCCGCATCTGGCTACGCGGTAATGAGTCTACGCCCTAGCGCGCCGGCGGGGCAGATTCTTCGCAAGTTCGACCGGCAAGCAGATCGGCGCCTGGCGAGCATGATGACGTGATCAAATTCTAGATGATGCCGGGAACGCCGACCAAAAAGCCTGGGGCAACGTGGTAACGGATATTTCGTCGTCGAGAGCTCCGCTTGGTGTCTCTTCAAGATGCCGATGATCTGTTCGTCAAAAATCTCGATCGCTTCATTGCCTGTCACCTCATCCGGTGACGTGCTCCCCGGATTTCGGACCGTTCTGGGCTGGAATTTTCTATTTATGACCCCGGGTTCGGGAGATGGACGATTCCGTATTCTCGAAGGCGCAGATCGCATTGATTCTGCACACCAGGCCGAGGAGGGACGCCGGCAGCGGAGGTGTGCCGCAAGGCCGGCATGTCGGATGCGACGTTCCACAACTGGAAGAAGCGCTATTGCGGGCTGACGCCGTCGGAGGTCAAGCGCATGCGTTAGCTCGAGGATGAGAACAACCGGCTGAAGAAGATCGTCCCGACCTGACACTCGACAAGGCCATGCTGCGGGATGTCGTGCGCCGAAAACTATGAGGCCTGCCCGTCACCGGCGGCTCGTGGATGAGGTTCGGGCGGACTGGAAAGTGTCAATCCGGCGGGCATGCGCGACGTTTCTGATCGATACGTCGCTCTATCACTACAAGCCGAAGCGCAGCGAGCAGGCGACCTCAAAAGCAGGATCAAGGAGATCGCCCAGACGCGGGTGTTCTGCTGCGCCGGGAGGGTGGGCGGTCACCCGAAGCGAATCTATCGCCTTTACAATGAGATGGGCCTGCAGCTCAGGAACAAGACGCCGAAGCACAGATGACCTCGTGGCTCTGATTTAGAAACTTGTCCATTAGATGGGAACCAAGAAAACCGGCACCGCCAGTTACCAGAATGCGTTTCCGGCTTTCCGAAATGGGAGGCAAGGGATCAAGTTGTCCTATTATACATAGAGCCCACCTCTAAATGCAGATTGCCGTCTTTGCAAAACCGATTTGGCGAGCGCAACAGCTGCCGCCCAAATCCAGTCGAATCTGTCGTAAGAGCCGCCTCCCCCGAGGCCTACCAAGATCGCCTCCTGATTTCATACACAATAGTTCTCAAGAGAAGCGCCACTCCTACCCCGCTTTGATATACCAGTCATCAAATTTAGAAAGCTGTTCAAACTTCCGCACGTAGCCATTGCCGCTCAGAAGCCGATAGATTTCTTCACGCGCTGGGGTATAGTTGTGCTCACATGTAATAACGTTAAATCGGTAAGAGTTAAAGTCAAAATTCTTCAATATCGAAAACTCGCTCCCCTCAGTATCTATCGATAAGTAGTCTATTACTTTTGGCGCATTAAACTTTTTGAGAAGATCGTTAAGAGAAATCGTTTCGACGTCATAAACCCGACCGGTATTCCTTTCTCTTCTTCGCGTGTCTGAGTCACTGAAGGCGTGGACCGTGGACAATTCAGCGTTTTCAACCTCGTTGAACTTCAGGATCGAACCCGACTCGCTCCAAACGCATCGGGTTTCGACGTGAACGCCGCGCCTTCGCCTCAAGCTGTCGTGCCAAACCTTCGCAGGTTCCGCGAGAATACCACTCCAACCGAAGCACTTCTCTAACAAATAACTGTTGCTCAGATTCACACCGTTAGTGGCGCCGAATTCCACAAAATAACCATTTTCTTTAAACCCTGTTTCAGACAGAACAAAAAGATCTTGTCGGAGTTGCGACTTTGACTCACGCAAAACCGCCAATGCGGGTGCAGCGTATTCGGCGGGCAATGCACGAATGAAATCGAGGTCAGAGATAGCTGATCTGCTCTCTTCAAGAGATAGTAAGGTCTCGTGCCGAATCACGGCAATATCGCATCTACGAAGGACGGATTTTAGAAATCCTTTCATGCCTTTATTCATGCAATATACCTTATCGTTTGCGGTTTGGCATTCCAGCGAGTTGACCTACCATGGAAGCTAACCCAGCCCCAACGCGGCTCTGGCGGGCTTTGGTCTTATGAAGCCATGGTAACAACGAAAAGGCGACGCAGTTAATCGGAGATACATTGCCAAAATGTCCAGTTCCACGATGTGGGTGCGCTGCGACGAAGTCGCGCCTTCCAACTGGGGCAGTCGTTGTCCGGAGCATTCGAGGCCAAGGGCCACACGAGCATTGGCTGGCCCAATCGCACGCACCGGCCTGGAAATGGTAGCGAAGCGCGTGCAGTTCTCGACAACTGCGTGCCGGTCCAGTGTTGTCACGACGGTCAGCATTTGCCGAACGACTTCATGCTTGGGGATCCGGGCCTCAACATTCTTGATTGCTCCCCCGGAAATCAGATTCGACCATACTTCGCCTGCGTAATTTCCCTCGAATCCATCTAGAACAACTAGCTTTGAATAGCCAAATCCTCAAGGATCAAATTCCTGATAGAAAAGAAGTACCAAAGTTTGTAAAACGCATAGGAAAACCCTGGACGGCCATCAAGGAACCCAAATTTCGCTATGTAGGTGTAGAAAAAATAACCCCAGGGGAACCACCATTTATCAATGTACCTGTATTTTACTTTTTGCCTGTCAGTGAGATTTTCATGGCCTTTTTCTCTTAGTATTTTATAACGCCTAGATTCCCATCTAGCATAATTGATGTGCCTCTCAAGAAAACGGTCCAACCCCTTGTAATCTTCGTGACGTATAGAAGTTTTTATCTCCCCGATCTTTCCGATCAAAACAGGATGCTCATGCACCTCCATGTCAAGATTGCTCCAGTTGGATTCTTCGATTCTTTCATAAAGGCCAGCGTCTACTCTAAAAAGGGCCAACTTACGTTGCGGCAACCCGTAACGCAATTCATGACCTAGGAAATAGTTGGTATAGCGCAGCCAAAATCCAGAATTATCAGTTGAATGAATGACCCGCTCGAGTTCGTTGCTGAAGGCAACCGAAATGAATTCATCTGCGTCAAGGAATAGAACCCAAGGCGTGTTGAACTTGTAGGTCATAAGTACCCAATTTCGCTTCTTTGGGTACTCGCCGTTCCACACAAAATCGAGAATCGTGGCCCCGGAATTCTTTGCTATTTCCTTTGTTCGATCAGTGCTTCCCGAATCGACTACGACGACCTCAGCAAACCGTTGCAATCTCGCGAGACATTGTGGAAGGTTCTGCTCTTCATTTTTGACCGGAATGACGACAGTGACCGGGAGTTGGCCTGGTTCCGACCTGCCTTTGGCGGACCGTGTCTCAACTGGGGAGTCATCGCTATAGGAAGCCACATCACCTTGCGTCATTGTGCCTTCACTTATCGCCCGGTTTGGAAGGGGTTGTACCCAAGGATTTATCGTCCCTAAGGCCTGCGGCGTTGGCTTTCCAGTCGAGATGAGATTGTCGCTCCCCGATCTTTCGGGCAGGATTGCCAGCCACAACGAGCGCCGGGAGGACGCTTCGCATTGCGACAGCCCGCGCTCCGACAACAGCTCCTGCACCTATTTCGACCCCCGGTCCGATGAATGCGTCTGCACAAATCCACGCGCTATCCCCTATGTTGATAGACGATTTCACGAGTGTCATTGAGGGCGACCTGAAATCATGCGTGCCCGCACACAGGTGAGCCCCCTGCGAGACGGTCACGTTGGCCCCCATTGTTATCGGACCCAAGGCATAAAGAATGGCACCGTCGCCTATGGCGGAATGATCTCCGATGGCAAGATTCCAGGGAATCGTGATCCGGACGGTGGGATACAAATGAACACATATACCCACCTGGGCACCGAAGAGCCGCAAAAGCAAACACCGGAACCTCCAAAATGGCCGCGGCGAGAAGCGGAAGAATGGCCAAGCCACGGACCATAACACCCGACCGACCTGCTCTCGGCGGCTCCATTTCGCTGCGGCGCGGTTTCCTACGATGTCAAGTTTCACACGATTTGGTCGAGTTTGTGCCGAGGACAGCGGATCATCGCACCTCATTGATCAATTTCAACACATGGAGGTGGATTACCCCCATCGAGGATCCAATGGTAGACCTCAACGTGGCTACGGGCTATCTCATCCCAAACAAATCTTGCTTCCACCAAGTTCCGGCCAGAAGTACCATAATCCTGCAAATCAGGGCGAACCAGGTCCTGGGCAAGTCTCGCCGCAAGGACAGGCGGATCCGTCTCGATCCGTATTGCCGCCGACTCGGTAAACCCTTCTGGGAGATTGCATGCGTCAGTCATAAATACCGGAAGTCGGTAGGCCCATGCCTCGAGCACCGACATAGGCAGCCCTTCCGAATAGGACGGCAGTATGAAGGCATCGGCCTGCCGCAGCGCGAGATCCTTTCGTTCGTCGTAAAGCGGGCCTAGGAACAATACATCGTGCTGGAGACCTTTTTTCGTCACCAATTCCCGTAGGCGCTGCTCGTGGCCCCCATCGTCCCATCCCGCAAAAACTAGCCGCCACGAATCGACTACCGAAACGCCATCGCTCCGGAGTATCGACCAGGCCTCAATCAATTCTTCGATTCCTTTTTTCGGATGCAGTCTGCCTAGGAAAAGCAGGACACGCCGCCCGTCCGAACACCAACATTCCGCGGATCGGGCATCGCCTCTCCGCCAATCAGGAAGATCTATCCCATTGGGGATAATTGCGATCGGATTGGCAAGCCCGTAACTGCGGATCGCTTGGGCCTCGGATCGGTTCAGGGCATGGATGCAAGATGCGCCTCGCAAGTTCGACCCTTCAAAGAGGAATTCTACAGTCTTCTTTTTCCATCGCGAATTTCGCAAAGCCCAAGGGTCCAGCATTCCTCGAGGAGAAATCATCACCTTGCCCCCGGTTCGCCGTCGCCAAGCCAACACCTGCGCTGAAGTCGTATGCCAGATCCCGTGCTGATGTACTAGATCGAAGTGCGTCTGACCCAAAGCCTTGCCAATCGAAGGCGCATATTTGATCGACGAAATACCGCAATACCGGGCGGAGAGAGGAACTATCGGTAACCAAGAGGTAATATCTTGCGCCGTGTATCGGTCGGCGTATCCCATGACTGAGACGTCATTATTGAATGCCTGCAAAGTTTGTGCGGATCGACGAACTGAATTATATAATCCCCCTCCCGATCTCGATAGGCTTCCAGTCACAATTGCCAACGAGAGATGCCGCTGAATGTTTGAAGCCCGGATCATATTGAGTTCTGGGGTAACGGTCACCCTTCGAGTCCCTTACTGAACTTTTCAATCGCGTTTACGACACGCGCCCCGTAGCTGTCACGCGTGTTTTCTTTTGATGTCTCGACCGCGGCCTCTGACATGCTGCGTCGAAGGCTGGGTGACCCAAGTACATTCTCAAATGCGAGATGCATTCCATTCTCATCACCCGCATCAAATATAACCCCATCAACACCGGAGGTTATCACAGAACCCGACGCATGGCTGACTATACAAACAAGTCCCAGCGCCATACATTCGTAGATGACTGTAGCAGAACCCTCCGAATAAGATGGGAGAACCAACACGTCGAACTCCTTCAGCTCGCGAAAGAGATCCTCTCTGGAAAGATGCCCGCGCACAATGACATCTCTAGACAGTCTTCTCATAACAGCATCTGGTAGCATTATTGACCCAAATATATGAAACTCCGAGTGAGTATGGTACCTCGATGCCAATTGACAGTAGTCAATAGCGCCTTTTCGATACGAAAACGCTCCTACAAAGGCGACCTTCAGCTTACGATTTTCTGCGAAACGCCTTGGCTCTGCATCAGATGTTATATTTACACCGTATGGAATAACAATCGTCTTCGATTCAGACACACCGAGTCCTATCAACTCATCGCGAACAAATCGCGACGGACATACAATGAGGGCAGATCGTCTCCATTCGGCTTGTTCAATAGCGGATAATACTTCAAGGTATCCAAGCAATGTGCCGAGTCCACTCTCGCTTGACGAAATGCCCTTTCTTGCGACACGTTGCTCGAGCGCTGGAATTAACTTAATCATTTGCATCCGTGGCGCTATGCATTGCTCCAAAATCACGTTGCAACCAAGCTCATTCACCACAGACAATATTGGAAGTAAGGCGGTATCAAAGCCATACAAAATGTTTGCGCCAGTCTCCTTTATTGCCTGCACAGTAGCTCCAGCAAGCGCTTCAGATGCAAATTGATGCGGCCATGCCTCTCCTCGCCAGAAGCGCAAGAGTAGACGGTATGCGAACCCACTTCTCAAATTCCGGAGAACATATGCATCTGGTATCTCAGACCTATATCGCTGCAAGGTCGCCACCTGCGCACTCAGCGGGGAACTAAAGTGTAGATCTGTTACGAACTTACCAAGTATTCCATCCCGGAACAATGCACGCGGAACCGCATAATCCATTCGCGCACCAATTTGTTGCACGACTACTTTTGGGCTAATCATTCTAAATCCATAACGAGCCGGTATACAGTATCGGCGGCTGGCTCATACGAAAGATTGTCCTCGGCATAGTGCTTAATACGTTCCCGCGAGACTTCACCTTTTCCGACCTGATGAAACAAGCTCTCAAGTGCCCGTCCTAATTCTTGTATATCGTACCCGCCGACACATACATAGCTATTAAGGTCTCGCTCAATTCTCTTAGCGCTGGGAAATGGGGTCGAAATCACAGCGAGTCCCGCGCGAAGATATTCCGTTAACCTACCCGGCTGCTGAAACCTATTACCAAAGCTTCTCCTGTAGTCATACAGTAACACACCAATATCTGATGCAGCCATTATTGATAGCATGTTCTCAAAACTCTGGTCACCCAAGTCCACGACGTTTCTCGGAGCAGACTCCGGCACTCGGTTAGGGCCGGTAAACACAATAACACAATTCCGACTATGCGCCGCTTGTATTAAACTGGGAGATAATCGTTCGTTAGAATACCCTCCAGCGAAAATAATTGGGGTATCATCCGTACAACTGATTCCTCGCTTGCGAATAGCTTCCCTTAAGCCAAGGTCAGGATTTGGAAGCGGATATGTGCAAGGTAAGTACGTGGGGACGATGAGCAGCTTACCCGTCCGTCTCGCTAGCCGCGACGCGGCTCTCGCGCGGGTTCGCTCGTTCCAGACTACAAGTGCTGCGCTCCTAACGACTCGCCTTTCAGCGAAAGCTCTAAAGTCTCGCCGGTCTAATATCCAATCTTGTGAATGATACACTATGCGAGGGTGTCGCAGCATGTACGCGAGAAATGCATATCGAGCACTCGCGAATCCTGAAAAGTACAACACCTGGTGCCGCGCGAAGACGCATTTCTTTATAACAGTCCAAACGAACCTAATGACGCCCGTCATCCGCCTGGACGTAGGAATGGGAATCTCTTCAACGCGATGCTGGTGCCCTGAATGCGCCTCTTTCAAATAGCGAAGCATCATATTCTGATGAGGAGCAACCGATGGTTGCGACAAGTAACAAATCGTCAATTGACTATTTAACATCGCAATATTCTCGACCGGCATGCCTCTGGTGCCTCCGTTCGGAGCTGCTGTCTGTCATCATAAAGCGGATCACCCAGAGAGCTCCGCCGTAGAGAAGCATAAAGTTCAAAACTACAATGGGATAGGATGTTGGCATGATGACGGCCAATGGAAGAGCGCAAGCATAGAGCGTCATCGCCCAAACGCTCCCTCGGTTCGCTCTCGCCCACCACCTTGCCAATACGTAAGCAGTTGCTACGAAAAAAACGATCCCAAACGGACCGAATTCCACATATGCTTGCGCCATAGCGGTCGACGTCGAGCCAGTGCGGCCGCTGTAGTTAAACGTATTAACCAAAGCCCTTCCGACGTCGACGTCAATCATTAGAGCATTCTTCAGATCTGCTCCGACGATTTGCGCCGGAACCCATTGAAATACCAACCTGTTCCAACTTGAGGCACCAAAGGTGTGATATCCTAGTTCCGAAGACAGACGTACAAGATAGAAGGCGTTCGTCACCTCCGGATACTGTTGGTCCGAAACAAAAGGAGTTTGTGACCAAAAATCAATTGCAGATATATCTGCAAAGCTGGGCATTTTCCATTCCGATGTCCCGTCCCCGCGCGCAAGTCCCCTCAATGCAGCTACAGCGAAAACAACAATAGTTCCGACTGGCATTCCGAGCAGTACGCCTACACGCGGCAGAACGGCGCGTCTTGCAAACCAGAATGCAAGCGAAAGAGCTATAAACAGCTCTAACATAGCCCTTCGCCGAAAATAAACGAGAACCAGAGGAAAGTACAGTGCGGCGTTGGCCAGGAAAAGTAGCACTGCCATGCGACTCTTAAACCGTAATAGGAGGTAAGTGGAAAGAAACATCGAAAGCATTTTCAAATTGAGGAAAAAGTACATAATCGTTAAAGGACCGCTCCACATCGTCTCATTGCGTTCATCCAAACTGCGCATGCCCATGGCGATCCACATTGACCATGCCACCAGCGTCACCAAGCCCGTCACGCGAGTAATATCTCTCTGAGACGCGAATACCCGCACCGGGGTCTTCGCGAGTTGATAGGCTTCCGCGCGGACGCCCCAATGCCAGCCGATGTGAACGCTAAACAAGCAAGCAGCGAAGAACAGGTTCAATACCGCTAAATATGTCGCATCTAAGTTGCCGAGCTGCCCTCGCAACTGCCACAGCTGAGGAAGAAGCCAGCCGGCATATACAGCCGCACACAATGGAGGGAGTTTAAGATAACCATGGGGCTGGATAAATGCCCCAACTAGGATTCCGCATGTCGTGACTAGCAAGATAAGGAAGGATATTACTTCGGCCATCATAATGACGTCCTACTGCGAGTTTCCGGGGTCGGCAATCAGAATAGCGAGCCGGGCTTGGGGAATGAAGCGGTGCAACTCACGTCTTTTTAAGTCTTGAGGCTGGCGTGGCCTTGGCCCGCTGTGGGGCATCGGTGCTCGCTCCTGTCATCGCTTCCAACCGAACACTGCTGCAAACATCGTGAAGCACTCACGCAGTGTGTAAAAAGTTGGCAGTATCCAGTTTCTCATTCTCACCGCAGGCAACAGTCTACCGAGGCGCTCCGACACATAGACTAGACTAACAGAGTTGGCGACAAAAAAAGCAACAATTACAGCATACACCCCTATGTATCGGTACTGGGTCGCTACTACTACCGCAAACAAAGAAATGAATATGATATGCGACGTGATAATAACCCGATTCAGGCTAGCCAGCTTGCAGGCTTCAAATAGTACGTCTTTCACCGGTGTAAATAAGTAGGCTATCGCCAGATAAGACGCCAACGTCCCAGCAATTACAAACGCCTTCCCAAATAGAAGTGGTGCAGCCAAGGGTGCAAATAGGCAAGTGGTGACCGTCCCGACGATGGAGGCAAGCCACGTAAGCCTCATAACCCTAAGAATAATTCTGGAGAGTTCCGCGTCTGTCCTGTTAACCAGCGCAGGAAGGGCCACGGACCTTATCGCAGTACTAAAAACTCCACCGAACAGCGACGAGAGCGTAATCGCTACAGCATATTGTCCGACTGCCTCAGGTTGCCCAATCAGCACTACAGCAAATCTATCAGCTTGACCTGTAAACATCCTAACCACAGCGCTCACGTGAAGCGGTGTAGCGACCGCTAACAAACGCTGCGCGATACGCCAGTTCCAGCAACCCCTGACCGGTATACTTATAATGGCGCCCCGAATGATAAATATCAGAAATATACTAACCAGCTGTGAAATAACGAAATAATTTACAGTAGGAGAAATAAAAACTGACAGCAAGCATAGCCCACAATATATAGACGGCTGAGAGACGTAAAATGCTTGCAGTGCGAAAAACCTTCCCCTGGACCTTAATATACCCCTATAAACGTCGCCAATAATACCCGACATTGACGAAGAGAACGCGAATAGGGATGCGATTAGCACAGGAACGGCTTCGTATCTGCTCATTGCGCCGTACATTATAAAGCCGCACAACAATGCAAGCAAGATCGATAGCGCCCGAGAGATATAAAGCCCGGAGGCTTCCACCGAGCTCTTCGCCTTGGGATCACTGATAAGAACAATGGCATCTGAAATAGGCAATTGAACCAGGGCCGTAAACAAGCCAGACCAGGTCAAAATGATTGCCAAAATACCTCGCCCCTCTGGGCCTAATACGCGAGCCGTAACCATCCCTGACACGAGGGTCAGTAGGAGCACAACACCGGAGGCAACAAATGATCCGAAGATGAATCGCGCCCATGCCGCTGAGTTGATGGGCCTACTCACGTCAATATTGCGCTCAAAAGATTGTTTCGAATCCAATCAGTGTGTCGCTCATACTGCTTTTCGAGCTCGCGATTATCAATTTCGAAAATGCCGTCAGTACGGGTTATTGGTGCGTTCGAAAACAATTCAGATCTCTTGTCAACCGCCAACAAGCGTACAGGACGACCAAAGGAGAGGGCGACCACGCCGGCATGCACGCGGTCGGTCAACACCCCGTCACAGTGCTTGTAAATAGATAGGAAATTCAGAGGATTGTAGGTAACGTACGAATTAGGACGGCTGAAAACCAAATGCGAGAACCCGTAAAGGCCATGCACAGGTCTTATTATACTCCAATGACCGAGCTTGATTGGGTAAGCTCGCTTGAAGTCCAGGTGGCGATCCCATCGCCAAGGTATATTGGCCTCCTTTAACTCAAATGACACCGCCGATCCAACAAAGCTTTTTTCCGCCGGCGCGGGATCGCACGTAAGTACCGGTTCTCTAACACTATGAAAGCTTGAGCATACATATGGCTCTCTTGGAGCCAAGTCAGGTATACCGTCCAAGTACCTGACAAAAAAGGCAAAGCATATTCCATCCAATCTTTCTTTTGCTAAGTCTCCAATTTTCTCATATGTATAACGGTCTCTGGTATGAATCGCTTTTGGAGGGTAGTTCGTCAAGAAAGATCGAAGTTTCGGCAGCTCCCAGTCATATGTATTTGAATGAACACTTATAAAACTGTACGTCGATCCTTTGTCAACTATCGCTTTTATTAAATCACCATATGTTTCAACGAAGCGGTGAAAAATCGGACCAGAAAAGACATAGTGATCGGCGTGGGTCCAAGTCCTTACATCGAAGCTATTCCGCCCAAAACGTCCTGGCCGAAACCCACGTTTTATTGGCCCATCAAACGAGACAACTCTATGTTGCGGCAATTGACCCTGTAAAATGCGTTGCAAAGATGTCTGATAGAATGCATCCCCCATGTTGTTCCACGTAGAATTCTCCACAGCTATTGTTAACAATCTGACTTCTCCAAGCGTGCTTTACAGCAATGTCGTTTTCTTAGTACTACTATCGAAAGCGTTTCATCGGTCGACGCGCCGTCGATGATGACTAGCTCCTTGTCCCCTTGGTGCTGAGCAAGAAGCTGTCGAGTGTATGCCGGATCGTAGCGGCGGCGTTCCGGCAAACGGTGATGACTGAAGTCTTCACGAGCTTCGACCTAACGCTACTGCGCGGCGTCGGCTGCGCTCCTCATCAAGTCGTCGGTGCTGCGCCTCCCGCTTGACCGCACGGAGGTCCGTTTCCACCCTCTCGCTCACCATGCTTTAGAAGGAAGTGGAGGCTTTCCAGCCGAGAACACGCTGGGCCTTCGCTGGATCCCCGATCAAAAGCTATTGCCGGCGAAAGACGAAATCAGACTTGACACCTCCACAGCAAAGCGCTCCGGACCGAAGTTCTGCGCCAATGCTCTCGATTCAAATCCGGCTCCGACGAGCCAGTCGGGGCTTGAGTCTGCTGCCGAATGAAGTGCGGCCAGTATTTCGCGTTTATACCCGGCTCGAAATCGCATCGCATTGCGCCCCGATGCAAGATCGTCCGCACTGCCGACAGCATTGCTCAAAACCAAACCGCAACCGCAGAGCGAAGCTTCGTGAACCACGAGCCCCCAGGCTTCAACCAGGGACGGCAGCACCAGAAACCGTGCCGAATAATAGCGACTGGCGAGTTCCTGGGGCTGTACGAAATCCTCGACAATAATTTTGGGATGAACGGGTATTTGGTTCCTCAGCTCGCCGCTTCCGCAAATTCGCAACGTCCATTCGGGCCGCTGTCGGCAAAATTCGACAAATGCGCTCGTCAAACCGAGAATATCCTTGCGGCGGATTAGCTGTCCGACAAACAGGAACTCGGGTGGCCGTTCAGCAAGCGGCGGCCCCGGGGAGAAAAGCGTGGGGTCAGCTCCATACAACCCCATGCGGATGCGGTGACGCGGCATCCCAAAATAACGCAGAAGGCGCTCACCCTGGTGCCCGGGCACTATAATTGCGTCGAAGTGTCGGCGGTGGCGAAGCCGAAAAGCGGCCGGGCCAAGCAGAAGCTGGCGCAGATCACCCCGCCAGTTTGCATCGCTCAGCCCGATTACGCATCCGCCAGCCTTCTTGACCTCGCGGCCAAGCGCTGAAAAAGCAGGATAAGACCAGCCGGACTGGATATAGAACTTCGGAATTTTCAGGCCGATCTCAGACCAGGAAGTAGGCTTTCCCGGGTCTATCCACTGGACCGGTCGGCCGAGCACCTGCTCCATTCCATCAATCGGGACCACCGGGCGGGACCCCACCACCACGCATGGCCTATCCAGCCGTTCCGCAGCCGCCCGTATGAGTCGAGCCGCGTATTGCGGAAGTCCATGCCACGAGAAGGCGACCTCCTCTGATTGCGAGTGGAGCATTATCTTGCACCGAATTCGGTCAGAAATTGACATCCCAAGGGAGTTCTTTCTTGGACCGAAGGATACCGCCTTCTTAACCGGCTTATCTCTATAGCGGTCGAGATACCAGTCCCCGAACCGTGCAACGCGCACTGCAATGGGCTCCAATTCGTATGTATCTGAATAAATTTCCTGTAGTCCCCAGGGGTCCGACCAGTATTGAATGAGGATACCTGCCGCTTAAGGCCCATCCCCATCATCATAGCCCGTGACCAGCCAACTCGGCGAGATATACACCGTATTGGCCAGTCACGCCGGCTATAAGTGCTGCTTCTCAAGTGATTTTGTGTATCCGGCCGTTTGAGAGATCCGTACGCTGACGTTTTGCAATTGGACGATGTTGCCTCATTGAGGTCTGCTCTACCATGAGAACCACCCGATTTCATCTTCATTCCAGCATGATGAATTTCACCTGATGGGAGATCCATCGATTGCCTCGGGTATAGGGTTTGCATATTCCAACCTATTATTGTTTTCCGCGCCACGAACTACAACTTGGTTTCATAAGGAGCTTTGCGTTTGCAACTAATAGATTCACTTATTCTCTTGACCTTGTAACCACTCGCCCTCCCCTGCCTGCAACAACTAGGGCGAAACACTACCGAACAATCAAGGTGCACCAAACCCTGTCAGCATGGTTCGGACAGTACGAAACACGATCAGCACGTCGAGAAAATTTTTGATGTAGTAGAAGTCATAGTGAAGCTTTTCCAGAACGTCGTCCACCGCCGCAACATGGCCCTGGTTGACTTGCGCCCATCCGGTAATGCCAGGCCGGTCGGTGTGCCGATACCGATAGAATGGCAGCTCTGCCTCATACCATTTTGACACAACAAGGGCCTCCGGACGCGGTCCGATCCAGTTCATCTCGCCGCGCAAGATGTTGATGGCTTGCGGCAACTCATCGATCCTGGATTTCCTCAAGACCTGTCCTAGGCGAGTGATCCGCGCATCGGCTGCCTTTGTGATGGCCTCTTCCTTTTCATCGCCGACAGTGGCACTGAGTTTCATCGTCCGAAACTTGTAAACCTCGTAGATATTTCCTCTGTACCCCATCCTCTTCTGCCTGAATAAAGCAGGACCCTTCGAGTCCACCTTACACATATTGCGGCAAATAAAAGCAACGGTGAGAAGCCCAACCAATATCCTGCTTTGTTTTCAACTATGCGTGGTTTGGATTCAATGACCCCAGGGTATTTTCGGAAAGATGCTCTATTTCCACTCAGTTGTGAGCGACTCACTGATTCGTTTGACATGATAGACCGGCGTTCCCGAGAGCGCGCGATCGGCGATATATCGTTCCCATTCATCCGAAAGATCGGCTCGAAGATCGGCCACCACACCTCTAGCATACTCTACGATTGTCTCGGGCAAATGAATCCTGTGCCAACTGACGCCAGGTATGCTCTCCAGCCTATCGACGTTCCCACCCGGGATCACTGTCAACCGGTAGGGGTCGAGCCGTCGCGTGGCCAAGCTCAGTCCAAAATACCACAATGTCGACTGAAAGAAACTCGCGGCGGCCTGGAACCGGCTATAGTCAAACCTGAAAAAGAAGATGGTCACGAACACCTGGCCATAAGTCAGGGCAAATGTGGGCAAAATATTACCAGCCGCTGCCACACCGGGAAAATTGCCGATGCGTAAAGCAGGTAGCCCGACGTGTGAGCGACGAACGCAGCGAAAATCGTAACTTGCATATTCGTTGATCAGATTACTTGTTGATCAAACGACATACGAATGAGCGCTGGAATCAGGACCGCGAATGTCAATCCGCCAAGCAATTGAAAGCGCATCCGCAGCAGAAGATGTCTTTCGTTGGGCAGGGTGATGGTGGAGGTGTTCAAATTCGTGAGCCCATTAACCAGCTAATCGATCATCCGCAAAGGCCACCAACAGTTTTCCACTGCCACGTCCACCGACAATGGCTACCGCACTCCCGGGTGAAAACCGGAGAGCCGACTTTGCAACAATTGCACGCATGACCGAGTACGACTAATGGCTATGCGATTGCGACGAGGTCCCTTGCGTCGAGATCGACAGGACTCTCGTCATTCATGATGGCAACGAGAACCCTGGCCCATCCAGTTCGACAGTTATTGTTGCCAATTTATTTACCCGGCCTTTTCATGTTTCTTGCCTGCGTCTCGCTCGTTGTCCTTCATGGACAGAAGTGCTTACAGATGAGCTAGCATTGGATTGCCCTAATTCATATTAGTTGATGGAGAATTTGTCGCGGGGGCGCACGTTTTACACGCTCAGTGCAAGCCTCTATGGAGCGCACAAAAAGGAAATTCGCCCCTCTCCCAGCCTGATCTTCTGTTTGAGATAAGACCCTGGAGCGAGGCTCGTAGTGCACTTCGACAAAACCGTGAGAATTTAGTGTATGGCGAACATCGTCATCAACCGTTTCAATCAGGATTGCCATTAATTCTGGCCTTCCAAGCGTATTTTTGGCACCCGCGATAACATCGGCCTCGAAGCCCTCGACATCAATCTTCACCAATATTGGCGCTGCATCGCGAACAATTTCATCTAATGTATCAACTCTGACAACGCGTGTTTCACGCTCGTCTGCTTTAGCCATTTTGTTTCTAGTGTCGCGTCCGATGGTGAAATCTGCTGTCCCTTGTGTTGCACCCAACGCGGCGTCAATGATTGTGACACGGCTTTGAATTCTGTTGACATTCACATTGCGGGTTAAAAATTCAATCGTGGTCGGGTCGGGCTCAAGTGCGACTGTTCGCGCTCCACATACAGCCGACGCCAGGACAGAATAGCTCCCAACGTTAGCGCCAACGTCTACAAAGTTATCGAGTGGTTGCAGGAAATGGAGGACGAATGCCATATCTGAGAATTCGTGCAGGCCGCAATAGATATTGCCAGTGGCGCCGGTCATACCTTTTCGCACTACCAACTTTGCTCCCGCTATCCACTGGAACTCCAGCTCGTGGCGTATCGAGCTTTCGGCCTGCCATCTTACATATCGCCACAGCGCGCTCAGTGGCCTCCCTGAGCAAAGGGGATGTGCCACAATAAATTTTATCGTATTCAGAACTGAGCGCATGAATATCTCTTAACTAGGCCACGGCCTTGACTAGAGCGTAAAGCCTCGCTTTCCATTCTTAATTAGCTACCCTGTCGAGCAACGTTTCAAAATAACTAATCGTAGACTTTATCCCGTCACTTAGCTGAATTTTTGGGTGCCAGTTGAGTAACTCATTAGCTTTTGATATATCCGGCTGCCGTTGCTTTGGATCATCGAGAGGAAGTGACACGAACACAAGCGAAGATTTTGATTTAACTTTTTCTAAAATTTCTTCCGCAAGCTCCTTTATTGTGAACTCGACTGGATTGCCAATGTTAATTGGCCCAGTGATATCATCACTAGAGTTCATCAGGCGAATCATCCCGTCAACTAGATCGTCGACATAACAAAAGGATCTGGTCTGGTCCCCCTCGCCGTAGATAGTTAGGGGCTCGCCTTTCAGCGCCTGCATTATAAAATTAGAAACAACGCGACCGTCGTTCGGGTGCATACGGGGCCCATATGTATTAAATATTCTCATTACTTTTATCTTCAAGCCATGCTGTCGATGGTAATCAAAGAATAGAGTTTCTGCACATCGCTTGCCTTCATCGTAACACGAGCGGGGCCCAATGGGGTTTACGTTACCCCAATACTCTTCAATCTGCGGATGCACGACGGGATCTCCATAAACCTCACTCGTCGAGGCCTGCAGAATCTTGCATTTAAGCCGCTTCGCGAGTCCAAGCATATTGATCGCGCCATGTACAGACGTTTTGGTCGTCTGTACCGGATCATGCTGGTAGTGAATCGGAGAGGCCGGACATGCAAGGTTGTATATTTCATCGACCTCTACGTAAAGTGGAAAACACACATCATGCCGAAGAAATTCAAACCTAGGATTTCCGTGCAAATGGTCTATATTTCTTTTGCTTCCGGTAAAAAGATTGTCAACGCAAACAACTTCATTCCCTTCATCGAGTAATCTGTCTATTAAATGCGAACCAAGAAAACCCGCACCGCCAGTCACCAGGATCCGTTTTCTACTATTATACAGCCTTCTCATGTCAATTTCCATTCTAAATTTTGACTACGCATTTTATTACTTACTCAACCCCCATGGATTAACTTTACCTACTAACCGTCAGGATACTGATACCAACGCCGGGCTTTTCCCGGGCTGACTACGATGCCATTTTGGATAGACACATGTAGTCTGTGGGAGCTTTCTACGGTAATCGAATTGGGGTTGAATGATTTTGCGGCCAACTGAAATTTAGTGGCGAATTCCGCAGGGCGGGAACTGGACCTGATTGTCAGGAATGCGATCGATCTTAGCCCTTGGCGCTAAGGGTGAAAACAAGTTGGCCAAACTTACGCGCCGGCTTCGCGACCAATGCATAGTCAACCGTACCCGAACCGAGCCATCGGCGCCTCGATTGTAACGCTTCCATGTTGTGCCTGACGTACGACATGATGCTGCTCGTGCTGGCCCCCCCAACCATCATATCTATCAAAATATGGTCGCTCGTCGCAGATCTGAATTCGTAGAGCTCAACAGCACGCAACATCCAATCGTAATCCGACGCGACTTTCAGGTTAAGGTCGAACGCACCTACCGCTTCGGCCACCTTCCGCCGGACGTAGAACGTCGGATGCGCTGGCATCCAGCCGGTCCGAAAACCCTTGGCCGGCCTGGCAACAGCACGCCAACGCCGTACGACCCGCTTGTTGAAATGGTTTTCGACAAAATCCAGATTGCCATGCACGATGTCGGCATGTTCGAGGCCTGCCGAAATCCGACTCAGCGCCGTGTGATCGTGGAAACAATCGTCAGAATTCAGCACGCCTACTGCTTGTCCGGTATATAGGTGCAGCCCTTTGTTCAATGCATCATACATGCCGCGGTCAGGCTCGCTGAGCAACTGAATCTGGTCTTGGGGATACGATCGAACGATTGTCAGTGTTTCGTCCGCCGACCCGCCATCGACGACTACCAACTCTTTGTCATGATGGTCCTGGGCAAAGAAACTATCGATCGTGTGCCTGATTGTTGCGGCCGAGTTCCAGCAGACCGTTAAAACTGAGATTTTCATGTCAGCTCGGTCCTACGCTCCTCACTGTGCTGCAACGCGAACGCGATCCTCATCTAAGCGGCGGTGCTCGGATTCCCGTCTTACCGTTTCGAGGTCGGACTGGACCATGTCGCGTACCATCGCATCCAGTGATGTTGTCGCTTTCCATCCGAGGATGCGCTCTGCTTTTGAGGGATCTCCGATCAAAAGCTCTACCTCGGTGGGCCTGAAGTATCGCTGATCCACCTCGACCAGAACGGCCCCGGATTCTGCATCGATGCCTTTTTCATCGATGCCGGAACCGACCCATTGGATCTCGGTCCCGACCTCGCTGAATGCAAGCTCGACAAAACGGCGGACCGAGTTCTTTACTCCGGTTGCAAGGACATAATCGTCCGGCAGGTCCTGCTGAAGGATCCTCCACATGCCCTCGACGTAGTCGCGGGCATGACCCCAATCTCGTTCGGCAGACAGATTGCCCAGATAGAGTTTGTCCTGGAGGCCCAGGCTGATAGCGGCAGCCGCGCGGGTGATCTTCCGCGTCACAAATGTTTCGCCCCGCATTGGGCTTTCATGGTTGAACAAAATTCCGTTGGATGCATGGATATCGTAAGCTTCCCGGTAATTTACCGTGATCCAGTAGGCATAGATCTTTGCTGCTGCATAGGGCGATCGCGGATAGAAAGGCGTCGTTTCCTTTTGTGGGATCTCCTGCACATTCCCATAGAGCTCGGAAGTCGATGCCTGATAGAAACGCGTCTTTTTTGTCAGACCAAGCAGCCTGATGGCTTCCAGAAGGCGTAGCGTGCCGATCGCGTCCGCGTTCGCCGTGTATTCCGCAGTCTCGAAGCTCACCTGAACATGGGATTGCGCCGCGAGGTTATAGATCTCGTCGGGCTGCACCTCCTGAACTATGCGGATGAGGTTCGTGGCGTCGGTCATGTCACCGTAGTGGAGTGACAATCTTACGTTCTTTTCATGTGGATCCTGATAAAGATTATCAATGCGACCGGTGTTGAACGAGGATGAACGCCGCTTGATTCCGTGGACGTCGTAGTCTTTTGCCAGAAGAAGCTCTGCTAGATAGGCGCCATCTTGGCCAGTGATGCCAGTAATGAGCGCGGTCTTCCTAGTCATTGTGCTTCTCCGGGGTCGATGTGACGATATTCTCAATGCTGATCAGCGTAACTTTAGGCGGCATAAAAGCCCATCTCAACAACATGCTTCTCATCCTCATTCCGTAACGCTTGCAACCTCAATTTCGCTACATCGACTACCGATTTTCTCCGCTTCATTCAACGCGCGCCAAACCCTGTCAGCATAGTTCTGATGGTACGAAACACAATCAACACGTCGAGCCATGGGGAGAAATTCTTAATGTAGTAAAAGTCGTAATGGAGCTTTTCCAGCACGTCGTCCACGGCCGCAACGTGGCCTTGGTTGACTTGTGCCCATCCGGTAATGCCGGGTCGGACGATGTGTCGGTATCGATAGAACGGCAGCTCTGCCTCATACCATTTCGAGAGGACGAGTGCTTCCGGCCTCGGCCCGATCCAGCTCATTTCGCCGCGCAAAATGTTGAGGGCTTGCGGCAACTCATCGATCCTGGATTTTCTCAAGAACTGCCCAAGACGCGTAATGCGCTCATCGCCAGTCTTTGTGATGGCCTCTTCCTTTTCGTCACCAACAGAGGCGCTGAGTTTCATCGTCCGAAATTTGTAAACCTCGTAGATATTTCCTCTGTACCCCATTCTTTTTTGTCTAAACAAGGCCGGTCCAGCCGAGTCGAGCTTTATCGCCAGCGCCACGAATAAAAACAATGGCGAGAAAACGATAAGGATAAACAGTGCTGAAACCCAATCAATAGCCTGCTTCATCTTTAAATAGGCATGATTTGGATTCAGTGATCCTAGGGTATTTTCTGAAAGATGCTCGATCTCTACCCTACCGGTGAGCGACTCGGTGATTTGCTTGACGTGATAGACCGGCGTTCCCGATAGGGCGCGATCGGCGATATACCGCTCCCATTCCTCTGAAAGATCGGCTCGCAGATCAGCCACGACACCGCTAGCGTCCTCAACTACCGTCTCAGGCGAATGGACCCGATGCCATTGCACGTCCGGTATGCTCTCTAGCCTGTAGACATCTCCGCCAGGAATTATCGCCAGTCGAAATGAATCGAGCCGTCGCGTGGCAAGGCTCAAGCCAAAATACCACAGTGTCGATTGGGTGAAGCTGGCGGCGGCCTGGAACCGACTATAGTCGAATCTGAAGAAGAAGATGGTGACGAACACAAGCCCATAAGTCAGGGCGAAGGTGGGCAGGATGTAGCCAGCCGCCGCGACCCCCGGAAAGTTGCCAATGCGCTTATACAAAAAGTAACCAGAGGTGTGGGCGATAAATGCAGCGAGAATAGTAACCTGCATATTTGTGGACAGGAGAGCTCCTGGACCAAATGCCATGCGAATCAAAGCTGGCACGACGATAGCAGCAGTAAGGCCACCTAGTAATTGAAAGCGTATCCGGAGCAGAAGATGCCTTCGGTTGGATGGATTGCGCGTGGAGGTGTTCAAGTTTGTCAGGTCGGTCTCTAATGAGTTAAACGTCAGAACTGTGACGTTTCGTATTCATTTCGAACAGGAGGTAAAGTCTCGATGGTACCTATGCTGTCCCTGTGCGTCGACGCGATTGCACAGCGCAGCGGCGGAAGCCTCTCGCTCTACGTATCTTTATGTCAACAATGGCTACCGCACTCCCGGGTGAAACCTCGAGAGCCGACTTTGCAACAATTGCACCGCATGACCGAGCGTCGATTACGGCTATGCGATCGCGACGAGTTCCCTTGAATCCATGTCAACAGGGATCTCGCCGTTCATGATGGCAACCAGAACCCTGGCCCTTCCAGTTGGATCGAGGCGATCAAGGCGACCGATCATCTCCGCGAAAGGACCTGAAAGAATCCGAACCGATCCCCCTGCAACGAGACCTCCCCTGAAATCAAGCAGGCCGTCCTTGCCAGTCAATGCAATGAACCGCTCCACCAACCCGGAGGGGACCGGCAAGGGCCGTTCGCCCTGCATTATGAGGGAGCGCACACCGAACGTTCCATTGACCGAGCGCCACCGCTGTAGCGCGACATCGAGGGCGATGAACATGTAACCCGGGAAATACGCTGCCGGTCGCGTCTCGATGCGCCGGGCATGTCGAATGGTCTTTTCGCAGCGAGGCGTAAACGGGTGAAACCCCTGCATCCGGAGATGCCGTTCGGCGACGTCTTCTTTTCCCGGAAATACGCTGGCGGCATACCAGCGTGCTGCGGTGCCGGCTGCGGGCCGCTGCGGCGATACAGTCGCTTTAACAGTTGTTTTTTCCGGGGTGATCACAAGTATCCTTCTCGGCGGTCTTTGGCACGGTCGGGGCAAGCGTTACGACAGCGCGAAGATACCAGCAAGCAACTATCTCGCGAGAATCGAGGCGGCTGGTCGAAAAAATTCCTGGCAATTGTCCATTAACTTCAGCTGTGCCTAATCGTTGTCGAGCCGCTTTCTTTTTTAGCTATCCAAGCAGCGGTATCGAGCAATTGCTTCGATGTGTAGCTACTTGGTTACGCTGGCTCGCGACGAATCGCCGGCTGCTCTGGTCCTTAATCCGTCGGTTTGAACATATTGTGACAGTAACGTTAGCAAAGAGTTGCGGAGCAGATGCCGACCCAATTGGCGCTGGCTTGCGATGACGAGAAGTCTCGACAGGCCGTCGCTGAAACAGGACCACGCAATCACACGCCCGTGGCGCCCAATCCATCGGCCGGAGTTCAGGAGCGTTTGAGCAGCGACCAGACGGCTGGCACAAGGCTCGCCGCCAGGCCGACCTTGATCAGGTCGCCGACGATGAAGGGCACGACGCCGAACTGCCACGACTTTTCCGGGCCGATGAGCAGCGCCAGCCAGGCAAAACCCATCGCCATCATGACGATTTCGGCAACCAGAATCGCGTTGAAGAGCTTGATCGGATGGCGATCCCATCCGCGATCAGCGGCCCAACCGACGATCGCCGCCATGACCACGAAGCCAGCAAGGTAGCCGCCGGTCGAGCCGAGCATGTAAGCGACGCCGATGCCCTTTTCCGGCGTGCCCTGGAAGACCGGGAGGCCCATGGCGCCCTCCGCCATGTAGAGAAGCAGCGTGGCGACGCCGAGGCGCATGCCGAATGCTGCGGCGATCAGAAAAACGGCTAAGGTCTGCATCGAGATGTCGACCGGCCCGAGCAAAACTCTGGTTTTGGCCGACAAGGTCAGCACCAGCGTTCCGACGATCGCCAGCAAAAGCTGGGTCGCCAGGCGGGCCGCGCCCTTTTCAGGCAAAGCGAGAGAAACAAGCGGACGCATTGTCGTTGCAATTGCCATGGTCTTCCTCATATCGGACTGCCGCAGATCGCGGCCTTGCGTTTTCCTATATTGGCTTCCGTGTTATGCGGCAATCGGTTTTGCCGTCTCTAGAACAGAGCTGAACGACATTCGCCATGGTGCTGAAATTCGACACAGACTTCGACCCGTCCTACGGCCAGGCCGTGACCGTTGCGCCCGACGTGCTTCGGATTACCGCGAAAAATCCCAGCCCGTTCACCTTTCACGGCACCAACAGCTACATCGTCGGGCGCAAGACGCTGGCGGTGATCGATCCGGGGCCGGATGACGATGCGCATCTCAAGACACTGCTCGAGGTGATCGGAGACAGGCCGGTCAGCCACATATTCGTCAGCCACACGCATCGCGACCATTCTCCGCTGGCAGCGCGGCTGAAGCAGCACACCGGGGCAATTGTCCTGGCCGAAGGCCCACATCGGCCGGCCAGGCGGCTGCGCATAGGCGAGGTTAATCCGCTCGACGCCAGCGCCGACACCGCCTTTTATCCGGATATCGCGCTTCCCGACGATACGATGGTCAAGGGCGACGGTTGGGCGATCAGGACGGTACTGACGCCGGGTCACGCTGCCAATCACGCGGCTTTTGCGCTGGAAGGAACCGGTGTCCTGTTCTCGGCCGATCACGTCATGGGTTGGGCGACCTCCATTGTTGCGCCGCCGGACGGCGCCATGGCCGACTATATGGCCTCGCTGGATCGGCTGATCGAGCGCGACGACCGCCTGCTGCTGCCCGGCCATGGCGGGCCGGTGACCGCGCCGCGCAGTTTCATGCGCGAGTTGAAGACGCATCGCAGGATGCGCGAACAAGCGATTCTCGAACGGATCAGAAGCGGCGACTGGACGATCAAGGACATGGTCCGGGCGATCTATCGCGATACCGATCCGCGCCTCCATGGCGCTGCCGGACTGTCCGTGCTTGCCCATCTGGAGGATCTGGTGGCTCGCGGCCTGGTGAGCACCGACGGCGACCCGGCGATCGACGGCATTTTCACTCCTATCGTGTAAGCACTATTCGGCCGGGGCCGTGCCGACCTGGCCGGCGACTTCCTGATCCAGCTCGGTGAGGAAATCCACGATGCGGGCCGCGTTGTCGCCAAGGTCGTAGCGGCCAAAACGGGTGGCCGAACGCATGTCGACCATGATCGCATCGCCGTCGTCGGTCACACGGATGACGACGTCGGCGGGAAGGCTGAGGATGAAGCTCTTGGCCAGGGCGTTGATCGTCACCTCGCTTTGCCCGATCGCACGGGGAAACGGCGCCGTTAGCTGCCAATCCCGACGATCGAGCACGGTTTCGACTGCTTCCAGGACCCGATCGAAAGGCAGATTGTAGCTGCGTCCCGTGACCAGCGGATAGGTCTCGGTCTGCAGGCGCTGCTCGCCCGGGGTCGGTGGCGAAAGCGCGTTCATATCCCCGGTCCGGGTGCTGGTGTCGAGCACCGGCGGATTGTCGAAATCCGTCGAGATATCTCTGAGCGGAGGGTAAGCCGCTGCCCAGTAGGCAGCAATGCCAAAAGGAGCAAGCACCAGCAGTGCCAGCAACGTGCCGACGGTGAGATCGCGACCGCCACGGTCGCCGAAATTCCACAGTCTCGAAAAGGCAAATCCGGCGAACAAGAGCGCAAAGGCGGCAAGCAGCGCGACAATGCCGAGCACCCAAAGGAAAGCCGGCGTTTCAACAAGCTCATACCGGTGGCCGAGGAGAACGGTCAGGAGCAGGACCGCCGAAAAAGCGCCTGTCCGGCGCGACCAGCCGGCCGCCTTCGACGTCTGTCGCCCGGGAATTTCCATTGTTTTCTGCACTGCTCCACCCGAACGAGCGTTTAGCGCCGTTTAGCGGCGGCTGGAAGGAGAAAGACAGCATCTCAGTCAATCCGTTGGCAGACGATAGTCCCTGAATTGCTGGCGCAAGGTGGTCTTCTGGATCTTGCCGGTGGCGGTGTGGGGAATTTCGTCGACGAAGGCGACGTCATCCGGCATCCACCACTTCGCCACCTTGCCGTTCATGAAAGCGAGGATATCCGTCTTGGTCGGCTCCCGGCTCGGCTTGCGGACGACTACAAGCAACGGCCGTTCGCCCCATTTCGAATGTTGGATGCCGATGGCGGCCGCCTCCGCCACATCCGGATGACCGACTGCGAGATTCTCGAGCTCGATGGTCGATATCCATTCGCCGCCCGACTTGATGACGTCCTTGGCACGATCGGTGATCTGCATGTAGCCACTTGGGTCGATATGGGCGACATCACCGGTATCGAACCAGCCTTCTTCATCGAACTGTTCGGATCCGATGCCGCCATAATAGGCACGCGCGACAGCCGGTCCGCGGACCTTCAAGCGTCCGAATGTCTTGCCGTCCCATGGCAGCTCCTTGTCGTCGTCGTCGGTCACCTTCATTTCGACGCCGAAAGGCGGATAGCCCTGCTTGCTCTGGACGTCGAGCCGGGCTTCGCCTTCAAGCCCGGCATAGCCCGGCTTCATCGTACACAGGGTGCCGAGCGGCGACATTTCGGTCATGCCCCATGCATGGATGACCTCAACATCGTAATTGTCCTGGAACTTCGTTGTGATCGCACGCGGGCAGGACGAGCCGCCGATGACGACCTTCTTCAGATAGGGAAGTTGTTTGCCGGTCTCCTCCAGATGCTGAAGCAGCATCAGCCACACTGTCGGCACCGCGGCGCTGAACGTCACCCTTTCGGTGTCGAGCAACTCATAGATCGATGCGCCGTCCATCTTGCAGCCAGGCATGACCAGCTTGGCGCCGATCATCGGCGCGCTCTGGCCAAGACCCCAGGCGTTGGCGTGGAACATCGGCACGACCGGCAGTATTGTGTCGCGCGACGAGAGCCCCATCGCGTCGGGCATCGCGGCGATCATTGCGTGCAGCACGTTCGAGCGATGGCTGTAGAGGACGCCTTTCGGATCGCCTGTCGTGCCCGAGGTGTAGCACATGCCGGCGGCGGTGTTTTCATCGAACGTCTTCCAGGTGAAGGCGCCGTCGGCTTGGTCAAGCCACTCCTCATAGGCAACGACGTTCGGCAGCGCCGTTTGCGGCATGTGCGCCTTGTCGGTCAGCACGATCACCTGCTTCAGCGATTTGACCGCGCCGGCGAGCTTTTCAAGTAGCGGCATGAATGTCAGATCGACGAAGATCGCCTTATCCTCGGCATTTTTCATGATCCAGACGATCTGCTCGGGAAAGAGGCGCGGATTGAGCGTGTGATAGATCGCGCCGACACCCATTATGCCGTACCAGGCTTCGATGTGGCGCGCCGTATTCCAGGCCAAAGTGGCGATGCGGTCGCCAAGCCCGAAGCCATCATGCTCGAGCCGCTCAGCGACCCGCAGGGCGCGGCGATGAATTTCGGCGTAATTGGTCCGGACGATCGGGCCCTCGATCGAGCGCGACACGATCTGGCGTTCGCCGTGCTGCCTGGCTGCGTTGTCGATAAGCCTGTGGCAAAGCAGCGGCCATTCCTGCATCAGTCCGAGCATTCTTTTCCTCCCATTGGTTTTCGTTCCATTGTGGGACGAACAAGCGGATTGTCCAGCCATGACCGGGCAGAGGGGTGCATTGATCGAAAAGAAGTGAAAACGCCACAATCCGGCCATCGTCGGCGTTAACCTTGATTAATGGGCAGGGGTGCGATTGGCGAATGAAAGAGGTTCGCATGGACGCGCAGCTCGACGACAAGACTCTCGAAAATACGCTCGCCGAAAGCCTGGCCGATCTGGTGCCGGACGCCAAAACCGTTTCTGAAGACGAATTCGTCGAAGTTGTCGGCGGCGCCCTAGAGGCGGTCGGGGGCACGCTGCTGTTCAAGATGTGCGTTCAAAACGAAGGCGAAGCCCAGCACGTTGCCGCGGCATGCGTCGGCGATGGCGGCAACCGCCAGTTCCTGCTCCTTACCTTACCGACCGGCGGCGGTACGCTCAAAGTCGAAACCGCCTCGAGAAGCACCAATCCGGTCGCCGGGATCGCCGCCGCCTATGCTGGGCTTGTGGATGCGTTTCAGGCAGCCGCCTGATCGGTCAACCTCAAGGTCGATTTGACGAGAGATCTGGCAACGCCGAAGGCGATGGGTTTCGAGCACCGCGTTCGACGGCGGCCTTGCGCGGCGCGTGCGCCCGACACACCTTAGGTCGTGCAAGGAGAAACCGGTCATGGACCAAATCGCTAACCCGTCACCCGGCTTTCAACGCAATCCGGATAAGGTGCTTACTGTGGAGCCTTACATCGGAACTGTCACCGTACGCGCCGGCGACGCGGTCATTGCCTCGTCCACGAAAGCCAAGGTGTTGACCGAATCCCCCTACCCCCGGATGCTCTATATTCCATTCGAGGACATCGATTTCGATCAGCTTCGCAAGACGGAACTGTCGACCCACTGCCCTTACAAGGGGGATGCGAGCTATTGGAGTGTGCTGCCTGCCGCGAACGCCGGCAAGGATGCGATGTGGGCGTATGAACAGCCTTTCGACGAGATGCTCGAAATCCGCGATCACGGGGCGTTCTATCCCAACAAGGTGACGATCGAAGCTATACCGGGATGAACAGGGTGGCTCAACAGCTAATGATGGCTGTCTTGCGGCTTGTCGTGAGGCTGGCTGTTCGACCACCAGACAAAATACAGCGAACCTACCTTCATGACCGGCACGCGGCGCTCGCGTTCGCGCACCCGCAATTCGCGATAGACTTTCATCTTGAGGGTGCCGCCCGGCAATTTGATACGCACTGCCATCGGTTCAAACTCCCGCCGTGCAACGCAACGATGATGTGCAATGCAGCAAGTAGAGAACTTCCCCAAGGGAAGAGTCAACAGCCGATGGGCACGTTTTGGCTGTTTCCGGAAGGATTGAGCGCAGGCGCCTGATGACGTTCAGGGCGTCAACCGCGTCGCCTGGGGCTGGTCAGGATCGTCCGGTGCACCCGGCCGGTCGTTCAAGGGACGCTGGCGGTTCGACCACCAGGTGAAATACAGCGAACCGATCTTTACGACGGGTATGCGGCGGGCGCGCTCGCGCTCGCGCAACTCCCGATACATCTTCACCTTCAAGGTGCCGCCCGGCAACTTGATACGAATCGCCATCAGCCCAAACCCTATTGTGCAGCGCAGCAATAGAGAGCTTCCGCGGCGGAAGAGTCAACGGCCGGTCATTGACTATTTCTGGGGCTATCTTCTGGGACTGTTTCCAGAAGGGTCGGGTCGCAGGCTCTGGTTCATCATGTTGGCGGGGGCCTGGACGGACGATCCGACATGCTGCTCGGCCACCAGACGATGAAGTAATTTCCGACCTGCCAGACCGGAACTTCGCGCTTCTGTTCGCGGCGGCGCAGCTCGTCCTTCGTCTTGATCTTCAACGTCCCGCCCGGAAGTCTGATCCTTATTGTCACGTGCCCTCCCGCACCCTGTTTCCCACACGGTACGAACGGTTCATGGGAGCAGTTTCATCCCGGCTAAGCAATTTCGGATCAGGTAGCAAGACGGATCGAGCTGTTTTCATATGGTCAACACCGTCACTTGAAGAAATCCGCCATGCCCTGGATGGCCAGGAACGCATAGAGGATCGGCCCGGCGACCAGCCCGCAATAGAGGCACAGGATCGCTGCCAGCGCCACAAGCTGGCCCCTTGTTTTCCGGGCTTCTCGCGGCCCTTCCCGGCAATTATCACCTTAAGGATTAGGCGGCTGATGCCATCTGTTCGCGGATCGCAAGTTTCTTGATCGGCGATGGTGACGATGTACAGCACGTTCAGTTGATTTTTCGAGGCATTGGGTGCAATCGTGGTGACAGGTACCGTCCTGCTCTCGACATCATGGTAGGCTCGGCGCGGACCACCAACCCCTTTGTCTACCAAAATTTCAGCTTTAAGAGACCATATGAGATTGCAATCAGTCACCGAACGGATAGCTTTTTTCGTCACGTTGCTTGCCGTTCTTGTGCTTGCGCTTTTGCCCGCGCCGCGTCTTAAGGAATTCGGACTCGATGTAGGCTTCCACAACGATAGGCTGAATCACGCCACCGCTTTCGCCGTGCTGACATTTTTTGGGAGTCTCAGTTGGCCGGAACGCAAAGCGACGTTGGTACTCTTCCTCGCTTTGGTTGGGGCTGTGATCGAGGTTCTTCAAGGCACGGCTTTGATAGGGCGCGATTTTGATGGGCTTGACTGGGCTGTCGATTGCGCCGGCATTGCGTGTGCCATGATAGTGGTCAGTTGTGTTAGTTCGCTTGTTGGACGAGCCACTTGACGGCTGTCCAAAAATCATTCCCTCACGAGAGCGTCGTAAACCGACGTTGGTTGGGCTGGCGCATTGATAGCCGAAGATCGTGCGAATCGCCGGCCGCCAGCGAGACTGTTTAGTCTCCGTTATCTTGCGTTATTGTAACAGGTCAGAACAAATATGTCGTGGCGTGTGTCTTCAATTTTAGCTATGATTTTGGCTCTATTTACGTGGGGAATCCTCGCCTTACTGCAAGCGAACGAGCCAAAAACGCGGCGACAGGTCCGGATTGACACATCTATACCTTTTAGCGGCGCGCTCATGATAAAAGATATTAGAGATATAACTGTCGCATCCAAACACGTGATCTTGTGCGGAGCGACTTTCACGAAGCCGTCCGGGATGATCAGCCTAGTGTCCGAAGCGGCGAGGCAGCGGTTCCCGCCCCAGACGGTCTCCTGCAAGCCAGTAGGACTTGGCACACCTTGTGATGGCCTTGTCGCGCCAAAGCTGAACAACTTTATAGTAGCCCAATGTTTCACCAAGGACGGGGCTGATCTCGCTGAACAACTAATAAGTCAAGGATTTTTGTGCGGTCAGCCAGAGAAATCCGGCGGACATTATAAGCCCTGCTGATGGGCACATGACTGTCGGCGGGCTCCTTACTTGCTCCCCTGGCGCCTCGATCGCCTCGAAGACCCAGTTTTCGGACTGACCGCAGTCACAGTGCCTTCGCCGGGTGTTGCCCGTCTGAGCATTCCCGATGGCGACCCGGAGTCTCAGTAGGCTGGTTGAACAAAATCTCAGTCACATACTGTCTTGACCGATTCTGACCTCCTGGCGAGCGGCAGACAAGTCAAGTTTGACCATCTCCGATGCTGGCACCTCGGCTGCCGATGATACCGAGGTCTGAGCGAGCACCTGTCCACTGTCTGTCCACAACAACTTGGTCGCGACGGGGGTGCGCGGCTCAGCGCGTAGCTTAATATCGGCCAGAATTTACATTTGTCATTAAACGGCATTTCTTTAAGAATTACTAATAATTCGAAAGTATATTCCCATTATTTTTAGTCGATACAATTTCATAATTTTCGACGCTCCTGCAGGATCGTTAGGGACAGCCAAGTCTTCTCCAGCGGATTACAGCTCTCCCAATTTTTCGGTATTTTCGATATATATTATAACCATTCCTGTAAAATCAATCCATCGATTAACATCCAGATAACACATCAACAATTTTCAATCCTTCCTAACTCTAGGCAAGTACTTCTGCTAAAAACCGCTGACGCCACTCTTCCGTAACCAATGGAATCTATCAATGAGTTCACGTATTTGCCTTGGCTAATATGCACCGTCTAGTAGGCAGGCACCGCGGGGGAGATATCAAATCAGACAAGGAATTAGTAACAGAATGGCACCTCTTCATTTCGCAGTAGGTGGGTCCGCCACCGAAGTCGCAAGCGCCGGCTTCAATCTGGCTGACGTTCAAACCGTCGAGCAGGTCAACGAGCTACCGGATGGCATGAAGGCTATGGTCTGGCTCAACGAGGGCGAGGGCGTAACCCAGTCCTTTATCGACAAAGTCCCCCCTTCCTTGGCAATCCGAAGGTATTTGGGTTCTTTCTCGTCGACGAGCCGGCACCTGCCGGCCAATACCATACCCAGGTAGACGCTGAAGATCTGAAAGCCGAATCCGACTGGATCCACGCTCGCATGCCAGACGCCAAGACCTTCATCACAGCGACGGACATGTCAGCCGCTATCAGAGTGGCCAGGATCTCGCACCGCTCTCCTCTGCCATGTCGCAAGGATCATAGCCGTTCAAAATGGAGGAGATGGAAGGCAAACGAAATAGAGATTGGGTTTGAGAAATTGGCGTCGCGCGGCGAACTCTCATCGAGCGAACCTGTTCTAAGGCCCTGGCCTAAACAGGCCCCCTTTTGTTTTCGATCGTTCCCCAATATCCGTCATTAATCGGCCCGAAACCGGAGTACCACTCCCCTTTATGAAGCGGCTCGGATAAATTCGTCGCATCACCCTGAACGGCGGCGATCGAGCGCAACACTACGACTGGTGATTTGAATGAAACGTCGTTCCTTTCTTCGCCTGCTTGGGGGTACCGCTATCTTGCCCAGTGCTCCGCAAGCCAACGAAGGAACGATTGCGAATCCCTCCGTGAATTCGGTAAAGCCAACGAGCGCCCAGGGCGTACTCCATGATTCGATCGCCGGCGGAGGGGAAATTGCAGAATGGGCCGCCGTGACAGCCGAGATGTTTGGCGCTGTCGGTGACGGCACGACTGATGACGACGCCGCAATGGTTGCGATGTGTGACTGGGGCCGGAAGCATGGCCATCTTCACTGGATTGGAGAGACAGGGAAGATCTATACCACCAAACACGCCCATATGTTCTGCGGTATCGAATACCTGACGCTAGATTTCAACGGCGCCGCGATCATGAACACGCACGGCGGGGCAGCAGATGCCGGGTTCGTGTCCAACAACGAAGGACTACACTTCGGCACCATCTTCATGACCAATGGTCATGAAGATGGTGCCGGGAACTACTATGCCGGCGAGACTATCGCCACGGCGTCTGCGGGGGATATGACCATCGAGGTGACGGGTTCTTTGGATGGAACCGGCCTCACGGCGGGCGCGCGTGTTTTCATTTATGGTTTCAGCGGTGGTGGCTTCTCCGGATTCCCGCCTGATCCGCGCATCTCAGAATACAATGAGATCGAGAGTGTTGACGGCAGCAGCGTCTCGCTGCGGCGCGGACTGAAGTATGATTATGACGCCCGCTGGCCGGATGGATCCGGTACCTTCGTATTTGGCGCCCCTCGCATCATCTCTGCGGATCGCAGCAACTTCAAAGGCTACCGCCGCCTTATAATCCACGACATAAATGTTGTTGCCAATCCGAATTGGACGACGGCTAACGCTAACCTTGAGCGCAATGGCCGCGTGACCATCGGTGGGTTTGATTACTGCGAGATCAGGGGCGGCCAGTTGGACGGCGGCATGTATGTCAGCCAAGGCAAGTACGTCGATGCATGCGAGCTTGATGTCCGCGGCGGGATAGAGTTCGACAAGTGCATAGATGAGGTAGTGTTCCGCAGTTCCAAATGCCTTGAAATAGGGGCTGGTGTGGGCGTACGTTCGCTCATCCTTGAGGATGTGCAAGCTCAGGATTTCTGGAACCTGTCACCGAGCAAGAACCTCGTTGTCCGGCGCGGCCGTCTTATTGGTCTGTCGGCCAGCGCGACTTCCGTTCTCGGCCCCACCAGCTCACTAACGGAGAACATCTCCTTTGAAGGCACGGAATTCGTCGTCACTAGTTCCACGAAGACATGCCTTTTCTCCGGCGATTATCGGGAAATGTCGATCACGAAGGAAAGCGATACGCTGCTGTCAATCTCGCGCAGGCATTTCGACTCGTCGCAGATCGCGCGGTTCATGTCGCCCGATGCGATGCTCTACACCTCTGCAGGCGTCCCGGCCTTCCGGCTGAACAAGATGCCTTACGAAGTGGATGATGTCGTCTACTTCGAAGGGGATTCGCTCGTTTCCTTGAGCACTGATAACGAGATCAGGGCATTCTGCCACCGCAATATCAGGACGCGCGACCTTGCCTTTGTCGGTCCCTACGGCAAACAAATACGGACGCTCGGGAGAGCCATTGCCACACCGGTCGATATTGACTCCTTCGACATCGGGCCGGCTTTTTTCTCCTTCGACCAGCGGATTATACCGCCTACCGGGGGATCTATCACCAACCCGATCGGCAAGCGCATGTTCATCAACCGCATCAGCATTGATGTGCTGCGGGCCTATTCCGGAGATAGCGGGACGGCAACCCTCCAGCTCCGCAACATTGGCGGCGCGACGTTATTCACCGTGGACCTGAAAACGGCGGGGCGAAGGGTGATCGACGTTTCAGGAGCGTACAATCTGGCATCAGGGGATAGCGGCGCGATTGACCATGACCCGATCTGGATAGTTGACATCCGAGTTACCAACGGACTCTCCGTGAGATCCGACCTTGAAGGATCATTGTGGTCGTTCCGGTGCGAGGGTGTTCGAACTCCGCTCTAACAGGCGCTGCGATATCGTTTTGGAAGCTACGACCCTGACGGGCGGCTTTGAGGAGTGACATCCAATGAGATTAGAAGCGAGTCTTCAATAGGTTGTCCATCCGGTCCCGGACGAGCAAGCTGAGTTGTGGAGGGGCTCAAAGATCGGTCCTCGCATCGTCTCTACCGACCGACGCGGCAGGCCATCATCGAGCAGGTTGAGGCCTTACGTCGCCAACGATGGACCGGCAAGGCGATCGCTGCCGTGGTCGGCGTCTCGCCGGCTACCGTCAGCCGTATCCTGCAGCGCCTCGGTCTCAAATCGGATCGCTTCGTTGGAGCCCGGCCGAACCGGTCCGCAGTTAGGAGCGCCAGCGTCCTGGTGAGCTGATCCACATCGATATTAGGAAGCTCGGCCGCTCGAGCGTTTCAAGCGTGGGAGACGGGCTGGGAGTTGGTTCATGTCTGCATCGACGATGTGTAGCGTATCGCATTCAGCCAAATCAAAGCCGACGAGAAAAAGAAGTGCGCGGTCGCCTCCCTCGAGGCGGCGCTCGCTTACTACACAAGCCTCGGCATCACGGTTATACGCATCATGACCGATAACGGCGCCTGCTACTACCGAGAGCCTTCGCCAGTGCCTGCAAGCGGCTGCACCTCAATCACTCAGACCGGCGCGCTCAGCAAGCTACGACCGCACGTACGGACTACCTGGCTAGCAAACGTTGGAAGCGAACCTCAGAATCGAGTTCAACTAAGCACGGGATTCCAATCATATGGAAACAGCTGCTGGGCTCATGGCTTCACTAAAAATCGCTTGAGCCATAGGTCGAAAGAAGCGAAGCCTATTATCGAAGAAAAGCCAGACAACATCAATCTTCGTGCCGGTGACCACCAATCTCGGCGGGCCTTCGTGGCCCGCAAAAGCTCAGCGTCGACTTCCGGGGAAACCGCTCTTCGCCTCTGTCCGTCCGTTGTTCACCGGCAGCTATGTCGAGGCCCAGCGTGTCGAGCCCTCACGGGGCTTGCCGCCAGTGCTGTCGAGATATTGGGTCAGCGCACAGACCAGATGGTAGAAGATGCTTGCCGGCACATCGGTCGCGAGTGAGCGGCCACGCTCGTCGATCCGATCTACCCACAGGCCGAGCGGTGCCGGATTGATGTGCCAGCGGAACAAGCGACCGACACGTGCTTCGATCTCGGGCTTGAGGTCGGGGCCACCTGAACCGTCGAGTGCAATCGCCGCTTTGATTGCTTCGGCCTGCGGCCAACTGCGTGAGATACGGTCGAGCGGCAGGCCTTGCCGCGAGACGGCGCCATAAGCGAGGCCGGTGGCGCGATTGAGGCCATTGGCGATGGCAGAGGCGTAGAGTTTTCTGGCAAAGCCGGTCAGTTCACTCTGGCCGCTGCGCTCGGCGAAGTCGACCAGCAGTGCGGCCCATTCGAAATGGTGGCCGGGTTCCGTCCATAGGCCTTTCTCGCCATCCGCCGGCCTCCACTCGGCATCGAAATACTCGCCCAGCGTCCAGCTTTCCGGATCGAAGAAATGGCTGCGAAACAGATCTACGATGCGCGCGGCGCGACGAAGATAGGCGAGTTCGCCGGTCGCTTGATGCCAGGCCAGAAAAGCCTCGAGCAGATGCATGTGCGGGTTGGAACGCCGCTCGCCCGCGCCTCTCGACGTCTCGAGAAAACCGGTCATGCGGTGATCCTCAAGGTGCGCGTCGAGAAACAAAAACGTTTCTTCACCAAGCCGCAAAGCATCAACATTGCCGACCATATGGGCATGCGCCAGCGACAGGAGCACGCAGGAATGATCGTAGGCGTCCTCGGCGGCGTCGGCGACAGTGCCATCGATATTAAGCGTGCGCACCCAACCGCCATTGTCGGTGCGGCCGTTCCTGTTCATGAATTCGATGCCATGGCTGATCAACCGGTCGGCAGGCCCGTCCCAGCCGCGCGCTTTGGCGACAGCGAAGGCGTAGACTTGCCTGGCCATGGTCCGCATGCGCTTGGGCTTCATCAGCGGTGTGGCGTCAAAGCCAAGCGCCTCGTGGAAACCGCCATGGCGCTCATCGACCCCGACCGTGGACCACAGCGGCACCGTCTCTTCAAACAGCCAGTGGTGGACGCGGCGCCGCCAGGCGCCGCTTTCGATCACGCGGTCGGCAGCGGGCGTGAACCTCGTTTCCAGCCGACCGCTCCTTTCGAGCTGCTCGACGATCTGCTTGACGTTTTGGCTGCGGCTGACCGGAGCGACGAAGGTGGCATCGGCGGTCGAGACGATGGCAACGTCCTTCAAGCCGATGGCCGAGAGCAAGCGACTGTCGCTGCGGATATAAGAGTTCTCGCAGTCGATGGCGACGACATCGCCGACGATCACATTGCCGTCATTGTCGGAGGGCCCGACATCGAGCAACGACTGCCAGGAACCGAGATCGTTCCAGCGGAAGCCGGCCGGCACCATGGCGATGTGGCTGGCGCGCTCCATGATCGCATAGTCGATCGACGTTGAGGGAATGGCGGCGTAGAGCTCCAGAGGCATGTAGAGCCCAGAAAGATCGCTTGTCGCTGCCTGGTAGGCAATTTCGGTGGCCTTCCATATCTCGGGCTCGAAAGCCGTGAAGGCGTCGCGCATGGCGCTTGCGCGAAATAGAAAGATGCCGGTGTTCCAGTAGAAGTTGCCGGCCGTCAGATAGCTCTGCGCAGTCACGAGATCCGGTTTTTCGACGAAGCGCGAGACATCGTAGATGCCATCCTTCTCGCCGGCAACCTCGATATACCCGTACCCCGTCTCCGGCTGGCTTGGCTTGATGCCGAACACCACCAGCCGGCCCGCACGCGCCGCCGCGGTGCCGTTTTCCACGCTCCGCCAGAATTGCTGCTCGGTTGCGATCTCATGATCGGACGGCACTACCAGCATGAGGCTGTCGCCATATTCGGACAAGCAGCGCAGGGTTGCCAAGGCAACGGCGGCCGCCGTGTTGCGTCCGGTCGGCTCGAACAAGGGGCCGCCACCCGAAAGATCGAGGCCGGCGAGGTCGGCATAAACGCGGTCGGCGTGGCGCTCCGAGGCAATCAGGTAGATTGGCGTTTCGCCATCTGGCCGAGCCGTAAGCCGACTCAGCGTCCTGACAAGCATCGAGCCTTCGCCCGAAAAATCATGAAACTGCTTGGGATTGTCCTCGCGCGACAGAGGCCAAAGCCGTGAACCAACACCGCCGCTCATGACAAAACTGACAATCCGTTCGGTCATTTTGGTCTCTCTCTCAAAGGTCTGAAATTTCAACGTCAATGCTTCGTAGACCGCATCGACGCCTTCGAACGCCTGCCAGCGCTAGTCACAGATACAAGCCCTTGGTTGTCCGAAGGCGCCAGCATAAAACCTATGGTGCCTTTTCCGTGACAATCCCCCGGCCGGTACCCGTGACCAATGGGCGATGCTTTTAGTACTTTCAATTCAAACAATGCAAGGAGTGCTGCCGCGCATCTCGGCGTACTTGCTACCGGCCTTGTGTTTTGGCGACATTCTCGTCCGTAGACAATTGCGTGGAGCCACTGCCCGATTAGCCCGGAAGCCTTAGCGGCGCTCCCGTCAAGGTGGCAACGATTCCCCGAACCATGGCGACTACGATGGCGCCGGCCGTCCCCAGTACGATTCTAGGTCATTTCGGCATTGTCCAGCCCCTACGCGTCTTGCGAAGCGTCGCAAGAATGCGCACGGCATTATAGCACGGCGCCGTCGCGTTCCGGACAGCGCCGAACACAGACGTATTCGTGACGCACAGGCGCAGCCAAGCCCGCTGGCGGCACGATGGGGTCTATCGCGTTCGCGCGTAGACACTATCCATGTTTTTCATCGTTTCCTCCCCATCGATCGCGTCCCGTCGATCATCTATGACCGCGTGGCGGCGCTCTCCGAATATCCCGCAGGGCGCAAGGTCTGTGCAGTCAAAACACATGAGAATTGGTGATCCATCCAAGATCAAATGATTCTATCAACAGCGTCTCGCTAATTGATTTGGCGCTAATATGGGCCGTCGCGTAGGCAGGGATCGGGGGCTACCGAATCACACGAGGGATATTCGCATGGCCACGATGCACTACACCTGGGGCGCCTCAGCGGCCCAGGCCAAGGCCTATGGCTTCAACCTGGTTGATCTTCAATACGCGTCGTCGGTCAACGCGTTGCCGGAGGGCTCGAAGGCCCTGATCTGGCTCGGCGAGAGCAATGGTGTAACCCAGTCGTTTATCGACAAGGTAACGCCTCTCCTCAATAATCCGAAGGTTTTTGGATTTTTTCTGGCTGACGAGCCGGATCCCACCGGCAGATATCATACCCAAGTGAGCGCTGCCAACCTGAAGGCGGAATCCGACTGGATCCATTCCCATTTTCCAGGCGCCAAGACCTTCATCACCCTGATGGACATGGGGTCGTTCACAGATTCGAATTATTCCAATACCTACAATCCTGCCAACACGGGCATCGATTACTACGGAATAAATCCCTATCCGGTGCGCACGACTGCGGTGGACTTCAACTACATTGATAGAGCCGTGGCTGCGGCGTTGGAAGCAGGCATCCCGCAGAGCGCGATCGTTCCGGTCTATCAGGCATTTGGCGGCGGCGGCTGGACGACCAATACGGGCGGGTCATATGTCATGCCCACGACATCCCAGATGCAGACCATGATGGACCACTGGGAAAGGCTGGTTCCCAATCCTGCGTTTGACATGGCTTATAAATGGGCCTCGCAGAACGGCGAAACCTCGCTTGGGAACACTCCGGCGATGCAAGACTTTTTCCTGCGACACAACACCAGCACCACGACCCCACCTCCAACCGACGATACGCTCTATGGCACCAGCGGAGCCGATGTACTTCAGGGAGCCGGTGCCCACACGATGATCGGCTACGGCGGCAACGACACCTACTACGTCGACAATGCCGGCGACAGGGTGGTCGAGGCGGCGGGCGGCGGCACCGACAAGGTGCTCGCTGCAGTGAGCTATGCGCTTACGGCCGGCGCGCAAGTCGAACTTCTCGCCACCAGGAATCCCGCCGGCACGACGGCGATCAACCTGACCGGCAATGAGTTCGCCCAGACCATCCAGGGCAATGCCGGCGCCAATGTAATCAACGGCCTCGCTGGCGCCGATACGATGACCGGCTACGGCGGCAACGATACCTACTATGTCGACAATGCCGGCGATAGAGTGGTTGAGGCGGCGGGCGGCGGCAGCGACAGGGCATTCGCCTCGTTGAGCTATGCGCTTTCGGCCGGATCGCAAGTTGAGCTTCTCGGCACCAGGAATGCCGCCGGCACGGGAGCGATCAACCTCACCGGCAATGAGTTCGCCCAAACCATCCAGGGCAATGCCGGCGCCAACGTCATCAACGGCGGCCGCGGCGCCGATACGATGGTCGGCTTTGGCGGCAACGATGATTACTATGTCGACAATGCCGGCGACAAGGCGGTCGAGTCCTCTGGGCAAGGTCAAGACAGGGTGTGGACTTCGGTGAGCTATGCGCTCTCAGCCGGCTCGTCGATTGAAGTCCTTGGCACCACGAAGGACGCCGGCACCACGGCAATCAACCTGACCGGCAACGCGTTGGCCCAAACCATCCAGGGCAATGCCGGCGCCAACGTCATTAACGGCGGCGGCGGTGCCGATAAGTTGAGCGGCTTTGGCGGCAACGACATTTTCGTCTTCAAGACCGCTCTTGGAGCCGGCAACATCGACAGGATCACCGACTTCAACAAGCTCCAGGACAAGATCCACCTCGACGACGCGATTTTTGCCGGGCTTAAGTTGGGAGGGCTCACATCCACCGCTTTCTTTGCGGGTACGGCCGCGCACGACAGTTCCGACCGCATCATCTACAACAATTCAACCGGGGCACTCTCTTTCGACAGCGACGGGATCGGCGGCGCGGTTCAAACACAATTCGCCACTCTCTCTCCAGGTCTGTCGCTTACGGCAGCTGCATTCTTTGTGACCTGAACGAGCTAACGGGACACGACCTCGCATGAGGGCCCGCGCTCGCCAACAGAGACAGGTGCACGAACTGCAGCTTGAAGCCTGTCTCTTTTGGCGAGCGTGGATGCTCGCGTGGACTATTGCGACACCCCGCTGGTGCAGAGAATGCGCTTCGAGAGAACATGCCCCGAGAAGGTGCGCGTTAGCGAGAATCCGGATCGGATTTTCGCTGCATAGGGTTCGGTTCGAGGGTTCCTGCGCAAAGCTCAAGTGCCGCACCATTCTTTGCGCGCGCTGAATTAAACGACGGGCGGCGCTGTAGTCTTTGCAACCTGCACCGCCGCCTGCGCGGCAGCCAGTCTGGCGATCGGCACACGGTAGGGCGAGCACGACACATAGTCGAGGCCGACCTCCTCGCAGAAATGGATCGATGCCGGATCGCCGCCATGTTCGCCGCAAATGCCGAGCTTGATCTCCGGCCGCGTCGCCCTGCCCTTTTCGGCCGCCATCCGCACCAGTTCGCCGACGCCCTCAATATCGAGCGACACGAACGGATCCTGCTCGATGATGCCCTTCTGACGATAAGTCTCCAGGAACGAGGCCGCGTCGTCACGTGAGATGCCGAAGGTGGTCTGGGTCAGATCGTTAGTGCCGAAAGAGAAGAATTCGGCCGCCTCGGCAATGACATGGGCGCGGAGCGCGGCGCGCGGCAGTTCGATCATCGTGCCGGTAAGATAGGTGATCTTGACGCCGGTCTCCTCCATCACGCTCTTGGCGACGGCGTCGATCCGCGCCTTGACGTAGTCGAGCTCCTTCACCAGACCGACCAGCGGCACCATGATTTCCGGAACCACCAGCGCGCCGGCCTTCCTGCCGGCCTCGACGGCGGCCTCGAAAATGGCGCGCGCCTGCATCTCTGCGATTTCGGGATAGGAAACCGCAAGCCGGCAGCCGCGATGGCCAAGCATTGGATTGAATTCGTGCAGGGCCTCAGTGCGCTGCCTGAGCTTGTCGGGCGACACGTTCATGGCGGCAGCGACTTCGGCCACCTCTTCCTCGGTCTTGGGCAGGAATTCGTGTAGCGGCGGATCAAGCAAGCGGATCGTCACCGGCAGGCCGGCCATGATCTCGAACAATTCGAGGAAATCCGAGCGCTGCATGGGCAAGAGTTTTGCGAGCGCCGTTCGCCGGCCCTTTTCCGTGTCGGCCAGGATCATCTCGCGCATGGCGACGATACGGTCGCCCTCGAAGAACATGTGCTCGGTGCGGCAAAGTCCGATGCCTTCGGCGCCGAAGGAACGCGCCATGCGCGCGTCGAGCGGCGTCTCGGCGTTGGTGCGCACCTTCATGCGACGCACGGCATCGGCCCATTCCATGATGGCGGCGAAATCGCCCGAGAGTTCCGGCTGCAGCATCGGTACGGCGCCCTTCAGCACCTGGCCGTTACCGCCATCGATGGTAATGATGTCGCCCTTGCGGAACGTCGACCCCATCGCCATCAGCGTGCCGGCTCTGTAGTCGACGCGCAGCGAGCCAGCGCCCGACACACAAGGCTTGCCCATGCCGCGCGCCACCACAGCGGCGTGGCTGGTCATGCCGCCACGCGTGGTCAGGATGCCTTCCGCCGCATGCATACCGTGGATGTCCTCGGGACTGGTCTCGATGCGCACGAGGATCGCCTTGCGGCCTTGCGTCTTAAGCTCCTCGGCGTCGTTGGAGGAAAAGACGATCTCGCCGGTGGCTGCACCCGGAGATGCGGGCAGACCGATGCCGATCACATCGCGCGCCGCCTTCGGATCGATGGTCGGATGCAGCAACTGGTCGAGCGAGGCCGGATCGATGCGGGCGACGGCCTCCTCCTTTGAGATGAGCTTGTCGCGCGCCATGTCGACGGCGATTTTGAGCGCCGCCTTGGCGGTACGCTTGCCGGACCTCGTCTGCAGCATCCACAATTTGCCGCGCTCAATGGTGAATTCGAGATCCTGCATATCGCGGTAGTGCTTTTCCAGACGGTCGGAGATGGTGACGAAAGATTGGAACGCATCTGGCATCAGCTTCTGCAGCGACGGCTTGTCGGAGCCGGCGGCAATGCGCGCCGCCTCGGTGATGTTTTGCGGCGTGCGGATGCCGGCGACGACATCTTCGCCCTGCGCATTCACCAGGAACTCGCCATAGAGCATCTTTTCGCCGGTGGACGGATTGCGGGTGAAGGCGACGCCGGTGGCCGAGGTCTCGCCCATATTGCCGAAGACCATGGCCTGGACGTTGACCGCAGTGCCCCAGCTTTCGGGAATGTCGTGCAGGCGCCGATAGGTGATGGCGCGGTTGTTCATCCAGCTCGAAAACACAGCGCCGATCGCCCCCCAGAGCTGCTCGTGCGGATCTTGCGGAAACGGCTTGCCGAGTTCCTCCTCGACCTTGGCCTTGTAGAGCGCGATCACGCCCTGCCATTCGATGGCCGTCAGTTCGGTATCGAGTTCGTGGCCGAGCCCGCCCTTCTGGTCTTCGAGGATTTCTTCGAACACCTCATGGTCGAGGCCCATGACGACATCGGAATACATCTGAATGAAACGCCGGTAGCTGTCATAGGCAAAGCGCGCATCGCCTGAATTGGCGGCCAGCGTTTCGACCGTCTCATCGTTCAAGCCAAGATTGAGGACGGTGTCCATCATGCCGGGCATCGAAGCGCGGCCACCGGAACGCACCGACACCAAAAGCAGGTTCGAGGGATCGCCGAAACGGCGCCCGGTCAGCCGGCCGATATGGTCAAGCGCAACCGCGACGTCCGCCTCCAGCGGGGCCGGGTACGTGCGGCCGTTGGCGTAGTAGGCGTTGCAGACCTCGGTGGTGATGGTGAACCCCGGCGGCACGGGCAGGCCCAGGCTGCACATTTCGGCCAGATTGGCGCCCTTGCCGCCCAGAAGGTTCCTGTCGCCGGCACGGCCTTCCGCAGCGCCGTCGCCAAAGGTGTAGACCCATTTGGTCATGCTTGCTCTCCGGTTGCAGGAGATTGAAAAGATTGGCGAGCCGAAGTTTCGCCGTGTCCCATCCGAGCGATATGATGCTGCAGTGCGAAAGGCAAGCGTCGGCAAAGCCAGCCGGCTTCTACAATCGATTAAGAAAAAGCGATGGCGAAAAGACTTGCCGCTCGGCGCCCACTTGAGTAGAACATAACAGGAACAAGGGGTAACACCGTGAAACTGACCGGACAACTCGATTTTCTGGAAATGCCGGCAATTGGTGGAACGCTGGATAGGCTCAAGGCTTTCTACATCGCCGCCTTTTCCTGGTCGTTCACGACCTACTCTCGGCCTTTTCGGAAGGCCTTGATGGGCTTCCAGGCTGATGCCGGCGAAGCGCCCGCCAAGCCGCTTCCAGTGCTTTATTCCGAGGACCTGGAAGAAACCCTGGGCGCCGTCGAGAATGCCGGCGGCACGATCGTCAAGCCGATCTTCTCATTCCCCGGCGGCAGGCGGTTCCATTTCGTCGATCCGGCCGGCAATGAGATGGCCGTTTGGGGTGAATACGCCATCGCCCGACAGCAGACGATGATATGCGAACGCCAATCTGCGGGAACCGGTGGATCAGTCCCGCGCTCTTGCTATTCTCGGCATTGAGCTTTCCGTCGGCTCGTCCTATAAGGCCGCGCGCACAGCGGGCATGTTCCCGCTGTTGGGGCGTAGCCAAGTGGTAAGGCATCGGTTTTTGGTACCGACAATCCCAGGTTCGAATCCTGGCGCCCCAGCCAGTCATCTGATAATGAAACCAACAGCTTAGTTCACCTTTAAGACAACCGTGTAGTGCAGTTGTCGAGATAAACAATAATCCCGTTATTTCGACAGCTTCTGTAGCTGCCAACAATATAAATCTCATTGCGCCGTTCCCAGCGGTGATTCCAGCGCTCTCTCCGCCAGCGCATCGGCAACGGCCATTCAACTCAGGTCGACTATTTTAGATGCTTGGATCGTCACAACTGACTTGGTGCCCCTGATCCATCCGCCGCTCGCGGCTGGCCTACCTGGGCCGAGTTCGGGGCATCCTCAGCCAGGAGCGTGGTCGGCCGCGGTCCAACTGGTGCATGACTGGGGTCACCATAACGCCATGCATAACAATTGAACTCAGAACGGCGAAGCAGACGGTTACCCAAAGAATTGTCGCACCCTCGAATTCAGCCTGCCCGAGTGCAAATGCGAGATAGTAGAACGATCCAAGGCCGCGTATTCCAAAAAAAGCAATCACGGCCTTTTCGCGTGATGACGTCTGAAATCCGATTAGCCCAACCCACGCCGCGAGCGGGCGCACCACGAACAGCACCAGGGCGATCGTGACGATCACCTGCCAACTCAAGGCGCCAAAGATCGATCCTTCTGCGATGGCTGCCCCAAAGCAGACCAGCAGGACCATCATCAGCAATCGCTCAATCTGCTCCGCGAAGTCGTGCAAGCTCTCATGGTACCGGTGCTGCCGCTCGACGGAGCGTAGCGCAACAGCCGCGACGAACACCGCAAGGAAGCCGTAGCCGTGAAGCATTTCGGTCGAGCCGTACGCAAGGCAAGTGATACCGAGCGCAACGAAGCCGTCTTTCGTCTCTGACAAACCCGACCGTTTTGGCAGATGAAACGTAAGGTAGCCCATAACTTTTCCGCCCAGCCATCCGATGCCAACGCCTGCGGCGATCTTCCAGAGAACCTCAACGGCGAGCCAGCGTGAGAAGAAAGGCTCGCCGGACGCACTGGACAGCGCAATTGCGATGGCGAGATAGACGAACGGAAACGCCGCTCCATCATTGAGCCCGGCCTCCGAGGTGAGAGCAAAACGCACGTCATCCTCCTTGCCGGATTGAGGTGGACCAACCTGTATGTCGCTTGCCAGAACAGGATCAGTAGGCGCGAGAGCAGCCCCAAGCAGAAGTGCGGCGGCAAGGCCAAGCCCGAGAATTGACCAGCCGAGAAATGCAATTCCTGCGATCGTCAGAGGCATGGCGATGCCGAGAAGGCGCCATGACGACTCCCAACCCCGCCAACTCACCGGCCGGTCCAGCTTCAGGCCTGCCCCCATAAGGGCGACGATGATAACCAACTCTGTGAGGCGCTCGGTTAGTATCCGGTTCTCGAGTGGGTTCACCCCTACGAGCGGAGAGAATGGCGACCAAACCAAAAGAACCCCGATCCCGATGCAAACCATTGGCAGCGAAAGCGGAAGCTTCCTAAGAAACATGGGTAGCCAGGCCGTGAGGAGCACGATTGCTCCAAAAACCGCCAGGAGGAGGGCATTGGATTGCATGTGGCTTAAGCCGTTGACGGCATGTTCGAAGCGCCAACATGCTTCCAACCCGAGCACAAACAGGCACCCCTCCTTACCCAATATTCACTCGCCATATGCTTCCCCAACGCGTCGTTCGACCGACGCAATCGTAGCACGGACATGGAGCCGCTGTCCGCGCCCTAAGGGCAGATCACTGTCAGCGGCGAGCCTACATGCGGAGGCGCTATCGCGGCTTATCCTTCTCGAAATCGGTAGCTAAAGCTCGAGCAGGATTGATCCGTCCGCCGCACATCAGTTCATTGGCCATATGATCATTAGCATCGGCACAGCAACGATGACGACGAGGAACGATAGCGGCAGTCCCAGACGTGGATAATCGCTGAAGCGGTAGCCGCCCGGCCCCATGACGAGCGTGTTGCACTGGTGGCCGATCGGGGTGAGAAAATCGCAGCCGGCGCCAATGGCGACTGCCATCAGAAATGCTTCCGGCCTGTAGCCGAGATCGCCAGCAAACTCGGCGGCGATAGGCGCCATGACAAGCACGGTGGCGGCATTGTTGAGGAATGGCGTAACGGCCATGGCGGCGACAAGGATTAGCGTCAGTGCGCCGGGCGCCGGAAGAATAGTTCCCAGTTTGGCAAGCTCACCGGCAATTACTCCTGTCGCCCCCGTACTGCGTAGCGAATCGCTCACTGGAATGAGAACGGCGAGCATAAGAAGGATTGGACCATCTAGCGATTGGTAGACCTCCCGGACCGGAATGGCCTTGAAAAGCACCATCCCGACCGCGGCCGCAAAGAAAGCGACGGAGACCGGCAGCAGCCCGAACGCAGTCGCCACCATGGCGAGAGCAAGGATCGTTACCGGCACGACACCCTTACGCACACTACCAAGCAGGATAGCCCTTTCCGCCAGCGGCAGGCAGCCGAGTTCACGCAGTATCTCGGGTATCGCCGCTGCATTGCCCTGCAGCACGATGACATCGCCGAGCCTTAGCTGGATTTCGGCCAGCCTGCGGTCGAGGCGCTCACCGTGACGGCTGACAGCCAGGAGGTTGACATTGAAGCGGTCGTAAAGGGCAAGGCGCTGGGCTGACCAGCCGATCAAAGAGGAGCTTTCACCGATTACGGCTTCGATAGCTACCATCTCGCTGGCCGTGGCATCACCACCGACCCTATTGCCCGTAACGCTGAGTTTGCCTTGGGAAACAAGGCGATCCAGCGCCTCTGGGTCACCCTCGAGCAGCAGAATGTCGTTCACCTTGAGGACAACGTCGGGCAGTGGCGTCATACGCATAGTCCGGTTGCGCAGGATCGACGTCACGATAGCATCGCCGCCGGAAAGCTTAATGAGGTCTGCGACGGTTTTCCCGAGCACCGTGGAAGCGCTGACAATTCGGGCCTCTGTCAGATAATTCTTGATGTTGATGGCTTCATTCAGCGACCCGCCGAGCTTTTCGCGCACCGGTAACAGCCAATAGAAAAGCAGCAGGAAGATCGTTCCGGCGGCGGCCAGGGCGGCTCCAACAGGTGTAAAGTCGAACATTGTGAAGGCGGTGCCGGTAAGTTCCTCCCGCACACGCGACACAACGATATTGGGAGATGTCCCCACCTGCGTCATGAGTCCACCGAGCAGTGACCCGAACGCCATAGGCATCAGGAATATCGAGGGTGAAACGCTTGACCGGCGCGCGAACTGGAAGGCTATCGGGATCATGATAGCCAGCGCACCGATATTCTTTACAAAGGCAGACAGGATCGTGACCACGATCACCAGCAGCGCCAGTTGCGGCCGAACGCCCGATATGTTCGGAACAAAACGCTTGATGGCAACTTCCATGATGCCCGAGCGGGCTATGCCGGCGCTCACCAGCAGCGCACTGCCGACAATGATCACGATGTCGTCGCTGAACCCGCTAAAGGCTTCCTCAAAAGGTACAATGCCAACCGCGAGTGCAAGCAACAGTGCCGCAGCTGCGACCAGATCATATCGATAGCGACCCCATACGAACGCTGCCATCATCACGAAGGTAACGGCGAACGACAGGATTTGCGGCGTAGTCATGTCTTCGGATGCCCCGCCGCTAATGCGGCTGATCAGAACGGCCAACCCGCCCTTTAGTTGCTTTCGCTGATCACGGCTTTGCTAACAGGCTTCTGAATGCTGACTTCCATGCTTGCCAACAAGTCCGTGTCGGCGATGGCCCTGCCTCTTGGGGGCCCATCCTGGTAGCGTTGCATCAAGGTGCGCGATCGGTCAGTGCGCTTGCGCCTTCCTCCGCGGCGCAATGTGCGCAGCAGTAGATGATGTCATCTTGTTCAACGCCGTGTCCGATGATCCGGCATCCGCAATGCGGACAGACCGGAGCAAGTTTTTGAATTGCGCATTCGAAGCTGTCGAACGTATAGGTTTCCGCGGCCACCTTCACTTCGAAAGCCTTGTCGTAGTCATTCCCACATTGATCGCATCTGGCCATAGTTCTTTTCCTCCTTCATTGGCGCAATCTCGACCAACCTGCTGCATCGCGATAGGTTCCCGTCAGGATCGTAGGTTCTTCCTAAGGAGGAGACGAGCGTTGGCCGGCATCACGCGCGCTGTTCGATCAAGCGGATCACCTCCTCGATGCCCCGCGGCTCGATGTCGAGTTCCTTCAGGCCTGGCGCGTCTATTGATGCCACATTGTCGTGACGCATTAGATCGACCTGGTTGCGCGTTATCGGGGCGGCCGGAAGGAATTCCGCGACGCCGGCCAATGCGTTCCACGCCGCAAACGGCAGTGGCATCAGCCTGATATGGGTATCGAGCTGTCGGGCGATCTCCCGAAGCAGTTCCTTATAGGTGTAGATGCGCGGGCCACCGAATTCGAATATCAATGAACCCTTGTGGTTTCGCCCGTCGACCAGCCGGCTCACTGCTTCTGCGACGTCTGCTACATAGACCGGCTGAAGCCGTGTGCCACCATCGCCGAACAGCGGATAGACCGGCAGGAGACGTATCAGCCTCACAATCGTCGTGAGGAAAACGTCGTCAGGTCCTGTCATAACGGCGGGACGAACAATGAAGGCGCCCGGAAATGCGCCAGCCACCGCCACTTCTCCGCGCCCACGTGCCCCAATATATTTCGAATCCGATTGAGGATCGGAGCCGATCCCCGAAATCTGGACGAACCGGTCTACCCCGCCATCGCGCGACGCAGCGGCGAGATCAGCGGCAGCTTTCACATGCACGCGTTCAAACGTCTGCGCGCCCTGCTCGACATAAAGACTCACAGCATTCACGATCGCCTGTGATCCGGCAATGGCCGAGCCGATCGAGGACGCATCCAATATATCCGCCTCGACGGCTTCGGGCATCCTTGTTGTCGAAGAAAAGACCGGGCCCACACGAGCCGGGTGGCGGGATGCGGCGCGGACCGTGAAGCCTCTTTCAAGGAGCCGCTTCACGATCCTGCGCCCGAGAAAGCCTGTTCCGCCGAACACAGTGGCGATCCGTTCCGTGTTGAGATCGTCAGGATCCATCGCCATCCCTTCTTCGCGTGCCGGCCAAGCGCCTGCCGCGGGGATTGCCCCTGGCCGGCGTATGAACCAGCCGTCGAACATCAGGACGGTTGGAGAACAACGCAGGAACGCTTTTTGTTCCAGTCAGCGATGGGTTGATCGGGGGACGGCCGATGTCGCCATAGAAGGCGAGTGTTCGACGCTGAGTTGCTTTATCCGTGCTATCAAGACTGGTCGAGGCACTGCAGCGTCGAAATTGACAAATCATCGCTTGCAAATCGGTCGCCGCTGTCTTTTGCTCGCGCGACAGTTGTCCCATGACTGTTGAATGGTTGGCGAACGGATGAACAAAATCGATCGGCGACGGCCAGAGTCTGAAGCGGACGCCGCCACCGTAAATGCCGCGCGGCTTGGAACGCGGTTGCGCCTCGCCCGGCAGACACGGGGCATGACGCTGAAGACGCTGGCGACAGCTGCGAACTGCTCTGAAAGCCTTTTGTCCAAGATCGAGAACGGCAAGGCTTCGCCATCCCTGCCCATGCTTCACCGCCTGGTCGAAGCTCTGGGGACCAATATCGGCTGGATGTTCGAACAGGTCGACGACGACGAGGCGATCGTGTTCCGCGCAGGCGCGCGGCCATTGATCTCGCTCGACGCGCTGAGGCGCGGCGAGGGCATTTCGCTTGAGCGCATCATTCCGTATTCGCCCGGTCACCTGCTGCAGTGCAATATCCATCATATCGAGGCGGACGGCGAGAGCGAAGGTCCCATCCAGCATGTCGGCGAGGAAGTCGGCTATGTGCTCGCTGGCCGGATCAAGCTGATCGTCGATGGCAAGAGCCATGATCTAGCCACTGGCGATGCGTTCGTGTTCAGGTCGGAACTGCCGCACCATTACCGCAACATCGGCAAGGAGAGAGCCAGCATTTTCTGGGTCAACACGCCGGCGACGTTCTGACGGCGCTCAGAGATCAAATTCGTTGACAAGTATTCAAGTCTCTTGAATGTTGCCTCGTGCCTGTAGCACCAATGGGACCAGCCGAACAGGTTTGGCCCGCAAGCAAGGGGAACCGTAAATGCGTCCGTTCAAACTTCTCTTCCGTTGCGCCGCCGTCATCGCCATTTGCTCGACCGCGATGGGATCGGCGTTCGCCGATACGTTCGCTCTCGTCAACATCAACCAGCAGGCCCTGTTCTTCAACCAGATCAATGAGGGCGCGCAGAAGGCGGCCGACGCCGCAGGCGCCAAGCTGGTCATCTTCAATGCCAACAACGTGCCGAGCGCGCAAAATGACGCGATCGAGAACTACATCACACAGAAAGTCGACGGCATCATTTTAGTCGCCATCGACGTGAACGGCGTCAAGCCTGCAATCACCGCCGCGAAGGCGGCCGGCATCCCCGTGATCGCCATCGACGCGCAGATTCCCGACGGCGACAACGTTGCGTTCATCGGTGTCGACAACGCCAAGGCTGGCGAGGATATCGGCAAATTCTACGCCGACTATGTCAAGTCGGAGATGGGCGGCACTGCCAAGATCGGCATTGTCGGCGCGCTTAATTCGTTCATCCAGAACCAGCGGCTCGACGGTTTCAAGAAGGCGGTCACTGACAGCGGCTTGGCGATCACCTTCCTCGACACGGTCGACGGCCAGAATGTTCAGGAGACCGCAATGAGCGCTTCGGAGAATTTGATGACCGCCAATCCGGACATGACGACGCTATATGCGACCGGCGAGCCGGCGTTGCTCGGCGCTGTTTCGGCCGTAACCAGCCAAGGCCGCACCGGCGACGTCAAGGTGTTCGGCTGGGACCTGACCAAGCAGGTCATTCAGGGCATTGACGATGGTTGGGTGGCAGCGGTCGTCCAGCAGGATCCGGCCGGCGAAGGCAAAGCCGCGGTCGAGGCATTGATCAAGCTCAAGAAGGGCGAAACGGTCGAGCCGATCATCAATATTCCGGTGACCATCGTAACCAAGGACAATGTCGAGCAATACCGCGCGATGTTCCAGTAAACTGCGTCGATGACCGGTCCGCGGCGCCGCTTGAGGCTACGCCGCGGAACGCTTTGCAAATCCCCTGGGATCCAAGATGAGCAGTAGCGAGACCTATCGGGTGCGGATGAGCGGCATCTCAAAGCGCTACAACGCCATCCAGACGCTCGATGATGTGTCGCTGGTGCTGAAGCCGGGCGAGGTCCTGGGACTGGTCGGCGACAATGGCGCGGGAAAGTCGACATTGAGCAAGGTGCTGTCGGGGGCGGTGGTTCCCGATGCCGGCACGATCGAGATCGATGGCATGCCGGTGACCTTCAACTCGCCGGCGGATTCGCGTGCAGCGCGTGTCGAGATGGTCTATCAGGATCTGTCGCTCTGCGACACGGTCGATGTCGCCGGCAATCTCTTTCTCGGCCGCGAGCCGCGCCGCCGCATCGCCGGCATTTCCTTTCTCGACAAGAAGCGCATGCACGAACAGACGCGCCAGATGCTCGATCGCCTCGGCATCGTTATCGCCGACACGCGGCTCAAGGTCGAGAACCTGTCCGGCGGACAGCGACAGTCGATCGCGATCGGCCGCGCCGCCTCGTTCGAGCCGTCCGTGCTGATTATGGATGAGCCGACGGCAGCGCTTGCCGTCGCCGAGGTCGAGGCTGTGCTCGACCTGATCCGCGCCGTGAGCGCCCGCGGCGTCAGCGTTATTCTGATCACCCACCGCCTTCAGGATCTGTTCCTCGTATGCGACCGCATTCAGGTCATGTACGAAGGACGCAACGTCGCCGAGCGGCTGATCGGCGAAACCAATATCGAAGATGTCGTCAACCTGATCGTGGGCCGCAAATTCAGCGCTCGTTCGGCCACCAACGCCTATCGCGATGGAGCGCCAGCATGAGCGACGTGAGTTCGACCCACTCCGCTCAGTCTCGAAGGGTTCGCGAAGGCACATGGCGAGATGCGGTGCTCGCCAATGGCAGTGTCGTGTCGATCGCGTTGTTCTTTCTTGTGGTTTGCGTCATCTTCTCGGTGACGACGGACGCCTTTCTGACGTCGCCCAATCTGCTGAACATCCTGCGGCAGTCGGCCCCGCTGCTGATCGTCGCCGCAGCGATGACCTTCGTCATCACCACGGGCGGCATCGACCTTTCTGTCGGCTCCGTGCTGGCGCTGGTGGCAACGCTGTCGGCGACACTGCTGCAGCTGGGCCTGCCATGGCCGGTGGTCATCCTGGCCATGCTTGCGCTGGGTGCCTTGCTTGGCGCGGTGCAAGGCTATTTCGTTGCTTATGAGGGCATCCCGGCCTTCATCGTCACGCTTGCCGGGCTTTCGGTGATCCGTGGCGTGGCGCTGCTGATCACCGGCGGCTACTCGATCCCCATCGAGCCGGGAAGCCCTTTCACGGTGCTGGGCCGCGCCTGGTTTCTTGGCGTGCCGGCGCCTGCGCTGATCGCACTGGCGATCCTTGCGATTGCCTATATCGCCTTCAACGAGACGCCGTTCGGCCGCTACGTGACCGGCATCGGAGCCAACGCCGAAGCGGTTAGACGCGCCGGCGTCAACACGCGGCTAACGACGCTTTTCGTTTACGTGATTTCCGCCGCCGCGGCAGCACTTGCGGGGATCATCATTGCGGCCCGGCTCGGATCCGGATCGTCGAACGCCGGGCAAGGCTTTGAGCTCGAAGTGATCGCTGCCGTCGTGCTTGGCGGCACCAGCCTGTTCGGCGGCCGTGGAACGATTATCGGCACGGTGCTCGGCGCGCTTACCGTGGCCGTCATCGGCAACGGCCTGATCCTGGCGCATCTGTCGCCCTTCCTGACGCCGATCGTGACCGGAACGATCATCCTGATCGCCATCTGGCTGAACTTCCGCCTGTTCCGCGGCGCCGTACGGAGCCGTTGAGCCTATGAGTGATCTCTTCGATGACGCAGCTCCCAGGCAGCGGCTGGCGATCGGGGTCGAAACCGGCCAGGTGATGACCGTGCTCGGCCCCGTTCCGGTCGAAGAAATGGGCATTACCTTGATGCACGAGCACATCTTGCTCGATGGTGCGCGCAGCTGGAAATGTCCCTGTCATCCCGACGACCTGGCGCTCGCCGAGCAGCCGGTGAACATCGAGATCATCGGCGAACTGCGCATGAACCCTTACGCCAACCGCGACAATGTTTCGCTCGACGACAGCGACCTGGCGCTGTCTGAGCTGCAACGCTATCGCGCGCTGGGCGGCCACACCGTCGTCGACGCGACCAACATCGGCATCGGCCGCGAGCCGGAGAAGCTCGCCCGCATCAGCCGCATGTCCGGCCTGAAGATCGTCATGGGCACCGGCTTCTATCTCGAGCACACCCATCCCGAATGGCTGAACGCGATGGATATCGACGCCGTGACCGAGTTCATCGTCAACGACGTCGGCGGCGGCGAGACGCAGCCACCGATCCTGGCCGGGCTGATCGGCGAGATCGGCGTCAGCAAGGACTTCACTTCAAAGGAACGAAAGTCACTGCGAGCTTCTGCGCGGGCCTCGCGCATCACGGGCGTGCCGCTGTCGATCCATCTGCCCGGCTGGGAGCGGCTGGCGCATGAGGTGCTCGATGTCGTGGAGGCGGAGGGCGCCGATCTTCGCCACACCGTTCTGTGCCACATGAACCCCAGCCATAGCGATCTCGACTATCAGACAAGCCTCGCCCGGCGCGGCGCGTTCCTCGAATACGATATGATCGGTATGGATTATTATTATGCCGACCAGGACGCGCAATCGCCCTCCGACGAAGAGAATGCGCGAGCAATCGCGGCACTTATCGAGGCCGGTTTCGGCGACTGCCTGCTGCTGTCGCAGGATGTGTTCCTCAAGATCATGCTGACCCGCTTCGGCGGCTTCGGCTACGGCTATATCCTGAAGCATTTCATACCGCGCCTGAAACGGCATGGCGTCGAGCAGCCAGCCATCGACCGCATGCTGATCGCCAATCCGAAGGCTGTGTTCTCGCGGCGGAACTGACTTAAGACGGAGTTCAAATGTCCAAGAAAAAGATCCTGCTTGCCGGCGAATCCTGGGTGTCGACCGCGACGCATATCAAGGGTTTCGACCAGTTTCCGACGGTCACCTACCACACCGGCGCTGACGAATTGCTGACGGCGCTGAAGGCGACCGACTTCGACGTGGCCTTCATGCCGGCGCATGAGGCGCAGCGCAGTTTTCCGCAAACAATGGAGGCGCTTTCGGCCTATGACGCGGTGGTGCTCTCCGACATCGGCGCCAACACGCTGCTTCTGCATCCCGACACCTGGGTCCACTCGAAGCCGACGCCGAACCGCTTGCGCCTGCTGCGCGATTATGTGCGCGATGGCGGCGGGCTTTTGATGTTCGGCGGCTACTATAGCTTCCAGGGCATCAATGGCGGCGCGCGCTACCGCAAAACGCCAGTCGAGGAGGTCCTGCCGGTGAACTGCCTCGCGTTCGACGACCGCGTCGAAGTGCCGGAAGGGTTTTCGCCTGTCCCGAAGGGCTCCTCGGACCATCCGATCTTGCAGGGTCTCGGTTCGGATTGGCCAATCCTGCTCGGCTTCAACGAGGTGACGCTGAAAGACGGGGCGGAAGTTCTGGCAACCGTGTCATCGGACTACGGATCGCTGCCGCTGCTCGTCGCCGGCCACTATGGCAAGGGCCGCACTGTGGCCTGGACATCCGATGTCGGGCCGCATTGGCTGCCACCGGAGTTCGTCGCCTGGAAAGGCTATAAGACCCTGTTCGAACAGATGCTGAGCTGGGCGACCGGTGAGAACTAAGCGATGCATGTGCATGTCGTCGGCAATGCCTGCGTCGACACGATGTTTCGCGTCGGCCGCTTCCCTGCCGCCGGCGAGACTTTGAACGCCAGCAGCTACGCCGACGGCCTCGGCGGCAAAGGCGCAAACCAAGCGGTTGCGGCCGCGCGCACGGGTGCTGCGGTGACGTTTTGGACGGCGCTCGGGAAGGACCGCGCAGGCGCATGGATCCGAGCCTCTCTCGACAGGGAGTTGTCCGACCTCGAGGTGAGCGAATTCGACCTGCCGAGCGACCGCTCGACCATCGTTATTGAGGCTGGCGGCGAGAATTTCATCGTCAGCGGCGTCGCCTGCAGCGAAGCGTTCGATCCGATTGCGCAAACCGCACTTGCGCGCCGGATCGCGTTTGGCGACATACTTGTGTGCCAAGGAAACCTGCGAGGTGCCGCGATAAATGCCTGCCTGCGGACAGCGCAGGAAATTGGCGCGCGTACCGTTGTGAACGCCAGCCCTATCGACGCGGCGGCTCTGCCTGATTTCGGTCTGGCGCAGCTGTTGGTGGTGAATCAATCCGAGGCGAAAGCACTGACCGGCCGGGGTGATATGGCAGCCGCGGCCGACGCGCTCGCGGCCAAAGGCGCCGGAACAGTCGTGATCACACTTGGCGCGGAAGGTTGTCTCGTGCTTGGCCCGGACCAGGAAGCACCGCTTCGTTTGCCGGCGCCACGTGTCGAGGCGCTCGACACCAGTGGCGCCGGCGATGTGTTTTGCGGCTGTCTGGCCGGCGGGCTTGCCAAGGGTATGTCGGTTACCTCAGCACTGAAGTTCGCGCTCGCGGCCGCGGCAATTGCAGTGACTCGCCCGGGCACACTGATATCCTGTCCTTCCGCGTCTGAAATGGGGGCGCTCTTCGATGAAACGGAGCTCTCATGACCCAACTCGGCCAATCAGGCGGCGACGCGCTCGTGCAGCTTTTCGGCCGCACCAAGGTGGTGATCGGCGTCGTTCATCTTGCGCCGCTGCCTGGCGCGCCGCGCTTTGACGGCGAGGCGGTCGAGGCGATCTATCAGCGGGGTCTCGATGATGCGAGGTCCTATCTCGACGGCGGATGTGACGGCGTGATCGTCGAGAATCATGGCGACATCCCCTTTGCCAAACCTGACGATATCGGACCGGAGACAACGGCCTATATGGCGGTCGTTTCCGACCGTATCCGCCGCGAACTCGGCAAGCCGGTCGGCATCAATGTGCTCGCTAACGCCGCGATCCCTGCCCTTGCGATCGCCAGTGCCGCCGGCGCGGGTTTCATCCGCGTCAATCAATGGGCGAATGCCTATGTCGCCAACGAGGGTTTTGTCGAGGGCGAGTCGGGTCGCGCGGCGCGCTACCGCGCCAAGCTTCGCGCCAACGGCATCCGCGTTTTCGCCGATGCTCATGTCAAGCATGGCGCGCACGCGATCGTCGCCGACCGCCCGATTGAGGAATTGGTCAAGGACCTGGTCTTCTTCGACGCCGACGCCATCATTGCAACCGGTCAGCGCACCGGGCACGCTGCGGATCTGAGCTACATCCGCATGATCAAAGAGGCTGCCGGCCTACCGACGCTGGTCGGCAGCGGCGTGACGCCCGACAATGCCAACGATATCCTTGGCATCGTCGATGGCGTCATCATCGCCAGCGCACTGAAGCATGACGGCGTCTGGTGGAACCAGGTCGACCCTGCCCGAGTAAAGACCTTCATGGCCGGGCTGAGGCGATGATCGAGCGGCCGGCCGGAGCGAAGTCGCGGGGCCGCAAACGCGGATGCCAACAGGCAACGACGACACTCAGGCCGCAGTCACCTTGTCGTTGATCCTGCAACCCATTCGGACCGGTACCAGTCGACGAATTTCTTCAGACCATCTTCGATCGAAACGCTCGGCTTGAAGCCGAAATCGCGCTCCAGTGCCGTCATGTCGGCATAGGTCCGCTCGACGTCGCTACTCTGCATCGGCTCGCTGTGGCGGATCGCCTTTACACCGAGCAGTCTTTCCAGAGTGTCGATGAAATCACCCAGCCGCACCGGCCGGTTGTTGCCGACATTGTAAATCCTGCTGGGTGGGGCCTCGGCCATGGGCGGCTTGTCGAGCACGGCGACGACCGCCCGCACCACATCGTCGACATACGTGAAATCCCGCCACATCTCGCCATTGTTGAACACCCGGATCGGCTTTCCCTCGAGCATCGCCTTGGTGAATATCCAATAGGCCATGTCGGGCCGGCCCCAGGGACCGTAGACGGTGAAAAAACGCAGTCCCGTCTGCTGCACCCCGAAGAGATGGGCATAGGTATGGCTCATCAATTCATCGGACTTTTTGGTGGCGGCGTAGAGCGAGACGGGCTTGTCGACCTGATCGGTCTCACTGAACGGCACCTTGCGGTTGCCGCCGTAGACCGAGCTCGACGAGGCATAGACCAGATGCTCGAATGCTGGTTGTGCGCGACAGAATTCGAGCACTTCGAGATGGCCGACGACATTGGAACGGACATAGAGCCTCGGATTGTCGAGTGAATGGCGCACGCCCGCCTGAGCGGCGAGATGGACAATCCTGGTTATACCTTGCCCGCCCAAAGCGGCGGCAAGAGCGCCCTGTTCGGCGATCTCGATCTGATGAAATGAAAAATCCTTGTGGGGCTGAAGGCGGGCGAGCCGCCCCTTTTTAAGCGCCAGGTCGTAATAGTCGTTCATATTGTCGACGCCGACGACCGCCTCTCCCCTGCCAAGGAGATGGTGGCAAACATGGCTGCCGATGAATCCCGCGGCTCCGGTGACAAGTACAGGCAACAAGGTTCTCCATAATATTCTGGCACGTGATCGCGAAATAGAGATCGATTTGCGAAACGATCATGCGTAACATCAAAATGCTACATCCGAATGAAGGACCGTCTCAGCTCGTGCTACAGCCGATAAGCGCTACCGGCAAGCTGAGCTGTCGACGCATCAGCTTGCCTCGCGCAGGGCCTCGGCCGCCTGCAGGTCGACCGACACGAGCTGGCTAACGCCCTGCTCGGCCATGGTCACCCCGAACAGCCGGTCCATGCGGGCCATGGTGATCGGGTTGTGCGTGATAATGACGAAGCGCGTCTCGGTGGTGGCGGCCATTTCGTCCATCAGATTGCAGAAACGCTCGACATTGTGATCATCGAGCGGTGCATCGACTTCGTCGAGCACGCAGATCGGCGCGGGATTGGTCAGGAACACGGCGAAGATCAGCGACATCGCCGTCAGCGCCTGCTCGCCGCCGGAAAGCAGCGTCATCGTCTGCGGCTTCTTGCCGGGCGGCCGCGCAAGGATTTCGAGACCGGCCTCGAGCGGATCGTCGGACTCGATCAGTTGCAGTTCCGCCGTGCCGCCGCCGAACAGATGCGAAAACAGCCGCTGGAAATGGCCATTGACCACGTCGAAGGCAGCCAGCAGCCGTTCGCGGCCTTCGCGGTTCAGGCTCTGGATCGCCTGCCGCAGCTTGCGGATGGCCTCGATGATGTCCTCACGTTCGGTGACGATGGTTTCCAGACGGTCCGACAGTTCCTTCTGCTCTTCCTCGGCGCGTAGATTGACGGCGCCCAACCGCTCGCGCTCGATCTTCAGCCGATCGAGCTGACGCTCGACCTCAGTCATCTCTGGCATCGGACTGTCGGCCTCCAGGCCGGTGTGGCGGATGACCAGATGCGGCGGCGTGTTCAGCGTCTCCTGGATACGCGCCTCGACCTCCAGCCGCCTTTCGTCGGCAGCGGTCAGCCGCTCTTCGGCGCGGACGCGCGTTTCGCGCGCCTCGGCCAGCGACTGGATCGCTGATGTCGCGGCCTTGTCCAGTTCGGACTGCTTGTTCTCCGCTTCCTGCAACCGGTCGCCGGCTGCCTGGCGCAGGCTTTCGGCTTCGGCAAGCTGCGACAGCAAAGCGCGCCGCTTGGCGTCGATCTCGTCGGGTGCATCGGCCAGTCTTTCGCGCTCGGCCTCGGCCTCGGCCTTGCGTTCGCCGAGGGACGCGATCTGCGTCGAGGCGTTTTCGGCGCGCTCCAACCAGTTGCGGCGTTCCTGACCGATGGCGTCGAGGCGGCGCGTGCGCGCTTCGGCTTCCCGCCTCAAGCCTTCATGGACGGCGCGTGCATCGGCAAGGGTGGCGCGGTCGCGAGCAACGTTGGCGGCCGACTGTTCGAGCTGCAACTGCAGATCACCGAGATCGGGGGCGCTTTGCAGCAGCATCTCCGCCTCCACGAAAGCCGCCGCCGTCTCTTCATGGCTGTCGACGATGCGCGCGCGTGCCTCGTCAAGTGCTGCGCGTCGGCTCGACAGCTCACCGCCGGCCTTCTCGGCCTCGGCCAGCGCGTTGCGGGCAGCGTCCAGCCCATGCTGGGCATCACGACCGGCCTGACGGGCGTTGCGCTCGGCCTCGCTCGCCCGGGCAAGCGCCTGCTCGGCATGGGCAAGAGCCTCTTCGGCCTGGCGCAGGATACGCGTTGCGTGGACCGCCTCGGCGTCGAGTTCGGCCAGCCGGTTTTTCTGCGCCAGCCGCTGCGCGGCGGCGGTCGGCGCATCGGCGCTGGCGGTGAACCCGTCCCAACGCCAGAGCGCCCCTTCGCGACTGACCAGCCGCTGCCCGGGAGCAAGCAGCGCCTGCAGCCGCTTTCCATCGCCGGCCTCGACGATGCCGATCTGCGCCAATCGGCGGGCCAGCTGCGCTGGCGCGCGGACCACGCTGGCAAGGCTCTTGATGCCGTCAGGCAGAGCGGCGTCGCCGGGCTGAACCTCGCTTTGGCCCCAATGCACCGGCGCGCTGCGGTCGAGCGGCACGTCGAGATCCTCGCCAAGGGCTGCGCCCAGCGCCGTCTCATAGCCGCGCTCGACGCTGATCTGCTCGAGGACTGAGGGGAAGAGGTCGCCGCTCGCGGCATTCAGGATCTTGGCCAGCGTGCGGGCCTCGGTTTCGATCCGCGCCAGCTCGGCCTTTGCATCCTGAACCGGCGGGCGGGCGGCACTTTCCGCCACGCGCGCCTCGACGACAGCCTGTTCGGCGGCAATCGCCGCGGCTTCGGTCTCCTCGAGCAGCGCCACGGCCTGTTCGACCAGAAGCTGCTTCTCGGTGGGATCGGGCAGGCCGGCGACCCTGGAGGCGATGTCGGACAACTCCCGGTCGACATCGGCGAGCTGGCGGGCGAAGCGGTCGCGACGCTCGGCAGTGTCGCGAAGCGTTCGTTCGATCTGGTTGCGGGAGGCGGCGGCCTCCGCCCGTTCGGCCGTCAGCCCGGCGAGTTTGGCTTCACTCGCGGCAAGCGTAGACGCCGCCTGTTCGACCGCCGCGCGGGTGCTGGCCTCGCGCTCGGCGGCACCTGCGTTCTCGGCATTGAGGGCGGCTTCTTCGGCGGCGAGGCGTTCGAGGATATCCGCATTGTCGCGGACCATCCGCTCCTCGCGGGTGATGTCGCCGTCGAGCTGCTGGAGCCGGCGATCGAGTTCCGCTTGGCGAGCGCGGATGCGACCCGCTTCCTCTTCGATCTGCGTCTTGGCGATCGACAGGCGCTGGAAGGCGGCAGCGGCGGCGGCTTCCGCGTCGCGTAGCTCCGGCAAGCGATGGGCGCCGATCCCTTGCTCCCTGGCGGCAGCCATCTGGGCGGCGGCGCGGTCGCCGACCAGTGCCGTGGCAATTGCCAGCGCCGAGCGCGCCTCGCCTTCCTGCGTCTTGGCCAGTGTCCAGCGCAGATGCAGCAGCGTCGCTTCAGCCTTGCGGATGTCGGCCGACAGGTTCTTGAAGCGTGACGCCTGGCGGGCTTGGCGCTTCAGGCTTTCCATCTGGCTTTCCAGCTCGCCGACGACGTCGTCCAGTCGTTCCAGATTCTGTTCGGCCGCTTTCAGACGCAGTTCGGCCTCGTGGCGGCGTGTGTGCAGACCCGAAATCCCGGCCGCCTCTTCCAGAAGCGCGCGGCGCGCCTGCGGTTTTGCCTGGATCAGCTCGCCGATGCGGCCCTGCCCGACCATCGATGGCGAGCGCGCGCCAGTCGACTGGTCGGCGAAAAGCAGCTGCACGTCCTTGGCGCGGGCCTCCTTGCCATTGATGCGGTAGAGCGAGCCCGCCTCGCGCTCGATGCGGCGCGAAACCTGCAACTCGTCTGCATCATTGAAGGCCGAAGGCGCGCTACGGTCGCTGTTGTCGAGGAAAAGCGTGACTTCAGCTGTGTTGCGGGCCGGTCGTGTTCCCGAACCGGAAAAGATGACGTCGTCCATGCCGGACGCGCGCATGTTCTTGTACGAGCTTTCGCCCATCACCCAGCGCAGCGCCTCGACAAGGTTCGACTTGCCGCAACCATTCGGCCCGACGATGCCGGTCAGGCCGCGTTCGATGACGAACTCGCCGGGTTCAACGAAGGACTTGAAACCGAGCAGGCGAAGGCGCGAGAATTTCATTCGCGCCGCCCCATAAGCGGGGTCAGCAAAAGTGTTCCGCGGTTTTGCGGCAAGAGCCCGCGGCACAACAAAAGGTCGCGCACGCCGAAGCGCGGCCGCCTCGGCGCTGCCGAAACGTCAGAGCAGAGGGTCGATAATAGCCGAGATTTCCTCAATCGACAGCGCCCCCTTGTAGGTCTTCCCGTTGATAAAGAAGGTCGGCGTCGAGTCGACCTTGAATTCATCGGCGCCGCGCTTTTGGACCGATCTCACATCGTCCAGAAGTTTCTGGTCCGTCAAGCAGGCCTCGAACGACTCCTGTGTAAAACCGGCCATCTTGGAGATTTGCAGCAGGGCGTCCTTGGTATTGGCAACACCTGCCCAGTTCGCCTGCTGCCTGAACAGAACGTCCACCATCGGGAAATAATTGTCCTTGGAGCAGCGTGCCAGCATGAAACCGGCCTCGGCGCTGGGGTCGAACGGAAATTCGCGCAGGATAAGGCGGGCCTTGCCGGTGTCGATATATTTCGTCTTCAGCTCAGGCAGGGTGGTTTCGTGGAAATGCGCGCAGTGCGGGCAGGTCATCGAGGCATATTCGACAATGGTGACCTTCGCGTCGTCCTTGCCCAGTTGCTCGTCGGGCAGTGCGCCGGGTTTCAGCAGAGCCGCCATGTCCACCGTGCCCTGGGCCTCAGGCGCCTTGGCCGCGGCAGGAGTGGCCGGCTTCATCGCATCGGCGGGAGCCGCAGGCTTTGCATCCTGCGCCACGGCCTTCTCGCCCGAGTCGCTGCAGGCACCGAGCAGAGCCACCGCCGGAATGGCGGCCAGCGACGACAGGAGGTTCCTGCGGGACAAAAGACGGGTCATACGAATCACCTGACAATGGTTGGATTTTGCAATGCAAAGACTAGAGAAGGCGAGAGTTGGCGCGAATTAAGGCATCGCCGTCCCCATTCCAATCGCCGAATCTTGTGTGCGCGATCACGAAAGCGCGAGATTATACTTTCTTTTGACCGAGAATGGTGGCGCCGAGCCGCTCCAGCGAAGCGCGCAGCCCGTCATCCTCGATCATTCCGACAGTGCCTGACAACTTCACCTTTTCGGCCGCGGTCAGCGGCCGAAAGCTTTGTTTAGGCCGCCCTTTGTCCGCCGTCACCGGCTTTTGCACGATTCTGATCCGGCCGATAGCGTTGAAGCCGAGGAAGGCATTGACCCTGTTAATGATCTCGCCGGTCTCGTGCTGCAGATGGAGCGCGGCCATGCCTTCGCAGGCGATGACCAGAACCGCCGGCTCGAACGGATCATCTTCATGCATGCGGCGCGGCCACTGGATCTTTTCAGGGCGCGAACGGCTGGCGAGCCGCGGCCCGGCAATCTCCTCCCAGGACTGGACGAGCCCGATCGACATGCCGGCCCGCTTCCGCAACACCGGATCGAGAATCTGGGTTGCGAGATCACTCACCGGAACGGGATTGCCGAAGGGCCTTTTCCCTGCCATGTGCGTTCTCCAGTCACGACCTTCACCACGCATCGGTTAGGCCAGTCCTCGATCAATGGCACTGCACGACCAGACCCGCAAGACCGCATCCGGAGACAGCGGCAGAGTCGCGTCTGGAGAAAGCGGCGAGATCGCGTCCCGCCTGCTCGCCTGGTACGACGCGCATCACCGCGACTTGCCGTGGCGCGTTGCGCCGCGCGAGTTGGCAAGCGGCATACGGCCCGATCCATACCGCGTCTGGCTTTCCGAAGTCATGCTGCAGCAGACCACGGTCGAAGCGGTAAAATCCTATTTCCGGGCCTTTCTCGAGAAATGGCCTGATGTCGATGCACTGGCCGCGGCACAGGCCGAGGATGTCATGAAGGCCTGGGCCGGGCTTGGCTATTATACCCGCGCGCGCAATCTAAAGGCCTGCGCCGATCTCGTCGCACGGCAAGGCGGCAGGTTTCCGGATACGCAAGCTGGCTTGAGAGAGCTGCCCGGCATCGGCGCCTACACGGCGGCGGCGATGGCGGCGATCGCCTTCGACCAGCCCGCCGCGGTCGTCGACGGCAATGTCGAGCGGGTCGTTTCCCGGCTGTTTTCGATCGCCACGCCGCTGAGCGAAGCCAAGGGAGACATACGCGCCTATGTCGAGCGCATGGTTCCAGCGGCCAGACCGGGCGATTTCGCCCAGGCGATGATGGATCTCGGCGCGACGATCTGCACGCCGCGCCGGCCGCGTTGCATGCTGTGCCCGCTGCGAGAGGACTGCAGCGCCACTGTTTCAAGCGATCCCGAGCGCTTTCCTGTCCGCCTGCCGAAGAGCGAGAAACCGTTGCGGCGCGGGGCTGCCTTCGTTGCCGTACGTGACGATGGCGCCATTCTTTTGCGCAAACGTGCGGATAAAGGCCTGCTCGGCGGCATGACCGAAGTACCGACGACCGGCTGGACCGCGCGGATCGACGGCGCCATCACGGATGCGGCAGCGCCCTTCCCCGGCAACTGGCGGCCAGCCGGCCGGATTAGCCATGTCTTCACCCATTTCGCGCTCGAACTTGACGTCTTCAAATCGATGACCGATGGCGCCGCCCCTGCGGGTCATTTCTGGTCGCTGGCCGATCAAATTTCCGGCGAAGCGCTGCCCACCGTCATGAAAAAGGTAATCGAAGCAGCGATACCGGGCGCGACGAAGAAGCAGCGCGCACATTAAATCGCCTATATCGCCCCACATTGAATTGCATTGAACGAGGACAAGAATGACCGAAATCCGCCACATCGTCTTCGACATCGGCAGAGTGCTGATCCACTACGATCCGAACTTACCCTTCAGCCGCTTGATCCCCGACGCCGAAGAGCGGAAATGGTTCTTCGACAACGTCTGCACGCATGACTGGAACATCGAGCAGGACCGCGGCCGGACCTGGGAAGAGGCCGAAGCGCTGCTGATCGCCGAACACCCGGACCACGCCGACAACATCCGCAACTTCCGCCGCCTCTGGCACGAGATGGTGCCGCACGCTTATGACGACAGCGTCCAGATCATGGAGAAGCTGATCGAGAGCGGCCACGACGTCACCATGCTGACCAATTTCGCCGCCGACACGCTGGCTGAAGCCCGGCAGCGTTTCGACTTTCTCAACCGTCCGCGCGGGGTGACCATTTCGGGCGAGATCGGCATGATCAAGCCGGATCGCGGCATTTACGACCATCACGTCACTGCTTTCGGCCTCGAGCCCGCGGCCACGCTGTTCATCGACGACAGCCAGATGAATGTCGACGGCGCCAAGGCGGCCGGCTGGCAGTCGGTGCTGTTCACCGACGCCAAGACGCTCGAAGCCGACCTCGATCGACTGGGGATCAGAGTGTGATCACTGCGACGGGTCTGACTGATAACCCGCTTCAACACGGCCGATTGCAATAGGATTTGTTGTCAGGCCAGGGCAATCGGTGGGGTCAATAGGCGGCAAAGCGCGCGCAACGGCTGAACCAGTGTTGTCCTCTCAAGCTGATGGACAAGACGGCGTGTGATAGCGGTGTAGTCGCTGAGGCGCGTGCTGCGCGGCGCTGCCATTGGATCGAGTCGTCGGGCTACTTGACGTGAGACGCGTAGATGCGATCGAACTCACCCGTCGCCTTGGCAAGATGCAGCCACTGGTCGACATAGGCCTTGAAGACGACGGCACCCTCAGGAAGCATGTAACCCATTTCGCCATATTGGAGTGGCTTCTCGGGGTTGATCGCGCAAAGGCCAGGGTGAAGTTTCTCCTGCAACTCGGTTTCGACCGATTCGGCGATCATAATATCGGCTTTGCCGTCAAGAATTTGTTGGAAGATCGTGACATTATCCGGGTAGATCTCGATTTTGGCGTCACTGAGTTTTTCACGCACAAATTTCTCGTTGGTCCCGCCGGGATTAACAATCACAGTCACATCCGGCTTGTCGATGTCGTCAATCGATTGGAATTTCGCCTCGTCCTCGCAGCGCGCAATCGGCGCCTTGCCGTTGACGAGGTAGGGTTCGCTGAAGAACACCTGCTTCTGGCGTTCCAGGGTCACCGAAATGCCGCCCATCGCGATGTCACACTTGCCGGTTGTAAAATCGGCCAGCAATTTTTTCCAGGTAGTCGCCACGAATTCCGCCTCGACCCCTAGTGAACTTGCCAGGGATTTTGCGAGATCGATATCGATGCCCTGGTAATTATTCGCGGTCTTATCATGAAACGTGAAGGGCTTGTAGTCGCCGGTCGTACAAACGCGCAGCTTGCCGCCCTTGATAATCGCATCAAGCTGGTTTTCTGCGCCGGTGTTCTGCGCAATCGCCGGAGGGGCCAACAACGCCGTGACGAGCGCGGCGGCGACAAACGGCGAGGCAAGAGCTTTCATGGAATTGGTCTCCGTTGGGTAGGGAACCAAGCCTTCGAGAAACGGTGGGCAAAGGTCAATAACCGTTCCTGGGGAATCGCTCACCGTGGTCCCTCCGACGGGACGGCTTTCGTTGTGACGGCTTGTTGGTCAGGAGCAGAATGTGTATATTTAGTCCAATCTATACACATCGAGCATCACCATGCGAACCAACATCGAACTCGACGACGAATTGATCGCGGAGGCCATGGCCGCCTCCGGCCTCAAGACCAAGAAAGCGACGATTGAGGCGGCGCTGCGCACTCTGGTGCGCCGGCACAGGCAGGATATGGCTATCGCCGCCCTTGCTGGCGCCGGCTGGGAGGGCGATCTTGACGCCATGCGGGAAGGCCGTTCGCCCGATCGGCATCGATGATCGTCGTCGACAGTTCCGTGTGGATCGCCCATCTCCGCAACACGGACAGCGTCTCGGTCGGTAAGCTCAGGCATCTCGATGACACTCAGGAGATTCTGGTCGGAGACTTGATCCTGCTGGAAGTGCTACAAGGCGCGCTCAACGAACCGCATGCCCAACTGATTGAGCGGAACCTCCGACAATTCGCCATTATGCCGATGCTGGATCCGGCGACGGCAGTCGAAGCTGCCCGAAACTATCGCATGCTCCGGCAGCGGGGCATCACCATCCGCAAGACAATCGATATGATTATCGGCACATTCTGCATCCTGGGTGGACACGCGCTGTTGCATGATGACCGAGACTTCGATCCGATGGTTCGTTACCTCGGTCTGCGACTCGCATGATCGTGAGATTCCAACCGGCGAGCGCTGGTCTTCCCGGCACAGGTGTGTGCGGCATCAAGGTGTAACCCGGCGAAAAGACAGGCCGAGCGCGCCCCTCCTTCCTTCGGGAACGATGTGCAACGAGACCGCTATAGCGGTTATCGTCAGGCCCCTGCCCGCTCCATGCCGAGGCGGGCGATACGGCGAAGCTCGTCGATCGGGGTCAGGCCGCCGCTGCGCTCATAATGCCAAAAGGTCCAGCCGTTGCAGGCATCCAGCCCCTGAACTTCCGCGCCGATCTTGTGGATCGATCCGGCGCTGTCGCCGACCGCCACCGTGCCGTCGGCGCGCACCCTGGCCGCCCAGCGCTTCCTGGCGTCGTAGAGTGTGGCACCCGGCAGCATCAGCCCGGTGTCGATGAGGCTGACGAAAGCAACGCGCGGCTCGGCGCGCTTGCCGGTAAGCACGGTGAGATCAGCCCGATCCAGCGGCCGGACTGCATGGATGCGCTCGTTGGCGGCGTCGATATAGGCCTGCTCACGCTCGATGCCGACGAAATGGCGGCCGAGGCGCTTGGCCACCGCGCCGGTAGTGCCGGAGCCGAAGAAAGGATCGAGCACGATATCGCCGGGCTTCGTCGAGGCCATCATGATGCGGGCGAGCAGCGCCTCGGGCTTCTGCGTCGGATGCAGCTTGTCGCCATTTTCGTTCTTGAGGCGCTCGCTGCCGGTGCAGATCGGAAACAGCCAGTCGGAACGCATCTGGATGTCATCGTTCGACGCCTTCAGCGCTTCGTAGTTGAAGGTGTAGCCCTTGCCCTTCTGATCGCGCGAGGCCCAGATCATCGTCTCATGGGCGTTCTGGAAGCGGCGGCCCCGGAAATTCGGCATCGGATTGGTCTTGCGCCACACGACATCGTTGAGGATCCAGTACCCCAGATCCTGCATCTTGGCGCCGACCCTGAAAATGTTGTGGTAGGAGCCGATGACCCAGATGGTGCCGTTGGGCTTCAGCACGCGGCGCGCCGCAAGCAGCCAGGCCCGGGTGAAGGCGTCGTAGACCTCAAAACTCGCGAACTGGTCCCAATCGTCGTCCACGGCATCGACCTTGGACTGGTCGGGCCGGTGCAGATCGCCGTCGAGCTGCAGATTGTAGGGCGGATCGGCAAAGATCACGTCGATGGATTTTTCGGGCAGCCGGTCGAGCGCGGCGACGCAATCGCCCTTCAGGATCGTATCCAGCCATTCAGATTGCTGGGGAGCGTGGGAAAGCTCGTCGAGAAGACGCACGGCAGACATTGTGACACCCAAAGAACGCGTTACTGTTTACTCCCTGTTATGGTTACCGATCAGCGTAAATATTCGATGAAGGCCGAGGGTCCGGAGCCCAGGTAATTTGCGAAGCCGGGCCCGTTGGTGTATGCCGCGCCGCCTGAACCGTCCCAGCCTCCTCCCTCCCGCTTTCCGGATCGCTATGCCCCAGCCAGACCTTGTCATCTTCGATTGCGACGGCGTGCTCGTCGATTCCGAAATCATCGCCGCACGCATCGAAGCCGAGCTTTTGACGTCGGCCGGCTACGAGATATCGGCCGAGGAGCTTTCCGAAACCTATGCCGGGCTGACCTTCAAGGACATCATGATGCGGGTCGAGGAAAAATCCCGCGTCCCGTTCCAGGCCGCGCTGATCGATCGCGCCGAAGAGCTGGTCGACCGCCGGCTGCGCAGCGACGTGCGCGCCATCGACGGGGTGCACGAGGCGGTCGCCGCGGTGACAGCACCGCGCTGCATCTGCTCGAATTCGCGCACCGAGCGGATCGAATTCATGTTGGAGAAGGTGCGTCTGCTGCCGTTTTTCACTGGGCACATTTTTTCGTCGCTGGAAACGCCGAGCGGAAAATCCAAGCCGGCGCCCGACGTGTTTCTCTTTGCCGCGAAAAAACTCAAGGCCGACCCGGCGAACACCTTCGTCATCGAGGATTCCGTGCACGGTGTGACCGGCGCCAGGACAGCCGGCATGCGTGTGATCGGCTTCACCGGAGCGGCGCACAGCTATCCCGGGCATGCCGACGCGCTGACCGAGGCCGGCGCCGAAACGGTCATCCGCCGCTGGGCGGAGCTGAAAAGCGTGATCGCCGCCCTGTCGGAATGGTCGGCGGATGCGTGATGCATGCGCCTCCGACCGTAGGCGGCTCAAACGCCGCCGCTATTCGACCGCGGCAATCTTTTTGTCGGTCTTCTTCGGCGGGCCTTCGTCATAGCCGGCGAACGCCTGATAGTCCCGCGCGGTGGGCTCGGGAACGACAACGTTCGAATCAGTGAAGACGAACTGGGTGGCACTCGAGGGATTGGTAACCTGGACCTGATATCGGTGAAGCTGCGAGTAAAGGACCTCGGTGCCATGCATCACAGCGATACGGATCGGCATGGTGATGGTGCCCGGGCTGAACATCGGTCCCGGAACGACCTTGCCGGCCACGGCAATCTTCATCGTCAGCGAGCCGTTGGCACGGTTGCAGTCGCGGGTCACATCGGTGATCGATGCCTGATAGATGATCTTCGCGGAATCGTCCTGCTGATCGCTGCTCGCGTCAAGCGCAGCAGCTTCGGCGTCCTGGGCGGCGGCTTTTTTCTTGGGCTTTTGGCCGCCCTTGGCATAGGTGTTGAAAAAGGCGGTGCCGTCGCGCAGCGTCACTTTCGGACAATAGGCCCGCAATTGGCTGGCGAGAAGCTTGGGGTCCGGCGGTGGTGGCGGTGTTGTGTCCGTCTTTCCGAAGCCCAAGATGCCATTGCCGCCTGATTGGCAGCCGGCGGCGGTGAGCATAAAGCCAGTCAGCGCCAGACCCGCGACAAAACGACCGTTGAATGTATGGAACGCCATGAACTGCACTTCCCTCTCGCAAAGCGGGTGACGTATATCAACCGCGCGGCAAAAATGCGACTGAACAAGGACGGAAATTAACCACTTTGCCGCGGACGAGACCGCCCGGCAGCAATGGAACATGACGATGCAATATGTGAGTACCCGCGGGGAAGCGCCCGTGCTTGGATTTTCCGACGCGGTGCTGGCGGGCTTGGCGCGCGATGGCGGTCTTTATGTGCCTGATACATGGCCGCAGTTTTCGGCGGCAGAGATCCGCGCCATGCGCGGCTTTGCCTATCCCGACCTCGCCATCCGCGTGCTGTCGCCGTTTCTCGGCGGCGAGATCGCGATGCCGGTGTTCGAACGCCTGGTGCGCGAAGCCTATGCGACCTTCCGTCACGAGGCGGTCTGCCCGCTGGTGCAGACCGGCTCGAACACGTTCGTTCTGGAACTCTTCCATGGCCCGACGCTTGCCTTCAAGGACGTGGCCATGCAGCTTCTCGCCCGGCTGATGAACCATGTGCTTGCCGAACGCGACCAGCGCGCCACCATTGTCGGCGCCACGTCCGGCGACACCGGTGGGGCCGCCATCGATGCCTTCGCCGGGCGCAACCGCACCGACATCTTCGTTCTTTTCCCGCACGGCCGGGTCTCGCCGGTGCAGCAGCGGCAGATGACGACGTCCTCTGCCGCAAATGTCCATGCAATCGCGATCGAAGGCAATTTCGACGATTGCCAGGGGCTGGTGAAGGACATGTTCAACGATCACGCTTTTCGCGACCGGGTATCGCTGTCCGGGGTCAATTCGATCAACTGGGCCCGCATCATGGCCCAGATCGTCTATTATTTCTCATCGGCGCTGTCGCTCGGCGCGCCCGACCGGCCGGTTTCCTACACGGTACCGACCGGCAATTTCGGCGACATCTTCGCCGGCTACGCCGCCAAGAAGATGGGGCTGCCGATCGAGCGGCTGATCATCGCGACCAACGACAACGACATTCTGGCGCGCACGCTGTCGAGCGGCGAATATCGCACGAAAGGCGTCTTTTCGACCACGTCGCCGTCTATGGATATCCAGGTTTCTTCGAATTTCGAGCGCTTGCTGTTCGAGGCGGCTGGCCGCGACGCCTCAACCGTGCGGCGCTACATGAGCGGCCTCAAGCAGTCCGGCGCCTTCACCATCGAAGCGGGCGAGATCGCCAGGATCCGCTCCGAATTCGATGCCGGCCGATCGACCATGGACGAAGTCGCCGCTACGATCCGCTCGACGCTCGCAGCCAGCAACTATCTGCTCGACCCGCACACGGCCGCGGCCATGCATGTTGCGGCTGCGAAGGTCACCAATGCCGTGCCGATGGTGGTGCTGGGCACCGCCCATCCGGCAAAGTTCCCGGCCGCCGTCGAAGCCGCCAGCGGCGTGTCGCCGACCCTGCCGGCATGGCTAGGCGGGTTGATGACATCAGAGGAAAAATACACGGTACTTCCATCCGACCTGAAAATGGTGGAAGATTATGTTAGCCGTCACACGCGGGCGGCAAGTTAGGGAGTATCAGCTATATGGGTGTTGAGGTAAGCCGTCTGTCGAACGGCCTGACAGTCGCCACCGAAACCCTTCCAAGCCTCGAATCCGTCGCTCTTGGTGCCTGGCTCAAATCAGGCGCCCGCAACGAGCGTAGCGAAGAGCACGGAATGGCCCACTTGCTTGAACATATGGCGTTCAAGGGAACCAGAAGGCGAAGCGCCTTCGAGATCGCCTCGGAAATCGAGGATGTCGGCGGCGAGATCAATGCCGCTACCAGTGTCGAGACCACCTCCTATTATGCCAGGGTGCTGAGCGACGACGTGCCCCTGGCCGTCGATATCCTCTCCGACATCCTGCAGGAATCCGAGTTCGACCCGCAGGAGCTGGAGCGCGAGCAGCATGTGATCCTGCAGGAGATCGGCGCCGCTCACGATACGCCCGACGACATCGTCTTCGACCGCTTCACCGAGACGGCTTTCCGCCACCAGACGATCGGCCGCTCCATCCTCGGCACGCCGGAAACCGTCAAATCCTTCACCTCGAAGCAATTGCACAAATTCATCGAACGGCAATATGGCGCCGAGCGCATGGTGGTCGTCGCCGCCGGCGACATCAAGCACGACAATTTCGTGCGCGAGGTCGAGAAGCACCTTGGCGGTTTCCGCAGCAAGTCCGACAACACGATGCCGCAATTTGCGCAATATGTCGGCGGCGATTTCCGCGAGGACCGCGACCTGATGGACGCGCAGATCGTGCTGGGGTTCGAGGGCCGCGCCTATCATGTACGCGACTTCTACGCCTCGCAGGTCCTGTCGATGATCCTTGGCGGCGGCATGTCGTCGCGTCTTTTCCAGGAGGTCCGCGAAAAGCGCGGGCTGTGCTATTCGGTCTATGCCTTCCACTGGGGTTTTTCCGATACCGGCATATTCGGCGTCCATGCCGCGACCGGGCAGAGCGACATCGCCGAGCTGGTGCCGGTGGTCATCGACGAGTTGCAGAAGGTCGGCGAGAACATCCTGCAGGAGGAACTCGACCGGGCACGCGCCCAGTACCGTGCAGGCCTGATCATGTCCGCCGAAAGCCCGGCCAGCCGCGCCTCGCAGATCGCCCGGCAAATGCTGCTGTTCGGCCGGCCGATCGCCAAGGAAGAGCTGATGGAACGGCTGTCGGCGCTGACGGTCGAGCGGCTGACGGACCTGTCGTCACGGCTGTTTTCGACCAAGCCGACGCTGACTGCCGTCGGACCGGTAGGTACGCTCGCTCCCTATGAGGCGGTCCTCGAATCGCTTTCGGGCACGCAGACCACGGCCCGAAAGCTCGCCGGCTGAAGTCCATCAAAGCGTCATGTTCGCGCTCCCTTTCTTTCGCCGTGACCTGCCGGCACTGAAGGGTGATCGGGTCACGCTGCGCGTGCCGCTGACCAACGACTACCGCGAATGGTCGGTGCTGCGCGGGGAAAGCCGCGCCTTTCTGGAGCCGTGGGAGCCGCGGTGGAACCCCGACGAGCTCGACCGCACGGCCTGGCGGCATCGCCTCAGCCGCTATCGCGAAGACTATGCGCAAGGAACGGCCATAGCCTTCTTCATCTTCGAGGAAGGCAGCGGCAAACTTGTCGGAGGAATCACCCTCGGCAACATCCGCCACGGCGTCGCGCAAAGCGGCCATATCGGCTACTGGATCGGCGAGCGCTACAGCGGCCGTGGTCTGATGACCGACGCGGTCAAGGTCGTGACGCGCTTCGCCTTCGATACGCTGAGGTTGCACCGGATCGAAGCTGCCTGTATTCCCGACAATGCCCGGTCGATCCGCGTGCTTGAAAAAGCCGGATTCCGGCGCGAAGGACTTCTGCGATCCTATCTCAGGATCAATGGCATCTGGCAGGACCACTACCTCTACGCCCGGATCGAAGACGATCCGCCGGGCGCGGGAACGAAGGACTGATTTTGACGAATTTCCTGCGAATCGGGTCGTTGTTCGCCTTTGTGCTGACGGCAATCGTCGTGCTCTGCGCGGCGTCCTCGGCCTTCGCCGTCGAGCCGATCAAGATCGCCCGCGACGACGTGGCTCTCGACCTTTCGGGCGCCGTCGAAATCTACCGCGACCAGGGCGAGAACTTTCAGGTGTCGACCGCTCCAGGCCCGGACGGCATCGTGCGGCGCATCGAGGTCGAGGCCAATGATGCGCGCTCGACCGGCGACTGGGCGGTGTTCGCACTTGCCAATACCACCGACCAGCAGCTCGACAGGCTGATTGTCGCACCGCATTTCCGGCTGGTGAATTCCGGCATCTTTTGGCCGGATCTCGGCTCGACCCGCATTGCCGCGATCACGCCCAGCGAGGGCTTCGCGCTTGACCGCCAGACCAGCCCCGACGCCGATGTGTTCCGTGTGACGCTGAACCCCGGAACGGTGATCACCTTCATTGCCGAACTTGCCTCGCCCAAACTGCCGCAGGTCTATCTATGGGATCCGGAATCCTACAAGGACTCGGTCAATTCCTACACGCTGTTTCGCGGCATCGTCATCGGCATCGCCGGCCTTCTGGCGCTGTTCCTGACCATCCTTTTCGTGGTCAAGGGGACCTCGATGTTCCCGGCAACCGCAGCACTCGCCTGGGCGGTGCTCGCCTATATCTGCATCGATTTCGGCTTTCTCAACAAGGTCCTGGAAATATCGCCCGGCAACGAGCAGATGTGGCGAGCCGGAACGGAGGTGGCGCTTGCGGCGACCTTCGTGGTGTTCCTGTTCGCCTATCTCAACCTCAACCGATGGCACGGCCATTTCAGTTACGGCGCGCTGGTCTGGATTCTGGGGCTGCTGCTGATCGCTGGCGTTGCGATCGTCGATCCGGCGGTCGCCGCCGGCATCGCCAGGCTGTCCTTCGCCGCCACCGCGCTGACCGGCCTCGGCCTGATCATCTTCCTCGGCATACGCGGCTACGACCGTGCCATCATGTTGGTGCCCAGTTGGGTCATGGTCCTGTTGTGGCTATGCGGGTCGTGGATGGCGATCACCGGCATGCTCGACAACGACATCGCCCAGCCGGCACTGGGCGGCGGGCTGATCCTCATCATCCTGCTGATCGGCTTCACCGTCATGCAGCACGCCTTTGCCGGCGGCGCGCTGCATCAGGGCCTGTTCTCCGATCTCGAACGGCAGGCGCTGGCCGTCGCCGGATCGGGCGACACGGTGTGGGACTGGGACGTGATGCGCGACCGCGTCGTCACCAGGCCGGATGTCAGCATCCAGCTTGGCCTTGCGCCCGACAGCCTGGGCGGAGCTGCTCGCAACTGGCTGCCGGTACTTCATGCCGACGACCGCGACACGTTCCGTACCACGCTCGACGTGGTGCTCGAACACCGGCGCGGCCGGGTGTCGCAGAATTTCCGCCTGCGCGGCGCCGACGGGCACTATCACTGGTTTTCGCTGCGCGCCCGGCCGGTGATCGGATCGGACGGCGAGGTCATCCGCTGCGTCGGCACCATGGTCGACGTGACGGAGCAGAAAAAGTCCGAGGAGAGGCTGCTGCACGATGCCGTGCATGACAATCTGACTGGCCTGCCGAACCGGGAATTGCTGATGAATCGGCTGGAGGCGATCATCTCGATCGCGCGCACGGAAGAGAAAGTGCGTCCGACCGTCTTCGTCATCGACATCGACCGTTTCAAGCAGGTCAATGACGGGCTCGGCATCTCGGCCGGCGATACCATCCTGCTGACCGTTGCGCGCCGGCTGCACCGGTTGCTCAAGCCGAAGGATTCGCTGTCGCGCTTTGCCGGCGACCAGTTCGCGCTGATGCTGCTTTCCGAACAGGACCCGGCCCGCATCGCAGCCGTTGCCGACGCCATCAAGCATGCGATCAACAATCCGATCACCTTTGCCAAGCGCGAGATCGTGCTGACCGCCTCGATCGGGCTGGTCACCTGGACCTCGGCGCAGAGTTCGGCCGAGGACATGGTCAAGGACGCCGAGCTTGCCATGCACCAGGCCAAACGTTTTGGCGGCGACAGGATCGAGCCGTTCCGCCCCGCCTTCCGGACCGTCGGCACCGACCGGCTGCAGTTCGAGTCCGACCTGCGCCGCGCCATCGAACGGCGCGAATTCACACTCGCCTACCAGCCCATCGTGCGGCTGGAAGACGGCAGTGTTGCCGGCTTCGAGGCGCTGTTGCGCTGGGACCATCCGCGCCGCGGCATGATCCCGCCGGGCGATTTCATCCCGGTCGCCGAGAGCTGCGGCCTGATCGTGCAGCTTGGCCTGTTCGCTATGCAACAGGCCGCCGAAGATCTGGCGGGATGGCAAAAGCAGATCGGCGACGCGCCGCTGTCGGTTTCGGTCAATCTGTCCAGCCGTCAGCTCATCCGCCGCGATCTGGTCAGCGACGTCCGCTCGGTGATCGCGCGGGCCAATCTGAAGCCGCGCTGCTTCCGGCTCGAACTCACCGAATCGCTGGTGATGGACAATCCCGAGCAGACAGCCCATGTGCTGAACAAGCTGAAGAAGCTTGGCATCGGCCTGTCGCTGGACGATTTCGGCACCGGCTATTCCTCGCTGGCCTATCTGACGCGCTTTCCCTTCGACACGATCAAAATCGACAAGAGCTTTGTCGACGACGCGACACCGAAGCGCGCGGTGCTGCTCAAATCCATGGTCAACATGGCGCATGAACTCGGCCTTTCGGTCGTGGCCGAGGGCATTTCGGATGAAAGCGATGCGCTCGAACTGCGCCAGATGGGCTGCGAATATGTGCAGAGCTTCATGTTCGGCGCGCCGATGCCCGGCGATCAGGTGCTGAAGACGCTGAAGGAACAGTATCCGCTGGCTCAGGCTTGATTTTGTGCATGTCGGTTGTCCCAAGACCTCTCTGCACTTTTGGGCGACGTGCCGGGGGGTCCGCTTCCCGGCGCTCGGAGGTCGCAAGTAAACTGGTCACGCAGTATCGAAAATTTTAGTCTCCTACCGCGGCGTGGCCCCATCAATGTTGGAAAGCCTGAATTAACGGCGGCGATAGAGATAGCTATCGGAAAGGCCGAGGCGACGGCACGATTGAACGGCCGGGGATGAAGGGAGCACGATGCTCTCGCAGATTGCAGCCGTAGTCTTCACAAAAGCACGCTCCCACGGCGTCAGTGTCCAGCGGTCGCCGAGTGCCAAGCGCTTGCGCACCCAGCGTGGTAGGATCTCGACGGCCGCCTTCAGAAATGGCCGCTGAAGCGGTTGAGCCACTCCCGGCAAGGCGGGAACGTCTTCCATGATTTCCAGGAATTCCAAGACGATCGGCGACGCGACGAGTCTTTGCCTCATCGCGTCGAACAGCGCGTAAAGCTCGGCCTGTGACGTGGGCGAGCCGGCCGCACCATAGAGTAGTGCGACGGGGCGAGCCTCAGCAAACATCGCGTCCCGTTCGAAAAAATGCAGACGATGCACATAGACGTGATACGCCTCCATGAAACCAAACCCGGCCGTAGCTTGCACCCAGTCCAGCAACTCCGGGTCGGTGGCGTGGTATGGCTCACCTTCGCTGGTTCGACCTGAAACGCGCCCATGCATCCTGACCACACCTTCAATCATGGCCTTAGCCTTGGTTCGAGGGCCGTAGACCGTAACCAAGGCAGCGAGGCCCGTACGCTGTAATCGTCGGAGCGCGTGCGAGCGGAATGTGCTGTGCTGCCAAATGGCGTCGCGAACCCGCGGCTCCGCCAATTCGAGCAGCACCGCAGTAACCCCGCCGATGAAGAGCGCAACAGGGTTCTTGAAAATACGCCAGGACATCGAGGTGGGCGGTAACAGCGCCGGCTCGCCTTCTGGGGTCGAGAAGTCCATCTGAGATCCGAGCCGCTGGCGCATGAACGACTGCGCAAGTGTATCCACACGACGCTCAAGTGGGCGAGGCAGAGGAATGATGCCAGAATTGCCAAACATGGTACGCATCCGACTCCTGGGAACAACAAGCGTCGAACCTGTGGCTAGCGGACGAACGTCTTGGCCTTTCCGTCGTTCCAAATGATTAGCGTGGCGCGCTGCGCATGATCCGCAAGAACACCGGGCTCGGATGGTCATCACGAGCCCGGCCGTGCTGGCTTATGGCGTAAGATCGAGCGCCGGCACGATTCTGTGGTAGGGCAGGCCTGCATCGTCGTTTAGACGCTTCACGTCGGTATCGGAGACAGCATCAAACAGGCACATGCAGCGCCCGTCCTCCGGTGCGAAGGTCGAGCGCAGATAGCTGATGTCGGTGCCCTTGGACGTCATCTCGGCGGCCTGGCTGATCGCCGCCTTCTGCGCATCTCCCAGAGCTTCCATGCTGATGCCCTTGAGGTCGCGTTCCACCATGTAGACAGTCATTTCCAGATCTCCTCCTATGAACAGTGACCACAGGAGTTGAATGCAGCGGCGGGCGAAAGAGAACGACATTTTTTCTATCGATCCATAGCCGACAGTTATGGATTAAAGGGCTACAATGTCGTTTCGTGGAACCGCCTCGGGAGGGCTCGCCATGGAGATGTTTCAGGTCCGCTACGTGCTTGCTGCCGCGAAGATGCTGAATTTCACCAAGGCCGCCACCGAATGCAATGTGTCTCAGCCGGCGCTCACCAAAGCGGTCAAGACGCTCGAGGATGAGCTTGGCGCGCCCTTGTTCCATCGCGAGGGAAAGCGCGTCCTCCTGAGTGAGTTCGGGCGCTCCATTCTGCCGCATCTTCAGCAGATCATGCAGGAGGCCCACGCAACCAGGACGCTTGCCGACAATTTCAGGCTGCTCAACCAGGTGCCGATCCGGCTCGGCGTCATGTCGACCATCGGCCATGTGAAGCTCGCCAGGTTCCTGGCAAAGTTCCAGCGCGACTATCATGGCGTCGAGCTGGAAGTCAGCGAGGCGAGCGTGCAGGAACTGAAAAACAGGCTTGAGCAAGGCGATCTCGATCTGGCCGTCCTCAATCCGCTGGAGAGATTGGGAGCGGCTTTCCGCGTCCATGATCTCTACAGTGAGCGCTACGTCGTCGTATTCGCGCCGGATCACCGGCTTGCGAGCCTCAATGCAATCAAGTTGGTCGATCTCTCTCAAGAACCCTATGTCGATCGTCTGTCCTGCGAAATGCGGGATCTGGTGATGGGTGTGTGCCGGGAAAGAAACGTCAGCCTTTATGCCCGCTTTCGTTCCGAGCGCGAGGATTGGATCCAATCAATGGTGCTGGCGCGGATCGGCTTCGCCTTCATGCCTGAATATTCGGTGACATCGCCTGAACTTCTGCAGCGTCCGCTGATCGAACCCGCGGTGGCACGCACCGTGTCCCTGGCTAGCGTTCCGGGCCGGCCCTATAGCCCGGCGACGGCGGCAATGGTCCGAGCTGCCCAGAGCTTCGATTGGCCAGGCTAGGCGTTTGTTGCTGAAGCTGATTTTAGGTGCGTTCTGCCGTGGTCCTCGGACCGGTACCGACCCTATCCAGGACTACCGACACTCAATCGCTGCGCATTTTGGGCGATGTGGCTGCGTGAGACGCGCAAAGTCGGTGAGGTGGAGATGGCTATGCTCGCGGTGGAAGAGATGCCCTCCAAGCTCGGCCTCAAGCTTCTGGATAGCGCGGGTCAGCGCCGGCTGGGTCACGCAGCAGCGGCGCTGCCCGGAAGTAGCGGGTTTCGTGTATCTCCATGGATCGCCCTTTCCCGATGACAGCCTTGCATCGGCGCGATGAAATATTAGCATTTCCTTTTTCTCCGAAACGACTGCAACTTTCTTGCTTCGTTGGAATCGCGCTCGCCGAAGGAGCGCGGGAGAAGGCTCACAATGGCCGGATGGAAATTTGAGGGAGGACGATCATGACCCTGCCCAGTTACGCAATGAACCAGGCAAGTTTCCCGCAGATGTACGAGCGGTGGCTGGTGGGCCCTCTCTTCCGTCCATGGGCCGAGATGGCTCTTGGCGAGCTGGAATTGTCTTCGGGCGATCGCCTACTCGACATCGCTTGCGGAACAGGAATAGTGGCGCGCGTTGCAAGAGAGCGGCTCGGTGAATCCGGATATATCGTCGGCGTCGACATCAGCCCGGACATGCTTGCCGTGGCGCGGGCTGTAGAACCAGCCGTTGACTGGCGCCAGGGCAATGCCGGCGAGCTGCCTCTGCGTAACGGTGAGACGTTCGACGTGGTCGTCTGCCAGCAAGGACTGCAGTTCTTTCCTGACAGACCCGCAGCGGCGGCGCAGATGCGTCTCGCGCTGGCGAAGGGTGGCAGGCTGGCGATGGCCACGTGGCGCCCGGACGACGAAATCCCGTTCTTTCTCGAACTGCGCCGCGTCGCGGAGCGCCATCTGGGAGCCATCGCCGATCAACGGTACAGCTTCGGGGAAGCGGCTCCACTTGAGGCGCTGCTGCGAGACGCCGGCTTCCGAGAGGTCCGATCGAGGATTATTTCGCGCACCATCCATTTCTCGGAGGGCGCACCTTTCCTGCATTTGAATATGATGGCGCTGGTCGGGATGAGTTCCTTAGCCAAGGAAATGCGCGATCAGGAGCGCAAACGCGTCGTGGAGGAGATCCTGAGCGAGAGTGCGCCCGTGCTGCAATCGTATAGCAATGGATCGGGACTAGCCTTCGAGCTCAGCGCCAATCTGGCGACGGCCAAAGGCTAAATGATCTCTCTTCACAAGCAACGCATCGCCTACGCAACGTTCGATAAAATCATCTTATGTACATTACGAACTGTCCTCGCCGCATTGCGGCCATTGTACCGCCACGATCCATGACTATCTAGAGCAAGCACTGACCGTTCTTCTTGTCTTTTTCGACGTTGACGGCTCAACGTTGGAAATAGATCTGCCCCAAAATATCTGGGCGGCTAGACAAGGAACGGAGTGGGACCTGGCGTCACTCAAAAGAACACGTGAATTCTTTGCTTGCGGAGGCGTCATCCTTTCGGGCGGACGGCCTTTGTCGAAAAGGCTCGCGGGACTTGGCTTGGCGGCGACAGTGGCGGCCATGCCATGGCCGGTCTATTCGGGAGTGTTGGTCAACGGAGTGACCGAAGCCGCGGGTGCCACTGCTGTTCCGTCCTACGCTCTGAGTTTCCCCTCGGCCGCGCCCGAGTTCGACATCATCGATCCGGGCACCACGTCGACCTCCCGACGCAAGGGAGAAGGCACACTGGCCGACGCATTGAAGGGTACCGTCGCCATCCTTTCCGAAGGCGCGGGACAGATCGTCATCGGCATGTCGGTGCACGAGTTCGGCGAATACAAGGTGTCGCAGTACATTGCCAGCGAGATTCTGCGTGCCGCCAAGGACACCCAATTTCCTGCCGACACCCTTTTCGCGATCGCCGAGAAGGAATCCTCCTTCGACATCAACAATCGCCCGCCTAAAGGGTCGGCACTTGGTCTTATGCAGTTCCTCGACCAGACATGGCTTGAGGCGGTGAAGAAGTACGGTGCAGAGCTCGGCCTGGGCGACGAAGCGGAACTGATCCGGATCCGCTTAGAGGGCAAGCGCGAACACCATTTCGTTGACGACAAGGCCGATGAACAGCGCATCCTTGAATTCAGGCGCGATCCCTATCTGTCGGCAGCACTTGCGGCCAAGAACCTTCTCGCGGCCAAGGTACGCATCGAAGCCCGTCTCGAGAAGGCCATGGACGAAAGGGATCTTTACCTCCCCCATTTCCTTGGCACCAACGGCGCAGCACAGCTCCTATCGAACGCCGACGAGACGCCAATGCCACGGCCAGCAAAATCTTCCCCAAGGCGGCGCGCTTCAATACCGCGATGTTCAGGGCCGAGGGAAAACAGCTCACCGTCGGCCAGTTCCACCAGCGCCTGCGCTCCTTCTTAGAAGCCCGCATCGGCAAATACAGCGATGTCGAAAGCCGCGTGAAAGAGGCTGACCTGTCCTGGACAGCCGGTATCGAGAATCTCGTCTACGATTTGGGCAAACGGCTGGCGTCGGCAATGCAGCGGTAGCCAGCCAGGTATCGGATTTTCACCACTAGGCGTGACCGGCCGCCAGGCTGAGATGCGCGAGGTCGATACCGATCGAGGCGAGAATCCGGTCGTATTTGCGCTCGATGTCGGTGTCGAACAGAAGCTCCGCATTTGCCGGGCAGGTCAGCCAACCGTTCTCGGCGATTTCGCTTTCCAGCTGACCGGCGCCCCAGCCCGAATAGCCGAGCGCCATCAGCGCGTGCCGGGGCCCACGGCCCGACGAAATGGCGCGCAATATGTCGACGGTCGCGGTCAGGCAAATGTCGTCGGAGACGGTGAGCGACGATTCCACGCGGTAGTCGCCCGAATGCAGGACGAAGCCGCGGCTGCGGTCCACTGGTCCGCCGTTGCGCACGACGAAGTCGCGCGCCTGCGCGGGCAAGCGGATCGCCTCCTGTTCGTTCATGATGCCGAGCTGCACGAGCAGATCCGGAAACAGCATCTGCTGCGTCTGGTTGATGACCAGGCCCATCGCGCCTTCGTCGCTGTGCGCGCAAATGTAGATGACGGAGCGCGTAAAGCGGTCGTCCTTCATGCCGGGCATGGCAATCAGGAACTGGTCGTCGAGAAAGCCGCGTCCCGCAGCCATCTTCTTGTGGCGCAACAAGTCCATGCGAGGAGCGTAACGCGTTTCTGAAGCGCCGAAAAGATGCGCCGCGCGCGATTTCGTCGCGGATGTGCATCTAAGGTCAGGCAAAGCTGTGCCCGATGTCACGCAAATATGATAACAGCGACGCCATGAAGTCATTGCGCAGCCATGAACGGACGCTCAAATCACCGTCATGCAAAGCTTGAAAGTCCTGCTGCTCAGCGCCGCTGTTGGATGTGGAACCGGCCTCCCTGCCGCAGCCTCCTCGTCGACCTGGTACAATAGCGAAGGCGGCAGAGTGCGGCTTGTGACCAGCGGCAAGCCCGACGAAGCCGGGCGCATCCATGGCGTCCTCGATATTGCGCTCAAGCCTGGCTGGAAAACCTACTGGCGCGATCCGGGCGACGCGGGCGTGCCGCCGCAAATCGATATCTCGGCCAGCACCAACATTGCCAACGCGACGTTTTCGTTTCCGCCGCCCCAGCGCCACGACGACGGCTACGGCGAATGGGCCGGCTACGACCATCCGGTTTCGCTGCCGGTGACATTTACGCTGTCGGCGCCGAACGAGCCGGCCGTCATCGATGCCGATATCTTTCTCGGCATTTGCGAGACGATCTGCATCCCGGTGCAGACGAAGCTGACCATCGATCCAGGCTCCGATCCGGACAATGTCGAAGACGCCGCTTTGGTGAAGGCGGCCCTTGCAACGCTGCCTGCGCCCGCAAGACCCGATTTCGGCGTCAATATCCTGCCGGGCGACCGCGAGATACTGATTGTCGAGGCGAGCTTTCCGGGCAATCCCGAAGCGGCGGATTTCTTCGTCGCCGGGGAGCGGGATTACATGTTCGGCGTGCCGGCCCGCAGCGAAAAGGATGGCAAACTGGTGTTTACCGTGCCGATCCTCGACAGGCCGGCGGCGACGCCGACGGATGGCGGATTATACTACACGCTGACAACTGCGGCCGGCGCCGTCGAAGGCCTGCTGCCGTTCCCTTGATCCCGAGCAAAAGGATGTTCAGGTCGAACATCCTTTTACTCCAAGCTCCCCGACGGTTGCGGGAAACGCCTGAGTTCGCTATCGCAAGGACACTCCCTTCCATTTGTCAAACGAGGACCATGATGATGATTGCCGTTGGCGACAAGCTACCCCAAGCGACCCTCAAGACGATGACCGCCGAGGGCGCGAAAGCGATCACGATGGCCGAGATTTTCTCGGGAAAGAAGGTGGTACTGTTCGCCGTTCCCGGCGCTTTCACGCCGACCTGCTCCAACAATCATCTGCCCGGCTATCTGGATAATTACGACGCCATCCTGGCACGCGGCGTCGACACCATCGCCGTCCTGGCCGTCAACGATGTTCACGTCATGGGCGCCTGGGCCCGCTTCAGCGGCGGTGAAGGCAAGATCCTTTATCTTGCCGACGGCAATGGCGATTTCGTTAAGTCGATCGGTCTCGACGCCGACCTTTCCGGCGGTGGCATGGGACTGCGTTCGAAGCGGTTTTCGATGATTGTCGACGACGGCAAGGTCACCGCGCTCAATATCGAGACAAAGCCTGGCGTTGACGAATCCGGTGCGGCTCACATCCTCGCACAGCTTTCCGTTTTGGCGACGGCATAGACCAGGGATCGCACAATTCTTTTGGTCTGACGATCACGCTTGTTTTGAGCGCCGCGCGTCCAGTTTGGCGTGCAAAAACGCTCCAAGATTTCTGAGCCGCAAGATCCCCAACAAAACCGGTTCCGGTTTCGGGCTCATGCGCTAGCTCTTCCGAGTTGCTTGCTTTTGGGGACCTCAATGCTGTTTGACCACTTCTGGCGCGCTGTGGCGATCGGCATCGGCGCCACGGCGCTCATGGACCTCTGGGCGATTTTCCTGAACATGGTATTTGCTCAGCCGCGGCCGAACTGGGGACTGGTTGGTCGCTGGGTCTGGCATCTGAGCGACGGCAAGGTCTTCCATGACGATATCGGCGAGGCGGCACCCTATGCGCATGAATCGGCGCTGGGCTGGGCCTTCCACTATTTTGTCGGCATCGTCTACGGCATCATTCTGGCCGTTTTGGCGGGAGCGGCGTGGCTGGCCGCGCCGACCTTCCTGCCGGCCTTCATCCTCGGCATCGTCACCGTGGGCGCCGGTTGGTTCCTGCTGGCGCCCGGCATGGGCGCCGGCTGGGCCGCATCAAAGCGCCCCAACGCTATGCGGATACGCGCCCTCAACCTCGTGTCGCATACTGTGTTCGCGCTCGGACTTTTCGGCACGGCGCTGCTGATCCGTTAGCCAAATTAATCGTCGCCGTGCTGCGCCAGCCTGTCGATCGGCCGCCATCCGTGGACAATACGACGCGCGCGGGTATCGTACGCAAAATAGTTCCCGCCGCCCGCTGGCTGATCCGCCTCGCGGCTGATCTCCCGCCCGCTGAGAGAGAGGAGCAGGAGCGTTCCGACACCTCCATGGCCCACGAAAGCAACGTCGGCGGCGTCATCTGTGCCGAGCACAGTGTCCACCTCGCTCAGAATACGACGCTGAGCATCGATAGCCCGCTCCCATCCGCGGATGCTGCTGTATGGATTGGCGAAGAACTGGTCCGCGACCGCTTCGAACGCCGCAGGCGGTAGGAAACCGGTTGCCGATCGGTCATTCTCATGCATCCGCTCCCTCACCTCGACCTCAAGGCGAAGATGCCTTCCCAGTATCTCGGCGGTTTCTACCGCCTTGCGTTCACCCGATGACACTATACGCCGGATCGACCGAACCCACGGCTGATCGAGCATTGCAGACGTTCTCGCCCGCCCGATGTCGGATAGCCTCCACTCTGGCACTGGAACATTGGCATCGATCCGAACCTGGGGATGCGTGATGTAGTATGCGATCGGCATGATAGAGGTCTTCCTGCCAGAGAGCGGAACCGCAGCCGGAATTCAATAACTCTGGGTCGAGCGCCGTGGCTTTGCGACCGCCGGCTGCTTCGACTGCGGATCCGGCTTCGGCGTCGGGGCCTTCACTGGGCCTTTCTTAAACGGCGCCATGCCGAGCCGCGCCAGTTCGTCGGCACGTTCGTTCTCCGGATGGCCGGCGTGGCCCTTGACCCAGTGCCAGACGACCTGATGGCGGTTGCGCGCCTCGTCGAGTGCCTGCCACAGCTCGGCATTCTTCACTGGTTGCCTGGCAGCGGTCTTCCAGCCGTTGCGCTTCCAGCCGTCGATCCAGCTGAAAATGCCGTCCTTGACATAGTTGCTGTCGGTATAAAGATCGACGGCACAGGGTTCTTTCAGCGCATTGAGCGCCGAGATGGCGGCCAAAAGTTCCATGCGGTTGTTGGTAGTCGCAGCCTCGCCGCCCGACAGTTCTTTCGTGACGCCGTTGAAGCGCAGGACCGCCCCCCAGCCGCCAGGCCCCGGATTGCCCGAACAGGCACCATCGGTGAAGATTTCAACGCGTTTGGTCATGTCAGTCCGTATTCGAAAGGAGATCTGATCGCCCGGTGGAAGCGCATTCGCCTGATATATTCGGTCGGGTCGCGTTTCACGACCAGCCCGCCGTTGGCAACGGTCAGCCAGTCGTAAAGCCGGGTCAGCATGAAACGCAGCGCCGAGCCGCGTGCCAGGATAGGCAGCGCAGCTTTCTCCTCGCCGCTCAAGGGCCGCACGCTTTGGTAGCCGGCAAGCAGCGCCGTACCCTTGGTCAGGTTGAAGGAAAAATCCTTCTCGAAGCACCAGGCATTGAGGCAGGTAGCGACATCATAGGCGTAGAGATCATTACAGGCGAAATAGAAGTCGATCAGGCCCGACAGTTTTTCGCCAAGGAAGAAGACATTGTCCGGGAAAAGATCGGCATGGATGATGCCTTCCGGCAGGCCTTTCGGCCAGTTCCGCTCGAAATCGGCGAAGTCGGCATCGACCTCGGCCGCCAGTCCCGGCTCGACCTCGTCGGCGCGAAGGCGAGCGGCGCTCCACAGCTTGCGCCAGCCATCGATGGCAAGGGCATTCGGACGGGTTATCGGAAAGTCGGCGCCGGCGAGATGCAGCGCCGCCAGCGCCTTGCCGACCTCGCCGCAATGCGCTGATGTCGGCCGCCGCAGCGAAAGGCCTTCGAGGAAAGTGATGATGACCGCCGGCCGGCCGGCAAGCGTTCCGATGACGTGGCCATCATGCGCGGTCACCGGAAGCGGGCAGGAAATTCCTTTTCTAGCGAGATGGGTCATGAGGCCGAGGAAGAACGGCAGGTCGGCCTTGTCGACGCGCTTTTCGTAAAGCGTCAGTATGTAGGAGCCGCTGGTCGCGTGCAGCAGGAAATTCGAGTTCTCGGTCCCTTCGGCGATGCCCTTGTAGGACAGGAGATCGCCGACCGGATAGGCCTTCAGGAACGCGCCGAGCTCGCCTTCGTTGACGTCGGTGTAGACCGCCATGGGCTCTTCACGCGGCTCCGTTGACGAAGGCCATGTCGGCCGCCGTCAGTTCGACATCGCGCAGGACCCGCATCACCGGAAAATCCTCGGTCTCTGTCGCCGTCACCGCCAGCTCGATCGTCACGTTGAAGCGCTGCCGGAATGCATCGATGATCTCGTCAACGATGATTTCCGGCGCTGAAGCACCCGCCGACAGACCGAGCGTCGAGATGCCGGCAATGTCAGTCCACGGAATTTCGGAGGCGCGCTGCACGAGAAGCGACATCGAGGCGCCGGCGCGCTCGGCCACTTCGACGAGACGCCGCGAATTGGAGGAGTTGGGGGCGCCGACGATCAGGAAGAGATCGGAGCCCGCGGCGGTCTCCTTGACCGCTTCCTGGCGATTGGTGGTGGCGTAGCAGATCGATTCCGCTGCCGCCGCATGCAAATCGGGAAAACGATCCTTAAGCACCCGAATGATGCCGGCGGTGTCCTCGACCGACAGCGTCGTCTGGGTGACGAAACCGAGCGCCTGCGCGTCTGCGGGCACCAAATTCGCCGCGTCGGCTTCGGTCTCGATCAAGGTGACGGCGCCGTCCGGCAATTGCCCCATCGTGCCGATCACTTCCGGGTGGCCGGCATGGCCGATCAGAAGCACATGGCGGCCGAGCCGCTGATGGCGCATCGCCTGCTTGTGGACCTTCGACACCAGCGGGCAGGTGGCGTCGAGATAGAAGAGGTTGCGCGCCTGGGCGTCCGCCGGCACCGACTTCGGCACGCCATGCGCCGAAAAGACGACCGGGCTCTGGCGATGCTCCGCCGGTATCTCGGAGAGTTCCTCGATGAACACCGCACCCAGGCTTTGCAGCCCCTCGACGACATACCGATTGTGCACGATCTCGTGGCGGACATAGACCGGCGCGCCGTATTTCTTCAGCGCCAACACGACGATCTGGATGGCGCGGTCGACGCCGGCGCAGAAGCCCCGCGGCTGGCAGAGCCTTATTGTCAGCGGTGGCTTTGTGGTCGTGTGAAGCATGATTACCGGCCGGTTGGTCGTAGCATGAACTCAAGTCTTGAACTCAAGGCGCGAAATGAGGTGCGCACCCCTGCCCTGTCAAGGGCGCCGGTGCCGATCATTCTTCTTTCGCCGGGCGGCGAAGCCTGAAGATGAGGACGCCGGCAAGGGCCGCGGCAAGGCCGTACCAGGTTACGGCATATTGCAAATGGCTGTTCGGCAGGTCGATGATGGTAACGCCGCCGACCGGCAGCCCACCCGGGTTCGGCGTGGCGTCCGCGTCGATGAAGAATGGCACCAGCCCCGCGCCGGCCGGCAGACCGGCGCTGGCCGCCATGGCGTCGCGATCCTTCCAGTAGAAGATGTTCTTCTGCGGATCATTGTCGGGAAGCATCATCGAGGGCTTTGCCGGCAGCGGATTGCGGGCGAGCCCCGTCACAGTCACCTGGCCCGCACCCTGGCTTTGCGGGCGCTTGGCAGCGTCCTTGAGATCGTACGGTACGAAGCCGCGATTGATCAGAACGACGCGGCCGTCCTCCAGCTGCAAGGGCGTGAAGACATCGAAACCCGACTGGCCTTCCCAGGTCGCGAAGAAATGTCGCTCGCCTTGATGCAGGAAAGTGCCTGATGCCGTCACCGGCGTGTAGTCGACGTCGCCGGTGGAGGTGAACCGCTTTTCGACCTCGGCCAACGGCACAGGCGCCGAGTGCGTGCGCTGGTCGATAGTCTGAATGAGACCCTCTTTCCAGTAGAGGCGCTGCACCTGCCAGGTGCCCAGCCCAAGCAAAATGAAGAACAGCACGAGGCCTAGGCCAAGCAGCAATGCCGTCTTTGGTCGCGAAAGGCCTGCCACTGAAGCGGATGTCGTGCTCATTCGCTGAGGTCCAGCCTGCCCTCCGCCGCCTTGTTGCGGTATTGCAGCGTCAAGAGCACACCCTTGATCAGCCTGAGCGCGCCCAGGCAAAGCACCAGCGTTAGCGGTATCCACAACACGAGATGCAGCCAGAGCGGCGGGTTCAGCGTCACCTCCATCCACAGCGCCAGCCCGACGACGATGAAGCCGATGATCAGTATGACGAACACCGCCGGCCCGTCGCCGGCATCGGCGTAGGAATAGTCGAGGCCGCAATTGGCGCAGCGTTTTCCGACCGTGAGGAAGCCGGAAAACAGCGGTCCCTCGCCACAGCGCGGGCAGCGGCCGTGCAGGCCAGCCGAAATCGGATCGATTGGTGGCCAGATCGCCTTGTCGTCGCTCATTGCGATACCTTAGTGCCCTTCGCCCCAAAAGATAAGGCGGCCACGTCGCCGCAGCCACCTCGTCTATTTCCTCAAGAAGATTTCAGTGGCCTTCAATGACCGCGCCGCTGGACGCCCAGACATAGATCGACGCGAACAGGAACAACCAGACCACGTCGACGAAGTGCCAGTACCAGGCGGCCGCCTCGAAGCCGAAATGCTGCTTGGGCGTGAAATCGCCCTTCATCGCACGGACCAGGCAGACCAGCAGGAAGATCGTGCCGATGATGACATGGAAGCCGTGGAAGCCGGTCGCCATGAAGAAAGTGGCGCCGTAGATCGAATCCCTGAAGCCGAACGGGGCGTGAATGTACTCGTAAGCCTGCACCATGGTGAACAGCATGCCGAGACCGACGGTCAGCACCAGGCCGTTGATCAGCCCCTTACGGTCGCCATGAATGAGCGCGTGGTGCGCCCAGGTCACCGTAGTCCCCGACAAAAGCAGGATGACGGTGTTGTAGAGCGGCAGGTGGAAGGGGTCGAGAACCTCGAGGCCCTTCGGCGGCCATACACCGCCGGTGAAGGCGGCGCGGGCGTATTGCTGTGCCTCGCCGGGAAACAGGCTGGCGTCGAAGAAAGCCCAGAACCAGGCGACGAAGAACATCACCTCGGAAGCGATGAACATGATCATGCCGTAGCGCAGATGCAGCGACACGACATGCGTGTGGTGGCCTTCATGCGCTTCCTTGATGGTATCCGACCACCAGGCGTACATGGTGTAGATAACGATCAAAAGGCCGATGAAGAACAGCCACGGATTGGCGATGTTGAAGCCGAAGATCGGGAAATCGCCGCCCTTGAGATACTGCATGTAACAGACGCCGCCGATCGCGGTGACCAGCGCGCCGACCGAGCCAAGGAACGGCCACGGGCTCGGGTCGACGAGATGGTAGTCATGTTGTGGTTTTGCGTGCGCGTCTGCCATATCAACCCCCGAGGCTTCGTTCGGTATGTGAAACTTTGTTGCTTGTGCCTTCGGCCGGCGCCGACGACGCGACCGGTTTGTTCTTCTCGTTCTTCTCGACCGGGAACATCGTGTAGGACAGGGTAATCGTCTTCAGGTCCTTCAGTTCCGGCGCATTGACGATGTCGGGATCTACATAGAACACGACCGGCATGTCCAGCGTCTCGCCAGGCTTCAACGTCGTGTCGGTAAAGCAGAAACACTCGACCTTGTTGAAGTAAGATCCCGCCAGTTCCGGCTGCACGTTGAAGGTCGCGCGGCCGGTAGTGGCCCGGACGAACTTGTTGGTGGCGCTATAATGCGCCTGCGCCGTCTCGCCTATCTTGATGGTGGTCAAGCGGGCGACTGGCTCAAACTGCCATGGCACTCCGGCTGTGTTGGCGTCGAAGCGGATGGTGATATCGCGATCGAGCACGCGGTCGGCATATTGCTGCGTTGCGCGTTTCACGGTGCCGCCGTATCCGGTCGCCTGGCAGAACATCGCGTAGAGCGGCACCGCGGCATAGGCCATGCCGATCATGCCGCCGAAAAAGGCGATGCAGACGCCGGCGACGATGCGGTTGGTGTTCTTCTTTTGAGGATGGGTCACTGTTTTGCGGTTCATCCTGAGCCTCACATCGTTCCGGTGAGGTTGTGACCGAACTTCACGACGGTCGCGATATAGAAGATGACGACAAGCACCGCCAGCGCCAGGCCTATGGCTACCGAACGGTTGCGCCGGGCCTTCTGCTGGCGCTCCGTCAGCGTGACGAGTTCAAGCTTCTTGTCGGCCATGGTCATGCTCCGCCCGCCAGCGCGCGCCCGACAACGCAGTCGGCAAGATAGATGGCGAAGATGGCGAAGAGATAGAGCAGCGAGTAGCCGAACAATGCCTTGGCCGGCTTCATCACATGGTCGTCGTCCGCCATCTGCAGCACCTTCCACGCATACCAGACAAAGCCGGCACCGAGCAGCGCCGCAAAGACGCCATAGGCGGGCGTGGTGAAACCGAGCGCCCATGGCAGCACGCCAACTGGCGCGAGGATCAGCGCGTAGGCAAAGATCTGGCGTCGGGTCGAAGCCTGGCCGGCGACATTCGGCATCATCGGGATGCCGGCCCTGGCATAGTCCTCGGACTTGAAGAGAGCGAGCGCCCAGAAATGCGGCGGCGTCCACAGGAAGATGATCAGGAATAGGACGACGCTTTCCAGGCTGACCGTTCCGGTCACCGCGGCCCAGCCGATCACCGGCGGAATGGCGCCGGCAGCACCGCCGATGACAATGTTCTGCGGCGTCCAGCGCTTCAGCCACATCGTGTAGACGACCGCATAGAAGAAGATGGTGAAGGCCAGCAGCGTCGCCGACAGCCAGTTGACCAGCACGCCGAGCGTCATCACCGACAGCACCGACAGCACCAGGCCGAAACTCAACGCCTCGCCGGGCCGGATGCGGCCGGCCGGCACAGGACGGCCGGCGGTCCTGGTCATCACCGCATCGATATCGGCGTCATACCACATGTTGAGCGCGCCGGACGAGCCAGCACCGATAGCAATAGCCAGGATAGCGATCACCGCCAGCAGCGGATTGATAGTCACGGGTGCCGCGACCAGGCCGACAAAGGCAGTGAACACCACCAGCGACATGACGCGCGGCTTCAACAGGGCGAAGAAATCGCCCGCCGTCGCTTCCGACATGCGAAAGCCCGGTTCGTCAGTCAATGTGTCGTCGACAAGGGCCATGCGTACTTAAAGTCCATCATTCCGTTGGCCAAAACCGCCGGGCGGACCGGCGGTTCCGTATTCGCCCCGGCAGCCGCCTATTTGATTTTCGGCAGCTGTTCCCACTGGTGGAAGGGCGGCGGCGAAGGCAGCTGCCATTCAAGCGTCGTTGCACCCTCGCCCCATGGATTGGCGCCAGCTACCCGCTTCTTCTGGAACGCCTCGAACACGCCGTAGAGGAAGATGACCACGCCGACGGCGGAAATATACGAGCCGTAGGACGACACCATGTTCCAGCCGGCAAACGCATCCGGATAGTCGATGTAGCGGCGCGGCATGCCGGACAGGCCGAGGAAGTGCTGCGGGAAGAAGACGAGGTTGACGCCGACGAAGGTGACCCAGAAGTGGGTGTTGGCGATGACAGGCGAATACATGTAGCCGGTCATCTTCGGGAACCAGTAGTACCAGCCGGCGAAGATGGCAAAGACTGCGCCCAGCGACAGCACATAATGGAAATGCGCGACCACGTAGTAGGTGTCGTGCAGCGGGCGGTCGAGACCGGCATTGGCAAGCTGGACGCCGGTAACGCCGCCGACAGTGAACAGGAAGATGAAGCCAATCGCCCACAGCATCGGGGTTTTGAGCGAAATCGACCCGCCCCACATGGTGGCGATCCACGAGAATATCTTCACCCCCGTCGGCACCGCGATAACCATGGTGGCGAAGACGAAATAGCGCTGCGTGTCGAGCGACAGGCCGGTCGTGTACATGTGATGCGCCCAGACGATGAAGCCGACCGCACCGATCGCGACCATGGCGTAGGCCATGCCGAGATAGCCGAAGATGGGCTTCTTCGAGAAAGTTGAGACGATGTGGCTGACGATGCCGAAGCCCGGCAGGATCAGGATGTAGACTTCCGGATGCCCGAAGAACCAGAACAGGTGCTGGAACAGGATCGGGTCGCCGCCGCCATCCGGCGCGAAGAAGGTGGTGCCGAAGTTGCGATCGGTCAAAAGCATGGTGATCCCGCCGGCCAGAACCGGAAGCGACAACAGCAGCAGGAAAGCGGTGATCAGCACCGACCAGGCGAACAGCGGCATCTTGTGCAGCGTCATGCCAGGCGCGCGCATGTTGAAAATGGTGGTGATGAAATTGATGGCGCCAAGGATCGACGACGCGCCGGCGATGTGCAGCGACAGGATCGCAAGGTCCATCGCCGGTCCCGGCTGGCCCGACGTCGATAGCGGCGGATAGATCGTCCAGCCGCCGCCGACGCCGTAGGCGCCAGGCGCGCTCGGCACGAAGGCCGAGATGATCAGCAGGATGAAAGCCGGTGGCAGCAGCCAGAACGAGACGTTGTTCATGCGCGGGAAAGCCATGTCGGGCGCACCGATCATGATCGGCACCATCCAGTTGGCGAAACCGCCGATCAGCGCCGGCATGACCATGAAGAAGATCATGATCAGCGCATGCGCAGTGGTGAAGGCATTGTACATGCTCTTGCCGCCATCGAGCGCGGCGTCGGCATTCAAGCCGTAGACCATCTGCGCCAGGCCGGTGAAAATCTGGATCCCCGGCTCCTGCAGTTCCATGCGCATGACGACCGAAAGGGCACCGCCGACGCAGCCCGCCATGATCGCGAAGATCAGATAGAGCGTACCGATATCCTTGTGGTTGGTCGAATACACCCACCGGACCCAGCCATGATACGGCTTATGGTCGTGATCGTCGTGAGCTGCAGCGTCTGCCATGTTCGGCTCCGTTCCCTGATCTTTTCTGGTCGCGGCATCAGTTGCCGGCGGCCGCTACCTTGTCTTTGCTGTCGACCTCGGCCATCAGCGCCTTGTTGGCGCCGGGAAGGTCGGTGCCGGCTGCCGCCAGCCAGGTCTTGTACTGGGCGTCGGAGACGACGCGGATCGCGATCGGCATGAAGGCGTGGTCCTTGCCGCAGAGCTCCGAACACTGGCCGTAATAGAGGCCTTCCTTTTCCGCCTTGAACCAGACCTCGTTGATGCGGCCCGGAACCGCGTCGGTCTTGATGCCGAAGGATGGCATGGCAAAGGCGTGGATCACGTCCGCCGCCGTCACCAGCACCCGGGTCATGGTGTTGACCGGCACCACCATCTCGTTGTCGACGGCGAGCAGGCGCGGATAAACGGCGCGATCCTCCTTGCCGGCCGCCGCGCGGTCAGAATCCACCAGGATCGCGGAGTTGAAGGAAAGCGTGTTTTCGGTCTGGTATTCGTAGTCCCAGTTCCACTGGTTGCCGGTCGCTTTAATGGTCAGCTTGGCTTCTTCCGGCGGTGTGTATTGCGCGGTCAGGAGCTGAAACGAAGGAATGGCGAGACAGAGCAGCACGACGACCGGCCCAACCGTCCAGATCACCTCGATCAGCGTGTTATGGCTGGTGCGCGACGGGATCGAGTTGACGCTGGCACGGAATTTCAAGATGCAATAGGCGATAAGAGCGAGCACGAAGAGGGTGATGGGCACGATGAACCACAGCGTGTATTGCTCGAACCAGGCGATCTGCCGCATCATGTCGGTGGCGGCGGGCTGGAAGGTCATTTCCCACGGCGCAGGCTGGGCCGCATGGGCGGATGCGCCGGTGAACAATGTGGCGGCAGCCCAAGCGCTCGCTAGGAGTTTGGCGCCTGCTAGGAATTTTCTCATTGCCGTCATTATCTCCCAGTTCCTCGCGATCGGACCGCAAGCATATCGAACAACGCCGGGACGGGAATCCCGGACAGTCCCGAGGCTGGTTCAAACCATACTCTATTTGCCTCCGCAAGAAAGGAGCGGAGGAAACCGTGCGGCATTTTTGCGCGCAAGCGCGGCTGCGCATTTTGGCGGCGGCCGCGGCGGTGGCGGATCGCGGAAGCCCGAGCGGCGGACTGTCCTGGCAAAATGCGCCGGGCTGTCGCAATTCGGGCGAATTTGGCACGGAAAAGCGCACAATTGCCTTGGTCGAGGCCGGCCGGCAGTGGTCTCATCCTTTACTTGCCCTTGGCGCGGCTTAAAGTGCCGTGATTCGCAATGGAGCCGTCATGAACTCTTGGCTTTGGAGACTTGGGCTTTGGAGACGTGGGCTTTCGAGACTTGGGCTTTCGAGAAGCTTGGCGAAGGTCATTCTTCTCGCTGCCGTGTCTAGCTTTGGCCTATCTGGCGTTGGCTTGTCTGGCATCGGCCAGGCCAATGCTGCGCAGCCAAGCGGCAAGGTGCGGTCGACGCATGGCGCATGGTCGATCATCTGCGACACTCCGGCCGGCGCCACATCAGAACAATGCGTGATGATGCAGAACGTCGTCGCCGAGGACCGTCCCGAGATGGGGCTTTCCGTCGTCGTGCTGCGCACCGCCGACAACAAGGCTGAAATCCTGCGCGTGCTGGCGCCGCTCGGCGTGCTGCTGCCCAACGGGCTCGGCCTCAATGTCGATGGCAAGGACATCGGCCGGGCCTATTTCGTGCGCTGCTTCCAGGACGGCTGCTATGCCGAGGTCATTCTCGAAAAGCCGCTGCTCGACACGCTGAAGACCGGAACGTCAGCCACCTTCATCGTCTTCCAGACGCCGGAGGAAGGCATCGGCATCCCAGTCGAGCTCAAGGGTTTCGCCGACGGGTTCGCCGCCCTGCCTTGAGAACCGGTCAGAACCCAAGATCCTACAGAGGAAAAGCGATTGTGACTGGCCTTTGGCGATGACAATGGTCCTCGCCAATTGTCTGGGCGCACCTTCGCGCCTACATCGTGAGGACAATCTCTTTCCACGGACGGACCTGCCATGAACAGCCTGATCGGCCAATTCGACATTTCCGACGATCGCATCAAACAGATCGTCGCCGAGACCATCAAAGGCGCCGACGACGGCGAGCTATTCCTAGAATACAGCGAAAGCGAAGCGCTGATGTTCGACAACGGGCGGCTGAAGACCGCCAACTTCAACACAGATCAAGGCTTTGGTCTGCGCGCCGTCGCGGGCGAAGCGAGTGGCTACGCGCATTCCAGCGATCTTTCGGAAGCATCGCTGCTGCGCGCAGCCGACGCGGTCTCAACGGTGAAGGGCGGCTATTCCGGCACGCTTGCCGCGGCGCCCGCCCGCACCAACCGTCACCTCTACGGCGACGAGAACCCGATCCCGGCGCCCTCCTTCGAGGCGAAGGCCAAGCTCCTTCAGGAAATCGATGCGTGGCTGCGAGCCGAGGATCCGCGCGTGCGACAGGTGACGGCCTCGCTCGCCGCCTCCTGGCAACATGTCGAGATCGTGCGCGCCGACGGCCAGGTGGTGCGCGACATCCGCCCGCTGGTCAGGATCAACGTGTCGGTGGTGGTCGGCAATGGCGACCGCCAGGAGAGCGGCTCCTACGGCATGGGCGGGCGCAAGGCGTTTGGCGAATTTCTGGTCGAGGAGAGTTGGAAGCACGCGGCCAAGGAGGCGCTGCGGCAAGCGCTGGTCAATCTCGAAGCAATCCCCGCGCCCGCCGGCACATTCGACATTGTCCTGTCCAGCGGTTGGCCGGGCGTCATGCTGCACGAGGCCGTCGGCCACGGGCTGGAAGGCGACTTCAACCGCAAGAAAACATCGGCTTTCGCCGGGCTGATGGGCCAGCGGGTGGCCGCGAAGGGTGTCACTGTCGTCGACGACGGCACCATGCCCGAGCGGCGCGGCTCGCTGACCGTCGATGATGAAGGAACACCTTCGGCCCGCAACGTGCTGATCGAAGACGGCAAGCTTGTCGGCTATATGCAGGATCGCCAGAACTCCCGGCTGATGGGCATGAAGGCCACCGGCAACGGGCGGCGCGAAGGCTATGCACACCAGCCGATGCCGCGCATGACCAACACCTACATGACCTCAGGCGACATGGAGCCGGGCGAAATCATCGCGTCGGTCAAGAACGGCATCTATGCCGTTTCCTTCGGCGGCGGTCAGGTCGACATCACCTCGGGCAAGTTCGTGTTTGGCTGCACTGAGGCCTATATGATTGAAAATGGCAAGGTGACGCAGCCGATCAAGGGCGCAATGCTGATCGGCAATGGGCCTGACGCCATGCACCGCGTTTCGATGATCGGCAACGACATGAAGCTCGACACCGGCATCGGCATGTGCGGCAAGGCCGGCCAGGGCGTGCCAGTCGGCGTCGGCCAGCCGCATCTCAGGATGAACCAGATGACGGTCGGCGGCACAAGGGTTTGATAGAAGCTGCTGCTGGTTTTGTCTTACATTCAGAGGATGCACCGCTATGGCTAACCCGGAAAGGCTCGTAACCACTGTCTCGACCAAGGGGCAGGTCACCCTGCCCAGCGCGATCCGCAAGCGGAGGCAATGGGGAGCCGGCACACGCCTTCTGGTCGAGGACACTCCGGAAGGCGTCCTGCTGAGGTCTGCGCCGGCCTTTGCCGCAACGCGGTCCGAGGACGTATTTGCGTCGCTGCCTCATAGCGGCAAGCCGAAGACGCTGAAAGAAATGGACGCTGGTGTGCTCGCGGCGGCGCGGCCGGTTCGAACAACCCTAAAGCCATGAAGCCGGCGTTTTCGGCAAGCGATGGTCGGGATCAATGACCTTCAGACGGGGTGCGTTGCTCTCGTTCCATCGCCAGAGTGCGACGCATGTTCCGCCCGGCGACATGATGGACGGGTAGATCACACCGTGCTGCCCATCGCCAATCAGGCGATCTCTCAGCGTATGTGTCTCAGGCACCAGGCCTTGATCCATGATGTCGCGCCATTCACATCGGTGAATGTCCGCCGTCTCGCCGAGCTTGGTCAGCACATCAGCGTCCGTCAGGTCGGCCAGCCGCGCGCCTGAAAGTTCGAGCTGCGCAATCAGCGCCGGATGCTGGACAAAACCCTGGTTGTACTCCGCCCAAGCGGTGGACAATTCCCGCGCAGCATAGATGGTCGGACTGCCCACCGGATTCCAGCGCCCGCCAAAGCGGGCCGCTCCTTCGCCGGAAAGCGGCAAATGCGCCCAACGCGGCACGAAGGCACGCCATAGGCTGAGTCTGTTTTCAGGCATAGATGCCGGAGCGGACTGCCTCCAGATAGGCAAGCACCTTGTCCGTCTTGCCCTCTCTAACGAGATCGTAGGCGGTCTTTCCCGCCCAGCCGGGGATCGGCTGATGTTTGAACCAAATCGCCGCACGCTGTTCATCACCGGCCATCTCGCCTGCCATCGCCAGGATACGGACAATCGGACTCAATGCGGCATCGACCTTGCGCGCGCCGGTCTTGGCGGCAAGCGTGTTGCGCGCTACGCCGATCAGGCCCGCCAGTTCGGTCAGATTGACGCCCAGCAATTCAGCCACCCGTCTTGCCGAAAGAAATGGCGTCCGTTCCTCGCCAAAGCGCGATGCTCGAATTTCGAGAGCTGCGGCATTCATGATAGCTTCCTAGCATATTTTGAACAGCGTGCGATAAAAATATGCTCATTTTACGCGCAATTCAAGCTCAAACAAATGCAAACCTGTTACCGCCGTCGTTTCGGCTTCTCCAAAAGCGCGACGGCTTCGACATGCGGTGACCACAGGAACTGGTCGATCGGCGTCACTCTTTTCAGCGCATAGCCGCCGTCGATGAGGATGCGCAGGTCGCGCGCCAGCGTCACCGGATTGCAGGAAACCGCAGCGACAAGCGGCACGTCGGAACGGGCAATCTGCTTCGACTGGTCCTCGGCGCCGGCGCGGGGTGGATCGAAGACGATGCCATCGAAGGCATTCAGTTCCTGGAATGTAAGCGGCCGCCGGAACAGGTCGCGGCGTTCGCTGGTCACTCGTTTCAGACCGCTGGCGAAACGGAACGCCCGGTCGAGCGCCGAAAGCGCTGCCGCATCGCCTTCCACCGCATGGACTTCCGACTCCGCGGCAAGGCGTAGCGCAAAGCTGCCGCAACCGGCGAAGAGATCGGCGACCTTTTTGGCGCGCGCAAGGTGCCGGCCGACGATGTCCGCCATCGCCTGCTCGGCGGCCGCGGTGGCCTGCAGGAAAGCGCCCGGCGGCACCTCGACAGCGACGTTGCCGAACATGACAACCGGCTTCTTGGGCTCGATGATGGTCTCGCCATCGATCGAAAGCCTGGCCAATCCCTGAGCGATGACGAAGTTGGAGGCGACGCGGCGTTGGTTCTCACCAAGCTTGCCGGACTCGTTAACCGCGACATCGAGGCCGGAACCGGTCACCGTGACCGTCATGCGGAACGATTTCGTCGTTGCGCAAACCAATTCGGCGAGTGCTTTCAGACGGTCGAGCTTTGCGACGATCTCGGGTAGCGAGATCGGGCATTCCTCGATGGAAATGATTTCGGACGACAGCGCGCGAACAAAGCCGAGCAGCATGCCGGCCTCGCTCCGTCGGGCGGTGAACACGACGCGTCGACGCGTCTGCGGCGCGCACGGCACCAGCGCTTCAACGTCACTGGCGATGCCCTTGCTGTTGAGCGCATGCGCAACCTTGTCGCGCTTCCACTGATGATAAGCTTCGGCCTCAAGATTCTGGATGGCGCAGCCGCCGCATTCGGTGAAATGTCGGCAGGCGGGATCGATACGAAGCGGCGACGCTTCCAGCACCGCCATCAGCGTGGCACGGTCCCTTTCGCGCGCGGCGGTGACGGTTTCACCGGGCAGCGTGAACGGAATGAAAAGCTCGCCGGTTTCGGTCTCGGCGACACCGTCGCCCTGGGAGCCCAGCCTTGTGATCGTGAAGCGCCCGTTCATCGGCCTCCGATCCCCTTACTCTCGACTCCGGCGTCCTTGATCCCGGCGAGCAGGAACTCGCGGTTGCCATCGCCGCCTTCGATCGGCGACAGATGCAATCCCAGCGAGCGCCAGCCGGGGACGCCGTCCAGCCAATCCTGCAGCAGGCCGGCCACCCGCGCGGCATCGTATGGGTCTTTCAGCAACCCGCCCTTACCGATCGCCTCGCGGCCCGCCTCGAATTGCGGCTTGACCAGGAATATTGCTCTGGCGCCGCTGCTGGCAATGGCGAGCGCCGGCGGCAACGCCAGTTTCAACGAGATGAAGCTGACATCGGAGACGATAAAATCCGGAATCCGATCGGCAAGATCGGCGGCGGAAAGATCACGGGCGTTCAATCCCTCGATCACCGTCACACGCGGATCGCCAGCGATATCCGGATGTATCTGGCCATGCCCGACATCGATCGCCGTGACATGTGCCGCGCCGCGTTCAAGCAAGACCTGTGTGAAGCCTCCGGTCGAGGCGCCGACGTCCAGCGCTTCGCTGCCGGCGGGATCGAGACCGAAATGATCGAGCCCGGCGATCAGCTTCAGCGCAGCACGCGACACGTAACCCAGCGCCGGATCATCGACTGCTATGAGGCAATCAGCCAGGACGGTCTGGCCGGGCTTGCGGGCAATGACGCCATCGGCCGTCACCGTACCGCGCTCGATCGCGTCGCGGGCGCGAGAGCGGCTGGGAAACAGGCCGCGCGCGACGAGAAGTTCGTCGAGCCGCTGGCGTGGGCTGGCTGGCAAATGGGAGTTCATCGGCCTTCATGGCGAAAGCCTGTCATGTAGGCAAGGATATTGAGGAAAAACAACGAACATCTTGCGAAAGCTGCGAGCGCATCAGCGCCGCGCCACAATCTGTTGAATATCGCACCGGGTCCGGCACAATGTCGGGAACGATATGCTGTCCGACATGCGCCTGTGTGCTGGCCTGGCGTGGTTTGCGCGCCAGTGCCGCCGGTCGCACTCGGATCGCCGTCAATGTGAGGCTTGCGCCGCCTGACACCGTCGTCGACTTGCCAATCGACCATTTCGATGGCCTCCTCACGTTCGAGGACCTGCCGCGCGATGGTCGCTGCGTGCGCGACATGTGGTTCTAATGCATGCCGCGCAAAAACATGCCCTCGGGCTTGAACCGAGGGTGCGTAGCGGTTTTGCGACGACGCATGCGTAAAACAAACTTTAAGAGCGTCGCAAGAATCCGTTCAAATGCGACGCGCTTTAGCGGAAAAAGCCGACATTCAGTACCGGTGCAGAAGGGCCGAAGACGACCCCTTGCGCCGACCGGCTCGATCCAACATAAGGCGAGCTTCGAGTCTCCAGAGCCGCCCTTCTTGTCCGCAGCAAGCGCTTCATAATCACGCAATTGCCTCTGTCGTCCGCGACAGTAGGTCTTCCGCCAGCCGTGACGCGGCCTCCCGTGCATCCTGGCGAGCCGCATGGTCGATATCGGGTCCGAAGAGGGTCTTCTGGATGATCAGACTGCGGACATCTTCGATACCAATGAAGCGCAACCACGCTTGTATATAGGGTTTTTGATAATCGAAGCGCTGCGCCGGAGTGATGGACTGCGCCGCATAGTCGAGACCTCGCGCATAGACGACCACTGCGATCTTATCCCGGAGCAGTCCTCCGAACCCGTGTTCAGGATCGAACGAGAAAAGGATGTCCTTCTGCGATACCAGGTCGATGAAGTGCTTGAGCCTGTAGGGAATGCTGAAATTCCACAGGGGCGTCGACAGCAGGAGAATATCCGCCCAGTGCAGTTGCTGCGCCAATTCTTGCAATGTGGCCCATGCCTGCTGCTGAGAAGGGGTAAGCGGCGTGCCGCTGAGCCCGGCATATTTGGCCAACATCGCGTCCTCACCGAATTCCGGCAGGTCGACATCCCATAGGTCGAGCGTTGAAATCTCCAGGTCGGGTCGCCGAGCACGGTAGCTTTGAACAAAGGCCTCGGCGACCTCACGCGAGGCGGAACACTCTTTGCGGGGCGAGGAAACGATATGCAGCAGCTTGGTCATGGATCATCCTTGCTTATTGTGACGAACCGCATTGCGCCATATTTTAATTCGATATAGAAATTGAGAATATCGACCATATTCATCATGGGTCAGAATATATGATGGAGTTGGTCCTGCTCAAGACGTTCGTCGCCGTGTTCGATGAAGGCGGCTTCAGTCGGGCAGCAGCGCGACTGAACCTTACGCAGTCGGCTGTCAGTGGGCACCTGCGCCGTCTCGAAGAGCAGGTCGGAAAGCCGTTACTCAACAGAACGACGCGCTCACTGGACGTGACGCCCGATGGCGAGCGCCTGCTCGGCTATGCCCGGGCGATGCTCGCCCTTAACCGGGATGCTTTGGCCGATCTGGCGCAGGCACCCTTTCACGGCAGGGTTCGCGTCGGCCTCTCGGAAGACTTCGCACAGGTCCCCATCCTTCGCGCCTTGCAGGCGTTCGGCGCTGATCGCCCCGGTTTGCAGGTCGAGGTGCAAGTCGGGATTCCGGGTGCGCTGCTCTCGAAGATGAAGGAGGGCAATATCGAACTGGTGCTCGGATCACAATGTGAGGGTGGGGAGATGGGGCGCCTCCTGTGGCGCGAGCCCCTTGTCTGGGCATGGGCGGATCATACCGGCGTGGATCTTCCGGACCCGCTGCCGTTGGCTGTGTTGCCGGAACCTTGCCCCTACAGGGAAGTTGCTCTTGAACGGCTTGCCAAGGCCGGGATCAGCCAGCGCACGGTGATGATCTGCGCCAGCAACGCCAGCCTGAGGGCGGCTGCCATCTCAGGCTTCGCTGTAGCGCCGATGATCGTCAGTCAGCTGAGAAACGGCCTGGTCAGGGTACCCGAAAGCTACGGCCTGCCAGAGTTGCCAGAAGCGCAGTTCAGGCTATTTGCCGCATCGAAAGGCGATACTTCCGTCCTCGAAGAACTGGCGGAGGCCATCATGAACGCCGTTCCTCGAAGGCACGCTGGCGAGGAGTGATCCTGAACTCAACGCCTGCTTCCAAGCGATATGGAACACTCGATGAGACGGACCAGGGCATCACAAATCTACAAGAAGACGGGCAACATCCGCGCCGTCCATCAAGCTGAACCTATTCTGCGCTTTCGCCCGCCGCTCGGCAGCGCGCGTTCTAGCGGAAAAGAATCACCGGCACTTTGCACGACCGTATCATCTCAGTTGTCGTAGAGCCGATGACGAAACTACGGATGCGCGAGTGCCCGTATGCTCCCAAGAGGTCTATCCCTTCGTCTTCGACCGTACCGGCGATGACAGCGTCGGGTTGCCATGGAACGATCTCGGCTTTGACGGAATAGCCACCGGGCCGGAAGGACCGAACCGGCATCCTGAAGCCGCTTTTGGGCTTCCGGCGTGTCTTGCGCGACCATCAGAAGCCGGCAGGACAGGCCCGCGAACAACCGGCTTCGAGCGACGTGGTCAACCGCCTTCATGCTGCTCGTGCCGCCGTCGAAGGCAATCAGGAAGCTCTCGATGGGCATCAACGCCCGCGATGCGACGAAGATGGGCTTACAGCTCGAGCGGGCGATGCGCTCAAGGTTCGAGCCCAGATGCAGTTTTGCGAAATCGGCGCCTTCGCCACGCTTGCCGATCACCACCATATCGGCGTCAGCTTCCGTTTCCGCGATCGTTTCGACGATATCTCCAATCCGAAGCTTGGTCGCAACCTCGGCAATGCAAGCCGTTGAGATTTTGATTCAGGCGCTTTGCGCGCTGGCGGTGCGTCCCAGCGCCACGAAGACGGTGCGCACGATGCCTGCGGCGTCCAGCCCGGCGTCGGCATACATCTTTTCGGGCTTGGCGTGATCTGTGAATGCGTCGGGCAACACAAGCGGGCGTACCTTCAGGCCGTTTTCCAGCAGCCCGTCATGGGCCAGGAATTGCAGCACATGGCTGGCGAAGCCGCCGACCGCGCCCTCTTCCACCGTCACCAGCACCTCGTGCGAGCGCGCCAGCCGCCTGATCAGGTCCTCGTCGAGCGGCTTGGCGAAACGAGCATCGGCGACCGTGGTGGAAAGCCCTGCCGCGCCGAGCTCCTCGGCCGCAGCCAGGCAATCCTGCAACCGCGTGCCGAAGGAAAGCAGCGCAACCTTGGTGCCCTCCCTGACGATACGGCCCTTGCCGATTTCGAGAACCGAGCCACGCTCCGGCAGGTCGACGCCGACACCGTTGCCGCGCGGGTAGCGGAAGGCAATGGGGCCTTCATCATAGCTTGCCGCCGTGCGCACCATGTGGCGCAGTTCCGCCTCGTCCGCCGCGGCCATGACGACGAAACCGGGCAGCGTCGCCAAAAAAGTCGTATCGAAGGCGCCGCAATGGGTCGCCCCATCGGCACCGACGAAGCCGGCGCGATCGATCGGAAAGCGCACCGGCAGTTTTTGGATCGCGACGTCATGAACGACCTGGTCGTAGGCGCGCTGCAGGAAGGTCGAATAGATCGCAGCGAAAGGTTTGAAGCCTTCCGTGGCAAGGCCGGCGGCAAAAGTCACCGCATGTTGCTCGGCGATACCCACATCGAAGGTCCTCGACGGGAACGCCTCGCCAAAGAGGTCGAGGCCGGTGCCGTTCGGCATGGCGGCGGTGATGGCGACGATGCGATCATCTTCGCGGGCTTCCTGGATCAGGCTTTCGGCAAAGACCTTCGTGTAGCTCGGCGCGTTGGCCGGCGCCTTAGCCTGCGCGCCGGTGATGACGTCAAATTTGTTGACGCCGTGATATTTGTCGGCGGCCGCCTCGGCCGGTCCATAGCCCTTGCCCTTCTGGGTTACGACATGGATCAGCACCGGGCCGTCGGCATTGTCGCGGACGTTCTTCAGCACCGGGATCAGGTGCTCGAGATTATGACCGTCGATCGGGCCGATGTGATAGAAACCCATTTCCTCGAACAGCGTGCCGCCGGTGACGTAGCCGCGCGCATGCTCGACCGCCCGCTTGATGGCGCGATCTGCGCGTTCGCCGAGATAGGACGTCAGCTTCTTGCCGAAATCGCGCAAGCCCAGATAGGCCTTGCCCGACGCAAGGCGGGCCAGATAGGCACTCATTGCGCCAGTCGGCGGAGCGATCGACATGTCGTTGTCGTTGAGGATGACGATCAGACGGGCATCGAGCGCGCCAGCATTGTTCATCGCCTCATAGGCCATGCCGGCCGACATGGCGCCGTCGCCGATAACGGCAATGACATTGTTACGGCCACCGGAGAGATCGCGTGCCATTGCCATGCCGAGGCCGGCGGAAATAGAGGTCGAGGAGTGGGCGGCGCCGAACGGATCGTATTCGCTCTCGGCGCGCTGGGTGAAACCGGACAGGCCGCCCTCTTGCCGCAGCGTGCGGATACGGTCGCGGCGGCCGGTCAGGATCTTGTGCGGATAGGCCTGGTGACCGACATCCCAGATCAGCCGGTCGTCTGGCGTGTTGAAGACATAGTGCAATGCCACCGTCAGTTCGACCACGCCAAGGCCAGCACCGAGATGTCCGCCGGTGTGGGACACGGCGTCGATCAACTCGGTGCGAAGCTCCGATGCCAACTGCGGCAGATCACGTTCGTCAAGCGTCCTGAGGTCGGCCGGGATGCGGACCTTGTCGAGAAGTGGCGTATGGAGCTTTGCGTTCACTGGTGGTAGGGCCTGCTTTTTATCCACGTGCGAAATAGGCCGCTGGCCGGCGAATGTAAATGCGTGCGAGTGACGCGGCGTAGATTCAAAGTGTTAGGGTTTCCTTAACGCATCCAAAAGGACGCGCGGCGCTCTAATTGTCCGGCAGCGGAATGAACTCTTCTTCATCTCCAGGAACGATATCGAAGCGGCCTGTCTTCCACTCTTCTTTCGCCTGTTCGATGCGTTCCTTCGACGATGACACGAAATTCCACCAGATGTAGCGCTTTGAGCCGAGCGAGGCGCCGCCGAACAGCATGAAATGCGCTCCACTTTCCGAGGACACGACGATCTCGTCGCCGGGCCGGAACACCAGCAGCCGCTCTGCCGGAAAGCGGTCGCCGGAGATCGAAACCTCGCCTTCCAACGTATAGATGGCGCGCTCCTCGGCATCGGCAGGGATTTTCACGCTGGCCCCGGGCGCCAGGCTGACGTCTGCATAGAGCGTGTCCGAAGCGGTCACGACCGGAGACCGCAGCCCGGAAAAGGCGCCGATGACGACGCGCCCGCTGACGCCTTCGGCGTCGATTTCGGGCAGACGCATGGCCGCCGTATTCTCGAAGATCGGGTCGACCTCCTCCTTATCGTCGGGCAGCGCCAGCCATGTCTGCAGGCCGGAAACCGACATCGGCGCCCCGCGCAGCTCCTGTGGCGTACGCTCGGAATGGACGATACCGCGGCCGGCGGTCATCAAATTCACGTCACCGGGCTGGATTACCATTTCGGTGCCGAGCGAATCGCGATGCCTGATCTTGCCGTCGAACAGGTAAGTCACCGTCGACAGGCCGATATGGGGATGCGGACGGACATCGAGCGCCTGGCCGGCCCGCAAAATCGCCGGACCCATGCGGTCGAAGAAGATGAAGGGACCGACCAGCCGGCGCCTGGCGGTCGGCAACGCACGCCGAACCTGAAAGCCGCCAATGTCCTTGGCGTTCGGAATGACCATCAGTTCGATCTGGTCGCTGGCGAAGGCGTCACCGGGCAGAGGGTCGTTTCCGGGGAAGAAGCTCATGCGGTCTTCCTCAGGCGAAGCGGAGTGCAGACTTGGCTTTCGCCTTGGCCGCCACCTCTTCGCGATTGCGCGGATGCTGTGTCGTCTCGAGGCTGTCTAGCAATTCGCGCGCCGACGCGGCTATGGCCTCGACGGCGTGGTCGAACGCATGCTGGTTCTGTTTCGACGGCCGCGTCGTTCCGCTCAGCTTGCGGACAAACTGGAGTGCGGCATCGCGGACCTCGTCGTTGGTTGCCGGCGGATCGAAATTGAACAGGGTCTTGATGTTTCTGCACATCGTTCGCAATCTCCTATCGTCCTGGAGCCGTTTTCAAACGGGATGAATTTTATCCTCAATCATGATCATGTCCAAAAGCCGCGAGGCGAAATTGTCGTTCGAGACCGTGCTTTACTCCGCGTCCAGCGGCTCTGTCCCCACCGGCTTACCGTCGCGTGAAAGCCTGATCTTTTCGACCTTGTCCTCGGCCGCCTTGAGCAGCCGATCGCAATGGACCTTCAGTGCCTCGCCGCGCTCATAGATGCGGATCGACTGGTCGAGCGGCACGTCACCGCGCTCCAGATCATCGACGATTTTCTCCAGCGCGTCGAGCGCCTGCTCGAAGCTCATTGCCTTAACGTCTTCGTTGGTCTCACCAGCCATCGTCTATCCTTTCATCAGTCGCTCGACATGGGCGGCGACCGAAAATGCCAATCCCTGCAGATCGTAGCCGCCCTCGAGCAGGCTGACGAGCCGGTTGTCGCTGTGGCGACCGGCGCGCTGCATCAACTGGCCGGTTGCCCAGTCGAAATCGCCCTCGGTCAGGTTGATCTCGGCCAGCGGATCGCGGTGGTGCGCATCGAAGCCGGCGGAAATTATGATGAGGTCGGGCGCGAAACTGTCGAGCGCCGGCAAGATGCGCGACAGGAAAGCGTCGCGGAAAACCTCGCTACCGGTTTGCGGCGCCAGCGGCGCGTTGACGATGTTGCCGGCGCCGGTTTCGCTCGCGGCCCCGGTCCCTGGGTAAAGCGGCATCTGGTGCGTCGAGCAATAGAGCACCGACGGATCGTCCCAGAAAATATCTTGCGTGCCATTGCCGTGGTGGACGTCCCAGTCGACGATGGCCACGCGCTCGGCCTGGTGCTGCCTTTGCGCGTAGCGCGCCGCGATCGCCGCCGTGTTGAACAGGCAGAAGCCCATGGACGTCGTCTTTTCGGCATGGTGGCCGGGCGGCCGGGCGGCGACGAATACATTGGCGGCGTTGCCCCGAAAAACATCGTCGACAGCCGCGTTGGCGGCACCGATCGCCGTCACAGCCGCCTGCCAGCTTTTCGGGCTGGCGGTGGTGTCGGCATCGACGCGAGCGATACCGGTGTCCGGTATCGTAGCGCGGACCCGCTCGACGAATTCCTGCGGATGTGCGTAGAGGATGGTGGCCTCGTCGCCTTCCGGCGCCTCGGCACGATCAAGGGCCGCAAAGGCCTCGTCGTCGAGCACGCGTTCGATGGCGCGCAATCGGTCGGGCCGCTCCGGATGACCGGGCGGCGTTATGTGTTCGAGAAAGATCGGGTGAGTGTAAAGCCTTGTGACCATGCCCCCGATATAGGCGCGCTCACCGGCTTTGACCATGTCTGGCGCCACCAAAGGCAGACGTTCAACAGGGTTTAGGTGCTAGACGCTGGGGGGGTGCAGCGGGAACCGTCGCACATGCCCCGAACTTCCCTTAGGGATGGCCCTCTTCTCCAATCTCAGCCAGTACTTGCGGACGGCCAATCCTGTGGCCTTGTTTGAGCAGCCCCTCCAAAAGCACGTTGAAGGCCTGCACCGCTTTTTTCGACGTCGCTTCGGGATCTTCCGAATTTGCGATCCACTGCGCGGCATGTAGCGAGGCGCCGCTGATCAACCTCGCTGCGGCTTCGGGATCAACGGCAACGATGGTTCCCTCGTCCCTCAGCTTTTGAAGGTTCTCGCTCATCGAGCGGATGCACTCATTCTGGCTCGGCCATTGCGAAGGATCGCCGAGCACCGCCGGTCCATCGCGAAGGACAATACGCTGTATCTCCGGCTCCAGCGCCATCTCGATATAGACGGTGCATTCGTCGACAAATCCCTGCCAGAGAGTGTCCGCCCTGGCCGAAACGATTTTCAGCCGGGCCAACATTTCCGCGTCGATCTCGGCGATGACCGCCTGGAGAAGGCCCTTCTTGTCGCCGAAGTGATGATAAAGCGCGCCGCGCGTCAGCCCGGCCGAGGCGGTGAAGTCATCCATCGAGGCCTCGGCATAGCCCACGGTGCCAAAGGCATGGCGCGCGGCCGCGACCAGTTTGGCGCGGGTTTCGGCGATCATCTCCTTGCGCGGTTTGTGCGCCATTCGCTCATTCCTTCACATACGCCTCGTATATCAATTGACATACGCGTCGTATGCCACTATCTGGTCTGCATACGCTACGTATATAAGTGGCTCGGCCTCAAGAATCCAGGAGTATTCTCATGCCCAATCCCTATCGCGAAATCTTCAAGGCAAGGGGAGCCAAGGGCTTCGCCGCCGCCGGTTTCGTTGCCCGGATGCCGATGGCCATGGCTCCGATCGGGATCGTTGCGATGCTGTCGCAGACGCACGGCGAGTACTGGCTGGCCGGCGCCGTCTCAGCGACATATGCGCTGGCCAATGCTTTCGTCGCGCCGCAGATATCGCGGCTGGTGGACCGCCTCGGCCAGGCGCGGATTGTGGTGCCCACCACTGTGATTTCCGTGCTCGCTTTCGTGGTGCTGGTTGCGGCGGCCAATCAGGACTGGCCGATATGGACACTGTTCGTGTCAGCGCTGGTGGCCGCCGCAATGCCCAGCATCCCGGCAATGGTGCGCGCGCGCTGGACAGAGCTCTTTCGGGATCGCCCCGAGATGAACACCGCGTTCGCCTTCGAGTCGGCGGCCGACGAGCTGGTCTACATCGCCGGGGCATCGCTATCGGTGGGCCTGAGCGTCGCCCTTTTCCCGGAAGCGGGAATGTTGGCGAGCACATTGTTCCTCGCCTTCGGCTCGACAGCCTTCATCCTGCAGCGCTCGACCGAGCCGCGAGTGCGACCGGTCGACCAGGGCTCGCGCGGCTCGGCAATCCGCCTGCGGCCGGTCCAAATCATCACCTTGGCCCTGATCTTCATCGGCGCGACCTTCGCAACCACTGAGGTGAGCACCGTGGCAATCACCGGGGAGCTCGGCCAGCCGGGCGCCGCCAGCCTCGTCATCGGCGTCTACGCCCTCGGATCTTTCGTCGTCGGCATCATCATCGGCGCCCTGAACCTAAAAACACCGCTGCAAATTCAGCTTGCCATCGCGATCGCCATCATCGCGCTCACCACGCTGCCGCTGCTCGTCGCCGACACGGTGCCTCTTCTGGCACTGGCCGTCTTCGTTAGCGGTGTGGCGATCTCGCCGACCTTCATCACGGCATTCGGCCTGATCGAGCGGCGCGTGCCGGAGGCGATGCTGACCGAGGGCGTCACCTGGGTCATGACCGGCATAGGCATCGGCATGGCGCTCGGCTCCTTCGCCGCCGGATGGGTGGTGGACGCCTTCGGCGCACAGAGCGGGTTCCTGGTGTCGGTGGTGGCGGGCGCAATCGCGCTGGTTATCGTGCTGCTCGGCATGCGCAGCCTTGCCACGGCGGATTGCGACACCTCCGCATGCGACGCTGCCGCGGTTCCTGCCGAATAGGCTCCTATGCGTCCGGTCCTGAGCAGGGCCGGACGCATGCCAGCGCCGCTAGGCCAGGCTAAAGAATCTCGGTCTTGGCGATGTGGATGCCAAAACCTTCGAGGCCGACATAGTGGCGTTCGCGCGAGGCGATCAGGTTGATCGACGAAATGCCTAGGTCTTTGAGGATTTGCGCGCCGAGGCCGATCTCGCGCCATTCGTTCTCGCGGCGGCGCGCCTCTTCATGGTCTTCGCGGTCGCCGGCAGCTGGCCGGTTGCGCTCCTGATGGGCGACGCCGACGGAGCCTTCGCGCAGATAGACGATGACGCCGCGCCGGCGCTCGCCCATCGATTTCATGATGCCGTCCAGCCTGTGGCTGGTACCGAAGACGTCCGTCACAACGTCCTCGGAATGCAGCCGCACCGGCACTTCCTCGCCGTCGCGGATGTCGCCGAAGACGATTGCCACATGGTGCATCGAGTCCCAAGGCAGCGTGTAGGTGAATACCTGCGCCTTGCCGCCAGGCGTGTCAATGTCGGAACAGGCGACACGCTCGACCAGCGTTTCTTTGCGCTGGCGGTAAGCGATGAGGTCGGCGACCGAAATCTGCTTCAAACCGTTCCTTTCGGCGAAAGCCTGGACCTGGGGGCCGCGCATCACAGTGCCATCATCATTGACCAGCTCGGAAATAACACCGATCGGCGGCAGGCCGGCAAGCTTGCACAAATCGACCGCGGCTTCGGTATGGCCAGAACGCATCAGCACGCCGCCTTCGCGCGCAATCAGCGGAAAGATGTGGCCGGGGCGGACGAAATCAGACGCGCCGACATTGCCATTGGCAAGATTGCGCACGGTCAATGTGCGGTCGTCGGCCGAAATGCCCGTCGTCGTGCCGTGCTTGAAATCGACGCTGACGGTGAAGGCGGTGGTGTGGGCCGAGTCATTGTCGGCGACCATCGGCGAAAGATTCAGGCGCTTGGCTTCCTCGCGCGGCATCGGCGTGCAGACGATGCCGGAGGTGTTGCGGACGATGAACGCCATCTTTTCCGGCGTGCAATGGACGGCGGCGACGATCAGATCGCCCTCGTTCTCGCGCCCGTCATCGTCCATGACGACGACGATTTCGCCGCGTTCGAACGCACGCAGGGCTTCTACGATCTTCTTCTGGTCGTAAGGCATAAACGCTCGCTAGCTAGGGGAGTAGGGAATAGGGCAGTAAGGCAGTAGGAAAAAGGAAAAAATTGGCTGTCTCGGCGGGCGGCGTAACATTCTGCCCTACTGCCCTACACCCTTCCCTGTCTGTCCCCGATGACGCAGATAGTGATCCGCGATCGCGCAGACAACCATCGCCTCGCCGATCGGCACCGCGCGGATGCCAACGCACGGGTCGTGCCGGCCCTTGGTCATGATCTCGACGTCGTTACCATCCTTGTCGGTCGACTTTCGCGGGGTCAGGATCGACGAGGTCGGCTTGACGGCGAAGCGCGCGACGATCGCCTGGCCGGTCGAGATGCCGCCGAGGATGCCGCCCGCACTATTGGAGAGGAAGACCGGCTTGCCGTCATTGCCCATGCGCATCTCGTCGGCATTCTCTTCGCCGGTGATGCGGGCGGCCTCGAAGCCATTACCGATCTCGACACCCTTGACGGCATTGATCGACATCAGGCCCGAAGCAATGTCCTGGTCGAGCTTGGCATAGATCGGCGCGCCGAGGCCTGCCGGAACGCCGTCGGCGACGATCTCGATCACCGCGCCGACCGAGGAACCCGCCTTGCGGATGCCGTCAAGATACGCGGTGAAGACGGCGACCGATGCCGGGTCGGGCGTGAAGAACGGATTTTCGGCGTCGCCGACGAAATTCCAGTTCCAGTTGGCGCGGTCGATCGATTTCTCTCCCATTGACACCAGCGCACCGCGCACGACCATACCGGGCACGACCTTGCGGGCCAAGGCTCCGGCCGCCACTCGCGCCGCCGTCTCACGGGCCGAAGACCGGCCGCCACCGCGATGATCTCGCAGGCCGTATTTGGCATCGTAGGTGTAATCGGCATGACCAGGCCGGTACTGGCGGGCGATCTCGCCATAGTCCTTGGAGCGCTGGTCGACATTCTCGATCAGCATCGACACCGGCGTGCCGGTGGTGATCATGGTCTCGCCGTCCTCATCCATGATGAAGCCGGACAGGATCTTGACCTCGTCGGGTTCGCGACGCTGCGTCACAAAACGCGATTGACCCGGACGGCGCTTGTCGAGGTCGGCCTGGACCTCCGCGCGCGTGAAGCGGATGCCGGGCGGACAGCCGTCGACCACGCAGCCGAGCGCTGCGCCATGGCTTTCGCCCCAGGTGGTGACGCGGAAAAGGTGGCCAAACGTATTGTGAGACATGAAAACCAGCCCTGCCGGCATCAGAGCCGGCTTAGCGCATGAACCGAAAATCGGAGCGATCTTCGGGGTCATGCGCAAAATCAAAGTGCTACAGCGTCCTGCGCGCGTCCAACGGGACACGCGGCGCTGTAGCCTGCGTTCTATTGGCGTTTTCGGCAGTGGTCAAACTGTGATCTGGCGGATTTAGTTTTGACACATTCGGTTGGTTTCTGCTTCCTTCGATCCGTCTGTTGAACACCCGCCGCCACCGTGTCGGCGCAATGATAAGAGGACGATGATGCGTATCCCAATCGGCGCCGTTGCCGCCATGTTGCTGATTTCCACCGCCGCCTTCGCCGGCCAAACCGAAGGCCTGATCAAAGAGATCGATAAGGACACGTTGACGCTGACACTCGACGACGGCAAATCCTACAAGCTGAACGCCGAAACCGATCTCGAAGCGCTGAAACCCGGCATGGATATCGTCATCGCCTACGACGAGACAAACGGCGAGAACGTCATCACCGATATGCAATTGCCGGATTCAACCGAATAGAGGCTTTCCGGCTGACCCATCCGAAAGGCCGGGATGAAAGTCGTTTGACCACGATCTTATCCGAACCCTCGGTTCGGGATCATCGTCTCGGTCAAACTCGTTCAGCCGACTTCAGGCCTTCGTTCACGACACACTCCGTCGGGCAGCGCACCACGCCTGCTCGGCAAATGGGCGGCTCCATAGTCGAAATGGCCGGTGAAGAGTTCCGGCTAGATCTCGGCCTGACTCATGCCCGGAGCTCCATCGAGCCAGAGCTTGTTCGCAGCCCTCGACCGGATCGGGACCGCGATGATCGTCGCCACGGCGTCAAGATCGGCAGGTGTCCTCAAAGTCAGCACGTCGGACGGCTTTACCGGCCGGTGTGAAGCGAGAACGAGAGGGGCTGAACACGGTCGTTCAGAGTGATTGGGTTTCGACCCTTAGAGCCACTCCAGGCGTCGTCCCTCCAGCTTGAGCAAGCGATCCTGCGGCACATTCAGGTTTGCGGCTTCTTTCTCGGGCATTCCCAGCACCATGCGGAACAGGGCGCGCACGACGCCGCCATGGGTCACGCAGACCGTCTGGCGGTCCAGCGCGTCGAACCACGGCTTTACCCGTTCGAGCAGCATTTGATAGCTTTCGGCGCCCTCGCCGGGCGGCAGGAAATTCCATTTGTCGAAGCCCCTCTCCCTGCGCGAGCCCAGATGCCGGGCCTCGAGTTCGGGAAAGGTGAAACCCTGCCAGTCGCCGAAACTCATTTCCACAAGGCTCGGATCCGTGCGGTAAGCTTGGGGATCGAGCCCCATCGCCATGCGAATGCGTTCCATGGTCTCACGCGTTCGCCGCATCGGGCTGGCGACAAAATCGAAATCTTCGGGGTTATGAACGAATTCGGCCAGCAGATGGCCATTGCGGGTCGCCTGCTCGCGGCCGAGCGGGTTGAGATCGGTGTCGGCCTGTCCTTGCAGCCGGGACTCGGCGTTCCACACCGTCTGGCCATGGCGCGCGATGTAGACGAGCGGAAACATTAGGTCATCCGGAGAGCGGTCGAGAGCAGGCTGGAGGCGGGAGAGTATATTCGAGGCGGGTCTATTCCTTGACGGTCGAAATATCAGGTGCGTCGACTGCCTTCATGCCGACGACATGGTAACCGGAATCGACATGGTGGATCTCGCCGGTGACGCCGCGTGAAAGGTTGGACAGGAAATAGACGGCTGAATCGCCGACTTCCTCCTGAGTGACCGTCTGCTTCAGCGGCGAATTGTATTCGTTCCACTTCAGGATGTAGCGGAAATCGCCGATGCCGGAGGCCGCAAGCGTCTTGATCGGCCCGGCCGAGATGGCGTTGACGCGGATCTTCCTGGCGCCAAGGTCGACGGCCAGATAGCGCACGCTGGCTTCGAGCGCCGCCTTGGCGACGCCCATTACGTTGTAGTGCGGCATCACCTTTTCCGCGCCATAATAGGTCAGCGTCAGCAGCGAGCCGCCCTCGCGCATCAGCGCCTCGGCGCGCTTGGCGATAGTGGTGAAGGAATACACGGAAATGTCCATGGTGCGCAGGAAATTGTCGCGCGTCGTCTCGACATAGCGGCCTGTCAGTTCGTCCTTGTCGGAAAAGGCGATGGCGTGGACGAGGAAATCGAGCTTGCCCCAATGCTTGGCGATGTCGTCGAACACCGCATCCAGCGTTGCGGGATCGGTCACGTCGCAATGGCCGGCGACATGGGCGTTGAGTTCCGCCGCCAGCGGCTCGACGCGCTTCTTGAACGCCTCGCCCTGATAGGTCAGCGCGATCTCGGCGCCGTGGTCGACGCAGGCCTTGGCTATGCCATAGGCGATCGACCGATTGTTCGCGACGCCAAGCACAAGCCCGCGCTTGCCGGCCATAATGCCTTGTCCACCCGCCATGTGAGCACTCTCCGCAATATCTTCTGCTTTGTGGAGTGGCTATCGCACAGGCACAGAGCCCCTTCAAGCGCTCAACACGGAACAGTTCAGGGGACAAAAGCATCGCTCCACAGCGCTGCGCGTCCCTTTGGACGCACAAAGGACGCCGTAGCACCTACCCTTGCGCATGATCTTTTCCGAAAATCGATTCCGTTTTTTGCGACGCCGGCCTTCGATTTTAGGGAGTCATGCGCTAGCGTTTCCGGTTGCGCATCAGCGCTTCGAGATCGCTGTCGCCCCCTTCGGGAAGCATCAGCCTCACATGGGCGTAGAGATCACCGTGTCCGCCGACTTTTTCCGGCAAGCCCCTGCCCTTCAGCCGCAGGACCTTGTCCGAGCTCGACCAGGCGGGAACATTGACCGCTAGCTTGCCGGTCGGCGTTTCGACCGCCACCTTGGCGCCCAGCACGGCATCCGCCAGTGCAACCGGCAGGTCGGCATGGAGGTCGCGGCCTTCGACTCGATAGCGCGGGTGCCGCCGGAAGCGGATCTTGACCAGCGCGTCGCCCGGCTGCCCCGGCCCTTGCTCGCCCTGGCCTTTCAGCCGGATGGTCTGGCCGTCCTCGACATAGGCTGGCAGCTTGACGGCGACCTTGCGTCCGTCGGGGAACATCGCCGTCACCTTCTCCGCGGTCGCCGCTTCCTCGATGGTGACGTCGAGCGTCACGTTCAGGTCGGCGCCGGACGGCGCCTGCCGGCCGGTGCCCGCACCGGCACCGCGAGAGAAGGTCTCGCCGAATATCTGGCTGAAGATGTCGCTGTTGCCGTCGAACGGATCGCCGCCCGGACGGCTTGAGCGAAACTCGAAGCGCGAGCCGCCCGGCCCTTGCTGCCGGCGAAAACCGGCGAACGGATCGGCGCCGCCGGCGGCACCCTCGAAGCCCTGGAACCGCGGCTTGCCGTCGGCGTCGATCTCGCCGCGATCGAAAGCCGCACGGTTCTTCTCGTCGCCGACGATCTCGTAAGCCTGATTGGCTGCGGCAAACCGCTCCTTCGCCTTGGGATCCGGATTCTGGTCCGGATGATACTCCTTGGCGAGTTTGCGGTACGCCGATTTTATGTCCTTGGCCGATGCGTTCTTGGCAACGCCCAGCACCTCATAGGGGTCGCGCATGCTTCCTGCCCTGGAGAAGGAGTGAGTCCACGATTGCCATCTATATGCGCTCGCATAGGAAGAAATTCCAGTGGCGCGCGGTCATATGATGGCGGAAAATCAGAGCGCTTTGAAGCCTTGCATCCGCCAGGCGCCGGCGCCGGCCAGGCACACCTCGCCCTTGAACAGGGCTACGCCGTCGAAGCTTTCGCGCGAGGCGGTGAAGCGGCGGCAAAGCTGGCCGTTGCCCCTAGACTCGGTCAGTTCTGTGATCGAGCCGCGCGAACCGGTATCGGAATTCGCCCAGGGAACGGCCTGCCCGCCAAGTTCCTGGATGTCGGCGGAAGACACCGCGTTGCGGATCGTCGCCTGGTCCGAGGCGCGATCCTGATCGATCGCTGAGGCAGCAGCAGGCGTGCTGCTGGTCAGGATCGTACGGTCGACCTCCGCCTGCTCCAAACTGAAGCCGCCGGCACCGCAGGCGGCAAGCGGCAAGGCGACCAGCACGATCGCGACCTTGACCGCAGCCTGGGCGCTGGCCGAAGCAATAAGGCTCCATTGCCTGCTGTCAAAAGGTTGCGCGATGCGCGACAATCGGCAATCTCCCCGGCCGGCAATAGAATTTGGAAAAACTATGAGCGAAACTGAGTTAACAAGCGGTGACTTTACCGAGGCTGCCGAGCCATTCCGCCTGTTTGCCACATGGCTCGACGACGCGACGAAAAGTGAGATCAACGATCCCAACGGCGTGGCGCTGGCGACCGTCGATGCCGAGGGCATGCCGAATGTGCGGATGGTGCTGCTCAAGGGGTTCGATGAAAACGGATTTGTGTTCTATACGAATTTCGAGAGCGCCAAAGGCCGCGAGATTCTTGGCAGCATGAAGGCGGCGATGTGCTTTCATTGGAAATCGTTGCGCCGGCAGGTGCGCGCACGCGGGCCGGTGGAGATCGTTACCGAGGCGGAAGCGGACGCCTATTATGCGACGCGTCCGCGCGGCAGCCGCATCGGCGCTTGGGCCTCGAAACAATCGCGACCGCTGGAAAGCCGTTTCGCACTGGAAAAAGCCGTCGCGGAGTACACGGCGCGCCATGCGATCGGCGAGATCCCACGACCCAAACACTGGTCGGGCTTCCGTATCGTGCCGCAGACGATCGAGTTCTGGCACGATCGGCCTTTCCGGCTGCACGACCGCCTCGTCTTTTCCCGTAACGCTGAGGGCGGCTGGGACAAGACAAGGCTTTATCCCTGAGAGGGTGGTCCCTTAAGCAGCTTCACCGATGGGTAAGGGAGAGCTGGGCGCGCGGCAATATGGCATCGTTTTACTGTAGCGCGCTACACGGCGCCGGCCGGCGTTTGAAATAACTCGCGCCAGGAATGCCCCAAGGGCATCTTAGGGGGAGTCCTGGACGAACCACCTTGGTTCACCAATAATCATAATGAACCAAATGAAAGTTATGACCATGACGGCCTTTACCGTGCGCGTCCCGGACGAAACCGCAAACAGGCTTGACCAGCTTGCCGAAAAGCTCGACCCGCTCGCGCTCCCATGTGGCTGCGCAAGCCATTGAGGACTTTGTAGTCCGTGAGGAATGGCAACTCGCCGAGATAGAGGCCGGGTTGGCCGAAGCCGAGCGCGGCGATTTTGCCAGTGACCGTGATGTAGCCGCTGTTGTCGGGAAATACGTCAAGTCCGCCCGGCAAGCATGAGCCGCAAAAGAATCCGCTGGACCATGCGAGCGCTGCGTCGGCTTGACGAAATCGGCGCACACATCGAGAAAGACAACCCCGAGGCGGCCGCCCGAGTCATTGCGCGCATCGTGACAGCGGCGGAACATCTCGCCGAGCAGCCGGCCATGGGGCGCATCGGGCGCATCAAGGCGACGCGCGAACTCATTTTGGCTGATATTCCGTATTTCGTCCCCTATCGCGTCAACGGCGAGACTGTCGAAATCCTCACCGTCATGCAAGCCGCCCAACGGTGGCCGCAGGCCCTGTAAAATCGCCAACACCATGGCCCCGTCATCAGGCCACACGGCAGTCAGCCTATCCCTTTCTTCCGTGTCATGAAGGCCATCAAAGCAGCGCGGGCCTCGTGGGATTTGAGCCGCTCGCGGAAATGCTCGCTTTCCTGGCCGATGCGGGCAATGAGGTCTTCGCGCGAGCCGCGCATCAGGTCACGCGCGATCTTCAGCGCTTGCGGCGGCTTGGCCGCGATCTGGCTGGCGGCGGCAAGCACAGAGGCTTCGAGCTCGTTTTCCTCGACCACCGCGTAGATCAGTCCGGCAGCTTTCGCCCGCTCGGCAGAAAAACCTTCGCCGAGGCCAAGCAGCGCGAAGGCGGCTTGCCGGCCGAGAATCTGCGGCGCAAGCAGGCTCGACCCCGCCTCGGGGACCAAGCCGAGATCGACGAAGGGCGTGCGGAACATTGTGCGCGGCGTGGCGAAGGTCAGGTCGCAATGCAGGTTGAGCGTGGTGCCGATGCCAACCGCGATGCCATCGACGCCGGAAACCATGGGCTTTTCCGTCCTGGCCAGTGCCATCAGGAAATCCCAGACCTCGGTGCCGCCCTCGCCGCCGGTGGCGACGACCATGAAATCGGCAAGGTCGTTGCCGGACGAGAAGGCGCCTGAAACACCGAAGAAGACATGGACGCGGATCGCCGGATCGGCGTCGCCCCCGGCAAGCGCCGCCGACATTTTCGCATACATGGCGCGCGTCAGCGCGTTCTTCTTGTCCGGACGGTTCATGCGGATGATCTGGATGGCGCCCTGGCGCTCGACGAGGATATGGTCTGTCACGGGTGATCCTTTGTGAACGTCAGCCTGTTCGTGAAACGGCAACCTTGTGGATGTCAGGCAGAAATCAGTGTCTTGCCGGCAGCGGCAAGGCTTTCGGCGCCGCCGATGACGCGCTCCTTCAGCGCGCCCGCCTCGCCAAGCAGGTTTTCGGCGAAGAAACGGCAAAGGGCGACGCGGCTTTGGTCGGCAAGCGCGCCGCGTGCGAGATAGGCGCCGCCCGCGGCAAGCGAGATCAGCCGCAGATACGGCGTCGCACCGGCCAGCGCCTCGTCCGAGCGCCCGTCGGCAAGCAGCCCTTGCAGGAAACGCGTCGCCTGGCCGAGGTCGTCGAGCGCCTGGTCGAGAGCATCGGCGGTGCGGCCAAAACCTTGAAGATTTGAGGTCCGCACTTGATTGGCGATGGCTTTCAGTTCGGCGATGTAGCCATGCACATGCTCGCCACTGCCAAGCGGCAGCTTGCGCGTCACCAGGTCGATCGCCTGGATGCCGTTGGTGCCTTCGTAGATCGGCGCGATGCGCGCGTCGCGATAAAGTGCTGCCGCACCCGTCTCCTCGATGAAACCCATGCCGCCATGCACCTGCAGCCCGAGCGAGGCGACCTCGACGCCGACATCGGTGGAAAAGGCCTTGGCCAGCGGCGTCAACAGATTGGCACGCTCCTGCCAGTGGGCGGCTTTATCGCCACTGGATATCCGCGCGTTGTCGATGGCATGCGCACAGGAATAGCTGATGGCGCGTGCAATCTGGGTCAGCGCCTTCATGGTCAGGAGGTTGCGCTGCACGTCCGGGTGATGGACGATCGGCGCCATGCCGTTGCCATTATAGTTCGCGGCCTTACCTTGCCGGCGGTCATTGGCGTAGGCGAGCGCCTTCTGCGTGGCCGTTTCGGCGACCGCCACGCCCTGCATGCCGACGGCGAGCCGCGCATTGTTCATCATAGTGAACATGCAGGCGAGGCCCTTGTTTTCCTCGCCGATCAGCCAGCCGATCGCGCCGGGCGCCATCCCTTCGAAACCATCGCCATAGATCATGGTGCAGGTCGGCGAGGCGTGGATGCCCAATTTATGCTCCAGCCCGGAGCAGAAGACATCGTTGCGCGCGCCCAGCGCGCCATCGTCGCCGACAAGGAATTTCGGCACCAGGAACAACGAAAGGCCACGTGTGCCGGCCGGCGCGTCCGGCAGCCGCGCCAGCACCAGATGGACGATGTTGTCGGTGAAATCGTGCTCGCCATAGGTGATGAAGATCTTTTGCCCGAAGATGCGGTAGGTGCCGTCGCCAGCCGGCTCGGCGCGGGCGCGCAACGCATTCAGGTCCGAGCCCGCCTGTGGCTCCGTCAGGTTCATCGTGCCCATCCATTCGCCGGAGACGAGCTTTTTCAAGTATTTTGCCTTCAGCGCCGGTGAGGCGTGCTTGTCGAGCGCCTCGACCGCGCCCATGGTCAACGTCGGGCCGATGCCGAAGGCCATCGCGGCGGAGTTCCACATTTCGAGCGCGGCGACGCCCAGCATGGTCGGCAGCGCCTGGCCGCCGAATTCCTCCGGTGCCGACAGCGCGTTCCAGCCGCCGTCGATCCAGCGGCGATAAAGTTCCTTCCAGCCAGGCGGCATGGTGACGGCCGCACCCTTTAGCACCGGGCCTTGTTCATCGCCGATCTTGTAGAGCGGCGCGACCTCCTCTGTGGCGAAGCGGCCGGCTTCCGCCAGAATGGCGTCAACGATGTCTTCGTCAAGGTCGCCAAAGGTGCCGGCGTCAAGCGCCGGCCGCAGGCCGGCGACATGCTTCAGCGTGAAGGCGATTTCCTCGACCGGTGCCCGGTACATGCTGCTCGCTCCTCCTCTGTCCGGCAGGGCAACTTAAAATCCGTGCCAACACAAAACCATCTGCTTTTTGGGTCACCTCTCCCACCTTCTTTTTACGTAAACGTCAAATTTTGTCACGCGGATTTTGCAATTGGAGCTGTTCAAGCTAAAATCGGCAAAGCCGGACAGCTCGACCGGCGACAGATCAAGAATACCGGATCGGACCGCCCGTGCTCGCCAGACCTGACGCGTATCGCTGCATCGAATGCGGCCTGCCCTATCGAGCGGCAGGTTTTCGTCACTATCGGGGCAAGATCGAGGACGGCGCCGCCTATTGGTCGGATCGCGGCACGCTGTGTTCGCCGCAGTGCTCGCTGGCCCATAACCGCAAACGCGAGGCCGAGGGAACGCTGCCGCAAGCGCCGGTGCCCGACCCGCTCCAGACCCAACCGCTCTCCCGCCGTTGATGACCAGCAAAGCCACCACCGGCAGAATTGCGGCATTCGCCGCGGGCGGCCGAAAGCATTTCCTTAACCATGGCGGTTCAGGATTAGGCTTTGGCCAGCAAGGATCTGCTGTTTGAAGCCGCCGGCGCATCCTCTTCGCCGTCTAGGGCCCCTCGTCGTCGCGACTGCGATGACAATGGCGTCGGGGCCGGCAAAAGCCTCGGATTTCTCCGAGCCGTGGAAGGATGCCAACCGGGCGCTGGTGATCGACGCCTACGAATACAATTCCATCGATTGGGCTGGACTTGCGACCGACAAGCGGATCGTTGGCTTCATCAACAAGGCGTCCGACGGGATGCCGCCAGCCTATTTCTGTTTCGGCGACGAGACCGAGACGCGGCTCTGCAAGGCGTTGTGGAAGCGCCATGCGGTGGCACAGGAACTGTTCCAGACGCGCAAGGTGGTGGCCAAGGCGCTCGGCCTGAAATGGGGCGCTTACCATCTCGCCCGCCCCGGCAACCCCGTGGGACAGGCCAATAATTTCCTCAACTTCGCGAAACCTGGTCCGGATGACCTGCTCGCCCTCGACATCGAGGATGACGACCCCACGAAATGGATGTCGCTCGAGGATGCAGAGGAATTCGTCCGCCATGTGCATCGGCGGCTGGGCCGCTTTCCGGTGCTCTACACCAACGGCAAGACCGCCAGGCACATCGCCGACAACAAGTACAAATACCGGCTCCTGTCGCGGCTGCCGCTCTGGTATGCGCGCTACAAGCCGGACATCGGCGTGCATTTTCCGATGGGCAACTGGCAAGGCTACGCACTCTGGCAGTTCTCGGCAAAAGCCAATTGCGGCCGGTTCCGCTGTCCTTACCGGGTGGCCGGCACGCCGAACGATATCGACGTCAATGTCGCACCGATGGATGCCGCCACATTGCGCGCGCAATGGCCTTTCGGCGGCCTGATCGATGTGCAGCCGGATTACCTTGCCTCGATACCGGTGCCTCTCTCGCGCGAGGCCGGCCTTGCGGGCAATGCCATCACCTACGCCACCGTGGTGGCACCACCGACCTTCACCGAAATGACCGCCATGTTCAGCGCCCGTTGGGCCAAGTTCCGCAGCAACTTTCAAATGCCTGCTGTGAAGACGTTGCTGCGCCTTCCGCGCGGGATTGCCGAATATGTGGCCTGGACGCGGAACGAAAAGCACCTGGCATCAGCGGTTGAAGCCACGCCCGCCGCCGGCGATCCGGTCAGCACCGCATCAACCGAGTTCGACCATCGCCAGCGCTGAAAGTTGAAAGCCGTTCGGCGTCAGCGCGCCTGCTCGCGCGCGACGGCCTGCCAGCCGATGTCGCGGCGGCAAAAACCTTGCGGCCAATCGATCCGGTCGAGCGCGGCATAGGCTCGTCTCTGCGCCTCGCCGACCGTGCCGCCGACAGCCGTGACGTCGAGCACACGGCCGCCATTGGCGACCAGCGCGCCGCTGTTGATGGCGGTGCCGGCGTGAAAGATCTCGACGCCATCGCCCGCGGCCTCTTCGACGCCGCGGATGACCGAGCCCTTTTCCGGCGTGCCGGGGTAACCGCTTGCCGCCATCACCACGGTGAGCGCCGCCTCGTCGCGCCAGCGCACCGAGGTATGTGCAAGTTGGCCGTCGGCAGAAGCGTTGAGCAGGACCAGGAGATCGTCCTTCAGCCGCATCATCAGCACCTGGCATTCCGGGTCGCCGAAACGGGTGTTGTATTCGATCAGCTTCGGCCCCTCGCCTGATATCATCAGCCCGGCAAACAGCACGCCGGAAAACGGTGCGCCAAGTTCGGCCATGCCGCGCATGGTCGGCTCGACGATCTCGCGCATGGTCCGGTCGATGATCTCCGGCGTCATCACCGGAGCCGGCGAATAAGCCCCCATACCGCCGGTGTTCGGGCCGATGTCGCCGTCACTGAGGCGCTTGTGATCCTGTGCGGTGCCGAACGGCAACGCGGTGGCGCCGTCGCACAGGCAAAAGAAACTCGCCTCCTCGCCGGTGAGAAACTCCTCGACCACCACCTCGGCGCCGGCCTGTCCGAAGGACCCGTCGAAACAGGCATCGAGTGCGGCCAGCGCCTCGGCCAACGTCTTGGCGACGGTGACGCCCTTGCCGGCGGCGAGGCCATCGGCCTTGATGACGATCGGCGCGCCCATCTTTTCGACATAGGCCCTGGCCGACGCCAAGTCGCCGAAGCGGCCATAGGCGGCGGTCGGGATATCGTATTTCGCGCAGAGGTCCTTGGTGAAGCCTTTCGAGCCTTCCAGCCGCGCCGCCGCCCGGGATGGGCCGAAGACGCGAATGTTCGCGGCGCGGAGGTCGTCGGCAATGCCGGCAACCAGCGGCCCTTCCGGCCCGACCACGACGAGGTCGATGTTTTTCTCCGTGCAGAACCGGGCCACCGCCGCATGATCGGCAATGTCTAACGTCACCAGCTCGGCTTCGTGGCCGATGCCCGGATTGCCGGGGGCCGCGTAAAGCTTCGTCAGCAGCGGCGAGGCCGCGATCTTCCAGGCCAGCGCATGCTCGCGGCCGCCGGAGCCGATCAACAAAACACGCATGCCCAGATCCCTTGCCATTCCACGATCAGGACTGCGCTATTGCGCCCCGGACGATGGGTCAAGACATTTGGGAGAGTTTGAAGCAATTCCACACGGGAACGAGAATGGGTCGGCCTGCTTGATGCTTGACGGCGTTCGCCTCTGCTGCCACTCCAGCACGATGGAACCCATCCAATCGAAAGCTGCCCAGGGCCGCGTCGCCGATGCGCCGAGCGGCCACTGGGTCTACCGCATTCTGCCGCGCTGGCTGTGGCCCTATGCGCAGCTTGCCCGGTGGGACCGGCCGATCGGCTGGCAGTTGCTGCTGTGGCCGTGCTGGTGGTCGGCAGCCCTTGCCGCGAGTGCCTATTCACGCCCTACCGATCCGCTGCTCTCGCTGCTGCCGACACCTTTGTACCTGCTGCTGTTCCTGATTGGCGCCATCGCCATGCGCGGCGCCGGCTGCACCTATAACGATCTGGTCGACCAGGACATCGACAACCAGGTGGAACGTACGCGCTCACGGCCGCTGCCGGCGGGAAAGGTCACACGCCGGCAGGCCTGGGCGTTTCTCGTTATCCAGGCACTGATTGGACTCGCTGTGCTCCTGCAGTTCAACAGCTTCGCCATCCTGCTCGGCATCTGCTCGCTCGCCATCGTCGCCATCTACCCATTCATGAAGCGGTATACCAACTGGCCGCAACTGGTTCTCGGCCTTGCTTTTTCCTGGGGTGCGCTGATGGGATGGGCGGTCGAGTTCGGCGATCTCGACGGCCCGCCCGTCATGCTCTATATCGGCTCGATCCTCTGGGTGATCGGCTACGACACGATCTATGCGCATCAGGACAAGGAAGACGACGCCATCGTCGGCGTGCGCTCGACCGCACGCCTGTTCGGCGACAACACCAAGACTTGGCTCGTCGGGCTTTATGGCGGGGCGCTGGTCTGCTTCGCCATCGCCTTCGCGTCGGCACAGGCGCCCGTGCCGGCGCTGGCCGGACTGGTCGCCGCCGGAGCGCATATGGCGCGGCAAATCGCAGTGCTGGACATCGACGATCCGGACCAGTGCATGCTCTTGTTCAGATCGAACAACCAGGTCGGCTGGCTGATCTTCCTCGGCATGATCGGCGGCGCACTGTGGGTGGCGCTTAAGCCGCTGGTGTAGGGGCCCGTTCCCTTCTCCCCTTGTGGGAGAAGGTGGATTGGCGCGCAGCGCCAAGACGGTTGAGGGGTGTTGGAAGAAATGAGGCGTTCGCGTTTCCTGGAACACCCCTCATCCGACCTCGCTTCGCGAGGCCACCTTCTCCCACAAGGGGAGAAGGAAGAGGCGCATGTGGACTACTCGCGCGAAATAATCTCCTGGCCGCCAATCACCAGCCTGAGGCCGAGATCGCCGGCCCTGCGACGGGCGAGGAAGCGCGGACGACGCGTGGTCGAAACCCGACCCTTGCGGCGGTTCTGCGCCGGCAATGTCTTGATGGCGGCGCCAAGCGATTCCTCCAGCGTGCGGGCGATGCCGTCCGATTCGATCAGAAGCATCGGCAGACGGTAGGCATCGGCCCAGGCACGCCAGTCGGCGGCGACATCCTCGAGATCGTCGGCCACCAGCAGCGGCACCGACAGCATCGGATCATTGTGCAGAAGTTCCAGCGTCACCGTGACATTGCCATCCGGATCCTCCATCGCGCGGGCGGCCACACCACGAAACGCGTTGGCGGGCAGAGCGATGAACGCCGGCACGCCGCTCATCTCCAGCATGCGGCGAATGACGGCGCCACGGTGGTCGATGGTGAAGGTAACGTCGCCATAATCGTCGCGCGTGGCGTAGCTCACCACCTGCGGCAGGCGGAATGGGTCGAGGCGCATGTTGCGCCCGGCCCAGACTGGCTTCAGTCCAGTGTTCATATTGTGCCTTTCCTGTCTCTCCTGAGAGCCGGTCTTCCGGTTCTCCGGGCCGGTTTTTCCAGCCTCGTTGTGGAGAAACATTAGCGCGGGCTTCTTATCGCAGCGCTTAAGAAAGTCGGTTAAATTTTGCTGATCTCGAGGGGATGGTTATCGGAATACGACCAGGCACAAGACGGCGAAAGAATCAGATAACCTTACCGGGATTCATGATGCCGGCCGGATCGAAGGCCGTCTTCACCCTGCGCATCAGCTCGATCCCAATCGGCGGCGCTGTCGCGATCAATTCATCCCGCTTCAACTGGCCGATGCCGTGCTCTGCCGAGATCGAGCCGTGGAAGCTGCGCACGACATCGTGCACGGCCTTGTTCATGGCGTGATAGAGCCCGAGAAACGCTTCGTCATCGCCGCCGACCGGCCGGGAGATATTGTAGTGGAGATTGCCGTCGCCCATGTGGCCGAAACACACCTCCCGCGCACCGGGGCTGACCGATTGAACGGCGCCGGCCGCCTTTTCGATGAATTGCGGGATGGCCGCCACCGGCACCGAGATGTCGTGCTTGATCGAGGCGCCTTCTGGCTTCTGCGCCTCGGGCAGCACCTCGCGGAAATTCCAGAAGGCATCGCCCTGCGCGATGCTCGCCGCAATCACTGCATCGCCGACGATCCCCTGCTCGAGGCCGGCTGAGAGCACCTCCTCGATCAGGGCTCTCGCATCCTCCGCCGAGCGCCCCGACGAGATCTGCATCAGCACATACCACCGCCAATCCCCGGACAGCGGCCGCACGACGCCTGGCGCGTGCAGAAGCGTAAAATCGTAGGGCCTCTGGCCGATCAGTTCGAAAGCGGTGAGAGCAGCGCCGGCGCGATCCATCGCCAGGCTGAACAGGGACAGTGCCGCCTCCGGCGAGGACAGGCCGGCAAAGGCCACCTCGCGCCCCTTGGGCTTGGGGAAAAGCTTGAGCACGGCGGCGGTGATGACGCCGAGCGTGCCTTCAGCGCCGACAAACAGGTTCTTCAGATCGTAGCCGGTGTTGTCCTTCTTCAGCTTGCGCAGATCGTCGAACACCTCGCCGGTCGGCAGCACGACTTCGACCCCGAGGCAGAGCTCACGCGCATTGCCATAGGCAAGCACGCCGGTGCCACCGGCATTGGAAGAGAGATTGCCGCCGATCTGGCAGGAGCCCTGCGCGGCAAGCGACAGCGGAAACAGCCGGTCGGCGGCGTCGGCCGCTTCCTGCAGCGTCTGCAGGATGACACCGGCCTCGACGGTGACGGTGTTGGAGAGGAGGTCGATCTCACGGATGCGGTTCAGCCGCGACAGCGACAGCACGATCTCGCGGCCGGACATATCCGGCACCTGCGCGCCGACCAGCCCGGTGTTGCCGCTTTGCGGCACGACCGGCGTTCCCGTCTCGGTCGCCAGCCGCATGATGCGGCTAACCTCGTCGACGCTGCCCGGCCTCAGCACCAGCGCCGTTCGGCCATGCCAAAGGCCGCGCCTTTCTATGAGATAAGGCGCGATATCCTGCTGGTCCCGAAGCGCGTATTTGTCGCCGACGACTGCCGCAAAACGGTCGATGAGGGCGAGGTCGATATCCCGGGCTATGTCGTTCATAGGTGGAAACTATGGTGCCCAATCGATCTTGTCACGAGGGGCGGCAGCGCGCGAAAGCCGGTCGTTGATCGCCTCGCCCAGCCCGTCGAACGGAATCGGCTCGACGGCGATTGTCTTGGCGCCGCTGCGATCGAGATCCTGCATGTGGGCAAAGAGGTTGGCCGCGGCTTCGCGCAGGTCGCTGGTCTCCGACAGGTTGCGCAAAGCGGCAGCACCTTGCCAGCCTTCGGCACGGCGGGGGCCGAACGCCAGCAAGGCTTCGCCCTTTGCGACTTTTGCGGCGTTGACCCGCACCGCAGCACCCGGCGCGTAATGCGAGGCGAGCATGCCCGGCGCCTCGATGCCCGTCGCACCGCGCGACAGCGTCGTGCCGGCGACCGCTTCAATCTCCTCGGCGGCAATGCCTCCCGGTCGCAGCAGCCGCAGCTTTCCGCCCTCGATCTTGACGATCGTCGATTCGAGCCCGACGGACGTTGCGCCGCCATCGACCACCAGCTTGATTTTTGCACCGAGATCCGCCGCCACTGCCTCGGCTGTCGTGGCGCTGATCTTGCCTGAGGAATTGGCGCTCGGCGCTGCGAGCGGGCGTCCGAGCCTGGCGATCAGTTCGCCGCCAAAGCCTTTCGGCATGCGCAGCGCGATCGTATCCAGCCCGGCGGTGACCAGCGGATGAATGCCGTTGCCGGGCCGCTGCGGCAGCACCATCGTCAGCGGTCCCGGCCAGAATGTCTGCGCCAGTCTTTTCGAAAGGGAATCGAACAGCGCGATGTGCTCGGCCATCGCCAGATCGGCAACATGGGCGATCAGCGGGTTGAAGCGCGGCCGGCCCTTGACCTCGAAGATGCGCGCCACGCCGACGCCATTGGTGGCGTCGGCGGCCAGCCCGTACACGGTTTCCGTCGGAATGGCGACGACATCGCCGCCTTCGAGCAGCGCCAGCGCCCGCTCCATCGCCTCGCCGGCGGCAAGTATCTCAGCCACTCTCATCACCTTACAGATGCGGGACCTCACAGATGTGGGACCTCACAGATGTGGGTGCGTAATACGGTGACGTTTACGGGGCAAGTCCGGGCGTTAGCGAATTACTAAATCGCTAAAATGCTAGCTTTCCTCGCAAGCCCGCATCAATTCCCGGACAGTATGCTGCCTGCGTGTTGGGCAGGGGATCTATCATGGTCTGGGTGCGTATCCTGGGAGCGCTTGGTCTCGCTCTGGCGGCGGGCGGAGCACACGCTTCGTCCTTCGTTGTTCCCGGTGCACCATCCTCGACGCCGTCCGTCGTCAAGCTCGGCGCGCCTGAACCGGTGAAGGTGGCTGGGAGCCCCTCGACGCCATCGATCGTGGCGCTCGGCGAACCAGTGCCTGATGTCACCTATGAAAAAGTTGCTGCGATCCCGAGCCAGCCCAAGCCCAAGCATGATTTCATGCAAAGCCCGATGATCATTCGCGGCGGCATCGTCGGCGATGCCTTCGTAAAGCCGGCCCCGAGCGCCGCACCTGCCGCGACAACCGCTGCCGCACCTGGGGCGGCCACCAAATCCGACAAAAAGATAACGGCAACGAACAGCCCGCCTGAGCCGGCAACGCCGCAACCGACGCCCATTCCCGAGATCGACCAGGCCAGATAGCCGTCCGTGGCCAGGACGACGCTCGCGCGCCGTCTGGTTCACTGAGTAAAATTTCGCCGCCTGAAAAAACCTAGGCCGCGACCTCTTCGTCCGCGTCGGTGGCGTCCGACTCTTCCTCTTCGTCGGTGTCCTCTTGGTCAGCGTCCGACGCTTCGGCCTTCACGCCGTCGTCTTCGTCTTCCTCGTCGTCGTCATCTTCTTCGTCTTCCTCGTCCTCATCCGAGAGGGTGGCGGCTTTGTCGTCTGCAGCGCCTTCCTCAGCCGTCGCTTGGCTTTCGTCGTCGTCACCGTCCTCATCATCATCATTAGACAGATCGGCAGCTTCGATCGCGGCAGCGGCGGCCTCGTCGAGGGTTGTTTCGGAAACGGGCTCAAGCGCGTCGGCGGCGATTTCTTCTGTCTCTTCGATGTCGCGAGCGGAATTCATGGAAGCCTCCGTGGGTTGGGGAACATGTCCCTTGTGCCACGCGGAGATCATTTTCAAATGACTGTAAGCCGGCTCGAATCGGCTATTGGGAAAGAAATATTTCCCAAGCCTCAGCCGGCGATCTTCGAGAAATCCGCAACCTGGTCGGTCGCTGCCCGGATGCGTGCCAACAGTGCGAGGCGGTTGGCACGCACGGCCTGGTCCTCATCATTCACGAGAACGCGTTCAAAGAATGAATCAACCGGTTCACGCAACGCGCTAAGCGCCAGCATGGCGGCGGAAAAGTCTTCGTTTTGAATCGCTTCGCCGGCTTCTCTCTCGGCCTGATTCACCGCGGCAAACAGCGCTTTCTCGGCCTCTTCCCTGAACAGAGCCGGCTCAAAACGTTCGGCAATCGTCGTTTTCTTCTTCTCCTCGGCGGCCAGAATGTTGGCCGCACGCTTGGTGCCGGCAAGCAGGTTCCTGCCGTCCTCGGTGTCGAGGAAGGAGCCAAGTGCTTGGACGCGGCGGACGATTTGCAGGAGGTCGTCGTTCGGCGATTGGCCAATCTCCCCCCTAGAGGGGGAGATGCCCGGCAGGGCAGAGGGGGGCGCGACAGGATGAGAGGTTGGCGGGACAGCGCCCCCCTCTGTCGGCTTCGCCAACATCTCCCCCTCTAGGGGGGAGATTGGGCGCGAGCCCGCTGACAACACCGCGTCAATCAGATCGTGCCGCGCACCCTGATCGCGGAGATAGACCGTCAGGCGGTCGTGGAAGAAGGCGAGGAGATCGGCGCTAAAGGGCCGTCCCGACGCGAGATAGTTCGCCAACTGGTAAGCGCGGTCGAAGAGAGATGTCAGCGCAAGCCGGACACGATTCTCAACCAAAATCCTCACCACGCCCAGCGCCGCTCTTCTCAGCGCATAGGGATCCTTCGACCCCGTCGGCTTTTCGTCAATCGCCCAGAACCCGACGAGCGTATCGAGCTTGTCGGCGAGCGCGACGGCCACCGACACTGGATCTGTCGGTACGCGGTCGGATGGACCTTGCGGCTTGTAGTGTTCCTCAATTGCGGTGGCGACCGAGGGATGCTCGCCTTGCAGCAGCGCATATTTGCGGCCCATAGCGCCCTGCAATTCGGGGAATTCGCCGACCACCTCGGTGGTGAGATCGGCCTTGGCCAACACCGCGGCGCGCCATGCGAGTGCGGGAATCTTCCCCCTTGAGGGGGAGATGTCGCCGAAGGCGACAGAAGGGGTCGGTACGCCCTGACGCAACGCTCTATCGCGGACAGAGGATGCCGGCGCTTCACGCGGGGCGACCCCCTCTGGCCTGCCGTCTTTGCCACCACTTGGCATCTCCCCCTCAAGGCGGGAGATTGAACTCGCTACGATCGGCGCCAACTCCTCAGCAAGCCGTGCAATCCGCTCCACCCGCTCGCCTTGGGTGCCGAGTTTGGCATGGAAGGTGACGCCGAGATGGTCGAGGCGGGCCATGCGCTGGTCGAGCGGCTTTTTGAGATCGAGCCCGAACTTTTCCGCCGATACCTGCAACCGGTCGAGATCAGGCAGGTCGCTCTGGTCGGTCTTCCAGAAATAGAGCGCGTCGGACAGCCGCGCGCGCACCACCTTGCCGTTGCCGTAGGCGATCTCCTTGCCGCCATCCTTGGCCTCGATATTGGCGGTCAGGATGAAGCGGTCGGAAAGCTCTTCACCGACGCCCTGCGGCCGCGTCACGAAACACTTCTGGTTGGCGCGGATGGTCAGCCGGATCACCTCGGCCGGAATCGCGAGAAAGTCCTGCTCGAACTCGCCCATCAGCACCACAGGCCATTCAACCAGGCCTGACACTTCCTCGAGCAGCCCCTCGTCCTCGACAAGGTCGAGCCCGTTGGCGAAGGCGAGATTCCTGGCGTCGGAAAGGATGATCTCCTTGCGCCGGTCGGCGTCGAGCACGACCTTCGCCGCCTCCAGCTTGGCGGCATAGTCGTCGAAGCGGCGCACGATGATTGTGCCCGGCGCGTGAAAACGGTGGCCATAGGTGACATTGCCCGAGCGGATGCCGTCGATCTCGAAATCGACGACCACCGGCTCCTCGGTTTCCGGACCGAAGGTGCAGAGGATGGATTGCAGCGGCCGCACCCAGCGCAACGATCCGGGTTTCGCCGAGGCTGGCCCCCAGCGCATCGATTTCGGCCATGGAAAATCGCGGATGACGCCTGGAACCAACTCGGCGATGATTTCTTCCGCCACCCGGCCCGGCTTCGCAATATGGGCGACATAGAAGTCTCCCTTCTTCGGATCGGCATGGATATGCGCCTCGGCGATCGAGGAGAGACCGGCCTTGCGCAGAAAACCCTGCACCGCCTGTTCGGGAGCCTTGGTCGAGGGCCCCTTGATCTCCTCGCTGATGTCCTTCGAGCGCGCGGTCACGCCGCGAATGTCGAGCGCCAACCGGCGCGGCGTCCAATATTCGCGCGCCGCCTCATAGGTCAGCCCGGCCGCGACCAACCCGTCCGTCATCATCTTCCTGAGGTCGCCTGCAGCCTTCCGCTGCATGCGAGCGGGAATTTCCTCGGAGCGAAGTTCGAGCAACAGATCCGGCATCAGAGTTTCTCCGCCCGCATGTCATTTTCCTGTTTGCGCGTCCTCGCGCCTTCGGCGCTGCGGTCACGCGGCTGAGCAGGAATCTCTTCCGAGCGGAGTTCTAAAAGCAGGTCGGGCATTGATTGTGCTCACGCGGCAAAATGGTCCGGGCGGGGCATAGCAACTCGGCTGGCTGCTGTCACCCTTCCCCATGCAATCGGCATGTTTACCGACGATTTCCAAATATATTCCGCTGCCTGTCGGGTCGAAGCGGGGCTATCCGTCCTTGGATCACAGATTTCCATGAACCGAACGCAGCGCTGAAGCGACCAACGCTCAGGCAGAGAACTATTGGCTGAACGACCATGAAGACGGCATCGACATTCCTGCAGATCCTCGCGCTCAGCGCCTGTTTCGCGGCGCAGGCTCATGGCACGTTCACGATGCCTGGCGTTAGACAGGCGCTGCGGACGATGGCTGGTTCCAGCGGCCAAGCCGTACTGCCAATCAGCGCTTCAGTCGAAATCGCAAATTGCCTCTGGAGCTAAGCCGCCAGTCCACCTGCCTGCGTCAGCAAAAACGCCTCGCCGCAGGCTTTCGCCAGATTGCGCACCCGCAAGATGTAGCTCTGCCGCTCGGTGACGGAAATCACGCCGCGCGCGTCGAGCAGGTTGAAGACGTGGCTGGCCTTGATGCACTGGTCGTAGGCGGGGAATACCAGGCGGTGGTTCCCCTCCCCCTTGAGGGGAGGGTGGCCAGACGAAGTCTGGCCGGGAGGGGTCGCTCGGGTAGTGCTCGACGTCCTACTTGCGGTGCCTTCTGAGGCAACCCCCTCTGCCCGCTTCGCGGGCATCTCCCCCTCGAGGGGGGAGAAAGGCGCGCCGGCTTCGAGCAGCGCCTTGCACTCGGCTTCGGCGTCTTCGAAATGCCGAAGCAGCATCGCGGTGTTGGCGAATTCGAAATTGTGCCGCGAATATTCCTGCTCGGCCTGCAGGAAGACATCGCCATAGGTCACCTTGTCGGCGCCGTCGCGGCCGTTGAAGTTTAGGTCGTAGACATTGTCGACGCCCTGGACATACATGGCCAGCCGCTCCAGCCCGTAGGTAAGCTCGCCCGCCACCGGCGCGCATTCGATGCCGCAGACCTGTTGGAAATACGTGAACTGCGACACTTCCATGCCGTCGCACCAGCACTCCCAGCCCAGCCCCCAGGCGCCGAGCGTCGGGCTTTCCCAGTCGTCCTCGACGAAGCGGATGTCATGCAGAAGCGGATCGACGCCGATGGCCGCCAGCGAGCCGAGATAAAGCTCCTGCAGATTAGGCGGGTTCGGCTTCAGGATAACCTGGTATTGGTAATAGTGCTGCAGCCGGTTCGGGTTCTCGCCGTAGCGCCCGTCCTTGGGCCGGCGCGAAGGCTGCACATAGGCCGCGTTCCAGCGCTTTGGCCCGAGCGCGCGCAGCGTCGTCGCCGGATGGAATGTGCCGGCGCCGACTTCCATGTCATAGGGTTGGAGTACGACGCAGCCATAGTCGGCCCAGTAGTTATGCAAGGTCAGGATCAGCCCCTGGAACGAGCGGCTGGGATGCATATGGGCTGGGATATCAACGGTCACGGCGGCCTCGACGGAGCGGCGGGATGCGGCACCTGTTGGATGAGACCGCATGATCTTGTCCGAAAAGTCTGCAACTTTTCGGGATCAGGCTCTAGAGCGCCGCCCGCCAAGCGTCAAGGCGAAGGGTCAGCCCTTCGGCGCGGGCGCCGGTTCGGGCTTGACCTTCGGGGTTTCCTGCGCCGTGTTGGATTCGATCGGTGGCAGGCCCTTCAGCAGTTTCTGCTGTAACGCGGCGAGCACGTCGGGATCCGGCTTCAGGTCGCGGGCCTGGTTCCACTGGAAAGTGGCTTCCAGCCTGCGACCGACGCGCCAATAGGCATCGCCGAGGTGATCGTTCAGCACCGGATCTTCCGGCTTCAGCGACACGGCACGCTCCATTTCGCGCACCGCGTCATCAAACCTGCCCAGGCGGAAATAGGCCCAGCCCAGCGAATCGACGATGTAGCCGTCGCTCGGCTTGAGGTCGACGGCCTTCTGGATCATCTGAAGGCCTTCCTCGAGGTTGATGTTCATGTCCACCCAGGAATAGCCGAGATAGTTCAGAACCTGCGGCTGGTCGGGGAACAATTCCAGCGCCTTGCGGAAATTCGGCTCGGCCTTCGGCCACTCCTTCAGCCGCTCATAGGCGATGCCGCGCTGGTAGAAAATGTTCCAGTCGGCGCGGGTCGGGGTGTTCAGCATCGCTACCGCCTTGTCATAGAGACCGGCCGCGGAGCGGAAATCCTCCTTCGAGGCATAGACGCCACCGAGCGCCTGATAGGCGCGCATGTCGTCGGGATGCGCTTCGACAAGGGCTTTCAGATGGGAGATGGCCTCGTCATGGCGGTCGAGATCGGCAAGGTTGAGACCGAGCTGCAGTTCCGAAAGCTCCTTCAGCGGCGAACTGGCCGGAATGCGGCGATAGAAAGCGATGGCGCCCTCGCCGTCCTTCAACTGCTCGGAAACGGCGGCTAGCTGTACAAGGGCCGCGTCGCTGTCGGGCTTCAGTGCCAGGGCATATTGCAGATAGAGGCGGACGAACGGCTCGCCGCCACCGCGATTGAGCGCGGTGGCGAGATCAAGCAGAATTTCCGAGGCGCCATCGGACGGGCCGGCAACGAAGGGTTCGACCTTCTCGCCCTTGGTGATCCTGTCGCGAAGCGCTGATATCTCGACCTTACCGGGTGCAAATGCCTCGGCCTGATCGAGCACGGACAGCGCCTTGTCCTTGTCGCCCTTGCGGGCAAGGAAGGAGGCATAGGCCTGCGCATTGCGCATCCATGTTTCGGGCGCCGCACTACCGGTCGCGGTGTCCTGCAGGGTCGCGGCGTAGATCGCATCCGCCTTTTCGGGCAGGCCCGACGCATCCGCAATCAACGCACGATGGAAGGATTTGAAGAGGCCGAACCAGTCCGGCCCTTGCAGCCTGTCGATGGAGGCCATGGCCTCGCTGGCGTCGCCGGCGCCCTGCTTGGCCCAGCCGGTCATAATACCGGAGATCAGCCGGTCGAGATCGGATTCGAGCGAAAGCTTGAGCCAGTATTCGGCTTTGGTGAAATCCTTTTTGTTAAAGGAGCCGACGGCCAGCGCCAGGCGCGAGAACCGCTCGACGTCGGGAACCGTCTTGAGCTTGTCGGCATAGACCAGAGATTCTTCGAAGCGCCCTTGCGCGATCAGCGACAGCATCAGGCTTTGCTGCAACGAGGTATCACCGGGAGCGAACGCGAGCGCCTGCTTGTAGTAGGCGATGGCACTGTCGAGATCATTGTCGCCTTCGGCTACCCGCGCGGCAAGATAGGCTCCCGAGAACGATGTGATATTAACTGGCTCGGTGGTCTCTTTGGCCAGGGCCGGCAGACCGGAAATCGCCATGCCCGTCACAATTGCCAGCCCTGTCAGCCAGTGCGCGAATCCTTGCCGCATCGTATCCCTTTCAGTCAAAGCCATGCCCGCGTCAGCGGGATCGCCGTAGACTCGATCTTTTCCAAGCAAAGCATGGCCTTTTTGGGGTCATGCTTCAACCCGGCCCGAATTCACAATCGGGTCATGCGCTTAACAAAGCACGCTAAGGGCAGCCGACCGCGGCCGTAGATCGCACTTTGCCGGCCTAGCAGACCGCCGTGCTTGTCCTGCTGCGGCACCGGCGCCCCGATGCGCCGTGCTGGAGCCGCAACTCACCCTGCTGCCACAGATCGAACCGAACGGCATGCTACACATGGCCGGTTTCTTTCCCTCCGTCCCCATGCAGGTCAATTTCGAGCTGCTGTTTGCGCCGGTGGACCGTCAATCGAAGGTTTTCGGCCTGTCGGTCGCGCTGGGCAAGGGCGGCCCGGAGGCGCCGGCTACGGAGCCGGAACCGCCAAAGCCAGTCGTCATGCAAACACCTGACCCGCCGACGCCAGAAGTCAATCCGAAAAGATCGGCCGATAAATCCAAATGAGCAGGCGATGCTCCGTTGAAGGATCTGCGGCAAGCCGGATTTTTGTATACAGGTATCCGATATCCGCGTGCCGGACCGCGCTGCACAGTCGGCCCATCCACATGCGTGAAATTCAGGGTTTCCCCGAAGGTCTTGCGTCCAGCGACTGCATCGCGACGGTGACCAGAGCGTGTAGCCGCTCTTTCGGCACTCCGTCGCGCGCCTGCACAGAGAGACCGTGCATCAGCGTTGCGTAGTAATCGCCCAATGTTTCGGCATCCGTATCCGGCTGCAGCTCTCCGTCGCGAACGCCCTGCTTCAGCCGCTCGACAATCGATGCGGTGCGGGCTAGGCGATGCTCCGCCAGCCAGTGAAGCACACTGTCGTTTTCAACGGCGCAGTTCGTCGCGGCCGACACCACCATGCAGCCCTGCGGCCGCCCCGGCCTCGTATATGTCTCGACGGCTTCTCGCAACATCCGCTCGATGACCTGCCGGGCGGTCGGTTCCTCCGCCAGCGCCCGAGTGGCGAAGCCGCCTTCATTGGCTTCGTAAAGCGCCACCGCCTCGCGAAACAGGCTCTCCTTCGAGCCGAACGCCGCATAAATGCGCGGCGAGGCCAAACCAAGCACCGACACCAGATCGGCCATCGAGGTGCCCTCATAGCCGCGCGTCCAGAAGGCGTCGCGGGCCTTCTCCAGCGCCTGGTCCCGATCGAACTCCCTTGGCCTTCCCGCCATTGCGATCTCCATTTTTTATCAATCAACAAATAATCCGCTTGACTTCGGATTGCAAACTCAATTCTTTGCCGATCGACAAAGAATCATCGATATGGAGATTGACATGAGTTCACTCGATCAAGGTGCGCCGTTCGGCGCCGCGGCAACAGGAGGGATCGGCGCGAAGCGCGGCGCCACGCTGGCATTGCTCGCCTTCGCGCAGCTCATCATCGCACTCGACCTCAACATCGTCTTCGTGGCGTTGCCGGAAATCGGCGCGGGGCTGGGCTTTTCGGGCCAGACCCTGCAGTGGGTGGTCAGCGCCTACACCGTATTCACCGGTGGCTTCCTGCTGTTCGGCGGCCGGGCTGCCGACCTGATCGGCCAGCGGCGCGTTTTCATCTTCGCGCTTTGGCTCTACGCGCTTTCATCCCTGGTCGGCGGCCTCGCCTGGTCGCCGGAAGTCATCATCGCGGCCCGTGCGGTGCAAGGCATCGGAGCCGCGTTCCTGTTCCCAGCCACGCTCTCGCTGATCAATCGCCTGTTTGCCGAGGGGCCGGAACGCAACCGCGCGCTCGCGGTCTGGGGCGGCGCCGGAGCGAGCGGCCTGACGCTCGGCTCGCTGGCGGGAGGGCTTCTCACCAGCGCCTTCGGCTGGCCGTCCATCTTCTATGTCAACGTGCTCTTGGCTGGGGTCGCCATCGTCGCGGCTTTCGCCATCATTCCGCGTGACAGCAAGCGGCACGAACACCGCAGCTTCGATCTGCCGGGCGCGCTGACCGTCACCACCGGCGCGACCCTGCTTGTTTTCACGCTGGTTCAGGGGCCTGAATATGGCTGGGGTCGACCGCGATCATCGCCAGCGCCTTGCTGGCGGTAATTTTCCTGACCACCTTCGCGGTGATAGAGGCGAGGAGCACCGACCCGCTGATGCCGCTGCGCCTATTCCACAACCGCAGCCTCGTCGCCGGCATGACGATCACCTTCCTCTACATGGGAACATTCGGGGCGCTGCCCTACTTTCTCACAGTGCTGCTGCAGAACGTGCATGGCTTCACCGCCTTGCAGACCGGCTTGGCGTTCCTGGTGCCATCGGTCGCCATCGCGGCCGGCACGCAGGTCGGTGAACGTCTGGCAACGCGGTTTTCGACGCGTGCCACGCTGGTCGGCGGCATGGTCGTCGGCGCGATCGGGACGGCCTTGATGGTATCGGGCGCAAACGCCGACAGCAGCTATATGTCCCTCGTGCCCGGCCTGGTCATCTCGGGCGTGGGACAAGGCATCGTCTGGACTGCGATGTGGATCGCCGCCGCCTCGGGTGTTTCCCATGACGAGCAAGGTGTCGCATCGGGGATGGCCTCCACCATGCTCAATGTCGGCAATGCGATTGGCATGGCGGTGTTGATCGCGATTGCCAACCGCCATGTCGGCGAATTGACAGGTGATGCCTTGAAGATCGCTATCGCCGACGGTATCGAGGTCGCTATCTGGCTCGCTGCGGCAGGCATCGTTGTCAGCCTGCTCGCTGCAACGGTTCTTCCGGGGCAACCAAAATGACGAGCGGTCGCCGTGCCGGCCAAATATCGGCGATGTCCTTCAGTTCACCCGGCTGATGCAGAAATCGATGACGTCGACCAGCGCCGATTTCTGCGGCGTCGCTTCGAGCGGCGCCAGCGCGTCGCGGGCGATCTCGCCGAAATGGCCGGCGCGCCCGATGGTGTCGGCGATCGCGCCGTGGCGGGTCATCAATCCGATCGCCTTTTCCAGCCCGGTGTCGTCGGTGACATTGTCCTCGATGGCGCGCTTCCAGAAGGTGCGTTCGGCCTTGGTGCCGCGCCGGTAGGCGAGGATCACCGGCAGCGTCACCTTGCCTTCGCGAAAGTCGTCGCCGACATTCTTGCCCAGATCCTTGCTGGTGCCGCCATAATCCAGCGCATCGTCGATCAGCTGGAAGGCAAGGCCGAGATTCATGCCATAGGAGCGCAGCGCCGCGCGATCGTTACGCGTCGCCTGGGCGATGACTGGGCCGACCTCGGCGGCGGCCGAGAACAGGGCCGCGGTCTTGGCCTTGATCACCGCGAAATGCTCATCCTCCGTGGTTTCGAGGTTTTTGGCGGCGGCGAGCTGCATCACCTCGCCCTCGGCAATGATCGAGGCGGCGCTGGACAGGATGTCGAGCGCTTCCAGCGAACCGACATCGACCATCATGCGGAAAGCCTGGCCAAGCAGGAAATCGCCGACCAGCACGCTCGCCTGGTTGCCCCAGATCATGCGGGCGGTCTTCTTGCCGCGCCGCATGCCGCTCTCGTCGACGACATCGTCGTGGAGGAGCGTGGCGGTGTGCATGAACTCGACTGATGTGGCGAGCTTGACATGGCCCTCGCCGGAATAGCCGAACATCTGGGCTGAGGCGAGCGTCAGCATTGGCCTCAGCCGCTTGCCACCCGAAGAGATCAGATGGTTGGCAATCTCCGGGATCATCTCGACGTCAGAACCGGCCTTCGACAGGATCAATTTGTTGACGCGCCCCATATCGGTCGCCGTCAGATCGATGAGATCCTTGATGGATGCGGCTTCCCGCTTCCCGTTTTCGATGTTGAGAACGACACCCACGACAAACTCCCGTCTTAAGTCACGCGCACGACGGCACCCCGATACCGCTGCAGACTCTAGGGCGGTACCCACAGGCACGGCAAGAGGCGATTTGGCGCGGTCGAGGTGGCGGCGGGAGCCACCCACGTTTACATAGACGCTGCAACCTGCGAGTTTCGTCCGATGATAGAGCTTATCCGCACCAACGATGCCGTGATCATCTCCTTTGTCGAATCGCTGTTACGCGATGCCGGCATCGGCTGTTTCGTCGCCGACCAGAACATGAGCGTGCTCGACGGTTCGATCGGCATCTTGCCCCGGCGCATCATGGTCGAAGCCGAACAGGCCGATGCGGCCCGGCGCATCCTGACGGATGCCGGCATCGCCAATGAGATGCGCCAGAAATAATGGCCGCGGCGCGCGCCACCCTTGTCCAGGACACGCCGGCCCATACGGTCGATGCCTTCCATCGCGGGCGGTTCTGGCTGGTGCAGCCGAAACAAGCCGGCCATCGCGCCGGCATGGACGCCATGATGCTAGCGGCCTCCGTGCCGTCCTCCTTCGCCGGGCGCCTTGCCGATTTCGGCGCGGGCGCTGGCGCCGCAGGCCTGGCCGTGCTGTCGCGCTGTCCTGATGCCGAGGCCGTGCTCATCGAACGGTCTCCGGAAATGGCAGCCTTCGCCGCAACGACGCTTGCCCATCCCGGCAATGCGCATCTCAACGACCGCGCCTCGGTGCTCGCCGCCGATGTTGCGCTGTCGGGCCAAGCGCGAACAGCCACTGGGCTTGCCGACAACTCCTTCGATTTCGTCATCATGAACCCGCCCTTCAACGCCGCCGAGGATCGCGCCACGCCCGACCCTCTCAGGAAGGCGGCGCATGTCATGGAGGATCGGCTGTTCGACAGCTGGATTCGAAGTGCGGCTGCTGTGGTCAGGCCGCGCGGCGGTCTTGCCGTGATTGCCAGGCCCGATCAGCTCGGCGCCATCCTCGATGCGATATCAGGCCGCTTCGGCGACGCCGAGATGCTGGCCGTCCACCCTCGCCCCGAAGCAGCGGCGATCCGCATCGTCGTCAGGGCAATACTCGGCTCACGCGGAAAACTGTCGATCCGCCCGCCGCTCATGCTGCATGCGCAATCGGGCGACGGACCAACGGAGCGGACCGAGATGATCAACAACGGGCTGGCTTCGCTGTTCGGCGACTGAGCCTTTTCTACCAGCAAGCGGCGCGGGCATTGCCGTTGGCCGGCGAATCCCTACATGCCTTCAAGCCAATTGACCGGAGACCCCGTGAAACGCTTCCTAAACCGCCTGCTGCCGAAATCCTGGCGCTCCGACATCGTCGTTATTCCTGTTATCCGGCTGCACGGCACGATCATGCCCGGCGGCGGCCAGTTCCGGCCGAGCCTGTCGCTCGCATCCACTGCCGGCCCTATCGAGAAGGCGTTTTCCTTCGATGCGCCCGTGGTCGCCATTTCGATCAATTCGCCAGGCGGCTCGCCAGTGCAGTCGCGGCTGATCTTCAGACGCATCCGCGATCTGGCGACCGAGAAGAACAAAAAGGTTCTGGTCTTCGTCGAGGACGTGGCGGCTTCGGGCGGCTACATGATAGCGATCGCCGGCGACGAGATCTTTGCCGATCCGTCCTCCATCGTCGGTTCGATCGGCGTGGTGTCGGCCTCGTTCGGCTTTCCCGAGCTGTTGAAGAAAATCGGCGTCGAACGCCGCGTCCATACTGCCGGCCAGAACAAGGCGGTGCTCGATCCGTTCAAGCCCGAGAAGAAGGAAGATATCGAGCGGCTGAAGGCGCTGCAGCTCGATGTCCACGAGACCTTCATCGATCTCGTCAAGGACCGGCGCGGCCCCAAGCTCAAGGACGACCCGGACCTGTTCACCGGCCTGTTCTGGACCGGTAAGAAGGGGCTGGAGCTCGGCCTTGTCGATGCGCTCGGCGATATGCGCAGCGTGCTGAAGACCCGTTTCGGGCCAAAGACCCAGCTCAAACTGATCACGGCGCCGCGCGGCCTGTTCGGCCGGTTCGGCTGGTTCGGCTCGAGCAGAGCGGGTTTTTCGGCGCCCGAGATCGCCGCGGCTGCCGCAAGCAGCGTGATCGATGCGGCGGAAGAGCGCGCATTATGGGCGCGCTTCGGGCTTTGAAAAACCGGTAAAAGCGTTTAACTTGAAAGCTTGACCGACCCGACCGGCCGCCGCAGTCGGCCTTGTGAGGGAGGAGTTTGACATGCTACAGATCATTTTCTTCATCACAGTCGGCCTGCTCGCCTATTTCGGCTATCGCTCCTTCGTCAGGGAAGCCGAGCGCGTGACGGCCAAGATACGGCGCACCGAAAAGCAGGCTACCAACGGCACAATTGGCACGCTGGTCAAGGACCCGAAGACCGGCGAATACCGGCTGGCCAAGGACTGACATCATCCCCTTCGCGACCGACCCCGTGGATTCCGGCATCACTGTCCGGGCGTGGCATGCGCACGCCAAGATAAATCTCGCGCTGCACGTCACCGGCAGGCGCGCCGATGGCTATCACATGATCGAGAGCCTGGCGGTGTTCACGCGCTTCGGCGACAGGATCGAGATCGAGCTTGCCGACAGCGACGGGTTTTCCGCGTCAGGCCGATACGTCTCCGCGGTCCCGCTCGACGACAGCAACCTAGCCGTCAAAGCGCGCGACGCGCTGCGAAAGCAGGCCGGTCCGGCGCAAACGCCGTCGGTCGCCATCAGGCTCGAAAAGAACCTGCCGGTCGCATCCGGCGTCGGCGGCGGGTCGAGCGACGCCGCAACGGTGTTGCGCGGGCTCGCTGAGATATGGAGGCTGGATCTCGACGACGCCGAACTGGCGCGGATCGGCCTCTCGCTGGGCGCCGACGTTCCCATGTGCCTTGCGGCAAAGCCGCTGATTGCGCGCGGCATTGGCGACGAGCTGTCGGCCGTGCCGGGCTTTCCGGCACTCGGGCTGGTCCTCGTCAATCCCGGCACCGCCGTCTCCACGGTCGAGGTGTTCAATGCGCTTTCTGATCGCCACAATGAGGGCCTGCCGCCGCTGCCGCGCGACCTCGACTTCCACAGCATCCGCAACTGGCTGGAGATTACGCGCAACGATCTCGAGCCCGCGGCGCGGGCAATCCAACCCGCCATCGGTAAGGCTCTTTCGGTGCTCAACAAGGCTGGAGCGGGGTTCACCCGGATGTCGGGTTCCGGCGCGACCTGCTTCGGGCTGTTTGAGACTGGCAATGTCGCCAAGCGCGCGGCCGTCGATATCCGCAGACGCCATCCCGACTGGTTCGTCGCCGCGACGCGAACCATGACATCGGAGGCTGACACGCATGGCCAGGATTGACGAGAGCCGTTCCTTCATTCCCGTGCGCATCGCGGTGCTGACCGTTTCCGATACGCGCAGCCTCGCCGACGACAAATCCGGCCAGACGCTGGCCGACCGCATCGTGGAGACCGGCCATTTACTCGCCGCCCGCGACATCGTCACCGACGACCGCGAGAAAATTCGAGCCAAGGTTCTGGGCTGGTCGAGGGACGAAGCGATCGATGTCGTCATCACCACCGGCGGCACCGGCTTTACCGGTCGCGATGTGACGCCGGAGGCGCTGGAGCCGATCTTCGAAAAGCGCATGGACGGCTTTTCCGAAGTGTTCCACCGCATTTCCTACGACAAGATCGGCACTTCTACGATCCAGAGTCGGGCGACCGGCGGCGTCGTCAACGCGACCTTCGTTTTCGTGCTGCCGGGTTCGCCCGGCGCTTGCAAGGACGCCTGGGACGGCATTTTGAAGCTGCAGCTCGATTACCGGCACATGCCCTGCAACTTCGTCGAGATCATGCCGCGCCTGGACGAACATCTGCGGCGCGGCGGCACCAAGACAAGTTAGGCCAAGCTCCCAAGGCTGTTTCGGGGTCAAAATCAGCGAATAACCGGCTCGCCGTGGAACCGCCGGCGCGAGGGCGGCGAAACGCCGAAGCCGACTTCCATCATCAGCCGCGGCTTGCGCGTCGGCACTGTGCCCATGTGGAAGCCGAAAGGATCCTCGACAAAGCCCAAACCTGCCTCGCCGGTCAGCGTAATCGGGCTCTGCGCGCCGTAGACGTTCAGAACCTCTTCCGCTGGATGGCCGACGAGGAGCGTCAACTGGTGCTTGAGGGCGCGGCGGTTGTGGCTGCCGCGGACATAGACATGCGGACCAGTCTCGGCATCGACCGGATTGAGATAGAAGAAGAATTTCAGCATCCGCCAATCGTCGAGATCGAAGTGGTATTTGCCAAGCGACGCCAGGTTCTTCTCGGCGTCGGAGGCGGAGCTCGTCGGAAAGCTCCACCAGACGCGCGTGGTGATCAGCCTCGCCTGGCTGCCGAGGTAATGGGCGGCGATGTCGAGAAGCAGCTGATCGCGCTGCACGGTAAGCGCAGCATTGCAGTCGAGAATCCGCTCGAAAAAGTGGCCGCTGAGCAGGGGACGGCCGAAGTGCTTCTCGGCGTCGGCGTGCTCGCCCGGCAGGAACTCCAGCCGTCGGTCGAAATTGCCGAAGCAAGGCGTGCGCTGCGAAAAGCTGGCGATCTCCTGGTGGACCGACGACGGCAGGGCAAGCCCGGAAAAGAGGCCGTCCGAGCGGAGCGCGCCGACCACCGCATCACGATCGACGCCGGTGAACATCGTCTCCTCAGCTTTTTGTGCCGGTCGAACCGGTTTTGCGCCACGCCAATGCAACCGCCGCCCCGGCATGGTGCGCGCCAGCATGAACATCGGCAGCCATGCCGGATTCTCGCGAAGATCCGACAGATAGGTTGGAATCCGCACGGCAATGCGGCGCAGCAGGCTGCCGTTTCGAGCGATCGACTCGAGGCTTGCAGCACCGGAATTGTCAGGGCTTGAAAGGCCCATCAGGATCCTCAGTTTTGAGGGCAGCGTCGACGAAGCGTCGGCCGCTCACCGCTCAGGCGTTACCCATAACCGATCCGCCCGCATCAAAGGAATGGTAACCCCCGGTCAGATTTTGTGCAATGCACAATGAAAGGAGCTGTCGCAAACTTTCCGGCAAGCTTGACAGAGCATTAAGGCTCGTTGATTTCGCGACAGCGAGTGTTTCGAGCGAGGTGGAACGAAGAGGCCGCGCGCGGCGGAGAAGATCGCGACGAAGCGATCAAACCCCGTCGAGAATGATGATCGTCGGCCGGTCGGGCAGGGTCTTCAGCGAAACCGTCAGCGACCGGCCGGAGAGGAATTCCACCGCGAAATCGTCGCCCATCCTGCCTGTGAATTCGCTGATCGCGGTGGCATGGCGATGCATCGGCAGGATCATCGAGGAATAGAGCCGCGCGGTGATTTCGGTCATCCGGTCAAGCGACAGCGTCATGCCGCCGTCGATAGGCACCATAAGGATATCGAGCCGGCCGATGGCGCCGTAATGCGCATCCTCCAGCCGGTGGTGCAGATGGCCGAGATGGCCGATGCAGAGTCCCGCCACTTCAAAGATGAAGATGGAATTGCCGTCCTTGCCGAGATCGCCGCCATTGCGGATGTCCGTGGGCACGTTGCGGATGTAGACATCGTCCACGACAACGGCGTGGCGCGCCGGACCGCCGTCCGGATTCCAACCGCGCAGCACATATTCGATGGCGGGATCCGGATGGTCCGAATAATGGGTGCGGTGGGCCTTGTTCATGGTCACCACGCGCGGCAGCGGGTCAGCGCCGTAGACGCCGGAAAAGTCGGTGGCGATCCTGACGCCGGCGGGCGTCTCGATGATGTAGGTCGAATGGCCGGCATAGGTGATCGTAACGTCGCCGTCGACGAAAGCCTCGGCCAGCAGAGGCGTCCGCGCCTTTGGCGCTGTGAAGCTGGCATAGGTGGCCGACGGCAGCGCTTCGGCGATCGCAACGCATCTCGATGGCGGCGGCTCTTCCTGGGCCGACGCGGCGAACGGCCAGAAAGCCAGGGTCAGCAGAACGGCAGCAGATAGGCGGAGCATGACTGCCTCCCGTGGCAGGATCGGCGCTCATGCCACGATAGCGCTAGCAATTGTGATGGCTATCGTCGGGACAGTCACGTTTTCGCGAGCGCCGGAGGGGCTGGTCGTCTGGACCTTTTGTCCCGACTTACGCGACAAATCGCGCGGAATGGGACGCGCCAAGCCGGCCGCCCCCGATGATATCGCCAGCGATCAGGGCGTTGGACGGAAGACGCCATTCTCGTCGCGCTTGAGCGGTGCGGTTTGCCGGGAAAGCGGCACGCCAGGCGCTTCGATGACCGAAACGCCCTCCGTCCAGTCGGGGGGTGCAATAGCGACGTAACGCGCATAGCCGCCTGACCCGCCGAGCGGCTTGGCAAAGCCGATTGTGACCAACGCCCCGGCCTCTGGCACCTTATCGAGATTTGCAACGCCTTCTGCCTGGGTGAAATCGTTGTGAAGCAGCCAATATTCGCCCTCGAGATTGGGCGTGGTGTCGGTGTCGAGCGGCTCATGACCATGAAACAGGATCTTCCGCTCCAGATGCAGTAACTTCAGTGCGTCCAAACTGACGCCTGGAAACGGCTTCTGGTTGAAGCGGGCGGCATCGGACCATTTCTTGTACCAATCCGAACGCACGAAGACGACCGAACCCTCCGGTATGCGGCCGTGCTCCTTTTCCCACTCCTCGATGTCGGCGACCTGGAGGTGATAGCCTTCGTCAGTCTGCACCTTGCCGCTGATGTCGATCACGACGAGCGGCCGCACGGCATAAGTGGCCGGCAGGTCGCTGATCGTTGCACCGAGCGGGTTCCAGTGGGAGGGCGGATCGAGTTGCGTGCCATACTGGTCCGTCGTCAACTCGTAGGCGCTCGCGACGAACCCATGCTTGTCGTAGGTGAACTCTTCGCCGGCCTTGACGTAGCCCTCGATATCCTTGCCGGCGACAGTCGGTTTGAACTTGGCATTGGCGAAACCCGGCCATACGGGCTGCACGGGCTCGAAGGCGTGGGTCAGATCGATGTACCTGGCCGATTTGAGCGTGTTCTCATAAATCGACCAAAGGGACGACTCCTGCGCCACCGCGATCGTCGGCACTGACCAAGCGGCTGCCAGCAAGGCGATACGAACGAATACATTCATCTGCAATCTCCCCGAAATGTCGCCGAGTATCGCGAGTTTCCCGCAGCACGACAAGCATAGTGCATTCCTCCCAGGAGTGTCGCGGCAATACGGCTTCCGGCAGGCCGTTTTCCGCCCACGGTTTGCGCGCCGTCTAATCCCAGACAAGCTACCGGTCTGATAAAAAGACGACCTCGGCAAAATTTCACTTCGGCGAAGGACGCGACCTTCCCTCGCCCGCTTACCGGGAGAGAGGACCTACTTCGCCGGCGCCACCCAGATCTCGGCGTCGAGCCTCTTGGTCGCGAGGCCGCGCGCGATGGCTTCGGCGCTGCGGGCGTTTTTCGACAGGGCCGCAGCTTGACGCTTGCTGATCACCAGCCCTTCGGCCAATGCCCGGTTTCCCGAAAAGACCCGCGACAGGAACGGCACGCGGCTGCCGCGCGCCCGCGAGAACCGCGCCGGCATGGTTTGTCTGGCGGTGTGGGCGACGACCTCGTCGATCCAGCCCTCCGCCAGCCGTGCGCCCGGTTCCAGCAGCAGCAGCCAGTCGCCCTTGGCCTGTCTGATGCCGGCAGCAATGCCACCGCTCGCCACATAAAGGCAACCGGCATGTTCGGCAACGCGGTGCGTCTGGTCGGTCGAGCCGGTGTCGCAGACGATGACATCGCGCACCACGCCCTCGACCGCGCCGCCGATCAGCGAGGCGAGCGTGCGGGCAAGTCTTTCCTCGTCATTCAGGGTCTGGATGAGAACGCTGAGCATCGTTAGCCGAATAGCGGAAAGCCGGGCGCAGCGCCAGTTTTTGCGTCGCATCATAAAAATGTTCTTGATTTGTTCTAGTAAACGAAATAGGAATAATTTCATGAACAGAGCGATTCGACAGCCAGCCGACAGTCCCTGGGAGAGGGCGAAAATGGAACAGATCGTCCGTGCCGACATTGCAGCCTTCGGAGCAGGAAGAGCCGAGATGGCCAATGCGATGATCGAACAGAGCGGGATGCGCGTGCGTCCGGAGCGCAATCGCGGCCGTTCCGCGGGCATCAATCCGTCCGGGCGGTTCGAGCCGGTCAGCCGGCATGTCTTCGACGACGGCTGGAACTCGCTGGAGGAGCTGCCGCCGTTCAAGACCGAGGTGCAGGTCGAGAAGCCGCGCACCATCATCACCCGCAACGAATCACCCGATATTTCCTTCGACCGCTCGATCAACCCCTATCGTGGCTGCGAACATGGCTGCGTCTACTGTTTCGCAAGGCCTACGCATGCCTTTATGGGCCTGTCGCCGGGGCTGGATTTCGAATCGAAGCTGTTCGCCAAGCCGGATGCGGCGCGCATGCTCGACAAGGAGCTGTCGAAGGAGGGCTACCAGCCGCGCACCATCGCCATCGGCACCAACACCGATCCCTACCAGCCCATCGAGAAGCAGTACCGGATCATGCGCGAGATCCTCGAAGTGCTGGAGGTGCGCGGCCACCCGGTCGGCATCGTCACCAAATCCGCGCTGGTGACGCGCGACATCGACATCCTGTCGCGCATGGCCGAGCGCGGACTGGCCAAGGTGGCGCTATCGGTGACGACGCTCGACCGCATGCTGGCGCGCACCATGGAACCCCGCGCCTCGACGCCGACCAAGCGGCTGGAGGCGATCAGGCAGCTTTCGGATGCCGGCATTCCGGCCTCTGTCATGGTCGCACCGATCGTCCCTGGGCTGACCGACCAGGAGATGGAGCGCATCCTCGATTCAGCCTACGCGGCGGGCGCGCGTGAGGCGGGCTACGTCCTGCTGCGCCTACCGCTGGAGGTCGCGCCGATCTTCAAGGATTGGCTGCTGCGCCATTATCCCGACCGCTACCGTCACGTGATGTCGCTGATCCGCTCGATGCGCGACGGCAAGGATTACGATTCGGAATGGGGCAAGCGCATGAAAGGCTCCGGACCCTATGCCTGGCAGATCGGCCGACGCTTCGAGATCGCCGCCAAAAGGCTTGGTCTCAACGCCGAGCGGCGGTCGCTCAGGACCGACCAGTTCGTCGCCGCGGCCAAGGCAACCGAGCAACTGATGCTGCTTTGAAGACATCCTGTGCCGCCGTTGCCGGCGGCAGATGAAAGGATCCCGTCCGGCCTGTCCTGTCCCCGGGCTTGCAGACGGTGCCCTCCGGGTCCGGTGCCCCGCCCGACCCGGAGGGGCTTGCGGAGAATCGGAGCCGATGCGAACCTCGCCGCAACATGGCTCGCGCGCGTTCTGATTCTCCGCTTCTCTTCGAAATCGTCGAGAGACCCGATTTCTCCTTCGAGACGAAGGCGATGGCCGAAGGCCTGTGGCCGGTGGCGGGAATGGACGAGGCCGGCCGCGGCCCGCTCGCCGGGCCGGTCGTCGCGGCAGCGGTGGTGCTCGATCCCGCCAACATTCCCGATGGTCTCGACGATTCCAAGCGCCTCAGCCATCTGCAGCGCGAGGCGCTGTTCCTGAAAATCCTCGGCTCCGCTCTTGGCGTGTCGATGGCCTCGGTCAGCGCGGAAGGCATCGATGGCAGCAATATTCTCAAGGCCAGCCTCGAGGCGATGCGCCGCGCTCTGGTCGGGCTCTCGGTGCAGCCAAAGCTGGCCCTGGCCGACGGCCGAGACGTGCCGCCCGGACTGCCATGCGAAGGAAGAGCGCTGATCAAGGGCGACCAGCGCTCGCAGTCGATCGCCGCCGCCTCGATCGTCGCCAAGGTGATGCGCGACCGCATGATGTGCGGCTGCGGCAGCCATCACGCGCATTACGGCTTCGAACTGCATATGGGCTACGCCACGGTCCGCCACCGCACCGCAATCGAGGTGCACGGACCGGTGGCGCGGCTGCACCGAGCGTCCTTCGCACCGTTCCGGCTTGGCGGAACCGAGGTGCAGGACGAAGAGTGCCTTTCCGGCCTGGATTGAGCGATTCGCGATCCTCGCGGCGAATGCAGCTGAGCGCGTAATCTCCCCCTTGAGAAGGAGATGTCGCCGACGGCGACGGAAGGGGTCGCCTCGGCGGCGCTCGCATGTAAGACGAAACGCGCGGCTAGCCCCCTCTGGCCTGCCGGCCATCTCCCCTCGAGGGGGAGATTATCCTCGCCATAACAAAAAAGCCGTCAGGTTTCCCAGGCGGCCTTTCGATGACTTCTGGATGAAGTCGCTTAATTCAGCTTGGACTTGACGTCCTGCAGCGAGGCCTTGAACAGGTCGGCGCCGGCCTTTGCGTCAATCTTGCCGGCGAGCAGCGTGCGGGCGGCTTCGACGGCGATATCGACGGCGCTGGCGCGCACCTCACTGATCGCTTCGCGCTCGGCCTGACCGATCTTCTGTTCGGCGAGCGCGGTGCGCCGGGCGACATAGTCCTCGGTCTTCTTGTGCGCCTCGGCAGCCAGCATGTCGGCCTCGCGCTTGGCGGCGGCGACGATGTCGGCGGCCTCCTGCTCGGCTTCCTTGCGCTTGCGCTGGTATTGACCGAGCAATTGCTGGGCCTCCTCGCGCAGCCGGCGCGCTTCTTCAAGCTCGTTGCTGATCTTGTCGGCGCGGGCGTCGAGCGCCTTGGCGATCAGCCTCGGCACCTTGATATAGACGGCAATGGCCAGGAAAATGACGAGGGCAACGGTGGCCCAAAGCGTCGCGAGTGATGTGGCGTCCATGATGCGCTCCTCACCGGGCCACGGATTTGACGGCTGCCGCGACCTCGGCCTTGCTGGCCTTGCCGCCGACAAGCGCCTCGACGATGGCCGAAGCAGTGTCCTCGGCGATCGTGCCGACTTCCTTCATGGCATTGGCCTTGATGGACGAAATGCGAGCCTCGGCTTCGCCAAGCTTCTGGTCAAGCGCTGCCTCGACCTTCTTGCGGGCGGCTTCGACTTCCGCCTTGGCGGAATCGTTGGCCTGCTGACCGATCGCATTGGCCTTGGTCTTGGCCTCCGCCAGCTCCTGCTCATAAGCGGCAACGGCGGCATCGGCCTCGCCCTTCAGCCTGGCGGCATGATCGAGATCTTGGGTGATGCGGTCGTTGCGGACATCGATGATGCCGCCGACACGCGGCATCACCACCTTCTTCAGGAAGAGGTAGAACAGCCCGAAGGTGATCGCCAGCCACAGAAGCTGCGACGGGAATGTCGCCGGATCGAATGGCGGGAACACGCCGTGCGCCTCTGCAGGCACGCCGGTCCCGGAATGCGTATCGCCTTCCGTGCCGGTATGGCCGCCTTCGACGGCGGGCGCGGACTCTTGCGCAAAGGCAGATGTCACGAACATGGACTATCCCCTGATATCAGGCCCGCCGCCGATTGCGGCCGGCCCTTCCAATCTTAGCCGAACAGGGGCTCAGCCGAACAGGGCCAGAAGCGCGATGAGAAGGGAGAAGATGCCCAGCGCTTCAGTCACGGCGAAGCCGAAGATCAGGCGGCCGAACTGGCCATCCGCGGCCGACGGGTTGCGCAGCGCGCCCGCCAGATAGCTGCCGAAGATGTTGCCGAGGCCAATACCGGCGCCACCCATGCCGAGGCATGCGATGCCGGCGCCGATGAACTTTGCTGCTTCTGCTTCCATTTGTTCAACTCCTTTGGATCTAAAATTCCGTTGCAATTCCATCCGGCAGCAATGCCGGAAACTCTTGGCCAGCCTGGGTCAGTGCCCGGGATGCAGGGCGTCGTTCAGATACATGCAGGTCAGCACGGCAAAGACGTAGGCCTGCAGGAAGGCGACCAGCAATTCCAGCGCCGTCAGCGCCACGGCCATCGCCAGCGGCAGGACCGACCCGGCAATGCCGAGCGTGCCAAGCGCGCTCAAGCTCACCACGAAGCCCGAGAACACCTTCAGCGTGATGTGGCCGGCCAGCATATTGGCAAACAGACGAACCGAGAGGCTGACCGGGCGCGAGACGAAGGAAATCACCTCGATCAGCACCACCAGCGGCAGCAGATAAATCGGCACGCCATGAGGGACGAACAGTTTCAGGAAACCGAGGCCGTGCTTCATGAAGCCGTAGACGACGACGGTTCCGATCACCAGCGCGGCAAGGCCGAAAGTGACGATGATGTGGCTGGTGACGGTGAAGAAATACGGAAAAAGACCGAGCAGATTGGCAACGAGCACGAACATGAACAGCGAAAACACCAAGGGGAAAAACTTCATGCCTTGCGTTCCGGCCGCGTCCCTCAGCATGTTGCCGACGAATTCGTAGGCCATTTCCGAGACCGACTGAAGACGGGTGGGGACGAGGCTGCGACTCGAGGTGGTGAGATAGAGGAACGCCGATGCGACGGCGACGGTCGCGACCATGAAGAGCGCCGAATTGGTGAAGGACAGGTCGTAGCCGCCGATCTCGATCGGAATCAGCTTGTTGATATGGAACTGGTGGATCGGATCGACCTTGTCAGCAGCCACTTTAAATCCCCATCAAAGCCGCACGCGGCTTTAGTGTCCTGTTCACTGCGCCGGCAAGCGGCGCCTCAAGTTCATTCTTTCGGATCGCGCGTTTTGTCGCCCTGTCCGAATTCCGCCATAAGCCCTGCGGAACGCAGGACGTTGAGCACGCCGGCGCCAAAACCCAGCAGCAAAAAAACGATCAGACCCCATGGCGAAGTCCCCGCCACACGGTCGATGATCCAGCCGAGACCAGCGCCAACCACTATCCCGGCGATGAACTCGCTGGATAGCTTGAGCGCCTGGCCATATCCGGCCGCACTGCCCGCTTTCGCGTCGTCTTTCCCCTCGAGCCGGCCCGGCCGCCTTGTCGCAAGCGATGCTTCAAGGTCACGCCGGCGGCGCTCAAGATCGTCGTCGCGGATGTCGGCTTGACGCTGTTTGCCGGGGCCGGTTTCTCCGGTTCCGTCTGGCCCATTCTTGTCGGCCATCGCAACCCCCTTGCCCGGTCAGATCGTCGCCGTCCGTCCGCTCTTAAGTCGCCGGCAACATAGTTAGAGGGTCCGCGCCCGTCAAGCCACGGGCGGGACTTCAGCCTTAAGTATTTTCTCTATTTAAATCAACCACTTGCCAGGGTGCGACATCGTGCCCGCTACCGTCGTTGGCGTGCCGCGACCGAATCCCTCCGGCGACGGGTCTTCGATCGGCCGCGCCCGGGGCCTTGCCGGAGCGCTCAGCTCCAGCCGCCGCCATAGGTGCGGTAAAAGATATGCAGGCCGATCTTGGTCATTTTTTTCATCGTTCGCGCCCAACCCGGGTTGACGTAGTTGGCGTAGTAATGGGTCGACGATCCGACTTCCGGGATGAAGATCTTGCCGGCAGTGACCGCCATGGCGACATCCTGCGCGGTCTTGTAGTGGGAGGGGCTCTGGATGCGCTTCTTCCTGCCGTCGCAAGCGAAAGAAAACTGGCAACGGTTGAACCATTTGTCGTTCTGGTAGACGACGCCGCAGATCGAGTTCGGATAGGCCGGATTGCGAACGCGATTGAGAATGACCTGGGCGACGGCGGCCTGGCCGCGCACGGATTCACCGCGCGCCTCGAAATAGATGCCGTTGGCGAGGCAAGTCTGTTCCGGCTTGGAGAAGACGCTCGCCGGCAGCGGAGTTTGCATCCACGAATGATCGCCCTTGGCCACCGGCGGAATGAAACGGCCATCGTTCGGCTTCTCGTCCTGAAGCAAGGCCTCGAAGGGCGAAGCCTGGGCATAGTCGGGCGCGGCCGCTGCGTAGGCGGTTGCCAGGACGTCGGGGCGGTCGTTGTTGACCAGTGCGGCCAGCATGGCCGGCACCCCGGGATCCGGCTTCTTGTCAGCGCGCCTGTGAAACGCGGCGGCAATCTGGATTTCCTTGCCTTTGATCTCGGGCTTGGCGAAAGCCATCTTCAGGCCGCTGTCCATGCTCGGGCGAAGCAGCGAGGAGGTGCGCTCGAAAATCGAGCCGGCGTTGAAGTTCTTCGGCGGCGCGACCGGCGAGACGATGATGATGCGGCCCTTCTTGTCGGCGCGCATGATGCGGTTTTCGTCGGGTGTCGTGCTGGCCACGCTGCCCTTGCCGCGAAACGACACGGCGCCGAGGCCGGGCAACCGTACGCCGGAACCCGAGATCGAGCCGGTGGTGTCGGAATCAAGGAAAGGCATTTCGGCGGCATGGACCGAGCCGGCGACGGATTTCTCGACATAGGCGTTCCAGCGGGCATTTGGCGCCTTGAGGCCGGAAATCAGGCTCGTCATGTCCTGGTAGGCAATGACATTGGGAAAGCCGACCCAGATGCCAAGCCCAAGGACCAGAGGAGACAGAAAGGAACGTTTTTTCTCACCGGCGACAGCGACAAGCCGCTTCAGAACACGTCGATGCACGGAACTCTCCAGAAACGCAACTGACCCCACTGGAGAGGCACAATGATGCATTAACCTTGATGGGGCGTTAACGGACAACGCCAATCGTTTCAATGGCTTTGTTGGAATGGCTCCAACGGTCCCAATAAGCACTCGGCAGAGCGCTGTTCAGAGATGGAGGATCCTGCTCTATGCCACGAACATGCTTAACAGCCCGTCATCGGCGATCGGTCTCTTGCTTCAATGAGGTTTTTCGATGGCGTTGCTTTCGCACCTTTTGGTTCGAGCCAGGGCCCATCGCCTCAACGAGAGCGCAGCAACGGTTTAGGTGGAAAGCGTTTGTTCATTGAGCGCAACCAAGACCATCAGCGACTCCTGAAGTGGCGAGCGGTGGCGTGCTGGTCCGGTCAGGGGTTAATTCCCCGAGGGCCGCGGCGTAGCTGGATCTGGCGGGTACCGCAGCATTTCTTGAACTTCATACCTGAACCGCAAGGACATGGATCATTGCCGCCGCGTTGCAGCCGGGCGACCAGGGGCAGCATCGCTGCGGAAGGCAGTAACGCCGCCGCAAGGGCAGCCAACTTGGCCGAGATTCCCGGTACGACGAGGCGACGACCGGATTTAAACCCTCGCCACGCACGTTCGGCCACATACTCTGGATCCACCTTGGGCAAGATGTTGAAGAGCACCGTCTGATAGGCGCCTGACCTTGCGAGAAACTCCGTCGACACCGGACCTGGTGCCACGCATGTGATCGTCACGCCGGTTCGGCGCAACTCCTGGTGAAGTGCCTCTGAGAAGAAGCGCACGAAACCTTTGCTAGCGAAGTACAGAGCCATATAAGGCCCGGGAACGAACCCGGCGACGGAACTGAGATTGAGCACCCCGCCCCGTCGGCGCGCCACCATTCCCGGCAGAAAATGGAGGGTCAGTTCTGTGAGGGAATGTATGTTAAGGTCGATGATGCCGAGCTGACCATCAACAGGCAGCACCGTCGCCGCGCCCCGCAGGCCATAGCCGGCGCTGTTGACCAGGACATCACAGACAAGGCCGTGTGCGGACAGAAAGTCCTCTAGGCGCGTTGGCGCATCGCCCGCCACGAGATCCAACTCGAGCGTGAATGCCTCGCCACCCCCCTCCCGAACTTCGGACGCCGCGGCGGCCAAACCCTCGGGCGAGCGGGCAACCAGCACAACCGCACCGCGCTCCCGTGCAGCGACGCTCGCAACTGCCCGGCCAATTCCACCCGAGCCGCCAATCACGACGACGGCTGGCCGGAATTCACGGTGCGAAATCATGTCGCGTTCCTCTGTCTTGCAGGAGCGGCAACACTTTGAGTAAGCAACAGCACTTCATCGGCGACAGTGCCGTTCAGAATCTTTTCGAATCTCTCCAGCGCTCGTGCGACGTTCGCTCCATCCATTACCCGGTGATCGTAGTGGATGCGGACATTCACCGATCCGTCTTCGCCGATCGGACCGTAGTTTAGAAGCGTGGTCAATGGTGTCAGCGGGTTGAGTGACTCCGCGCCGAGACCAGAATAGACGGACAGTTGGAAGGTACCGAAGTAATTTGCCCTTTGCCGGGCGATGTTCAACCCCAGCCACATAAGCAGCCACCTGACTGGCGCGGGCGCACCTGCCATCCGCAAGGCACGCCGGAACTCCGGGACCTCCAGGATCGGCCGGGATCGAGCGGCGTGGATGGATCCCTCAAGTTCCGTGATGGAGTAGCGCTCCGGGCACTTGATGCAGCTCAGCAGAACGGCCGGCTCGCCTTCATATTCGCGCTCGTGGGCAATCGAGGCTACGCTTGCCGGATACTCGTAAAGCTGCGGCCAGGGCAACTTGACATAGGCGCGCCGCAGCTCCGGCATCTCTAGGGCGAGAAGCGCATATCCTTTCAGGAAGATCGCGGTCCACGAGGGCCTGGTCTGCTGCGCCATTCTAGCCCGTACGAGTGGGCCGAGGTTCATCTGACGCTGCACCGCGACCCGTGGCACGCCGATCGAAAACCTCATCAGATCGCCAACAAGGCGCCGGGGCGCCGAAAGCTTGAGGGCTCGGCCTCGCATCAAAAGACCTCTAGTAAAGATAAGGGACTATTCGCTTGGTCTTTTCCATATAGGCACGGTATTGCGAGCCGAAACTCTCCAGCATCATACGCTCTTCCTTATCCACTCTCAGCAGGAAAAGGACTGCGAAACCAATCAAACCCGATATGCCCGCAACCCAGTTCGGCAGCAGAAAGACCTGGCCGAGCCCCATAAGCAGGAACGAGGTGTACATCGGGTGACGGACCAAGGCGTATGGCCCGGCGCTGACCAGTTCATGCCGTTCGCGAATCTCGAGCGTAATCGACCAGTTACGGCCAAGTTCCTTGTGGGATAGGCGAAAAATCCACAGCGCAGCGCAGAAGATGATGGTTCCGAGCGCCACGGACCACGCGCTGGCCGGATGGTCAGCAGCTGCGGGGATGCCGGTGACGACATAGAAGCCAGGCAGGATCGCGAGGCCAAGGAGAGCCGATGCAAGCCCCACGGTGTCGGAACTTGAGCGGCCGCCAGCTACAATTCGCACGCGCCTCGCCCGGCGCTCGAAGGGATACCGGATCACGTACCAAGCAACTATGCCGATTACCCATATGATCTCGCCAACTGAGGCTACAGCAATGCTCACTTCAGGTCACCGGAGCCTTTTCTCGATCTGGGACCACGGCAAGCCGTCGCAACGATGTCATCGTCCGAATTGTCGACCGATAGACATTCAGAGCGCGTTCCTTTCGGACTTAACCGGGCGAATGAGGCGCGAAAACGGGTTTTGCCAATCGCATTTCAACCCCCGTTCATCTCCCGAAGCTTGGTTATGAATTGTTGTGGCCGCAGCCAGGTGCCGGGGGTCTTATACCCCATGGATATGGCGATGTCCGCTACGAATGCGTTGCAGTTGTAGAGCGACGCGTGCCAAAGCGGAGAGCTGGCCTGCAGCTTTCGTATGCTCGCGACGACTTTCCTATATTCGGCTTCGGTAAGTAAAACTCGCCAGCTTGCCGACCGGTAGGCATCTTCCAGGTCGCCGTCCGTCCACCCGGTGGAGGCTGGCACGGGCGCCAAATGGCCGAGAACATAGACATTGGGATCATCGGACTTCGGAGCGAGCCCCGCGACTTCGGGGTTGACCATCCGTCCCGCCTGATTCAATCGTCCAAAAATCACGTAGGAATGGCCGTAGGTAAGGGCGTACCGGGAGCGGAACTCGATGAAATGCTGTTGGGCTTGAGTTGACGCCGCCGCGCGCGCCGGCATCGCCGCGGTTCTCAGTGCCCGATCATTGGACACGAAAGTCGGCTGGGGCTTGTTGTCCTGCGACTGACACGACGCGGCGACAAGCGCGAGCAGGGCCACAATTGTTGAACGGCCACTTACAAGCGTCATTCTCATCCAGAACTCCGAGGACCGCAGACCTGGTGCCAGCCTACGCCCGCCAACCGCACGTAGGCTGCGAATCCGGCCTTGGCCCCTGCATATCGATGGGGAAGGGCCTGGCGGCCCTTCCCCAAATCTCCGAAAGCCGGCGCTTATTTAATCACGGGCTCCTCTACGGCAGCGGGTTCCGGCGGAGGAGCCTTCCCCTTTCCTTTACCAATCCCGTTCGCGCAGCCGCTCAGGCTGGCAACGGCGAGGGTAGCAACCATTACAATCAACATCCTGTTCATCAAGCAATCCTTTCCCCGGGGGCGGAACAGCCTATAGAATCGCCACAAATAAAAAGATATGCAGCCCCACCAAGTTAGCTGCGATCTACACCAAAGCCTAGTGCAGAAATGACACAGTCGGCGCCCGGTTGCAGGCGGCACCTTTGCGGTGACGTGCTGGCAGGGTTCACCATCCAACGGAAATCGGGCCTGCCCACCATCAAATAACCACCACCGTCGTGCCCAAGGAAGTACGGTCGTAGAGGTCAATGATGTCGTCATTGATCAAACGGATGCATCCGCTCGATACCGCTGTGCCTATCGTCCATGGCTCGTTTGTACCATGTATCCGGAAGTGGGTGTCGCGCCCGTTGCGATAGAGATAGAGGGCACGCGCACCAAGCGGGTTGTTTGGTCCGCCAGGGACCCCCCCTGCATACTTCACCAGGCGCGGCTTGCGCCTCATCATGTTGGCGGTGGGTGTCCACGACGGCCAGTCCGCCTTGCGGGCGACGGTCGCTGTACCCTTGAACGAAAGTCCCTGCTCGCCAACGCCGACGCCGTAACGCGTCGCCCACCCGTCGCCCTCGACGGCATAGAGAAAACGTTGCGACGTATCGACGACGATGGTTCCAGGCGGCTCGTTTCCGTCGTACCGCACATGCTGCCGCCGGAATCGAGGACTGAGGCCACTTCTTGGTCCGAACGCGGATGAAATAGGCTCCGTCACCTGTCGCAACGTCGACGTACATCCGGAGACCATCAGAGCCAGACAACCCAGCACGAGCCCCCGGCGCGCAATGTGGTGTTCTTTCATTTCTACCTGCTAGGAAATTGGTCGATCTACCGCCGCCCTCGTCTCTACCATTCCAAGGCCTGCGGGCCAAGTCTCGCTGTGCGGTGGCAAAATGAATTCACAGGATTGACAAGCGAATTGGAGCGAAACTTCTTGCGATAACCGTCTACCTCTGTTCGGTATGTCACAATGGGCATAGGACAGAGACGATGAAGCCTGACTTTCATGGTAAAGTCGCGATTGTGACCGGGGCAGGCTCCGGGATAGGAGCGGCTGTTTCACGGCAACTCGCGCAGGAAGGAGCCGAGGTTGTTGTCGCCGACCTTGACGCCGAGGCCGCGCGCTGCAGAGCCGCCGAAATAAGCTCGCAAGGAGGCAGGGCCTACGACTTTGCGGTCGATGTCACGGATGCGGCAGCCGTCGAAAAGCTGATCGAGTTCACTGTCCAGAAATGCGGCGGACTGGATATGGCGGTAAACAATGCAGGTATCGACGGCGTTCGAAAAGCAACGGCAGACTATCCGCTCGACAACTGGCAGAAGCTGATAAACGTCAATCTAAATGGCGTTTTCTACAGCATGAAGTACGAAATCGCCGCCATGTTGGATCGAGGCGGAGGCGCCATCGTGAACATGTCCTCGATTCTCGGTTCCGTCGGCTTGCCGACTGCGTCCGCTTACACGGCAGCGAAACACGGGGTCGTTGGACTGACCAAGGTTGCGGCGATTGAATATGCGAGGATGGGCATCCGGATCAATGTCGTCGGCCCCGGCTGGATCGAAACGCCTCTTTTATCGGAGCAAACGGAGGTATTAGCCAGCCGGCGCATGGCAGGTCTTCAGCCGATGGGCAGGCGCGGGAAACCGGAAGAGGTAGCGGCTCTTGTTTGCTTCCTCTTGTCCGATCAGGCCAGCTTTATCACTGGGAGCTACCATCTGGTGGACGGAGCTTACACCGCCCATTAGGTGCAGTGGCCGTCCCCACTCGTGCTGGCTACTGGCTCAGCGGCGTTTCTTCGCCTTGCCGGCGAACGGATTTTCCGAGGTGCGCAAGGCGATGCGGATCGGCACGCCTGGCATATCGAAGGCCTCGCGCAGACTGTTCGAGAGATAGCGGACATAGGATTGCGGCATCGCGTCCGGCCGTGAGCAGGACACGACGAAACCCGGCGGGCGCGTCTTGGCCTGGGTGACATATTTGATCTTCAGCCGGCGGCCTGCCACGGCGGGTGGCGGATGATGCGCCAGGATGCCTTCCAGCCAGCGGTTGAGCTTGCCGGTCGAGACGCGGCTGTTCCACACTCTGTGCGTTCTGATGACGGCATCCATCAGCTTGTCGAGGCCGCGCCCGGTCTCGGCCGAGACCGGCACCGCCTGCATGCCGCGCGCCTGCGGCAACAGCCGCTCGGTCTTCTCGCGCAGTTCCGCCAGGAGTTCCTGGGGATGGTCGATCATATCCCATTTGTTGAAGGCGATCACCGGTGCGCGGCCCTCGCGGATGATCAGGTCGGCGATCTGCAGATCCTGCTTCTCGAAGGGAATGGTGGCGTCGAGCACGATGATGACGATCTCGGCAAAGCGGATGGCGCGCAAGCCGTCCTGCACCGACATGACTTCCAGCTTTTCGTGGATCCTGGCCTTGCGGCGCATGCCGGCGGTGTCGAATAGTTTCAGGCGGCGGCCATGCCAGTCCCAGTCGACGGAAATGGAATCGCGGGTGATGCCAGCTTCCGGCCCGGTCAAAAGCCGCTCCTCGCCGATCAGCGCGTTGATCAGCGTCGATTTGCCGGCATTCGGGCGGCCGACAACGGCGATGCGCATCGGTTTGGTATCGTCATAGCTCGGCTCGGCATCAGGATCGGTGATGTCCTCGCCGATCAGCACTTCGCTGGCGGCGGTCTCCTCGTCCGCATCCTCTTCTTCTTCGCCGAAGGCGCGCGCATCGCCCAGTGCGGCGATCACCGCATCGCGCAAATCGGGCAGACCCTGGCCGTGTTCGGCCGAGACCGGGATCGGTTCGCCAAGGCCGAGCTCCCAGGCCTCCAGCATGCCGCCCTGGGCGCCGCGCGCCTCGGCCTTGTTGGCCACGACGACAACCGGCTTGCCGGACTTGCGCACGATCTCGGCGAAGGTCTTGTCGTCAGGCATCAGCCCGGACTTGGCATCGATCGTGAAAAAGATCAGGTCGGCTTCGCGGATGGCGATCTCGGTCTGGGCGCGCATTCGGCCCGGCAGCGTCGAAGCAGCAGCATCCTCGAAGCCGGCGGTGTCGATGACGTCGAAATGCAGATCGTAGAGCTTGGCGGCATGGACGCGACGGTCACGGGTGACGCCCGGCGTGTCGTCGACAAGCGCCAGCTTCCTTCCCACGAGACGATTGAAAAGGGTCGATTTGCCGACGTTAGGCCGGCCGATGATGGCGACTTTGAACGTCATCCGTCACGACACGCCGCCCGACCCACGGATCAGCTCAGACATCAGCGTCGCCCGCTCGCGCGCGTTGCGCGGGGCGCTGTCATCCGAGGCGATCTGGTCGAACAGTTTCAGTGCGTCCGTCGCCTTGCCTTCCTTCCAGGCGGCAAGGCCGAGCGCTTCGCGCGCCGTGTGGCGCAGCGGGTTGGTATCGGCGGTGAGCGCCTCGACGCGGCTGGAGACATCGGCGAAGGAACCGTGGTCGACGAGCAGCAGTGCTGCCCTGAGGCGCGCCATGTCGCGAAGGCCTGATGGAATGTCCGTGTCGGCGGCCACCTCGTCGAAGTCCTTGACGGCGGCGGCGGCATCGCCCTTATCCGCCTTGACGGTTGCCGCCCGCATGCGGGCGAGCAACGGATAGGCGCCGTAGCCGTCCTTCTCCAGCTCAGCGAGGGCTGCCAGCGCTTCGTCGCTCTTGCCCTCATTGGCAAGCTTCAGCGCCTGCGAGAAGGCGTCGCCCGAGCGATTGGCGCGGGTCTCGTCCCAATAGCGATAGCCGACAAAGGCGGCGGTGCCAACCACCACCAGTATCGCGAGCGCAAGCAAGGCAGGGCCAAAACGGTCCCATAGCGCATGCGCCTGATCGCGACGCATCTCTTCGTTGACTTCGCGGATAAAACTGTCGTCCGACATGGATCAAAACCGTTCCTGCCCCTGAAGGGGGGTAAGCCCCGCGTTTTAGCGATATTTTGTCGGCATGGAAGGGGTTCGACCGGAAAATCGGCTAATCGCCGGACAGACGATGTAAAGGACGACTGAAAAGGGCGACCGCACCCGCGCCACATTTCGCCGATAGCCGGTGCTCGGACCTTTCTCACAATCCAGATCAGAGATCGATGCCTCGTTTGTCCCGCGTTGTTGCGTTCTCGATCGTGTCGCTTGCTGCGGCGGACGCTGCTGTCGCCGATCCGCCAGCGCCGCTAAAGCCGAAGCAGGCCGTCATCATCTCGTTCGACAGCGCCCGCGATATTTCGCAATGGAAGCGCAGCCGCGCCCTGGCCGCACGCACCGGCGTCCATTTCACCTATTTCGTGTCCTGCGTCTTCTTGCTCTCGTCGGATACGCGCAAGGAATACACGGCGCCCGGCAAGACATCAGGCAAATCCAATATCGGCTTCGCCGCCTCGAAACAGGAAGTCGCTGACCGGCTCGAGCAGATAGAGCTCGCCGCCTCGGAAGGTCATGACATCGGCAGCCACGCTTGCGGCCATTACGACGGCAAGGACTGGAGCAAGGCCGACTGGCTGAGCGAGTTCGGTTCGTTCAAGCGCATTCTCGAAAACGCCTATTCGATCAACGCTATTACCCTCGAACCCGCAGGCTGGCGCGACATCGCACGCAAGGTGGTGGGCTTTCGCGCGCCCTATCTGTCGACAAACGAGGCGCTTTACGAGGCGCTGCCAAAGGCAGGTTTCCTGTTCGACGCAAGCGGTGTGTCGCGCGGCCCTGCCCTGCCACCGACCGGCAACGGCATCACGCGCTTTTCGCTGCCGCAGATTCCGGAAGGCCCGAGGTCACGACCGGTGATCGCGATGGACTACAATCTCTATGTCAGGCATTCCGGCGGCTTCGAGCGGCCGAGCAAGGCCAACGAATTCGCCAAACGGACCTACGACGCCTTTCGCGCCGCCTTCGACGCCCAATACCAGGGAAAACGAATTCCGCTGGAACTCGGCTTCCACTTCACGCTGATGAATGACGGCGCCTACTGGAATGCGCTGGAGCGCTTCGCCGGCGAGGTCTGCACAAAGCCCGATGTCGAGTGCATCAGCTATCGCGACTATGTTTCGCGACGAGGCGCTGAGGAAAAACAGGGGTCGGTGGGCGGCTGAGCCGGAAGCGCTCGCCGCCCGCTACTCCTCAACTTACCGGCTGATCTTCAGGGCGCAGGCCGGCTCGCTCTCGCTCCAAATAGTTCTGGTCGATTTCCGGCAGCGGCGCCCCTTCAAGCGTCGCCTCGAAGGCGCGCAGGCGCTTGTAGATGGATATCAGCTCGACGATGGTCGGCCAGGAATTCACGAGATATTGGAAGGAACTGGCGACTTGGGAAAATGCGGTGACAATCTGCTGAAAAAGCCCAAAGGTTATCTTGCCAATGGCCAAGGTCGGAACAAGAATGAGTGTAGCAAAAACGTTGTCAACTTGGAGATATAGATAGCGAACCATGTCGAAGTAGACGTAATGAGCGTATAGCGTGAAGTAGTTCTTCCGAACATTTCTGAAAAGCTCAGCCAGCGTTGGTGGCTGAGCTCGTGCCGTATCGTCCTCACCAAGGACAAGCTCCTTGCGCAGAGCGGCTTCAACACGCTGATTACGAAATTCCAGCCCGGGTAGCTTGACGCCGACGACTGCCAGCAAGCCTGTGCCAAACAGCGACCATACGACGGCCGCTATGACCAGCGGATAAGGGATTGCTCCGACGACAGGCAAAATCGGCACATGCACCGAAAGGGCCGCTAGTATGGGCAGGAATGCAATCAGGGTCATGACGGAGTCGATGAAGTTCACTCCGAGCCCCTGCATTGTGCCCGAGAAGCGCATCGTGTCGTCCTGAACGCGCTGTGATGCCCCTTCGATATGGCGCAGCCTTGGCCAATAAGCGGTAAAATAGTCGTTCATCGCCGTGCGCCAGCGGAAGACATAGTGCCTGACGAAGAAAACGTTCAGAACGGCAATGGTCATATAGACTAGAGCCAAAGCCAGGAACTGCCACACTCCGTAGTAAAGCTCGGCCGGCGTAACCGAGCCGGGCGTGGTCAGGGCCTTCTGCACCATGTTGTAAAACATGCCACGCCAATCATTTAGGGCCACGGTTATCTGCACGATGAAATTGGTGACGAAAATAACCAGGCCGGAGCCGAGGATCGACCAGTTTTGCCACGGATGTGGGGAATACAGCGCCCAAAAAAGGTAGAAAATGCCCATACCGGCGAAGAAATATCCGTAAAACCAGAGGAAAGCCGGCGTCAGGAATCTTACTGGGCTGATGACAGGGGCGACCTGCGGGTCAACCGGCGGCATGCCGAGCATCGTGCCAAGGTGTTCGCCGCCGAAAAACCACAGGATGACGAGCAGAAGGCTCCATGCGACCGCCGAGATGAAAAAAAGCTTCGGCTGCGGGAAGAAGGATACGAACACGGTGGGGAAATCCTCGGTCGATGCGCAATCAGCGGCGTTGCTGTTCAGCGGGCATAAGGTCACACATCGATCGGAATGAAAATGGCCGGTGCGCCATGCCCGGCCCCGAGCAAGACCACAATCATGGCGATTTTGGCGCAGCCGACCAGGTGATCGCGCCTGAGACAAGCAGGACGGCGGCGGCCACGATCGACGCGAGGAAGAAGTCGCCCGTGGCTTGCGCAAGCAGGCCGGCGACGATCGGACCGATGATCTGACCGAGGCCGAAGGAAGCCGTCATCAACGCCAGGACCCGGCGCGGCGCTCGCGGGACAAGCTGTCTTCCGGTCTGCAGGCCGAGCGCGGTGATGGCGATGAAGGTTCCGCCAAGCAGAAACCCGCCGAGCAGCGGCCCAATGTGTCCGACCATGGCGACGCTCGCGGTGACGCCGACCACCTCGGCGAGGCAGCCGAAGGCATAAGCCGCATACAGGCCGATCCTTGCGGCGATCTTCTGCCACAGCCAGACCGAAGGAATCCCGGCAAGGCCGGTGACCATCCAGACCACGGCTTCGAAGACGCGTCCGCCGCCACCCTGCCGGACAATGGCGATCAGAAACGTCGCCGTCACGATGTAGCCGAAGCCGAACAGGCCATAGGCGACGATGATCTTCATCAGCGACCGATCCTTCGGCAGCGCCGGTTCGCGACCGTCGGCGCCGTTGGCGGTCGCAGTGCTGCCGAGCAGCAGCGCCACGAGGGGAAAGGCGCATGCCGAGATCGCGGCGGACCAGAACCAGCCCGCCTCCCAGCCGGCATGTCCCGTCACGAGGATCGCCATCAGCGCCGACGACGCCGCTATGCCGAGGCCGACGCCGCCGAAATGCAGCGCCTGCAGGTCGTTACGGCCGGCCGCGGCCAGATGGCCGAAAACGATGCTGGACATGAAGACCAAGACGAAGGCGCTGGCCAGACCGGCAAGAAACCGGATGACGAGAAAAGCCGCCATAGTACCGGCCAGGCCCATCGCCCCGGTGAGGACCGCGGTGGCGGCAAGACCGGCGAGCATCAGCAGGCGCTCGCGGCCATGCGCCCAGCCGCCGACCGCTGCAAGCGCGCCGATGAGATAGCCGAGATAGTTGGCGGATGCGATCCAACCAGCGTCCGCCGCCGACAGGCCGAGTTCTCCCATCATGCCGGGCAGGATCGGCGTATAGACGAAACGGCCGATACCCATGGCAACGGCCAGGGCGACCATGCCGGCGAAGGCGAGACGCAAAGGGGATGGCGAAGCGGCTTTCATTGCGGTGCACAATAGGTGCACGAGCCTGTCAAACAATCCGCTTCTTGTTGGGCCAGAAGGGGTTGCGCGACCGTCGATCAGTAGCGAACGCCAATCACAAACCTTGGAGGTTGGCCGAAACATCCCTCGCTTCGTCATCCCAGGGCGGAGCAGGAGCGAAGCGACGTAGCGGAGACCCTGGGATCCATGCCGTGACATCTGCGGCACACGAAGACGGAACGGAACGAGGGCCCTCCTCGCACCGACAGGCAGGTAGCTTACACTGTTGCGTACACGGGGCCGTTCCGGGCCGCTGCATTCTTCGGCTGATGTTACGGCATGGATCCCAGGGTCTGCTCTCCGCTTCGCGTTCGCTCCGCCCTGGGATGACGAAGGCATGGTGGCCTGTGGCAAATCGCAGGCCTTGGAGATTGGCAGCTTGGAGGTTGGCCGTCAGCCACCGCCCACAGTCTCCCCTTTAGGCTCAACCAAAGAGTCAAATCCTCTGCGCAGAATGCTAATACCTCGCGCCGCATCCCGCCTGCGCCGCAGCCGTCTCGTAGGCAGTGCGCCGGGCCGTCAGCCTGAACGGCACGTCGGCGAGTTCGCGCTCCGACATGGTGTCGAGCACAGGATGCGACAGCGGATCGGTCGCCCATCGGGTGGTCTCACTTTCATGCGACCGGCTTTGCCGCGCGCCGGCAACGGAAAAGCCCCTGAACAATGATAAAATCTTCATCGGATTTTCCTCGCTAGGTCTGCCTTTTTCCTTAAAATCTGCCATTCCGCCGTATGTTTCAATTGAGATTTTAGTCGTGTCGGTTTAGAAAAACTGTATGGCCATGCTGAACCGCGTCCACCTCAACGGCCTGCGCGCCGTGGAAACCGTCGCCCGTCTGGGATCGCTTTCGGCTGCGGCGAGCGAACTCAACGTGTCCGCCAGTGCCGTCAGCCAGCAGGTCAAGCGGACGGAAGAGCAACTCGGCCAGGCGCTGTTCGAACGAACGGCAAGCGGTCTCGTGCTGACCGAATTCGGCACCGTCTTCGCCGCCCGGCTCGGGGCAGGGTTTCGCGAACTCGCCCAGGCGATAGCGCTCGCCGACGAGGCATCGCAATGCACGCTGGTGGTTTCGGTGGCGCCGGCCTTTGCATCGAAGTGGCTGTTACCAAGACTGTCACGCCACTTCGCACGGCATCCGGACGTGCTTTTGCGCATCGACGCCTCAGTGCGGATCGCCGATCTCGACCGCTCCGATATCGACATCGCCATCCGCCTTGGCGACGGCAAATGGCCGGGCGGGCGGGCGGAACTGCTGTTGGCGCAGGAGGTCTTCCCGGTCTGCGCCCCGGTGATCGCCAACAAACTGAAATCGATAGAAGACCTTGCCCTGACATGCGCGATCACCGACGAGCGGTCGATGATCAGTTGGGACAGCTGGTTCGAGGCGGCCGGGGTGAAGCCCGTCACCTTTCTCAAGGGCGCGCGTTTCACCGACCCGATGCTTTGCCTGGAATCGGCGATCGCCGGCCATGGCGTGATGCTCGCCTGGCAATTGCTGACGGCTGACGCTCTCGCCGACGGCCGGCTGGTCGCGCCGTTCGGCGTGCGCGCTGAGAGCGGGCTGGGCTACTGGCTGGTGACATCGGCCAGCAAGAGCGAGAGCCGCAAGGTGCGCGATTTCAAGGCCTGGATCCGCGAGGAGATCGAGGCAACGATGGCGCAGTTTGGCGGGCTCGACAGCGCGGCCTAAAGCAGGCCCAGCCGATCGCGGTGGAAAGACCGACGGCACCGGTCTATGTAAGGATGAGACCCTCACATCACGGCAGGCAGGATCATGACCACACATTCGCGCGGCGTTTCCGCAACGATCGACCCGGTGAAGCTCGACAGGCTGGCCGAAGTCGCCATCAAGGTCGGACTGCAATTGCAGCCGGGGCAGGATCTGGTGCTGACATCGTCGATCGCAGCGCTGCCTTTGACGCGACGGATCGTCGAGCATGCCTACAGGGCCGGCGCCGGCCTGGTGACGCCGATCTTCAACGACGACGAGATGACGCTGGCACGCTTCCGCTATGGCGCCGATGCCGGCTTCGACCACGCCGCCGGCTGGCTCTATGAGGGCATGGCAAAGGCCTTCGCCAACAATGCGGCGCGGCTTGCCGTGCGCGGCGAGGATCCGTCGCTGCTGTCGGCGCAGGATCCGGCGAAAGTAGCGCGCGCCAACAAGGCGAATTCGGTCGCCTACCAGCCGGCGCTGGAAAAGATCACCGGCTTCGACATCAACTGGAACATCGTCGCCTATCCCGACCTGGCCTGGGCCAAGCAGGTGTTTCCGGGCGATACCGACGACGTTGCCGTGGCAAAACTCGCCGACGCGATCTTTGCCGCCTCACGGGTTGATGTGGAAGACCCGATCGGCAACTGGGAGGCGCATAATGCGGCTCTTCGCAGCCGCACCGAATGGCTGAACGGCCATGATTTCCACGCGCTGCATTTTACCGGACCCGGCACCGATCTGACTGTCGGTCTGGCCGACGGACATGAATGGATGGGCGGCGCTTCGACCGCCAGGAACGGCATCACCTGCAATCCGAACATTCCGACCGAGGAGGTTTTCACCACGCCGCATGCCAGGCGCGTCGAGGGGCATGTCTCCTCGACCAAGCCGCTGTCTTATCAAGGCACGCTGATCGACGGTATCGCTGTGCGTTTCGAGGACGGCCGCATCGTCGATGCCAAGGCCAGTCGCGGTGAGGACGTGCTGAAAAGAGTGCTCGACACCGATGAAGGCTCACGCCGTCTCGGCGAGGTCGCGCTGGTGCCGCATTCCTCACCGATCTCGAAGAGCGGCCTGCTGTTCTTCAACACGCTGTTCGACGAGAATGCCGCCTGCCACATCGCGCTCGGCCAGTGCTATTCGAAGTGCTTTGTCGACGGCGCCTCGCTAAGCCAGGAGGAGATCGGGACGCGTGGCGGCAACAAGAGCTTCATCCATATCGACTGGATGATCGGTTCGGACAGGATCGACATCGACGGCGTCGGCAAGGACGGCAGCCGCGTGCCGGTTATGCGTAAGGGCGAGTGGGCGTAAGGAGCCGCCAACAAACCGTCATGGCGGTCAACCCCGGAGCTGGCAATGAGACTCGATATCAAGGTCAAGCGCATCTACGAGCCGCCCTCGCCTGGCGATGGCCAGCGGGTGCTCATAGACCGCGTATGGCCGCGCGGTGTCCGCAAAGTGGACGCCGCGCTGACGCTATGGCTGAAGACCGTCGCGCCAAGCGATGAATTGCGCAAATGGTTTGGTCACGAGCCGACCCGCTGGATGGAATTCCAGCAGCGATATCGCGGTGAGCTCGACAGGAACAGCGACGCGGTCGGCCAGTTGCGTGCCCTCCTCGACAACGGCCGTGTGACGCTGCTCTACGGCGCCCAGGATGACACGCACAATAACGCAGTGGCTTTGGCCGACTATCTCAGCCTAAAGGGCTGAGGCAGCGCGCGCTGCCGGGTCATATCCACGCCTTCGTCGCTAATCTCAGGCGACACGCAGTTCCGTCGCCGCATCGAAGAGGTGCACCTTACCCGGCAGTACCGAAAGGTTGATCGCGGCGCCGGCATTGCGGCGCTCGTCACGCGGCACCACGGCGACGGCGTCGTATCCCGCCACGCGCAGATGAATCTGGACATCCGCGCCGGTCGTTTCGGACAGCACGACCTCGCCCTTGATCTCACCCGCATCCGAAATGCCGAGATCGTGCGGCCGGACGCCCATGATGACCTTTTGGCCTGGCTTCGCCTTGATCTCCGGCGAGAGGCCGATCGACACGCCTTCGGCGACGAAGCGAGGACTGCCGCCCGCGGTCTCGACAGCGCCAGCGATGAAATTCATCGACGGCGAGCCGATGAAATCAGCGACGTATTTCGAGTTCGGGCGCTCATAGACCTCGTCGGGCGTGCCGATCTGCATGATCCTGCCGGCGTGCATCAGCACGATCTTGTCAGCCATCGTCATCGCCTCGATCTGGTCATGGGTGACGTAGATCGTGGTCGTGCCGAGACGATTGTGGAGTTGGCGGATTTCCACGCGCATATGCGTGCGCAGCTTCGCGTCTAGGTTGGAGAGCGGCTCGTCGAAGAGGAAAACGGCGGCATTCCGCACCATGGCGCGGCCCATGGCGACGCGCTGGCGCTGGCCACCCGACAGTTCCTTGGGATAGCGCCCGAGATAGGGCGTGAGATTCAGGATTGCCGCCGCCCATTCGACCTTCTTCCTGATCTCCGCCTTTGGCACTTTCGCCACTTCGAGACTGAAGCCGATATTGTCGAACACCTTCATTGTCGGATAGAGCGCGTAGTTCTGGAACACCATCGCGATGTCGCGATCGCGCGGGTGAACGTCATTGACCCGCCTGTCGCCGATCAACAGATCGCCGTTGGTCACTCTCTCGAGCCCTGCTGTCATGCGCAGGAGCGTGGTCTTTCCGCAGCCCGACGGCCCAAGAAGCACGACGAATTCGCGGTCGGCAATGCCGAAGGAGATGTCCTTCATCACCTCGACATGCCCGAAACTCTTGGCGATGTTCTTATATTCTACGGTAGCCATTCTCTCTCTCCAGAACCCCGGATTCGGGTCGTCAGTATTTCTGCCTGGTCGGCGTGATGACGATTTCCTGCACGAGAGCGTTCTGCGGCATCTGGTAGGTGTGCAGCATGAGGTCAGCGACGTGCTCCGGTCCGATCCCGCCGCCGATCTTGAGCTTGTTGGCCTTGTAGTTGGCGAGCGTCTGCGGATCGAGGACGCCGCTCAGAACTTCGGTTTCGATCACCCCGGGCGAAAGCACGACCACGCGGACGTCATAGTCGGAAAGATAGTCGCGCAGCGATTCCGACACGGCGTGAACGAAGAATTTCGTCCCGCAGTAAACCGTATGATCCGGATAGACCTTCCGGCCAGCGATCGAACTCATCATGAACAGCGTTCCATGGCGGCGCTCCATCATGCCCGACATCACCGCGTGGACCGAATTCAGCACGCCTTTCGTGTTGATGTCGATCATCTCGTCCCATTCCTCGGGAGGCTGGCGACCTATGTCGGCAAGACGGGCGATGCCGGCATTGGCGAAGAGCATGTCGACCGGCCCGTATTCGGCTTCCGCCTCCTTCACCGCGGCTGCAATTGCGGCGCGGTCCCGGACGTCGACCTGCCGGGCCATGCTGTCGGGCAGGTTCAGCGCCTCCATGCGCTCCAGACGGCGGGCCATCATGAGAACAGGATGGCCGGCGCGCGAAAACACCTTGGCGACCGCTTCGCCGATACCAGAACTGGCTCCTGTCACTGCTACGAGCTGTTTTCCAGCCATTGTTTTTCCTCATGGAATTGTCGATACCCGGGGTGGCGGCCCAAGGCCGCCACCCCGGAACGCTCAGCCCTTGGCGACGAGATCGTCGACCTGGGTTTTCAGGGCGTCAAGCGACTCCTTGGCCGAGCCTGACTGGCCGGCGAAGTATTTGCCCAGTGCAACCGGGATCATATCGCTCGAGAGTTCTGCCCACGCCGGCAGGTCGGGCTCGGATCCCATGTAGTTGGCGATGGTGTCGCGCACGACCGGCAAATGGCGGGTCGTGCCGGCGCCGACACGGGCATTGGCCAGCACGCGCGGATCGTCATAGACGCTGGTGCGCGTTGGCCCCGTACCGCCGCCCAGAACGGTTATCAGCGCTTGGGTATCGGCTGAGGTCGCCCACTGCATGAAAATCCAGGCAGCGTCCGGGCTCTTCGAGTATTTCGACACCGCGAGCGAAGAACCGCCCTGGTGACCAACGCCCGGAATTTCGCCGAATCCGGTCTGCTCGACCGTGCGCAGCGTAGCGGCAGGTTTCGGCGGAACCATCGCTTCCATCAGACCGGAGACTTTTGAGGCTTTGGGATCGTCGAAGAACGGGAAGAATTCGCCCCAAGACAGCATCGAGGCCGCGACGCCCTGGCCGACCGACTGGCCCTCGCCATCCCATGTCCAGCCGTCGACGCCGGGCGGCATCGTCGCCTTGAGCTTGTCCCAGTAGGCCATGGCGGCCAAGCCAGCTTCGTCATTGCCGGTGAATTTGCCGTCGGGGCCGAAAATCGAACCGCCATGGCCCCAAAGCCACGCCGTCCAATCGCATTCGAGGCTGTAATGGCCGGATTTCATCTGGCCGCTGGTGCCGTACATGTTCGGGCCCTTGGCGTCGGTGATCGCCGCAGACGCCTTCAGCAAATCGTCCAGCGTGGCCGGAGGCGGCAGCTTGAGCTCGTCCCAGACGTCCTTGCGGTACTGCATGATGAAGATCGGGATGTCATAGGGCACGCCGACCATGCGGTCCTCGTACATGGCGATACCGTCGACGAGCGGCTTCAGGAAGTCGTCGATGTTGTAGTTCGGCATTGCCAGATCAGCGTTCTTGAGCTGCTCGCGCGGATCGAAGACGTCCTGGCTGAAGCTCGCCGCCCAGCTCTGGTCGATATAGTAGAGGTCGTAAGTGCCGAGGCTCGACGCCACGTCGAGCGTCAGCTTCTGCAGCACCTGCTCGAGCGGCAGCACTTCGATCTCAACCTTGATGCCGGTAGCCTCCTCGAAATACTGCTTGAGTTGCGTGGCGATGGCATTCGACGGCGGCGTCGATTCGGTGGCGAGACGAAGGGTCGTTCCGGCAAAGGGCTTGCCGACATCCGAGAGCCACTTGGTGATTTCGGCGCTGGGCTTTAGTTCCTGTTCCTGAGCCGATGCCTGGCTGATGCCGTAGAACGGACGTCGTCCCAGGCCCATGCCGAGCGCGCCGGCGCCGAGGCCGAGAATGCTTGCTGCGCGAAGAAACGAGCGCCGGTCCATCTGTCCGCGAACGAAGCGATCGGTGACAGAGGCAAGATGCGCCTTTCTGATGCTGTCTTTCATTGTCTACTCCTCCGGTTTAATTCGCGATTTTCACAAGGCTGCGAATTCGAGCCTCCCATCTATTGTTTCAACGATCCCATCGTGAGACCGCGCACGAGGTGCTTTTGAACCAACAGAATGAAGATGAAAGCGGGAATGATGGATGCGGCGCCAAGCGCGGCCATGTTGCCCCAGGCGGTGCCGATCGAGGTGACGAAGGTCGACGAGACGACAGGCACGGTCTTGACAGATGTGGTGGTCAGGGTCAGCGCAAACAGGAATTCGGTCCAGCTGAAGATGAAGCAAAGGACCGCCGTGGCGGCGATGCCGCCCTTGGCCATCGGCAGCACGATCCGCCGGAAGATCATGAAGCGGCTGGCGCCATCGACAATGGCGCTCTCGTCGATCTCCGACGGAATGTCGTCGAAGAAGCTCTTCATCAGGAGGACGGCGAGCGGCAGGTTCATCAGCGCGTGGATCAGCACCATGCCGGTATAGGTGTCGATAAGACCGAAATTCTTGTAGATGAAGAACATCGGAACCGCGACCGCGACGGGCGGCATCATGCGTGTCGACAACACCCATCCGACAAAACTGTGCCGGCCGCGGAAGTTCATTCGCGACAGGGCATAGGCGGCAAGCGTGGCGATGGCGACAGCGAGCACGGTCGACAGCGTCGCGATCACGATCGAATCCCAGACGCGGGGCGCCATGTAGAAGTTGCCGCCGCCCGGCGTCACGGTGATGCCGCCGCTGCCCAGCGAAATCCCGAACACCTTCTGGAAATTGTCGAAGGTCGGCGTGAAGGCGAACAGTTTCGGCGGCCGGTTGAAGATGTCATTGCCGTGTTTGAACGCCACCGACGTCCAGTAGTAGATCGGAAAGAAGAAGACTGCGACCACAACCCAGGCGGCGATGGTGCGAAGCATGCGGGTTGAGAAGGAGCCGTTCATTTTACCATCTCACCTTCGCGATACGGATGAACAGATTTGCAATGACGAGGATGATCACCAGGGTGACGAGACTGAGCGTGGCTCCATAGCCCCATTTTACGAAGCTGAACGTCTGCTGCCATGCATAGAGGGACAGCGAGTAGGTCGACGCTCCCGGCCCGCCGGACGTCATGACGAAGACATAATCGAAGACGCGGAAGAGATCGATGCCGCGGACCAGCACGGCGATCGCGATCACCTTCGACATCATCGGCAGGGTGATGCGCCGGAAAATCTGGAACGACGACGCGCCGTCGATCATCGCGGCCTCGTAAGGCTCCGGCGGCAGCGCCCTGAGACCGGCAAGGAAGATGAGGACCATGAACGGCGTCCACTGCCAGATTTCCGCGACGAGAACGCCGGCTAGCGCGGTCGACGCCGTGGCGAGGATAGGGTTGTTCGGATTGAGCAGGCCGATCGACTGCAGGAGGTAGCTGATCACCCCGAACTGCGGGTCCTCCATCAGCAGATACATCATGCCGACGATGGCCGGCGGGATGACAAGCGTCATTGTCAGGACGCCGCGCAAGAATCCGAAACCGAAGCCGTCGCTGTCGAGGAGCAGCGCGATCGCCATGCCGAGCACCAGTTCAAAGACCAGCGCGATGGCGAAATAGGTGAAGGTGATGACGAGCGACTGCCAGAACCGCGTGTCGTTCCAGAGCTGCACCCAGTTTTCCGTTCCGACGAATTCGAGCGCCCGTCGGCGCGGGACGAACTCATGGAAGCTCAGCCAGATGTTGTAGATCAGGGGGTAGACCGTGAAGACAAGCAGGATCGCCACCAGCGGCAGCAGCCAGGGCAGCGGGTGATCCGAAACGACGAAACGTCTGGCTTGGGCAACCCGCACGCGTTCCTCCCGAACCGCTTCGTTTTGCGATGCACAAATGTTCATAACTTGTGCATTTGTTCAAATGCTATATTGTCGTCCTGTCTGTGGCAAGCACTTGTTGGCCGGCTACAGCGGCATTCGGATGGGTGAGCCACCAGCATCGGAGGACCCTCATGACGTCGATCGGCCTCCTGGCACGGGTAGCCCATCAGTATTTCGTGTTGGGCGAAACGCAGCAGGCCATCGCCGAGCGGCTGCAGATCAACCGCACCAAGATCCACAGGTTGCTGGCCGAGGCGAAGGAGCGCGGCATCGTCTCGATCCGCATCAACGCCGGGACGTCCCAGGCGCTCGAAATGGAAGAGCAGCTCAGGCGGAAGTACCGGCTCGACATATGCAGCGTCACACCGAACGATACCGGGTCGGAGCTCGGGCTCTCCGAAGTGATCGGCATCTATGCCGCGCAGACCGTCGAGACGCTGCTCAGGGACGACATGACGGTCGCCATGGCGTGGGGCCGAACCATGAGATGGCTGGCCTCCAACATCGAACCGGTGGCCCTCAGGAACGTTACCGTCGTGCCGCTTCTCGGCTCTCTGTCGCGCCGGTCGTCGATCGACAAATACGACGCCGCCGCCGTCTTTGCCCAGCGCACCCAGGCCGAATCCTATTATCTCCCCGGACCCATCATCTGCGACAGCCGCGAAAGCCGCGAGACGATCCTGCAGCAACCGAGCGCGCGCGAGGTTATCCAGAAGGCACTGAACGCCGACCTTGCGCTGATGAGCGTCGGCGGCACAACCAGCTCGACGCTTCGGAGCGTCGGTTATATGACCGACGAGGAATTCGACGATATCCTCAGAATGAAACCGATCGGGAACTTTCTCGGCTATTTCTTCGACCGGAACGCCGAACTCATCGACCATCCCGTCAATGAACGCATTGTCGGAGTTTACCCTCTCGACACAATGAACATTCCCAAACGCATTCTCGTTTCCGGCGGAAAGAATAAGGTCGGCATCATGGCCAAGCTCCTGGAAAAGGGATTCTTCACCGGCCTCATCACCGACCAGGAGACGGGGAGTTCGCTTTGACATCCACCGGCCGGGAGTGCGGTAGCAACCGAAGGTGCTGTGCGATGTTGCCTGGAGCATCGCGCTCGCTTTCCTCTGAAAGCAGACTGGCATCGAATCCTCCCTAAGCCGTCCCTGGTTCGCTTCCATCGCCTGCAGAACATCCTTTGCGTCTTTTGCAGCCGGCACATTTCGCGCCGGCCGATCAGACCACCTCCGACCTCCGGTTTGCCAAGATCATATCGGCAACCTCGACGAAGCCGCGTCCACCCCGCGACCTGGCGACGAAAGCGGGTTCGGCGTCGATTTGTCCCTGGAAGCCCATGACATTCGCGACCCCGAACGAGTTCGGAAAGAACCCGAACATTGGAGCGTCGTTCGGACTGTCTCCGACGAACGCGTAGGCCTGCCTTTCGGCATCGAGATCGGTTCCCAGCCTCTCGCTCGCAAAGCGGCGCGTCATCGACAGCTTGTCGTATCGGCCAAACCAGCCATTCACATGGATCGACGAGATCTTGGCGACAGCGCCGGCTTCCTCGAAAATCTGCTTGATGCGCCTGGCATCGGACATCGGCAGCGCCGGAACATCTTCGCAAAAGTCGATGGCCAGATCGGCTTCGCGATATTGCTGGTCGGCGGATACGGCCGAACCCGGCACTTCCTGGACAATACGCTTTTCCAGGTCCGTGAGCCTGCGCCTGTTTTCCCGGCGTTCCTCAGCGCTCGCGGCGAAAACCCGGATCATCTTTCGCGTTGCCTGATCATAAGCGAAGTAAAAAGCGCCATTTTCACCGACCACGCCGGTCACCGGCCAGAACCGGGCAATCATGTCGCACCAGCCTGCCGGTCTCCCGGTAATGGGAGCAACGACAAGGCCCGCCTCGTGCAGACGTTCGAGCGCACGGTAGGCGTCGGCTGGAAGACGACCCTCGGTCGTCAAGGTGTCGTCGATATCGCAGAAGACGCCGCGAATGCGCGACGCGGCTTCGGGTCCGAATTCGGCGAGGTCGCGCATCCGGTCAGGCTTCCCCGCGCGCAAAATCCTCCAGCATTCCTGCATCCGCAGCAATGTCGAGGAACGAGAAGCGATTGCGCATCTCCCGGCAATGAACGACGGCTTCGCGGTAGAAATCGGGCGACGTGCCCAATTCGGCGGCTGAGATCGGCCCGCCGGTAGATTTCAGCAGGCGCTGCATCTCGTCGACAGGCACCATGAATGGCTTGAGCTCCTGCCTGAGTGTCGGCCAGAGCTCCTGCAGCCGCTCGTTGAATGCAGCGGCGGCATTCTCGTCGAAGGCCTTCTTCTTCAGTTCGTCGAGACATTGTGTGGCGACAGCCGGGCTCATGCGGCGGACCATGTCGTCAGGATCGATCTTCGTCGCCTTCACCACCGGCGGCTTGTCGCTAGCAAGCATTGCTTGCTGCAATCGCGCCATGGTGAGCGAAGCGACGCCGACCTGGGTGCCGTGGAGCGTACCGGGGTGACGCTCGCCGGCGAAGCAGTCTATGTAGTGCGATATCTGATGCTCGCCCATGGAACCGTGATTGGAGACGCCGGTGAAGGAAATTCCGAGGCCGCAGAGCGTCAGCACGCGATAGAGATAGCCATTGGCCTCGATGTCGTGTTCGGCAAGCTTTGCCGCACGCTCGTTGAGCGCCGCTTCATCCTTTTCCTGGATGAGAAACGGAACCTGATGGTAGGCAGTGCCAAGCAGACGGTGCGACATCCACCAGTCGATCTGGGCGACCGATCGGCAAAGGCAGTCACCGAACCCCGCCGCTGATAGATAGGTCGGGGCGGCAGCTGAGACGCCAAGGTCGACGAAAAAGCCTGATGGCGCGTGGGAAGGGAGCGATACCTTCAGGCCGCTTTCAAGTGTGATGGACGCGGTCGTCGATGTGTAGCCGTTCATCGAACCGGCCGTCCCGAACACGCAATAGCGCCGTTCGTTCCTTCCGGTGACGAACTTGCAGAGATCGTTGATCGTGCCGGAACCGACCGCGACCACGGCATCCGCATCCGCGAGTTTGACGGCCAGGCTTTCGACGTTGGCCATATCGGCATGCGGGTGGTCCAATATCAGGACATCGACAGGGCCGAGCGTCTTCAGTTCGCGCGCAACGCGTTCGCCAAGCGCATCGTAGGTCGCGGCATCCGCGACGACGGTGAACCGCTCACCCAGACCGAGCTCCGAAACGAGATCGGCCGCCCGCCCGTGGAGGCTTTCTTCGATGACGATCCGATCATACGGCACCACGGCCTTGTTCCCGGTCTCCGGGCTGGTCCAGTTCCCGTCCAAAATGTCGTCGATTAAAGTCGTCCAGGATCCGGCTGCCGGATTCATCATGGCGTCCTCTTGTGGGGCAACTCTCTAGTCCAGACACAGGCGCGCTGCGGGATCGAACAATAGTCACCTATCACTGTCTTTTGTCAAGCATCTGCCCGCAACGCTTGACTTCGTTCTGCAAACCTGCGGAAAAAGGGACATGAATGCCAACGCCGACATCGACGTGGTCCGAACATCCGGGCTCTCGGCACTGCCGCCCGAATTCGACAGCGCGGTGGCGTGGGCTGCCTGGCTCTACTATGTCGACCAGCTCAACCAGAGCGATGTGGCCAAGGTCATGAACGTCTCCAGGGCGAGCGTGGTAAACTATCTGCAGGAGGCACGCGAAAGCGGACTTGTCGCCGTGCAGGTCGATCACGACGCTTTTGCCCGCACCTTGACCTCGCGGCGCCTCATGGAAAAATACGGCCTTCGCGGCGCGGCGGTTATCCCCGACCTCGATCCAAACGATGCCGACCGCCGCATCGGCGAAGCGGCAGGACGGTTGCTCGCATCCATGGTCGATCCGGGTGACACGATCGGCGTCGCCTGGGGAAAAACGGTGCTCGCTGCCGCCCGCTCAATTCCACGATTACGGCATGACCGGAACCTCACCGTCGTCCAGCTCTCGGGAAGCTCGATCGGCACCAGCGATTTCTCGCCGGAATTCTGCACCTCGCTGATGGCCAATCGGCTCGGAGCCCGCTGCATCAACCTGCTTGCCCCGGCGATCGTCTCCACCGACGAACTGCACGACGAACTCATGCAGGAGCCGATGCTCGTCAACCAGTTCCGTATGATCCGTGCCGCCGGCAAGGTCATCTTCGGGATCGGCGATATAGGGCCGGAGAGCACCTATGCCCGAGCCGGGATATCGGATGCCGACGCACTTGCCGGTATGATCGAGCAGGGAGCGCTCGGGGTCATCATCGGGCGGTTCATCGACGCTCAAGGCGCTCCTTTCGCAACTCCGCTCGACGGACGCACCGTCGGCATCACGCTCGATGAACTGAAAGCGGTGCCCGTCCGTATTTGCGCCGCCGGCGGCGCCCGCAAGATGGGGGCGATCAGGGCTGGGCTCGGCGGCGGATATGCGACACATTTTGTCACCGACATGGCCACCGCGAACATTCTCTTGGAATAACCGGCACTCGGACTAACCAGCACTCGGTGGAACTCATCGTCTCGGGAGGACAATCATGGGCAGCAGCGACGGACCTCTTGTCGTCGGGCTCGACAGTTCCACGCAATCCTGCAAGGCGATTGCCTGGAGCCGGGACGGACGAGCCGTGGCGGAAGGCCGCGCGCCGCTCGAGCTGATGAAGCCGAGGCCGGAGTATGTCGAGCAGGAGGTCACCGACTGGTGGCGGGCCGCAACAGTGGCGCTGCGACAGCTTGTCGGCGCGGTCGATGCGAAACGCATCGCCGGTATCGCGATCTCCAACCAGCGCGAGACCGTTGCGCTCATCGACGGCGCCGGCGAGCCGATCGGACCCGCGAGCCTTTGGCTCGACGAACGCGCCGCCGGGCTGGTCGACCGTTTCGCGGCGGAAATCGGCCGTGAGCGGCTGCACGCGATCACCGGCAAGCCGATCGATGTGACGCCGGTGGTCTACCGCCTCAAGTGGCTGCGCGAGAACGAACCGAAACGGTTGGACCATGCGAAGAAAATCCTCGACGTGCACGGTTATCTGACGCTGAAACTGACGGGAACGCCGAGTGCGAGCTGGACGAGCGCCGATCCGTTCGGTCTCTTCGACATCTCGCGCAAGACATGGTCGCAGCCGCTCCTCGATCATCTCGGCATCAGGCCGTCGCAACTTCCCAATGCGGTGCGGTCCGGCGCACGGGTCGGGGCCGTTCATGCCGCGGCCGCCGCCGCAACAGGGCTAGCCGAAGGAACGCCGGTGATTGCCGCCGGCGGCGATGGCCAATGCGCCGGGCTCGGCGTCAATGCCATGCGCGACGGCGTCGTCTATCTCAATCTCGGAACTGCGATCATCGCGGGAATCTGGTCGCGGGAACCGGTGGTCGGCGCCTTCTGGCGTACCATGACCTCGCCGACAGGCGATGGCTATTTCCTCGAGGCAGTGCAGCGGGCGGGTGTCTATTTCGTCAACTGGTTCGTAGACATGTTTGCCGGCGGACGCTCCGATCCGGCGATCTTCGACCGCCTGGAAAGGGAAGCGGCGGCCGTCCCGATCGGCTCGGACGGACTTCTCGCCGGCACCACCCTGGTCGGTTGCATGGACCCGCATTGGGATCCGAGCGCACGCGCGAGCTTCATCGGCATGCACCCCTCGCACACGCTCGGTCATTTTTATCGTGCGGGGCTGGAGGCGATGACGCTGCAAACCGCCCGGGCTCTCGAAGAGATGCGCAGCCATGGTCTTTCGCCGACGCAAATGGTGGCGATCGGCGGCGGCGCCAACAGCAAACTTTGGACAAAGATGATCGCGGACGCGACCGGGATCTCGATCCATAAGGGTCACAACGCTGAAGCCTCCTCCCTCGGCGCAGCCATTAGCGCTGCGGTGGGCATCGGATGGTTCGAGAGTTTTGCTGAGGCCGCGGACGCCATGACGAGCATCGCGGAGACAATCGAGCCGGACCCACGCAGCCGCGAAGCATGGGACGCGCTGTCGGCCAGGCAGGCCAAGGTCTTCCCCGCGACCCAATTCGCCTGGCGGAATTGAGACCGGCGCGGCAAGCAGGCTCTCGAACTGGAGCGCGAAAAGCGTCCCGTCCCACTACTTCAACCCGCCCACCGCCTGCTGGTAAACATCAGGCTTGAAGCCGACGAGGATGCGATCGCCAAGTTCGAGGACCGGCCGCTTGATCATCGTCGGGTTGGCCAACATCAGCGCCTTGGCCTTCTTCTCGTCGAGGCTCAGCTTGTCCTTGTCCGACAGTTCGCGAAACGTCGTGCTCGCCTTGTTGAGCAGGATTTCCCAGCCGACTTTGCGGGACCAGCCGTTCAGCCGGTCCGCGTCCAGTCCTTCGACCCTGTAGTCATGAAAGCGGTAGGCGACATCGTGGCTTTCCAGCCAGACACGCGCTTTCTTGATCGTATCGCAATTGGTGATGCCGTACATCGTGATGGTCAAAATTTTGGCCCCTCGGACTGATCGTTCGTCGAATCTGGCGGCACCCTAAACCACCTTTCAGACTTTGTCAGAGACCCCGCAGGCATCCTCAGAACTTTTGGGCTTGCCTATACTAAGGAATCTTCCTAAGTGTTTTTCCGAATCATCATCTTTGGCTATGCGCAGTGGCGCGAGGAAGACATGACCGTCGCAACAAGCCCACAGACCGCGAGTCCGAGCGTCCCGCCGATCGACGGCATCTTTCGGGCGCTTGCCGATCCAACGCGCCGCCGTGTTGTCGAGCGGCTGAACAGAAGCCCGGCCTCGGTCAGCGAGCTCGCGCAGCCATTCGACATGGCTCTGCCCTCGTTCGTCGAGCATCTCAGGGTGCTGGAGGGCTGCGGGCTTGTTCATTCCGAAAAGGCCGGCCGCGTCAGGACCTACCGGCTTGCCCCCGAGCCGCTGAAGCTCGCGGAAAGCTGGCTGGCCGAGCAGCGCGCGCTGTGGGAACGCCGCCTCGACCAGTTAGATGCCTACGTCATGACGCTCAAGGAGAAAGACAAATGAATTCGACCCCGCTGTTCAAGCCCGACCCGAGACTCGACCTCGTCCTCGAACGCGTCATCGACGCGCCACGAGAACTGCTCTGGACCGCCTTCACGAAGCCCGAACATGTCCGGCAATGGTTCACACCGAAGCCGTGGATCGTCACCGATTGCGAGATCGTCCTCAGGCCCGGCGGCCTGTTCAGGACCAGGATGCAGTCGCCTGATGGCAAGGAAGTCAACGACCGCCGCTGCTGCTACCTCGACATCGTGCCCAACGAGCGGCTGGTATGGACCGATGCGTTGCTGCCCGGCTATCGGCCGTCAGGGGACCCATTCATCACAGCGGTCATATCGTTGCACCCGGAAGGCGAGGCGACACGCTACACCGCGACCGCCATCCACCGCGATGAAGCCACACGCAAGAACCACGAGGAGATGGGATTCTTCGATGGCTGGGGCACCGTAGCGGATCAGCTGGCGGACTACGTTAAGAGGCTCTGAAGCGGCGTTGTTTCGCGCTCACATGGCGGCCACTGAATCGTCGTAGCCGTTCAGCTGCCAGCGTCCAACGCCTGCAGATGGTTTTATCAACGTGAACCCGCCTGCGCTAGCTTACGTCAGATAGCAGCCGCGCTCGATGGCGAGGCGGCGCACCAGCGCCAGCACGTTGTCGATGGTGGGCGTTGGCTGGCCAGTCAACCGGCCGAGTTCCTGAACCGCCGTCACCAGCGCATCGATCTCCATTGGTCGGCCGCGCTCCAGATCCTGCAGCATCGAGGTCTTGTGCTCGCCGACGTCGCCGGCCCCCTTGATGCGGCGGTCGACATTTATCGGGAACCGCACGCCGAGACTTTCGCCGATCCCCTGCGCCTCCAGCATCATGGTGCGGGCAAGCGTGCGGGTTGCCTCGTCGGCAGAGATTGCCGCAAGCGTGCTGCCGGTCAGCGCGGAAATGGGGTTGAAGGAGAGATTGCCCCAGAGCTTCACCCAGATCTCACTTCGGATGTCGTCGCGAACCGGCACCTGCAGCCCTGCCGCAACCATCTCCGCAGCAAGCCGCGTGACACGTTCGCTCTTCTCGCCCGAGGGCTCGCCGAGCGAAAAGCGTTTTCCCTCGATATGGCGGACCAGGCCGGGCGCATCCACCTCAGCCGCGGGATACACGACCGAGCCGATGACGCGATCCGGCCCAAGCCGATCCCAGATCACTCCACCGGGATCCACCGCTTGCAACCGCGTGCCTTCGAGCGAACCGCCGATCTTGTGGAAGTACCACCACGGCACGCCATTCTGCATGGTAACGACGGCCGTCCCCTCGCCCAGCAGCGGCGCGATCTGGTCGAGCGCCGGTGCGAGAGAATGGGCCTTGAGCGCCAGTACGACATAGTCCTGGACGCCTAGCTCCTGCGCTTGCGCGGCGGCCCTGACAGAGGCAACGGATTCATGACTGTCTTCGATCAGGCGAAGTCCGGCCGTCTTGATCGCATCGAGATGAGCGCCGCGCGCCATGATCGACAGATCGACCCGGCCGGCCATGGCAAGCTTGGCCGCGAGATAGCCGCCGATCGCGCCGGCGCCAAAAATGGTGATCCGCATCATCATCCAAGCCTGGGTTTGGCAAGCCCGGGTTTGGCAAGACCGAGTTTGGTCGCGAGACCGATGCGCTGCAGCTTGCCCGTCGCGCCCTTCGGGATTTCGTCCAGGATCATGACAATGCGCGGCACCTTGAAGTCGGCAAGCCGCATCGCGGCAAATCTGCGGATGTCGCCTTCGGTGGCGGCCATGCCCTCGCGCAGCACGATCGCAGCCGCGACCTCCTCACCGAGCTTGTCGTGTGGCGTGGCGAAGGTGACGACCTGCGCCACCGCCGGATGGTCCATCAGCACGTCGTCGACCTCGAGCGGCGAGATCTTCTCGCCGCCGCGGTTGATGATTTCCTTAAGCCGGCCGGTGACGCGCAGATAGCCGTCGCCGTCGAGCACGCCCTGGTCGCCGGTATGAAACCAGCCATGCGCGAAGGCAGTGGCATTGGCGTCCTGATTCTTCTCGTAGCCCGCGGTGACATTAGGCCCGCGAATGACGATCTCGCCGGTCTCACCGGGCTTCAGCAATTGCCCGTCCAGCGCCATCACCGCCACTTCCGGTCCGGCGGCGGCGCCGACGCTGCCCGGCTTGCGCAGGCCCGGCGGCAACCGGTTCGAGGCCATCTGGTGTGCGGCCTCGGTCATGCCGTAGGATTCGATCACCGGACAGCCGAAGGTCGCCTCAAGCTCGGCCATCACTTGCGGCGGCAGCGATGCCGAGGACGAGCGGATGAAGCGAAGAGGCGCGGCGGCCATTGCATCGGCATTGCGCGCCGCCCGCGGCAGGATCGCCTGATGCATGGTCGGCACGGCCGTGTACCAGCTCGGCCGCGCCTCGCTTAGCCAATGGAAGAAGCGCAGCGCGTTGAAGCCCAGCGTGCAGAAGACGCTGCCGCCGGCGGCGAGCGAGGACAGCACCGCCGCGATCAGACCATGGATGTGGAACAGCGGCATGATGTTGAGGCAGCGATCGACGGCCGTCAGGCCGAGCGTCGCGCCGATATGGGCGGCCGAGGCGGCAAGATTGGCATGGCTGAGCGGCACCAGCTTGGGTCGTGACGTGGTGCCTGAAGTGTGCAGCAACAGCGCGATGTCGCCGTCCTCAGCCAGTTCGGGCGCAGCCGGCGGGCCGATCGGTTCGCCCTCGATTGCAAAGCTTCCGGCCGGTGCGTCACGCAGTGCTGCGAGCCTGAGCACAGCTATGCCCAGGCGCTCCGCAACGGCGATCGCCGGGCCGCTTTCGTCTTCGGCAACAAGGATCGCCTTGGCGCCAATGTCGGTAAGGTAGAAGTCGAGCTCGTCGGCCCGGTAGGACGGGTTGAGCGGCGCCGTGGAGGCCGCCGCCGCTACCGCGACGAAGGCAGTGGCCATCTCCGGCCCGTTCGGCAGCACGATGGCCACCCGGTCGCCACGGCCGAGACCCAGCGCGTGCAATTGCGCTGCCGTTTCGGAAATCAGGCGGCGCAGTCCGCCATGGGTGAGCGCGATCCTGTCGGGTGCCGAAATCGCCGGCGCATCGTCCGCTCCGGCAGCAAGCCGTTCAATGATCGACGCCGCTTCAGACAACGCGAACCTCTAGGTCGCCGACGCCATCGATATGACCGCGAAGAACATCACCGCGAACAACTGCCCCGACGCCCGCCGGCGTGCCGGAAAGAATGATGTCCCCCGGCATCAGTGTGAAGAGACCCGAGAGATAGCTGATCATTTCCGGAACTTTCCAAATCATCTGGTTGAGATCGCCGGTCTGTTTTCGCTCGCCATTGACGTCCAGCCAAATCGCTCCCTGGGTTGGATGACCGATCGAACTTGCCGGAACCAATGGCGTGCATGGCGCCGATGCCTCGAAGGCCTTGCCCACCTCCCATGGACGGCCCATGTCCTTCGCCTTACCTTGCAGGTCGCGCCGCGTCATGTCGAGACCTACGCCATAACCGAGCACGCAGTCCAGAGCCTTTTCGGCCGCGATGTCCGTGCCGCCGCTCTTCAGCGCCACGACCATTTCGATCTCGTGATGGACATCGTTGGAGGCCGGAGGATACGGAAATTCTCCTGTCGTATCGAGGTTGTCGGGATTCTTCTGGAAGAAGAATGGCGGCTCCTTGTTGGGGTCGTGTCCCATCTCGACTGCATGAGCGGCATAGTTCCGTCCGACGCAATAGACCCGGTGTACCGGAAACATCTTGTCAGTTCCCGCCACCGGGATGCTGGGGATTGCGTTCGGTTCGATGATGTAGCTTGAGGTCGTGCCGTGCATGTTCACTGTCTTGCTCCTGCGTAGTATTCGACTTTGGCTTCGGCCCTTTCGATCAGTTCGGCGATCAGCAGGGCGAAGGCAAAAAGGATGATGGTCAAGGCCCAGAATTCGGCCATGCGGAAATTTCGCGAGAAGGTCTCGAACAGCGCGCCGTAGCCGACGATGGCGACGAGCAGCTGGCCGATGACGACGCCCTTGACGCCGCGGATGAGGCCGAGGCGGATGCCGGCGAGGATTTCCGGAAGTGCCGCCCAAAGGATGATCTTGGAATAAAGCGCCGGGCGCGAGGCGCCATAAGAGCGCGCCATTTCGATCAGCGACGGCGAGATATGGCGGACACCGGCGCGGGTGTCGAGGACGATGATCCAGATCGCAAACAGGAACACCGCCGCAACGATCGTCTTCTCGCCGAAGCCGAACAGGATCATCAGCACCGGGACGATCGCCGAGAGCGGTGCGCTTGAAAATATGTTGACCCACATGCCGAGCAGGTCGTCGGCGATCTTGATCCGTCCCATCAGGATGCCCAATGGCACGCCGATTACGATCGACAGGGCCATGCCCATGGCGAAGGCGCGAAGGGTCGTGACCGTCGCGCTCTGCCAGGACGGGGTCTGCACCAAACCGACCGCTGCAGCCAGCACGTCGCTAAACGGTGGCAGCAGAAAGACAAGGTCCAGCCGGCCGACGATTTCCCATACGACGCACCAGACGAGCAGGGACGCCATCATTGGTACTCGGTAGCCAAACAGGGTCACGGCCGGTCACTCCACATACTGCTTCAGCCCCTGCCAGATCTCGTCGACCGTATCGAGATAGTGCCTGTCGCGATGAATGCGCTCGGGGTCGCCGGAGCGATCGATTTCCGGTTCAATGATCTGCGACACCCGGCCGGGTCTCGGTGACAGCAAGACGATGCGGTCGGAGATGTAGACCGCCTCCTCGATCGAGTGCGTCACGAAGATAAAGGTCTTGTTCTGGTTGGTGCGCAGCCGGATCAGGTCTTCCTGGAACTTCCGCCGGTTCTGCTCGTCGACCGCCGAAAACGGTTCATCGAGCAGCAGGACATCGGCATCGACCGATAATGCCCGCGCCAGGCCGACGCGCTGGCGCATGCCGCCCGACAGCTCGTGGGGATATTTATCCTCGAAGCCGGCAAGACCCACCTCTGCGATATAGCGGCGGGCGATCTCCTCGCGTTCGGCCTTGTTGGTGCCGCGCAGTTCAAGTCCGAAGGCAACGTTGCGTGTCACGGTCGCCCAGGGCATCAGCGCAAAATCCTGGAACACGAAAGCGCGTTCGGGGCCTGGTGCGCTGACGCGCTTGCCGTTGATCGCGACGGTGCCGCCATCGGCCCGTATCAGCCCCGCTATGATCTTCAGCAGCGTCGTCTTTCCGCAACCGCTGGGTCCGAGAAGGCTGGTCAGCTTGCCCCTGGGAAAGTCGAGGTCGATGCCGCGCAGCGCCTCGACATTGCCGTAGGTCTTGGAAATTCCTCTCACTTCCACGATTGAATCGATCGGTGCGGGAACCGGCGACGGTCCATTTCGCAATGCAGTCGCGCCCATCTTAAGCACCTCTACTCTCGGGCCTGAAAACACGGACTTCCACCCACTGCAGAAAGACGAGCGTCAGGGTGGAAAGCGCAATGATCGAGGCAATTGTTGCGTACATCTCGGCGTAGTCTGCGCGCGAGCGGTGGAAGGTGATGAGGTCGCCGATGCCGGTCGGGGTGATCAGCAGCTCGGCGAGCACCACGCCGACAAACCCGGCAGCGACGCCGAGGCGCAAACCGGCAAAAATCACCGGGCTGGCGTCCGGAAGAGTGATCTTGGCGACGGTCTGCCAACGTGTGCCCAGGAATGATCGGCACATGACGAGCAGCGACTCGTTGACGTTGCGCACGGCCTTGTAGGTGTTGAGCACGATGACCGGCAGCGCCAGGATCATGACGGCGAGCGTCTTGGCGGTCATGCCTATTCCGTAGACGAAGGTGACCATTGGAATGAAGGCGGCGACAGGTGCTGCCTGAAGCACGATGAACACAGGGATCACCAGCCATTCGCCGGTGCGCCACAGGCCACAGATCGTGCCGAGGCCGACACCCAGGAACGCCGACAGGACAACGCCGAGCAACAGCGGCTGCAGTGTCGAAAGGTAGGCGGTCGCCAGGCTGCCGTCGGCGAGCAATCCGAAAAATGCGACGATGGTGTCGGAAAAAGTCGGAAAGGCGAAGCTGACGGGAATACGCCCGGCCACTTCCCAAATTCCCGCGAACAGAGCGATCGACACCAGCCTGAGCAGGATTGGCTGGTCCCACGATGCGCCCGTTGCGCTTCGAGTCGATGGGGAAGCGAGGCCGGCAGCCTCGCCGTCGGTTCTAATGCTTACGGCCATCCGGCAGGCCGCCTATTTCTTGCCGAGCTTGGCGACGGCGCGGTCGATTGCGGCGACATCCCAGAAGTCCTCGACCTTGAGGCTCGCGGGATCGCCTTCGATCTGGCCGGCAAGGCTGAAGAAGGCAAAGTCGTCTTTGGCCGCATCCGCTCCGCCGCCATTCAGCGCAAGGCTGCCGGCTTCCGCGGTTTCCTTGTAGTATTCGGTGATTTCGCTATCCGCCTCCGCGCCGAGATCCGGCAGCAGTTTGTACTTGTTGCGGAGCTCGACCGCCACCGCCGGGTTCGCGGTGATCTCGCGCGCGGTCTTCATCAGTTCCTCGACCAGGATGTCGACGTCGGCGGCGTTGTTCTTCAGATAGTCCGCGGTCGCGAAAAGCGCTTCGTCCGAGGCACCGAGATCCTCGACCGGCAGAACGATGAACTTGCCGGGGGCTTCGGCTTCAAGCGCTCGCCTGTTGGCGGCATCGACGATCGACGCCTTGATGGTCCCCTGCAGCAGCGCATTGCGGCGAACCTCGGAACCCGGGACATAGCTGATGTTGCCGAGCTTGATGCCGTGGTTTTTCGCCATCAGGAGCATGACCGCCTCTGTGCCGGAGCCGCGCGCCTGAACGGCGACTTCCTGCCCGTCCAAATCCTTCCATTCCTTGTAAAATTCGCTGTTGACGACAGGAAAGAAGCGCAGCGTCGATATCTGCGCTAAGATGCGGATCGGCACGCCAACCTTCTGGATCAAAGTATAGGGCGCGCCGATGCCGACATCGGCCTGGCCGCCGACAATCGCCTGGGCAGCCAGATCCTCGTCATTGAGAACAATGAGCTCGACATTCACGCCGCGTTCCTTGGCGCGCTCTATCGCGGCGAGCGTCTGGATCGATTCTATACCGGGAAGGTCGCCGAAGGCGATGCGCATGTCGCCCGCATTTGCGGCCGACAGGTGCGATGCAAATGCCAGAACCGCAGCGAAAGCGGTGGCAAGGATGGTACGTCCGGTCATGCTGGCCATTGTCATTCCTCCCGTTTTTGTAACCATTACCTTAATTGGTTAAGGCTGTGGGGCGGATTGGTCAAGGAGAAACTGCGCGATGGCAGATGAGCGGGCCTAGAAAACTCGGCAGTTGACGGTTTCCGCTAATCGTTTTAACACCGGCAAAGGGAAATCATATGCGAATTGGTTAAATTGATGGACGATCCCGGCAATGGCGGCCACGCCGCCCTGGTTCAGCTTCAGGCCTATCTTGCCCAGATGGACCATGCCGGCGAGACACGGCTGCCTGCCGAGCGGGAACTGTCGGAGAGCCTCGGCGTATCGCGCGGCGATCTGCGCAAGGCGCTGGCGGTGCTCGAGAAGGACGGCCGCATCTGGCGTCACGTCGGCAGGGGCACCTTCGTCGGCAGTGGACCGGTCGAGGAAACGATCGGGATTTCGGAAATCGCCGGGCGCACAAATCCGGCCGACGTGATGCGCGCGCGCCTCATCATCGAGCCCGAGATTGCGCGCGAAGCCGCGCTGCACGCCACGCTTTCCGATATCGCCTCGATGCGACAATCGCTGGTGCAGACGCGGGAAGCCGTCACATGGCGGCAATACGAGAACATCGACAATCTGCTCCACCGGCAAATTGCGCAGGCGAGCCGCAACAATGTGCTGCTCGGCCTTTTCGACGTCCTGAACGCCGTGCGCCGAACGGTGGTCTGGGGACGCCTTCGTTCAGAAGGCGCCCGCCCTCCGGCAGACCATCACAGCTTCGCCGACCATGAACGGATCGTGGAAGCGATCGCCGAGCGCGACCTCGGCGGCGCGGCCGCGGCGATGCGGCTGCATCTCCAACAGGTCGAGCGGCGTTTGATCCCCGTCCGCGAAGCCGCCGAATAGCTTGGCTTTGCCCACGCTACGCGCCGCGCGTCCTTCTTGGACACGCGGCGCTGTTCGCAGTCATGCGCTAGGCGCCGTAGCCGATGATGCCCTTGATCTCGAGGAAGTCATGGATCGCCCAGTCGGCATATTCGCGGCCATTACCCGACTGCTTGTAGCCGCCGAAGGGCGCGAATGTGTCCCACTCCGGATAGTTGATCGAGACCTGCCCGGCGCGCAGGCGGCCGGCGATCTTGCGTGCGTGGCCTATATCCCCTGATTGCACATAGGCGGCGAGGCCATAGACGGTGTCGTTGGCGATCTTCACCGCGTCGTCATCGTCATCGTAGGACATGACCGAAAGCACCGGCCCGAAGATTTCTTCCCGCTCAATTGTCATGCCTGGTGTGACGTGGCCGAAGACGGTCGGCCTGACATAGTAGCCGCGATTGAGGTGCTCCGGCCGGCCCGGACCTCCGGTGACCAGTGTCGCACCCTCGGCGATGCCGGCCTCGATCAGCCGCTGGATCTTGTCGAACTGGATGTTGCAGACCACAGGGCCGAGCTTGGTTTCTTCCGAGCGCGGATCGCCAACCTTGTGCGCCTCGGCCGCCTTCTTGGCGATCGCAAGCGCCTCGTCGTGGCGGCCGGCCGGCACCAGCATGCGCGTCGGCGCATCGCAGGATTGGCCGCTATTGCCGAAACAGGCGTTGACGCCCTTGCGCACGGCCTTCTCGAAGTCGGCATCGGGCAGCACGATGTTGGCCGACTTGCCGCCGAGCTCCTGCGCGACGCGCTTGACCGTCTCGGCAGCTGTTTTGGCGACGATGATGCCGGCCCGGGTCGAACCGGTGAACGAGACCATGTCGACGTCGGGATGGCCGGCCATGACCTGTCCGACATCCGGACCGGTGCCGTTGATCATGTTGTAGACGCCCTTCGGCGTGCCGGCCGCTTCCATCACTTCCGAAAAGATGACGCCGCTGATCGGCGCGATCTCGGAAGGCTTTAGCACGACCGTGCAGCCGGCTGCGATCGCCGGCGCCACCTTGCAGACGATCTGGTTGAGCGGCCAGTTCCACGGCGTGATCAGCGCACATACGCCAATCGGTTCCTTGACTACTATGGTGCCGCCGCGCTTCTCGCTGAATTCGTAATCCTCCAGCGCCTTGATGGTGGACTCCATATGCGCCCTGCCCGCCCAGGCCTGCGCCTCGCGCGCCCAGGTGATCGGCGCGCCCATCTCCTGGCTGACAGCCTGCGCGATGTCCTCGTAGCGCTCGTTGTAGACTTCCAGGATGCGCTTCAGCAGTGTCAGGCGCTCGGCCTTGCTGGTTTGCGAAAAGGCCGGAAAGGCTGCCTTCGCCGCTGCCACGGCGCGATCCACATCGGCCTTCGAGCCGACGGAGATTTTCGTATAGGCCTCCTCGGTGGATGGATCGATCACATCCAGCGTTGCCGGCACCACGGGCGCGACCCATTTTCCGTCGATGAAGAAGTTCAGGTGATTGCTCATGGGTGATGCTCCGGTTTTTTGGAAGGATGGGGATCAGATCAGCCGGGCAGCATAGGGCAGTTAGCGCCGCGGCGCAGGCTGATATGCGCCACATCGCCGACGCTGAATTGAAAACCTTCCGCCCGGCGTGGCGCATCGATCACCACTGGTATCCCCTGCGACAATACGGCGTGCAGGCGCAGGGTGCGGCCGTGAAAGACGATGCTGCTCACCCGCACCGGCGCGGTGCCGGTCGCTGCTTCGGTCGTCGCTAAAAGATCCTCCGGACGCACACCGATGGTTCGCACCGCGCCTTCTCCGGGCGCTTCGCCGGTTTCCGACGTGGCTTCGAGCGGCAGGGCGCCGGCGCTGAAGCGCAATCGATCGCCGTCACGGCCGACAAAGCGCGACTGCAGCAGATTCATCGTGCCGATAAAACTGGCGACGAATTTTGTGGCGGGCCTGTCGTAGAGCGTGGCGGGCGGTGCGATCTGCTCGATGCGGCCCTTGTTCATGACGACGATGCGGTCGGAGATCGACAGCGCCTCGGTCTGGTCGTGGGTGACCATGACGAAAGTGGTGCCGAGCCGCGACTGCAGCCGCTTCAATTCGACCTGCATCTGTTCGCGCAGATGCGCGTCGAGCGCCGACAGCGGCTCGTCGAGCAACAGCACACGTGGTTCGCAGACAATCGCACGGGCAAGCGCGACGCGCTGGCGCTGGCCGCCCGACAATTCGGACACGCGGGCCCCGAGCTTTTCGGCAAGGCCGACCATGTCGAGCGCTTCGCCGACCCGTTTTGCCTGTTCAGCCCCGGAAAGCTTGCGCAGCGACAGACCGAAGCCGACGTTTTCGGCGACGTTCATGTGCGGAAACAGCGCATAGTCCTGGAACACGGTGTTGACCGGCCGGTCGAACGGCCTGAGTGTCGTAATGTCACGGCCTTCGAGCAACACCCGTCCGCTCGATGGGCTTTCGAAACCGGCGATCACCCGCAGGCTGGTGGTTTTGCCGCAGCCGGAGGGCCCGAGCAAGGTCAGGAACTCGCCGCGGGCAATGTCGAGATCGACGGCGTCGAGACCGACGATGCCGCCGGGGAAAATCTTCGAGACCGCATCCAGCCGGACGAGAGGTTCAGGCGCCATCGCGAACCTCGGACGGCTTGGTCGTGTTGACCCAGAGGATCTGGCAGCGCTCGGCGCCCGGATTGCGGAAGGCATGCAATAAGGTGCTCTTGAAGGCGAAGCTGTCGCCGGTCTTCAGCCCATAGGTGGTTGAATCGACCACGAGTTCGACTTCGCCCGACAGGACGAAACCGAATTCGTGGCCGGGATGGGCGTAGGCTTCGACGGTGCCACCACCGGCTTCCACCGTCACCAGCATGCCGGTGAGCGTGGCGGCCGGCGGCGACAGCAGAGCCTTGGCGATGCCTTCCGACTTCACCGGGATCTGCCGACGGCTGTTGGCCCGCACGCAATATAGGTCGTTGCAGGCATCGTTGCCGTCGGTGATCAAAGCCGAGGGCTCGATATCGAGAGCGGCGGCGAGCGGCCAGATCACTTTCACGCGAAGCGAGGACAGGCCACGCTCGATCTGGCTGAGCGCCCCGATCGAAACGCCGGCCTTGGCGGCAAGCTCGGCCAGCGAAAGATTGCGTTCCAGCCTGAGCGCCCGCACGCGCCGGCCGACCCGCACGTCGGCGTCGTCCTTCGGCTTTTCAGCCGTTTCGTTCAGTATGTCCATCTGTTTTCCCGACCTCGTTTTCGGTATCCTGGAGCGGTGCCGCGCAGTCGAAACCGCGCGGCACCTCAGAAGCTCAGCCGCCTGCCTTGACCTTCTCGAACATCTTGGCGAGTTCGTCATTCTGTTTCATCGGCCCGGTGAAGACGGTGGTCTTCAGCATCACTTCCGGATCGGACGGCAGCTGCAGCTTTTCCAGTTCCTCCTTCGGCACCGCGGCGAAGGCCGAGCTGTTGGAGCTGCCGTAACCATAGGCCTGGATCAGGTATTGTCCCGAATCGGTCTCCAGCCGGCTGTTGATGAAGTCATAGGCGAGGTCGACATTCTTGGCGTCCTTGAGCATGACGAAGCCGCATGCCCAGGTCAGCATGCCTTCCCTGGGCTTCATGAACTCGACAGGCACGCCCTGCTTCTTGAGCGAGGTGGCCGACGCATTCCAGGTCATGGCGGCGACAAGCTGGCCGCTCGCCAGCGCCTGTTCGACCGAGGTCATGTCGGTGGTGTAGTTCGAGAGCAGCGGGCGCTGCTCGCGCAGTTTTTCCGCGACCTTGTCCATCTGCTCCGGCGTCATGTCGAACGGATTGACGCCGGCGAGAAGCGCCGCCACCACCGGCGTGTCATGGACGGCGTCGATCGTCGCCATGCGCCCGGCATATTGCTTGTCCCACAAAAGGTTCCAGCTCGGTTCCGGGTTCTTCACCAGATCGGTGCGGTAGAGGATCGAGGTATTGCCCCAGTCCCACGGCACCATCCAGACCTTGCCGTCGCCGGCCTGCAGGTCGGGCAGGTTCTTGAAGACCGGAAAGATCGAATCCCAGTTCTTGATGCGCTTGGTGTCGATCGGCTGCAGCAGGCCTTCCTTGTTCCAGCGCGCGACCTTGTCGTAGCAGGGATGCGCGACATCAGGGCGGAAACCGGCCTTGACCTTGGTGAAGGCGTCATCGTCGTCGCCGAACATCGAGGCCTCGACGCCATCGGGGTGTGCGGCGAGGAAGCTCTTGTTGAAGTCGGGCAGTTCGTAGCCCGACCAGGTGAAATACTGCAGCTTGTCGGCCGCAAGCGCGACGGTCGACGAAAGCGCCAGCGCGAAGGCGGCCAATCCGGCTTGGACTGTCTTGCGATTTATCGATTTCAGGTCGAATGCCATTGCAGTTCTCCTCTTTCGGTTTCTTCTGGTTTGGACAGGTCGGCGGGCACCGGCCGTTGGGCGGCGGCGAGCCCGCGATGGCGCAGGATTTCGGCAATTGCCGCGATGACGAATGACACGGCCAGGATGGCCGTGCCCAGCGCCATGACGGTCGGCAGCGACTTCGGGAATCGCAGCTGGCTCCAGATGTAAAGCGGCAGCGTCGGCTCGGTGCCGGCGAGGAAGAAGGCGACGATGAACTCGTCGAAGGAGGTCAGGAAGGCCAGCATGAACGCTGACACAATGGCGGGCAGGCTGAGCGGCAGCATGACCCGTCTGAATGTCGTCCAATCGGAAGCGCCGAGATCGAGCGCGGCCTCGCGGATCGTCTTCGGGATAGCAGCGAAGCGGCTTTTCATGATCACCACCGTCGTCGGCAGCGCCACCAATATGTGGCCGAGCACGATGGCAGTGCGTGACGGCCCAAAGCCAATGAGGTTGACCAGGATCAGCAGCGAGATGCCGACGATCACGCCGGGGATCAGGATCGGCAGCCGCGCGATGGCGCTGATAGTGGCGGCAAGCGGCGAGCGGCCGTAGAGGTCCATATAGGACACTGTGATGCCGCAGAGCGTCGCGCCGGTGGCGGCAGTTGCACCGATGACGAGGCTGTTCCCAAGCGCGCCGGACAGCGCCGAATTGCCGAACAGCGTCGCGTACCATTCGAACGTGAAGCCTTGCAGCGGAAACGCCGCCTGGATCGAATTGTTGAAGGAAAACAGCGGGATCAGCAGTATCGGCAAGTACAGGAACACCAGATAGGCAAGGACATAGGCGCCCAGCCAACCGCCGCCCTGCTTTGCATCGATACGCGCCGTGTTCATGTCCGGCTGCCAAATCTGCGGTCGGCGGAACGCACCACCAGCACCACGGCAAGGATGACCAGCATGACGGCGACGGCGAGTGCGGCGCCGAACGGCCAGTCATTGGCTTTGCCGAACTGGGCTTGGATCAGCGAGCCGATCATGGTGCTGGCAGGGCCGCCGACCAGCGCCGGAGTGACATAGTCGCCGACCGTCGGCACGAAGACGACGAGAGCCGCCGCCAGCACCCCCGGCATCGAGTTCGGCAGCACGACGCGGCGGAAGCTGGTGAACGGCCTGGCGCCGAGATCGGAGGCAGCTTCGAGCAGCGATTTCGGGATCATGTCCAGCGCCACATAGATGGGCAGGATGGCGAACGGCGCATAGGCGTGAGCCAGCGTGACGACGACGGCGGCCGGCGTGTTGAGAAACGCCAGTGTCGGCTCGGACCAGATGCTGCTTTCGATGAGCGCCGAGTTCAGCACGCCATTATAGGCCAGCACGATCTTCCAGGCGAAGACGCGCAGGAGATAGCTGGTCCAGAACGGCAGCGTCACCAGAAACAACAGCAGGCCGCGTCGCCGTCCGGCGTGGAAGGCAAGATAATAAGCAACCGGATAGGCGGTGACGACCGTTGCCAGCGTCACCAGGCCGGCAATGGCCAGCGAGCGCAGCGTTACCTCCAGTACAGAGGATCGGACGCCACCGTGATGAAATTCGCAAAGGTGAAACCGGCGCCCAGCAGCGAACCGTCATTGCCGCGAAAGGCGAGGAAAAGTACGAGACCAAGCGCAAACAGGATCAGGAAGAAGGTGACCAGCCCGCCCGGCAGCAGCATGGCCAACCGGAAACCCGCCGAGGACCGGGACTCCGGCAGTGGCTGCCTTGCAACGATGGTCGACATCGCATGCCCATCGGAATTTGAAATCACCTAAAGGTTTTTCATAATCATGAAACTGTCAAGCTGATTCCTACGCCGGTGTGAAATCAGCGCTCGAATACATCCAGCGTACGATACCAAGCGATCGTCGCAGCGACGCCGACCTGCCGAAAGGCGTGGAACGGTATCGGCCGGATCGAAGAGACCGGGAACGGCAATTGCCTGGCGTCGCCGCTCGCCAGATAGCCTGTAATGCGCTCGCCAAGCGCGGTCATCAGGCCGACGCCACGGCCCTGGCAGCCGACCACGGCTATCAGGCCCTGCTCGGGCTCGTGAATATGCGGGAGGTGATCCGGCGTCATCGCCAACCCGGCCAAACCAGCGCTTTTCGATGCCGACGCCGGATAGCGCGGGATAGAGCCGGAGCAGCGCGCGCTCGAGATGCGCCCAGTCTCCTTCGCTGGTCGGCAGCGCCATCCGGCCGCGCCCGCCAAGCACCAGCCGCCCGTCGGCACTCTTGCGGTAGTAAACGAGGATGCGGCGCGAATCCGATACCGCCTGCCCCTCCGGCAGAATCCCGGCCGCCAGATCGGCCGGCAGCGGCGCTGTCGCGATCTGGAAGGAGTGCAGCGGAACGATCGTCTCGGCGAGACCGGGGAGCAGATCGCCGGTATAGGCGTTCGTCGCCAGAATGACCGCCTTCGCCTGCAATTCGGCGCCGCCCTCCGTCGAGATACGCCAAAGGCCGGCGTTCTTATCGAGGCGCACCACCTTCTGGTGCTCGGCGATCTTCACGCCCCCGGCCGAGGCGATTCGTGCCAGTTCCGACGTGTAGGCAAGCGGATCGATCACGCCGGCGCGGCGGTCAAGCCAGCCGCCGAGATAGCCCTGCGCGCCGGTCAACGCGGCGATCTCGGTCTGGCTCAGAAGCCGGACATCGGCGCCGCGGTTCCGCCACTGCCGGTCCCTGTTCCCCGCCGCCTTCAGCGCCGTCTCGGTGTGCGCTGCCTGGATCCAGCCGTTGCGAACGAACGGCACCGCCAATTTCTCGTCGCGGATCAATTCGAAGACGGCGTCCGCCGTAGAGGCGGCAAAATTGACGAGGATCTCGCCGCGTTCGGGGCCAAAATGCTCCAGCAGCCATTCCGGATCATATTTCAGGCCGGGGATCACCTGGCCGCCATTCAGGCCCGATGCGCCTTGGCCGATCTCGCCGGCTTCCAGCACCTGCACGGCAAAGCCGAACCGGGCTGCATGCAACGCAGTCGACAAACCCATGATGCCACCGCCGATGATGACGACATCGACGGGTTTACCGCCAACAAGCGCCTGGGGCGCGGCGGCCGATTGCGGCCTCTGCCAGATCGGATCGGAAAACGGTGCGGGCAAGGATCACCTGGAGTGCAGTTCGTTGTGAAAATCCTAGTCACCGTTTCATAATTTTGAAAGCTCGTTTCCGCTCCGCAATTGGGACACGTCAAGGAGCAATCACCGTCAAGCAGCGCGGAGTTCGCCCGGACAGATTGACAAAACTCGCCTTGAGGATGGGATAGACCTTTGGCCGGAATTTGTTGAAAGTGCCGCCGCCGCTTGCCAGGCTCTTTGTGAACCATTGGTCCGGCAGCGACGACCGTCGCAGAACAAGACAGCAGAGGACCGTAGCCATGACGAACACCACTCTCCTGCCCAACGAGGGCCTCTTCATCGGCCGCGCCCGGACAAGCGATAGGTCCCATCCGCTGGTGGTCACGGTGCGCGACGGCACGGTGTTCGACATCACGTTGAGCATGGCACCAACCGTGCGCGACGTCTGCGAGATGCCAGACCCGGCAGGGTACGTCCAGGCGGCCAGAGGCGAACCGATCGGATCACTTGATGCGATCGCCGCCAACAGTTTCCAGGCCGCGCGCGATTCGCAAAAACCGTACCTGCTTTCTCCGGTCGACCTGCAGGCGGTCAAGGCGTCGGGCGTCACCTTCGTCGTCAGCCTGCTCGAACGGGTCATCGAGGAGCAGGCGCGCGGCTCGGCGGAAAAAGCCGACGCCATTCGCGCCGACATTGCCGGGCTGATCGGTCACGATCTGTCGAAGCTCAAGCCCGGCTCGCCGGAGGCGATGGAGATCAAGGCAAAGCTCATCCAACGAGGCGCCTGGTCGCAATATCTGGAAGTAGGCATCGGCCCTGATGCCGAAATCTTCACCAAATGCCAGCCGATGGCGTCGGTCGGCTTCGGCGCCGATGTCGGCCTGCATCCGGTTTCCACCTGGAATAATCCGGAGCCGGAGATCGCCATGATAGCCGCCAGCAGCGGCAAGATCGTTGGCGCGACGCTCGGCAACGACGTCAATCTGCGCGACGTCGAAGGGCGCTCGGCGTTGTTGCTCGGCAAGGCCAAGGACAACAACGCCTCGGCCGCGCTCGGCCCGTTCATCCGCTTGTGCGACGCGACATTTTCCATCGATGACGTGAAGCAGGCCATCGTGCGTCTAAAGGTCGAGGGCGAAGACGGTTTCTCGCTGGAGGGCGCCAGTTCGATGGCCG
>NZ_SRTG01000029.1:0-6091 GCF_004792125.1 Mesorhizobium sp. M5C.F.Ca.ET.164.01.1.1 | reverse complement strand
GCGCCACCGCCTCCGGCGCCTTTTGCACCTGCTGCTCGAACAGTTCATGGATGCACCGCTCCGACGGATAGGCCGCCGCCGTCCGGTTCAGCTCCTCCAGCAGATACGCACGCTCCGCAGCCGGCAGGATGGCCAACTCGCGCACCGGCTGCCCGGCATCGGCCATCACACCATGTAACAAAGTTTGCAAATGCTGCGTCATGCGGTCGATCTGCTTCGGCGCTAATCGACTGGCATCAAAATGCCAGCGAAAGCTCCCATCCAGAGCGCAAACCTCAAAGGTCAGCAAATCGCCACATAGGGCTGGCCCAGCTCTGTGGCTCGTCTTCAGATCGCCAGCGACGGAACAGCTGTCTGTCGTGAGTGTGATGCCAATCGGCCAAGGCCGGTGCGAACGTAGCGCCTCCACACCTCGCAATGTCGGGCAGCGCGCGACAAGATCCCGGGCAAAGCTACCGTGCTCCCTCAGCTGAGCGAATTCGGCTGCCACCGCTTTGCGCATTTCTTCAAAATCACGTGCAAGATCAATGGTAACTTCCATCGGTACGGCAGGAGCGACAAGCACCTCCACCGCTTTCAAATCGGCTTGCCATCCATACGATGCAGGCTTCCATCCCAGTTGCAGCTCTGTTTCTCCCGTGATGCGGGCGAGATAGATCAGCCAAGCTGTTACCAAGTATTCCGTGCAATCATTTTGCGACAGCTTAGCCAAAGCACTTGGAATGACCCCCGAACTCGACTGCCATCTGGGCGGTGCGTCAGACAGGGACGACGACAGGAAAGGAAACTTCAATGTTCTAAACTGCTCAAGCCGCCGTCGCCAAAAATCCTCCCGAGGCGCCAGCAATTCATGAGCGGCAGTTATGCTCCGCGCCTGTTCATCGCCCAAAATTAGAAGGCGACTACCTTCATCCAGATTGGAGTGCCTGGCGAGGGCTCGCGCGTCCAGCACCCGCCCATCGGAGCTGCCAAAGCAAACCTCGACATCCTGCGTACCCGTCGCCACACGCCAGTGGCTGAAGTGGATTTCAAGCAGGGAACCCGCGGGAAAGCCCGAGCGTCGAGGCAACACCTCCAAGCGTCTGATTGCGACAGCCTCATCACCGACGAGCGCCTTGGGCAGACACAATGGATTGGCATGATACGGGCCAAAGTCTAGGGCACGCGTCATCGCTGACAAATCTTGCGCGGATCGATCCCATCGCAGATAGCCTGCCGCATCTGGGCGCCGACGCTTCGGAAAATAACTTCTGTTCACTAGCGCCTGCGGATAGGCAGTAAGTTTCCCGATCTTGAGGCCAGTTAAGAGTTCGCGGAAACCCTCGATCGCGGCTTCATAACACTTGAGGTTCAGGGTCATTGCCGTGTCGGTGGGCGCAATCAGGACTTGGCGCTGAACCACGACGTCACCCGTATCAACACCATCATCGATCCGATGCCAGGTGACGGCGTGTTCGGTTTCTTGCGCCAGCAGCGCCCAGGACGTCGCATGCGTTCCCGCATATCGTGGCAATGGACCGTCGTGGTAATTAAATGCACCTTGTCGCGCTCGCTCAAACACGTCCGGTCGCAATATAAGCGGATTGGCAACCGAGAATATCCAATCCACTGGCTCGGTGTTCAGTAAAGTGGAGAGTTCTTCAACATTCGCAATGCACAAGATGTTGGCGCGAGCCGCCCAATCCGCGAATATCGCGTCAGTACACAGGGCCGCGCCAATGACGTGGCCCATCTCCATTGCCAGCTGTGCGCACGCAATAGCTAGCGTACCACTGCCAAGAACGATGCTGGAAAAGATTGGCCGGGCTGCAGGATCCATGCCCTGCTCGCCTAGTTGACAGGCATGGCCGCGCACCGGAGAAGACCGATATACCATTTTCATCCCTCAGCCAGTCCCAATCTGGGCCGTTCCCGCCCTAACCGCCGCGCCGCATAGCGGCCTAAACCCGTCACACTGGTTCGGATCTGCTCAAGGGAAAGCGCGCTTGATACCAATCGAAATCGGCGGTCCTGAGTGTCAACCAACACAAAGAAGGTCATCGGCATAACGATAACATTGTCACGCCTTGCACCCCCCTATCTGCACGCTCCCCGGCGGCCCCACTCATCGGATCGCACCTGTTGTGCAACGGGTTCGCTGATGATGCCGGCCGTTGTCGATACTGCAACAACTGAGAGTGTACTTGCCCACCTCCGTTATCGCCGGCTGAATACCCTTCATACACCATTAGCACATTCAACAGCGTGTTTTCGAAGCTGAGCCGCTTACCTGCGTCCACGGACACCTTGAGCTAGCAGGCCTACCGATGGGCGTAATCATGAGACGATTTCTCCTCAACCGGGACCCGTATACATATGAACAAGCATGTACCGTGCCAGAGAAGAAAACCATGTCACAACAAATGCCTGGCGCGAATCACACCATGACAAATGTCCGACAATGTCGGACACTGGACGTAAGCAATCTGAGGAGGGCTTCGAGTTTCGCGGCTTGCGGGTTGTCAGGCAGGAGTTGCCAGGTTCAGGAGCAGAAGCTCCTAACCCGAAAAATTCATGGTGGGTTGACGGATTTGGTGCAAGACTTTGAAATGACATAGGATTTGGTTGCTAAGCCCGATCCGAATCATTTCCGGAGATCACACCCGCCATGAACGACTAGGCTGCCGCTGAGCTGTTTGTCATCAGTGGGCGGCAAGTCCGTCGTCGTCCGTTTCGACGGCGAGATGCTGTCGTCCAACAGCGGCTTTCTGGCTCTGGCCGAGGTGGAAAATCGGCTGCGGGTGGCCGAGCGTCTGGCGCGCTGCATCGACCATCCGCGCTGTCCGGACCAGACTGCCCACAGCTTGGCCGGGTGATCGGCTTTCGCATGAAGATGATCGCCGCCGGCTACGAGGACGGCAACGACGCCAAACCGGCTGCGCCCCGATCCGTTCTTCAAGATGGCCCAGGATGCCGCCGTCGGGTCGGGATCTGGCCTCCCAATCGATGATGTGCCGGCTGGAGAACCCGCCAGCGTGCGGGAGCTGGTCGCCATGGGGCGGGCGATGCGTCGATCTGGGCCGGCATCGCTAACGATGGTTGCGAAAGCGCACACGAAAGGTGCGGTCGCCGAGGCGGCGCCGCAGCCGATTGTTCTTGGCGAAAATGTTTCTCAGCCCGTGTTAACCACCGCTGAAGCAGTCGCCAAGGACATGACCATGCCCGACCATCGCTTCCTGGCCACAACGGTTGAGGAAGCTCCGGTTCCGGATGCGCCGCACGCATCGCCTGGCGATCGCCGAACTCGCCGCAAGAAGCTGCGGCAGAAAGATGGTACTTTGCCCCGAGATGAAGGATAGTAGCGGCGCCTGCGATGGCCGCTGCGCCACAGATGGCGGCATAACTTACGGTGAAACCCAGTCCAGGCCGAGCACATTACTTGCTGGTCCGGTGGCAGGTACCCTGCGCGAAGTTTCTCTAGAGGCGGCCGAAGTGACATGAGCTACGGAGCTTCGCCAGCAGGATGGTAGCCGTTTCGCAGTGATCAACGCTCGCTTGCTCCCTCAGCGGAGACGCATTCCAGGCAGCCAATTCTGCCACCAAGGAGCGGTGTCTCCGTCTATGGATGCGCATCTGAGTAGTCCGGTCTTCTGCATCACGACTATTGCTATGGCCGGTCACGCCCTATCCGATCGCAGCCATCCGTTGAACGCAGTCCGTCTACCACGAGACGATCTACCGCCTTGCCTATTCGGCGGACGGTCAGGAGATGAGCTTTGGCGCTCTCTTCCGGAGAGCCGCGCCCGACGTCGAGGCACGTCAGGCGGCGACATGGCCGTCGGTTCGTCCCGGAGCTAAGCATTTCGCGGACATCGTTCGGGACAGAACTCAGCTCGGACACTGGGAAGTGCGATCTGATCCAGTTCCGCAAGAATTTTGGCAAGGCGAACGTCACTTCGCTGGTCAACGGGTGAGCCGCTTCCCGATCTTCTTGCGCAACAACGACTGGCAGTCACGCGCGATCATGGACGGCTTGGTGACGTGCTTGGTCCCTTTCCTCATTCGGCCCGTTGATCCATCACTTCGACCGCAGCATGGAGCTCACAGACTGCCCTTACCCTCAGGCCGATCTCGGCGTTCAGACATGGTTCTACGATCTGCAGGCGTATACCCTGATTCGACCCTCCGGAAGGGTTTCATTTTTGGCGTTGCTGCTCGGCTCGGCTCGAACGTGACGCAGATTGGTATGCGCGGATGCGCGCAGATCCTGACGTGCGTGAATTGATCGAAAGTTTCGCCTGCACGGTACTGCCCACGGACCAAACCAGCTTCCCGAGAGGCTCTGCTCGCGACCTTGCAGAGCTCGCGGGTGACGTGACAGGTGCTTTCCTGGCAGCCGCCCAAGAGTCCGCGGGCTATGGTCATATTCGGAATGACGATGTCATCGCTGCCGGTGCGCTAGTTGATCTCGACCGTTTCGAACCCGTCGTCGATGCCTCAGTCGCTGCACGCCAGCCAACCCAGGCTGAGCTCGACAATGCGGCGCGAAACCACCTGCTAATCCTCAACAACGAAGTCAGCGACGATTACGCCGAGCATCTAGCCAACGATGATGATGGCGCAACCGCCGATACCTATCTCGAAGCCTATGTGCGCAGATTGCGCGGCGAGCGCGGATGGAAGGAGGTGGTGCAGCATCGTCACCATGAGACGCTTCGCCAATACTGGCTGCGCGAACTTGACCATCCGAAAATGCAGCTCACTGCCGGTGAACTCGAGGCGGCAATTGAGGCAAGCTACGGAAACGATGATGAGGGGCAGCTCTGGAATCTGCTCACAGACCGCTGGGACGGCCACGCTGAGGACCGTCTCATTGTACGGCTGGTCGAAGGTCACGATAATTCCGGCGTTCGCGTATCGGCGTTGGATTGTCTGGCCGGTCATGTCCCTGACGAAATAAAAAAATATTGTCTCGACGCTTATCGCCAGCAAGGCCAACGGCAGGCTAGCCGAGCTGGCGTCCGACCTTGCCCATCGCGGGAGTGCTGGTGGTGAACACGCCAAGGCCCGCCACGACCAGTACGCCGCGATGATCGCGGCGCTGCCAGACGACTTTCTAGAGCTGGCACTGGCTGAACGTGCCATCTTGGATGAGAAGACGCCAGCGCTTTCGCCTGCGGCCGCCGCGACGCTGCTCGCGATTCCCGAAGCTACGAGCGACGTGCAGACTATGCGGGTGCGTCTTGCGCGCCATATCGATCTCGATGTTACCGAGGACGTCACGCGGATCCTCATGGATAGCGATGATCATGATACGGGCGCTCGAAGCGATCGAGATTGCGATTCATCGGGGTATGCGCGCACAGATTCAAGGAGCGCTCGACCATCGCTTCGCCCATGTCGCGGCGAAGGCGCTCACTGCACTGGCCGATCCCCTTCCGGCACCGCTGCCTGCGTTCGTACTTGACCGGGCCGAGCGGACATCGAGCCCTGTGCGCAAGGCAGTGCTTGCTCAGCTTGCGACCAAGCCGCACGCCGACCATCTCGACATGTTGCGCCTCCTAACGGCGGATGAGTGGGCGCAATGGGCGCAACGCGAGAATGACGAAAGCGATCGAGGAAAACGGGCTGATTGCGCTCGCACCGATCGATCTATTGGGGATCGCTCGTCTTTGGGACCCGCTCAAGCAACGTGCAGCACTCAGCGCCTTCCAATGGGTTGTCGTCCATATTGAGCAGTCACCAGGACTGATCGAGCGTCTAGACAAGTTCCTCGTCGAAATCGGCTATAAGGTCGCTTCGACGTCCGAAGCCGCACGCGCGGTCGTCGAAGCTGAGGCCGTGAAGGAGTGATTTCGCGGACCAGTGCATCCATAGACTGGGCCATTTATTCTCATAGCACATGGACTTCCTTGGTGACGGAAATCCGCTGGCATAGGGAGCTGCAGGTCCAGTCCCTCCACTTACCAATGGCGTAGCACGTCTAGAGCACGTCCTGTGATCGATGAATCGATTGTGATGTGACAGCTGCGTCTTGTGCTGATTCAACATCCACCTCGATGGAGGTGGACGATGGGAAGAGCATTGAGCGGGGATCTTCGATCGCGGGTTT
>NZ_SRTG01000299.1:0-342 GCF_004792125.1 Mesorhizobium sp. M5C.F.Ca.ET.164.01.1.1 | reverse complement strand
CGTTGATCTTCGTGCCCCCGTCATACATGCGGTATTCACCGTCCGAAGGCGTATCGAACTGGTCAGAGGCATCCTGGATGAATGTGTAGGACACGCCCATTACATCGAGCAGGCGCTTGAGCTCCCGGTTGTTGCCGACGCAGAAGCCGTCGAAGCCCGGAATGATGTTGATGGTTCCTTCGATTTGCGTACGCTCCTGACCTTTCCAGAAGTGCTCCAAAATGCCTTTGACCATGTTGTCATAGCCGTCGACATGACTGCCAACGAAGGCCGGGGTGTGGGCAAAGGGCACGTCGAAGTCGCGCGGGACTGAATCTTCGTCCTTGGCGTTCTGGATGAAGC
>NZ_SRTG01000298.1:0-342 GCF_004792125.1 Mesorhizobium sp. M5C.F.Ca.ET.164.01.1.1 | reverse complement strand
TGACTATCGCGGCGCTCGCCATCAAGGCTGGCGCCGTCATCAGCCGGTCGTGAGGACCTCATCTTAGTATCCAGACTTGTGAATCTTGCACCTGTGTGGGTGACGCCCGAGGTCTTGGATGAGCGGAGATAGCAACCATGATTGCCGACCGTATCGAAACGGATCTGATCGGACCGCTCGCTATCCCTGGCAATGTGCTCTACGGCGTGCACACCCGTCGGGCGGAACAGAACTTTGATGTATCCGGGCTGCGCCTGAGGGATTTCCCCGAGCTCATCCAGTCGATGGCCATGGTGAAAAAGGCCGCCGGCCTGGCGAACATGGAACTCGGCCTGCTTTCGC
>NZ_SRTG01000297.1:0-243 GCF_004792125.1 Mesorhizobium sp. M5C.F.Ca.ET.164.01.1.1 | reverse complement strand
CTGAAGGGCCCACGCTCGATCTTCCCAGCGCTGTTCCATCGCCGCTCGGCCGCGAAAAAAAAAAAAAAAAAAAAAAAAAAAAATTTTTTTTTTTTTTTTTTTATATGAGATATTTTTTTTTTTTTTTTTTTTTTTTTTTTTTTTTTTACTGCAGTCCAGAGGCGGCCTCCGCCGTTCCCGAATGCCACGTCCATCTCCCAGCCAATATCGGGTGCCGCCGCGAGGATGTGCTCCTGCGGCATC
>NZ_SRTG01000296.1:0-342 GCF_004792125.1 Mesorhizobium sp. M5C.F.Ca.ET.164.01.1.1 | reverse complement strand
CCGCTGGCGCTCGCCGACGTCACCCTCTATGTGCCGACGCGGCGCGCGGCACGGGCATTGCGCGGCGCCTTCGTCGACATGCTGGGAGGTCGCTCGGCCATTCTGCCGACGGTGCGGCCGCTCGGCGAGTTCGACGAGGACGAGGCCGCCTTCGACACCGAGGCAACGCCGGCAATCGATCTGGCGCCGCCGATTGCGGCGCAGGAACGCTTGCTGTTGCTGGCGCCGCTGGTGCGGGCGTGGAAGGAGAGCCTGCCGGCGCATGTCGCGGCGCGCTTCAATGAGGAATTCGTGGTGCCGACCTCGGCGGCCGACGCCATCTGGCTGGCGCGCGACCTTGCC
>NZ_SRTG01000295.1:0-342 GCF_004792125.1 Mesorhizobium sp. M5C.F.Ca.ET.164.01.1.1 | reverse complement strand
TTCGAGGTCCCGCTCGGCCTGGTCGAACTGATCGCGGTACCCGAAGGAAGCCCTCACGCTGAGAGGCTCAAGCAGGCCGCCCTGATATGGGACGGCAACGATGCGATCCTGCCGTGACATATTTGTCCCCCTCTTCATTTGAGCTTGCCCACGCCGGCTCCTGGGTGTAATTGGAATTAAAGTTCGATCCTGCCGCGTCGGTGATCTTTGTGCTATGCCTGCAGAGCAAGCCTTTTCCGACTTTGGCAGCACGGTTGGTGATCTTTGAAGAAGGCGGCATGCTCCCATGACGGTGACGATCGAGAAATACTTCTTTGAAGGAAATGGGCGCGTTCCGAATTC
>NZ_SRTG01000294.1:0-342 GCF_004792125.1 Mesorhizobium sp. M5C.F.Ca.ET.164.01.1.1 | reverse complement strand
ATCTTGCCGATCGCACCACATGAAATGCGACGATCGCCGGGGATTGGCGCGCGATGGCTGAAGACGAAAACAGGGACAAACGCAGGCAGCGCGTCTTCAAGGGCGCGACGATCCTGACCGGCATCACCAATTCCGAGGTCACGTGCACGGTGCGCAACATGCATGACGGCGGCGCCGAACTGAAGGTCTCGATCGACGCACGCGTGCCCGACGAGTTCCTGCTCTATGTGCCGACCGACGGCATCGCCTACAAGGCAGTGGTCCGCTGGCGCCGCGAAGACCGCATCGGCATCATGTTCACCGGCACCGAGCCAAAGCCCCACTGGCACTACGGCTAAATCC
>NZ_SRTG01000293.1:0-343 GCF_004792125.1 Mesorhizobium sp. M5C.F.Ca.ET.164.01.1.1 | reverse complement strand
CTATGTCGCGCGCATCCCCGGCCGCCGCATCCTCAGCGTGGCGCTGGACGTCGGCACAAGGCTGCCCGCCTACTGCACATCGATGGGTCGCGTGCTGCTCTCCGGCCTGAGCGCCGGTGAGATGAAGACCTTCCTCGCCGATGCAAAGATCGAGCGGCGGACGCCGAAGACGATCGTCAGGCGGGACTTGCTGGCCAAGGCGGTTCAACAGGCCGAGACGGACGGCTTCGCCATTGTCGACGAGGAACTGGAGCTCGGCCTGCGTTCGATAGCCGTACCGATCAGCGACCGTACCGGCCAGGTCGTCGCCGCCATCAACGTCTCGACGCAGTCGGCCCGCTTT
>NZ_SRTG01000292.1:0-343 GCF_004792125.1 Mesorhizobium sp. M5C.F.Ca.ET.164.01.1.1 | reverse complement strand
TCTCCATGCGGGCCGACTTCAGCGCGGCGCCGACCGGACGACTATAGCAAGCAAACCGTTGCTTTACAGCCGTCTGATCCAGCCTGCCCGCAGCGACCAGCCACGGAAGCGCTGGCCGTTCGACGCTCGCTGTCGCTCCGGGCGTTCGTCGCTCGCAAAGCCAGGCAATTGCCTTTCCGCTCGCCGCGCGGACCCGCTCCTCACCCTCTTGGCAATAAGCCGGGCGGCTTGTATAGAGCCCGCCACTCTCAATTCAAATTCAGACAAGGACGACCCATGGCGCTCGAACGCACCTTCTCCATGATCAAGCCCGACGCAACGCGGCGCAACCTCACAGATCGGA
>NZ_SRTG01000291.1:0-343 GCF_004792125.1 Mesorhizobium sp. M5C.F.Ca.ET.164.01.1.1 | reverse complement strand
ATAGGCCGAGATGTGAGCCTGCTGCCAGTCAGGCGCCGCGCCATTGGCATAGTAGGCCGTCAGCGCCTGTTCGTAGCCGGCGCGCTCGTCGCCGAACAGGGCGCGGAAAGCGGCAAGCCTTTGCGGGTCGTCACGGATCAGCCGGTCCCAATAATAATGGCCGAGCTCGTGGCGGAAATGGCCGAGCAGCGTGCGATAGTTCTCGCCCATCGCGACACGCCGGCGCTCGCGTTCGGCCGAGTCAGCCTCGGCGACGTTGAGCGTGATCAGGCCATTGTCGTGGCCGGTGAGGATGCGCTCGCCGCCAGGGCCGCCGCCGATCGGATCGGCAAGGAAATCGAAG
>NZ_SRTG01000290.1:0-343 GCF_004792125.1 Mesorhizobium sp. M5C.F.Ca.ET.164.01.1.1 | reverse complement strand
TGGCGGAGATGGTTGGGCAGTAGGCAGTAGGCAGTAGGCAGTAGGCAGTAGGGAGTAGGGAGGAGGGGGATTGCCTATTGCCTAAGCCCTACTGCCTACTGCCTTATTTCAAGCCTTCGCCGTCTTTGCCCCTGCGCCAAGCGCCATGGTGCGCAGCACGTAGTAGACGGCGCCCGCGATCGCCACACCGAAGAACCAGCCATAGACGCCCCACCAGGACGGCAGCCAGTTGGTGAAGTTGGGCAGGATCGAGGAGAAGATGGCGCCGATGCCGGCGGCGATGAAGGCGTTGACATGCCAGCCGCTTTGGAAGCGGAACTCACCGTCTTCGCGGTAGAGCGCC
>NZ_SRTG01000028.1:0-6755 GCF_004792125.1 Mesorhizobium sp. M5C.F.Ca.ET.164.01.1.1 | reverse complement strand
CGAGCATGTTGAGGCCGACATTCTCGAGCTTGATGCCGAGGTCTTCGGAAATGACCTGGCCACCAGTGAGGATGGCGATGTCTTCCAGCATGGCCTTGCGGCGATCACCGAAGCCCGGCGCCTTGACGGCGGCGATCTTCAGGCCGCCACGCAGCTTGTTGACGACGAGCGTGGCCAGAGCCTCGCCTTCGACGTCTTCCGAGATGATGACCAGCGGCTTCGAGGTCTGCACGACAGCCTCGAGGATCGGCAGCATGGCCTGCAGGTTGGAGAGCTTCTTCTCGTGGAGAAGGATGTAGGCGTCTTCCAGATCCGCAACCATCTTGTCGGCGGCTTCGGCAGCCAGTTCAGGCGGCAGGTCAAGAAACCGTATGTCGGCATCAAGCCGCGCGCCGAAGAAGAAGGGAATCGAAACAGTGCCCTTCGAAAGACCCAGGGCGACGGAAATCATTGCATCGGGGGAGTTCATGCGCCTGAAGCAGCGCTGCCTGCAACTGCTTCATAGCGACAGGCGGGCGGAGACTCTAGCGAGGCTTTCGCCGCTTGGTTGATTGAAGCTCTCGACCAAGCCACTAAGATTCGGCGGCCGATAATAGCTTGCTGCTCATTGGGACGCCGACCAACGCCGGGATTGAGAAAGGCAACCCTGCCCCACAAGGCGGGTGTCACACGTGCGGTGCGTCCGCTCGTCGCGCCGGATGGTCTTTGAGACCTGGGTTCACGGCTAATCAGATGCACCCCTGTCGTCGTTTCGGTGCAGGCCGCCAGGGGGGCGTGTTGCAGCAGCGGCAATTAGTTTGGTAGCGTGCGAGCACGGGGCTGCATAGTGAGATCATTTGCCGGCGTGGGGAGCAAGGTGTGGCGCAGCCTTAGAGAACTCAACACCGAGACCGGAGCAACGGAGACTGCTCTTTCGTCGAGCCAGTTTAAATTAGAACATTCTTTCTATAGTTTACGTCAATTATCCTGTTCGATAGCTCTGTCGACTAGCGATGAGACTTTTCAACGCAGCGCGGACATCCGCTGGCCGGATGTGACTTGCTATCCCTTTCAAGATAAAACAGGAGAACCCATGAGCAATCCAGTCCTTGTCAACCGGACCATTCCTGACTCCGACGTTGTACCGCTGACCAGCCGTGTCGGAGCTGAAATCAGAGGCGTTCGCCTTGGCGGAGACCTTTCGGACGCAGCGATAGCAGCCATCAACCAGCTTCTTCTAAAACACAAGGTGATCTTCTTCCGCGGCCAGGAGCATCTCGACGATGCGGAGCAGGAATTGTTCGCGCGGCGTCTGGGTGACCTTGTACCTCATCCCACGCAGGGGCCGGCAGCCGGCACGGCCTCAATCCTCAATCTCGATTCCGGCCGTGGCGGTGGCAGGGCAGACCAGTGGCATACCGATGTGACTTTCGTCGATGCCTATCCGAAATTCTCGGTCCTACGTGGCGTCGTCATTCCGGCGGCGGGGGGCGACACGATCTGGTCCAACACGCACGCCGCGTACGAGAATCTGCCGGCGCCGCTCAAAATATTGGCGGACAATCTGTGGGCTATTCATAGCAATGCCTACGACTACGCAGCCGTGCGCCCGCGCGCCACAGCCGAAGAGAAGAGGCACTTCGAGGAAGTCTTCACATCGACGATCTACGAGACCGAGCATCCGGTCGTGCGCGTCCATCCGGAAACCGGGGAGAAGTCGCTGCTGCTCGGCAATTTCGTGCAGCGCCTCGTCGGCCTTTCCAAGAGCGATTCCGCCAAACTCTACGAGGTGTTCCAGTCCTACGTCACTGCCCCGGAAAATACCGTGCGGTGGCGCTGGCAAGTAGGCGACGTCGCTATCTGGGACAACCGTGCTACCCAGCATTATGCGGTCAACGACTATGGCGACCAGCACCGGGTTGTGCGTCGCGCTACGGTTGACGGTGACGTTCCGATCGGCGTCGACGGTCGCCGCAGTATAACCCATGTCAAGGCAGCCAAGCCGGCGGCGAAGGCAGCCTGACCGTCTGAACAGGGTAAAGATGAAAACTTCGTATCGCCGCGGCCATATCGCGCTGCTTAACCGCCCCACAAAGCCTTATGATTTCCGAGAAGCAAGGCGAGTTGCGGGCTCGAGGCTTGGCCCGAAATCGAGGTCCTGCAGCGTGGCGCATGGCTCGGGTCGCTGCTCGTGGCCCCGCTGCAGCGGTACAGGTCCCCCACCGCCCCACCATCTCGCCCGCCCTGCACCTCGGATAGCGATCATTCACCGTTTGTTCATTATGATAGCGCACGATCATAACTGGACATGCTGGTAGCTCGTACATGCCTGAAGGCCCTGCGCGCCGACCCAGCGCCGGGGCCTTTTTACTTCCGCAAAATCGATTCCAGCAACGCGGGTGCTTAGCAGGATGAGGCAATCTATTGCGGACACCTTAACCGGATTGGCTTTCATTTCAGCCCTCAATGCACAAGAGAGTTAGCACACACACTCCCCGCGCTTGGGATTGTTCGACCGTACAGCGAATTCCGCGAGTCAGTCGCTGATCGTTTATGTCAGTTGGCAGCTTTTCGCAGCAACGTACGCCATGATGTGAGTCGTGTCTTCCAAGCGCCGATTTGGCCGGGTAGGGTTTGCAAGGGGGGCGAACAACCGGATGAACGAACGGAATGATACTGGAAAAACTGCGCGCCTGTTGGGGGTTTAGCCCGACCGTCCATAGGAATGTCGCCCTGTTCGAAGGCTTTCTGAAGGGCAAGAGTTTCGCCGACCTGGCGCAGGAACATGGCCTGTCGAAATCGAGGGTGCGCCAAATCATCGACAAGGCTGATCGGCTTGTGGGCGGCGGCATCCTGACCAAGGCTGAATCGTCCAAGGCCTCGCCTCGATCCGATTTCATGGTCGACTATCCGTATGTGTGGAACCTAGCCGAGATGCATCGGCTCGGTAGCGTCACGCCGCACCATTTCTTTGCGGAGCTGGAACGCGCCGGATCGCTGGAGCGGCTGGTTGACAAGATGAAGCGGTTGCCGTGGCGCACACCAACAACAACACGTGAGCTGGCGCGCCTCGTGTGGCAAAAGGAGAGGGGCGAGAGCCCATGGCCTGCATTGAAGCGATCAAGCATGGCGATCGTGGAACCAAGCTGCCCAGCCGACCATCCGGACCGCGGCCTTCAATGCCAGCTCGCCTTGGAACCGGCCTTCCACGAATTGGCTGAGCGGGCAGCGGAATCCGGCTGGACCCCAGCAAGAGATAGCCTGCGCGCTCCTCGAGCTCGCCGGCGCACGCTTGAAGAGCAACTCCGTCAATGGCGAGACTGAGAGGGCGATTGACCGTGCCATGGCAACGAGATGAGCGGCATATTCAAGAAGCTTCGCCTGACCCGATAGGAACGTCGCTGCGCCAATGAGTTTGGCGGTGAGTGGTCGCCAATCGGCTTTGTCGGCATGTGAGGCCGCTTCGCAATGGGCTTCATTGCCGACCGCGCCGGCATCCGGACAGCACTCACGATCCGCTTCCTCGCTGTGTTGTTGTCTTCGTTCTTCCACCCCAATACGACCAGCCTGATGGCCGCAGCAGCCCTATATGGGCTGGTCTATTTCTCGATGTTTCGCCTTTTCCCAGCCTCAGCAAGTCCTTCGATCCCGCCGCGTCGACAACCGTCTTTGACGTCGCAAATGCCCTTCTCGGCCTCTCAAGCACTCTGGGGGATTCGTTGGTGACTTCGCAAAATCCGTCTTCGGGACGTTCCATTCTGTCTATCTGTCGGTGTCTGTTGCGAGCCTCGGTCTCGTGTTGCTGACCCTCTCCTTAAAACGCGAAGGGGTCAACTCGATTGCCGGAATCCCTCGCCGGTGACCGCTGCCTGCATACCGTCAAAGCCATGGAAGGTTTCGAAAGGCACTAAAGTCATCGCAGAGTTTTGCAGCGTGCGAAGGTCAAGGAGTTTTGCGACAGTCACAAAGAGCCTGAAGCCGTCCTGCCCTCGGTGCTCCAATATATCGCCGCTAACGCCGGATGACGATAATCCCGGCCAGCGCGATCACAACGATACCGAGCATGGAAGCCGCATCCAGACGTTCCGAGAACAACACGATGCCCCATAGCACTGCGAAGGCCAGATAGGAAAAGTCCCAGGTCGAGATGATCGAGGATGGTCCCAATTGGTAGGCGATGGCCGTGCCGACGCTGCCGATCAGCATCATCATGCTCAAAAGCCCGATCAGCGCCCATTGTGTCCAGCCCATTGGAATCCACTCGCCGACGAAGAGGCTTTGTGCGCCCTCGCTCCCAGCCATCACGGTCGCTAGGCTCGCGCCACCCCCAAGAGCGATCGCTATCACGTTGAAGATCAGCGCCAGAACAAAGGGGTTTTCGCCACGGCTCTTGGTGCGCGTCAGCACCATCGCCAGAGCGTAAAGGATCGCGGAAACCAGCGGCATCACGGCATGGATGCCAACATCGCCGGCCTGCGGCTTCAGCATGAGCAGCACACCGGCGAAGCCGAGGCCGACTCCGATCCAACCTTGTACCCCGACGGGTTCCCTGATCCCGAAGGCCGCAAAAAGGGTGATGAACAGCGGGATCGTGTAATAGACGGCCGCGGCAATCGAGAAGTCGAGGCGCGGTAGTGAAGCGTAGTAGATCAGCAGGCTCGACAGAAGCAGGCTGCTTCGCACGATGGCCCAGCCAGGATAGGCTGGGCGCAACGATACCTGCGGAAAGCGCCATTTCAGGATCGAGATCAACAAGGGCAGCGTGACGCAGGACCGCAGGAAAATGAATTGCGACAGCGGCATGGCCGAGATCGTGACCTTGATGATCGCGTCCGCGATGGAAAGCGTCAGGCCAGTGAAAACCATCGCCGCAACGGCGATGCCCACCCTGTCCGCCTTTGGGGCCGTCTGGCTGATCGACATTTTCACGTCCCCTCCTTCGCGCGCCGAGGCTACCGAGCCGAGAACGTTCCAACAATTCTGATTATACGGACATTTTGTCCGTGCTATTGCACAATGGCAGCGACACGAAAGAGGATGTGGCGCTTTGGACGGCGTGAACGACATGATCATTTTGGCCGAAGTCGCCGAAACGGGCAGCTTTACCCGTGCCGGAGGGCGGCTCGGGATGCCCAAATCCACAGTCAGCCAGCGAATCGCCCAGCTTGAGGCACGCCTGGGACTGCGGCTCCTCAACCGTTCCACCCGGCACGTCAGCCTCACCGGCAGCGGCCAGGTCTACCTCGAATACTGCCGCCGCGTTCGCGCAGAGGTCTCGGCTGCGGACATGGCGATGACCAATCTGAAGGAACAGCCTGTCGGGACGCTGAAGATCACCTGCCCGGAAGTAACAGCCAGCTATTTCATGCCGACCTTCCTACACGGATTTACCACGCAGTTTCCCCGGATCGCGGTCGAGCTGATCGCCACAAACCGGCATCTCGACATTATCCGCGAGCGGATTGATTTCGCTTTTCGCGTTGGCACGACCACAGGTCAGGACCTGATCGTGCGGCGTGTCTCATCGATCAAACGGGTTCTCGTCTCCGCCCCGGCCTATCTGGCGGCTGGCAGTCCTCTGCGGGAACCGACCGATCTTCTGCATCACCGCTGCCTGGTGCATGATGCGCAGCCTGAATGGGTGTTCTCGTCAGACGATACACCGATCGTCATGCGTCCGCCTGCGGCCGCGACTTCGGACTCGATGGGCTTTCTGCTGCAATCCTGTATCGCGGGCGGCGGGGTCGCACTCCTTCCCGCCTATGTGTGCCAGCCGTCCGTCGCGGTCGGCCGGCTTGTGGAACTGCTACCCGGCTGGGAAATTCCGCCCTATGAAATGATGCTGATCTTCCCCAACCTGACGAACCAGTCCAAGGCGCAGGCCGCATTCCGCTATTATGTGAATACCTTCGACTTTTCAGCGTTTGCCGTTGGGCGATAGCCGGACTTCCCGAGTCTGCCGGCTGCTTGTTGCGTACTATCTGTCGCAAATTCCTAAAAACCCGAGACAGAGCAGTTGACGCTAGGTTTCCGACCGTTTTTGCATCCCATGTCATTGCCGCAACCATTAGAAATACCGCGACATGATCCTGCGACCTGACGTCGACGTCGGCGACGGCCGTAGAGCAGCCATTCCGCCGCCTCGCGATCGCTTCGTTGGACGCGTCACCCGGGAAAAACGCCCACGACCAGTATTCCGGCCTCGCGGGCGGCCTCGACGAAAGCCTGCCGCGCAAAACGGGGCGGCTGCTCGCCCTTCAGCACCGCGATGCAGGCTTCGCGGGCCTTCTTGTGGCGCGGCCCGCCAGTCCGTCGGCCAGATGCGGAGAAGACACTCGGCCGCCGCTCGGGTGGAAGGCGTCCGCCCAGTTCCACACGGACATCGCTCTTCCAACGCTTCGCATCCAAATCGCCCGCCAAGAGCTTCCCTCAGTTCGCCAACGGTCTTGAAAGAATCCTGCAGATGGTCCGACCAAGCCCGGCCTGCCGAATCCGTGGCGAGAATGCCGATCATTCTCGAAAAGGCAACAAAGGTCTTGCTGGCACCTTTTGAACCGGGACGAAATTCAGGCAGTACAAGGTTGGCCCGATATCGAATTTTTGCTGACGTGCGGAGGTCCTAAAGTGGTGTTGTTTCGGCAAGGACGCTAGAGCACGTCCTGTGATCGATGAATCGATTGTGATGTGACAGCTGCGTCTTGTGCTGATTCAACATCCACCTCGATGGAGGTGGACGATGGGAAGAGCATTGAGCGGGGATCTTCGATCGCGGGTTT
>NZ_SRTG01000289.1:0-343 GCF_004792125.1 Mesorhizobium sp. M5C.F.Ca.ET.164.01.1.1 | reverse complement strand
CCGCGGTCGAGATGTACCGGTCGCTGCATCCGAGGCTGGTTCTGATGGACGTCTCGATGCCGGAAATGAACGGCTACGAGGCAACACGCGCCATCCGGGCGATCGAAGCGGCGTCGGGCGGCCACATCCCGATCATCGGCGTCACCGCGCATGCGCTGAAGGGCGACCGGGACAAATGCATCGAGGCTGGCATGGACGACTATCTGCCCAAGCCCGTTTCGCCGGACCGGCTGGGCGCCAAGATCGGCACCTGGCTCAGCGAGACGGTGGCGCAGAAGACGGCCTGATCTCAGACGGTGCGTCCAGGCGGTAGCGACGCATCCAGTCGAGGCTTGTCTCGTCG
>NZ_SRTG01000288.1:0-343 GCF_004792125.1 Mesorhizobium sp. M5C.F.Ca.ET.164.01.1.1 | reverse complement strand
TCTTCGTCGCCGGTTTCATCGGCTCGCCGGCGATGAACTTCATCAAGGGCAAGGTCGTTTCGAAGGACGGCAGGCAGATATTTGTGTCGGATACCGGATCCGTGCTGCCGGCTGACGGGGCGAGGGCGCAGGGCGGCCAGCCGGTCATCTACGGCATACGTCCCGAGCATATCGACATCGCGCCCGACGGTTTGTCGGCAACGGTTTCGGTGCTGGAGCCGACCGGCTCCGAGACACAGATATTCGCCAAACTTGGCGATGATCCTATCGACGCTATCGTCAAGGATCGACTGACAGTCCGACCTGGTGAAGAAGTTAGACTGAGGATCGATCCGCGCCGTGT
>NZ_SRTG01000287.1:0-345 GCF_004792125.1 Mesorhizobium sp. M5C.F.Ca.ET.164.01.1.1 | reverse complement strand
GGAAAAGCCGGTCAGCGCCTCGAACTCGATATTGGCGGTCATGCCGCCGAACTCGGGCGAGAACATCGAGCCGGAGCGCAACGCGCGCACTGTCGGGATCGGGTCCGGCTTGATGGTGACACCGGGGTCAAAACAAAGATTTAAAGCGCGTCGCCCGAATCCGTTTCCGGGCGACGCGCTTTAAGGCGCAAAAGCCGGCCGCTGTGGACAGCGAAAGAACGCACTTGCGCTCTTTTCGCGGGCGGCTATGCCCATTATAGAGGCCCAGTGCGCCGGCTTGGGGTCGGCGTAGAACAAGGTCGGCATATTGAAAACGATTTTCGTCCTCAACGGTCCCAATCTCAA
>NZ_SRTG01000286.1:0-345 GCF_004792125.1 Mesorhizobium sp. M5C.F.Ca.ET.164.01.1.1 | reverse complement strand
GACGGCGAGCCGCGCGAGGAGACGATCGGCTTCACCAGGCAGAACTGGTGGCACCCTGTCGGCCGCGAGGCGCGCATGCTGCGCGACAATGTCGGCATCATCGCCATCTCCAACTTCGCCAAATACGAGGTGAAGGGGCCGGGCGCCGAGGCCTGGCTGAACGCGCTTTTCGCCAACAAGATTCCCTCGCGGGTCGGACGATCCTGCCTGACGCCGCTGATCGGCAAGCGCGGCGGCATCGCCGGCGACTTTACCGTCACCAAGCTGGCGGAGGACGAGTATCGCGTCTTCGGCTCCGGCATGGCCGAGCGCTATCATCAGCGTTTCTTCAAGATGCTGCCCTTG
>NZ_SRTG01000285.1:0-345 GCF_004792125.1 Mesorhizobium sp. M5C.F.Ca.ET.164.01.1.1 | reverse complement strand
CGCTGGATGAAGGCACCGACGCCGACATCGTCGTGCTCGACGCCCGTTCCACACCGGGCATGCGGCTCAGGATGGAGACGGTCGAGACGCTGGCCGAGGAACTCTTCCTGCTGCAAACGCTGGGCGACGACCGAGCAATGCGCGAGGTCTATGTGGCGGGGCGGCCGGCGAAGAGCGCGATTGTGGCATGAGCTTTGAGGCGCTCTTGGCTTGACCCGGCGTCAGTCATCGGCCAAAGCGTGCGTCGACGCTGACAGGGGAACGCCATGGCCACCGCCGACGACATCGCTCTGATCAAGAAACAGGAAGCCACGTTGGTCTTTCCGGCCTTCGATGAGGCCGTCG
>NZ_SRTG01000284.1:0-345 GCF_004792125.1 Mesorhizobium sp. M5C.F.Ca.ET.164.01.1.1 | reverse complement strand
CGCTGCGCATCCACAAATCGATCCTAAGCGTCTCGGGCCCTGTGTTTCGGCTGCAGCCAACGACGATCGACCATCTTGCCGACTGCAGCCTGCGCCTCATCACGGGGGCCGGTTCGCCGGGTGCCGCTTCCGCCGTCGCCTACGAAGCTGCCATGGCCCTTTACGACGATGTTTTCGGGTCGCACGCCTTCGCGGAAAAACAAAGCGCCATGCAGCCGGTGATCGACCACATCAACGCCAATCTCGACAAGCCGCTGCCGGTGGCGGACCTCGTCCACATCAGTGGCCTCAGCCGCGCGCACTTCTCGCGCTGCTTCGCCGAGAGCGAAGGCATCCCGCCCGCCG
>NZ_SRTG01000283.1:0-346 GCF_004792125.1 Mesorhizobium sp. M5C.F.Ca.ET.164.01.1.1 | reverse complement strand
CGGAAACTGGAAGCGATACAGTGCAGCCTTGATGCGGACCTGGTGCCTGGGAAAACCGAGCGACAGCGTCCGTCGGGCAGCCGATACTTCAAAGGCCGCGCTCGCCGCGGCGATCGCTGCCATGAGGCCGGGCGTAACAAGTGGAGAAGTCGATGCTGCGTGTCGTGGCACTGTGGCTCGCGCTGGTCTCGCCCATGCCTTTCTTAATAGAACCGGCTACTCCGTGGGCGTTGGCATCTGTCCGGGTTGGGGTGAAGGATGGGTCATGGACCTAAAGGACGGAGATCCCCGCGTCCTGCACCCAGGCATGGTATTCCATATCGTGCCGGTGCTATTTCCCGAGCCG
>NZ_SRTG01000282.1:0-346 GCF_004792125.1 Mesorhizobium sp. M5C.F.Ca.ET.164.01.1.1 | reverse complement strand
TGCGGGTCCTGGCCCTGCCGCCGGTCGCCTTGCGGGCGCCCTCGACGACGATCGAGCCGTCGTCGCCCTGCTTCTTGCGGCGCTTCAGCAGACTTCCGAGCGTCGAGAATTTGGCGATCATTGCACGATGCCTCCGGTCACGACCGGGTCCTTGGCCCCCTTGGGCCCATTGTCGGAATTGTCGGCCATGCCGCCCAGCCGCTGCGACGAGAGGTCCTCGATGGTGACCGGCTTTGCCGGCAGATCGTCGAGATTGACGATCTGGCGCGCATTGACCGGCTCCAGCCCGAGCTGCGACTTGTAGATTTCGGCGAGCTTCTGCAGGCGCGAAGGCTGCGTGAGCAGG
>NZ_SRTG01000281.1:0-346 GCF_004792125.1 Mesorhizobium sp. M5C.F.Ca.ET.164.01.1.1 | reverse complement strand
CGCCGTTGGTGCTGCCGCGGTCGCCCTTGCCCTGATGGCCTTGATGATCACGGCCGCCATTGCCGCCGCCCAGGCAGTTCGCGGAGCCGACGCTGCAGCAACGGCCGCTCCACAGGTCATTGAGGTTGGTCGCGGCGCAGCTTTTGTAGGTCTCGTCCGCAAGGGCCGATCCGGTCAGGGCCGACACCGCGGCGGCGGCAAGCAGGGTATTGCGCAGGAAAGCAGTCATTTGAAGTCTCCATGGTCTGGGTTTCTATCGTCCACGGCTGTGTGTCGCCGGGCGAACGGAAATGGTTCACGGAGGGATGAAAAATTTCGAGGGGCCCCAAAGGAGTTCTTCATCCAC
>NZ_SRTG01000280.1:0-346 GCF_004792125.1 Mesorhizobium sp. M5C.F.Ca.ET.164.01.1.1 | reverse complement strand
ATAAGCCGGCTCAAGATATCGCGGGGAAATCGCCACACGTCGATATCGACCCACAACGCCCAATCGTCGCTCGCGTCGAGGCCGTGGTCGATCAGGTGGTTTCGCACCTTCGCGATGGCGCCGCGCCTCATGCGCTGCAGGCCTCGCTTGGCGCGCTTCATCCGGTCGAGTCGCAGGCCTGTCTGCTTCTGCAGCAGGATCACGTCCCGATAAATGCGGGTCAGCGGCGCGACGGCTTGCTGCAACCGCTCCCAGCTTCCGTCCACGCTGTCGCCCTCGCAAAAGACCAGCTTGATCCTGTCCTTAGCATAGTCGAGCGCGCCGACGGCATCGAGGAAGGGCTGGA
>NZ_SRTG01000027.1:0-7984 GCF_004792125.1 Mesorhizobium sp. M5C.F.Ca.ET.164.01.1.1 | reverse complement strand
CAGATCACCATACCGGCCCGCGGCTTCTTGAAAGGCCGCAAGGAAAAGGCCTGAGAGAAGAACGCACTCGATCACCGGGCACATCAGGTTGGAAGGCTCTTGCATCGAGGGCGGCAACCAGAGAAGAACGACGTCGCAGATGCGGAGGCGATCGTCGAAGCAGCGCAACGACCGACAATGCGCTTTGTCGAACCGAAGACCAAGGAGCAGCAGTCCCGGGCTATCGTGTTTCGCACCAGAGAGCAGTTCGTGAATCAGCGAACCGAATTGGTGAATGCGCTGCGCGCGCACCTCTATGAGTTCGGTTATGTTGCTCCGCAAGGCATCGGCCACCTGCCACGTCTGGCAGAGATCGTCGAGGACGAGAGCGCAGACCTGCCGGATCTGGTCCGCGACGTCTGCAGCGCTCTCCTTGACCAAATCGACCAGTTGAGCAGCCGGCTCGCGGCATTGAAGAAGACGATGGACACGCTGTCCAAGCAAGCTGCAACATCTCGGCGGTTGCAAACCATGCCCGGTGTCGGCCCTATCGCTGCCCTTGCCATTGAAACCTTTGCGCCGCCGATGGAGGCTTTCAAGTGCGGTCGCGATTTCGCCGCCTGGCTCGGGCTGGTCCCTCGGCAGAAGTCGAGCGGCGGCAAGCAACGATTAGGGAAGGTATCGAAGATGGGCCAGCGAGATATTCGGCGGTTGCTCATCATCGGCGCCATGGCTGTGGTTCGATGGGCGTCTCGGAGGCGCGCGCCCGACGGTTCCTGGCTTGCCCGCTTGATGTTGAAGAAACCGCGCATGCTGGTGGCAATCGCGCTGGCCAAAAGGATGGCGTGTGGCATCTGGGCCATGCTGACGAAACAGGAGGACTACCGGAATCCGGCGACGGTGCCTGCGTGATTTGCAACAACGCACCTGAGACCGGGACGTCGGAGATGTGAGGAAGGCATGAACTGCATGGGCAAATGATCGATCAGATCGGGGTCAGGAAAACCAGAGTCAAGTTGAGAGCCCACGCAAGCTCGCTTTGCTGATTTGGACCTGATCCGCGCATCACCATACCGGCCCGCGGCACATGGAACGGCCGCAAATCAAGGCCTGACACATGACCGCACTCGATCACGCGTCCAATGCTTCAGGTTCTTCCTTGCAAAATGGCTGGCATCCACACAAGAACTTGACGCACACAACCCGCGCCGACCTGTTCCACCTTGCCGTCCCGCATCACCACGATCTTGTCGGCCATGGTCATCGCCTCGATCTGGTCATGGGTGACATAGACAATCATCGTGCCGAGGCGCTGATGCAGTTCCTTGATCTCGACACCCATCGCGACACGAAGGCGTCGAGATTCGATAAAGGCTCATCGAACAGGAAGACTTCCGGGTCGCGCACAATGGCGCGTCCCATGGCCACACGCTGGCGCTGCCCGCCCGATAGCTGTTTCGGAAACCGGTCGAGCAGCTTGCCGAGATCGATTCGGCCGCCTGCTTCACCTTGGCATCAATCTCGGCCTTCGGCCTACCCTTGATCTTGAGCGAAAAGCCCATGTTGTCGGCCACGTTCTTGTGCGGATAGAGCGCGTAGTTCTGGAGCACCATTGCTATGTCGCGGTCTCTTGGCAGAAAGAACTCTATCTTCGAATTCGAGCGTGCGCGTGATTACTGCTTCACGTCAATTCCACCCCAGAGAGCACGGCTACCAGCGGAAAGCATAGCGGAACACGTATTCCGCGCCTGCTTCGCGCACCGCAATTCTATTGGGCTGAGCCATGCGGCCTCCCTAAGCCGAGTCATTGCTATTATACAGCATGAGCAGTTCGCAATATTAGGATATTGCATTCTTGCAACAAATTACTTAACGTGCGCATGCTTTTTCGCCGACTCGGTCGCGATGTCGGGCGTTAAAAGAACAGCCTCGAGGATTCGCATGACCGTACGATTGCTTCACCAGACCGACCTGTTTCGTCCCTATATCGATCCCGATGATCACTGGGACCTTGCTTGTGTCTACGCTCTTGCCGCATCGGGCCAACTGGAGCTCGGCGGCGTACTGGTTGACTTCCCGCCCGATCACTACCCGGGCCGCAGTCCGGACGTCACCGGCGTTGCGCAGCTAAGCTATCTCACGGGGTTACCGACCCACATGGCTGTCGGCTCCTCGATGCCCTACACGCATGACCGGGCGTCGCTTAATGCCCTTTCTAGGCGAGACCGCGCCGGCGCGGAGTTCCTTCTTAAGTACCTTCGCGACAGCTACGGGCCGGCTTACATCAGTATTGTCGGCTCCTGCCGTGATCTCGCCGTTGCGGCCAAGCTTGACCCGGATCTATTCCATGACAAATGCACCGGGATCTACCTCAACGCGGGCACGGGCCATCCCGATGTCGCGAAGCAGAGAGGGACAGAGTACAATGTTGAGCTCAATGCGGCCGCTTACGCCGCCACGTTCGACATCCCGTGCCCAATTTACTGGATGCCATGCTTCGAGACCATGAGGGATTCGACGGACAGAAAGGTCGAGAGGTTCGGTACCTTCTATCATTTCAAGCAGAGCGACGTTCTGCCAAAGTTGTCGCCCGCCCTGCAAAGCTACTTCACCTACTCACTCGAGGCGCGAACGGATGCCCGCTACCTACAGCCGCTGCTGGCGCCGCAGAGCGACGCATCGAGCTGGTTTACCATCCATGCCGATCGCTTAATGTGGTCTACCGCCGGCTTTTTCCACATGCTGTCACAATCCGTGGACAAGGTAGGGAAGATTATTGCGGGGTCCAACGAAGACGATGCGATTTTTGGCTTCCTCCCTGTCGACATCAAGTGTGATCCGAATGGGGTGACGACATGGACGAACGCCGGTGCGGACTCAAATCGCTTCCTGTTTGAGGTAAAGAATCCCGATAGCTATGCTAGCGCCATGACTGCTGCCATGGCGACGCTACTGGGGAATATTCAGTAGTCCTAAGCCGAAACAATGTTCCCACATCTCAGCTTGAAGCGCTGTCAGAGCTTGCCACTATGGGAGGGTTTCTTCACCCGGCGGAGATGCTAAATGAACCGAACCTCCCTCTGCCGAGCGAGGCTGAATGGCCTTCAGAGGCCGAGGCGGGGTCGTGCTTTGGACTAAAGCCAACGGTCTTGGCTGCTGACTCTTTTAGTATTATGGCTGATTTGCGCGCGGTGATTCACCGATGCCGAAGGAGGCGATAGGATCAGCGGTGAAGTTACGGACGTACTTTTCGGCGGGGGAGCTTCACCATCTTGCACGGAACTCAAAGGATGGGAGCCAGAGCAGCCGGCCGTCGGGATGGATCGCCAGACGCTACGCAACCGGGGCGCATGGGTTCAACACGGCCGGCCCTGATGGTCTTGTGGACGAATGCGCCCCGGGACCAGCGTCCCGGTTGTCTCACGAGCAGCAGACCGAACTGGCCGTGTTGGGTCCGGATCGTGGCGTCTATGGCGTCGTTCGCTGGCGACGTATCGACATGAAGAAAGCCATCGAGGATCGCTTCGGCAGCTAGACCCTGCAACTGAACGGCGGTTGGCCAGCCTGACCGACCTCAACGCGGAAGAGGTTGCCGGACTCGGGGAATCGAAGAAGCTCATCCGACGATTGCCTGGTTCGCCGTGAGGTTATGAACAGCGTTCTCAGATCCTCGCTGCCAAGTGCCACACAGGTCGGCGCCATACTCGGCATATCGACGCGATCTGTGACATGACCGTTTCGATCGATACGGACAACACAGCCGCCTCGTAGCCTGGCGCTCCAGTACCCCCCTTCAATGTCCACGGTGGCGCCATCAGGCGATCCCGGAGCGATATTCGGGCCTGCCAGTGGGCCTATCTCGGCAAGACCGGTAAATTGCGGAGCTAGGGCGAAACGCCGGATGGTGCCCTCCGTTGTGTCGGTGAAATACATGATCCGGCCGTCGGGCGAAAAAGCCAGTCCGTTGGCCGCCGTTACGCCACCGAAGAGCGTAACGACCTCGCCATCGGGCGCGAGGCGATAGACGCTTCCGACCGGCTCACAGCTGCGTTCATTGTATGTGCCCAAGACGATCCCGCCGTACGGATCGATGGCGGCGTCGTTGACGCGGGTTTGCGTGAGATGCGGCTCGATCTCGGCCACTTGCGAAAAGTCGGTGAAGGTCGAGTCCGTGATAACAATAGACTTAGGAAAGCCGAGCACGAAGCCGCCACGCACGCGTGGAAAGACAAACGCAGCACGATTAGGAAGTTGGCGTACTGCTGCAATCCTTCCGTTATCGTCCCACCGTAAAACGCACTTTGCTTCAATATCTGTCCACCATAGGCTCTGGTCCGATGCGCTCCAGTTGCATCCTTCGCCCAGCAGGTTATGGCAATCGAACGCCGTGCGTGCGTGATGAAGCCGCATTCACTTTGCACTCTGCAGATTCCGCGTCCGCAGTACGGCAGGATCGACCGCGAAGGGTTCAAGCTTTTCGTGGTCGAATACCACTCCATGTCCGGGTGCCTCAAATGGGAAGGCCACTCCGTTCTCGAGCCGAAGCGCCGTCTGAAGCACGCCCATCTCGGAGAAGCTCCCGCCGTGCACGCATTCGAGGATGTCCGCATTATCGATCGCACACATCACCGCGACGGACAATTCGGACATGTAGTGGGGTGCCATGGGTCGGTGGAAGGACGCCGACAGATTGGCGATCTTCAGCCACTCGCTGATACCTCCGACGCGGCACACGTCCGCTTGGACGACGTCGACGGCATTGGCCTGCAGATAATCGGCAAACTGATGCCGCGTATATAGGCTCTCGCCGACCGCAATCGGCAGCGCTACGAAGCCGCGTAGGTCGGCGTGCCCGCAAATATCCTCGGCGTGGAGAGGCTCTTCGATCCAGCCAAGATCGAACGCCGCGAGTTTCTGCAGTCGGATCATGCAGTCGGAGACGTTCCAGCGCTGATTAGCGTCGACGAACAGTCGTCGCGTGGGACCGATCAGTTTCTTCACGGCCACGATCCGATCGAGATCTTCTTCGGCGTTGTCCCGACCGATTTTGATCTTCACCGCCTTGTGGCCCGCTGCCAGCAATCCATCGACCTGGTTGAGTAGAGCGTCGCTGTCGAGGAAGAGGTCTATGCCACTGCCATAGGTGGGAATGTTGTCGCGCCGCGCGCCGAGCAGACGGAATAGTGGAACGTCATACCATTTGGCCGCGATATCCCATAGCGCGATGTCGATGGCGCCCAATGCGAGGGTGTTGATGCCGCCGGTGCCGCTGCGATGCAATTGGCCGTAGAGGAACGACCAAAGCCGTTCGATCTGTCGCGGATCTTGTCCGACGAGCATTGTCCGGCAATAATCATCGATCAGGGCGAGAATGGCGCTTCCGCCGATCCCTGTGGTGTAGGCAAAGCCCTCGCCAACGATTCCAGCGTCTGTGGTAACGCGGGTGATGATGAATTCGAGGTTCGCGACGCGGTGTGTGGCGTCCTCCCAGGAGACTGTCGGCGGGATGTGATAGAGACGCGAGGCGACATCGATGATTTTCAAGGCTCGGTCCTCCCCGCCATCGTGAGAACTTCGGGGTTCGACAGATTGCCAGGCTTGCCGGCCAAGAGCCGCTGCAGGTTTTGCACAATGCTGCGGGTGTGACGTACGCGCATTTCTTCGGTCCACGCGGCGATATGAGGCGTCGCAAGGACGCGCGGATGAGTAACAAGCGGATCCCACGCCGAAGGCGGCTCCGTGTCAAAGACGTCTATCGCGGCCCCGGCGATCTGTTCGCGATCCAAGGCTCGCAGTAGCGCGCCAGTGTCGATAAGGCCTGCCCGACCTGTGTTGATGAGATAAGCGCCGCGCCCCACCCGATCGAGCTGGTCTGCGCCGATCATGCCGCGCGTTTGCGTGCTGAGCCGCGCGTGCAAGGTTATAATTGCCGAGCGTGCCAGAAGTTCGTCGAGTGAGACCGGTTCGACCCCGAGAGTTCTTAACTCGGCGCTATCGACATAAGGATCGTGGACAATAGTGCTCATGCCAAAGCCGGAAAACTTTTCGGCGACGACACGACCGATTGCCCCAAAGCCGACGATACCGAGTGTGCGACCATGCAGCTCGATGCCCGTGAATGCGAGTTGCGGAGAACTCGCGCCGCGACCCCATACCGTACCACGAAAAAAGTCCTCTCCGGAATCGAATTCGGGGGAGCGGGATCTAATCCATGCACCGGCAGGGATGAGGTGGCGAGTAAGCCCCAGCGCGAGAGCAACCGTGAACTCTGCAACCCCGTGATCCGTTCGCCCGAGAGTGTGCAGTACAGCGATCCCCCGTGCCGTGGCGGCCGCCACATCGATGTTTGCTTGCGGGGCCGAGCGCACTGACAGGATGACGCGAAGCTGTGGTGCGGCAGCCAGCAGCGCTTCGTCAAAACACTCGTATCCCGCTATCACAACCTCGGCTTCAGCAATTGCGTCCATTAGCTGCTTGCGATCACAGAACCACTCGCCGGCTGCCCAGCCGAGCAACTTAAGCTCGCTTATTTCGCGGAGCGTGGCGATGCCCTCCGGGCTAAGATCTGCTGTGGCCAGGACGCGAGGTCGGCCACTGATCAATCTGATGGCGACTGCGCTACTAGGCATCTAGGAGATAAACCGGATGATCGGAGTCTTCGCCCTGCGCGGCAACGACCGGAACGATTGTAGATTCATTGATGAGCGCACAGAACTCCACATCGTTCTGCCGGCAGTTGCCGATGAAGCGGCGACCGGTCATCGAGCTCAGTAACACCTTCACTGCACTATCTTGCGAGATTGTGAAGCCGTGAGCGAGCGACGCGGAGTCGTCTAGTTCAACAGCGTGATCCTTCGCAAGTTCACAAAACTGTGAAACGATCATTCCGGCGCAATAGCTATCTTCAATCGCAACGCGTGAGTTCCGCAGCTGGCCTGAGCAGATTATCGTGATGTCTGCATTGCGCGATGACGCCTCCGCGAGCGCACGCCGGGCTACCGCATTCAGGTTTCGCAGCGAACCAAGCAGTACTAAGGCTGCGCCTTCGCGAACTGCCGTGAGTATGGCTGGGGTGCCATTGGCCGTTGCCAGCATCGCGGAGCGACCCGACAGATCAAGTCGGGAAAGGAGGGACGGCGAGGGCTCATGATCGAATCCGAGGGGCGTTGATCCATCATCCAGCTCCGCGCAAATAACGCCATTCTCGCCCACGGCGGCGCGCGCTTTGGCGACGTCGGAGCGAAATGCTCCGACAAACACACGATCGCTGCCCGCGTCGAAAAGTCCGACGAGAGCTGTCGTGGCACGGATCACATCCACGACAATGCAAACGTCTCCGGCAATACCCAGAGGGCTGGCGGGAAGCAAAGCGACCTTAATCTTCATACGCAAGCGGTCCGGTTTTTCATCAATTTTGAAATCTGACCCGCATCGGGCAATGCCGGAACCACGAGCTTTCTTGTGACTGCGAGGGCGCCCGCCGCAGTGCCGCGGCGAGCAGCGTCAGCGAGGTTCAATCCACTGGCCAGCCCTGCAGCGAGTGCCCCGTTGAATGCATCTCCGGCCCCGGTGGTGTCGACGACCTCGACCGGGTAGCTCGCGATCTTGATCATTCCGTCAGGCCCCGCAATCAGCGCACCATCCGCCCCCAGCGTCATCACGACGTGCCCGACGCCGAGGCCGCGCAATCTTGCCGCTAAATCGGCGTCGGCCTGCCGATCGTCCGCGTCGAGCCCCAGCAGGATGCGCGCTTCGGACTGGTTCGGCGTTAGGATGTCAACGTCCGCAAGGATCTCCTTCGGCAGTGCGCGGCCAGGTGCGGGATTAAGGATGGTCGTCAGCCCCCGCGCCTTGCCGATGGCAAGCGCGCGTGCCGCCGTCTCGACTGGTATCTCGAGCTGTGTGAGCAAGATGCCCGGGCTCGTCCAGGTGGCCGCGAAGGTTTCGACATCGGTCCCCGTGAGCCGCGCGTTGGCGCCGGGATCGGTGATGATGCGGTTCTCGC
>NZ_SRTG01000279.1:0-346 GCF_004792125.1 Mesorhizobium sp. M5C.F.Ca.ET.164.01.1.1 | reverse complement strand
CAGCCGCTCCTGGTTGCGCTCGGCATCCTTGTGGCTGGATATGTCGATTACGGCAGCAATCGCTCCGCGCACCTTGCCAAGCTCGTCGAACAACGGATTGGCCGACATCATGACGTCGACGCTGCCGCCCTTGGTGCGCGCGATCCGCGCCTCGAAACCGGGAATGGGCTTGCCTGTCCGCATCGCCTTCATCAAGGGTTGATCAGCGGCGTCGACCACGGTGCCGTTCATCATCAGCGGCAGAATGGCGGGCATGGAACTGAGCTTGCCGTCCGTGGCGGGCCGACCGGCGAGCTCCCCCGCGTGGCGGTTGCCGCGGATCTTTTCGCCGTTGCCGTCCTCGGGA
>NZ_SRTG01000278.1:0-347 GCF_004792125.1 Mesorhizobium sp. M5C.F.Ca.ET.164.01.1.1 | reverse complement strand
GAAACCCAAGACGGGCAGGACGTCATCCGCAAATGTGTGGCGGTCCGGGCGCCATGGACCAAGCGTTGCGCGCCTATCGCGAGCGCTGTCGTGGCGCCTATCGCGGACTCGGACCCAGCCCGACAGTGACGGCGAACCTCGATCGGCCTATCGGTGAGGCGGTCGAATTCCGCCCATAGACTATCGAAAGGCACGCACTTCCAGCTCTATCTCCTCGTACGCGTTGCCGGCTACCTAAATTCGTGCGCGCGGTCCAATGCCTCTGATTGCTGATGTCGTTGTGGAGACGTTTGATCGCTGAAGCATTTGTTTGCTGACCTAGCGGCGCGGGGGGAGGTCATTTATTG
>NZ_SRTG01000277.1:0-347 GCF_004792125.1 Mesorhizobium sp. M5C.F.Ca.ET.164.01.1.1 | reverse complement strand
GTCTGACCGCCTGGACGCCTGATGTCGTAAGTCAAGGAGACGCATATGGTCACTGCGGTCAGCAGGGAATTCCTCCTGCAGATGGAAGGCTACGGCCTGACCACGGCCGAAATCCACTACCATTTTCCTGACCACCCGAGCCTGCTTCAGCTCTATGTCTGGCAGGAATACGATCTTGCGCCGAACTTCCCGGAGCTGAAAGGCTTTCTCGACTATTGGGAAAGCGAGCTGGACGGCGCGCTGCACTCCGTGCGCGTTGCCCACCATCGGCTGATCAGGCCCTCGGAATGGCGGGCCGTCGACGGGGTCATTGCCATCCAATGAAGCTCATCTCGGGCCGCAGGGCG
>NZ_SRTG01000276.1:0-348 GCF_004792125.1 Mesorhizobium sp. M5C.F.Ca.ET.164.01.1.1 | reverse complement strand
GTCGATGTGCCCGACGAAGCGCTGATCATGCGCGAGGAGACGTTCGGCCCGGTCGCGGCGGTGACGCCGTTAGACGACGAGGCGGAGGTTGTCGCGCGCGCCAACGCCACCGAATACGGCCTGGTCGCCTATGTCGTGACCGAAAATGGCGCCCGGCAGGCGCGCATGGGCCGCGCGCTGGACTACGGCATGGTCGCCATCAACCGGGTGAAGATCACCGGCGCGCCGATCCCGTTCGGCGGCGTCAAGCAATCCGGGATCGGCCGCGAAGGTTCGCGCCACGGGCTCGAAGCTTTTACAGACCTCAAATATCTTTGCCTGGACGTGGCTTAAGGCGCGTCGATATTC
>NZ_SRTG01000275.1:0-348 GCF_004792125.1 Mesorhizobium sp. M5C.F.Ca.ET.164.01.1.1 | reverse complement strand
CAGTTCTTTGCCCTTCTCACCCGCAACACCCAGAAGTTCAGCGACGCCGATTTCGCGCCGCTGCCGCCCGGCGAGGCCGAGCAGCGGCGCGCGCTCTATGCAGATGGCGCTGTGCGCCAGGTGTGGAACCGCGGCGACATTCCCGGCAGCGGCATGATGTTCGAGGCGGCCGACGACGCCGAAGTGCGCGGCCATCTCGCTACGCTGCCGCTGGTCAAGGCCGGCATGATGGATATCGCCGCGATCGTACCGCTCAACCCTTATCCGGGCTTCGGCCCGAAGCGCTGAGGCGGCCGAGAGCTGGAGATGAGTGCCGCCGTGAAATCGGCGGCGCTCATGAACCTCCAC
>NZ_SRTG01000274.1:0-349 GCF_004792125.1 Mesorhizobium sp. M5C.F.Ca.ET.164.01.1.1 | reverse complement strand
GATCGTCGTCTTCGTGTTCGGCGCGCTGGCGCTCTACCTGCAGGACAAGACCTTCGCCTTCATGAAGCCGACGATCATCAACTCGCTGTTCGGCGTCACGCTGCTCGGCGGCCTGCTGTTCGGGCGGTCGCTGCTCGGCTATGTCTTCGATTCCGCCTTAAAGCTCGATGCCGCGGGATGACGGAAACTCACCTTTTGCTGGGGCCTGTTCTTCCTGTTCCTGGCCACCGTCAATGAGGTGGTTTGGCGCAATTTTTCCACCGATGCCTGGGTTACCTTCAAGGTCTGGGGCATCATGCCGATCACGCTTCTGTTCACCTTCAGCCAGATGCCGCTGATCCTGCGTCAT
>NZ_SRTG01000273.1:0-349 GCF_004792125.1 Mesorhizobium sp. M5C.F.Ca.ET.164.01.1.1 | reverse complement strand
CTCGTGCTGCTTGGCCTTGGCGTGCTCTATGTCGCCATCGGCCGCATCGTCATGCGCCGCACCAAGTCCGGGCAGACCGCCGTCGAGCGCCATTACCACACCGTGTTTGCCCATGTGACCGACAGCGTCAGCAATGTCGCCGTGCTGCAGAGCTACAACCGCATCGGCCATGAGACCGCGACGCTGAAGCGCTACGTCAAGGATCTGCTCGACGCGCAGAACCCGGTGCTCGACTGGTGGGCGATCGCCAATGCGCTGAACCGCCTGTCGTCGACCATCTCGATGATGATCGTGCTCTCGATTGGGGCTTATCTCGTCACCCGTGGCCAGCTCCGTGTCGGAGACGTCG
>NZ_SRTG01000272.1:0-349 GCF_004792125.1 Mesorhizobium sp. M5C.F.Ca.ET.164.01.1.1 | reverse complement strand
TTGCACGGACCCGCTCACCCTGCATGAACCGTGGCGGTCTGCCGATTTCGACCTCCTGTTCGCGTCTGGGCCACATGCTGTCCATTCCTTTCTCGAGGCTTTTGGTGTGGTCGCGGGTTGCAGGCGTCCTCGCGCGGCGAACCCGACCGTTTCGGTAGGAATCAAGCGGGAACGCAGGTTTTCGGTACCGGACAGACCGACACGCATTGCTGCGTATCGAAGGCCTCCTTGCATTCGGTGCACTTGTTTGGATCGATCACATAGGCGTCGCCCTTGAACTTGATCGCTTCCGAGGGACATTCGAACTCGCAGGCCCCGCATTGGGTACATTGGGATGCGATGATCTTGA
>NZ_SRTG01000271.1:0-349 GCF_004792125.1 Mesorhizobium sp. M5C.F.Ca.ET.164.01.1.1 | reverse complement strand
ATCTTCGCGCTCGGCATCCGCCATATCGGCGAAACGACGGCCGCCGTGCTTGCCCGTCAGTTCTCGACCATCGAGGAACTGATTCGTGTGGGCAAGGAGACCGCAAAGGCGGAGGATCCGCACACGGTTTTCCCGTCGATCAACGGCATCGGCGACACGGTGATCAATGCGCTGCGCGACTTCTTTGGCAATGAGCGCAATGACGACGTGCTGGACTCCCTGCTCGCCCAGGTTCATCCGAAGCCCTATGTCATGGAAATCTCGGCCGGCAGCGAAGTCTCCGGCAAGACAGTCGTGTTCACCGGCACGCTGGAAAAGATGACGCGCTCCGAGGCCAAGGCGATGGCGG
>NZ_SRTG01000270.1:0-350 GCF_004792125.1 Mesorhizobium sp. M5C.F.Ca.ET.164.01.1.1 | reverse complement strand
GCGGGAAGATTCTAAGCATGCGGCGGATGTAGAAGGCCCGCAGCGCCGGCCCGGCCTCGAACGCGGCGTCATTGCGCGCTTCGAGCAGCAGCCGCGTGATCAGGAAGCCGGAGAGAACGAAGAACAGCCGGACGCCGAGATGGCCGAGGAAGGACGTCCCGCCGGGCGCCAGGAAATGCGCATAGAGCACCATCGTCACGGCGACGGCGCGCAGCGCATCGAGCTGTATGTCGCGCGCGTTCGCCATCAGCGGCTTCCGCCGATGTCATCCGCTAAGGCTGGATAGAAATCAATGCCGGTCAGCAGAAGGCCCAACTGCTCAGCTCCTCCACGGCACATTCGCAACTGCT
>NZ_SRTG01000026.1:0-9662 GCF_004792125.1 Mesorhizobium sp. M5C.F.Ca.ET.164.01.1.1 | reverse complement strand
AAACCCGCGATCGAAGATCCCCGCTCAATGCTCTTCCCATCGTCCACCTCCATCGAGGTGGATGTTGAATCAGCACAAGACGCAGCTGTCACATCACAATCGATTCATCGATCACAGGACGTGCTCTAGCCTCCTCACTACCTTCGTTTCTCTAGAAAACCGACGTGGTGCCCTATGCTTGGGCAGAGCCTGTTTCGGTCGGTGCACTCGCGCAGAGCGCAGGCGTCATTCCTGCCAGCTCTCATGCCGCAACTTATTGCATCCGGTGGCATTACACGCCTGCCCGCGAATCGATGGTCCTTGGAGTTATTCAGGTGCGAGGACTTCATCAATGTTCCTCGCGTGTGGCCCTGTCTTTGCCGAACGGCACAAACCACGTTGATGGCGCACCGTTCTCGATAGCGGCGAGCGGGTAACGTTCGGTTCCTCTCGCAATGAGCATGCCGCATCCCGCGTTCATGGCTATCCTTGCTGCCATTAACTTTGTCACCATCCCACCCGAACTATGGCGGGCGTGGGAATGACCCGCCATGGCCTCTATCTCGGGGGTGATGCATCGCACCTCTGTCAGCAGACGAGCCAACGGATTGTGATGTGGGTCTTCGGTGAACAGGCCATCTACGTTGGAAAGCAGAACGAGAAGATCGGCGTTCACCATCTGTGCGACCTGTGCCGCCAGCCGGTCATTGTCGCCAAAGCAGATCTCGGCCGTTGCGGTCGTGTCGTTCTCGTTAATGACAGGTACGGCGCCAATTTTGAGGAGTTGCTGAAGGGTCGACCATGCATTATGGCGACGATGCTGGTTCCCCATGTCTTCGCCAGTCAATAACATCTGTCCCAACGCAAAACCATGGCGCTTTAAACTCTGTTCGTAGGCAAGCATAAGTCGAACCTGACCGATCGCGGCCGCGGTTTGCTTCTCTTTGATCCGCAACGGTCTGCCCAAACCGTCGAATTGACCAGATCCAAGCGCGACTGCACCGGATGTGACGATGATCACCTGCTGCCCACGTGAGAAAAGGCGCACGATATCCGCAATCAGCGTTTCAAGCCAAGCACTTCGTATATCGCCGGTCACTTCATCGACAAGCAGTGCTGAGCCAATCTTGACTACCAGCCGCTGGGCCGAAACCAATTGGACCGATCGTGTGGTTGCTGCCAATGGGTGTCGCTGCAGTGACAGTGAAGACATGATTTTCCACTCTCTTTTTGGCGATACACCAGCGAGTGAGCTGTGTGGCCTCACGAGGACAACTAGCGTCTTTGACGGATCTATCTCGCAGTTAAGGCCGCGCCCTTCATCTGGTGAGGAACCTAGCACCACTGGCGATTGGCGGTCATGAAGATTGTGTAAACTTGTGTAGCGGCAATTCACGTTCATCGCCGACGGCGAACTTAACTCGCTCCGCACTCGGCGGCAGCTTCAGCGGGGCGGATGAGACCGTTCTCGGTGCGCCCGGCACCATGGCAGTTGGGCGGGTGCTTTCGCATTTACGCGAATAGATGGTCTCCAGCCCCATGCAGGACCGGGACACCCACACAAGGAGAAAGCCGTCGAATTCGCTGGCGCGATTCACTCCAGTAGACTTTTACCGCGATCTGAGTTGAGCGGACAAAGAGGATTCGCAGTCTCGTTGCCCCGCTCAATCAGGTTGCGGCATGATATGCGTGAAGAACAGGGCAGCCATGCCGGAACAGGCGCTCGGCAACATGCACCTAATTGCCGACTGGCTCAGCCGTGCTCGGCCTCATACGTTCGCCCGAGGCGTGACGGAGCACACAGCTCGATTATTCAGCGGCGAACAGTTCCTTGTAGCCGGTTGTCACTATCCAGTTCGCCCGGTCTATATAGCTGCGAACAGCGTTGCGGGCGCGCACCGGTTCAAGAGCCGGGTCGATGCCGAGAATGAGATCGGCCATCTCCTCTATGCTGGCATTGTCAGCGCAGGCGTCGAGGATTCTCAGATAGATATTGAAATGCTCCCGGTCATAGCTCGTGAGGCTTTCCGACCAAGGGACTTCGTCGCGCAACGTTGAACTTTGAGTCCCATCTGTTCCCGTGGATCGATTCATGTCTGCCGCGAACCTCGCATGTTGATCGCTGGATTCAAGACAGAATATCCCAAAATGGGATAATCCGGAACCGGGATTAGTGGCTGAGCCGGTCTTTACCTGACCGGTTCGCCTACATGCCCAAATCACTTCGATCTGCCCGCCACCAGCGGTTTCTGGCCCAGCTGATATCGCTACGCAAGGCCAAAGGCCTGACCCAGGCGCAGGTAGCTGAGAAACTTGGTCGGCCGCAATCCTTCGTGGCCAAGTATGAGGGCGGAGAGCGGCGTCTCGATGTCATTGAGTTTCTCGACGTAACTGCGGTGCTTGACGCTGACCCGTGCGAGATTCTGTTGAGCCTGCGGTAATAGCGCCGGCGCGGCTAACGGCGCTCACCGGCTGCTCGTGGATCGAACGCGCTTCTCGGTATGTGCGGCGTCTCGCCCATTTGGCTTAGCCTCTGGCGCGGGTCGTCAGGCCCTCGCAATTCTTCTCTGTTGGGCCTTCCCAGCAGTGCTAAGGTGGGCGCGCCCCGTTGTAGGCCCGCCGCGGCGCCCCGCAACCCTTCGCTCTCGCTTCGGGTCCTTCTCTTCGTTTCGGTCCTTCGTGCGGTCCGCCTGGACGGCGGCCCTTCCGGTCGCAATTCGCCGCCCACCCCCGCTCCCGTCCCGCTTCCAGGAAAGTCGCGATTGGAGAGCGGAGACAAACGATGCATGCAAGACAGCGAACGGCTAGCGGAGAGATTGGCGAGGGCGGGCGCTCGGGCGACATCAGGAGTTCCCCCGCCGCATCATTTGCCGAGCTGGAGTCCGGCATCGTACCGTGGGTCAAGCCATGGGGCATGGCAAAAGCAGGCCTTGGCCTGCCGAGGATACTTCAGGGACGCCAACCACCGGTACTGCATGAAAAGAAACGGCAGCTATCGCAGCATGGCTGAACAAGGCATCTTGTTGGCGTCGGGACCTCCGTGCTGGCCTTGCGCAGGCGCATAAGCTCAGATGACGTCCGGCAGACCGAAGCCGGCAAACAGCCTGGCCGCAGCATTCCATCAGCAATCCAAGCCGTCCTGATCCAATGGCGCGTCGAAGCACGTCCATTTCGGGGGTTAGTCGAGGCCGCGTTGCCAAGTGTATGCTTCTTGGTCCGCTGGACGAGGGCGGCCGTTCTTCGACAATGGCATCTTTAAACATCGCCCGTGCAGGGGGCGACCTTAAAAAAGGGCGCACGAGGCGCCCTTCATTTGACGCGGGCTTTGAGTAAAGCCGCCTTCGCCTTCCGTTGTCAGAAACGGTAGGTGACACCTGCGCCTATCAACCATGGATCGAGCGCGGCGCTCCCCGTCTGCTTCGCGCCTTTCACAGTGACGTCGAAGTCTGGCTTCAGGAAAAGCTTCTTCACGTCGAAGTTGATGCCCCAGTGCTCGTCCACCATATAGTCGAATCCGACCTGCAGCGCAGCACCAGACGTGTTCTTGAGCTTGAGAGCATCGGCGCTGCCGGCATCCTGGTTAAAGAACATCGTATAGTTCACGCCGGCGCCAACATAGGGCTTGAAGGCTCCGAAATCGGTAAAATGATACTGCAGCGTAAGGGTGGGCGGCAGCATCCAAACCGTGCCGATGTTGCCCAGCCCGCCGACCGCTCCTTCGCCGTAGACGTTGGCACGCGTGGTGGCCAGTACGAGTTCGGTGGCAATGTTGTCCGTGAAGAAGTAGGTGATATCAAGTTCCGGGACTACGCTGCCCGAATAGGAAAGATCGGAGCCGGGCACTCCGTTGACATAGCCCGAATCCTGGGTGATGATCCCCAGCCCTCGGAGGCGGATCTGCCAAGGGCTTGGCCATTCCGAGGCCAAGTCTCCCAAGTCTCCCAAGTCTCCCAAGTCTCCTTCGTCCGAGGCCAAAACTCCTACTTCCGGGATGCTCGCGGCCTGCACAAGGTCCGCCGCGGCGGCCTGCTGACCCATCACCATGAGGATCACGGCCGCTGTTATTCCCTGGACCACGCCCACTCGCGTTCTGGCCATGATATTCTCTCCTTTTTCTTCAGAAATGGCGCACTGCACTACTAAGAATCTCCTTTGATCAATTGTGTTGAAGGAATCTCATGCTCACTTTGCACGAGACTGTGCCGTCGTTATTTGCGCATTCGCGCACCACGGACCTGTGCTACCTTTTTGAAATGTTGCCTTGTTTGGCCACCTATCGAACGCCATCGTCTTGCCAACCGATGGCACTGCGAAGGAAATTGTTGCCCAAAGCAATGAATGGGCCCGCTCGCGATTGTCCTTGCCGTAGCTGTGCCCGCCCGCGCTGGGCTCGTAGAAGTAAGCGGGATAGCCAAGGGCCTGCAGCTTTGCGGCCATCTTGCGCGCATGACCGGGGTGGACGCGGTCGTCCCGCTTCGTGGTGGCGAGCAGGATCGGCGGATAGGGCTGTCCCGGCGTCGCGGCGTGATAGGCGGAGATTTCCCTCAAGAACGTCCAATCCTCCGGCTTGTCGGGATCGCCATATTCGTCAATCCCGCTCACGCCGAAGAGCTTGGTGTAGCGGCGCATGTCGATAAGCGGAACTGTGCAGAACAGCGCGCCGAAGTGCTCGGGATAGCGGGTAAGCATGTTGGCGATCAGCAGGCCGCCATTCGAGCCGCCCTCGGCGGCAATCCGCCTCGGCAGTGTGATGCCCCTTCGCACGAGGTCGGCTGCTACGGCGGCGAAATCGTCATGGGCGAGACGCTTGCCCTCCCTCCGTCCGGCATCGTGCCAGCGGCTGCCGAACTCGCCGCCCCCACGGATGTTCGCCACCACGCACGTGCCCCCGCGCTCGAGCCACAGCTTGCCGAGCGAGGAGTTGTAGGAGGGCAGGAGCGATACGCCGAACCCGCCGTAGCCGGAAAGGTGAACCGGGGCATTTCCGTTTCCGTTCGCCGGACCGACCTGCGTATAGGGGATCAATTCACCATCGATCGAGGCTGCCTCGTGGCGTGTGACCACCAGACCGGTTGCGTCGAAATTCTCCGGGTTGCGCTTCAGGATCACTGGAGCACCGAGAGGCGGCGCCGCATTGAGATCGAATAGGAGCAGTTGCGACGGTGTGATCGGGTCCTGAGCCGAAACGAGGACCTCTCCATTGGTCTCGTGATCCTCCTCGTCGAGTGACCAGAGGTGAACAGTCCGCTCGGCGGTCACGGTGTCGAGGGTTCGGCGCGTCCATTTCTGCCGACCCGGGGTGAACACCTCGAAACGCGGGGCGAGGTTCGCGAGGTAGGCGACAATGAGCTTCCCGGCATTCCAGAAGAATGACTGCAGACAGCGCCTCTCGTCCGGTTCAAACAGGGTGCTAAAACGGCGTTCGCCAGCGATGAAAGAGGAAAGCGAGATGCCGATCAGCGCGTCGGCGGCATGGGTCGTCCCTCCCACTGTCCAGGGCTTGCGCGGCTTTACCGCCAGCCAATCACCGAAGACATCCCATCTGGCGTCCCGAGGAAGGTTGATCTCAAGCTTCGGCCCACGGCGGTCGCCGATTCGTCCTATCGCCGTGAACAAGCCCGGCCCCTCGATGAACCAAAGGCGCTCGCTCTCGGCGGTGCGGTCCAGATGACCAGACACGCCAAGGGAGTCGGAACCCGCCTCGAAGATTACCGGCGCGGTGAGGAGACCCGCGCCACGTTTCCACGACCGCACGGTCCGCGCGAAGCCGGCCATGCCCTCACCAAGCGCACTGAAGAGCAGAAGCGTGTCAGGGTCGAGCCAACTTATCCCGCCCTTGGCCTCCGGGAGATTGAAACCGTCGGCGACAAAGCTCAGAGAGCTCAGGTCGAATTCGCGACGCACGACCGCGTCGCTGCCGCCGCGCGACAGGCGCAAGACGGCTCTTTCGCGCGTCTCCGGCTCAATCGATGCGCCGCCCCAGACCCAGTCTTCTCCGTCTCTAGCCGCGAGGGCGTCCAGATCGAGCAGTAGCTCCCACTGGGGATCCGCCTTCGTGTAGGCGGCAAAGGTGGTCCGGCGCCACAGTCCGAGCGGATTTCCGGCATCTTGCCAGAAATTATAGAGGTATTGACTGCAGCGCGTGACCAGGGGAATCCTGTCGGGACGGTCGAAAATCGCTGTCAGCGCCGCCCGGTCGCGCTCGAACTGCGTTCCCGCGAAGTGCTTCAAGGTCTTTGCCGACTGGCTGGCGGTCCACGCAAGTGCCCGTTCGCCTTCTACATCCTCAAGCCAAAGATGGGGGTCATCGTCGGGTGCATCCAGCGTTGGACGGAAATCGAATTCGCTCATGTCCGGACAACCAAAGGAATGAAAGCGCAATGGCTTCCATCTGCTCGGGAAAGCTCAGTGTTTGCGGTCACCGCATGTTCGAAAAATGCAATCATCCGGTGGGTTCTTCTCAGTCGGTGCGGCGTCGCAGTGCTTTTGCGCATAGGACTGCATCTGTCGTGCCAACTGGAAAATCGTTTCGGAACAATGCGATCGCCCTGACAGCGTTGTGTCACATGTCCGACATCGTCGAGAATCCGACAACGAACGCACCTCGTATTCACCGCATCAAGCTCCGCGAGTCGGTGACACCGTGCCGAACTCAGGCAGTGAAGCTCAGAATGAACTTGGTTGGCCCCCCCACATCTTCGCTCCGGGACGCTTCACGCACACGGCCTCAGGCGAAGGACGCCCTTGAGGGAACTAGCCGGGCTGCGCGCCTAGACACCACGAGCGCAAAAAATCGGAGATCCAGGAAAGAGAGGGCGCCGCTTGGCCGTCCTGATGGTTGTCCAGGCCCCGCCAGCAATATTGGCCTGCACCGTCCTCTTGCTTGCATTTTCGAAGCCTATGGATAGCCGAGTAAGCTGCGTTCCAACGAACAAATTGGAGTAGTCGCTAAGGAACGTCAGCTGCTGGCGACCCCTCATTCAATATGCAAGGTATGATGATGGTTCAGGAGACCGGGCACTTTGGCTCGGTGCAGGTATCTCGGCGACGCTGCCATCAGTCGATGGTGTTTCGCTGACGCCCCGCAGTGATATGCCCGACAAGGGCATTGCGGGGGCAAGTCTGCCTGGGAAATTGGCTGCATCCAGGGCAGGCGGAGCCTGGCCGCGCTCGGTCTCCATACCGCTCGCAAGTAGCCCGGCGTGAGCACCATCCAAAGAAGCGATTGCGCGCGTCGCCGGTTCATTTTGCGGCCCACTGAATGGTCGGCCTAACCTGTACAACTGCACAGGCTGCCATCGCGTGAAACTTGGCCTCCAATGGCGGAAAATCCCCCAGGAGACCTGCGATGACTGACCTTTTTACACCCGCGCTACCAGAACTTGCCGAAAACCAACGTGCAATCCACCGCGGCGCCACCACGCTTTCAAGGAACGTCCGGAATCGGACGCCGGAGCCGATCACCGCTGTGAAATCGATCGCGTTGGCGTGCAGAGGCCGCGCTGGCTTTCGCTGTGCCGGTTCGACGGCCTGGTCGCTATTTGCGCGCCTCTTCTGCCCTCGACAGTGCCGATGGCACACGCCTCGACGAAACGGCGCCACCCATCTCTGGTGCCTTTGGCGCCGGTGCTTGGACAAATGGCATGATGTTTCGACGTCCGTGGGGGCGGGCAGGGGACACAGTCATGCCTAAAGTTCTGGTGATTGGCGCGGATGAGGCTGATTGGCGCGATGAAAGATCATACGATTACACCGCTGGTCTGACGCCGCGCGAGTGGGCCTGGGAGTTCTTGCGCCGCAACCCTGCATTCCAGCGTGACGTGACCACTGCAAGCCAGCAGGCCAAGACCTGGTCTCACCAACCGTTTCTCGACGTGATCGTGTCGGCCGGCGACCTGTCGCGCTGGGGTGTCCTGTTTCGCCGAGTCTCATGGGCGCAATTCCCTTGTATTCTGGAGTCCGCTCTGGTGCGTCCATGTGCTGCCGGTCATTGCAGAACAGCTGTCCGCATCCTCGGTGACATCGCCGTTCGAACTCTCGGCATTGCCATGTCGTGCGACGGTCTTGCTGGCGCCCGACAAGGACCAGCATGTTCTTCTTCGCAATGCGGAGCATACGCTCCAGCTCGCCGTCTCTGGCGCGGATATCTTGCACCCTGTTTGCCTCCGTACCGAGGCGATCTGGCCCGCGACGCTTTCGAAGCACCGCCTGAGGGCGCTCGAGTGCCTCAATGCTCTAACTCTGGCGCAACATCTGCCTGCCCGCTTGTTTCCGCCGGAAAAGCGATGTTCCCGTCTAACCTTCGTTCTTCGTGCGCTCGACGGCTCACTTGCCGGGGCGTCACATCGGGAGCTTGCCGAAGCGCTGATCGGCCAACGGCGCGTCCATGCCGACTGGAGGGATCCTCGCGATCATCTGCGCGACCGCATTCGCCGCGCCGTCTCTCGTGGCCGTGCGCTCATGAACGGAGGGTACAGAGATTTCCTCACTTGAAAAATGACAGTCCGCACTGCGCGTCAGCGGGCGAACAGTTCGGAGACCAGTCACATCGGTCGGCTCGGTCGATATGGCAGCGAACGACCTTGCCGGTGCGCTCTGGTTCAAGCGTCGGTCGATGCCAACAGGCACGTTAGGCATTGTCCGATAGCCGACAATGTCGAGTACGCAACACAGAGGAAGCTGACTCTCGGGTGTTCTTGAACGCTTTTGGCTTGGCACGCCACATGCACGCTATTCAGAAAAACGCGCGGACTGAGTGGTCGCACCGCCACGAGAGCCGCTGACTTACGCCACCTCCCAAGGCGTACCCGGCCCGGCAGCGAGCTCAGTCTCCTGCCGGGCATCTTATTTCAGAGTACTGACGTTCGGGACTTCACGGGATCCGCGTCTGCGCCATCCAAAGGACTCAGGCGGCCAATGCCTCAGGCTCTCCTTCTTGTGCTCGCGCAAATGATCCATATTGAGGTAGCGGGTCGCCTCGAGCCAGTTCTCGTGGATCTCCACCGCCAATGCCCGAACCAGCCGCAGACAGCTCTGCTGACTGGGGAAGATGCGGACGACCAGGGTACGCAGTTTGACCTCCTGGTTCAGCCGCTCCAGCATGTTCCTCGACTCCATGTGCTTGTGATGGGCAAGCGGAGCCGATAGAAAACAGCGTCTCCTCGAGGTTGTCCTCTACCAAGTTCACTAATTTCGGGTATTTGGCCTGCCATTTGGCGATCCACTGCGCCTGGTCGCGCTTGACCTCGGCTAGGTCGCGCCGGTCACAGAACCATCTGAGCTCCATCAGGGAGTCGTCATCGACCTTGCGCGGCACATAATCGAGCGCGTCTGAGGAAGTGCACATAGGGGCTGTTGGAGAAAGCCGCTTTTCCAACATTTGTTCCGAGACATCGGCGGTTTTGGTTGCCCTCGTCAGGTCTCGTCAACGAGGTTCAGAGGATGCATCAACAGCAACAATCCCAGGAATCGGTCAAACAAAGCGGCAGCCAGCCGCTTCAGGTTCACCGCCGCTGCGGTGAGGTAGGCTTGGATCTTCATATTGGCGAGACCCCGTCGGATCGCTCGGGCCAGTCCGTGCCAGTTCTTCGCCTCGCCATGGAAGCCCTCCGAGCGCCACCGGTGGCGTTGGTAGAGACATTGATCCTCCTCTGACCATCGCTCTCGACGCCGGCGCGCTCTCA
>NZ_SRTG01000269.1:0-351 GCF_004792125.1 Mesorhizobium sp. M5C.F.Ca.ET.164.01.1.1 | reverse complement strand
GCCGACCACGTCACGCTCGTCGGCCGCGATAATGACCAGGGGATTGCTCTTGAACAGGTCTGCTATGGGCGAAAACTCGCCACCGCGACGCCGCCGCACCTCGATGGACCAGGCAAGATAGTCACCTCCTGCAAAGCCGAAGCTCATGATGACATGAGCGATTTTGGTCCCAGACCAATAAGACATGAAGAGGTCGACGGTCTGGATGCTGGAGAGATCGTACGTCCGCGTTGTCCAGCGTTCGGTGAAATCGGTGTCGCTGCGCCATTCGAAGGCGCGCACGTCCTTTAACGTCAACCGATTTCCGTCGTAGGTGCCGGTTACCTGACGGGCGACATCGGGCGCCCAGTC
>NZ_SRTG01000268.1:0-351 GCF_004792125.1 Mesorhizobium sp. M5C.F.Ca.ET.164.01.1.1 | reverse complement strand
ATTTGAATGCCGAAGCTGCCCGTGGTCAGGTTCTGGGTGGCGCCCTGGATGCGCGTGCTGGAGTAGTCGATGCTGCCTGAACCGTTCACGGTCGGGCGGTAGCCCGACTTGGCGATGGCCACGCCTTCATCGGTGACGCGCACGCCGGCACGCGCGGAATTGAGCTGCGAATTGTACTGGTAGGCTTTGGCGAGAGCGCCCGTAATGGTCTCGGCGGAGGCGGCCAGCGGCGACAGCGCCGTCGCGGAAACCAGAATAGCTGCTAAAACATTTTTGTGTCGGGGCGGCACGTTATTTCCCTCATTCGTTTCCATGGGAACCACGCCGCGTCAGCCCACCCTTACGGATCGG
>NZ_SRTG01000267.1:0-351 GCF_004792125.1 Mesorhizobium sp. M5C.F.Ca.ET.164.01.1.1 | reverse complement strand
AGGCGTGGGGAAAGCCAACCGTTACCAAGGCGCCGATCAGGCTAACCGGTGGCGAAAGCGCATCGGAAGGAGGCCGTCACGGCGACTTCCGCGCCCTATTCTCGGGCTGCTATTCCTGAGCGTGGGTTTGCTCGCCATCGCAAATACTCAGTTCGTGGTCGAGCGCGCCGATGCGGTTCAAAGCACCATAACGAATTGGACCGAACAGCTGCCAGGTCCGATGCGGGGGCGTGCCTCTGTGATCGATGGCGACACCGTCGAGATCGCGGGCCAGCGCATCCGCTTCAATGGGATCGACGCACCGGAGGGCCGACAGTACTGCGATGACGCGAAGGGCTTCGAATACCCCTG
>NZ_SRTG01000266.1:0-352 GCF_004792125.1 Mesorhizobium sp. M5C.F.Ca.ET.164.01.1.1 | reverse complement strand
CTCCGGCGTGGCATTTCCATTCTGCGAGGCCGAGGTGCTCGCCACCCGGGCCTCTCCCATCGCGCCGACCGGTTCTCCTGCGAGCACCGACTGGCCAGTCGCGACACTGATTCTGCTCATCCCAGCCAGGACGACATGATACCCGTCGCCGGCATTGAGGATCAAGAGTTGACCATAAGAGCGAAACGGCCCCGCATAAAGCACATTTCCATCCGCCGGCGCGGTGACGATGGCTCCCGATTGTGTCGCAACCATGTCCGCTTGCATCACCGCGCCGTTACCGTCATCGGCGCCGAAGCGCCGCTTGATCTTGCCGGTCACCGGCAGCGCGATCTGTCCCTGCAGCGCCGAG
>NZ_SRTG01000265.1:0-352 GCF_004792125.1 Mesorhizobium sp. M5C.F.Ca.ET.164.01.1.1 | reverse complement strand
AACGGGCCGACCAGACGACGCTTCGCGGTGGGCAGCGCGCGGCGAACCTCCAAGCCACCAATGCCCTTGGCGTTGGGTACGACCATCAGCTCGATCTGGTCGCAGGCGAACGCATCGCCAGGCTCAGGATCGTTTCCCGGAAAGAAGCTCATCTCGACCTCAGGCGAAACGGAGGGCGGACCTGGCCTTCGCCTTGGCCGCCTCTTCCTCGCGATTGCGTGGCTCCTGGTTGGTCTCGAGCGTGTCGATCAATTCACGCGCGATGGCGGCGATCGCCTCGACGGCGTGATGGAAGGCGTGCTCATTGCGCTTTGAGGGTTTGGTCGATCCGCTCAGCTTGCGCACGAACTGA
>NZ_SRTG01000264.1:0-352 GCF_004792125.1 Mesorhizobium sp. M5C.F.Ca.ET.164.01.1.1 | reverse complement strand
CCGGGGTCGGGGCGCAAAAGAGATCCGCTCCAAGACTACTACGATCGGCTGGGATTCGATCCGCTTACCATGGGCCAAAGGGAAATGATGGAGCTGCAGAAGGCCGCCGAGGAAAAATGGAAAGCCTCGATCCCAGGCACTCCGCTCGGGAAACGGGAGCGAAATGCCCTAAAGCAGCTAAGCTCTTATGGCCCGAACATCGCGGTTCACTCGAGTAAGATTAAGGGCTGCGGGGACGAGACGGCAGAACGCCTCAAGGCTCGAGGCTTTCTGGAAACCACCGCCCATCCCAAACATGCCAACAGCTTCGAGTCCTTGATCCTTACCGACGCGGGCCATACGGCGTTCCGTG
>NZ_SRTG01000263.1:0-352 GCF_004792125.1 Mesorhizobium sp. M5C.F.Ca.ET.164.01.1.1 | reverse complement strand
TCGCCCTACTTCGTCACCAACGCCGACAAGATGGTTGCGGATCTGGAAGACGCCTACATCCTTCTCCACGAGAAGAAGCTCTCCAACCTGCAGGCCATGCTGCCGATCCTCGAGGCTGTCGTGCAGACCTCGAAGCCGCTGGTCATCATTTCGGAAGACGTCGAAGGCGAGGCCCTGGCCACGCTGGTCGTCAACAAGCTGCGTGGCGGCCTGAAGATCGCCGCAGTCAAGGCGCCGGGCTTCGGTGATCGCCGCAAGGCCATGCTGGAAGACATCGCCATCCTCACCGGTGGCCAGGTCATTTCCGAAGACCTCGGCATCAAGCTCGAGAATGTTGGCCTCAACATGCTCG
>NZ_SRTG01000262.1:0-353 GCF_004792125.1 Mesorhizobium sp. M5C.F.Ca.ET.164.01.1.1 | reverse complement strand
TCAAACCAAATGTGACTACATCGTCATTGGCGGCGGCTCGACTGGCTGCGTGATTGCCTCGCGGCTTTCGGAAAATCCCGATGCCTCGGTCTTCCTGTTGGAGGAGGGGCCGCGAGGCAATCACGCAGCCAGTCGAACCGCCGCCAATGACGATGTAGTCACATTTGGTTTGCATCACTTCTTCCTGCGGACGTATGCCCCAAAGAGCCTAGCCATGCGATGTCATCGGTCATATCCTAAAAAGCGGCCCCGGTTTCAGGGCCAGGGCGCCGCCGTCAATGTTCGATTCACTGCGGCGAACCCCGACAATGCCGAGGCATCGGCCGCTAGTAGGCAAAAATCGGGCATCGCTG
>NZ_SRTG01000261.1:0-354 GCF_004792125.1 Mesorhizobium sp. M5C.F.Ca.ET.164.01.1.1 | reverse complement strand
ATGGTCGTGCCGGTCATCGTCGCTTCTGCCTTTCTTTGCATGAGCACCGCCGGCCGCGCCCTCATCCCGGGCCGCCTGCCGTCGGTCTCCGAAATGGCCTACGAGTTCGTCGGCAACATGCTGCGCGACGCCGCCGGCAAGCAGGGCATGCAGTTCTTCCCGCTGGTGTTTTCGCTGTTCATGTTCGTGCTGGTCGCCAATCTGATCGGCCTGTTTCCGTACTTCTTCACCGTCACCAGCCACATCATCGTCACCTTCACGCTTGCCGCGCTGGTGATCGGCACCGTCATCGTCTACGGCTTCGCCAAGCATGGCCTTGGCTTCCTCAAGCTGTTCGTGCCGCATGGCGTGCCG
>NZ_SRTG01000260.1:0-355 GCF_004792125.1 Mesorhizobium sp. M5C.F.Ca.ET.164.01.1.1 | reverse complement strand
GATCGAAGCCGGCCTCTGCGCCCGGCGTGTGGAAGATCGATGCCATGGTCAGCGGCAGAGGGATCGGATCGCCCTTGGCGAAATCGGCGCTGCGCAAATGGGCAAGCGCCGCGGCGCGGGACTTCGCTGTTTTGGACATCAGGCTTCATCCCTTCGGCTGAATAGCAATTGCCGGCGACGCTAAGCGCGCTGGCTGTTCGCGGCAAGCCGCGTCTTTTTGGGCCAGAAGGCTCTAAACGCTTCGTTAGGCTTAATAGAGGATAAAGACGAGACGTGCCTCCAGCCTGCGCTTTCTGGTTGCGGCGCGCTTGTTTGTGATGTCTGTTCCCGTTGACGCCCATAGTGCCCCATGATA
>NZ_SRTG01000025.1:0-11571 GCF_004792125.1 Mesorhizobium sp. M5C.F.Ca.ET.164.01.1.1 | reverse complement strand
GGGACCGGGCTACGGATCGGCTCTGCCTTGGCCGGAATCAACGCATCAATGCCGCGACGCTCGAGCGCCCCGAACACTTTCGCGTAGGCATAGCCGGCATCGGCAGTGACGGTGCTAACAGATAACCTGGTCGACACCATGGCGGCTTCGATCCGTTCGACGATCATCTGTCCCTCGTTGATCTCCCCGGTGGCCACGGCAACATCGAGAACTACCCCGCGCAGATCATCGACGATGGTATGCTGTTTGTAGGCGGGCTCCAGACGGCGGTTGCGGGCGTTTGTCGCCATGCTCGCATCGGGATCCGTGATGCAGACTTTTTTGAATTTTCCTGTCTTGCGGCTTTTTCTGATCGCTGCCTCCTCATCTGCATTCGCCGCGCTCACCGCCTCAAGGTGGCGCACCGCCAAGCTATCCAGCTGACGTCGGCGCGGATTAGCGAAGCATCGACATGAATGACTTCGCCCTTGGCGATTTTGGCGTCGATACAGGCTTGTACAGTGCGCTCAAAGATCCGCTGGAACCGTTCTTCACCCCAGCGCTGGCGGATTCTCGTCAACGAAGAATGATCGGGCAATGCCTCATGGAGGCCGTAGCCGACAAACCACCGGATCGCGATGTTGACCTGCGCCTCCCGCATCAGCCGGCGATCATGCACAATTCCAAGCAGGAAACCCGCGAGCATCAGGCGTACAGCCACCTCGGGATCGATGCCGGGGCGCGGCCATTGTCGGTGCAGTAGAGGTTCGCCACCTCGTCGCGCAGCCAGGGACAGATCCAGCACACGATCGACCCGCGCGAGAATATGATCATCAGGGAGAAGCTGTCGCAGCGAGCCAGTCATGAATAGCTCAAGCTGATCGCGCTCCTTCCGTCCAAGCATCGCGAACCCCTCCAGAGAATCAACGATTTCTCAATTGAATCAGCAGGACGAGACTTCTTCAACAGCCCCACGTAACAGCGCTGCCAGACTGCCTCGGGCAGGACTTCGCGGATCGCTGCCCTGAGCCCCGGATGGTTGCGGAAACTAACCCGCTCCGTTGCGAGATCATCGAACCGGGAACGAGTCCTGGCGCTTCAAAAGCCGCTCGCAAAGCTAAAGCCGAGCCAATCAGCCGCGCCCGATCAGGCTGCGCAACCCCGACCAGCTCCGCCTGATCCGGCCTCCACATCGTGCCTCTCAAAGCCCCGACCGGGGTCCCTTTACGCGAAAATACGGGGTCCCGATTCCACGATCATTGACCAATGAAGGAGGTGAGAGAGATGCCGATCAGCGCGTCGGCGGCATGGGTCGTCCCGTCAACCCCTCCCGCTTTGCGCGGCCTTGCCACCAGCCAGTGGCCCTCCGGAGGAAGCTCGACCTCAATATTCTGCACGCTCCTGTCGCCAATTCGGCCGATCACCTCGAAAAAAGCCCGGCCTCTCGAGGCGCCTCGCTGTCGGCTATGCGGTCCACATATCCATTTACGCCGTTGGACTCGGAACCAGTCTCAAACATTGCCGGTGCAGTGAGCGGGTCCGCACCTCGCTTCCACAGCCGCACGGTCCGCGTCCGGTATTATATCGGAATAGGTGTCCAGTTTCGTCTCGGAATCACTGTCCGAAATCATTCGAATACGCAGGCCGCTGTATCAGGTCAATCGCTCGAAGATGACGTTGATATCAGTCATTGCAGCAAGCCGGTATGATCTGCATTCCATCAGATTAATGATTTTGGCGCTGATGCCCTTTAGATAATGCTCATTTGGCTCGCATTGGATGACAGCAGGTCTGATGCGCTCGTAGTCGATAGCCTTCACGAGATCGTAATCCAGTCCTTCGCAATCAATCGACAAAAAGTCGATCTTATTGGCATAGGGAGACAACAATTCATTGATACCGATCGCGCTCACCTCGATATCTCCTCTGATACCTCCTATACCGTTGAAGTCGCCGAAGCTTTCAACATGTGCCTTATCCACAGAGGAAAGCTCATGGGCGTTTCCGATGAAGAGCGTGGCGGACGCGTGCGGAGCGGGCAAGACAACGGATTGCACGAGAACGTCCTCAGGGCGCGCAGTGCGGATCAGCGCTTCCAGCTCAGGATTGGGCTCAACCAGAACACCTCGTGCGCCTCTTTGGTACATAAGATAGGTGCTTGAGGTGGAGATGGGGTGATTAGCGCCAATCTCGACATAGAAGACATCGGCCCAAGACCTTTGGGTCTTCCAGAGTTTTGCAGCCAATATTCCTTCGACAATGACGTCTTCTCCAGCTTGTGCGTAGCTAGCCGGAGCGAAGTGCTTGATCCGAGAGTTCGGCAGATTGAGCCTAGCCACCTCCTGGTTTATGGACTGGTTTTCAAACTGAGACAACATAGCTAGCACTCCAATGTAACCTGCGATCTTGGGACGGGCCGTTACGACAGTTTGCCGCGGCGGCTCTTGGTTTCATCCCAGCAATCGGTGTGCCACGTGTGGCATGCGGTGCTCGTTACTTAGCCAGAGCGAGCACGCGCAACCGTTGAAATGGCCGCGACATGTTGTCGGATTCGCGACATCGGCGCCACCAGATAGTCCGGCGACTTGCCGAAGTGACGTGCAAACAGCGAAACCTGCTATTAGCGGCGGGTCTTGAGCGCGAGGATGCGCACTCGATGTCATCCCTCATGCGCTGCCAAAGGTGCGTAATGACAGGTCAAAGAACTCAAGGTCTCAAGTGCCGTCTTGAGGGCGGATCTCCCTGCCTTCGACCGCGTTTTGACGGGCCCCGTGGCTGGTCCGATAAATCTTTACTGAGCGCAGGACGGATTCGTCCCGCGGTCTCGAACCATCCTCCAAATCTGTGAGCCTGCTACCGTTATCGTTCGACTCGGTCACCTGGCGCGTTTGGCTCCCGGCATGCCAACCTCCTTCAAAGTGCAAGCCTGGCCGCCGGGTCCGTTAAGCTTTCTCAATGCCGACGCGAGCCAGCAGAACAGACTGTCGTATTCCACCGCTAAAAAGAATGGAGTAGAACGCCTGCAAAAGCCCCGCCGGCTGCAGCTTCTCCGGCGGGACGCATGGCCAGTCCTCGGCGAAATACAGCGCATCAGATTGAAGTGATCACCTCGGTGGAGCGGCGTCGGCGCTGGTCCCGGGAGGAGAAGGAGCGGCTGTCGGGGCAACGTTTGAGCTGGGGGCCAGGTGTTTCGGAGCTTGCGCGATCGGCCGGCACTCATGTGAGCCAGCTTTTTCCGGTGGCGCAAGGAGCTCTGCCAGATCTCCGCGCCGCCCGTTGTCAAGCGAAGTGAGGATTTGACCCCTCCTGTTGCCTCACCGAAGAATGTTACCTAACGATGGCGGGTTGAAGAATCGGGGAGATCGCCATCCAGTCGCCATTGATGATTTCAACGGCTGTCTCCTCACGCCAGGCTTTCACGGCTATTTGCACCGTCCGCAGGCTTTTGGTCGTGAACCGTGCTTGATCGATGTTCATCAGCCTCTGCAGCACGAGGGCTGCCGAGAGTGTCGGCTCGGCCTCCAACCATGCCAGAATCTGAGCTTCATAGGGCTCAAGCATGCTCGGTCTCTTGGGATAAGGCTTTGTCCGCCGATACGGCCTTTTATGGGTGGGTCGCACCTCACCGCCCTGCCAAGCCGTCTTCAGAGTTGCAGTGAAGCGCTGCAGATCGATGACGACCGGTTCCTGTGGCGTTGCTTGCCCTCCACGACGATCGACGCGTCTTCCCAAATCTTCCTGCGCCGCACGGATGCCGGTGAACAGCATCACCGGGTCCGCCGTTGCGACCATCGCACGCAACAGCTCCTTGTCGACCTCCGCCACCTCGGGACGGGCCAATACACGCTCGACCGGCGGCGCTGGTGGATGATAGCGCTTGATCACGCCGATACGGGTCTTCTCTCGCAGCTTGAACGAGGGCTGGAAGAGATTGCCGTGCAGCCGCACTGCGTCATAGAGACGAACAAGCGCCGCCGTGGCTTCCGCACCCACGAACCTGCCATAGCCGACCAGGCGACGAACGATGGCACCCTTCTTCTGCTCGACCCATGCCTGATCATTCTTCCGATAAGCACGGGAACGCGTCACTTCCAATCCTTGACTTCTGCACCAGGAGACCACGAGTTCATTCATGAAGGCGCTGTCATTGTCAAAGTCCACGCCTTGAAGCGGAAAGGGGAACAACGACCTAGCCCGCTTGATGGCAGCGATGAAGACCACTTTCTCGCGTCCGCACCGGCAACGCACTCGGTCCAGCTTGTGGCGATATCGGTCAAGACCATCGTTTGCACAAAGCTGCCGGGCGAAGAGGTACCGGAATGGGCAACGAAGTCGACCTCGACATATCCGGGCGGCGGATCGTTCCAGTCGCCGAAGGTGCGCACCGGAACCGACCGACGCACCGCAGAACTCAGTCCGGCGCGACGGCGCAGCTCGCCGCGTGCCGCCTTCTGACGTTCGCCCTGATGGAGCCGCTGCCTGATCTGGTGAAGCTCCGCCTCGCTCATGATGCCGGACAAGCCGAGCAGCAAGCGGTCATGGTAGGCGCAGGGATCATAGAGACGTTCGCCGTCGGCAATGATAACGCCGAAGAGCGCGCACAAATCGAGGAGCTGATGCCAATCGCGGTTGTTGCGGGCAAGCCGGGAAGCGTCAAGGCTGAGGACTAGGCCGGCATTGCCCAATCCGATCTCCGCGATCAGCTTCTTGAACCCCAATCGCTCGACGGTCCCGGCTCCGGATTTGCCAAGATCTTCGTCGATGACGTGCACGCGTTCATGCGGCCAGCCGAGGGCGACGGCACGGTCGACGAGGCGGTATTGCAGTTCCGTGCTTTCCTGATGATGCCGCACCTGGTTCACGGAAGACTGGCGGACATAGATGTAAGCGAGCTTACCGCGATGCGCGGCCGTCACACATTCGACCGGTCTATTCGGCGCTCTCAACATGCCGATCCGCCGCTATCGGCACGCCCGTTGATCGCATCCGCAAAAGAAGCCGCGCGACGCTTTGCGTGATCTGCTTCTGCGTTTCCGCCGGCAGGTCGAACCACAGGCGTGGTAGTTTCGCTACGGATGGGACTGGAACTCTGATGACTGTCTGGGACGCAACGCGGCACGGATTCGACTGAATGTTCATCGCGAATCACCTCCTCGACACGGGAGGTCAACGTGCTGTTCAAATGGTGCAGCAATGTGAGCAGCGTTCGGCCATTGATGCGAGCCAACGATTTCGACGCGCCTTGTTCTTCCGGCGACGCCTCTGCAAGGTCGGTCACCGAGCGCCGAATTGAACGGCGGCGGCCGTCAGGCAGTCGAACAACGACGAAAGCCGGACCGCGCGCAGAATGGGACGACACGAGTTCCAGACGCTGACCCGAGAGCCCGTGACGCGGGTCGATGACTGTCAAATGAGACACCACCCCGTCGAGAATGGTGGCAGCATTGGATGTTTGGTGATCCCACCCTCGGCGACGCGATTCTGGATCGCCTCGTTCACAAGGCTCACCGCCTTCAACTTACCGGAGAAAGCATGCGAAAACACAGCGCTCGCGCCCACGCTCTTGACGCAGCCGCAAACACCTGAATCAATGAACAAGTCGGTCGAAGCGGCCGCTCATGATCGCGTGAAATACCTGCTCACGATCAAATGAAATGAGCGCTCGCAATCGAGTGAAATGGCTGCTCACAATCAGCGAAATGCGCAGAGAGATCTTCGACCGGTAAGTTGGTCACCAGCTTCCAGTCGATCGGCTCGCGACCGGGCGGCGGATTCTCTTCAAGGGCGTGGATGTAAGTCAGAACCTGCGGACTGTAGCGCTTCTGTTTGCCCACGGGCGGCAAGGTGTTGATGGCGGCGAACTTCACCTGCAGCCAGGTCGTCTCGTCCTGATCGACCGTAATGCGATGACGTCCCGCCCAAGGCGCCGCCGCAAGTTGGGCAAAGACGCGATGAGCAGGATCGTGTGAGGCAGCATCGGCAGGCCGCTCTGCCAGCCTGTTCGTCTGCACCCGCACGAGGAAGCTGGTACCAAGGTCCTGCGCGGTGCAATAGAGCTCGTAGATGTCGCTCTCCCGGTCACCCACATGCACGCAGCGCTCGGGCGCGCCAACGAGCGCGATGGACTGGCGCAGGTTCTCCAGCCAGCGTAGCTCTCCTTCGTCTCGATCGGCACGCGCGTGGGATTGATGTGCCGCTTGAGCGCGAGCGTTCCCTTGAATTTCTTTCGGGTCCAGAACTTCGCCGCCGTCAGACCGAGGGTGTGCCGGTGAGGGTGACGGCCAAGCTCGAATGCATCTGCACCCCGCACAAGGTCAGCACGTTGGGCTGCCCGGCCTTGTAGCGCCCGGCGTGGATGGTTTTGGTGAAACCGATTTTGCCCGGCTGCGCGCGGCTGTAGATAAATTCGGTCGTGTCCTGCAGGATGAGGATCGGACCTTCGCTCGCCGCAGTCGCGGCGAAATGGCCAGCGAGAACGCTATGTTCGGTCACGCGGATTGTCAAAGAAGCGGTAGGCCGCCTTCGCCGCCGCCCAGTCGCCGCACGCCGCCGGGATTGGCTTGCCCGGCGCAGCTGACATCTGATCCAGCAACCGTTGCAGCCGACGGGCCAGACGCTTGTCGGGAAGGGCCGCCGCAGAAAGCTCTTCCTCCTGCCAAGCAGCTCTCGCTGCTGCTGGTCTTGTCTCGCATCCGTGACGCCTCCGTTATTCGGCGTCACGGACAGAATCACGGCAGATTCATACGGGGCTATAGGCCCGCCCACGATGTGGGTAATCAGAAGCTTCACCGGATGGGTACCGAACACCGGCTTTACCGTCGACGAGGTTGATATGAGGAGTGTCAAGGCTGGCTCCCCCTTTGTATGGGTCCGTTGGTTTGCTGTGTCCAAGTCCGTCCAGTTTATATGCCGTCGCTGTCCGAAACAGCGGCCCCATCCCGCTTGCGGTGGACAAGGACTCGGAGGACGAGACCATTCTGAGACAACCGCGTTTGACGCCGCGCTACTTCGGTGTTTCCGGTTGGCCAGCGACTGGCACGTTTAGCCTCTAACGTGAGATGTTTTGGCGACCTCACTTCGCCACCGCGCCGGTCGCTGTCCACCTCCTCACAATATCTGAACAGTTCCCCATTTCCATCGTCGCCGACCGCGCACCCCGCCATCCTCCGAATCACTTCGGGGCCAATGAATCATCGCTGCGCAGCCGGCTCTAATTTTCCTTACTAAGCGAGGCCCCTGATCTCAGATCAGATGATCTCGAAACCAGCGGGCGAAAGATCATACAATAGTATTGAGGCGCTTTGGACTTTTGCAAATCACAAGAATGTATTGTCGCGACACTTGCCTGCGACAGGCACCGGAAAATCTCTCCTTCCCGGTTAATTTCTTCCAGTTCGAGAGAGCTCGACAGATTCCTGCGCACGCTTCCTGCGCCATCCACAAGTTGTATGCTCACGATCTGCAGCCATTCGTAATGCTCTCCCAGAAGCATTTTTACACTCGCTTTAGTCACACATGGCAGCATAATGGAGAAATATCCGCCATGCAGGTGGTGTGCCCTAAGTAAAAATGCCTGGGACTCGTGTATGCTCCCTATCGAGATTTTCAGAGGTGAGAAAAGCACATTCATGTCTTCTGGGAATAGATCAAGCATAAATCTTTTTTGTACAAGCCAGCTGAACGTGAAGTCAAGCCCCAAGCTGCGCGTTTCGTATGCACCCAGGCGGTAAGGTGAAGGCAGGCACCTCACATTTTTCCAAGCACTTTCTAGGTTAAAGATCGTCTTCTTGCGATCTGGCCCCATAAGTCTCTCTTCCTGGAAGTCCTTGAAATAATCCAACTCCGCCTCAACAGGCATGTAGACATGACGAAATAGCGCCGCATGGGCGGCTTGCTGCAAGATAGAATAATCATGGGTCACACCCGACGAGGTAAAAAACGCTCTAGCATCATTGATGAATCTCAGGCATTCGTCCTGAACCTTCGCTACCTTATCGTACTGATTTTCACTTATCTTGCTATTCTCAATAACTGGATCGCCATTCAAGTTATAGTCCACAAGCTCTCCTTCTTTGGAGGCGCAGCACTGTTCCAGCAAATCGTAATTCCAGGAGGTTGTGGTAATAAGTGCTTTGCTGTTCGCTGAACGGAGAACTTTGTCCGGAGCAGACAAATATAGACCAAGTATGTTAACATTTAAATCTTCGTTAAAGGTTCTGGCCAAATAATCTTGCGTATTGCCGCAATAACCTATGTCGGCCAAAATAACGGTGTCGCCTTCCCGCAATTCCAACTCCTTTGAAAGGTAGAGCTTCAAGCGGGCACGCAAAGCACATGACTTTTTGAATATTAACTGCAACACATCGTCGTCGCGCAGCAACTGATGGAACGCCGTTTGCGGATCGGCAGATTGATGGGCGATCCGTATTAACAATTCAGTCACTTCGGGCGGTAGCAAAAGCTGTTTTGCAGTGGCATGGTTATTAGATTCGGGGTGGATCCGGCTGAGATAATAATCGACATCGGCGCGGGTTTTGAAAGAGGAGGCAATAGCAAGAAATTTGCGGATTCGTACCAGTTTGCCGATGGGCTTGCGCGCATAGGCTTCACAGGCAGCTGAAAGAAGATAAGCGTCACGCAACAGAAAGAAGACTCTTACACGCTTGCCCTGCTGCTCCAGCGACTCCACCTCGTCCATGAGAAAACGGGCATAGGCGTACAGCACCGGGCCAAACGACATGTAGCCGATCACGGTCTCAGGCGCGTACGGCTGCAGGTTTGCTACAGAAAAGATTGCCCGAAACGGGCTATAGCAGGGCAGCATAACGGATTTCGGTGCTGCTTCCTCGAATATAATCAGCGAAGATGCCGCGTGCTGTAGGCGCAAGAAGTCTGTGACCTCACGATCAAACGGCAGGAAATGTAGCGTACGGACGCCCAATTTCCGCGGCGCTTGCACGTCGGCTATGTTATTGTCGCCAATGTGCAGTAGTTGCGATGCAGGCACGCGACACTCTTTAATAACACTAGTAAAGAGAGCATGGCTCTTAGAAGTGCCATAATCGACTGAGCAGTAAATCTTCGTAATTGCCTGCATAACATCTTCAGGCAAATGCCGAGCCAAGAGGCGCCTTAACTCGCCTTCGCGCAAATACGTGTCGCTCACGACGATAATTTTGATACCGCGGGAGTGCGCCAGTCTGATCAGTTCTATGTACGGCGGGAACGCAAAGCAAATATTCATTTCGGTTCGGATTTCCGCCTCGGCCAGTAACTCCCGTTCCTCACGAGAAAGCGACCTAAAAACCCGATAAATATCACCTATATCGATTTCGCTGGATCCATTCTCCAAAAGCTTCGCTCGATAGGCATGCGCAGCAGCGATAATGCGTTGGTGAGGAGTTATTTCTAAGCTTCGCGCGACAGGGTTATCGGCCAGCACGGCAAAAACATCTTCAGGCGTGGCTGTCTTGCGCCATAGCAACGTATCAAAACAGTCAAGTGAGAGTACCTTTATGGAGTTCCCGAAGTGCGTGAGTATGTTTGCGATATCATGGGCGTTTATTCGCGCCATGTGGTGTGCGTCGCCCTTGTTGCTCGAAAACAGGCAATCCTCCCGGCTTTGCCGCTGGGTAGCCTCTCCTGTTAGACAGCCTCCGTCTGGACCCGTTGCATCAGAGTGACCGATACAGCAATTGCGATCATCCCCGGAAAGACACGGCAAGACCTTGCCATACAGATCAGGATTGAACCTCTCTATGTGAAACTTATCGGCGGCCTGTGGGGCGCTATCGACTTGCCTCATCTTTGCGGCCAAGCGCTCTAGTACGTACTGCATACAGCTTCTCCTTCGCACACCCGCAATCGTTCTGGATGAGATCTTCTCGCTTGTCGTCCTCTCTTGGGCCTTGCCCCTCCGCATCGGCAAAGTGTGGAGGTAAGCGGCAACCGCCTTCGATACGGAGCGTCCAAGGAGCCGGCAATCATAATCGGGAGTCCTGAACTGGTTTAGGGACTTGGGTTCGAACAGGTCTGCGGAGCAAAACTCCGCTGTCCTACCGCCAGACGATCCGACCTCATCGTTGCCGCCCCCGTTTTTGTAAAAACGAAATGCGGCTAGCGTCAAAATACATCTGACCATTGGTTGACTCATCTGCGTCTGCTGGAATGACTTTGACAGGTTATCATTGCTATATGTTTCGTCAATATGGGTACGGCAGTGCCACAAATGCTGCCAAGTAGTTGATTATGTTGGTGGCAACTGCAGTTTTTTCATCGTGACGGCACGTGATGTTTTGATGAAGAAGTTTTACGTTTATGCATGGGGCGGTAAGCGAAAGTGCTATATCACGCGGTATGAGGTAAATGGCGAGAGACACACCGCTGGCGCCGTTGTGCGTCATGCAACTAGGACTTCAGGCGCACGTTGTAGCAGATGAACGCGCTGAAGCGATGTGCGCTGCTGCCCTGCAGTGCGTCGTCACTGCCTTCACTCCGCCAACGTTCAGACGGCTAAAAGATGGATTGCAAATGCACTTTGTCTTGAGTGAGGTGGAACGAAGCGGGTCCGCAGGGCGGCGAAGATAGAATCGAAGCGCTGACGGGTTTCCGGTCATACGAAGCCGCGCATGGTCCGCGCTCGTTTCACATCGGCAGCTGGAATTCTTGGCGCCTTTGTTCAATCCTTTGTGCGACCATTGCTCTACTTTCTCGCATCCCATGCCGCCTTGCCGCCCCATATGAGCGCAGCTAGTGATCATGCGCTTCCACACGCGGGCGGCCTGGTTCTTCGACAATCACTCGGATGTCTCGGTATTGCGGCGGTTCCGAACAATCGCATCGTGGATAGCCATCCTGATCGACAGCGCATACCCCAGTACGTCTTGCCCTAGATGGAGACGGCATGCGGATCCCGGTCCATCGTCTCCTAAACCTGCAGAGCGATGCCTTGTATGCCGCGACGCTTATCGGTTCGGCTGACCGCCAACCAGTCCGCACCTGGCTCGGGACCGGGATCATGGATGTCAACGTCCGCAAGGATCTCCTTCGGCAGTGCGCGGCCAGGTGCGGGATTAAGGATGGTCGTCAGCCCCCGCGCCTTGCCGATGGCAAGCGCGCGTGCCGCGGTCTCGACTGGTATCTCGAGCTGTGTGAGCAAGATGCCCGGGCTCGTCCAGGTGGCCGCGAAGGTTTCGACATCGGTCCCCGTGAGCCGCGCGTTGGCGCCGGGATCGGTGATGATGCGGTTCTCGCCTGCAGCGTCGAGAATGATGATCCCGGCCATCGTCGGTGTCCCGACCATCTGCCTCACTGCCGAGCAGTCGACGCCTTCGGCGCGCCAGAGTTGCACTGCCTCGTCACCGAATCTGTCGGCGCCCACGCCCGCCAGCAGTTTGCATCTGGCGCCGAGACGCGCAGCTCCAATAGCCTGGTTAGAGCCCTTGCCGCCATTTCCGAAGGCAAACCTGGCACGTCGCCCACAATCCAAAACGCAACTCCGTACGAGCCGACGACATAAACTTCGCAGGTGGGCATCATCTGCTCCGGCCGATTAATTGGCGTGGTTGAGCGATCGAGGCGCTCTTGCGCTCG
>NZ_SRTG01000259.1:0-355 GCF_004792125.1 Mesorhizobium sp. M5C.F.Ca.ET.164.01.1.1 | reverse complement strand
ATCAATTTGCCGTCCGGAAACCTTGGATCGTTGACGATCTCGACCGGATCGGCATGTATGTGTCCATGCAGGTAGACGATAGGCTTGTTGCCCTGCAGCAGCTGAGTTCTGACAAATCCGCTGTTGAGCATCTCCGCGTATGGCGTAATGCGCGGAGTCTTTTGTGGCAGCAGATTGTGATGGCCGATCATGATGCCGTAACGCATGTCGGGCTGCTGGAGCAATTCCTGTAGGCCTGCAAGCATCTCACGCGAGATGTATGGCGTGTCCATCTGACCGTAATACTCGTCGTCGGACGCCTCCTTGTCTGGATCGCTGGGAGGTGTCGCGGGCGAATGTCCCGAGGTGTCCGGCG
>NZ_SRTG01000258.1:0-355 GCF_004792125.1 Mesorhizobium sp. M5C.F.Ca.ET.164.01.1.1 | reverse complement strand
CCTAGTGGCTCGCCCTGCCGTGGCCCATCGGATTCTCGCAACAACAGAAACAGTGGAAAGGCCAAGACCATGGGCTTCTTTTCGAAGGACATTAAAACGCTGGACGATCTCTTCGTGCATACGCTGCGCGACATCTACTACGCCGAAAAGCAGATCGAGAAGGCGCTGCCGAAGATGATCGAAAAGGCAACGGACGCACAGTTGAAGGCTGGCTTCGAGAAACATCTGCAGGAGACGAAGGGCCATATTGAGCGCGTCGAAGAAGTGTTCGAACTGCATGGCGTCAGGGCCAAGGAGGTCAACTGTCCTGCCATTGACGGTATCCTCGAAGAAGCGGACGACGTCAGTGGCGACG
>NZ_SRTG01000257.1:0-356 GCF_004792125.1 Mesorhizobium sp. M5C.F.Ca.ET.164.01.1.1 | reverse complement strand
GCGAGGTGATCGTCGAGCCGAAGAAGCCGGTGGTGCAGTTCGGGTCGGTCGCCGTCGCGGTGCCGCCGGGCGCCTTCCTGCAGGCGACGGAGGCCGCGGAACAGACGATGGCGAGCCTTGTCGGCCAGCATCTGGCGCGTGCGAAGAAGGTCGCGGATCTGTTTGCCGGCTGCGGCAGCTTCGCGCTTCGGCTGGCGGCGAAATCCGAGGTTCATGCCGTCGAGGGCGACGGTCCGGCGCTCGCCGCGCTCGACCGCGCCTTCCGCTTCGCCAGCGGCCTGAAGCGGGTGACCGTCGAACGCCGCGACCTCTTCCGAAGGCCGCTGACCTTCAAGGAATTGAACGGCTTCGACGGC
>NZ_SRTG01000256.1:0-356 GCF_004792125.1 Mesorhizobium sp. M5C.F.Ca.ET.164.01.1.1 | reverse complement strand
GGGCAGGGCATGGCCTATTCCACTCTGCTGTCGGCGCATGTGCTCAACGTCAAAGCCTCCGGGATGAGCGCCTATGCCGACGACCCCACCCATTTCGCACGCTGGGTGCTGGAGCGCGGCTTCGCCAAACCCGACCAGGGGCCATTCTATGCGCCGCGCAGCCTGTATGCGCGCTACATGAAGGAGCTGCTCGACGATCTCGTCGAACGTGAGCGTGAGACCGGCCGGTTGCGCCTGATTGCCGAGGAGAGCCTGTCGATCTCGCCGACGCCGGCCGGTGTCGAGGTGGTGCTCGCCAACGGCACCAGCGTCGTTGGCCATCTGGCCGTGCTTGCCACCGGCCACGACGAGCAGCC
>NZ_SRTG01000255.1:0-356 GCF_004792125.1 Mesorhizobium sp. M5C.F.Ca.ET.164.01.1.1 | reverse complement strand
CTACTTTCTGTGCCATTTTTGCTACAACCGCCGTGTGTAATGACGGGAATCCCCGCTTTCGGCGGCCCCTATTTCATTAAGTGCTCACATCCTCGAAAAATCTGGTAGATACTCGTCCCAAGCTCCGGTGGCAGGCTTGGGCAAAAAGCGCCTTACAAAAAAACAAGGGCGCTGGGATAAAAGTCACGGGGTTAAAATGAACAGGACGGGTAAGGTCACCGTTGGCTGGCGTATTGCGCTTGCCATCACAGTTTCGATGCTGGCTTGTGGGACTGCCAGCGCGCTCACACTCAAGGAAGCCATTGCAGTCGCGGTCGAATCCAATCCGGAGATCGGCCAGGCCATCCAGAACCGCG
>NZ_SRTG01000254.1:0-356 GCF_004792125.1 Mesorhizobium sp. M5C.F.Ca.ET.164.01.1.1 | reverse complement strand
AAACAGCGGTGCGTTCTTCAACTTCAGCGAAGTAGACGTCAAGAACATTGCCAGCGCCGGCGGCGACGACCCGAAGGTCGTGCTGTTGTCGCTGACCTACAACTCGCAGACCATCGTCAGCGATACAACGCTCAACTTCGCGCTCGGTATCACCGATCACGACGGGGACAGCGTCACCAGCACCGACAATCTGTCAGTGGCTCTGGCCGGAACGCATTCCGGCAGCGGCTATCAATTGACGGGTCTCGACACGACCGGAGAAGTCCTTGCCGCAAGCTCGGGAGCCGATACGCTCCATGGCGGCACCGGGCTCAACGACACCGTCGACTACAGCAACGCAACCGCCGGAGTCACCG
>NZ_SRTG01000253.1:0-357 GCF_004792125.1 Mesorhizobium sp. M5C.F.Ca.ET.164.01.1.1 | reverse complement strand
GCAGGGCCAAGCCCCGCACGATGTCGATGGCGACGATGCGTCCTTGCTTCGGCGTGTCCTGAACAGGTTCGGCCGGCGTTTGAAGGCTCATCGTGTCTCGCATTCCGATTCAGTGATGCCAAACGACTATCATGGTTCAACCAGACAAAAGAAGGCGGGGCTGCTGTGACATGCATCAATCTGCCCGCCGTTTTCGTCCGGGCGGTTCGAAGGGTGGCCGAGCCTGGGTTCAGCGTTCGCCACGGGCGGGCTGCTGGCGGCGGCCGTGGCTTTGTCACCTGACGGCGTCTGCCGAAGTCGCTCTAGGGTTTGGGCGAAAATGCCTGATGCCGCGCGCGCACCGTTTCCACGAATGGG
>NZ_SRTG01000252.1:0-357 GCF_004792125.1 Mesorhizobium sp. M5C.F.Ca.ET.164.01.1.1 | reverse complement strand
CCGCAACTGGGCGAAATCTCGATCAAAGACAATGCTGACGTCATAGCCGGCACTGTCCTGGAGTGCCGCTGCTAGTTTTCGCAGCGCTTCGAGCTCCGCTTTTGACGCGTCGCCTTTGGCGCGCAGGCCGATGCTCACCAGGAAGGCGTCGAGTGCGGTCGCTAGAACCTCGGACGCATTCTTGAGGGTCTTTGCCCCTTCGAGCAAATTGTCCTGCCAGCCTGACGTCCACTCGGTGACATCTATAAGACGCAAGACCGACCGCATCTCCACCGACTGAAATGCGAGACCTGTTTCGGCGGCAATATGCTCCAGCGCCAGCCGGTTTGCCTCGTCATGGGAATCGCGCGATGGCCA
>NZ_SRTG01000251.1:0-358 GCF_004792125.1 Mesorhizobium sp. M5C.F.Ca.ET.164.01.1.1 | reverse complement strand
AACACAATGAGCTTCAAAGGAGCGTTATCTTCGAGTAGCGGACAACAATTTTATCCTGCCGGAAGCGGCGCTCCAATTCGCTCCTTCGGCGCCGCCAGTCGGAAACGTCCACCTTTGGAGTCATGACCTCTCAAAGATCCTCCGCAGGCGCTTGGAGATAGGCGGTCACGCCATCGAAGCGAGCCGCTAGTTCTTCCTTCAAACGGTCAAAATCCCTTCCCGGAAATGGTTGACCCTGGTCGTCTGAGCGGGACAAGAGCATTGGGACGAGGTACATATTTTGACCGCTGGGTTGCGGATCTCAGTGGATTACCTTCGAGCAGAGTCGTCTGCGACGAGCCTGACGAGACAAAAGGAA
>NZ_SRTG01000250.1:0-359 GCF_004792125.1 Mesorhizobium sp. M5C.F.Ca.ET.164.01.1.1 | reverse complement strand
GAATAGCCGGCGTCTGGCGAAAGCGGGACCCGATCGGCGCCGGCGACCTGTCGGACATCGCCCGCATGATGCAGGCGCTGGCGCATCGCGGGTCGGACGACCATGACAGCTGGAGCAGCAGCCGGCTCGCCCTGGGTCACCGCCGGCTTGCCATCATCGATCCCTCTCCCGCCGCCCGCGAGCCGATGCTGACCGCATGCGGCAAGGGCGTGCTCGCCTACAATGGCGAGGTCTACAACTACCGCTCGCTGCGCCAGACGCTCGAGGCGGAAGGCTGTATTTTCCGCAGCGTCTCCGACACCGAAGTGGTTCTGCAGGCCTTGCATCATTGGGGTCCTGAAAAGGCGGTGCCGCTGTTC
>NZ_SRTG01000024.1:0-11601 GCF_004792125.1 Mesorhizobium sp. M5C.F.Ca.ET.164.01.1.1 | reverse complement strand
CTGTTCGACCCGCTTTACGCCGTCCTGCATCCAGATCTCCGGCAGCAGCCTGCCGGATGCGCCGCGCGCCTGCGCGCCCAATCCGCCGAGCGCGGAAAAGCCAGTTCGGTCGTCGTGTAGCGTGGAATTGGCCTGCATATTGTACTCCGCGCCGCCAAGGCCCATGAAGAAGGACGGCGTATCCTTCGCGCGCCGCAGCTCGGCGACGACATCGCTGTGCGCAATCATGCGGTCGAGCATTGCCGTGCTGGCGAGTGCCAGCATGACCACCCGCTCCGGAAACCTGACCGCATGCGTGCGCAAAGTGATGTTCAGGGCTTCGGCAATGTGCTCGAAGTTCTCGCGGCGACCGTCGCGCAGCCAGACTTCCCACCACACCTGCTCGTCAGCGGCCTGGGGGAAGAGGTCGTCGTGGTCGGTAAACAACGATCGTGCAGTCGCCAGCCTGACTGTCTCCATGCGGGAGACGAGCGGCTCGTTGCGCGGTCTGCCGCGGTCAGTGTCAACGTCTCGATACGCCTCGACTTTCCGCAAATAATAGGTTTGCGCGCTTTGCGGCAGGAACACCGACGCTGTGATGGGAGCACCGGGTTGAGTTGGCTCGTGGACGGCGACCAGCTCCATGTGCTGGCGACGATCGGCCAGCTGGTCGAGGGCCGCCCGTCCGGACATGGGCAGATCGATCTCGAGGTAAAAGCCAGGCGTGCCGACCGACAGCTGGAGGTCACGCGCCGCAATCTGCTGGCGTGCACTTTCGACCGCTTGTTCGATGGATTGCGTCAAGGCCGCAGCATGCGACGCCCGATCACGCGCCGGCGCGGCGGTGCATGTATAAGTTGGTTGGGCCGCCGATAGGCTTCCCGAATGCCGTTGTTGCGAAGGTGGATATGGGCGCGGTCGCGCGGAAAATCGTCTGCCATTATGATCTGTGCTGTCGCTACTCAGACAGCGAAGCCTGCCGGCGTTCCTTTAGAGCGTCGATGAGCGCTTCCGAGGTGATCCGCTTCCCGCCCCGCAATATGATGGTTTTTGCAGCGTCGTCGGCCGCGCGGGTGATCTCGGCCTGCGACAGTCTCTCTGCCTGAGAGATCGCCTCGTTCCAGGCAAGCCCTCTGGTGTCGAAGCGGTCGAGTCGAGCCCGAAGCAGCGCCTCGATAATCGGCCGATCGGGCACGGCGTATTCGATGACATCGTCGAAACGGCGGAACAAAGCTCTGTCGAGCAGCTCGGGATGATTCGTTGCCGCAATAATCAGGCTGTGGCTGTCGTCTTGCTCGAGAAACTGCAGAAACGAATTCAGCACGCGCCGAATCTCGCCAACATCCTGGCGTTCGCCTCGACGCGCGCCGATGGCATCGAATTCGTCAAAGAAGTAGACGCCCCGCGTCGCCTGCATTGCATCAAAAACAAGCCGTAGCTTTCCGGCAGTCTCTCCCATGAACTTGGTGATCAAACCATCGAGGACGATCGTGAAAAGGGGCAGATGAAGCTCCCCGGCCAATGCCGAGGCGGTCGTCGTCTTGCCTGATCCTGGCGGGCCGACCAGAAGCAGTTTGCGACGGGGAACAAGCCCGTGCTCGCGCAAGCTTGCTTGTTGGCGCTGCTCTCCCAGCACGCGGTGCAGGCGCGAGCGCAGACTGTCCGGCAAAATCATGTCGGTCAGTCGCAGGTCCGGATAGCGCGCATGCAGGAGCCCTGCGAGCTCGCCCTTCGGCTGAAAAAGGGGAACCGGCCGACTGCTCTTGGCAATCCGGGCGTCCCTGCTCTTGGCTGCGTCGACCAGATCCTTGAGCTCCTGAGCAAGCTTGCCATGGCCTTGACGTGCCTCATGCGCAGCAAGCTGCATCGCGATAGAGAGGAAACGATCCTCGTCGCCGGCAATGTGGCTTTTAAGCAGCGTCACGATATAGCGGGCCGTGGTCATGGCTCTCTTCTGGGGTATCCGTTACTCGGCGAAGCGCATGCAACCTAAACGCTTTCAACGGCGATTTGTATCGCGCAATGGTGTTTTTTCTCTTGTCGATGTTCGCCCGTGGCAACTTCAGCGGTGAACTGTTGCGCCGTGATTATGGGCCAGCCGGAATAACGCCGGCCAGCAGACAACAGTCCGCATCTTCGAGCGCTCGAAGTCTGGCCACTCACGCAGCGTGTCGGGCCCGAACGCTCCAAAGCCGCCCCGCCTGGCAGGTCCATGCGACCGATTGCGGGCGTGCGGCCATAAGGTCCTACGCGGGCTCGCATGGCTGCCCGCGCCGCTGGCTAAAAAGCTGTACACCATCTCACGAAACACCAGGTCCGCTCCTTTGCCGGCCGACGGTCCATGAAATCTCCCCCTCCCCACTCACGACACCGGAGACCTCCTTGCCCACATGGCGCTCAAGCACCGGCCGCCATGGCACCAGCGTGAACTCGCGCGACTTTTCAACGACGGCATATTTTCCGCTGGCAAGCTCGACGGAGCGGCGGAGCGTACCCTCTACTCGTCCTCCGGATCGCGCTTCGGCATAGGGCAGGCCAAGTTCCTCCGACAGTTGGCCAGCAACACGGTTCAGTTCTCGCTGGCGCAGGATCGAAAGCATGTTGGCTCGATAGACGATCCGATCCTGTTCTTCATACGCGAGGCCTTGCGCGATCAGCCACTGCCGCCGGCGAGCTTGCGCCTCTCTCACGTCGCGGCCGAAGCCGGATCCGTGCAAAGGCTCGGGTCTATCGGCAACCAGCTCCCGGTCGAGCCAGGTGGCGCCGTCGAAGCTGACCTGTCGCTCCAGCGCCATTGAGGAGAGCTTGTCGACAACGACAGGCTCGGCCCTGGCCCGCTGGCCCTCATAATTCGCGACGCGATCGAGATGGTCCGGCGCGATGAGCCAGGTGCCGTTCGGCTCTCGCTCGACGCCGCCGGTCGCGCGGCGGATCGCCTCCAGCCGCCGCACATGCGTTCGCGCAAAGCTCTCGGTGGCGGATGGATCGTGCTTCAGGTGGATATCGACGTTGTAGCGGCCGCCGTGCGCGGCGGCGATTTCGGCGACGGTACGATCGGCCTGCCTCGGCTCGGTGTTCCTCGGCGTGACATGCACGAGGCAGCCGTCGGGCGTCGGTTCTGTTGCCTCGCCTCTGCCGATGTCGATCCAGTGGCTCTTGCCGTCGACCGCGTCGACGATCAGATAATGGCGGTCGTTGATTTCGTCGGCCAGTCCACGCGCGACGACGCGGCCGACGAGAGATTGGACCGGCTCGCCGGATCGATCGTGGATCACCCAGTCGGCGGCACTGCGGACGAGCCCTTTGCCGGTCAGTTCGCGGTGCATGGTCTTGATGATGTCGCCGCGTTCGCCGGTGCGGCGCAGCGTGGCTTCGAGCTCATCGTCGAGGCGCCAGGAGCCAGCGCCGACCTCCGCGGCCAGACCCATCCGCTCGAGCTTGCGCAGCCGTCCCTGGTGCAGCGTCTGGCGAATGGCGTCGGGACCGTCCGGCGAGACCAGGCCGTCATCATCACGCATGCTGAGCAGCCGACGGTCGATGCTGGTGAAGCGTTCCTGCTCCATTTCCCGGCGCAGGCGAAGCTCAATCTCGCGGTCGGTTCGCGGACCGAGATCGAGGCTGACCAACTCGGCCGCCCGCTCGCGGATGCCAGATGAGATATATTCGCGCGCGATGACCAGGTTCTCGCCACGGCCGTCCCTGCCTCGGACGATGATGTGGCTGTGCGGGTGGCCGGTGTTGAAATGATCAACCCCGACCCAGTCGAGCTTCGTGCCGAGGTCTTCCTGCATCTGCGCCATCAGCCGACGCGTCAGCGGCTTCAGGTCTTCATACTCGATGCCGTCTTCTGCAGCGACGATGAAGCGGAACTGATGCCGGTCGCCATCCGCGCGATGGACAAAATCCTTGCCGTCGACGCGGTCACTTTCGGCGCTATAGAGCACGCCAGGCGCACCTTCCTGGGTGACGCCATCGCGCTGGATGTAGCGCAGGTGCGCACGCGCCCCGGCCTGGCCCTTGCCGGCCAGCTTGACGATGCGGGCCTTGACGATCACCCGCCGCTGCTGGAAGGCGGCGTACCTGTCGCGTGATTTCAGCAGCGCCGCAGCCGCCCCGCCGCGCCCTGCCCGGCTGCCCGTGAAGCGACCGCCCGACTGGGGCTGGCCGCCGGCTCGGTTGACCGCTGCCCGGACCTGACCGGCATAGCGTTTGCCTGCCTTCGAGCCGCGCGACCCGATCTTGCCCAGCTTCGGCCTGAACTCGTCATCCCTCATGCCAGCCTCCCAGAAAGTGGCAGCAAAACAAAGCCTTACGCGTCAAACCCTCTTGGCACCGGCGGCAGCCTCCTGGAAAAACGATGTGCAGACAGGAACTTAACTGCCTGCTGGAGGCGGTGCCTTTATCTTGCCTTACGCGCCCTGCCTCTCTGCCTCTCCTCCGGGCGCGCCCCCGTCCGCCCATTGCTAGCGCACCGGCTCCTTCGGCTCCGCGCCGTTCCTACCGAGCGGCACGAAGAGATCGGCGTTTCGCGCGCCGGCGCGAACGCCATCGTGGACGAAGAACAGCGACCGTCCGGAGGGAGCACTTTGCGCCTTTCGAGCGACAGATTTGCCTTTGAATTTCTCGATGTCGGCCGCCGAAACTCCGGCCCCCGTGAGTTGGGTGAGGTACTCGACCGTTTCTTTTGGCAGCGGTTTGCCACGCTTCAAATGCTCGTCGTAGCGCTCGGGACCGGCGTTGTAGGCGCCAAACAGGCCGGGAAATCCGAAGCGATCAAACATGGCGCTGAGATAAGCGGTGCCGGCCAGGATATTGTCGCGCGGATCGTGCGGATTAGGGCCAAGGCCGTGTTCGACCCGCATCTCCTCATAGGTGCCGGGCATTACCTGCATGAGGCCCATGGCGCCGGCGCGGGAGGTGATGGGGCGGCCGTTGTGCATCGTCTTGCCGCTGCTTTCGGCAGCCATGACGGCGTAGATCCAGGTCTGGGGAATACGGAAGCGCCTGCTCGCTTCCGATACGAACGCCTGCCACTTTTGAAGCTGCGGACTTTGGGAGGAGATGGCGACCGGCTCAGCGCCGGTCGAGGCGGAACAGGCGCATGGCGCAATGGCGATCATGCCGAACAGCAGGAGGATCACTCGGTCCATAGCGGCACGAGCCTCCCGATGAGATTTTGGGTGGGAACAGGCCCGAAATAGCGGCTGTCGAAGGAGCGGCTTTTCTCGCTGCCGAGCACGAAAACCTCGTTATGGCCAAGCGCTCGGCAGCCGTTCCACCATGGCAAAGGTCGGCCTTTGGCGTCGATTTTGAGCCGGCGCGCGACGATGTCGCCGCCGATGATGATGGCGTCATTGAAGGCGCAGACATGGTCGTCCGGCAGCGCTGCAAGGCGTTTTGCCAGCGGCACATTGCGAGGCAGATAGCCGCGCTCGGCGGCGAGATACGCCACGTATTCAGGCGGGCGCACGAGCACGAGATCGCCACGCGCCAGCGCTCCCGCAGCGATGCGATAAAGGCCGATGGGGGCGCTGGCCGAGGCATTCCAGACCAGCCAAGGGGTGGGTTTTGCGAGCGCCGTGAAGCCCAAAAGGCCGAGACCCAGCGCGGCTAAGGCGATCGTCTTGCGGGCTCGAACACGCCGCAGGCGGCTACCGATCAGTTGGATGGAAGGGCGCCGGCTCATGGACGGCCTCCCTTGCCGGACTGGCCGAAACCGGCCTCGCCGTCCCCGGCAGTGGAGTGCTGCGGGTGTCCTTTCGACCAGTGGTCGAGTTCGTCGATGTGATAGCGGACATAGCGGCCGTGCTTGCGGAATTGCGGGCCGCCGCCCTTGAGCCGCATCTTTTCAAGGGTGCGCTGGGAGAGCCCGATATAGAAGGCGGCTTGGGCTGTGTTGAGAAACGGGCTGCCCTTTTTCGCGCGGGCCGCGCGTTCGTTTTCGTCGTCCATGGTGATCCTCGTTTCGCTTCGGACAAGCGACGGCTGACAATGGGCGAGCGAGATCGTCCAGGGGACGGGCGAAGAGTCGGGAGAGAGTTTTCGCCGCCCTTTCGGGCGAACCGGTTTCGACGGCGTTGCTGGGAATGGGCCTCGCGCCGGCTGCGGCGCGAGGCCCGAGGTGGGGTCGATCAGTCGACCGGGTTCCAGATGATGGCGTAGGTGTCATCATCGTCCTGGCCGGCGGCGCGGCCGAGATTGGCGTAGAGCTTGCGCGGTCCGAACTCGGGTGCTGCAATCGACAGGCTCACATAGTCCTTGCCGGAAGTTTCGCCGGTGCGGATCCAGCCGGCGCCGACTTCGACCCCTTGCGTCAGCACCCGGAAGTCGGGATGGTTGTCGGCGCCCTTGGCCTTATTGGGAACGATATCGATGTCGGCGCGGACGCTGAGCGTCCTGAGCTGGCCCTTGTAGCCGCCGTTTTCCTGGCGGTTGACGTAACCGATTGCGGTCATTTCGAAGTCTCCTTTTTGCTGTCGCCGAGGACCATCCCCTGCGATGGCGGACCGTGATGGGCGCGTCCGGACCGCCTGAACCCGACAGGGCCGCAGCGGCAGCGCAGGACCCGAGCGGGCAACTTTTTTGCAGCGAAGCGGCGCGAGGAAGCCGCCACAGGCGGCGGGGAAAAAAGCTGACGGCGAGGGTTTCGGGCGGGCCGGATCCGCCCATAGGTCGACAAGCCAGCCGCAGGGATGGTCCTTGGAGAGAGCATGGAGACTCCTCGCCGAACGCGCTCGCTGTCAGCCAGGCAGGAGGCCGGGAATGAGATGGCCCGCAACTGATGCTGCGCCCATATGCCGGATCGAGATCGTGCCAGAGGGTCGGGCGCACATCCGGCGTCGTGCGATCGATGAAAGCAGGGCTCGCCGGCGGGACTTTGATGCGCGATGGGGCCAAGGCATGGCTGGATGAAAAGCCCGCGCTACCTGCGGGTCCAGTGTCGAGCGGCGGCGATCGGGAAGCCGCCACGCAACGTGACGCACTCTTATGAGACGAACATACCGGCCCCTCCTCCATCGACCGGCGGTGCGCAATTCCATCCGGCGCGGCAGCCAAGTTTCGAGCTCGTGGCGGCAATTCTCGCCCGAAAGGATGTCGCGATGATGTTCTTTTGCGCCTGAACCTTCGCAGCGACATTGCGGGGCGCACAAGCTTGCCGCCGACATCGGCGAGGCTTGAATTGGCGTTGTCCTGGTGGCGCAATGGTCGAAGAAGCCAAGACGCTCGCTTTGGCAAAGGCGTCACCATTGCCGCTGGCGACCTTGCCGTCCTCGCCCGACATGGCGGGCCGGCGAAAGCGGCTTGCCCGGTGCTGCTTCGAGGCTGCGGGCCCGGCTCAAAACGGTCGTTCGCAAGACTGGGAGGAACGTCTTGCATCAGCAACTGGCAATCGGATCGATCGCTTCGCGATCACCGATGTGGCGCAGAGATGCGGCCTGATGGTCGGCAAGTTCAAGCCGCCTGGGGCGTCCTTGCCGAGCGCGCTCACGGGCTTGGGTGGGCGGCGCGAAACGCGTCATGCCTGTCCGAAAGCTGACAGTGGCAGAAAGACGACATGTCGGGTTCCGCACAATCGACCATGCTGGGATTGTGGAGGTTTTCAGGGGAGAGCCATGCGCTTACTGCCCAGTGAGCTTTGGCACGGCCTTTGCAAATTGAGATGCGGCAACACGGATTGAAGGTTGACTGCATGCACAAGCACGAGATGAGCGATGCTCTCCTTTCCTGGAAGCTTTCCAGCAGATTCGACGCGAGGAGCTTCAGCCGCATCGTGATCTCAATCTGAAGGGCCGGCGGGGCCGCACCCAATCAAACAACATCTTTCTCCTTATTCGCAGCGCTTGTCTTCAACGCGGTGCGGACTTCTTCGCGTCGACGGCGGCCGAAAGTGGAGAAGGGCTCGACTTGCAAGAGGACTTGTTCAATGACGTCTTACGTACTTCGCACCAACAGCCAGGCGCATCCGCGCTCACTCTCCACCTTTCGCAAGCATCTGCAAAGGAGCGTGCTGACGGCGGCGCTGCTGGCCGCGGCTTCGACGGGAAGTGAGGCGCAGCCCTATGTTCGTGCTGACGGGAGCACGACTGGCGACTTGAAAGCGGCGCGCGCGAGTTGGAGTCATGACGCCGAATTCAATGGAAATGTGGGGCTCGGAGCCATCAACGCAGATGCCGCGTATGCGTTGGGCTTCACCGGCAAGGGCGTCAAAATCGGCATCATCGACGAGCCGGTCTGGGCGGCGCATCCAGAGTTTACCGGCCGGCTGACCTTTCTACCGACGTTAGGCACGCGCATTTGTTCGAACCCTTCCATTGGAGTTAAAGCCGGTGATCCATTCGTCGCCGACGGCAGGCAGTACGTCATCGACGATGACGAGGCTGAGGGTATTTCCACGCACGGGACCCATGTGGCGGGCATTGCTGGTGCCAACAGGGACGGCGCTGGCACGATGGGTGCGGCATTCGGCGCCGACCTTTTCTCTGCGAGCGACGTTGATGAGGGACCCGGCGATGGTCAAGTGACGAGCCTTGACGGCGCCATCTATGGCGCGGCTTGGCAGGCGATGATCGGTGCCGGTGTCGACATCATCACCGACAGCTGGGGCATCGGCGAGGTGCAGCCGCCGTGGTCCTATGCTCAGGCGTTTTCGCAGTTCCAGGAGATCAAGGGGATCCTCGGCAAGCCCGATGGCGGCGCCTATGCCGGCGCCATCAAAGCGGCGCGCAGCGGCATCGTCGTCCAATTCTCGGCCGGCAACGACCACGGCCTGGAGCCGGACGCACTGACGGGGCTTGCCAGCTTCCTGCCCGACATCGAAAAACACTGGCTGACCACGATGAGCGTGGTCGCGGACGCGAAAAATCCGCAAGGCTATTCGGAAAGCGACTTTTCCAGCATTTGCGGCTACACGAAGTATTATTGCGTCGCCGCACCGGGAACCCAGATCAACAGCAGCATTCCAGCAGGCGATATCACCGGCCTCAAGCTGGGCGACAGCGTCAATGACGACCGCCTGCACCCGGCCTATGACAAGTACGACGGTACTTCGATGGCCGGCCCATTCGCCACCGGCAGTTTCGCTATAGTGAAGCAACGCTATCCCTACTTAGCCAATGGCGAGGTCAACGAAATCCTCAAAACGACCTCCACTGACCTTGGCGAGGCCGGCGTCGACGAGGTTTTCGGCTGGGGGATCATCAATGACAAGAAGGCGCTGAAAGGCCCCAGCGAGTTCGAAGGGCGTTTCGAGGCAAAGCTGCCCGGTTCCTATCGCGGCTCGCGAGAGGAAGTCTGGGACAACGACATCTCGCAGGACGCTCTGGATCAGCGCAAGAGCGAGGACCAGCAGATGATCGCCGATTGGGAAGCAAGGAAAATTGCCGAGCATTGGGACAACAAGGTGACCAAGGATGTCATCCAGGCCATCAGGACCGACGTCGCGGCAGAGGTGACGCGCAAAGCCTCGAAAGAGGCGCTCAGGGCGGGGCGGGCTTGGTGGGTAGCGCACGACGCGAAGGGCCCCTCCGAAGGAGACGACCTCCCGGCTCCAAGCGGAATGAGTGAAAATCCGATCCTCCTCTATCTCTTCGACGCGTTCGCGGCCACGTTCCCCGACAGGAAGATCCCGCTGGCGCCGCAGTTCCTCGACTTCACCGGCACCAGCAAAGCAAGCCTTGGCACGATACGGAAAGCGATCACCCAGGATCGCGTCGCCGAGTTCAATGCCAATGAGGCACGCGCGTCTGCATTTAGTGCGCGACTTGCCGAGCCCAACAGCTATCTGGGAGGCCTTACCAAATCCGGCCCCGGTACCTTGCGGCTGACCGGCCACAGCACCTACAGGGGCGATACCGTGATCAATGACGGGCTATTGATAGTGGACGGCTCGATCACCTCGAAAGTCATCGTCAATAAGCCCGGCAGGTTGGGAGGCACGGGGACGGTCGGCGGTATTGAAGTCGGTGGCGGCGGTTGCGTGTCGCCCGGTAACGGGATCGGCACGCTGACGTCGAACGGGGACGTGACGTTCAAGAAGGGCAGTGCACTGTATATCGAGATTGGCCCAAACAAGAGCGATCGGCTCGCTGTCAACGGCGCCACAACCATATTGGGGGGCGTGGTTGTGGTGGTGCCAGCAGCTGGCGCCGACCCACACCAGCAATCAAAGGCGGACGTGGACCTGAGCTATCACATCGTCACCTCGACCGGCGGGGGCGGCAAGTTCGACGGCACGCAAGGATCTGTTTGCAGGCAGGATGATGTCGTACCTGCCGAATGAAATTTCGATCCATCTCGCAATGGCCGTGGCTTTACCGATGTCGTTCTACCGAGGCCGAAAGCTGCGGCTGCCGCGCGCCAAGCGCTCAGCCTCGGCAATGCGATCCGTGACACCCCTTCCGACATCTTTTTGCTTTCGCCCTGCCCTCGTCCGTCTTGACGAGTACCCGCTTACAGACTACCTCACTACCGCGTTAGCACTCGCCTGTGGCGAGTGCTAACAGAACCCTCAACATCCGCACCAGGGAAAATCCGAAAATGGAAAAGTCGAATTTCCGACCGCTGCATGACCGCGTGGTCGTACGCCGGGTTGAATCCGAATCCAAGACTGCCGGCGGGATCATCATCCCCGATACGGCGAAGGAAAAGCCGCAGGAAGGCGAGATCATCGCCGTTGGTTCCGGCGCCCGCGACGAAGCCGGCAAGCTCGTCCCGCTGGACGTCAAGGCCGGCGACCGCATCCTGTTCGGCAAGTGGTCGGGCACCGAAGTCAAGCTCAATGGCGAAGACCTTCTGATCATGAAGGAATCCGACATCATGGGCATCATCGGCTGAATATCGGCCTCACCGTCACTTAAATCTTCGGGCTCAATTCAAGCCCCTGCCAGGAGCTAAAAATGGCTGCCAAAGACGTAAAATTTTCTCGCGATGCCCGTGAGCGCATGCTGCGCGGCGTCAACCTCCTCGCCGACGCAGTGAAGGTCACGCTCGGCCCCAAGGGTCGCAACGTCGTCATCGACAAGTCGTTCGGCGCACCGCGCATCACCAAGGACGGCGTCACCGTCGCCAAGGAAATCGAGCTTGAAGACAAGTTCGAGAACATGGGCGCGCAGATGGTCCGCGAAGTTGCTTCGAAGACCAACGACATCGCCGGCGACGGCACCACGACCGCGACCGTTCTGGCGCAGTCGATCGTCCAGGAAGGCCACAAGGCGGTTGCCGCCGGCATGAACCCGATGGACCTGAAGCGCGGCATCGATCTCGCGGTTAGCGACGTCGTCGCGACGCTGATCAAGAACGCCAAGAAGATCAAGACCTCGGAAGAGGTTGCCCAGGTCGGCACCATCGCCGGCAATGGCGATGCTTCGGTCGGCTCGATGATCGCCGAAGCGATGCAGAAGGTCGGCAATGAGGGCGTCATCACGGTCGAGGAAGCCAAGACCGCCGAGACCGAACTCGAAGTCGTCGAAGGCATGCAGTTCGACCGCGGCTATCTCTCGCCCTACTTCGTCACCAACGCCGACAAGATGGTTGCGGATCTGGAAGACGCCTACATCCTTCTCCACGAGAAGAAGCTCTCCAACCTGCAGGCCATGCTGCCGATCCTCGAGGCTGTCGTGCAGA
>NZ_SRTG01000249.1:0-360 GCF_004792125.1 Mesorhizobium sp. M5C.F.Ca.ET.164.01.1.1 | reverse complement strand
GTGCCGACCGGTGCCATGACCCTGCTCATCAGTCTGAGTATTGCCAACAGCAGCGCGTCTGGCTGGCACACGGCCTACGACAGTTCGACCCCGGCAACGCTCGAACTGGAGGTGACCGACGTTCAGGTCTACCGCCTGAGCATGAACTGACAGCATTGTGGGGTGACGACACGAAAGTGAGCGTTACGCACCGCACGATAGAACGGAGCAGGAAACTAAGAGGCGAGCAGCGAGACGGGCCGGCGCAGCGGCCGCAAGCAGTCGGTGGGCGCCGGATCGGCTCCCCAGGCGTGACGTCGTAGTCCGCTCCTGGCGGGGCCTGCATCGACAGGCGCTCATGACAATTACCGGTTATTCTTT
>NZ_SRTG01000248.1:0-360 GCF_004792125.1 Mesorhizobium sp. M5C.F.Ca.ET.164.01.1.1 | reverse complement strand
GACGACATCCGGCTCAAGGACTACCATGAGACCGTCGATGACTCGAGCCCGATCATCACGCTGTTCTCGCCCGCTGACACCAAGGACGGTTACTTCACCGAGCTCGGTTACGTTGCAGCGCAGGAAGTCGGCGGCGTTCCCGGTCCGACCACCGTCTGGACGCTCGCAAGCGGGTGGGACTCGGGGCTCTTATGGCCGCGTCGGAGTTCTGGTTCGGTGTCGTCAAATGGGCGGGGGTCTGCTACCTTGTTTACCTTGGCATCATGCTTCTGCGTTCAAGAGGGACGCTTGACGGCGCTCTCGGCTCTGCAGAGGCAAACAGGGCCGCGTCGGCGCGTTCAATCTTCCTGAAGAGCTTTC
>NZ_SRTG01000247.1:0-360 GCF_004792125.1 Mesorhizobium sp. M5C.F.Ca.ET.164.01.1.1 | reverse complement strand
AAGCCCGCCTTGACGTAGTGCGAGAGCAGGATGGCGGATTCGGTCAGCTCGAGCGAACGGCCCTTGCGCTCGAACAGCGTCACCTGGAGCGTGTCTTCAAGCAGCTTGATCTGCTGGCCGACCGCCTGCGGCGTCACCAGCAGTTCGTCGGCCGCTTGCCTGAAGCTCTTGTGCTGCGCGACGGCATGGAAGACCCTGAGCGCATTGAGCGAGGGAAGGCGAAGCTTGCCGGTCATCGTAATTCCGCCTCCTCTTGCTTGAGACTCCGTCGATCATGCACTGCCCGTATTTCCGCTGCCGCCGGCTGCGGAATGTCACCTCATGCGTAGATATAACCGCCTGAAACGATTACGTTTTCGC
>NZ_SRTG01000246.1:0-360 GCF_004792125.1 Mesorhizobium sp. M5C.F.Ca.ET.164.01.1.1 | reverse complement strand
GACACCTTCATGGCGCAGAACGCATCGATGATCCAGGCCCAGCATGCAGCCTCCAGCTTCGATGTCCATCGGGTCCTTCAGGCCATGGACCACGAGCCGAGACCGCCGCAAGGCGATGCCGGACTGATGCGGCTGCCGGTGGTCGACATGCAAGGCCGGCCGCTGGCCAGCGAAGCCGAGTTGCGCTATTCCATTTTCCACCGCTTGACCTCGGGCGCGGTGAAGGTGGTGGCGGTGCAGCTAAAGGGAACTCCGACTGGAGCCATGCTGACACGCACGTTCACCGTGGAGGGCGTGCCCTACCGCATGGACCTGTTCGGCGGCAGCAAACTGAAGCCGCCGCAAAAGAGCCTGAACCAG
>NZ_SRTG01000245.1:0-361 GCF_004792125.1 Mesorhizobium sp. M5C.F.Ca.ET.164.01.1.1 | reverse complement strand
GCGACGCCTTCGGATCCCTGGCCGAGCTCGGATTCGATCATGCGTCGCGACCTTGCGCCGATCGCCGACAGCACCGATTCGGTGAGCGCCGGCGGCGCGCCGCGCAGCGCCAGCGTGACCAGTTCTGTCGACAGCCCGTCGAACAGCAGCACCCGGGCTTTCTGCGGCAGCAGCGGCAGGTCGTCGAAGGCGAATAGCCGCGACTTGACGCCGGCGAGATCGGGCGTGCCGGCCTGCTCCCGGTCCTGCATGAGGTCGTCCAGTTCCGGCTTCGCCATCTCATTGAGCATGCTGGCGACGCGTTCCTGGCCGGCCGAGGTGTCCCTGCTTGCCTTCTGCGACAGCACGCTGACGCGCAATT
>NZ_SRTG01000244.1:0-361 GCF_004792125.1 Mesorhizobium sp. M5C.F.Ca.ET.164.01.1.1 | reverse complement strand
GGGAAGGTGATTAGATCATGGAAGCCGTTTGCTACGCCCCCGGTGGGATCTGCCTCGCCTCAGTCGCCGTAAGCATAGCGATGACGTTTATCGTTTTGGCTCCATTCGCAGCGACGCGGCTGCTGGTACTGCGGATGCGTGCGCACGGTGGCATCAAAGCCGCTCCGCTCGCCGCGTAGGTTCCGCAATGCGACCGGTTCTGCAGATCGTCGCCGCCGTTGCGGCGTTCTTCGTTTGGGACAGTATGGCAAACGGCGGGGTATACTCTGCCAAGTTGAAGCACCGGTGGATCGAGACCGAGAACTTCCAAGGTCTCGTCAGGATCAATTAGCGCTTCAGCCTTCGGTCTGCTCGGCACCGC
>NZ_SRTG01000243.1:0-361 GCF_004792125.1 Mesorhizobium sp. M5C.F.Ca.ET.164.01.1.1 | reverse complement strand
TCCGCTTCGAGATGGCGCTGTCGGCGCGCGTGCTTCGCTATGCCCATGATGCCCAGAGCGGCCGCGTCGAACCCAATCGCATGACCGGCTACTATGATTTCCCGGCCAAGCCGCTGGACATGGAAGGCGTTCTGAAGACCCTGGCGCATACGCAGGAGGTGCGCACCTATCTGGAATCGCGACACCCGCAGAACCCGGAGTATCAGGCGCTGCGCGTCGAGCTGGAGGCGCTCGAAGCCAGCGAGGAAAACGAAATCGTCGTCGATCCGAAGCTGCGGCTGAAACCTGGCGAGAGTAGCCCGGAACTGCCTAAATTGTTGACGCTGATTTCCCGCAATCTCAACGATGAGATGGGCGGCAA
>NZ_SRTG01000242.1:0-361 GCF_004792125.1 Mesorhizobium sp. M5C.F.Ca.ET.164.01.1.1 | reverse complement strand
GGGCGGCCCGTCAGCATCAAGGCCGGCGACAAGCAGGACGTCAAGGTGACGCTCGACGCCGGCGTGCTGGCGATGTCGGGGCCCGGCGCCTATTCGATCGAAGTGCTTTCGTCGAAGAAGGACATCGAGGGCAAGCGCAAGTCGCTTGGGCTAAGCTATGGTGACAGCTGGCAGCAGACCATTCCGGCGGGCGACTATGTCGTCGTGCGCCACGCCTCCGACCAGGGCCAGGACAAGGAGACGCCGGTGACGGTGAAGGCCGGCGAACGCGCCGAGGTTACCGTCCAGTAGGTAGCGCTTCCGTCTTCTGGAGAAAAAGGGGCGGCCGATGAGCCGCCCCTTTTTCTTGGATGGAATTGCC
>NZ_SRTG01000241.1:0-362 GCF_004792125.1 Mesorhizobium sp. M5C.F.Ca.ET.164.01.1.1 | reverse complement strand
GATGCGGCAGGGTTTTGGCAGGGTCAAGGCAAGGTGGTGGTTGCCTTGGCCGCCGCAGATGGCGGGGTCAATCCTGAGGCTTGCCGCCGACCATCCGCCTTAGAGCGTCATTGATCCTGTCCTGCCAGCCGGGACCGTCTTCCTGGAAATGGTCGAGCACGGCGCGGTCGATCCTGATCGAGACAAGCTCGCGGACATTGGGGGCCGCCGAAGGTTCGCGAGGCGGGGCTGCTATCGGCTTCTTGACCGGCTTGAAGGCAGCTTCGGCGGCTGCCATCGGATTTGTCGGTCGACGCGGAGGCGTTGCCATTGGGTGATCCTGATTAGGATATGATATGTCAGCACCAAAGGCGACGTGGCGC
>NZ_SRTG01000240.1:0-362 GCF_004792125.1 Mesorhizobium sp. M5C.F.Ca.ET.164.01.1.1 | reverse complement strand
GTAAGGGCCGACGACCTGCTGATCGTCGACGTCGCCGAGGCACGTAAACAGCTCAAAGCGCGCATCGTGGATCTTGATGAAGCGGAGGCCGCCATCGGCCGCGTTAAAGGGGTGATGGGCGGAGAGCCTGTCTTCAAAGGAACCCGCATCCCTGTTCGTATGATCACGACGATGCTAGCGCAGGGCGCAGATGAAGCGGAGGTTCTGGAGGGATATCCGAAGCTAACGCCGCGCGTGATTGAGCTCGCCAGAATGTGGGTCGCCGCGCACCCGGTTCGTGGGCGGCCTAAGAAGCTGGTCGAGCAGGGCGTGAAAATAAAGTCGTCGAAGCGCGTGGTTTTGAAGGGCGACCCAGGTCCGTC
>NZ_SRTG01000023.1:0-12082 GCF_004792125.1 Mesorhizobium sp. M5C.F.Ca.ET.164.01.1.1 | reverse complement strand
ATTCCGATCCACGGCACGTTCGTAATCAACATTGGCGATCTGATTCAGCGGCTCACGAACAATCTCTACCTGGCGAACATGCACCGCGTGGTGAATAGCTCGGGCCGCGAGCGATACTCAATGCCGTTCTTTATTGATGCCGATTTCAACGCGATCATCGAACCATTGCCCTCGTGTGTTACGGACAGCAACCCGCTTCGCTATAAGCCGGTGACTTGCGGCGAGCACAAATTCGGGCGCTTTGCAGCAAGTTACATTCACTTGGCCAAAGCGTGATGAGAGCGGACAGGCACTTACTCACGTGCCACTGCCTGCCGGGCTTCATTCCGGAGAACTACGGCCATCCATAGCCCTTAGCGACCCTGTGGTCATCCCGCGCCAGTGGACGTGATCAGACCGAACGCGAGAAGCTCGCTCCCACGAATGCGAGACGATCACGCTGCCGCCTGGTCCTTCCCGTGTGAGCCGCGCCGCTTTGCTGGGCCGCCTGTTGCCGATGATCCCGTTTGAGAAGTTTACCCAGCATTAACCGTTAAACCGGCAGAGCGAGCACCATCACTGCAAGCGCGAAGCTCAGGCCGTTCAGCGTTGGTAGTTCCAGGTCATGAGGGCATCGATGCCGCTGTTTGGCCAGCCGTTGGCGATGCGCTCGAGGGTCTGGGTGAGCCAGGCGTGCGGACCAACCTGATTCATCTTGGCGGTTTATGCCGCACGCCGAACTATGCCGAGCGGGCGCGTTTCCTCCCACGTTCTTCCCGACTTAGCCGCTGCAGGACCGGCATAGAGGTCTCTCCGTCGCGATTCGCGCGAAGGAGAGGACACATGAACTCGAATGAGTACCTGCAAAGCAGCACGCTGTATCGGAAGCTGATTCACGGCCCCCATGGCAAGTTTCACAGGTTTACGCGGTCGTGTCCCACCGCGTGGTGTAGCTCGGCGGTAGCGAAGCCGCTGGCGAGCGCGCCCTCAACAGCGCTGTAGCGAGCGAGCGGCTTCGCGGCGGTCATCGATGTTCTTCGGTAGGTTTGGGTCGCTGACACAACCTGATTCGAAGGAACCACCGATGACCAACGACATGACGAACCTGCGCACGCTCGTAGAGAAGACCCCCGACGCCGATATCCTGCGCGAGATGATCGGCTTTGCCGCCGAGCGGCTGATGGAACTGGAGGTGGGCGCCGCCACCGGCGCGGCCCATGGCGAGAAGAACCCGCTGCGGCTTGTCCAGCGCAACGGCTACCGCGACAAAGACTGGGAGACGCGGGCCGGCACCATCGAGCTGCGCATCCCCAAGCTCAGGAAGGGCTCTTACTTCCCGAGCTTCCTGGAGCCGCGGCGCATGGCCGAGAAGGCGCTGACCGCCGTCATCCATCGTGCCAAGCTCCACTCGACCAATCCATCGAGCGCCTCAACGGCGAGATCAAGCGCAGGACCGAGGTCGTCGGCATCTTCCCCAATGACGACGCCATCGTCCGTCTCGTCGGCGCCTTGCTGCTCGAACAGAACGATGAATGGGCCGTGCAGCGGGCCCGCTACATGACGCTTGAGACCATCAGCCAGATGAGCGATGATCCGCTTATCAGCCTGCCGGCAGTGGCGCGCTGATCAGTCCGGCCCATGCCGGAGAGCACGGCGTCCAAGCCGTCAGCTACACCACGCCAGTGGGCACGATCGTTTACGCGGCCAGATTATCGCACGAAGGCTTCGGTCGTCGCTGCATCTGGCGATCGCGCAGCCTGTTTCGAGACCTGATGGATGGCACGTTGGCAACGGGCACGATCCCCGGGATTTAGGCGAAGCCCACGTTGAGCAGTACCTTGAGCACCGCTCGAAGCACTGGAGCATCAACGCGGGGAACCGGGCAGCTCTCCGGCGCTTGCCTGAGGTTCGCGCTTACGTTCGACGTCTCGCACTCGCCGGGCCGTCAATTTCTCGTCAGCTAGATCCCTGAGAGCCTGAGATTCGGTCCGGAAAGTTTATTCGGTCGTCTAATCGCAGAGCGAAATGCAAGCCCAAATTGATATAGAGGTATCGTTTGCCGGGAGCACGGTCGTCTTCGCGGTCGACATGAAGCCGTCGCCTGATGGGCTTCGCGAGCGATGAGCCTTCCAAGATTTCAAACGCTATCGCGGGTGTCATCGGGCAATGAATATTCCCTGATTGTGGGCATCGAAAATTCCCTAGTTGGCGCTGCTGCCGCCAGGTTCCGGGACGCGTCCCGGAACTGGCGGCTTTCGCTCCGGCGTCGATAGTCCGTCCCGATTTGATCGGAATCGGAGCGTCGCTGGTGGTCCAACTTGGAGAACTTCTGATGATATTGGATCTACACCGTCAGGGCCTGTCCGTGACCGCAATCGCCCGGCGAACGGGCCGCGATCCCAAGACGGTCCGCAAATACATCGAGCGCGGGCTCGAACTCCCCGCCTATCGCCCGCGACAGGCGGGGCGGCCAAACAAGATCGCGCCCTTTGTCGACTATCTGCGCGAACGGGTCTCGGCCTTTCCCGATTTGAGCGCTGTCCGCCTGACGCGCGAGATTCGTGAGCGCGGCTATGACGGCGCCTACACCGCCGTGAAGCGCTTCGTGGCCGCGATCCGACCGCAGGAGCAGGTGCGCCCCTTCGAGGTGCGGTTCGAGACCCCGGCCGGATATCAAGCACAGGTCGACTTCGCGCGCTTCGTCACCGCGTTCACCGACGCGCCGGGCGTGATACGCATTGTCTGGCTGTTCTCGCTTGTGCTTGGCCACTCGCGTTACATCTTCGCCCGCTACGCATGCACCAGGACCTGCAGACGTTGCTGCGCTGTCATATGCAGGCTTTCGACGCAATAGGAGGAGTGCCGATCGAGATTCTCTACGACAGGATGAAGACGGCGGTGACCGGCGAAGATAACGAAGGCCACATCATCTACAATCGCTCGCTGCTGGCGCTGGCCAAGCACTTTGGCTTCCAGCCCAGAGCCTGCCGGCCGTATCGCGCCAAAACCAAGGGCAAAGTCGAGCGACCATTCCGCTATATCCGCGAGGACTTCTTCCTGGCCCGCAGCTTCCGCAATCTCGACGACCTGAATGAGCAATTGCAAGATTGGCTCGACACCGTCGCCAATGCTCGCCTGCACGGCACCACGCAACGCATCGTCAGTGAAGCCTTCGCGGCAGAGCAGCCGGAACTTCAACCTCTCCCGGCAGTTCCCTTCGACGCGCTTCTCAAGCTGGAGCGTCGCGTCAGCCATGATGGTCTCGTCTCGATCGGCGGCAACTACTATAGCGTTCCCGATCGCACCCGGCGCCTTGTCGAGGTTCACCAGCTTGCCGACTGCATCCGCATCCTGGACGAAGGCCGGCTGGTCGCCAGCCATCCTGTGCTCGAGGGGCGCCGCCAATATCGGATCGATCCTGCTCATCGTCAGGGGGCAGTTCGCCACGCGGCGAGGAAGAGCGCCCCGGATATCATTGTCGGTCGTCTCGGCGACCATGTCGCCCGGCGCTCGCTCGACTTCTATCAGGCCGTCGCCGAGCGACTGGCCGTCGCGGGGAGCCGGTCATGACCATGCACGCATCCACGATCGACAGCATCAGGAAGAGCCTGGTCGGGCTGCGTATGCCGCGGGCGCTCGAAGTGCTTGACGTGACCCTGCGGCGCATCGAGCAGGGCGAGATCGACGGCATCCAGGCCTTCGACGAACTTCTGATGGAAGAACTAACCCTGCGCGAAAGTCGGCGCATCAAGGCTGCTCTGATGATGGCGCGCCTGACCACCATCAAGACGCTCGCCGGCTTCGACTTCGCTTTCCAGCCATCGCTCGATAAAAACCGCATCATGGCGCTGGCCGAACTGAAGTTCATCGAGCGGGCGGAGGTAGTCCATCTTCTCGGCCCGCCCGGCACCGGCAAGAGCCATCTGGCAACCGCGCTCGCCGTCGAAGCCGTCAAGGCCGCAAAGAGCGTCTACTTCTCAACGCTCGCCGACATTATCGCCTCGCTCGCCAAGGCCGAGCGCGAGGGGCAGCTGCGCGAGCGTATCCGCTATCTATGCCGCGCCTCGCTGCTCGTCGTCGACGAAATCGGCTATCTCCCGGTCGTGCCCGGCGGCGGCAATCTGTTCTTCCAGCTCGTCAACGCCCGCTATGAAAAGGGCGCCATGATCCTCACTTCAAACCGAGGATTTGCCGAATGGGGCGAGGTCTTCGGGGACCCTGTCGTCGCAACCGCACTTCTTGATCGCCTGCTTCACCACGCCGTCGTTATCCAGATCGAGGGATCAAGCTACCGCCTTCGACAGCACGCCGATCTCGTCCCCGAGCACGTTCGATCAAAAGCACATATCAACCCGCCTCCGCCGCCGAAAAAACGCGGCCGGCGCCCAGGAGTGAAATCCGACGATCAAGATGCCGGCTGATCACCGGGCCACTTCACCTGTCAGGTAGGGAAAATTGGATGCCTACGTTCGCGGAGACTTCGGTGCCCATTGACACGCGGGCGTTGTGACGCCAACGGTGCAACTGAGACAGCGGAATAACTCGGCCCACGGACGTCTCGTTACGCCTCGGACGGGCGTATTCTTCCTTGTGGATCAGGCCATGGCGGCTTCTTCCCGGTTGAACAACTGGTTTTTCAGCATCGCATGCATGATGACGGCCAACTTGCGGGCGACGGCGACAGCTACCCGCTTGAAGCCGATCTTCCCGCGCAGTTTCAGCCTCCATATGTGCAGGCTGCTGCCAGCCCGGCTGCGCGTCAGGATCACGACTGCGGCCGGCATGATCGCGCGAATACCTGCTCACGATCAAATGAAATGACCGCTCACCATCGCGTGAAATGGCTGATCACAATCAGCGGAATGCGCAGGCAGGCCCTTCGGCACGGCCCGCCATTGGCAGCCCGCACAAAAAGCAGGCCCGCTGAGAACCTCGCGCACATCGATCTCACGCCTGCGACCGCCGCGCTTGGCAGGCGGAATCAAAGGCCGACCAGCCCCCATTCCGCGTCCGTCAAATCGCTCGGATAGCGCAAGACCATCTCGATTGTATTTCCCACGGTTCGCCTTCGTCCACATCGCTTCCATGCCCTCATCCAATCAACTCAACTGCACGGAAATCACAAGCGATTCATATCATGAAACTTCTTTGTGGACCGACATTGCAACTATCTTTACCTCTCAAGCTGCCGCGTTCACTGCGCTGCGATCACGCTATCGATAGCGTCCTCGAGGATGTCGAGGCCCTGGCTAAGCTGATCCTCTCCAATGACGAGAGGTGGCAGACACTTCACGACCTCGTCATTGGGACCAGCGGTCTCGACAATTAGGCCCCTCTGGAAAGCGACCCTGACGACCTGACCGGCAACCTCGCCGGACTTCAGATCGATGCCCCGCATCATGCCACGACCTTTGGCTGACGCTTGGCTTGGGTCAGACTTCCGCGCGATCCGATCAAGCCGAGTTTTCAGCAAATTGCCTTTCTCCCTGACGGACGCTGCCAACGTGTCCGTTCGCCAGAAGTGCTCTAGGGCTGCACGGGCGGTAACGAAAGCATGGCAATTGCCGCGAAACGTTCCATTGTGCTCTCCCGGCTCCCACTTGTCGAGTTTTCGATCAATAAGGACGAGGGCCATAGGCAGCCCATATCCCGATATCGATTTGGCCATTGTGACGATGTCCGGACGGAGGCTCGCTGCTTCGAAGCTGAAGAATGAATCAGTCCGGCCAACACCCGCCTGAATATCATCCACGATTAGCAAAGCTCCGTGTCTGTGCGCAATGGCTGCTACTTTGCGCAGCCATGCCATCCCGGCAACATTGAGGCCGCCTTCGCCCTGAACTGTCTCGACAATCACCGCCGCCGGGGCGTCCACTCCGCTGGACGGATCCGAGAGGAGGCGATCAAGGTAATCGGCAGTGTCCACAGCGGATCCAAGATAGCCGTCATACGGCAGTCGCGCGACGCCGCCGAGCAACTGGCCGGCGGCTGCGCGGTGGTATCGGTTGCCAGTGCAGGAGAGAGCGCCAAGGCTCGCGCCATGAAAGCCATTGGTGAAGGCTATAACGTTGGACCGACCAGTGATCTTGCGCGCTAACTTGAGGGCAGCCTCCACCGCGTTAGTGCCGGTCGGGCCGGGAAACTGTACGACGTAATCTAGCTGTCGCGGTCTAAGGATCGTCTCGTGAAATTCTCGCAGAAAAGACTCCTTGGCTTCGTTATACAGATCGAGGCCATGAGTGATGCCGTCACTGGCAATGTAGTCGGCGAGAGCGGACTTCAGCTCAGGGGGATTGTGACCATAGTTTAGACTTGAGCACCCCATCAGAAAATCGAGATAGGCCGTACCATCGCGTGCAAACAACTGGGCCCCCCGTGCCTTCACGAAAACTACGGGAAAGCTACGGGCGTAGCTGCGCACTTCAGACTCAAGATAGTTGAAGATCGCGAATTCCTCCTGGCGATCTGGTGCGCTTTGGATAACCATCTTTGCTTCCTTCATGCTAATATGGTTGGGCAGACCCGGCAGGACTACCCGCAGGGCTAATGAAGCGTGCGATTAGGCACTCGCAAATGGCCTTTTCGCAGCCGATCATCCATCTACTTGTCATCGTCAGACCGAAGCTGCGGCGCCGCCTCACCACGCCGGCCCGGCGGCGAAATCGCCAGCGGCACGAACCAAGTGCAGTCGCACCGCCAGGAGGCGCCGCTCCGGTATTTACGATGCCAGCCTGTAAGCAGTAAGCACGATAGCCCGTAGCGCCGCCGTTCCGATCCCGCTTCCGACCCCAATTCGTGAGATGACTGCAGCGCGTGACATGAGGCATGTCCTAAAGGCAAGCGCCAAATCAAGGCACAGTATTCGCGGAGGAGGACGCGCTACTTCATCAACTTCTACTCGACGGTTTTTCTCCCACTACGCCACCCACTTCTCGTTGAACAATGGAAGTCCCTGTGTGTTTTGCTTAACAAACGATCTCAGTTCCGCCACTCTTTCACTATTACTCAGAGATATGACAACCTTTGCAATCATTACCCCAAGCTCAAAAAATTGCTCATCATCAAACCCTCGTGTTGTCAGCGCAGCACTACCGATTCTCAGTCCACCTGCCTTAGATGACGGAAGCGTGTCAAATGGGATCGGATTTTTATTCGCTACAACCTGAGCTGCCAGCAACGATTTTTCGATTTCGTTGCCGCTCGTACCACACCTCAGCAAATTAAGAAGCAGTAGATGTGAGGAAGTCCCGCCAGAAACAAGTGTAGCACCTGCCGAAAGCAGGCCTCGCTCCAACGCCTTCGCATTTCTCAAAACAGCTTTTGCATACTCCTGAAACCGAGCCGTCTGTACTTCGGCGAGTAAAGCCGCCCGCGACGCAATCAAGTCCATTTTTGGTGCGCCCTGCAAGCCCGGAAATATTGCTCTGTCAACTTTTTTTGCTAAACTATTTTTACACATGATCAATCCGCCGCCACGTGGTCCTCGCAGGGTTTTATGTGTGGAAGTCGTAACTATGTCGGCGTGAGGGAAAGGAGAGGGGATTGCGCGTCCCGCTACAAGACCTGCGGTATGTGCTAAATCCACCCATAGAAGTGCGTCAACCTCTCGTGCGATCTGATGCATTATCTCATAATCAATCAATCGCGGATACGATGAACCCCCACAGATGATTGCTGCAGGTCGATTTTCGAGCGCAACTGATCGCACCTCATCATAGTCCAGTTGTTCATCGGTCTCTGAAACTCCGTAGAAGCCCCATCGAAAATTTTGGCCGCTCGCATGAAAAGGGGCGCCGTGGCTTAGGTGACCGCCGTCCTGAAGCCGCATTGCGATTAGTCCGTCGGGTGGCCGAAAAAGCTCATTCATTATCGCGAAATTGGCAATGGTAGCACTCATGGCCTGAACATTCGCGTGTTCGCAACCAAAAGCAGATTTTGCTCTCTCGATCGCCAAGTTTTCTAGTTGGTCAGCATATTCGCAACCTGACACACACCGCTTGCCCGGGTAACCCTCCGCATTCTTGTCGGCAAATATGCTTCCTTCAAACCCTCTGATGGCAGGAGAGGAATAATTTTCAGAGGCGACCAAGCTTATCTGGGATAATTGCCGATTTTCCTCCAAACGCACAAGGTTGCTAACTTCGATATCCACGGCTGATGTATCTCTCATTATGGTTCCATTTATAATTTCATGTTCAGAGGAAATTCAATACATCCCCTCGGCCAATTTAATGATGTCGCATTCTATGCCTTGAACATCTCTTAGATCGTTTCCGACGATTACGAAGTCAAACGGGCCGTTGTCTTCATAGCCCTCCACCATCACAACTGCTCCACGTTTGACAGACGAATTGTAGTGCAGTTTCCGTTCTTCAAGCAGATCAACAAGATCGGGAAACCGAATGCCGATAGGGACGGCGTTTCGCGACAAGACAACGCGCTCTCCGTTTTTGATATCGAATTCCAATCCTAAGGAATTTGATACGGCCCTTACCGAAGAGAAACCTCCGTGTCGTCCGTTTACTTCACATGCAAAGAAGCCGACCTCTTTGGTCTTAACAATATCAACGCTGAACGGGCCACAATATCCAGATTTGTGGGCATAATCACCAAGGTTTTGACACCACGCCAGAACGTTTTTTGGTATTTCGTCAACAAGAGATTTATCCCAATATGCGCCGCCGTACCCTGGATTGAATAGGATTGACGCGACGCCCACAAGTTCTACTCTGTTTATGCCAATGTCGAAATGTACACCTACCGAAGACTCATTTTCGTTATATGCCTCTACGACAACAGGCTCTTTCTCCGTCGCAATCAACCCTATTTCATGAACCCCTGCACGTATCGAGTTGACATCAATCTCGCGAATACACACTGCGCGCGTCGCGCCTTGGAAAGATCTTTCGATGCTCTTCGAGATGACGAAGTTGCCATCACCACCTGAATGACGAGCCACCTTCAGAATTACCTTATCGGAAACTGACAGGGCTCTATAAGCTGCATCCACCACTCCTTGAGTGCTTACACAGACACTGCCACTTGCAATCGGCACGCCGAGATTGGGCGCAAACTCACGAAATTTTGCCTTGTCATTAAAACGACGAGTTACTTCAGGACTTGCCCGAACGGTCTGGTTTGAAAACGTTACCGGGACGTCTCCCAAAAATTTTGCTATGCAAATAGATACTTCGTCCGCGATATAAGGCTCCAGGCACGAAACGCGGTCCGAATCTAACAGACTCAGTGATTTGGACAAAATACTGCCCGCCTTGAGGTCTTTTTTCGAGATGGGTAAAGGACGCTTAGTTGGCGTTGAGTAAGTCGCGAGCGCCACAATGTTGGCACCCCCCTTTAGTGCGTTAACATAGTGTAAAAATTGGCGCGTTACAGGCGTCGGGGTGACAAGGATATCGTCGTTCTTGGCTAGCCAAATCATTCGTTTGGCTCCTGCCGCATTTGTTTGCAAATATCTGTCCGACAGCAAGTTAACTGATGGAGCCATCTCGTCAGAGCCGACATTTCCTAGGATTACTGCGGTCATTGGTTGCTACCTGTCCATAAATTGGGAAGTGAAGTAATTATGTCAGCCACCATTCAATGCAAGCGTCAGCGAGAATATTAATTGGGTTAATAATGTCGTTACCGTCGCCGATATCTCCAGAAATAGCTGACAATTCGCTGCAAGCTAGTATTATGATCTCCGGCTCAAAGGATCGTGCGAATTTAATAACTCGTGTTAGATTGGTTTGTGCGTCAACTATATTGCCGCGCTTTACGTCCGCGATGACTTTGGCAGTCTCACCCTGAAGTTCTTTTAGGCTGCGGGAAAAGTCTTTTCCGAAGCCGTTTTCGTTAGGCCGAACGTAAAGGGGGTTTTGCATAGATGCGCTTGTGCCCAGGGCAATTGAGCGAAGATTGTGTATTTCTCCGCCACGCGAGTCCTTTATCGCTCGCCTCGTGATCTCAACCATATTTATTAATTTCACTGACAGCGCTTGTTTAATTTCTGAGGCCCAGAAATGCGCAGTATTGCAGGGGACGGCGATTGCTCCGCATCCAGCTTTTTCTAGCCAATACGCGCGTTCCAAAATTTGCCAACAGGGCGCGTCACTTCCGATTGAAATTGCTTGCGACCGATCTGAGATACTGGGAACCGATAAAGCAATGAACGGGATGTGATCTTGGTCTCTTTCAACTCGGCTTTTTCGAGCTAGTACCTCCAAGAATTTTGCAGTTGCAAAGCTTCCCATTCCGCCGACCACTCCGAGTGGTTTTCGATGTCCAAGTAGCCCGGAAGATTGGGAATTTTGTCGCGGGATGACATCGATCATCGAAAACTCCTATCGTAAAGGTTTATGCCACCGATCATACGTGAGGCGGGCACCCGCGGTCGTTCCGTTTGCGTGTTGTCAGTAGCCCACATATTTTCGACCTGCTGCTCCGCTGCCGTGGGCGGCACGCCCGGCGTCGCTGAAACTATAACAACGCGGACCCGCCTAGTTTCTCAGAGGTTGTTGACGCGTGATGAACGCCTCAAAAATCGTGCCAGCTTTGCAGCAAGGGCCTTGGATAAAGTTTTGACAGTAACATCAGGTACTTTAGCCAGCGTGCAGTACGAAGCTGGGCCACACCGCTATGTCACAGGCGCGACAAACCCGACAGGGTGATGGCCGGGTAGAGACAGCGGTCGTGGTCGAGTAGCTCAGCCATTCGGCTTTCGCCCTCACAGATCGACCGGTGACCGGCGGGTGACACGGTTGGTCGGGCAATTCCTGAAGGCCGGAGTCCTATTGGAGGAACAGTTTCTTTCGCACCGAGGTCGGAACCCCTCAAGGCGGGATCATCTCGCCACTGCTCGCTAATATCGCGCTCAGCGCGATCGAAGAGCGGTACGAACGGTGGACCTATCACCGCACCAAGACCCAAGCTCGTCGTAAGAGCAATGGGGTGAAGGCAGCAAAGAGTGCACGGGACACCGATTGAATCGCCGGTCGGCGTGTGTTCTTACCCGTGCGCTATGCCGATGACTTCGTGGTCCTGGTCTCGGGAACGCGGGAGGATGCTATCGCAGAGAAAATCGGCGCTGGCGGAATACCTTCACCGGACCATGGGTCTCGAGCTGTCGCCGGAGAAGACGAAAGTGACGGCCATGACGGAAGGGTTCGAGTTCCTCGGATTCCGCTTCGGCATGCATTGGGATAGGCGCTACGGCTACTGGCCCACGCGTCGAAATCCACAAGGCGAAAGCCGCCAACCTGCGTCGAAAACTCAAGCAACTGACAAAGCGCATAGTATCTCCGTCAGTCTTGGCAATAAGCTTCGGGAGATCAATCCCCTCCTGCGCGGATGGGCGAACTACTACCGCTACTGTGTGGGTGCAGGCCGTGTATTCGTCAACCTTGACTGGTATATTGGTTCGTACTGCTGGCTGCGTAAGAAACGCCCTAAAAGCAGGGGTGCGAGAACTGTGGGGCTCCAAACAGCCCAGCAGTCGCTGCCCCACAAGACGGCTCTGGCGTGACGGCCCTGTTGAGCAATACCTACTTGGCTGGACACCCGTTGGCCGGTACCGACTAGCATGGATGGGAACGCCTGACTTTGCCATGTCTTCTGGAGAGACGGATGCGTAACGAAAGGCGCACGTCCGGTTCGGCGAGAGGTGATGTGAAACCTGCCGTCGAAAGGCGGCAAGGCGCGCATCGCCTGCTCTACCCACCTACCTGAAGGTGCGTCGCGGCGGGCGAATCGTCTCGGTCGCCGCATCGTCGCTGTCGGCGTCAACGCGAACGGCCGGCGCGAGGTGCTGGGCATGGAGGTCGGCACCTCTGAGGCCGAGCCGATCTGGACGGAGTTTCTGCGCAAGCTGACCCGGCGCGGCCTGCGCGGCGTCAAGCTCGTCGTCTCCGATGCCCATGAAGGCATCAAGACGGCCGTCACCAAGGTGCTGTGCGCTACCTGGCAGCGCTGCCGCGTGGGGCTGTTGAGAAAGCCGGTTTTTCAACATTTGTTCCGAGACAACGCTGGTCTTGGTGTCAGAACTGCCGAACGCCCTCGTCAGGTCTCGTCAGGTCTCGTCAACGAGGTTCAGAGGGTGCATCAA
>NZ_SRTG01000239.1:0-362 GCF_004792125.1 Mesorhizobium sp. M5C.F.Ca.ET.164.01.1.1 | reverse complement strand
CTCGGTAAGTCGAATTTCTTTGAGGATCGCCCGTGCCCGCTCGAGCAATTTGGCTCCTGACGCGGTGACGCTGACGCCGGTTCTGTCGCGTATCAGCAGCTGAGTGCCGAAGCCTTGCTCCAGTTGACGCACATGCAGGCTCAGCGCACTCTGGGCGACATTAAGGAAACCAGCGGCCTTCGTAAAACTGCCTGCTTCGACCACGCCGACGAAATATCTTAACTGCCTGATTTCCACGGGTACTCATCCGAGAGTGGACTCCAATGGATGTAATCTATCTCGAAAAGCGATGGCGCGATAGCAATAATTGTGCCACGCTGCAGCGATCCAGTGGCGAGGCAATTGGACCGCCGTGGTCTCGT
>NZ_SRTG01000238.1:0-363 GCF_004792125.1 Mesorhizobium sp. M5C.F.Ca.ET.164.01.1.1 | reverse complement strand
TGCACTACGCGGTGGTATTGTCCTTTCACCGGGAATATGGCCGCGAAGCCGGAACCTGCGTCGAGATCGCCGTGCCGGCCGGCGAGGCCGGCGTGGCGCTGGTGGACCGCTGCTTTGCGCAGTTGGAGGCTGCCATCAACGCCGCGCGCTCCTATCGCGGCAAGGTTCTCTCGCTCGAAACGGAAGGCGACTATCAGGGCCGCTCCAAAGGCGTGATGGTGCATCGGCTGCCGCAGGTGCAGCGCGACGCGGTCATCCTGCCGGAACAGACTTTGAGGCTTCTCGACCGCAACGTGATCCGATTCATCGAAAGCCCGGAGGCGCTGCGGCTGCTTGGGCAATGCACCCGCAAGGGCATCCTGC
>NZ_SRTG01000237.1:0-363 GCF_004792125.1 Mesorhizobium sp. M5C.F.Ca.ET.164.01.1.1 | reverse complement strand
TGCCGGAGTAATCGAATTCACATGCCTGACCGATAACGATCGGTCCCGCGCCGATGATGAGGATGGACTTGATATCTTGGCGCTTCGGCATGGGCTCTCTCGTTCCGCTTTTCGGTTGCGCAAAACACCGGCCAGGGTGGAAGATCACCGGCCGGGGAGCGCAATTCTAATGTTTTCAGGCTAGAAGCGGCTTATAGGCAAATGTTTTTGAGAACGGAACCCCATAAATTCCGGAATCGACAGAAACTCTTAACGGGCAGGGGCAAGCGCGGCAAAACGGGCCTGTACCGCCGCGGTGTAAGAGCGGCTGACGGGGATCTCCGTGCCATCTTTTGTAATGATGTGCAGACGGCCTGTCTGCTT
>NZ_SRTG01000236.1:0-364 GCF_004792125.1 Mesorhizobium sp. M5C.F.Ca.ET.164.01.1.1 | reverse complement strand
CGACGACCGCATAGGGGCCATCATCGTGGGCGGTCGGCACATCGTCGACGACATGGACCAGGAGGTTGTCGCTGGCGGTGGTGCCGCCGACGCCGTTGACGGTCAGGGCGACGTTGTCGTTGAAGCCGGTGGCGTCAACGCTGTCGCCGGGAGCCGGCACCTTGCTGTCATTGTCGATCGTCGCCGTCAGCGTGTAGCTGTAGGAGACGGTGCCCGAATGGGCATCGCCGCTGTAGCCGGTCAAGGTCAGCGTGCCTTCGCCGCCGGAGCCGCCGATGAAGAAGGCCGCCTTGTAGACGGAGAAGCGGATCGAGCCGCTGTCGGCATGCGCGGCGCTGGCAAAGCTCACGCCTGCGGCGGCGAT
>NZ_SRTG01000235.1:0-364 GCF_004792125.1 Mesorhizobium sp. M5C.F.Ca.ET.164.01.1.1 | reverse complement strand
CGCTGCCCGGCGCGAGGTCGGTGATGCCCATCAGCAGCAGGCATGACGGCGTCACCTCGGGGTGGATGTACATGCGCAGCGTGCGCCTGTTGGCGCGGGCCTCCTCGCCCAGCACCAGCGGCTTGGCTTCGCTGCCGGCGATGAGGCGGTGGGCAATGTCGGCGCCCGCCGGCACCGAGGTCATGTAAAAATGCGCCGGCCTCTCCGGATCGTCGCTCGCCAGCGTCACCTCGCGCGCGCCGCGCCCGACATAGACGACGTCGCGGTTGGCGACGGCGAACCGCTCGCCGTCTATGGTGACAGCGCCGCTGCCGCCGAGATTCGCGATACCCATCTCGCGCGCCGTAAAGAAGCGCTCCGTGCC
>NZ_SRTG01000234.1:0-364 GCF_004792125.1 Mesorhizobium sp. M5C.F.Ca.ET.164.01.1.1 | reverse complement strand
TCCCAGCCGTCCTTGCCCGATGGCACGATGCCGGTAATGCGCTTCGATGGTTTTGGCATCAGGCTGCTCCCGCGATGTGATGGCCGGCCTGAATGAGCCGGTCGCGTAGCGCAGCGATGTGCGCCGGCCCGACTTCGCAACAGCCGCCTACAATGCTGGCGCCAGTCTCGACCCAGCCCATCGCCTGGTCGGCATAGGCGTTCGGATCGAGATCATGGCGCGCGTGCAGCACGTCGACCGTGCCGCCATGCTTGAGCGCCTCGACCGAGGTGAAGCCATTGGCATAGGCGCCAACCGGACCGCCGAGGGCCAGCAGTTCCGGCAATGCGGCGGCAATGGCTTCGGGCCGGCAGCAGTTGAGCAG
>NZ_SRTG01000233.1:0-364 GCF_004792125.1 Mesorhizobium sp. M5C.F.Ca.ET.164.01.1.1 | reverse complement strand
GTCGCCGCCAGGAAGCGGGCGGGACCGCCGACACCCGATCCAACGTCGAGCACCGACATGTCGGCCGTGACGACGGCCAGATTAGCGAGCTCGGCCGTCGCAGCCAGCCCGCGCGTGTGGAATTGGTCGAGCGTGGCCAATTGCTCAGGCTTCAGCCGCTCTTCCTCGGGTCCAAAGACCGCTAGTGCGGCCTTCAATCGGTCGGTCAATCCTGTTGCGCGGTAGTGATCTCGCACGCGATCGAGTTCATCGGTCATTGTCACTTCCCTTTGGTGTTCAAGGCCCGCCCAAGAGATATGGCGGCTTTCTGCGGGCGACTATCCGCGATAATGTCGACGGGTCATGAAGCAGAACTTCACAGTCA
>NZ_SRTG01000232.1:0-365 GCF_004792125.1 Mesorhizobium sp. M5C.F.Ca.ET.164.01.1.1 | reverse complement strand
GGCAGAACCGCCTCCGGTGGCCGCGAAGCCGGCTGCGGCGGCGCAGACGGTCGCACAGGCCAATCCAGCCTCCGGTGGTCCGACCGTGCAGCAACTTCTGCAGGCCTCACAGGATCCACGCCTGTCCGAGCAACAGCGAGGCGTCGCTAACCTGATGCTGAAATAGAAGCTCGACGAGCAAAATCCGCCAAACCAACTCGAACTGGAAAAGAACCGGCTGGAAGTCGAGAAGCTGCGCAATCCGCAGATTGAGCCGGGTGACAAAGCGCGCATCTATTTCGACCGGGAGAAGTTCGCGGCCGAGCAAAGCAAGCCGATCGAGGTTGGTGGCGTCCTGGTCGATCCCAAGACGCACGAGCCCGTTT
>NZ_SRTG01000231.1:0-365 GCF_004792125.1 Mesorhizobium sp. M5C.F.Ca.ET.164.01.1.1 | reverse complement strand
CCGCCGGTCAGGGCTTCAACTTCCCCCTGAACCGAGGACAGTAGGCTTTCGCGCACGCGTTTTTCGCCGTCCTCCTCGCTTTTGCTGCGCCTTTCGATGCCGGTGACCCCTTGGCGAACCCAGAGCAATCCTGCCGGTCCTGCGCTTCCGCCATGGATTAGTTTGCCGATAAAGGCTTCGGCCTCATCGGCTTGAGCCAACAGTCGCCCGCCGTCGAGGTCAATAACGCTGGCCAGCCTGCCGCCATAAAACTGCTTGGCAAGTCGATAGCGTCCTTCTGAAGTGGTGATGTCGGCCTCCACCACCGGATTGCCCCCACTGTAAGGCCGCAACAGTCGCACGCCTTCGGGTGTGCCCGTGTGAGG
>NZ_SRTG01000230.1:0-366 GCF_004792125.1 Mesorhizobium sp. M5C.F.Ca.ET.164.01.1.1 | reverse complement strand
GCCAGGAAGAACGGTTTCCAGGTATCGGCGAACTTCACAGCCGGCACCGAGTCCCTGTTGCATGGCGGCTTTCTGCGCGATGCGATGAAGTGGCCGGCATCTTCGGTCGCGGACCTGAGCGACCTCGCCAGGCGCGATCAGGCCTCGAGGCTTCGGCTGGTGGGAATGGAGCTTTTCCTTCGTCTCCATGCCGGCGGCCAATCCACCGGCCACCTGACCGAGGCACTGCACGCGGCCGTCGCCGAGGCGCGCTGAAACGTCAGGTTGGAGGCGTGTGGCCCTTCGCTATCCCCTTGTTGGACCATGATCTTCCCCGCAAGGCATTCGCGCTTTGCGCCGCGATGCCATAGTTTCGGCAAATCATGC
>NZ_SRTG01000022.1:0-14526 GCF_004792125.1 Mesorhizobium sp. M5C.F.Ca.ET.164.01.1.1 | reverse complement strand
GTCTCGCCAAGCTGGCGGGCGGCGTTGCCGTCATCCGCGTCGGCGGTGCGACCGAGATCGAAGTCAAGGAAAAGAAGGACCGCGTCGATGACGCCCTCAACGCGACCCGTGCGGCCGTCGAAGAAGGGATCGTTCCCGGCGGCGGCGTCGCACTCCTGCGCGCTTCGCTGAGCATCAAGGCTGTCGGCGCCAACTCCGACCAGACCGCTGGCATCGCCATCGTGCGTCGCGCGCTGCAGGCTCCGGCCCGTCAGATCGCGGCCAACGCCGGTGCGGAAGCATCGATCGTTGCCGGCAAGATCCTCGAGAACAAGGGTCCGACCTTCGGCTTCAACGCCCAGACCGGCGAATATGGCGACATGATCGCCATGGGCATCGTCGATCCGGTCAAGGTCGTGCGCACGGCACTCCAGGACGCGGCCTCGGTCGCCGGCCTGCTGGTCACCACCGAAGCCATGATCGCGGAGGCTCCGAAGAAGGAGTCGGCTGGCGGCATGGGCGGCGGCGGCATGGGTGGCATGGATTTCTAATCCAGCCCGTCAGCCTTCAGATACGGAAAGGGCGGCACCAATGCCGCCCTTTTCTTTGAAGTCGGATCCGGCCGGAAATATTTGGCGCGAACGCCGGCCCTATGGCCGTCTGGGAAAGCGGGACAAGAGGGCAAAAGCGCGGGCCGGGGGGTGCGGAGGGCCGCTGCCGTCGTGGCTTATTCGAAAGCCGTTCAAGAGTATGTGGGAGCGGTGGCGAAAACCGTGTGATCGGCCTAGATAATATTCGCACCTCCCCCAAGTCGCCGAGAGCATGAGGCAGCAGCGACCGCTTGTCGTCCAGATCCAAACAGCAGCGTGGGCTCGTGAAGCGGCCACAGTCAATCTGGGGCCGGCATCGACGTGACTGCCATCCCGAACGATAACGGTCGCAGCGGTGGCCAGAACGACCATCGGAATAGCGTCCGGCTTTCGCTCATCTCGAAGAAGGGATGACCGACCACTCCGTTTTTCGCGCACTCGCGGCAATTCGGATCGGCACAGGGCGTCGCCATGTGCTCCGACCCTCAGGGGCTGTTCCGGTCGGCACGAGCCCATCGGTCAGCGGCGATCAAGCCACCGGCCTTCGGAATGACCGGCGACGCTTCGTCTCAACGACTATGTCGGTCGGGCTGTCGGCCGTATTCTTCGCCTCGAACACGGCACGTCGCTTCGGTTTCGGGTTGGGTGGCGCTTGAGGCTCTACCCTTGGTTCCGGCGTTTGGTTGGACTCTTGCTTGTCCTTGCGGGCGCGAAGCAAAGCCTTGGCGGTCGCCGCGTCCGCATCCGAGACCACGCCGGCGGTCTTGCCATCGAGATCGACCCGTGCGGCACCGGCATCCAGTCTCGCCAAATATTTGGCCATCCTGGTATAGGCCAGCAGGGCTCTCCTCAATTCATCATCGGACAGTTCGCCGTCAAGCACGCGAATCTCATGATGAATGCCGATCTTGAGCGGCCTGGGCGCTTTTGGATTGAACGCCGCAGGCCACTTGGCCGATAGATGGCGGAAAAGCTGTGCAGGCGATTTCCCTTGGCTAGCGGTCGACATGATCAAGCCTCGCCCGATTTGTTTTCGTTTCAGATTCGGACCTTCCTAACACCGATATATGCAATGATTATGGAAATGGGCATTCGTCCCGCAGGGCAAAGCAGCGGGCGCCTCCCCATTCGGGCAGACGAAGTGCCTGGTGGACCGAGCAGGATCTGGTAACAATCGCGCCGAGCCGTCCCCGGTCGAGTTCATAGCCAAGACAGTAGCGGCAGTGGGTCTTGCCCCATGCCAGCCCCTTAACCCTTGGCAGCGTATCTGAAACGCCGGTAGCGAAAAGACAACTCGACGGCCTCCGCCGTCGGCGAGTAGGACGCCGAAAGCGTCGCGGCTCCCTCACCCGTTCGGCCGTTCGGTTCTACCAGGCGAGCGTCTCGTAGCGCGAAAGCTGCTCACGCAACCGTTCGCGATTTCGGCCGCATCGACGCCGTCCTGGGACAGCAACCATGCGGATGACAGGCAAAACGGTTCCGCCGCAGTCCGGCGTCGGGCGCGGAGCAACCTGTAGGGCGGCGGCCATTCCGGAATAGCTGCCGCCGATGAAGATGATGCGACCTTCAGCCAGGGCAGCTCAATTCGAGTGGTTGTGAGCGACACGATTCGGGCCCCATTCGATTGCACGACTCGGTTCATGCCGGGACGGGCTGTATACTGAGGGTGTTTGCGCACATGTTCATGGTGGCCACCAAGAGATCGCCTCAGAAGCGGCGCCCATTCGGAAACATTAGCACCCCCGCGTCTTGTCGCGGCTGCTTGAGCTCTTCGACGGCAACCGCCTCAATTAGCAGATCCAAGGCTTCGCGCCCCCTCCGACTCATCGGGTCATCGCCACGCAGGTAATGATACGCTCGATCTAAATGCACTCGCGCGGCGGAAAAATAGCTAGTCATATGACCCTCTTAGTTACCGCCCGCATTAGCCGTCTACGAGGTGATGGTCGCGCAATCGTCAATATCCACAGGCGGATTTGATTTAAATCGCGAATGATCCGGGAGAAACCAAAACGCCGGCTTCTTGCCGCCGAATAGAAGCTGAGATATCCCCGCAGTTAACGGCTCGTTAATCGTGCGGGCGTAGCCAAGAAGCGTCACAGCACCTGCCCAATCACGAATGTGACCTTAAAGACCCGGCACCCAGATTGTGCCGAGTCTTTTTGTCGCTAGGGTAGCCTGATCCAATTCAGCGGGTCAGCAAAAATGCCCAGTGCGGGAATCAGGAACCTTAAGCCGGTCACCGACTTCATAAAGCCGACAGGAGCTTGCCGGCGCGCGAGCGCCAGGGAAGGCCGGTTAAAGAGCCGGCCCGCTTGCAGGAATCGAACTCATGGATGACTGAGGCCTCGGCATCCTCGATGCTCATTGCTTGGCAGGACGCCATTATGGCGTTTCTGCGTTCTGTCTTATTGCTGTGACGTTTGCCGCACAGGATGGACGTTGACGACATTCTTTCCGGCGTGAGTGAGGAGATGCTAGCAGGGTAGAGTGACAGTCCTACGCCGCGTGCGCGGCAGGGAGGGCAGGAGGCGATAGCAAAGGCTGAAACTCGGTAAGACAGCGCAGACCGTCGATCCGGCGTCCGGGAGGCTCGGCCGGCTGAAGGAGGACGATGGCAATGATGCGGTCAAGGGATGGATGGCATGATCCACGCCGGGCACCTGTGCGGATCACCTCGCAAAAGTGGCGGGCGGCACCTGGAATCGAGCCGCCATTGCGAGACTTTCGCGGCCATGGCGGCTTCGCTGTCTGCTGTCCACAGGGCCAAGCGCGCATCAGATGAGGGCCAGCGGCGGGTGCACGCGAACCGCGGGGATGACGAACACGACCTTCGCTGGCTAGGACAGCGGCGCGAACGCAATATTGGAGGCTCTACGCCGCTCGATCTGGCGGAGGCGCGGCGGTCGATGCGGCCGGCAGAACCCGCGCTACCGAGAGGCGCTGCCATCTCGATATACGAGCTGTTGACTTGCAGAACACTGCAGTATTTGCGAACGCATCGCGACATGCCCCCGACCCTGTGACCCGCTTCCGCGCGAGGCGCTGTTCTTGACGGGCTCGAAGAGCTTTGGCCAGTTGGCTTTCCTTCGGTGATGCCGAGAGCTTCTTCAGGATCGTCGAGGGCACAACGGCACGGGTGTTGATCGATGCCGTCAGATGAAGCAGTCGATTTGCAGCTTGCGCAGGAAGGCAATCCGTTCGGTCAGCCCGACCAAGTTTGACGCACCAGGCGCCGATCGCAGTCAATGAAAGCGTGTCTGGCCAATGGGAGGGTCGCGGCGTTGAGTTTCGGCTTTGACCGACATCCAACCCACGCCTACCGCTACAAGAGCGCGGGCGAATTCGTAGACGTGGTGACAAAGCTCTGGGACAGTTGGTAGGATGATGCGCTCATCGCGAACCCGGAGGCGCCGGTCTGCCACACTAGTGGTCGTAGGGAATCGGCCCACGCTCTCAGTTAAATCAGGAGAAAAATGATCGAAAAACCGAAGCTTTCGGAGCTCAGTTCCTGCCCCGCTTAGTACTATTTGTGTGCGCTATTCTGCCATACGCCTAATGAGATTGTCCCACCTGGTGACCGTCCCTAACTTGGCTGTGATCAAAGCCAAAAAGCTGGCAGGCAACAGGAGTGATCATGAAGAACATTATGAGTGTCGGTGGGGACGGTGGAGATCGTAGACTGGTCATCGTGTCAAACAGGGTTGCGCTGCCCGACGAGCACGGGTCACTGCCCCCGGGCGGAATGGCCATTGCGCTGAACGCCGCGCTCAAGCAACGAGGCGGCCTTTGGATGGGCTGGTCGGGGAAGGTGAAAGCCGAGAAGAAACAGGCGTCACCGACGATGCAGGAGGCCAACGGCATCACCTATGCCCTTGCCGATCTCTCGGAGAAGGATCTGGACGAATATTACTACGGCTTCGCCAACAGGGTTCTTTGGCCGGTCTTCCACTGCCGTGTCGACCTCGCCGAATACAACGACGCGAGAAAGTCAGGATACTACCGCGTCAACCGACTCTTCGCAGAGTCTTTGATGCCGCTCCACCGCGAGGACGACGTCATATGGGTGCAAGATTATCACCTGATCCCTCTAGGGAAAGAACTGCGCGAGCGCGGCTGCCGCAACCGGATCGGCTTTTTCCTGCACATACCATGGCCGCCGGCGGACATCCTCGCCACCGTGCCGCTCTGCGAAGAATTACTGGAAGCGCTTTCGTTCTATGACCTTGTCGGCTTTCAAACCGACGACGATCTAACAACTTCGCCGAATGTCTAAGCCGCCGAAACCTAGGGCGTCTCATGAAAGACGGTAGCTGCCTAGTCAAAGGGCGACAGTTTCTCTGCGGGGTTTTTCCAATCGGTATCGACACGGCCAAGTTCGAGAGCCTCGCAAAGCTAGCGACGCGCGACGGGGATCTGCAGGAAGTTTACAAGAAGACTGCTGGCTGTGACGTCGCCATTGGTGTCGACCGATTGGATTATTCCAAGGGCATCGATCAGCGCATCGTGGCGTTTCGCCATTTCCTTGATCGTAACAGTCATCGCGTCCGCAAGACGCTACTGCTGCAGATTACCCCGAAATCCCGCGGGGAAATACCGGCCTATCTAGCGCTGCAAAAGCACATCGCCGAACTGGTGGGAAGTGTCAATGGGGAACTTGGAACCATCGATTGGGTACCAGTACACTACACCAATCGTTCCCATGGCCCGCTGGAACTGGCCGGCCTCTACCGAATGGCACGCGTTGGTCTAGTGACGCCGCTCCGCGACGGCATGAACCTGGTGGCGAAGGAATACGTGGCTGCGCAAGACCCAAGCAATCCGGGCTCCTCGTGCTCTCGCAATTTGCCGGCGCCGCTGGCCAGTTGGAGGGAGCGGTGCTCGTCAATCCCTATGACCCAGAGGCTGTGGCGGCCTCCACGGAAAAGGCATTTCGCATGTCACCAGAGGAACGGAAAGACCGTTGGAGCGCAATGAAGAACAGTCTCAAAGGCCACGATGTCTATCGATGGTGCGGCGGCTTTCTCGCCAAACTCGAGGCGGCGGACTTGCCAGTATGAGGCTGATCGCGACCAAGTGAATCAGGGCAGCATTCCGGCCTCGCCGCGGCGAGGCTTGGTTAATGTGCTATGGTAAGCCCGATGGCGATGACCGCCGACCAACTACAGTTGGATTGTAGCCGATTGTGCTGGCAAGCGAAGAACTCGCGGCTGCGCCCACTCGTCAAACTAGTTGAGCCGATCCGCAATAAGGGCTCTGGTCGCCGGGTCCGTCGGTGTCGAGCATTCGACTGTCATCGCTTCGCTGATCGAGAGCCCGTGTATGAATATGTCGACCAACCCGGTTGGCGACATCGTTGATGTGCTAAGCAGCATCGACCTACACCGCACGCCAGATCTCAAGACGTTAGCTTGAGCACATTCCATATTAAAACAAGAGGAAAAGACATGGGTGAGCTCTCTTGCCGCCGGCCGATTTCTTCAAAGACGCGTGAGCGGCCACGACTGGTTGTCGAGGGCGCTCGCGCCGCACGGCAACAGAAAATGCTGGCCTCCATTGACCTGAACTTACTGTTGTCTCTTGAGGCGCTGCTGGAGCACCGCAACGGCACGCATGCGGCTCGGCACGTGCGCTTGAGCCAACCGTCGATGAGCCGAGCGTTGACACGGCTGCGTGGCATTTTCAATGACGATCTTTTGGTTCGCGGCTCGAGCGGCTTGGTCCCGACGCCGCAGGCCGAACGGTTGGCCCAAATGCTGCCGCCGGTGTTGGATGCGCTCCGCGGGATGGTGAACCGCCAGGGGGAAAGGCGATCAAAGACAATAATGGCGATACCCGACCATCAAGCCCTGATCTTGCTGCCGCCTCTCCTACCCCTGCTGCGCGAGCACGCGCCTAATCTCGACATCGTAACCGGCTCGTTTCTAACAGGCGCGCTCCGGCGGCTTGAGCAAGGCGAGATCGATCTGGCCGTTGGGCAGACCGGTGGCACTCCACCGGGCTTCTTTCGGCGCAGGCTCTATACTGACCGCTTCGCCTGCCTGCTACGTTGCGACCACCCAGCCCTGGCCCAGGAATGGACGATCGAGACCTTCGCTGCCCTGCGCCACGCTGCCATTGGCTCGGATTCGAAGGATGGCTTCGGCCGGGTACATGATGATCTGGCCAATTTACACCTCCAAGATTGCGATCCGGTGCTGGTGTCCAATCTCCTGACGACTGCTGTGGCCGTCGCGGCGACCGATCTGGTGCTGATTGTACCACACCGCGTCGCGACACGGATCGCCGCCTTGCTCCCCCTAGCGATTCTCGATCCGCCGGTGGAACTGTCGCCTTACGAGGTTGGGCTGATTTGGCACGAGCGCTGCCATCGCGACCCAGAGCATCACTGGTTGCGCCACAAGATTGCCGCCGCAGCGGCGGCGGGAACAGAGTTGGCGCATCCATCGACAATGAGAGGGCAAACGGCTGATGCTTCGCCAAGGGAAGAAGCGTGATGCGATCGAAGTCTGGCACTATCTTCAGGACCGAGCCAGTTCATTACCCCCTCGTCCGTCGGGACGCGATGCTGGTTCCGCTGCCAACTCAGTGAAACCGACGCGCGCCGACGTTGAGCGAGCATCTGCTGTGAAGAAGGTATTCACACTTCCACCCAACTACACAAACCAAGACCCACCTTCTTCGACCGCCGTTCGGCCGCGTCAAGGCCTTCGCAGGCCATGTTCTCAGGGTGTTACCGAGGTGCATGCATCGATTCTGGCCGCGTATCTTGGCCCGGACCCTTTGGCAGGTAAGTGTTTGGCACAAATTGCGAGTTCTCGGATCTTCGGCAATCTGCCCAACGAAGTGCGGCAGATCGATATTCTTGAGCACCGTTTGTTGCGGCCGGGGCGCTGCGCGCAAATCGTCATCATCGATTGCCGCGAATGGGAGCAACATGGGTACGGTCATGCGAAGCTCTCTTCCGAACTGGTGCAACTAGCCCTGGTTTCCGAAGACAGGCTGGACCGAGAGGCGGTTTTCTCCGACGGGTATTCCGATTACCTGTTGTGGCCACTGATCGAGCAGGAAGTTGTGAGCAGAGTGACTGCCTGCGTCGCTCAGATCGCGCGGCGTTCTGCACCGCTATTCTTCTCAGCCGACCCCCTCGTTCAGAAGGCTTGCGCTCTGCTGGCACAGCGAGTCGATCAGCAGATCGCCCTCGGCGAACTGGCGCGCATAGCCGGGACCAACAAGACAACGCTGGTCAACCGCTTCGAGGCTGCCTTTGGCTGCGGGCCTATGACCTGGTTCCGGCACTATCGGATGATGGAGGCTGCCGCCCGCTTGCGAAGCGGGCATGAAAGCGTGGCCGAGGTCGCTGAATCCTTAGGCTACGAAAACAGCAACAATTTCTCCACGGCCTTCAAGGCGATCCATGGGCTCTCGCCGCTCCGCTATCGCAAAATGGCGGCGCGCAGAGAAAGGTCTGCCTGACGCAAAGGTGGGGATCGGAAAAAAACTAGTATACAGCCAGTGAAGACACGCAAAGATCACCTGATGCTCAAGCGTTTACGCACTCCAGGCACTTTGCGGCTTTTACAGCAACGCTCAGAAAAGGAAGATAAGCATGTTGAACGCGGTCGCAGCGCATTTTTCAAGGGCATGAACAGAGATGTTCGGACAAGAACTATGAGGCGGCGAGCGCGTTTTTCGGCGCCAAGTCGCTGGTTTTGGCCCAGCCAGGTGCTGCGCGCCCCAGTGACGACACGATCGCCAACGATCAAGGAACAGTACAGTTTCACCTCATTGGTCAGAAGACCGATGACCCGGCGTACAGCGGCATCATGAAACAAAATCAGGACAACCTTCTGGCTATAGGAGGACTCATTCACGACTACATGCATACCCATTATCCTAACGTTGATGCGAAAAAACTTGACATCAACACCTGGACGAACGTTGTGGCCAACATTCCCGATCTTTCGATGGGAGGGCAAAAACAGAAAGGTTACTCAAACAAGTTTGCTGGCACCTCCGTTTCAGCCACGTTCCTCTCCTTGATCGCGAAGGCGATCGTCACTGACGGGGCGTCTCTGCTAAGGGATTTCCAGTCCTTCCTCACTGAGATGGGCAACCTGACCTTCAGCGCCAACAGCAAGTCGCAGCAGTACAAGGCTCTGACATGCACCTACCAAAGCTACCTTCTCGATAACGGGGCAGGCGGATATTACGACTACGGAGCAATTGTTCTACGACAAATCGAGTTCAATGAGTACTTCCTTGATCTAAAATCTTCTTGCTCATCGACACAATACGTCAACGTCGACATAAGCTATAACGAGGTTACCAACATCGTTCAGACTCGCCGGATCCGCAAAGGCGGCCCCGATTACAAAAACTTCCAGGAGATCGTGAATAAGAACGCCACCGAGCAGTTTACGAATGCCAAGAACTTCTTTAACGGCGGCTCGACCCCGCAACAAGACATCACGCCCCAGGTCTGATCCTCATGATTGGTCTCGAAAGCAGCAGCGCACCAACCGACGGTGTCAATTCGAAGGAACCTCGCCAGCGTCATAGATCAGGTCCGGCTGCCCGCGGTGCCGACGAACTCCGGCCCCGCTTTTATAACAAAGCAACTATGAACCCCATCGCAGAAACAACTGCGGGCCTCTTCCTGGTAATCGGCGCACAGAGCAGCGGCCCCCTCGAAGCGGAGAGGATTTGCTCAGCCTTGATCCAGAAACTGTCCGAAGGCTCAATTCTGAACTTGGATCCTAGTACGTGGCAGAATGCCATGCAAATGGTGCCGAACCAGGTAGAGGCCGCCACGGCTTCGAAGACCCAGAACCGCACGATGGCCGTCGCGGATTTGCCAAGTACCCTTGCGTCAATTTGCGCCGATGCTGCCGACGGCGACAAAGCGGGCGTCGATTTGGCGAAGCCCATCAGTGTCTATCTGAGCAGATACGGCGACCCGACTGCATTCAATTGCTTCATGCTGGATCAATCCGACTCCGCGAAAATCCATTTATCTTTAACCTGCCTTGCCGCTTTCGATGGTGGAAGCCCTGGCAGTTTCGCCGTCACCTCAACATTGCTAAAGGCGTGCCTGAATCTGTCAAACAAGGATACGCAGTCCACTATCGCGCAGGTTTTCGGCCGCTTCGGCCCGCCGAGCGACTCACCTTACTACCTGCGCGTCTTGCCCTGATCCGTATGCCGGATTCCACATTCAGCCAGAAGGAGCAGCACGCTCGTTGAATATGTGAATAGCGCACATTCCGTCGGCGGAAGCGAAGTCGGTGGTGCGCCTTGTAGCGGGAAAGCCCATGCCCTATTGTGAAGACTTCGCGAAGGCGGACGGATGGTCCGCAGCGGATGTCAGCGTCCGTTTCAACAATAAGGCGGGCCGGAAATTTCTCACTTTCTTGCGAAGATCGGCGGTGACCACGGTCATTCGGTATTACGCGAGATCCGCGAGGCCAAAAACCATCATACCGGAGGAGGCGAAACTGCTATCTAGGCAGGGTTTCGGAATTCTACCGATTTTCCAGGACAGCAGCCGCCATATTTCCAATTTCTCGAGCTCGATCGGCACTGCAAATGCAAAGAGTGCTATGGGGTTCGCAAAGCGCGTCGGCCAGCCGAAAGATAGAGGCAGTACGATTTTTTTCGCCGTCGATTTGGACTATCCAGCTACGCAGATCGATGGCCCCATCCTCGCCTACTTCCACGCGATTAAAGAGGAGATCAACGGCACTTTCGTCATCGGCGCGTATGGTAGCGGTGCCGTGCTCTCAAAATTGTTAGCGGAGGGACTGATCACGGTTCCATGGATATCTATGTCGCGACTGTTTCTTGGAACCGAGCAGTTCTTCTATTCCAACCGATGGTCGATGCGGCAGGTACCTCCAGAGGTTGCCCATGGCCCCTCTGGGGTGGGCTATGATCGCAATATCGTTCGGGTTCCTCGGAGGGAGATCGGGGCCTTCCAAGTTGATGAGTCGGGCAAAGGCTCGCTGGCCTAGGATGGCGAGGGACGCCGGCTCGTAGACGCGGCAAGCTGAAAACGTTGTCGCATTTATGTTCGTAGAGGTCTCCGACGTCAACAGCTAGTGTAAAGTTGTCGCGGTATCTCGTAAATCGTCTCTCCACGCGCTCGCCCGCTAGATCGAGCGGCGCGGCCGCCATCATCATCCCCGGAAGTACCTGCAGCGCCGTCGACCGACGCCCAACCGGCGGCCGAGATTGGGCACCAGTACCACGCCGGTTATGAGACCGAGGCCGTCCGCCGCTGGAGCTGAAAAATCTCGCGGCTCTCCCGGTAGTACCCCGCGCAGCGAGCAGGTTGGCGGGTTTGCCGTTTTTCGGCCTTTCGGGTCAGGGTAGGTTCCATAGACAATTCGCCTTGTTGGACATCGTGTTGTCATATCGAGCGGCATCGCGCACGCTCGTCAACTAAAGACAGCTAAAGGCTTGTGGTCGTGGCCGTCCCATGCAGGACGGTGATCTGGAGGGGATGAGAATGCCTGAAACGATGCTCACGGCGCTTTCCAACATTCGGACCGTTGAGGAAATGATCGTGGCCTTCCGGGATGAAGTGCATTGCCGGCCACTACAAAACCATGGTGTGGCCAGAAGATCAGAACCCGTCCGGCCTGTGGTTACAAGCGTTCGATCGCGCTTGCCGGCCGCGATACGTACAGGCAAGCGGCTTGCGCGACCGGGTCTTTATCAATGCTCCAATGGCGCTTGCCGGTTCCAGTTCACGAGACGACCATACCCAAGTGCATTCGACCAAGCTGCCCTTGCGTGCTTGGCTGAAAGCCATGTGGCTAATGCTCCAGTCGGACAAGGGCTTGTACTCGGTCCGGCTCGCCGAGATCCTTGGCGTGAGCCAACCGACGGCCTGGCGCATGGGTCACGCCCCGCGGCTGATGACGGCGCGGGAAAAACATGCTCGACGGCACGGTCGAGATCGACCATTTCCACCTCGGGGGAAGTCCCGAAAGCGGCCGGATGACCACCTCCGGGACGGGGCCGGAAAGGTCAGGCGAATACGGAGAAAGCGCCGGTCATGGCGATGGTGCAGCGGCCGACGTCACGCCCGGCGCTCCGGCCGGTGACGCACGTGCCGCGGTCGTGACCGGTCTTTCGTTGCGTGCTGCCGAACGTGCGATTGAAATACAGATCGAAACCCACTCGCATTTGATGAGTGATGAGGCGAAGGCATTCATGGCTATCGGCGAGAGTTTTGCCAAACATGAGACCGTGAAGCATTCCAGCCACGAATATGTTCGCGACACGGTCCACGTTCGGTGGAGGGTTTCAATTCCCGCGTCAGGCGGACGATCGCCGGCGTCTTTCACCATATCAGCCGCAACATGCTGACCTGTATTTCCTTCCGCTGGTCTCATCGCGTCGTGTCTGGAAGCGCCGTTCGGAAAACTCGGCACGGCCAGGAAATCATCCGAACCCTCTGGTCACGGGTGTCTTTCGCGCCGCCACGGGACGTCAGGTGCGCCGAAGCCCCGATGGCGGCATCACCATCAAATCGGTTCTTTGGTTGATAAAGGCCGCGTGTCTGCGGGAACAGTTCGTGTTCCGGCTCCCTGTACTCGCGGGCTGCCAAAGGACTCTGCGAGCCAAGTTGGCTCGTTGCCCGCAGGCAGTTGGCTTCTGGCGCGGCATCCTTCAACGCGGCATTGGCGAGCATGGCGTCGGCCAGAAGCCGCTTCAGCCGCGTGTTCTCGTCCTCCAGAGCCTTCAGTCGCCGAGCCTCGGCGACATCCATTCCGCCGAAGCGGCCCTTCCAATTGTAATCGAGGCGTCGCTGACCCCGTGCTTGCGGCACAGATCGCGAACCGACACCCCGTCCTCATGTTCCTTCAAAAATTCGGATGATCTGCTCTTCAGAAAAGCGGCTACGTTCATGTCCTGGTCCTCTCGATGGGCCAGAACGAACGTCAACCGGATTAGATCAGCGGGGCAAGGTCACCGCATGTCGGCCATGAATACGCCAACCCGATTATATTGTTGGAAATAAGTAACTCGAGCGAAAACGTGCAATTTGCCTTCGCAACGTACCCTAATCGCGCAGAGATATCAATTTCCACGTCCTGGAACTCAAGAAAGTCATCGTATAGTGGAAAATAGGCTTTATATACAGCCTCCTTCAAAACAAAGAGGTCCCGCCGCTTGAGCAGATGTAGATCGTACATGCGTTGCTCGTTAGGGGTTGCAATCAATTCGATCAGGTTCTCCGGCAGAGGTTCATTAGGCTCAATGTCGATGCCGAGAGCCGCAATCCTTTTCGTCCCTGCAATGGCGGCGGCTGCTACGGTATCGTGGTGCGCCAAAGATCCGACGACGCCGGGTGGCCAGATCGGAACACCAGAGCGCGTCTTCAGGATCGGCAGTGGTGGGAATGCCAGTTGCCCAAGGAGTGTTCTGGCGACTACTCTTGCAGCACCGCTTTGGCGGAGAACTTTGGTAACAGAGCGTCCCAACGAGGTAACTTCGGAATCGTACAAGGTGGATTCGTCGCCCGGTTCTATTGGACGGATGCCGACGAGGATGTTTTGTTGATCAATGGTGATAGTCTCCATTCTATCTGGTCCCTTTGACTTTTCGGATGAGAAGCTCAGCCAATGCAGCTTGGCCTTGAAATTGCCCGACTCGGTCGTCGATCAGCAGCGGCGGCAGACCACATATGCTTCCCATCTTTGGATCACCGAGCCAGAACTCTCCGACATTTGGCGATTGTCGCGATCCCAGACTGAACCTCGTCTGGGTGCCAGAACCTTCGGTGCAGTTCGCTAGGAATCTTTTTCAAGAACCCCGGTTAAAGGTGTAGAAATAGCTCGGGCCAGAGCCTTGCGGTTTTCCATAACACTCATCATCGTCACGTGGTCGCCTACAATCGGTACGGCAGTAATAGCCTCCGGACTCAAGACCCGGTCCCAGCCGCGCATAGGCGAACGAGCCTCTTGGCCTGTTGAGGCTTTATCAGGTGGTATCCGACGGCTGATGAGAGGCTCCATGGCATAAAACTGATATATCTCGATTGGCAGGGACGGAACTTGATACGACTGCAATGCCCTATGAAATTGGGCGGTTCTTTCCGACATCAGAATGTCATCGTGGAGATCACGATCCGGAGGTATCGCCCCAATTCTCTTTGCCTTTTCAATCAGCTGAGCAATTGAACATTGTCCAGCAAAGCGTTTCAAAACTTCGAAGGTTTCATCATTCAACGATTCGAAACGCTCCAACACCATGTTTCGGACGATCAGAGAGGGGGACATGCTCGATCGATTCGCAAATAACGTAACATCGATGAACGCCATGAAGGACACGGTATCATCCAGGGCCAGTAAGCGCTGGGCTATGGCGTAGGCGAGGATGCCGCCCGACGAGTATCCTGCGAAGCGGTATGGACCGTGGGGCTGAATTTCTTTGATTGCCAAGATGACCGTGTCAGCAATCGCTTCAAGGGTCAGTGGACGAGCTTCATCGAAAGACGGCCATGGCAAAGCAAAGACGGGACAGTCTACATTCATTTCCTTAACCAAACTGACGACATAGGAACAATCGCCGAAACCTGTGGGAACAAAGAACAGCGGTGGCTGCGATCCGGTTGCTTGAACGGAAATCACTCCCGCACTGCTGGGCTGTGGTTCCAAGCCAACCTTCGATGCAAGGTCCTTCAGAACTGGGGCCTGGAAGGCATCGGCAGCGCTAAAATTCAGTCCAAGATCTGATGCTCGGCTGAGTAGCTGCACCGCCAGCAGCGAGTGGCCGCCCAGTTCGAAGAAGTGGTCGTGGCGTCCGACCCGCTCGACCCCGAGAAGCTCCGCCCAGATCTGCGCCAGCGCCGTCTCGACCGCGCCGCGCGGCGCCTCATAGCTGCGGCGCGCATAGGCGTCGTCGGCCGGCGCCGGCAGTGCCTTGCGGTCGAGCTTGCCGTTCG
>NZ_SRTG01000229.1:0-367 GCF_004792125.1 Mesorhizobium sp. M5C.F.Ca.ET.164.01.1.1 | reverse complement strand
AGAGGATAAATCCTTGGGTCCCGAAGAATGTAAAGGGCCGAATCTTTGTTTTTTGTGCATTCCGGTCGGGCAACCGGTACGACCCTTACGGGACTACGACATCAATTGCGCCAGCGGCAGCCCGGTGTCAGTTCGCGCCGCCCAGCGTGCTCACGATATCGGCCAGGCTGACATTGGCACCGAGAACCGTGGCGGCCGCGACAATGGCAGCGGCAAAAAGCTTGATGTCGGTTTTTAACGTCTTGCACATGGAGGCCCCTCGCTGATCATCGGGAGAGGTAGGAAACACCAGCGCCGGGATTGTGACCTGACAGGGGTGATTTTGTGCCTGACACTGGATGACGGTCGCCGGGAGGGCGGAACGGCG
>NZ_SRTG01000228.1:0-368 GCF_004792125.1 Mesorhizobium sp. M5C.F.Ca.ET.164.01.1.1 | reverse complement strand
ATCGAGAATCCTCAATTCAGCTAAATTAAAACAAACGTCGCGATCAGTTCGGAGCGGTAAACACATCCAACTGAAACTTCATGCCTTTTCCCTGCAGCCTCTCAACAGCGCAAATTGAATGCAGGTAGAGATACTGCATGGGAGCATCGTCCTCATCGGACCAAAGGTTGCGGACCGAAATCTCGACAGCCTGTCGATCACTTGTCTCGATGCGTTCATCGCAGAACCAACACGATATGCCGGGCTTGTCGGTCATTTCACCACGCCCAGTTCCTTGCCAACCTCTCCGAACGCCTCGACGGCGCGATCGATGTCGGCATCGGAATGAGCGGCAGACATCTGCGTGCGGATGCGCGCCTGGCCCTTCG
>NZ_SRTG01000227.1:0-368 GCF_004792125.1 Mesorhizobium sp. M5C.F.Ca.ET.164.01.1.1 | reverse complement strand
CTCGCCTCCACGCTGGCTGACGTGTTGATGCCGCTCTATTCTGGCCGACTCATCGACGCTGTTTCTCGTGCTGCTAATGCGGCAGCACCAGCTTCGGATTCAGCTGTTGCAGCATTCTCTGTACCGATTGCATTGGCACTCGGTTCCATTGCCATGCGCCACGTCGCCTTAATTGGCCTGAACGACCTGGTGTTGAAAATGATTTCCGATGTCGCGACCGAAGCGTTCCATCATGTGCAGCGTTTTTCGACAGACTGGCATGCAAACAGCTTCGCCGGCTCGACAGTGCGCAAGATAACGCGCGGCATGTGGGCGCTCGACCTCCTAAACACCACAATACTGGGCACTCTGTTCCCGTCCTTTATCAT
>NZ_SRTG01000226.1:0-369 GCF_004792125.1 Mesorhizobium sp. M5C.F.Ca.ET.164.01.1.1 | reverse complement strand
GGGGTTGTGGCCTGGAAAAGGGCGATCGAGGTCGGTGGACCGCAAAACCAGCAGGTCACGCGGGGCGCCGTAACGCACCGGACACCCGAAATAGGTCCGGTGCGCATCGCTTTTCGGATCGGGACGCCTGAATTCGACACGGCTGGGGGTAAGATGCTGTCCCGTTCCCCGCCGGCCGAGTTCGACGACAAAGGCAAAGGCGACATCCGTGGCAACGGCAGGTGTCGGCTCCTTGGCGTAGAGCCATTCGGAGCTTATCGTGCATTCGCCTTTCTCGTCGGCAACATGCAACTGCTCGGGCGAACAGAGGCGCTTGCAGCGCGCGATCCGGGCGATTCCGTCGCGGTAGTTGCGCGCGTGGAAGGCGGC
>NZ_SRTG01000225.1:0-370 GCF_004792125.1 Mesorhizobium sp. M5C.F.Ca.ET.164.01.1.1 | reverse complement strand
CATTGCCCTCCGCAGAGGCGCACGTTTGGCAGCAAGGCGCAATTCGGCCTTGCGTTGGAACGCCATGACATTTTTTGTTGATCCAAAAAGTCATCTTCATAGTTGACTAGTAAACTCATGTTTTATAGTCAACCGTTGATGGCAGCCGGAAACCGGTTGTCGACGATCGCGCAAGCCCGAGTTGCAGGAAGGCCAGAGCGTGGCTGGACATGGTCTTTTCGCGGCGCTGGCCGCAGCGTTCATCCTGTCGGCAGGCGCGGTCGTCGCGCAGGAGCAATCGTCGACGCCAGCTCCGGCCGTGCAGGCGCCGGCGGCGACCCCTGCCACGCAGCAACCGGCTGCGGCGGCGCCCGCGACAACCGCTCCCGCC
>NZ_SRTG01000224.1:0-370 GCF_004792125.1 Mesorhizobium sp. M5C.F.Ca.ET.164.01.1.1 | reverse complement strand
TCGCGCAGCGGCCCTACATCCAGCGGGCCGCTGCGCGAAGGAGCGCCTGGCTGACGCCATGCTCAAGCGCGAGGGGTAGCCGCTCCTGTTCGAATGGCTCAAAAACCTTCGCGCAGGCATCAAGGTAAAGAGACTCATCGACATCGCGAAGCCGTGGCGTCACCACCCGCGACGTCAAATCCGAGATTTGGGCGGAGTCGACCAAAGGATCGCGTCCGCCAGCGCCAGAATACTGAACGCTCATCATGTCGCCCCAAACGACGGTGTCGTCGGTGAGAACAAGCCAGACACTAAGCGAAGATGCCGGAACGCGAAGCAACGTGAACCCAGGCGTTATCGGTTCTCCACCATAGATGAAGCCCTCCTGCAC
>NZ_SRTG01000223.1:0-370 GCF_004792125.1 Mesorhizobium sp. M5C.F.Ca.ET.164.01.1.1 | reverse complement strand
CGGCGAAGGGATGTTTTAGAAATCAGGAATAGCGCAATGAAAACAGTGGTTCTTGCAGCCTTGGCGCTTTGCATCGCCGCGCCGGCGGTTGCTTCCGCGGCCGAGGCCGATGTCGTCATCAGGACGCACCACCGGCACTATCATCACCGCACCGCCGTCGTCATCAATGACGAAGGCCAGCGTCTCCATCATCGCCGACACGGCACGGTCGCTTTTTATGATCACGGCCGCCGCGCCTGGCATCGTCATCACCGCCCGGACACCGTCGTGGTCACGGGCTCCATCGAGCGTCATCACCGCTACTACCGCCGTCCCGTCGTGGTCGAGAGCGGCTCCGACTATTGATCGCATTCGGCCCGGCTCAGCGATC
>NZ_SRTG01000222.1:0-370 GCF_004792125.1 Mesorhizobium sp. M5C.F.Ca.ET.164.01.1.1 | reverse complement strand
CGGGAATTGGGGGAACCGGCCATAGGCCTGCGCGAGATCCGCGTAGTCCAGCCTGCCATGCGGTGTCGTCACCGTCCGCCCCGGCATTTCGCGAAAGAATGGGAAATGCAGGAAATGGCTGAGATGGAAATGGATGATATCGAAATCGTCGGCCCGCTTCCGCACCTCGTCGAGCATCGACAGATGCGCGGCGATCTCCGATTTCAATGGTCTGGGATCGAGACGAAGCGCCCGCTCGCGGCAGGCGACAAGCCTGGCGGAGGTTCTGGCATCGCCGCTGGCAAACAGCGTCACGTCGTGGCCGAGATCGACCAACGCCTCGACGAGATAGGAAATGATGCGTTCCGTGCCGCCGTAAAGCCTTGGCGGC
>NZ_SRTG01000221.1:0-370 GCF_004792125.1 Mesorhizobium sp. M5C.F.Ca.ET.164.01.1.1 | reverse complement strand
GGATCGTCGGGTCGATGGTCGAGGCCGACGATTTCAAGGCGCTTTTCCCCGCCGGAATGTGCGACTGCCGGCATGGGCTGCGGCATGTCGCGGCCGATCATCATGCGCACCAGGTCGGGCACGGTGAGGCCGTGCAGGTCGCGGGTGGCGACCAGCCTGCCGTTGCGCAGGACCGTCACCCGGTCGCCGATCTCGAACACCTCGTGCAGGCGGTGCGAGATGTAGATGATGGTGACGCCTTTGGCCTTCAGCCGCTTGATGATGGCGAACAGGCGCTCGATCTCGGGCGGCGTCAGCGTCGCCGTCGGCTCGTCGAGCACCAGAAGCTTGCTGTCGTAGCTCAGCGCCTTGGCGATCTCGACCAGCTGCA
>NZ_SRTG01000220.1:0-370 GCF_004792125.1 Mesorhizobium sp. M5C.F.Ca.ET.164.01.1.1 | reverse complement strand
CAGGCGCTCGACGGCGTCAGTTTCGAATTGAAGGCCGGCGACCGGCTGGGGCTGGTTGGCCCGAACGGTGCCGGCAAGACTACCCTTCTCAAGGTGCTCTACGGCATCTACGAGCCATCCGCCGGAAACGTGGCGATAGAAGGAAAAGTCGACGCTCTGTTCAACATCAACATAGGCTTTCGTCGCGAGGCCACCGGTCGCAGGAACATCGTTTTGCGTGGACTGATCAGCGGGTGGACGGAAGCCGAGATCGAAGAGAAGATGGAGGACATCATTGCTTTCAGCGAGCTCGGGGATTTCATCGATTTGCCATTCAAGGCTTACAGCCAAGGGATGGCCGCGCGACTGGCCTTTTCGGCGGCGACCGCGC
>NZ_SRTG01000021.1:0-19017 GCF_004792125.1 Mesorhizobium sp. M5C.F.Ca.ET.164.01.1.1 | reverse complement strand
ATCCGATTGAGAACGCCTTCGCCAAACTCAAGGCGCTGCTGCGAGCAAAGGCCGAGAGAACCATCAAGGCTCTGTGGGACGTGGTCGGCGCGGTCGTCGACCTCTTCACCCCAGCCGAATGTGCCAACTACTTCAAAGCCGCAGGATATGAACCGGATTAAACAGGACGTGCTCTAGCAGCGCCACCGCCTGGTCTTTTGTGCGCACGCCGAGCTTGTTCCTGGCATTATCCAGATGAAAAGTGACAGTGCGCGACTTGATGCCCAGGATGCAGGCTGTGTCCGAGGCGGACTTGCCGCGAGCCGCCCACTGCAGGCACTCATATTCACGTGGTGTCAGCAAAATGCCGTCCACCATTCGACTGGCCGAGAGTTTGCGGCGAACATGAATGTGAAAGCACGTTGCCATGAATTGGAGCGCCTGCCCATACCGCTCGGCAGCGCGCAGCAAACCGGACGGCTCACGCGCGGCAAAGGTCATCGCTGCAGCACGCCCCCTGCTGTCAACAATGGGGATCGTCAACCCACAGCAGATGCCGAACTCTGCCGCTTCAACGAACAGCTTTTGCTGAACCTCCGATATTTCAAAGCCACGAAGATCGGATTCCCATCGGAAGGGGCTATCGGCAACTCGCGCCCGCAAGATGACGGGATCGACTCTCTGATACTGGTTTCGCAGATAATGCGCTGTCCAGGGAGGCGGATAATTCGAGATCAGCCTAGGCTCGCCGGAAGGTTGTAGTGGCAGGGATAAATAGGCAAACTTCAGTAGATCAAGTCCCAATGCCGCGCTGGTCAGGGCTTCACGGAAATCTGTTTCGTCGACACTCTCCGACAGCCTTTCCAGGAATGTCCCGACGACAATCGGCATGTCCTTTGTCATTGTCCTTCTACCTGTTAATTCGCACCACGCCTGGCTGGAGACCCACAAAGCCCGCGCATGACCGAGGCCCGGATCGCAGCACTTGCCGACTGACCGTCCCTGCAGAATGGCGAGAGGGCTGGGCGATCTTCGTGCCGGTGACCGCCAACCGCACCTGCCTAGGCTCTTCGAACGGCCATCTCCGAGATGCTGGGAGTACCTTTCCAACGCAGCGTTTCAATGAGGGAATCCTTACGCAATGAAAATGACAACATCGTCGCCCCTGCATCATTTCAATGGTGACTGTCACATCATGCTCGGTGGCATCGAAACGCGTGATCAAACCAGTGGTATCGCCAACGTCGGTCGGCATGCGAGAGGATAGTGATATGAGCTAATCCGCCGCTTCCGCTGTGATCCGGAACGTGTCTGTTGGTGGGCAGATCGGCTCCAGGCATTCGCATCGATTGAGGTGCCGCTGTTCTCCTCGGCTACTGTCTATCATCTCAGGCCGGGCCCAACCCAGGCCGGCACTATCGCTCGACACTGCTGCGGCGACATTCCATTGAAGACTCTGAAGCACTTTGCGAAGTGCGAAGCAGACATGAACCCGCAGGCCATGGCAATGTCGATGATGGGCATCCTCGTGCCTTCGATCAGGCGCTTCGCATGGTCTACGCGAATCCGGAGATAATGGCGCACCGGCGGAAGTCCGATATAGGAAGCGAACAAGCGTTCCAGCTGGCGCCGCGATACTCCGGCCCGTTGCGCGACCTCGTCCATTGCCAGTGGGAACTCTATGTTTTCTTCCATTATCCGCATTGCCATCAGCAGTTTGTCACTCACACCGGCAAAAGCCAGACCCGACGGTCCGGTCTGGCGGTTTGATCCTGAGCGCTGACCTTCGACAACTGCATGGCGGCAGACCTCCTGTGCAATATAACCTCCGGCATGGCTGCCGATCAGATCGACGGCCAAGTCGAAGGCTGCCAGTTCTCCTGCACAGGTTGAATACTGGCCGTCTTTGACAAACAGGGAGTCGCTTATGCGGGGCCGGTTGAACACCTCGGCGAAAGCAGCGAGCCGCGACCAGTGTATCGTGCAGCGTGTGCCTGCCAGAAGGCCCGTCCGCGCAAGCAGCCATGTCGCTGTCCCGACCGCCGACATCGGAACCCCGCGGCGAGCCATCGTTCTCAGACAACCGTTGAGCTCAGCCGTCAGTTGCCGTTCTACCGGCTCTCCCGCCATTATAGCGAGCTGGTTCGGTCTACGATCGTCCGAGGACAAAACCAGTTCATCAATAGGGACATCAACAGCAACCGAAAGGCCATTGGCACCTTCGACTGGCCGAGCGTCAAGCCCGGCGATTCGCCACCGGAACAGCGGCAGTCTTGACACCATATTGGCGATGCTGAAGGGTTCGATATAGGCGTGAAGCGCCAGATTCGAGAACCCTGGTAACACCAGAACGACCAAGTCAAACGGTCGATCGGCCTCCGCCGAAATTTTCGGCGTGACCAACGACGTCATTGCGCTGATGTTGGCGGGTGCGTTCACTAGTATCCGTACGTGGCTACCGGCTCACCGAACATGCCGGGTTCCGGTTTGATGCCGAGGCCTGGCAGCTGCGGTACGGCGATGTGACCGTTTTCGATGAGGATAGGATTTTTCGCGTCGAAATGTCCTTCGATATATTCTTGCGCGATCCAGGCGCCCTCAAACCGGCGCGGCTCCACAGTGGAAGCTAAATGCACGCAGGCCGCTGCGATGATGTCGCCGCCCCAGGCGTCGTCGCAGCTGTGCGGGAGTGAGCGGATGGCGCAAAGGTCTCGCACAGTCGTCATCTTCGTGAGGCCGCCCAGGCGCGTGACCTTGAAGCCGAAGCCATCCGCGATGCCTAGCGAGATCGCCCGAAGCACGATATTCTGATCCTCCGTATTCTCGTCCAGATAGATCGGGTGCGTCACGCGGCCCTTGAGTGACGCGACCTCGTCCATGGTGTTGCAGGGCTGCTCGAAAACGAACGGGATTGCCTGGCAAAGCCGGTCGAGAAGAATCGCGGCAGCGACAGTGAGGCCCCTGTTGCCATCCACTGCGATACGCGCTTTGTAGCCGACCGCCTCCCAAACCTTGTGAACCGTAGCCACATCCTCTTCGAGATTTCGCCCCGAGATTTTGACCTGCAGGCGTGGATAACCCGCCTTCACCTTGTCAGCGGCAATCCTGGCCGTTTCTTTAGGCGGGCCAACAATCAATGAATAGTAAGCCGGAACGCGGTCGGCCAGCGCACCACCCAGCAGTGTCGAGACCGGCACTCCCAACCGCTGGCCGAGAAGGTCGAGAAACGCCATGTCGAATGCGGCCTTCGCATATCCGTGCCCGTTCAAGCGCTCGTCCATGCGTTTGGCGAGAAGCCTGATCGAGGCAATCTCGGCGCCCAGAAGACCTGGTGCGATTTCGGCGATCGCTGCGCGGGCACCCAACGCATGATGCGGCTGATAGACCGGTCCGACGGGACAGGTTTCGCCCCAGCCAGTCAGCCCCTCATCGGTCACAAGCTCGACAAGGGTGCTGTCAAGCGCGTCGACGTCGTCACTGGCCATTCGATAGGTGCCACCTTTCACAGGCAGCTGGATCTTGTAGACGTTGATCCGGTCAATGCGCATGATGCTCAGTATTCCTCGTTGAGCGCATCGACGGCAGGAATTTCCCGCGAGCGACGATCGATATACGCGCGCAATTCCTCGTCCTTTGCGACATCGAGCTTAGGTTCTTCATATTCTGCCAGAAGGCGGCGCGCATGATCGAGCGCACGTTGCTTGATGTCCTTGGAGCCTTCAGCGTACCACTGCTCGATCGAGTTATTGTCGAAGAGCTTCGGAATAAAAAAGGCCTTCTCGAAGTTCGCCTGAGTATGCGGGTGTCCAAAGTAATGGCCGCCCGGCCCGACATCGCGGACCGCGGCCAGGGCCTCACCAAAGTCGTCCCACTGGATGCCTTGCGTCATGCGATAGCCCATGGCGCAGACTTCGGCGTCGACGACGAACTTTGCGATCGAGCAGTGCATACCGGCTTCATTCCAGCCAGCCGAATGCCAAATGTAGTTTGCGCCTGACATCAGCACGGCCATCATCGTCATCGCACTTTCATAGCCTGCTTGCGCATCAAAGACCTTGGCGCCGCCGAGCAGGTTCGAGGTACGCCAAGGGACGTTGTAGCGGCGAGCCATCTGGCCGATCATGAAGTTCATGAGCGAAATCTCTGGCGTCCCCGCCATTGGCGCTCCCGATTGCATCGACACGGTCGACAGGTAATGCCCGTAGATCGCAGGGCAGCCTTTGCGCACCACCTGCGTGTAGGCGAGGGCCGAAAGCGCCTCCGCATTGAGCTGCGCCACTGCCGCCGCGGTCGAGGCCGGCGTGTTCGCGCCGCCGAGAACGAACGGCGAGCACAAGACGGGCTGATTGCGCCGGCAGAAAGCACGCATGCCGCCCAGCATGACCTGGTCCCACACGAGCGGCGAATTGCCATTGCAGTTCCCGGTGGCCACTGCATGCTGCTCGAGGAAGCCTTCGCCGAAAAGGATCTCGCACATATCGAGCACGTCCTCGGCATTCTTGGGCGAGGTGGTCATGCCCATGAATATCTTATCGGAGTGCTTCATTGACGAATAGGTGATGTGCAGGTGCCGATGCGCCACAACAATGTCCATCGGCTCGACAATGTGATGCGCCGACGAATGCAGCGCCGGCATCATGTGCGCCAGCTTATGGAATGTGCCAAGGTCCGCGATCGTCGGGCCACGCCTGACGTCATCGAGGTCGCGCATGTAAGGCGCGCCGGTCATCGGCACGAAGATGGAGTTTTCGCCTCCGAGCTCGACATTCTTCGCTGGATCCCGCGCGAAGTATTCGACATTGGGGGGAATGGTCTTGATGAGCTCCATGACCAGGCCGCGGTCGAGATGAACGCGATCGTCCGCGCGCACGTCCGCTCCGACTTTCTTCCAGTCCTCAATCGCGATCGGATCGCGAAACACCACGCCTACTTCCTCCAGGATCGCGAGAGAAGCCTGGTGAATGCGTTCAACTTGCTCGGCGTCCATCGGCTCTATCACCGGCAGGCCGCGCTTCAGCGTCGGCAACATATCGACCTTTGGCGCCATGCGGATCGTCCTCCGCGCTTCCCGCCCTCCTCTACGAGAAAGTTGTAGCTGAGCAGTCATGCCGGCCTCCAAACAAACGCTGCGGCCCGCGTGAGCCGGCCGGAACTATTGCCGGAGTCCGAAGATTTGACCTAGTGCAAAAGTCTCACGCGTCCGTTGACTAAAGCGCGGCGGCAGTCGGGCCCCTTCATCGGGTGACTCGCGTCGAGGGCAGTTCCGTGCGGGCTATCGAGGGCGCCGACAGCACATATCCAGTTTTGTTCCAGAGCCATTACCCCGGACAGAACTGACCTTCCACCCGAGGCAGAATCGGAGGTACGGTCGACGGGCCCGCTCCGAAATTAAGTCAATCGGGAGGCTACTTTTTTGCGCCGATAGGCCTCTGCCGTTCCGTGCTAGAAATTTTTGCTTGGCATGGGGCATGCAGGAAGGCCCAAACATGGATCAAGCGAGGGAAACAGAAACGACAATCTTGGACTCATCCAGTATTTGGTGAGTATCGGCAGGAGGACTAGAATGCCAAAGACAAATCTGGTGAATGATATGCTCGGCAAGGGCACGTCCCGCAGAACTTTCCTGAAAGCTGGCGGCGCCGCCGCGTTGGCAATGACTGGTCTGACGACCGGCGCAAGGGCTGAGGCGTCCCGTCCGCTGGTCTATGCCTTCGCAGCATGGTCCGACGCGCTTGCAATCACCTATGTCGGCGCAAAGCTCATCGAGGACAATTTCGGCTACAAAGTCCAGCCGCTGCAGGCGGAGCCGGGCGTGATTTATGCGTCGCTTCAATCCGGGAAGGCCGACCTCTATTCGAACTCCTATATGCAGGGGATGGGCCCGCTGAAGGGCGATTACCAGGGAGGCCAGGCCGACTATGTAAAGAAAGTCGCCGATTTCATCAAAGTCGTTGGCGTTTCGGAAGGCCCGATGACGCAAGGGCTTGCCGTTCCGGAATATGTAGACATCAAGAGCATCGCGGAGCTCAACGATCAGGCCGACAAGTTTCCGGGCGGTATCATCGGCATCGACGCCGGCTCTGGCCTGATGCAGGCCGCGGACGCGACGGTGAAGGCTTACAGTCTCAAGCTCCACCTGGTCCCGGGCAGCCAAGCTGCCATGGAAGCGGCCTTCAGGCGCGCTTACTCCAGAAACGAGGCGATTGTGGTTACCACCTGGGAGCCGCTCCCGATGTGGAGCAAATTCAAGATGAGATACCTCGAAGACCCGAAAAGGACGATGATGGCGGAGCCATACTATTGCTTTCACGTCATGACAAAGGACTTCGAAACCAACTTTCCGAAGGCCCAGGCATTTCTGACGAAGTTCCGTATCCCGAATGATGAATTAGCGAAGATCATGGGCTGGATCGACGGAGGCATGAAGCCTGAAGATGCCGCTGCCAAGTGGATCGGCGAAATGAAAGGCAAGGGCATGATCGAGCCGTGGCTCGCCTGATCCGGTAGCCCGTATCCTCCCAAAGAGTGCAGGTGCAGGGGTCGGCGCGGCCCCCTGCACCGCCATCTGTTCTTGCGCGCGGGAGCCTTGCATGAGCACCCGAAAACCAGCCATAGAGATCAAGGATCTCTACAAGATCTACGGCGACAATCCCGAACTTAAGCTGGACGGATTGCGTTCGGGCGCAATCGGTCCTGACGGAGGCGGCGGTTTCGTAGCTCTCAACAATATCAACATGACGGTCGAGGCTGGAAAGATCTTCGTCATCATGGGTTTGTCAGGCAGCGGGAAGTCGACCATGCTTCGCTGCATCAACCGACTTATCGACCCAACAGCCGGCCAGATCCTGGTTAATGGACAGGACATCACCAAGGCCAACAAGAAAGAGCTTCGCCATATACGATCGACTATGATCGGCATGGTGTTCCAGCACTTCTCGCTGCTGCCTCACATCTCGGTTATCGATAACGTCGCGTTCGGATTGCGTATTGCCGGCATTGGCCGTAAGGAGAGGTGGGAGCGCGCGGGCAAGGCCCTTGAGCTTGTCGGCCTCAGCGGTTGGGACAAACGCAAGCCATCAAACCTGAGTGGTGGCATGCGGCAGCGCGTGGGCCTTGCGCGCGCCCTGGTGATGGACACGCCGGTGCTGCTGATGGACGAACCCTTCAGCGCGCTGGACCCTCTCATTCGAGAAGAAATGCAGCTGGAGTTGCTTCGGCTTCAGAATACGCTGAACAAGACGATCGTGTTCGTCACTCACGATCCGAATGAGGCGGCAACCATCGGCGACCGTATTGCCATTCTGCTCAAGGGACAGGTGGTTCAGGAAGGGCGACCCATGGACGTGGTCCTGTCCCCTGCCAACGATTATGTCAGGGACTTCGTGCGGGGCATCGATGTCTTCAAGGTGCTTTCGGCCGGCCAGGTCATGGACGCTGTCCGCCCCCCCGTAGAGCTGGTGAAAAAGCCGATTTCGGAATGGACGAAGCATCTCTCCCACGACCTCATCAAGCTGTCGCCCAACGATCTCATTGCGCCTTATCTCGACGAGCTGTCCAAAGAACAACGCACTTTGGTCGTGGTTAAGGACGACGGAACTCCGGTTGGGACCGTAACCAGCAGATCCGTGCTCAAGGCGCTTGCAGCCCATTCGTCAATAGGCGGCACGACATCCAAGGCGGAAAAACTCAATCCGGCTGCCGACGCAGTTCGGGAGACCCCCACGGCCGAACGCGCATTTCAATAGCGGACCAGAAAGCAACCGACGGGTGACCATGATGGATTTTTCGGAGTTTGCAGGCACGGTTGCGGCGTCGATCGACGACTTCACCAACTACCTCTCAACGCACTTCGGATTTGTTTTCGACTTCATCTCAACCGTGATCCTGGGCATTCAGCAGCCCTTGGCAACGATCCTGACGAGCGCACCGGCCTGGTTGATCATCACGATCTTTGTGGTCGGCAGCGGCCTGCTCGGCAGGCTCTCGCTGGCTATTCTGAGCGGGTGCGGACTGGCCTTCATCTTCGTCATGAATCTTTGGGCTCCTGCGATGGTGACACTCTCGCTAGTACTTACAGCCGCAATTGCCGCGCTGGCCATCGGCATACCTATTGGGATCCTGATCGCCGAATCCAAGCGCATGAATGCTGTTGCCGAGCCAATCCTCGACTTCATGCAGACGATGCCCCCATTCGTACTGCTCGTCCCAGCTGTGTTTTTCTTCGGTGTCGGTACCGTCCCTGGCATTGTTGCCACGATCTTCTTCGCCATGCCGCTCCCGATCAGGTTAACCGCCCACGGTCTCAAGATGGTCGAGCCGGAAATGGTCGAGGCCGGCGAAGCCTTCGGCGCGAGCCGACTAGCCGTGCTGTTCATGATCAAATTGCCGCTGGCATTTCGTTCGATTATGGCGGGCGTCAATCAGTGCGTGATGATGTCGTTGTCGATGGTCATCATCGCATCCATGATCGGCGCCGGAGGATTGGGCGACGAAATCATACGGTCGATCTCTCGCCTGCAGGTTGGGAGAGGCGTCGAAGCGGGGCTTGCCGTCGTGGTTCTGGCAATCCTCATCGATCGCATTACCAGGCGAATTAGCGAGAAGCTGGATCCCACGGCCTGAAACCGAAGCGGGAGCCGGGGATAGAACCCGGCTCTCGCATCGGTTTCAGGAGATTGGAAGCGGAAGTTTCTTTGTCCGCCCACCATCCATGACGTAGACTTGACCGGTTACGAAGGCACTTTCTTCTGAGGCAAGCCAGACAGCGAGATTGCCGACGTCGGTCGGTTCTCCCAGGCGTCCTACCGGATGCATCGCGAGAAGCTCCCTTCGAACACGAGCACTGTCGGGCATGCTGTCGAGGTAGACCTCGCTGAGGTCCGAATTGATCCAACCAGGCGCAATGGCATTGCACCGGATGCCCTCATGCCCATGGTCGACCGCTATTGCTGCGGTGAAACCGTGAATGCCCGCTTTCGAGGCGGAATATGCAGGATGCCCGGGGTTGGACGCCACGCCTTCGATCGACCCGATGTTGACGACGCTTGCACCGGTCCTTTTGCGGAGGTGCGGCATTGCCGCCTTCGTCAGCAGGAATGGGGCCTTGAGGTTGATATCCATCATCTGGTCCCAGTCCGCCTCAGTCATCTCATCGACCGTCTTCTCGAACATGATACCCGCGTTGTTGACCAGGACATCCAGGCCGCCAAGGCGTTCGACAACAGTTTCGACAGCTGATCGAATTTGTTCGGAATTCGCGAGATCCGCCTTCACATACATGGTTCCATGTTCAAGCAGCGCGTCAGGCGGCGAATTTCTCTGCACAATGGCAACTCTCGCCCCCTCCTCCACAAAGCGCTGTGTAATGCCGGCGCCGATGCCGCGTCCACCGCCGGTGATGATTGCAATCTTGCCTGCGAGTTTGTCAGCCATGGAAACCTCAATAGACAGGCTTGGCGCCATTCACTTCGACCGCCGTGCCGGCGATGTAGCGGGCGGCGTCGGAACACAGGAAAAATACCACCTCGGCTATGTCTTCTGGTTCAGCGATCCGGCCTAGCGGCACGGTGTTGTTGAGCTCCGCTATGGCTGTGTCCGGGTTGAAGCCACGCCGGGCAAAACCGGTACGCAGCATCGGGGTGTTGACTTCATTCGGGCACACCGCGTTGACCCGTATTCCATCACCTGCATGGTCGCGGCCGAGACACTTGGAAAACGCCGCGACCGCTGCTTTGCTGGTGCAATACGCCGCGTGCCCAGGCCCGGGATAAAGGCCCCAGCAGGATGCGACGTTTACAATCGCGCCGCCGCGGTGGGCCTTCATGTGGCCTATGGCTCTCCGGCAGGTATAGAAAACCGAGGTCAGGTTAATCTCGAATGTCCGCTGCCAATCTTCGTCGGTCGTCTCGAGAATGTTTCCTCGTGTGATGATCCCGGCGTTGTTGACGAGCACGTCCAGCCGCCCTGTGGCTTGGACGGAGTACTCGATCAGATCCTCGCAATAGGGCTTGTTTCTGAGATCTCCGGCCTTGCTCCAGACATTCTGCCCGGTTCGGTTGAGTTCTGCCTCGAGCGTGTTCAGGCCAGCCTGATCGGCGTCGCTCGCAACCACCCGAAAGCCGTTCGCAACGAACTGTCTGGAGATTGCTTGCCCGATGCCTCCCGCCGCGCCTGTTATGACCGCAGTTTTCTTCTCAATGCCAGTCATAGCTCGATCCTATCTTTGACGGGGAAAGTTCGGCTCATAATCTCTGAACAGCTGCCGAAGGCCAGTGGGGCAGCCCTGCAAAAGTCTCACCACCTTGTTGAGTTGTCGAGCGCAGACATCGCCCCGTATACTAGGTTGCAGCCGCGTCGGACATTGATTGGACAGCGTCGCAGATCGCGAAGCATGGTTCAGACAGTGTTGCTATGTTTCGCCGCAATCGGGTTGGGGATCGCAGCCATAGTCAGCCGAAACGCAGGGCATCGCGTTGCCTTGCAAATGGTCTTACGGCAGCTTGAGCATTGCTTGCTCTATTCCTAGCACGGCCCGATTACCGAAGTGTTTGGAGCTTGAGATGGTTCGCCGCTATTACGACCTGCCCTCCCTGACTGCTTTGGCTGTTTTTGAGGCGTCTGCGCGGCACCTGTCATTCAAATTGGCCGCTGCGGAACTGAACGTCACTCCTGGCGCAGTTAGCCGACAGATCAAAGCGATCGAGGACGAGCTTGGGGTTCCCCTCTTCACCCGGCTTGGAACTGGCGTGGCGCTGACAGGCGCAGGCGAAGACCTTTATGGCGCGTTGGCCAGCGGTTTTTCGCGAGCCGCAGACATCGTCCGAAATGTGAAGCACGGCGACCGGGCGAAGAATGTCACTCTCGCCTGCTCTGATGCCTTCGCGTCGATGTGGTTGATTCCACGAATGCCGGACTTCTGGACGCGAAATCAGAACATTGCCGTTGACCACCTGATTTCGGACAATCCTCGAGACTACCGGCGCGCGGAAGTCGAACTGCGTATCCGCTACGGGTTCGGATCGTGGTCGAATGAAGATGCTGAACTCCTTTTCAATGAAACAATCTACCCGGTATGCGGGCCCGGATTTGCAAGCAGGCATCGCGATGCAACGGCGGAGTCGTTGGCCGAGCTTCCCTTGCTGCACGTTGACTGGGTGGATCCCGACTGGGCTGGCTGGGATGAGGTCTTGCGACGCGCGGGAGTCTCACATGGGCCGACCCGCGGCCGGCGCTTCGGCAAGTTCTTCGTGGCGCTTCAGGCTGCTCAAGCCGATCAAGGAGTGGCTGTCGGCTGGCACCGCCTTGTCAAGGCGCAGATTGAAGAGGGTAAACTCGTCAGACTGACGGATCTCGAGCTGCCCGCCCCTGGCAGCTACTATCTCACCTGGTATGAAAATCGCACACTGTCCCCTGCCGCCCAAAGCCTCCGTAACTGGGTCCGGGAAGCGGCGGCGCAAGAACGAGAAAGCTAGAGCTCTCTGCCGGCGCGCTTCTGCATCGCCCACAGCTTCAACGGCGCTCCGATCGACATCAGGGGTTCTGTATACAGCCGAACCGGGGCTGGCTCGTTCAGGGCGTCTGCAACCATTGGCTCGTTGCTGCCGGCGGCAAGATCGGCAGCCAGCATCCCGTAGAGGGTGCCTTGCACCGTTCCAAGGCCATTGCAGCATCCGGCTACGAAGACCCTCTCCTCAATTTCGCCGAACGCAGGCGCCGAATTGAGGGAGAGACACAAGTGGCCTCCCCAGCGAAATTCCATCGGTATTTCGCCCAGCATCGTGAAGCGCGTCTGGAACGATCGATCATGCGCAGCACCGATCCGACGGATCTGCTTCTCACTGGTGGACATATCCGGATTATAGGTGAATGTATTGCGGACAACGATCCGGTCGCCGATCCTCCGGATAGTTGACCCCATCGGGTCGGCCGGGATCAAGCCCCAATGCGGCTCACCCCCCAGAAGCGCCTGTTCGGTCTTGGAGAGCGGCCTTGTCATGCTGGCGTAGGTGAACACATGCAGCAGGCGTTTCTTGAAGAAGCCAAAGCTTTCAAGGTGACCGTTGACCGTCAATATCAACCGCGGCGCAGTGATTTCACCCTCAACTGTCTTGGCAGTGTGCAGTTTTCCGGTCTGCAAAGATGTCACCGGCGAATTCTCGAATATGTGAACGCCGCCAGACAAGCCTTCGGCGAGCCCGCGGATGAAGCCGGCCGGCTGTGCCATTACTGTTCCCGGCGTGAAGGTACCGCCGACAAAAAAGTCGGTTCCGGTGATTTCCTTCAACTGCAACGCGTCGAGCCGCTCGAATGGCTCGCATAACCCCGTCAGGTGCTCCTCGAATTCGCGCAGGACAGAGAGACCGCGGTCCGTTGCCGCCCCATGAAATTTGCCGGCCCGAACAAAGAACTTCTGCAATCCGTATTCATCCGCCGCAGAGGCAGAGAACTCGATCGCGGCCCGGTTCATGCAAATGCGCTTGCGGTCGTGGTCCTGGCTTCCGCCGTAGTGCGCGCCACCGATCTCATGCGGAAGATCGATCATGAAGCCGGAGTTGCGTCCGGCAGCACCCCAGCCGACCCGCTGAGCGTCGACCACCACTATCCGCTCGTTCGGCACCAGTTGTGAGAGGCGCCGCGCGGCCGCCAAACCGGCAAACCCAGCTCCTACGATGAGCCAGTCCGCCTTGTGACGGCCGCGCAGCACCTCAGGTGCCTTGGGAGGCGGCAGAGTACCGTACCAGCCCGACAGGGACGTGTCCGCAGGCGTGCGGACAGCCGCGTGGTCGCTCATCGACGCGATTGGGCTAGTCTACCGAACGCGAGACCTTAGGATCGGAGATGTCCGCCCAGATGGTCTTGAGTTCGGTATATTGGTCGTGGGCATGCAATGACTTGTCTCGTCCCCCGAAGCCCGAAAGCTTGAAGCCTCCGAAGGGTGTCGAGATGTCTCCTTCGCCATAACAATTGATGGTCACCGTTCCTGCGCGGATGTCTCGCGCGATACGATGTGCCTTGCCAAGATTGGCTGTGAAGATCGAGGCTGCAAGTCCATATTGCGTGTCGTTTGCGACTCGGACCGCTTCATCAGAGTTGGTGACCTTGATGACCGAAAGCACCGGTCCGAAAATCTCCTCTCGAGCGATCGCCATTGCGGGCGTGACATCGTCGAATACAGTCGGCTCGATGAAATAGCCTTTGCCGTGCTTGTGGGCGTTCCCGCCCGTCACGATCCTGGCGCCTTCCGCCCGCCCCTTCTTGATGTAGCCCATAATGCGGTCGAACTGCTCCCTCGAGACAATGGCACCGAGCCGGTTGCCTGGGTCCAACGGCTCCCCCAGAGGCCATTCCCTGAGCTTGTGGAGGACCGTTTCCACCAGACGGTCCTTGATCTTCTCGTGCACGATGAGGCGCGAATTGGACGAGCAGTTCTCGCCCATGTTCCAGAAGACCGCCTGAGTGACATGCTGCGCTACAACGTCAAGGTTCTCGGCGTCATCCAGAACGATGCAAGGGTTCTTCCCGCCGCATTCGAGCACCACGCGCTTGAGGTTGGACCTGGCGGAATATTCAAGAAATTTTCGGCCGACGTCGGTTGATCCCGTGAATGCGACCATATCGATATCGGGATGCATGCCGAGCGCCTTGCCGGTAATGTCGCCGGGACCGGTTACGATCTGAAGGACGCCGGCGGGGATCCCCGCCTCATGCGCCAATTCGGCAATGCGCAATGTTGACATGTTCGTTTGCTCGGCCGGCTTGACGATGACGGAGTTGCCGGTCGCAAGAGCCGGGCCGATCTTCCACGCCAGCATCAGGATCGGGAAATTCCAAGGCAGAACGCAAGCGACCACGCCCAGCGGCTGGCGTACGATCATCGACACAACATCATCGCCGGAAGGCGACGTCTGGCCGTAGAGCTTGTCGGTGGCTTCCGCGTGCCATTCCAGGCAATGCAGGGCCTCAGGAATGTCTATGGTTACGACGTCATAGATCGGCTTGCCGCTTTCGAGCGTCTCAAGCACTGCAAGCTCATGAGCGTCTCGCTTCATCAATTTCACGAGCCGCCGCAGAACGCGCTTGCGCTCGCTCGGATGCGCACGCGACCAGACGCCCGATTCAAACGCCAGTCGTGCTTTCTCGACAGAGAGATCGACGTCGGCCTGGGCGCAGGAAGCGATCCTGGCGATGACCTGCCCTGTGGCGGGATTGATGGTTTCGAAAGTTTCCCCAGATTGTGCTGCCCGCGCCTTGCCGTCGATCACTGCGCTGGTCGGCAGTGGCAGGCTGTCCGCCAGGTTCTGGTACTCATCACGCGTTAATAGCGATGACATTCTCGGAAGCCCTCTTTTGGGATTTTGCAGTGATCGACGCGATGACTGCTTTAAGGGTACGGATCGTCGACTCGAGTTCCCACTTCTGTTCGTCATCGAGTGCCCGCATGGGCCGGCGCACAGGCCCGGCCGGCAATCCAGCCAATTCGCACCCGAACTTGATGCTCTGGACAAACTTGCCGCCCTGTTCGAGAAGCCTCATCAGAGGCAGAAGGGCCGACATGATCTGTCGGCCCTTGGTGAAATCCTTCTCGATAACGCACGCTTCGTACAGCGCGAGGTGCTCAGCCGGCAGGCAGTTGCCAGCTCCACATACCCAGCCCTTGGCGCCCCAGGCGAAGAATTCAAGCGCCTGATCATCCATGCCGCAGAACAGGTCGATATGCGGATAGTCACGAGCCAAGGCGTGCAGCTGATTCATGCTGCCGCTCGACTCCTTGATTGCACAGAAATTTGAGCTGCGACCGACGCGGTCCAGGAACTCGAAATCCATCATCGTGCCGGTGCGTCCGGGATAGTTGTAGAGCATGACCGGCAGATCGGCGGCTTTGTCGATCGCAAGGGCATGATTGGCAAGTTCGAGCTGCGTGGGGACAGCGTAGTACGGCGAACCGATCAGGATGCCATCGTACTTCAGGTCCTTTGCAACCAGCGCATATTCGATGCAGTCTTCTGTGCGGATAGCGCCGACGCCAGCGATCAGGGGCATCTTCCCCTTCACCATGCTCCTGGCAAGCTTTAGCAGGCCGACGCGCTCATCCCGTGACTGGGCGTAGTACTCGCCCGTGGTGCCACCGACAATGATGCCGTGGACACCAGTCGCGACGAGGTGCTCCACCATGACGCAGAAGCCGTCACGGTCGATCGATCCGTCCGCATGAAAGGGCGTTGTGACGGGCGGAATAACGCCTTTGAAGGACATCTGCCTCGCTCCGATGTGGGCTGCAAGGTCATTGTTATATGCAAGCTCGAAGAGCTGGACAGCCGAAATAAAGTCACCTGGCAGGCAACTTTTTTGCGGTTCTGGCTATGATCGATCATGCTACAGTAGGCGTATTTCCCGGCCCTGAGACAAGCAGGCTCGGACGGGCCAATGGTCACTGCTACCCTTGGCCAATGGAGGCGTTTCCGTGTCAATGAGGGCGGCATAGCGCCCAAGTTAGATTTGACGAGTGTCTCGGGGGGAGAGCTTGGACTTGCATAACCTAAAGTCGCTGTTGCAGCGGCATTTCAGCGATGGACTTGTGACCATCGTTGGGTCAGGCTTGTCATGCGCTGAGGGATTGCCAGGCATGACCGAGATCGCGCAACATCTTCAGGCTGTAATGTTAGACGATCTCACTCCCTCGGATGCAGAACAATGGGCAGTTCTTAGCCCACTCATTGCTGACAAGGGATTGGAGGCCGCTCTATTGGAAGTGGGCCCAACTCCATCAGTGGAAACGGCGATCGTTGCGCGAACCGGGCAGTTTATCGCAAATCGGGAGCGCGAAATCGTCGATGAAGTTTTTGCAAGGACCAGAACGCTGCGGTTCACGCGACTATTGGCGCATTTTCTCAAGCCGGAGAGCGGCGCACCAATCATAACTACGAACTACGACCGATTGATCGAGATTGCCGCCGAAGAAGCTGGCCTTGGCGTAGATACAATGTTTGTCGGCCAGTTTGCAGGTATCCTCAACGAATATGAAAGCCGTCTGAGCTTTTGTCGCGAAGTGACCCTCCGCGGAAAGCAGGTTCAATGGAGATACCGCCAGCGGGTGAATGTGTTTAAGCCGCATGGTAGTCTCGATTGGTACCATCGAGACGGACGGCCCGTGCGCTATGCTGGCGATTTGACATTGCCACGTCTGATCATAACTCCTGGATTGAATAAATTTCGGAATGGCTACGAGAGCCCTTTTGATCGGCATCGAGAGAGGGCGAATTCCGCAATCGATCGCGCAAGCCGTTTTCTGGTCATTGGCTACGGGTTCAATGACGATCACCTCGAGACTCACCTTACGCCTCGTATTCGCAGCGGTGTTCCGACGCTGTTACTGACACGCGGGTTGTCCCCGAACGCGATGAAACTCGTCGAAGCGTGTCCGAACGTAGTAGCGATTCAGCACGCCGTCGTCGGAGGCAGTCAGGGTTCATCGGTATTTGTGGATAGGGCGGAAATCCAGGTGCCGGACCTCGCCCTTTGGGAACTGAACTCCTTCATTTCTGAGGTGCTTGAACCATGACCGAAGCCGCATTGCAGTTTTCCGATGGCGACCGAATCGGGCGTGTCGCCTCCGTCGACACGAGCCGTGTTGCCGTCAATGTCACGAATTCGGTCCTGCTCACCCGCATTGGCATAGGCCAACTCGTTGCCATTCGGGGGGCGACAGAGAGAGAGTACCTAATTGCTATGACTGAGAGGGTTACGCGTAGCATGCGGGAGGAGCTGCCTACGCAGGGCGATGACGACGAGGCTGGCGCACTTCTCGGCGCAGTGCCGACCGATATTCTGCAAGGCATCCTTATAGGCACCTTCCGAACTGTTGAGGGTGCGAAGATAAATACATTCAAACGGGGTGCCGACAGCTTCCCGCAGATCGATCGTGAATGTTACGTGATCGAAGGCCTAAACCTACAAAGGTTTATGGGCATCTTGGGTGCGGGGTTCTCGGAAGATGAACGACTAAAGCTAGGTGTCTTCGTTGCTGATCGGTCGGCCGATGCCATCGCCAGCGGTGATAGGTTCTTCCAGCGCCATGCCGCAATCCTCGGCAGTACAGGCTCAGGAAAGAGTTGGGCGGTCGCACTGATCCTTGAACGCGCAGCCAAGCTCAAATACCCTAATATCATCGTATTCGACATGCATGGGGAATACGCACCTCTAGCGAACAAAGCCGCCGGCGGAATAGCCAAGCGTTTCCGCATCGCTGGTCCAGGCGATCTTGAGACACCGAAGGAGGACGTCCTTTTTCTTCCGTACTGGCTGCTAAACCGCGACGAAATGCTGTCGATGATCCTCGACCGCAGCGACCAGAATGCGCCAAATCAGGCTTCACGGTTCACTTTGCACGTTCGCCATCTGAAAGGGCGAACGTTGGATAAAGAAGGCAAAGCCAGCGTGAAGAAAACTTTCACTGTGGATTCGCCAATCCCCTACGACGTAAGAGAATTGTTCGGACTATTGGATGCTGACAACAGCACTAAGGGCATGGGGAAGAACGGGCCTATTAAGGGTGAATGGGAGGACAAGCTGACCCGCTTCCTTTCACGCCTGCAAGCCAAATTGGATGATCGACGCTACGGATTCATGTTCGCGCCTTCAGATGCCGCTTCTAGTTACGGATGGCTTGCACAGCAGGCGCTGAAGCTTCTCAGTGCCGGAGATGGATTTGGAATCAAGATCATCGACTTTTCGGAGGTACCCGCGGATGTGCTACCCGTGGTAACTGGCACGCTCGCTCGGCTCCTGTATGATGTCCAGTTCTGGATGGGTGGAGAAGCGCGCACGCCGGTCACCCTTCTTTGCGACGAAGCGCACCTGTATCTTCCTGTTCGTGACGATGCCGATGCCGTGCAACGGCAGGCGCTGGGGTCTTTCGAGCGCATTGCAAAGGAGGGACGAAAGTATGGCTTCTCTCTACTGGTGGTAAGCCAACGGCCCTCCGACGTGAGCCGAACGATTCTGAGTCAATGCAACAATTTTCTTGCGTTACGGCTTACTAATGAGACCGATCAAGGTGTGATCAAGCGCCTCATGCCGGATTCGTTAGCTGGGCTCACGAGCATCCTTCCCTTGCTTGATGTAGGCGAGGCGCTTTTACTGGGGGATGCCGTACTGTTGCCAACCCGAATTCGGCTTGACGTTCCAAAGATCAGGCCGGACAGCGCGACGCGCGATTTCTGGACCGAATGGGGCTCGGTTAGGGCGGATGACGCGGCAATTACAGCAGCGGTGGAATGCTTGCGTAGCCAATCACGCAGCGAATGAGCTTGTGCGTCGTGTCTATGCGAGTATGCGAGCCACAGAAGGGCAGCCAATGGGACCTCGGCAGAGGTACTTTCGCGTCATAGACTGCTTGCATCACCGACAAGATCGACGATGCCGTTTGGGCCTGCTTTGGCTGACGCTGCATGAAGAGAGGGGCGCCTGGAGGGGGCTGGATTGGGATGCTCTGGATGGCTCGGTCACAGCGCTTCAACGGCTGATACGGGGAGGCTCTCAAACAGGATAGTCGCCACAGGTTCGGCTCGGCAAAGCCGCCACGCACACGCTAGGGTGCAGGCGTCCCGCGCGATCCCCGCATTCCTAGAGAACTTCTCGGCCGTGGTTCACTCTAAATTGGCGCAGGATGCCCTTCGTTTCTCCATACCGTCCTAGCGAAGCGCCGCCAGTCTGGGCCTTAAAGTGCGACTGCCAAGTAATGTGAGCAGTTGCCTGTCCGCTCTCATCACGCTTTGGCCAAGTGAATGTAACTTGCTGCAAAGCGCCCGAATTTGTGCTCGCCGCAAGTCACCGGCTTATAACGAAGCGGGTTGCTGTCCGTAACACACGAGGGCAATGGTTCGATGATCGCGTTGAAATCGGCATCAATAAAGACGGCATTGAGTATCGCTCGCGGCCCGAGCTATTCACCACGCGGTGCATGTTCGCCAGGTAGAGATTGTTCGTGAGCCGCTGAATCAGATCGCCAATGTTGATTACGAACGTGCCGTGGATCGGAAT
>NZ_SRTG01000219.1:0-371 GCF_004792125.1 Mesorhizobium sp. M5C.F.Ca.ET.164.01.1.1 | reverse complement strand
CCGTAGTCGCACGCCTTGATGCATTCTCCGCTGAGCATGCAGGAGGCTGCCCATTCGCGCGACGTCTCCGGACCGTTACCGGTGCGGACAAGATCGAGGATACCACCGATGAGGTCTTCGGACTTCGCCTCCGGGATGCCGGCGGGCACCACGCTTGGGCAAACCTCAACGCACTTGCCGCATCGCGTGCAGGCATCAAGCATATCCTGGACGCGTTCGCCCAGAACCGTCTCGAAGGATGTCTCGTCCACCGGGAGCATCGCGGACTCCGAGCCTGCCTAAGAATGCGCCGTACGCGCGCATTGGCAGCTCGGAAATTAACATAGAAATCGGCAATCTTGAAGGACGAGGCTTTCGTACGCCGCGATGAC
>NZ_SRTG01000218.1:0-372 GCF_004792125.1 Mesorhizobium sp. M5C.F.Ca.ET.164.01.1.1 | reverse complement strand
GGCCGCGCAAGAGAGGGCTGAGCAAGACCGCGATCGAGCCCTGGCTTTATCTTTCGCCGGCTATCGTCCTCTTGGTCCTAGTGCTTCTGGTGCCGCTGATCATCGGCATCAGCTATTCCTTCCGCAAATTCTCGGCCTTCAAGTCGCAATATGTCGGCCTTGCTCAGTACCAGGCGATGCTTTCCGACCAGGTGCTCGGCCAGGCGCTGATCAACACGCTGTGGTGGACGGTCGCCAGCCTCTTCTTCCAGTTCTTCCTTGGGCTGGGTCTGGCCCTGCTGCTCGACAAACCTTTCTACGGCCGCAAGGTCGTGCAGGCCGTGGTGTTCCTGCCCTGGGCCGTGCCGTCCTTCCTCTCTGGCCTCACCTGGG
>NZ_SRTG01000217.1:0-372 GCF_004792125.1 Mesorhizobium sp. M5C.F.Ca.ET.164.01.1.1 | reverse complement strand
CCGTGATCATGAGGCGGCGAGGAGCGAGGCCATCGGTATGGTCAAGGCAACAGACTCCGAAAAGTCGCTTCTGGTTGCGGTCGCCACTAAGGGAGGTGGACGGGTCAACGAACACTTCGGCCACGCGAAGGAATTCCAGGTTTATGAAGTCTCGCCTAGAGGGATCAGCTTGGTCGGGCATCGGAAGGTCGAGCGGTATTGCCTCGGAGGCGGGGGCGAAGACGCCATCCTCGAGGGCGTCATCGCAGCGCTCGAAGGCATACACATAGTGCTATGCGCCAAGATCGGAAATCGCCCGAAGGAACAACTCTCGCGAGCTGGACTGCGCGTAACCGACGCCTATGGCCATGACTACATCGAGACCGCAGAGAT
>NZ_SRTG01000216.1:0-372 GCF_004792125.1 Mesorhizobium sp. M5C.F.Ca.ET.164.01.1.1 | reverse complement strand
GGAATTTCATTCACGGCTAATATGCCGTCGGCCGCAATCGGACAGACGACGATGGACGAAGGATTGCTGTCTCCGATGACTCGTCTCGGGCCGGTCCATCTGAGGGTAACCGATGTGCCGGCGGCCTTGAATGTCTGGTGCGACACGCTTGGGTTGGCACCGCTTGGCGAGGACGTAGCCCAGGCGGAGCTTGGCGTCGGCGGCCGGACGCTGATCGTGCTCCATGCCGGCGCCCAATTGCCGCTGCCGCAGAAGTCGCGCGATCTCTTCCACGTCGCCATCCACGTTACCAGCCGCCGCGATCTCGCCCACACGGCAGCCCGCCTCAAGGCATCGGGCCTGCGATACAGCGCGCAGGATCACCTGGTTTCG
>NZ_SRTG01000215.1:0-373 GCF_004792125.1 Mesorhizobium sp. M5C.F.Ca.ET.164.01.1.1 | reverse complement strand
CCGTCGTGTGCCGCAAAGAGCGGTGATGGATGCTTTTTTCCGCCAGTGTGGTTCCTTCCTCCGCAGCCATATCAACATGTTTGCGCAGCAAGTATCGAACACCGAACCGGGTCAGCGGTGTGCCGCGGTCGTTGAGAAAGCCCCTTTGCTCGGCGGGACAGGGCGATACCAGACGAAGGTCACAAATTCGAAGATTCAGGATTTCCTGAATTCGTGCATCCGTATTGAACATCAGCGAGAACAGCGCGTAATCCCGCTCCAGAAGGCGTGCGGCGGTCGATACGCGCCAGGACGCTCTTGATTTCGGGCTCTTCGAGATATTCGACAGGTGCCACCCGCGCGCCCTCTTGAAGGGAAGTGTCACCACCAGTTG
>NZ_SRTG01000214.1:0-373 GCF_004792125.1 Mesorhizobium sp. M5C.F.Ca.ET.164.01.1.1 | reverse complement strand
CGGCACGGACAGCACCGTGTCGGGCGGGGTTATGGTCGAGCAGCCGGCAACCAAGGCCGCCAGGGCCAGGACAGCCAGGATTTTCTGGAAGAGCGGAAAGAGACGCGGAAAGGACAAGGGCTGACTGTTCTGGCGATGCTGTTGCTGAGATAAGGCGAAGCTAACGTAACGCGGCGGATGCGTCCATTTGGTTAATGCCGGTTAGCCCTGGGAATGTCGAGTGGGGCGAGGAACTCGAGCTCCGCTTCCGCCGCCCCGAAATCGCCCCGTTCCTGTCTTTCCTTGCCAGGGCCGCGTTTCCCGTGGGAAGGAGTGTGGCATCTGGCGGCTTGGGGGTTGCAAAATGACTGACATTGGGGCTGGCGCCGCGCCG
>NZ_SRTG01000213.1:0-373 GCF_004792125.1 Mesorhizobium sp. M5C.F.Ca.ET.164.01.1.1 | reverse complement strand
AAGGCCAGGCTCGGTGGTCATGGCGGGCGGGAAGTTCCCGCGGAATGATCATCGGCATCGGCAGCGACCTGATCGATATCAGACGCATCGAGAAGTCGCTGGAACGGCACGGCCAGCGCTTCATCCAGCGCATCTATACCGAGGTCGAGCAGGCCCGCTCGGAAGGCCGCGCGGCGCGCGTCGCGTCCTACGCCAAGCGCTTCGCCGCCAAGGAGGCCTGCGCCAAGGCGCTGGGCACGGGCATGGCGCATGGCGTCTTCTGGCGCGACATGGGCGTCGTCAACCTGCCCGGCGGCAAGCCGACCATGGCGCTGACCGGCGGCGCGGCGGCACAGCTCGGCAAGATCCTGCCGCGGGGGCATAGGGCGGCGAT
>NZ_SRTG01000212.1:0-374 GCF_004792125.1 Mesorhizobium sp. M5C.F.Ca.ET.164.01.1.1 | reverse complement strand
GAAAACATCCTTGCCGGTCAGCTCCAGCCAATATTCGAGCCGCTCGATGATCTTGCCCGCGCCTACGAGACCGGCCCAGAACATCGGGCCGCCCTTGCCGATGGGAAAGCCGTAGCCATTGACCCAGACGACATCGATGTCGGAGGCGCGGGCTGCAATCCCTTCCTCCAGAATTTTCGCGCCCTCGTTGATCAGGGGATAGAGCGTGCGTTCGATGATCTCGTCGGCGGCTATCGTGCGCGGCGCGATGCCCTTCTCGGCGGCCTTGTCGCGGATCAGCGCCTCGACCTCGGGATCGGGTACCGGCGTGCGCGAACCGTTCTCGTAGAGATAGAAGCCACGGCCGGTCTTCTGGCCGAAACGGCCCTGCTCGC
>NZ_SRTG01000211.1:0-374 GCF_004792125.1 Mesorhizobium sp. M5C.F.Ca.ET.164.01.1.1 | reverse complement strand
GTCAGATCGGCCCTTGTCATCCGCCCAGCGGTTGAAGCAGGGATGTCGGCGGAAAGCGTGAAGCAAATCTCGACTTCGACACCTTCGGTGCCATCTTGAGGAAAACAAGCGAGATTGGCGTCGTCGACCCTGACACAATCGAAAATCGGCGCCCCAACAGCATCACCATCCCGCCGGATCCCCAATTTCCAGCCGGCGACCGGCGTCGCCCAGTTTCCAGCAAAAGCCCGCTGAACCGCCATGGCCTCTGAAAGGCTGCCGGGAACGAGTCCCTCCGCTTCATGTTTCGCCAGAGGAATTCTCGCGCCCTCTCGGCTTGCCTCTGCAAAGTTCTCCGCCAGTTTTCCGATCGCCGTCATTCCGCTCATGTCTCC
>NZ_SRTG01000210.1:0-374 GCF_004792125.1 Mesorhizobium sp. M5C.F.Ca.ET.164.01.1.1 | reverse complement strand
TAGCTCCTTTGCATGTCGTCGTCCCAAAGCCGGGACCTGTTTCGGACGACATGCGGTGATGCTCGACGCCGAGCCTGACCTTTCGGAACGGCTTTTTTCTGATATCGATTTTTCTGACGGCGCCGTTGTAGCCGTGTCCGGCGGCAGCGACTCGACCGCCCTTCTCATCCTCCTCAAGACCCATCTCGACCGCGTCGCGCCTGCGACCAGGCTGCTGGCGGTGACAATCGACCACGATCTGCGGCAAGGCTCGGCGGCGGAAGCGCGCGAAGGGGCCAGGCTTTGCGCCGAGCGCGGCATCGCGAACCGCACCCTCGTCTGGTCGGGCAAGAAGCCGTCGTCCGGCCTGCCCGCCGCTGCGCGCGAGGCGCGCT
>NZ_SRTG01000020.1:0-19152 GCF_004792125.1 Mesorhizobium sp. M5C.F.Ca.ET.164.01.1.1 | reverse complement strand
GCAGCGGCGCAAAGGCATCGACCATGCCTGGGTAACAATCCCGACACAGCATCCAACGAGGATTGCGCACCTCCACGATGCCAAAGACAGTCCGGATCCGTCGCGTCGTGTAGTCCTTGACCGGCCGTAACCTGTGGCAATCCGGGCAGACCCGACGAAAGAGGGTACGTCTCCGCCTCATGGTTCACGACCGCGCTCTGCAGCGCTGCCATGATGGTCTTGCTGTCCTCGATCGAGAGGCCGAGGTCGCCGTCAAACAGACGTTCCCAGCTCTTGTCGATGCGGACCGCCTTCCGGCAAACGTCTCCGAACTCGTTCCTGCCCTCGATCGTGATCGTCCATTCCACCGCCATCGCTTTCCCTCCGAACAAAGCGGCGCTCATGGACTACGCGGGCCTAACAACCTGTATTCGACCCCAGAGAAATTACCGGTCTCGACGGCTTTGGGGCCGGAAGCTTCGGGCCTGGAACCAGACCCCAGTTGGGCGCAAGCATCGTGGCCTCTGCCCGGTCAGGCATTCACCGGCTCGAGAAATGCCAATTGATTCTGCTCAACGCGGCATGCCTAAACTGCCACCTGCGTCCCGATCTCGACGACGCGTCCGGTCGGGATCTGGAAATACTCGGTCGCATCGGCGGCCGTGCGCGCCAGCCCGATGAACAGCTTGTCCTGCCACACCGGCATGCCGGAATTGGGTGACGCCTTGAGCGAGCGCCGCGACAGGAAGAAGGACGTCGTCATGATGTCGAACTTCCAACCCTGCTTGCGGCAGATCGCCAGCGCACGCGGGATGTTGGGCTGTTCCATGTAGCCGAAGGTCAGTGTCACACGCATGAACAGCTCGTTGATCGTTTCCATCTTGATCCGCTCCCTGTCGGGCACCACGGGCTGCTGCGCCGTCACCACCGAGAGGATGACATTCTGTTCGTGCAGCACCTTGTAGTGCTTCAAGCTGTGCATCAACGCGGTCGGCGCGCTGACCGGATCGCTGGTCAGGAACACGGCCGTACCGGACACCAGCTGCGGTTTCTTCTTCAACAAATTGCCTGCAAGGAAATCGAGCGGAATCTCGTTCCTGCGCGTCTTGTCGAATAGATACCTGCTGCCTCTTATCCAAGTCCACATGGTCATCACGATCACTGCGGCAATGGCAAGCGAGGCCCAGCCGCCTTCGAATACCTTGACGATGTTGGCTGCAAAGAAGCCGGTATCGATGAAGACGAACACCGCCATTAACGCTATCGCGACGCCGAGCGGCGATTTCCAGATGCGCGTCATGACGACATAAAGCAGTATGTTCGTCACCAGCATGTTGCCGGTCACCGAAATACCGTAAGCCGAGGCAAGCTTGCTGGATTCGCCGAAGCCGACCACCAGCAGCATCACCACCAGCGCCAGCAGCATGTTGACGCGCGGCATGTAGATCTGGCCGGACTGTCTATCCGACGTATGCAGGATTTCCAGGCGCGGCAGCATGTTGAGCTGCACTGCTTGCCTGGTTAGCGAGAAAGCGCCGGAGATCACCGCCTGGCTGGCGATGACGGTCGCAGCGGTGGCCAGGACGACCATCGGAATAAGCGTCCAGCCTTCGTTCATCTCGAAGAAGGGATGACCGACCACTCCGTTTTTCGCCAGCACGAATGCGCCTTGCCCGACATAGTTGAGCAACAGGCAAGGAAACACTACCGCCAGCCAGGCAAGCACGATCGGCTTGCGCCCGAAATGGCCGAGGTCGGCATAGAGCGCCTCAGCGCCGGTGACGGCGAGAAAAACCGCACCAACCGTGACGAAGGCGACTTCGGGCGAGTTGATCAGGAATGACACGAAATAATGCGGGCTGATTGCCAGCAGGATTTCCGGGTCGTCCATGATGTGGTTGAGGCCGGAAAGGCCGATGGCCAGGAACCACAGCGCGGTAACGGGCCCGAACACCAATCCTACGCCGCCGGTGCCAAACCGCTGTACCGCAAACACGATCGCCAGGATGGCCAGTGTCAGCGGCACCACATAGGGCTGGAATGTCGGCGTGACGACATTCATACCTTCGACCGCCGACAGTACCGAGATTGCCGGCGTAATGACTGCGTCGCCGAAAAAAAGCGCCGCGCCGACGATGCCGATGCCGAGGATCACCGCCGAGCGGGTCGGGAAACTGTTGCGCGCCAGCGCCATCAGCGACAGCACCCCGCCCTCGCCGCGATTGTCGGCGCGGAGCACGAACATGATATATTTGATCGTCACGATGATCGTCAGCGACCAGATGATCAGCGACAGCACGCCGAGGATGTCGCCACGGTTGGCGACGTTGCCACCGGCTGATGCATGCAACGCCTCGCGAAATGCATAGATCGGGCTGGTGCCGATATCGCCGTAAACGACACCGAGTGCGCCCAGCATCAGCACCTTGGTGCTGTGCTGCTCGACCTCAGAATGGCTCGATTGTTCGACGGGTTCTGCCTCGTTACCAGCATTGGTAAGGGCCATGGACGACACTCCGATAAGCGCGCGGTGCTCTACGCTTGCTGCACTGCAATATCAAGTGCCGTAACGTAATGTCTGCCGTCATCGCCTGTCGTTGCTCGCCTTGGCAGACTCAATAGCGCGCCGGCAGAACCCTCAAGCGCCCAGATCAATGAATGGTTCTCGGCCACAGTGCCCCCCGCGATGCGACCGATGGTGACCAGGGTGTCGGGGCGCACAAGGACGGCGGTTTCCTGACGCCGTTGCTCCAGGTGTGACCGCACCGTTGCTGCGCAAGCCATTTACATGCTCGACCCTGCTCTTCGCCACGCGGTCACCCGAGCCGCGAAAGAATAGCAAAATCAGCTTCGCCGATCCATCCCGCAGCCGGCGAACGATAGCGACGTGCTCGCTCCGTCTAGGCCAAGCCGCGCATACCGCGCGATGGCCTGCCGGCCAGCCCTGACCTCGCTGCGCGCGACGCTATCTCGGCCGTCCGCCAGGACAGAACGCGTGAGAGCACACCTCCGCACATCGGAGCAGAACGGGCCCTTGTCAAATACATCCGTCAGGTATTTGAGATACGAAGACATGACAGCTGGATCGTCTCTAACGGTTGCGCGGATCCCGACAGGACAACCCTGCCCTGCTCAAGCACGAACGCGTGCTGCGCGTATTCCAGCGCCAGCATGGCGTTCTGCTCCACAATCAACACGCATGCACACATGCACAGATGCGTTCCTCATTGGATCTGACTGGTCAGCCACAGTCCTGGGCAGAACCGAAATGGTCGCCACGTTCACGCCAGCTTTTGGCCTCGACCCGATCCCCGGCTGAGCGAGTGCGCATTCCTTTGAGATCGTCGATCTGCCCGAGCATTACAAACAGAGCAATCAGCCCCGCCACCAACTCAGCAAGTGCCTGGCTGGCCAACAGTCCGTTAAAACCCCAAACGACTGGAAATAGCAGTATGGCGGGTATGAAAAGATATCCCTGCCTAGCGAGGGAAACGACCGCACTCAGACGTACTCTCCCCAGTGACTGAAGCAGGGTGATCACAACGTACTGGACACCAAAGAGGCCGAAAAAAAGATGGAATACAACACACGTAGACACGGCGATCTCGGTTACATTCTCGCTATCGCTGAAAAGCGAAACCATCGGCCGGGCAAAAACCATGACCAGGGCAGAAAAGCTGACTGAAAATGGGACGGTTATGGAAAGCATGAACTTCGCGGCCTTCTCTACCCGAGCGAAATCCTGTGCTCCGCAACTGAAACCGAGAACCGCCTGGGAGCCTATGCAGAAGCCGACAATGGGCAGTGCCCCGATTGTTAACAATCGCACGGCTATTCCCACAGCGGCAACGGAATCGTCGCCGAATGGTGCAGCAGCCCGATACAAGAGCATGAATGCAACAGCAGACAAAATACTGGTGATAGTGGCCGGCGCTCCTATGGCGGCGATCTGCTTGATGCAGTCGACGCTCAACGTAATGTAAGAAGTTCGGATACGGACAATCCCACGCTTCTTTAGGAAATATGCGATGTAGACGCCGACGGCGGCGATCTGAGACAACAGCGTCGCAAGCGCCGCTCCTCGAACGCCCAGATCCAGCAAAAATATGAAGATAGGATCGAGTACAGTATTCAGCGCGAAAGCCGTAATCATGGTCCACATGCTGAATCGTGTATTGCCCTCGGCCCTTACGATAAACCCATTGACCACGTTCAGCAGCATAACAGTGTAGCCGAACAAGAGCGTCGATGCGTACTCAAGCGCAGCCGGCATGATTGTCGGACTGGCGCCAAGCATGGCGAGAAACTCGCGCAAATGTAGAAGCAGAGCGACAGTAATCGTCCCTCCGATCGGGACAGCGAGAGCGAGTGCCAAGGTCGCACCTCGACTCGCCTCAAGCGAGTTGCCAGCGCCAAGATTGCGGGAAACGAATGATGCTGTGCCAACGCCGATCCCCTGTCCGACTGCCGTGAGCAGGACAACGATCGGCAAAGTCATGCTGACAGCGGCGATAGCCTGCGCGCCGAGTGTGCCGACAAAGATTGCATTCACGAACTGCTGAAGCGCATTGATCGACAAGCCAATAATCGAGGGAATGGCGAGTCGCATGATGAGGCGGGAAATCTTGTCGTCCGTAAAATTGATTTGTTGTGCCGGTGCAGCCATGCTTTTCTGTTGCCCCTCTTCATCGGCCCCCACCCACATTGGACTCATCCGTCGGTTGGGGATCGGCGAGACCCTTCAAATGCATTGATTGTCTGGAGCAGTTCCTGGCGCAACATAGTGCAGAGGTTGCGGGTCGTTTCGTAGCCAACTTGTCTTGGATCGTATCTCACTTCGATTTGAAGCTCACCAGCTTCGTACCCGACACGAAACCAGAAGAGATAATTCATGGCGGACTGATTCATATCTTCGCCGATCCAAAGCGAGTGCGGATCTCTGGCTAGCAGATGCCGTGGATAATGGCGTTGCAGTCGTGCTCGATAGTTCAGTCCGATCCTAGGCAACGGCAAATGATCGATCCGCTTCCGCACTGCCGGATCCCGATTCAAGAACTTCATCGCCCGAAAACCGATCCCCCGGCGCGGCTGCGCGTTGCGCTGCCGATATATTGAACGAGCGCGATCTGGAGGAGACTCCTTCTCAGTCAGATATAAGGGAAGCGGAACCAGTTCGCCGATATAGCCGATGATCTGAGACGGATCGATGTCGTCGAACAACTCACCTCTGGTCGATGTGAGGCTGTCGATCCAAAGCGAGTAATTCCCGAAAGTGCGACCAAATGCCCCTGACACAGCCGCAAGGAATATATCAAAATCCTCGCATTGCGCAGACGTCGCCGAGACATTGAGAAGTCTGGCCGTCGCCTTCTCGCCGATCGTTATGCAATATTTCGCCTGATCTTTCCAAAGTTGGCTGCAATATTCTTCATTTACCAATCCCTCCAAGCGGGCATTATGGAGCCTTCTTGCAGTTTCATCTAAAAATTCCGCTGCACCCGAGCCAGCATCGCTCACATGCATATCGAGCAGATCATGTCGAACCCCCTCCCAATATTCGAGTTCGGTTGGCGCTTCGCTATCTGCGTAATGGCCCAATCGCGCTAACCACTGAGACAGAGGCGTCGTCTCTGAATCTGCAATGGTCCCGCCCGCGGCCAGCGTAGTGTAGGCGGCTTCCAGTGCATTTAGGAACAGTCGGTACCCAGTCCCGTCAGCTACAAAGTGATGCATCAGAACAAGCAGATAGTAGTCGCCGCTCTCTGATGTCCGGAAGGCTGAAAGCCTAACAAGGGATGTCTGACCGTCAAACCGAAACCCGATTTGACGCTCTGCGCAGGCGCCTTCGATGACCGTCAGCTGTTCTGCCGTGGTCATGCCGACCAGATCTATTTCTTCCACGAGGGGATTGGGTACCGATCCGATTGCCTGAGATAGGCCGCTCTCGGTTTGGACTATTCGAAGTCTCAGTCCTTCGTGCCGACCAATGACATGAGCAAGGGCGCCTTCAAGGATTGATAGTTTCAAGAGACCCGCTGGCAGGAAGAAGAGGTCGCCAATGTTGTAGTGCTCGCCTAATCCGACAAGGCTGTTCCAAGATGAGACGGCAGGAGTCACTCGCAACAGTCCATCGGGGGCCTCAAAGGCAGAGATCGTCGTGGCTGATGCGATTTCCTTGGCCAATTCCCGAATGGTCGGCGTTCTGTACAGTTGGCCAACGGTCAAGCTCAGTCCGGCTTTACGCGCCAGTGTAACGCAACGCACGCTCAGCAGAGAATTTCCGCCGACATCAAAGAAACCGTCGTCGATCCCGATGGATTTGGCGCTCAACAGTTCTTGCCAGATCTCGGCAAGAAGTCGCTCCCGCTCCGTGCGCGGCTCAGCGGATTGGGCACTCCAAAGCTCGCGGGATGGGACAGATGAGAGGCGACGACGATCTATCTTCCCGCTCGCCGTCAGTGGCATACGATCCACCATGCGAAAATCGGATGGAACCATGTAAGATGGCAATTCCTGCCGTAAGTGATTCACAATGTCTCCTGAGGTAAGGCCATCGTGAGCTGGGACCACTATGGCCACCAGTCGGCGATCATCATCCACTCCCTGAACGACTGCGGTGGCCCTGGCAATTCCAGGATGCGCTTCAAGGGCGGTTTCGATTTCCTCCAGCTCAATTCGGAAACCCCGGAGCTTGATTTGGTTGTCCGATCGACCGCAAATCTCCAGAAGACCTTTGGCTGAGACTCGGGCGATATCGCCACTGCGATACAGAAGGCCGTACTGGCAGTCATCGTATGGATTGGGCACGAAACTTTGCTTCGTTCGCTCTCGGTCCCGCCAGTACCCCGTGCTTACGCAGCGTCCCGCGACGCAGAGTTCGCCTGCTACCCCGACGGGAACGCGCTCCAACTGTGCATTGAGCACATAGATCTTCACATTGTCGATTGGGCGCCCGACCGGCACAGCTTTGGAGCCATCGTCGGCCTCCGATGTTGCGTAGACTGCCGCATTAGACGCGCATTCTGTGGCGCCATAAAAATTCCATAGCGGCACATCTGGAAAGCACTGTCGCCAACGAGAAGGAAGCGATGGCGGCATCGGTTCAGCACTGCTTGTGACTATGCGCAAGCTGGTCGTTTCCGTATGTTGTTTTTGAGCGACGATCAGACCGGACAGAATGGGCGGGGAAGCGAATAGCCGAGTCACGCGATGCCTTATCAAGGCGCTCAACAAGAGGTCGGGGTCGAGCAATTGGTCATCGGTCAGGATAAGCGTCGGGACCCCCTTCAGTAGTCCTCCAAAATACTCCCATGCAGCGGCAACAAGTGCCGCCGACTTCTGAACAACGACAACGTCGTCGCCATCAAACGGAAAGCATCGCCACATCCAATTCAGTCGATTTCGTATTGCGGACTCAGGTATGAGAACGCCTTTCGCCTTACCCGTTGAGGATGAGGTATAGATCAAGCTTGCTACACCGTTATCAGGCCGCTCGACCTCGCAGTGCAACGCTCGAGCGGGGTCGTATCTCTCCTGCAGGGATGACAAGCTAACGGACGGCACACCGAAATCGATCTCTTCGTCCGCGCGGGCGTGAATTAGGAGCTTTGCACCGCTATCTCTTACAACGTGGCTGATCCGTTCCTTCGGGTAATCTGGCGATATAGGCACGACGGTCGCCTGCATTGCCCGGATAGCCAAAGTTGTAGTGGCCACTTCAGGTGACCGGTCGATCAGCATGGCGACCATATCGCGCGGCCCTACCTCGCAGGTACGCAGAGCGGACTGGATCGCCGCCATGCGTTCGCGCAGGTGGCCGAATGTGATCTCTCCGAACTCGCCGAAATACGCCACCTGGTCGTTCTTTGCGCTGACCTGATCGAAGGCTTCCACGAGCGAAGCTTCGTTCTCATATACCTGCTCAGGGCCCCTGAGCGCGTCCAGCATGGCGACCTCCGAGGGGCACAGGCAGGTCAGGGCGACAATCGGCTCAGCCGGCCTCTCGAAACAGGCAGCAATAAGGTGGCGAAGATTGGCGGCCATGCGAGCGATCAGGTCACTTGAAAAAATGTCTTCTGCATATGCCAGTTGCAGCGCAATCTCATCGCCCTGGTCTTGCGCATACAGGGTAAGGTCGAACTTCACATAGCCTGTGTCATATTCACGAAAGGTCAGATCCAAATCGCGTTCGGCCGTTGGCTCTTGGGGTTCGGAGTACATGTTGAACATGACTTGGAAGATCGGTGACCGACCGGCTTCGCGGTACAATCGAGCGTCCCTCACCATCCAACTGAATGGATACGCCGAGTTCGCGATGGCATCGCTGACAAGGGCTTGCACATGAGTTACGTGAGCCACAAAGGACTTATTGACATCAATCGTGGTTCGAATTGGTAGCATATTGAGGAAAAATCCAACAATTTCCTCGGTGCCTGTTTTGTCGCGAACGACGTGCGGTATACCGACAATGACATCGTCCTGGCCGCTATACATCCGCAACAGGAGCTTAAAGGATGCCAACAGGATCGTGGATGTGGTGCACCTGTGCCGACGTGCAAACCCCCTCACTTGATCGGACAGTTCTTCACCAAGGGGAACCGCATGCGAGGCCCCACGGTAGGAATTCCCTTTCGGCCGGGGTCGATCACTCGCTAGCAAAAGCGCGGGTGGATTGTCGCCAATCTGCCCACGCCAGTAGCGCCGCTGCTCAACCAGCAAGTCCGGTGTAACATGTACACTTTCCCAGAGCGCATAAGCCGAGAGTGACACACGATGCCCTGGAGAGAACGGGGCAGCATTGGAGTATCTCGTTCGCAAGTCTCTGAGCACGATGGAGATCGACCAAGCATCTATGATGATTTCGTGTGCGGTTATCAGTATTAGGTGGTCATCCGCGGCAAGGCGGATCATGCGCGCACGAAACAAATGGCCATGGCTGAGATCAAAGGCGTCATTGAGCTCGGTCTGCCGCATCTCCGCCACAAGCTCCTCAGCGTCCTGTTGCGTAAGGTGCGTGGTGTCAACCAACTCTAAACTGGCGGAGTGCGGATCATCAAAAATCTGGACCGGCCCGTCTTCATCGCTGAAACGTGCCGAAAGCGCGTCGTGGGCCCCGACAACATCGATCCAAGCTTCATTGAAAGCAGTCAGATCCATTGTCCCTCGTATACGCAGGCCGCCCTGAATGATGTAGTTCTTCGCATCCGGATCGAGCTGCCAGAGGAACCACAGGTGTTCCTGTACCCGTGTCAGCGTTGATCGTCCGTGCTTCCGGCCCGCTGGAAGCACGTTCTGTGTCGTTCCGGATTGGCTTGATAGCGATGCCGCCAGCGACCTGACCGTCCCATTTAGCACCAGCCTGAAATCCACCTTCGCCCTGAGCTGCCTCTGCAGCTGGGCTAATACAAGCATCGCCCGGAGCGAGTCCCCACCAAGGTCCATGAACTGGTCGTTCACGCCGATACTTTTGATGCGAAGAACGCTGGACCAGATATCGCGCAGCTTTTGTTCGAGTTCCGTCTTTGGTTCCTCGAACGGATTCAGCAGCTGAGGGCGAATGGTCGTCGGGTCCGGCAAAGCCGCAAAGTCTACTTTGCCGTTTCTGGTAATTGGAATGGCATCGATATGAATGATTCGCTCCGGGACCATGTATGCAGGAAGCGTTTCGGCAACAAAGCTTCGGAGTCCACTTTCCAAGACGTCGGGAGGGGCCGATACATAGGCCACTATCCGTCTTGGCCTGAACCCTCCGTCGGCCTTGGTTATTTCTCTTGCTGTGAGCTTCACGCCTTCATTGACGGGTGCTACGGCGACGGCGCCACTTACCGAAGGATGGGTGCAGAGCCGAGACTCAATCTCTCCAAGCTCGACTCGGTGCCCCCGGATCTTGACCTGACGGTCTCGCCTGCCAAGACATTCCAGGAGGCCGTCAGCTCTGAAGCGTCCGAGATCGCCTGTCTTGTAAAGGCGCCGATGGGAGGGATGGTTGGAGAACGGGTTTCGAAAAAAAGCATCTTTGGTACGCGAGCTATCATTGATATAGCCAGCAGCGACACCGACTCCGCTGACACAGATCTCGCCGACTTCACCCGTCGTGCACAGCCGCCATCCATCGGCGACATAGACCTCAAGATTGGAGATCGGCCGGCCGATCGGCACATAGGCTTCAGATGCACTAGGCGGGACAGAAATCACATGGTGGGTAACCCCATCCGCACATTCTGTCGGGCCATAGTGATTAAGAATCGGGACTTGGGGATACAGTGCCAGCCAGGCGCGCGCCAGGGCAGGCGTCAGCGGCTCGCCGACCGTGGAGATCATGCGCAAGGCGATGAGAAGCCGCTCATCGGCCGCGAGTGTCTGCAGATACTCAACAAATATGGCAAGCACCGATGGGACGAATTGGACAATTGTAACGCCTTGTCCCTGCAGCGCCTTAAGAAGAGCGATCGGAGATTTAAGCGTGGCATCGTCTATAATCGCGACGCGGCTTCCAACGCATAGCCCTGCCAAGAGCTGCCACAGCGAGATGTCAAAGCAATGCGATGCAGTTTGAGCGATGCAGTCCTTCTCGGTCAACTCAAGCGCATCGATCTTGGCTATCAAATGGTTGTTTAGTCCGGCACGCTCGACCGTCGCACCCTTGGGCGACCCTGTCGACCCGGACGTAAACAAGATGTAAGCGGGACCGCACTCAGCCGAAGAGGGCATCGCAGGAGACGCACGGTCCCCAATCAACGCGGTCTGCACCGTCATGAATTCTCGATTGCCGTGACGGTTTTCTTGAAGCAGACCAAGGGCTTCCGGTCGCTCTTGCCCGATAATCAGAGTGCATCCGCTCTGCTCGACCATGAATGAAATGCGTAAGGCCGGTGAAGATGGGTCGAGCGGCAAATATGTTGAGCCCCCCTTCAGAATTGCGATTACTGTAGCGGCCCAATTGGGATTTCGTGCACCACAATAGCTCACTACCGCTCCCACCGCGCAGCGCTCTCGTAGAGTGCTCGCGATTCTAGCCGACATGACTCGCAGTTCACCATATGTGAGTTCCGTCGTGCCATGCGTAATCGCGATTCTGTCCGGAAACGATGCCCCGATTTCATCGATAGCCGCGATCACATCGGTGAGCCGACGTCCGACCAGCTTGTGCTTCTCACGTGAATCTTCGTTAAACATGCGCATCCAGCTCTGCGCCGCTAGCTCCGCGACACTCGAAACCTACAATTTTTGGGGCAGGCCCCGTTCTAGAGTCCAAGTTGCGCCGGCCGTCGGTGACCACGAACGAGGTCGGAATTCGGAGAAAAGCTGGGATCCATCCAAGCTTGTTCATTTCGCCTGTTGCGACTCCGATAACCCGAGTCCGCTCTTCTTGTATTGATGCAGCTGGACCAGATGGGGCATGGCCGCGACACATGTTCCGCACCAAGTTGCCCAAAATTCGTCGACGCCAGCCTGGAAGCTCGTGAGGGGCTCGCCAGGCGACCAGGTCTCCACCTTTGATCGATGGATCCGAGGCTCCATCTGCAAGACCATGTTGCTCTCCAAAGGTTGCGCCACTCTATGCGCGAGGTTGTCTTCCTCTTAGAGATGAGGCAGCCCTCACCCAATGTTGCCGCATCTCAATCAGCAAAGGCCGTGCCAGCGCGCTCAGCGCACGGGAGCGCATGATTGCGCATTGAAAACCACCACAGTGCCCAAGATGGCAGGTTGTAATGAACGTGACATGTTTTCTGATGCTGTCAGGTTTTGGACACGCATCACGCGCTTTCGCGCCGCCAGAAAAGCGTGGCCAGCTACGACGCGACCGCGCGGACCTCACCGTCTTTGACCTCGAGATCAATGTCGCTCAGCGCCTTGACGCCGCCAAAGGAAATGCCGACCCCGCTCAGAGCCAGCATCGCATTAGCATTTTGCCGATTGGCGCGCCTGGCGCGTGTCCTCGTCATTGTATTGCACCAGATCCTCGAAGGAGGATTTCGCCCAATTGCCTTCGCCTTCCGGCGAGGCCTTGCCGGCATTCTTGACCTGATCGGCAAAACCCTGGACTGCCTCTGGGTTGGCCTTGGCGATGATCTCGTCGAGCACTGCGCGCGCCTCTGCCTCGGTCTCGCGAGCGATGGCGAAGGCATTGACGCCGATCTCGACCTTGTGGCCATTGGCCTTCGCCTTGGCACGGATGTCGTCGACCTGCTTCGCGGATCTCCTCCGGCGTGTTGCCGTTGGTGAAATACCAGTCGGAGACCCGCGAAGCCATGTCGCGCGCGGCGCGCGACGAGCCGCCCTGGAAGATCTCGGGCAAGGGCTCGATCGGCTTGGGCTTCATCGAATAGTTGGTGAAGCGGTAGAAATCGCCCTTCAGCGTGAAACTATCCTCGGTCCAGATGCCACGCAGCGCTCGGATAAATTCTCTCACAGAACTTGGTTGCAACATGATCCCAGATTCATTGGCGATCGTGCCCTAGGATATCCATTCCGACCCTGCCGACGACGCGTCAATGATCGCAACTTCACCCCAAGAATTCGGATGAACTGTCCACGTCTCGAAGTGGGCTACGCGTGCTGCTACTTGGTCTAACCCAACAGAAGGCGCCGCATCCAGGCGAGAAATCCTCCCTTGCGCGGCTGCTCCGGATTGGATTCCTGCATGGACGTTTTCCGCAGGCGGTCGCGCTGAGCGTCTGCGGGGTACTCGGCGAGCCCGCGGTCAACAAGCTTGCGTGCGGCACGCGCTACGTTCCACGGAATCTCGTTGAGCTCTTCCGCGATCTCGTGCGTGGATCTGAATCTGACGGCGTCCAGAGCCGCCAAGACGTCGGCCTCAAGAGCTGCATCATAGGCCGGCTCTTGGTTGCCCATTTCAAAGCGGTCGCACCAGATAATCCGGCTTTGCCACACGATGAAGTGGCTCTTGCAGCCGCCATCGCGCCAAACGGATGGCGAGAGGCTGATCGCGTTGCCTTTGCGGTAAAGACGCCAAGCCTTTCCCGCCCACGGATCGAGGTTGACGGAAAGAGACCCGCCACAGCCGTCCGGGCAGGCAATGAGCAGTGAACGGGGCTTTCCCCGGTGCACGAGAACGGCATCACCGGGTTCCCGCAGCAACGGATCGCCGTCGTGCCGGTGCTTTGCCAAGCACGAGACCGTGAAACATTCCAGTGGTGAGTATGTTCGCGACGCCGTCCACGTCAATTCGGTGGAGGGCTTCAACGCCCGCGTCCGCCGTACCATCGCCGGCATCTTTCATCATATCAACCCGCAACATGCCGACCTGTATTTCCACGAGATTGGCTTCCGATGTTCGCAGCGCGTGGTGTCTGGGAGCGCCGTTCGGAAAAACCGGCATGGTCGAGAAGTCTTGAGAACCATCTGGTCGCGCGTGCGCCGGCGCTGCAACTACTGAGCGTCTTTCGCGCCGCCACGGGGCGTCAGATGCGCCGAAGCCCGGACGGCGGAATCATCATCAAATCAACCGTAGCTGCCTTTGGTTGATAAAGGCCACGTACGATTTCGCACTGCTCTTGTTCCTACCCCATGACGGCGTGAAGCGGCTGATGACCATTTCTGGTGTCGACAAGACCGTCGCGTTGGCGACGAAGGGGGTGATCGGCAGCGCGTCCCGCTTCGACGAGCCACAGAAGCTTGTAAGCTAGCTCGGGCTGAATCCCAGCGTCAGGCAGTGCGTGCCAGGGCTCGCCTGCCAGGGGCGGATCAGGAAATAGGGCCGTGGACAGCCCGCGGCATGCTCGTCGAAGCGGCTCGGGCGGCAGCACGCGCGCCGGCGCCATTCCGTGATTTCGCTTGACATACTGAAGGCGACCGACCGGTGCCGACCACATGGTGTTTCACTCCTACAAACAATACTGTCGCTATTGACCCAAACTGTCGACTATCGAACAGACGCAGCATAGCGAAACGTGTTGCATTTCGTGCGCTGCCCTCAACGCGAGAAGAAGGAAGAGCGCGACGCGAAGGTGCGCCGGCCCAACTTGAGTATCAGCGCGCGCAGCTACGTCCTCAGGATGGCACCTCACTTGCACATCAACTTTGGGAAGCCGTTGTAACGGCTTTGTCCCCAACCAAAGGAGATGACATGGCAATTGGCCCAGAAGTACTGAATTGCCCTTTCGCAGCGGCTGGTGGGGATTCTCGGCACTGTTGTTGATGCCCTAGCGCGCGGTGCTCGCCATTCGGCATGACCTGCCGTTTCTCCGCTCCACGGGAACGCAGCTTGGCAGTGATGATGCTTTGCTGCCAGGCAGTCCTGATCGACAGCCCGCCACAACCAAAGTTTCTTCCCGGGGATGGTGATGAGGACTTCGTCCAGGTGCCAAACATCATTGGGGCTGGGCCGCTTTGCGCGTAGTCGTCGAACGCACTCGGGGCCGAACCTCTTCCTCCAGCGGCGGATCGTTTCACAGGAGACGACGATCCCGCGCTCCAGAATTTCCTCGACCAGGCGCAGGCCCAAAGGGACCGCTAATAAAGCCCACACCGCATGGGGGACAAGCTCGGCGGTAGAGCGCTGGCGTTTGTAGCTGGTGTGCATGAACCTGCGTCTACTCAGCGCCTCCCCACGAGAAGTTACCGCGACAACGCCCCAAATTATAAAGACCCGGGTGGGACATTTTGGACAATGCACTTAAAAAATATCTTTCTGCCGAACTCGCCCGCGGAACCATATCGGTTGAAATCGATCGCAGCCTAATGCCCCCCGATGCAATGTTCGGGTTCGCGGAGCGCATCAATCCCAAACGGTCTTTCCTGTTCGCTTCCAAGCTGCTTGGACGTCACAGTCCCGTTCGGCCTTCGCTGATGCGAAAGACGTACAAACTTCTGGCCGACCAAATTTCACCCGATCTCGAAGGGCCAATCCTGTTCATAGGCATGGCCGAAACTGCTGTCGGGCTGGGAGCGGGCGTGCACCAGCAATATTCAGAACAATATGACCGGGACGACACCGTTTACATTTGCACTACCAGGCACGCACTAGGTTTGCCCCTAATCTGTGAGTTCCAGGAGGAGCACAGTCACGCCCCAGGACATCTCGTACACTGGCCGCTCGTGCCGGGCCTGGTCTCGATGGTCAAGAACGCCCGGACGCTTGTTTTAATTGACGATGAAGCGTCGACCGGAAAAACATTCGGTAATCTGTTCGCAGCTCTGCCTGCCAGCATCAGGTCGAACCTTCGCAGTACGGTGCTCGTCACCCTTACGGATTGGTCAGATGGTGCTGCCGAACAGATGATCGCAGCCAACGTGAAGCGCGCGTCAATCCTTTCCGGGCGGTATCGCTGGGATGCAAACGGTTTGAACATCAACGCGCCGGAAGTGCCGTCTGTTGAGACAAAAAGGGGTAAAGTCATTTCGCCCGACAAGGATATCGACTGGGCTCGGCTGGGTGTCTCCCGGCACCGTCTTCAACTGGATGGTGAGGCGGCATCGTCGGGCGCTACGCTGGTACTTGGTACAGGAGAAAACGTTTGGCAGCCGTTCCTGCTTGCGGAAAAATTGGAGACGGAAGGAGCTGACGTCCACTACTCATCGGTTACCCGATCACCGATTTCAGTGGGTCACGCGATTGTAAAGAAAATCTCATTTGAGGACAATTACGGCGGGCATGTGTTCAATTATCTGTACAATGTCGCCCCGTCAGAATACGTGAAAATTCTCCTGTGCTCCGAGACGAATGAAGCGGAGATAAGTCCTATACTTATGCACTTCTTGGAACGGGCAACCGTAGTAATTCCCCAGTAAGTGGTTTCTCATTGAGACTCCTTATCATACCAACATTTCACGTGGTGTTGCAGTCGTACGCCTGAAGTTCCGGTAAGTGGCGGAGGAAGGGAAGACTTTTTTGAAGACGCAAAGTAAATTCATTTCGGGCACGTATCCCAGTACGGACGTCACGTTTCTTTTGAAGATCGTTACTTTGGAGGCAATCGACAACGCTTCGAAGGAAGCGGCGATACAGTCCGGCCTACGCCATTATTCGGAAATGATTTCTTTCGAAAGCGTGCCCGAAGCCGGCTACATGGCAATATTCTATGAAGCGATGTCAGTTGGCGCTGCGAGAATGGGACGCGAGGTAGCAGCTCTCGCGCGGTCTATCTCAAATCAAATGAACGGCCCGATCACGTTGGCGAGCCTCGTTCGGGCCGGGGTGCCTTTGGGTGTTCTCCTCAAGCGTGCGTTGTCGCGCATGGGAAAGGACGTCCAACACTTTGGCATTTCGGTCATCCGGGACCGCGGAATTGACAGCAATGCAATGCGCCACATCATTGAGCGGCGGCCCATTGAAGGCCTGCTGTTTGTTGATGGCTGGACCGGCAAAGGCGCTATCGCCACCGAGCTGGAACGGAGCTTCCATTCATTTTCTGCACAACCGCCAAAGCTGGTGGTTCTGTCTGATCCCTGTGGCCGGGCGTGGCTTGCGGCGTCGGGCGAAGACTGGCTCATTCCATCGGGAATACTCGGAAGCACCGTGTCCGGGCTGATCAGCCGTTCGATACTGAACGAGGAGGTCACAGGTCCGGAAGATTTTCACGGTACAGTCAGATGGGATCACTTGATGTCCCACGACATCTCAGCTGTTTTCGTGGACAGTGTATGGACACATGCCGTCACCGCATTGGACCGAAATATTGATCTCGCGCAGTGGACGATCAACGACCGCTCAAGCCATCAGAGACGATCGCGGCAGGCAATCAATCGAATTGCTGCAGAGTTTGCCGTTGAGAATACCAATCGGATCAAGCCAGGAATTGCGGAAGCCACAAGGGCAATTCTGCGCCGCATGCCTCAAATTGTCCTCCTGTCTTCCGGTGAAGACGCTGAGCTGGCAGCGCTGCGGCATTTGATTCGGGAGAAAAATGTCCAGTTCCAAGTCGTTCCGAAAAAAATCCAGCCATATCGCGCCATTACCTTGATCCGAAAGGTTTGAAAGCAAATACGTCGCCGTTTGAGCCAAATTTCCGCACCGTTTCAACCAGGATCGAGCGCGGGGCCGGCGTTCGATTCATGCGGCTTGCTGATCGGCGTCGTGACTGCAATTCTTGTTAGCGGACAGAATGTCACTTTTGCGATTAAAACAGGGCTGGCCGTCGCTTTGAGGGAAGCGGTTGGCCTAGCTGTGAACGCAAAACAAAAGTCATCTGCCCGGGATCTTTCCGAGTTGACGAAAACGGATTCCAAACATGTATGACGGATCAAGTGCAATGTCTGATCAACCCGCCAAATTCGCAGATCATGCCATGCAGCCAATCGTCTTTGCCGATCTGGATGATACATTGTTCCAAACGCGCGCAAAGTGTCCGAAAGGCAGCCAGCATAAACTAGCGCTAGCTGCGATCTCCTCGAACGGACATCATTCCATGATGACCCCGCGGCAGGTTGCGATAATCGATTGGCTGCTGAGTACGTCACAAGTCATTCCCGTCACGGCACGTGGCACAACGGCCTACGGGAACGTCAAGATCGCATTCAACAGCTATGCAATTGTTGCCAACGGCGCTGTCATCCTTAAACCGGACGGTGCGCATCTGAAGGAATGGCACGATGTCATTTCTAAGGAACTGATCCCTCACAGGGAGGCACTGAACAAGGTACTTGAAATAGGTCGGCAAGGAGCCGAAGCTGGCAAAATGTCTGTTCGTTCGTGGATCGTTGAAGAAATGGAGATGGCCACATACGCAGTCTTCAAAGAAAACAACGGTGATGGCAAGAGGCTGGCGGAACTGAAATTCGAGTTCGACGATGCGGGTTGGATACGGCATCACAACGGAAACAACTTCGCGCTCATTCCCCCGCCGGTTTCAAAGCGCCGGGCAGTAGAATTCCTCTTGAAGAAACTCCGCTCGGAGTCCGGAGATAGGCCAGCGATCGGATTCGGTGACAGCGCAAGCGATCTCGGCTATCTCAATTTGTGCGACTGGTGGGGTGCGCCATCGCGCTCGCAGATTTCGGCGATGCTGAACGTGCCATCGAAGACTTTTTTTGCGGGCCTTGCTTGAACGACGGGAAAACCATGTGCACTGCGCGGCCCCGCGCCGCGCGATTCGCCTTGACGCAACTCGCCGACCAGATCGAGGTGACCGGCCAATTGTTACCGCTGTGGTTTTGCTTTGATAGCCGAGGCCGCCTGATGGCTACGATCACCTACGTTTCCACCATCAACCGCGTCGCGAAAAAGCTTGGAGAATATCCTGAGCTCCTTCAGGCGTCAGCAACGACGACAACCTCTACGGCAGTGTCATCAGGGCGCCGGAAAGAGCAGCAGCTCGAGGCCTTCGTCATCCATCCCTTCAGGCAGCGGCGAGCTCAGCCCAGCAAGACGGGCGCGCCGCAGATAACATCCACGATGCTATTGGGTTCTGTCGCAAATCGTGCTTTTGGTCACAACGGCACGCTTTCGCGCCGATGATCATGCTGCAAGGATTTCGAACTGCGCTGCGATCGAGCGACGTGGATTATCGGCGAACCTCGCCTGCCGTTTGGTAAGCGCGTAGCTGATGCCGTTTAGCGCTGGTATTTCCACGGCATGAGCGCCTCGATGTCGCTGTTTGGCCAGCCATTGGCGATACGCTCGAGGGTCTGGGTGAGCCAGGCGTGCGGATCGACCTAGTTCATCTTGGCGGTTTATGCCGACCGCCGAACTATGCGTAACCATTCGGCCAGGGCCGCGGTAACTATGATTTCGGGCGACGGTTTTCTGCGCTAGGTTTCGGCGGTGCGTGACCCGCAGCCCTGCGCTCGTCGACGATATGCCGAAGGTTGTCGATGCCGTCTTCGGTGAAGACGAAATTTGTGCATTGCAATATCTGCGGCGATCGATATGATCTTGTTGTCGGCCATCTACTCCTCCCAGATGCGATGCCGGCGCTGAATGCGGTGCACCTCCTCCGCGCTGCATTTGAAATCGAGCCCACTGCCACCTCCTCCCGGCAGTGGGCTTTTTCTTTGTATGAGCGGCAATTTGGCCCTTGGCCGACGTATTGGCTTCTAGAGCACGTCCTGTTTAATCCGGTTCATATCCTGCGGCTTTGAAGTAGTTGGCACATTCGGCTGGGGTGAAGAGGTCGACGACCGCGCCGACCACGTCCCACAGAGCCTTGATGGTTCTCTCGGCCTTTGCTCGCAGCAGCGCCTTGAGTTTGGCGAAGGCGTTCTCAATCGGAT
>NZ_SRTG01000209.1:0-374 GCF_004792125.1 Mesorhizobium sp. M5C.F.Ca.ET.164.01.1.1 | reverse complement strand
CGTAGCAGGCGCCCTGCTTGCCGAAAAGGTCCTCGAATTCAGGCCAGAGCTCTGGCGCCAGCGGCACTATGGTCGTGCTCATGCGTTCTCCCCAGGCCAGGCTTGTCGCTGGCCCTGCGCTGTCGTACCATTGCATTTGTTCTCTTTATGTTCGCAGTGATGGCGGCTCCTGTCAACAATCCCGATCACGGTTTTTGTCGTGACTGCCTGACGTTTCAGCGTGGCGAAACGCGCCGCTGCGAACGCTGCGGCAGCCCTCGCCTTGCCCGCCATCCCGAGCTTTACCGGCTGCACCTCGCCCATATCGATTGCGATGCCTTCTACGCGGCGATCGAAAAGCGCGACAATCCCGCGCTCAAGGACAAGCCGCTGAT
>NZ_SRTG01000208.1:0-374 GCF_004792125.1 Mesorhizobium sp. M5C.F.Ca.ET.164.01.1.1 | reverse complement strand
GGCCCGCTTGCGGCGCTCATACATCATCACCAGCGTCTCCGCGGTCAGCGCCGGCTTCTGCTCGCCCTCGATCTCGACGGTGTTGGCGGCCTTCATCAGATACTGGCCGGGGCCGCGATCCTCCATGGAAAGCAGCGTCGTGCGCAGCCGGATGCGCGCGCCGGCCTTGACCGGCGCCAGGAAGCGCACCTTGTCGAAGCCGTAATTGAAGGCGGCCTGGGTGTTTTCCGGCACGATGCCCATCTCCAGCGCCAGCGCGCCGATGATCGACAAGGTCAGATAACCATGCGCGATCGTGGTGCGGAACGGACTCTGCCGTTTTGCCCGCTCAGGGTCGACATGGATCCACTGATGGTCGCCTGTGCACTCCGCGA
>NZ_SRTG01000207.1:0-376 GCF_004792125.1 Mesorhizobium sp. M5C.F.Ca.ET.164.01.1.1 | reverse complement strand
GCGGAAGGCGAGCTGGCGCACCGCATACTGGCCGACACGGGCAAACAGCGCGTCGCGCAGCTGGTTGAAGCCGAGCTGCACCAGCCTCAGCACGTTGTAGGCGACGACCAGCATAACCGGCGCAAGCAGGAAGGACGGCAGTGGCGGCGGCGTCTTCGCGGAGCCGGCCAGCGCGTCGGTCGCCCATTTGAAAAAATACGGGCCGGCGACCAGCGTCACCTTGGCGACGACCAGCAGCAGCGTTGCCCAGGTGACGCGCGCCCTCAGATCGGCGCGGTCCGCCGGCCACATATAGGGCCACAGATTGCGTAAGGTCGCGAGGGTCGATGAATCGGAGACGGTTTTTCCGGCCATTCTTTTTGCCTTCTTGTTCTAG
>NZ_SRTG01000206.1:0-376 GCF_004792125.1 Mesorhizobium sp. M5C.F.Ca.ET.164.01.1.1 | reverse complement strand
TCAGATCAAGCCGCTCGCGGGCGGAGCGTTCGCGCTCGTCGCGGCGGCGCACGTCCTTGTAGGCGCGCTCGACCATGTTGGTCCGCGCAGTGGCGGTGGCGATCAGCGAGACTTCCTGGCGGGCATTTTCGAGGTTCTGTCGCTGCAGGCCGAGCGCATCGGTGATGCGCTTGTGGTAGAGCGCGGGAAAGAGGCCGGCGAGCGATTTGTCGTCGTCGAAATGCTCGATCAGTTCCTTGGCCTCGGCTTCCGCCTTGACGGCGGCGGCGAGGAAGCCGGCATGACGGGTCTCGTGCAGCGCCTTCAGTTGCTCCTGCACCTTGACCAGCTTCTTCAGGCGGTCCGTTCGCGTGGTCATGGCGCCTATCTCGCCAGC
>NZ_SRTG01000205.1:0-376 GCF_004792125.1 Mesorhizobium sp. M5C.F.Ca.ET.164.01.1.1 | reverse complement strand
GATCAGCTCTACTGCATCATCGAGCTTCGAATAATTCAGGCAATAGGTGCCCGCCGATCCGATGACTTCGGTCAGAGTGTCGAAGGCGCTGCCACTCAACTCTCGGCCGGGTGCGAACGCCCCGTTGAGCAGCACACGCAATGCGCTGGCCGGGTCGATCGGCTCGAGGCAAGCTTTCGCGTCGCGACCTCGACGAAGCTGGATTGCATAGCCGATTGGTATGGGAGAGGACGGCACGACCTCGCTGGGCACCGCAAACCGAACTCGCCTGCGGTCTGGCCGGCGACAAACCGGAACAGCGTCGAGATCGGGGAAGCGTTCGGCCAAAAGCGGCCATGCTCCTGCCTTGACGGCAGGCGCAAACGGCAGACCAATG
>NZ_SRTG01000204.1:0-376 GCF_004792125.1 Mesorhizobium sp. M5C.F.Ca.ET.164.01.1.1 | reverse complement strand
CGGGCGCGGAACGGACGGCCGCGGTCACGCTCCTGCGCATCCGGGCCGACAAACGGCACCGTCGAGGGAAGCGCGGCGATAAGCGGCGTAAGGGGAGGGCGCAGGCGCATGGCAAGAGGCTCGTCGAGAAAAGGGGCCTTCTTGCTAGCGTGGACGGGTAGGCCGCGCAAGTTGCCGGCAGGGGGAAATGGCGGCGCTAGCTTGTGGATGAGGGGAGCAGCACGCCTCTGGCTGGAAATGTCCAGTGCTCAGCTCCCACCGCGAGTTCCTTCTCTAGTCTAATGCTGGATTTCGCAGGTCGATTTTGCTAGCGAGGCAAGATGAATAATCGGCTGCCTCCCGCCTGGTCCAAGCATCTCAAGGGCCTGTCCACGCC
>NZ_SRTG01000203.1:0-377 GCF_004792125.1 Mesorhizobium sp. M5C.F.Ca.ET.164.01.1.1 | reverse complement strand
CTGACGTCCCGCCATCTGCTCGCTCCCGCCCGCCAATTATTCGAGGGCGACACCGCTGCCGCAGGAACTTTGCCGGTTTTGCTCCGTTCTTGTGCGAGAGGAATCTCGCCATGGAACATATTGCTGCCTTGCTGCTGGTCATCGGCTGCTCCAACTCCATGACCGAATGCCGTGAATTGTCGGTGCCTGTCAGCGTCTTCGAGACCGCCGAGCAATGCACCGCCGAACGGCCCTTCGCCTTGACCGACGTTCGGGGCCAGGCTCCCCACGTCGTTGCCAAATGCCTCGCCGTCGACCCGGCATTGGAGGACGACTACGACCAGATCGTCTGGAACGTGCGTCCGGACGGCACACTCGACGCGTCCCTGCAGGTCTCC
>NZ_SRTG01000202.1:0-377 GCF_004792125.1 Mesorhizobium sp. M5C.F.Ca.ET.164.01.1.1 | reverse complement strand
GGCTACGAACTCCATTTCTGGCGTGATGATGCCGGCGCGCGCATAGGCAAGTTGGGTCACCGCCTTGCCCTGCTTGGCCTTGAGCGGCCGATTGCGTATCGGAAATTCCGGTGTCAGGCGCTCGCCGGTGGCGAATCCATTGTCTTCCGGCCGGACGTGGCGGCCGTCATAGGCTTCGACATCGCAACGCGCCGTGACCCATTCGTGGCGAGGCCGGGCAAGGCCTTTTTCGATGCTGGTTTGGACTGATGGATCGGTGTAGGGGCCGGACGGATCGTAGACGGTGACGGGCGGTTCGCCGGCCGTCGGATGGACGGAAATCTCGCGCATCGGCACCCTGATCTGCGGGTAGAGGACGCCGGGCTTGTGGATTTTCC
>NZ_SRTG01000201.1:0-377 GCF_004792125.1 Mesorhizobium sp. M5C.F.Ca.ET.164.01.1.1 | reverse complement strand
TCCAGGCCCAGTCAGAAGGCTGTACCCGATCATGCGGCTTCGGGTGAGGCCGAAGACGTTGATCGGCGTCTGATCAATTGTGAGCCAGCCCGGGCCCTTGCGAGCCCTTTCAACGAGGCTCACCGTGGAAACGGCATAGGACAGGTAGGTAGAGCAGCCATGCGCCGAGAGGCCCACGAGGCTAAGGATGTGAGTGTAGTAAGCCTCCGGGTCTATCAGGAGCAGCAGGTGAGGACCCGTCTGCAAAACGCGACGCTCTTCAAATTCCCTGCAGATTTCTGCGACCGCGTCGATCGGCAATCCATTTCGCTTCCCGGCGTTTTTGATCGCGTCGAGCAGCTTGGCCAGAGCGTATTGCCGACTTTCAGGCATGGCTG
>NZ_SRTG01000200.1:0-378 GCF_004792125.1 Mesorhizobium sp. M5C.F.Ca.ET.164.01.1.1 | reverse complement strand
GGAACAGGTGAGCCTCTTGTGGAAGGGCGAGAGCCAGAATTCGTCCGATGCCACCGACCGCACCTCCATCGGGAAATAGACTTCCGGAAAATGCTTCTCGGTCAGTTCGATGATCTCGGCCAGCGCCTTCGGCCCCTCCTCGAAGGGAAGATGATATTCCATTTCGTTGAACCTGGTCTGCCGGTCGCTGGCATAGACGTTGAGCCAGTCCTGCACATAGTCCTCCGAGGGCACCTTCTTCACCGCGCCCTTGATCAGCGCCCGCCGCAGCGACGGCAGCCAGCGCAAGACGGTGCGCAGCTTGCGCAAGGTCGCCAGCCCCTCCTCGTCGTTCTCGGTCGGCCGCGGCGTGGGCGCCGCGTCGCTGAGATCGCTGGC
>NZ_SRTG01000001.1:3187739-3386847 GCF_004792125.1 Mesorhizobium sp. M5C.F.Ca.ET.164.01.1.1 | reverse complement strand
TTCCTGCTCTATGTGCCGACCGACGGCATCGCCTACAAGGCAGTGGTCCGCTGGCGCCGCGAAGACCGCATCGGCATCATGTTCACCGGCACCGAGCCAAAGCCCCACTGGCACTACGGCTAAATCCTCTGCACGGGGCCCTTTAAGCAGTCGACGAAGTTAGGAGAGAGAAAAATCTCCTGGAATACCCCGACGAGCAGTGCAGCCCCGGCAAGTAAGACAGAGGCGGAGGCCCACAGGACCCAAAGGCCGCGCACCGTGGGCCGGCGGATCGCTCCGCCGGCTCTTACGCAAAGATGAAAGCGGATCAGTTCTTGGCCTTGTCGACCAGCTTGTTCTTGGAAATCCACGGCATCATGGCCCGCAGCTTGGCGCCGACTTCCTCGATCTGATGGCTGTCATTGTTGCGGCGGATGCCCTTGAAGCGCGACATGCCGGCGCGATACTCCTGCATCCATTCCGAGGTGAACTTGCCGGTCTGGATATCCTTCAGCACGCGCTTCATCTCGGCCTTGGTCTCGGCGGTGATGATGCGCGGGCCCGAAACATATTCACCCCATTCGGCAGTGTTCGAGATCGAGTAGTTCATGTTGGCGATGCCGCCCTCATAGATCAGGTCGACGATCAGCTTGACCTCGTGCAGGCACTCGAAATAGGCCATTTCCGGCGCGTAGCCGGCTTCCACCAGCGTCTCGAAACCGGCCCGGATCAGCTCGACCAGACCGCCGCACAGCACCACCTGCTCGCCGAACAGGTCGGTCTCGCACTCCTCGCGGAAATTGGTCTCGATGATGCCCGAACGACCGCCGCCGACGCCGCAGGCATAGGACAGGGCGAGGTCGAGCGCATTGCCCGAAGCGTCCTGGTTGACGGCGACCAGGCACGGCACGCCGCCGCCCTTCTGGTATTCGCCGCGCACCGTGTGGCCGGGCCCCTTCGGCGCGATCATGACGACGTCGACCGAGGCCTTCGGCTCGATCAGGCCGAAGTGCACGTTGAGGCCGTGGGCGAAGGCGATCGCCGCGCCGTCGCGGATGTTCGGCGCGATCTCGGATTTATAGATGTCGGCCTGCAGCTCGTCGGGCGTCGCCATCATCATCAGGTCGGCCCATTTGGCGGCCTCCGCCACGCTCATCACCTTGAGCCCGTCTGCCTCGACCTTCTGGGCGGTCGCCGAGCCGGCCTTCAGGCCGATTGCGATATCCTTAACGCCGGAATCCTTGAGATTGAGCGCATGCGCCCTGCCCTGGCTGCCATAGCCGATGATGGCGACCTTCTTGCCCTTGATCAGGTTGAGATCGGCATCGCGATCGTAATAGACACGCATTTTTCTTTCCTTCCCGTTGTGAATTCAGAGCATGATGCCGAAAGGTGTGAAGCGGTTTTCGGACGACATCATGCTCAATCTCTCGATGTAAAGCCGGATTCAGATTTCAGGTCGATTTGACCTGAAATCATCCGGCTCTATGGGCCTTGCGGCCCGGTTTTTGCTCCGTAAAGAGCGAGAAACTGCTGCGTCGCCCGGACGGCATCGCCGCCGATCGCCGCATCAGTCAATTCCAGCCGGTCGCCGAGCAGCAGGCGGATCTGCACGTCACGGGCGACCAGCCCGAAAAAGGTACGGAATGCCGCTTCGGCATCCGAGAACTCGAGAAACCCGGCCTGCCGACCGGCCTCCAGCACCGGCTTCAGGCGCCTGGCCAGCGCGAAGCGGCCGTTCTCCAGCACGATGCCGCCGAGATCGTCCTTGCCGGATCCGGCGTGACTGACCGCAATGCGGTTGAGCGCGATCGAAGTGTCGCTCGAAATCACCTTGAGCCAGCCCGAAGCGAAGCGCTCGAGGCTCGCCGTCAGCGAGGCAAGGTCAAGCCCCTTGCGGTCGACCGGCACTACGCGCACCTTGGAAGCCTGCCATTGCACCGTTGCCGTCAAAAGCCCATCGCGATCGCCGAACCATTTGTAGAGCGTTTCCTTGGAACAGCTCGCCCGCCGCGCCACCGCGGTCATGGTCAAATGATCGCCCTCCTCGACCAGCAGGCGAAGTGCGGCGTCAAGCACGGCTTTCTGCCGCGCCGTCAGCGCTTCGCCGGTGTCGATGTCGACGCTTGCCTGCAACAAACTGTCTTCCTGCTCGATGATGGTGGCAGCCAGGCCAGTACCGTACGTTACGGTTCGGCATGTCTATGCCGTATTGTCGGAACCGGCGCAAGCTCTATTTCGGTTTTTTGGTGCATTCCAAACCGGGATGGCCTTTATTGAAGCGGCCTTAACTGGAACGGCGTGCCGCGGAGGGAAGATGCTCGTCGGCCTTCTTGCATTGACCATTGCCGCCGTTTTCGCGGGCGCCGCAATCTATATCAGCGTCGCCGAGCAGCCGGCGCGGCTTCGTCTCCATGACAAGGCCCTGCTGCAGGAATGGCAGCCCTCCTACAAGCGCGGCGCCGCCATGCAGGCGTCGATCGCCATCGTCGCCTGTGTTCTTGGTCTCATTGCCTGGTGGCAGACCGGCAATCTCGCCTATCTGGTCGGGGCGGTGTTGATCATCCTGCCCTGGCCATGGACGCTGATCGCAATGATGCCGACAAATCGACTGCTGGAGGCGATGGACGCGGCCGCCGCCAACCCGCAAGCCCGGGCGTTGATCGTCAAATGGGGCAATCTGCATCTGGTTCGCGTCATGCTTGGCGTGCTGGCGGCACTGGCATTCCTCTGGGGCAGTGTCTGACGTCGCTGCAACCGATCTTCAGTGCCAATGGCCACATCACTCCAGGATGGCTGGATGACGCAGCCGTCCAAGGAGACCCGCCAATTTGTCGAGGTCATCATTGGAAAGCCGGGCGCCGACCAGCTCCGCGATCGATCGTCCATAGACGGCCCACATGCGGCGGCGCATCTCGCGCCCCTTCCCCGTAATGCGGATAGTCTGTCCTCGCCCGTCATCGTCAACCCTGAGCTTCTCGACCAGCCCGTCCGCTTGGAGCCGCGCCAGCAGCCGGGAGATGTTGTATTGCGCAAACAATGTGCGCTCGATCAGGTGGTATGGCCGCAAGCCGCCCTCGCCCGCTTCGGCAAGCTCGTGCAGCACGTCGTACCAGGCAAGCGGCGGTAAGCTGCTGTCCTTCAGCGCGTCTTCAGCTCTTTCCATCAGCTGGCGCGAAACGCGCATCAGGCGGGCCCAGGCTTTGATGGCAGCGGGCGAAGGACTGGTTTTCTCCGTCATGATTTGCAGCATAGGCGATAGATGCAATTGCATCAAGCTTGACGGTTAATGCGGATGCATCTATATAGATGCAGTTGCATCGATATCGGAAGACACTGCCATGAGACATGAAATCTGCAAGATCGCCGACATCCCGGAGACGGGCAGCCTGGTGACCGACAAGCTCGTTCTCGTCAGCCATCACCTTTGTCCCTATGTGCAGCGCGCGGCCATCTCGCTCGCCGAAAAGGACGTGCCGTTCCAACGCCTCACCATCGATCTCGCCAACAAGCCGGCCTGGTTCAAGGCGATCTCGCCGCTCGGCAAGGTACCGCTGCTGCGCGTGCAGCAGAATGGCGAGGAAACCGTGATCTTCGAATCGGCGGTCATCCTCGAATTTCTTGAGGAAACGCTGGCCAACCCACTCCACCCTGCCGACCCGCTGGCCCGCGCCCGGCATCGCGCCTGGATCGAGTTCGGCTCGGCCATCCTCAACGCAATCGGCCGACTCTATTCCGCACCGACCGAGCCCGCCTTCCTTGCCGAAAGCCAAGGTCTGTCGACAATGTTCGATCGTCTCGAAATAGAACTGGCGGCTGGCCGAACTGGACCATGGTTCGTCGGCCAGCGCTTTTCACTGGTCGATGCTGTCTATGGACCAATCTTCCGCTATTTCGACGCGTTCGATCGGATCGACGATTTCGGCATCCTGAACGGAAAGTCGCTAGTCGAGGCCTGGCGGAGGGAATTGCGCGAACGCAAGTCGGTGAAGAACGCTGTCGCCCCGGATTATCCACAGCGCCTTCATGCATTCCTGCAAGCGAAGGGTTCGCATCTTTCGAAACTCATCCGCCGCAACGAGGCGGCCACCGCGCTTCCATGATACCGATCCGCCTGAAAGGATCGACAACGGTTCCAGCCACCATCGAGGCAAGGATGTTTGGCACTGGCGGGATTTTCGCCACTGACGCCACCAGCCTGTCGCGGACAAACGGCATCACGGTCGAATCCGACTGGTAGAACGGCGTCAGCATCAGCGACAGCGCCTGAAACACCCGGACATGCCACCGCCGCGCCCGGACGTAGGCCTCGAGCGCAGTATCGACACGATCCGTTCCTATGAGCGCGTAATTGAGCGCTGCCGCGTCGAGCAGCGCCATGTTCGCCCCTTGCCCGAGCTGCGGGCTGGTCGAATGCGCCGCATCGCCGATGACCGCCCATCGCCTTCCGGCCGGCATATTGAGCGTGTGATGGCCGTAACGCGCCAGCGAGAGCTGGTCGAAACTGTCGATCTGGCTCGTGAACGCCTCGCACTCCGACCACAGCCGAACCACCCTCGCCTTCCACGCGTCGACGCCTGTCGCCCTGACCTGCTCTGCGTCCGCCGGCTTCAAGCTCCAGAAGAATGCCGCCATCTTCTCGGCTCCGGGTTCCGGCCTGCCGATCGGCAGCACGCCGATCATCACGCTCGCTCTGTCGTACCGCTGCAGCAGGGCGTGTTCGTCGAAACCGTCGCCGTGCCAGCCTAGCGACGCCCAGAGCGCGCCGTAGGCGAGCGGCCGCGGTTTACCCGGATTCTGCACACGCTGCCGCAATTTGGAGCGCGAACCGCTGGCATCGACGACCAGATCGAACGGCCCTATCCTTCGCCCGTTGCCGCAGATCAGCGTTGTCCGCTCGCCGGTTTCCGGCGTCTCGAGCTCGACGCCGGTTTCGATGGCGATCGCCTCGCGCCGGACGGCGCGAAAAAGCACGCCGAACAAGGCCGCCCGGTGCACCGCCAGCCCGAAACGGCCGCCGCGCTGCGCATCATAGCGGACGTCTAGCACGGTGCGGCCGGTTTTCGCATCGGCGCCATGCAGGCGGTCGATGCGGCTGCCCAGCACCAGGATGTCGTCGAGCAGGCCGAGATCGGCAAGCACCGTCAGCCCGGTCGGCTGCAGGATCAATCCGGACCCGACTGGCTTTGGCTCGTCGAAGCGCTCGAAGATGGTGACCCGGTGCCCGGCACGCTTCAGATAGAGTGCCGCAGCCAGTCCGGCCGGGCCGGCGCCGGCAATCGCGATGTCCAGAGAAATGCCCATTGCCCGCCGGATCTTCTCGCCCAAGCCGGACAATCCTTCAGCGGTATCGCCAAATCAAGCCGTCGCACTTGGCGTTGCCACTCCGGCATCGATGGTTAAGTCTCGGTAGCGTCGAATGCGTTCCGCGCGTCGCGCACAGCGCCATGATTGAGGTCGGCCCACTGGAGCAGCTGGTGCAGGGGTCCGAACATCGAGCGTCCGAGATCGGTCAGACTGTATTCGACGCTCGGCGGCTTGGTCGGGAACACCTCGCGATGGACGTAACCGTCGCGCTGCAAATCGTGCAGCGTCTGGGTGAGCATGCGCTGTGAAATGTCGGGTACCAGCCGCCGCAATTCGCCGAACCGGTACGGCTTTTCTGCCAGCGCCATCATCAGCAGCGAACTCCATTTGTTGCTGATGCCTTGGATCACATCGCGAACCGGACAGTCCGCAATGTTCCCCCCGCCGCTGCCCGCTTTGTAAATCTCGAGCTTCGATCTCAGACCGACGATTTTGCTGTCCATCGCTGGTTCCCTGCGCCTGCCTACCTCCCGCAAAACTGCCTTCTTTACGAGGGTCGGTCAATTCCTATTTTAGTGCTGGTCTCTTTTTGAGACTTGTATAAGCACCCGCCGCTCCGGCGCAACGACAGGACTTCCCATGACCGAAACCCTTCTCGTCACCGGCGCCTCCGGCCAGCTCGGCCGCGGCGTCATCCGTCATCTGCTGGACACGCTCAAGGTTCCGCCCGCACGGATCATCGCCGCCACCCGTAATCCGGAAAACCTCGCCGACCTGGCGACGCGCGGCGTTGCCATCAGGCAAGCCGATTTCGATGACACGGCGTCGCTCGTCGAGGCATTCAAGGGCGCCGGCAGGGTCCTGATCATCTCGACCGGCGAGATCGACCTTAGGGGCAAGCGCCTCAAGCAGCACGAGAATGCAGTCGCAGCCGCCAGGGAGGCCGGCGTTTCGCATCTGCTCTACACCTCGATGCCCAATCCTGAGCCGGGATCGCCGGTGCTGTTTGCGGGCGATCACTACGGGACCGAGCAGGCGATCAAGGCGAGCGGCATCCCCTACACGATTTTCCGCAACGGCTGGTATCAGGAGAACCTGTTCATGTCGCTGCCGCATGCCATTGCTTCGGGGCAGTGGTACACATCGGCGGCCGACGGCCGCATCGCCCATGGCGCTCGCGACGACATGGCCGTGGCGATCGCCGCGGGTCTTGCCTCGGGCGATACCGAAAGCACCACATACACGTTGACGGGTCCGCAGGCCCACACGGTCGCCGCTATCGCGGCCCTGGTGACCGACGTCACCGGCAAGCCCATCGAGGTCGTTCAGCTTTCGGATGAAGCCTTGACCGAGGGTCTGACGGCCGCCGGCGTTCCCTCGGATTTTGCTCCCGTTGTCGTTTCCTTCGACACCAACACGCGCTCCGGCCGCATCGCCATGGTGACCGACGCGATCGAGACACTTTCGGGCAAAAAGCCGCAATCGCTGAAGCAATTTCTTGAATCGAACAAGGCAGTGCTAGCCGGCTGAAGTCCGCCGTGGTCAGGGGCATGTCGAGATTCAGGTCAGGCCGAGCCGAGAATGGTGGATTCCGAGAACCGGAACGGAGCGTACTTTTGGGCACGTGAGTACCGGAAGCGCAGGAACCCGCCGTTCGCAGGCCACCTGAATATCGGCATGCCCTAGATCGCCACCTGCGTGCCGATCTCGACCACACGTCCGGTCGGGATCTGAAAATACTCCGTCGCATCCGCTGCCGTGCGCGCCAGCCCGATGAACAGCTTGTCCTGCCACACCGGCATGCCGGAATTGGGTGACGCCTTGAGCGAGCGCCGCGACAGGAAGAAGGAGGTCGTCATGATGTCGAACTTCCAGCCCTGCTTGCGGCAGATCGCCAGCGCACGCGGGATGTTGGGCTGTTCCATGTAGCCGAAGGTCAGCGTCACCCGCATGAACAGCTCGTTGATCGTTTCCATCTTGACCCGCTCGCTGTCGGGCACCACGGGCTGCTGCGCCGTCACAACCGAGAGGATGACATTCTGTTCGTGCAGCACCTTGTAGTGCTTCAGGCTGTGCATCAGCGCCGTCGGAGCGCTGACGGGATCGCTGGTCAGGAACACGGCCGTACCGGACACCAGCTGCGGTTTCTTCTTCAACAAATTGCCGGCAAGGAAATCGAGCGGAATCTCGTTCCTGCGCGTCTTGTCGAATAGATAGCGACTCCCGCGTATCCAGGTTCCCATGACCAGCCCCATGATGCCGGCAACAGCGATTGAAACCCATCCGCCTTCCACGAATTTCACAATATTTGCCAGGAAGAAGCCCGTGTCTATCGTGCCAAAGAGCAGCGCAAGCGCCGCAGCGAGTGCGGTCTGCCATTTCCATTGCCACCGCATCACCACGAAGAGCAAAATAGTCGTCATCAGCATTTCGCCTGTCACCGAAATTCCATAGGCGGAAGCCAGAGAACTCGAACTGCCAAAGCCGACGACCAGCAGCATTACGCCGAGCGCGAGAATGAGATTCACGCGTGGCATATAAATTTGGCCGAGTTGCATCTCGGAAGTATGCTGAACTTCGATTCTGGGCAGAAGATTGAGCTGCACCGCCTGCCTGGTCAGCGAAAACGCCCCGGAGATCACGGCTTGACTGGCGATGACAGTCGCTGCTGTGGCGAGCCCGACCATCGGTATCAGTGCCCAATCTGGCAGCATCTGGAAAAACGGATTGTCGGGCAGCCCCCCGTGAGCAAGAACGAACGCGCCTTGCCCAAAATAGCTGAGTAGCAAGCAGGGGAAGACGATCCAGACCCAGGCTAGCACGATTGGACGGCGACCGAAGTGGCCGAGATCGACGTAAAGCGCTTCAGCACCGGTGACCGCCAGAAAGACCGCGCCGACCGTAAGAAATGCGCCCGTTTTGGCTTCGGCGAGGTAGACGACCGCATAATAGGGGTTGATTGCCAAAAGCACCGACGGATCGTCAAGGATGTGCAGCAATCCGGCAATGCCGATCGCCAGAAACCAAAGCCCCGTCACCGGCCCGAAAACGGAGGCCACTCTACCGGTCCCGAAGCGCTGCACAGCAAACAGGACGGCAAGAATCACCAATGTAATGGGAACCACGTACGGATCGAACGCCGGGGTCACGACGCTCAGGCCTTCCACCGCTGAAAGCACCGATATGGCCGGCGTTATGATCGCGTCGCCGAAAAACAGTGCGGCTCCGCAGAGACCAATGCCAAGAATGATGCTGGAACCAGCCGGATAAGCTTTCCGGGCCAGCGCCATAAGCGACAGCGTACCGCCTTCACCCTTGTTATCCGCCCGAAGCACGAAGGCGACATATTTTATTGTCACGATAATCGTCAGGGCCCAGACAATCAGCGACAGAACGCCCAGAACGGCGCTGCGCGGATCGGTGCCGGACGACGCATGCAGTGCTTCGCGAAGTGCATAGATCGGACTGGTGCCGATGTCGCCGTAGACAACGCCCAGCGCGCCCAGCATCAAGACCTTTGTGCTGTGCTTTTCGACCTCAGGATGGCTCGATTGTTCGACGGGTTCTGCCTCACTACCACTGTTGGTAAGGGCCATAGGCGACACTCCGATAAGCGGGCGGTGCTCTACGCTTGCTGCGATGCAATATCAAGTGCCCCGACGTGATGGCTGCCATGTTCGCCATGCGAGGCTTCCGTCTCTACCACCCGCAGGCCTTCAGAAATCTTTTGATCGTGCCGGCCATGCCATACTCCAACGCATCGGCTGTCAACCCATGTCCAATCGACACTTCGGCCAATACCGGGATGCGCTTTGCCAATGCCGGCAGGTTGCTCACCACCAGATCGTGGCCGGCATTGACCTGAAGTCCGGCGGCAAGCGCGGCGTCAGCGGCTTTTCCCAACCTTTCCAGCTCTTTCTCCGCTTTTGCAGAATCGGAATGGCAACTGCCATACGGACCCGTGTAGAGCTCGATCCGGTCGGCGCCGGTGTCGCGCGCGGCCTTCATGCCTGCCGGATCCGGGTCGGAAAACAACGACACGCGAAAGCCCCCCTTTTTCAGGCGCTTGACGATCGGTGTCAGGAACGCCGCCTCGGCGGCGAAGTTCCAGCCATGGTCGGAGGTGGCTTGGGCAGGGTCGTCGGGCACCAGCGTCACCTGCTCCGGCTGGTGCTTTTCCACAAGCGCCAGGAAATCCTCGCTCGGATAGCCCTCGATGTTGAACTCCGCCTGAGGGAATTCGTCGTCGATCAGCGCCCTGATCTCCGGCAGGTCGGAATGCCTGGTGTGCCGCTCGTCGGGCCGCGGATGCACTGTCAGCCCATGCGCGCCCGCGGCAAGTGCGATGCGTCCGAGCCCGGTGACGCTTGGCCACGGCAGATCGCGCCGGTTGCGCAGCATGGCGATGGCATTGAGATTGACGGAGAGTTTTGCAGGCATGGCTTCTCGGGTCCGGACGTATTTGCGGCCATCTATACCGCCTTTGGCGGGAACAGACAGGGGGTTTCCGGTGTTCCAGAGGGACATATAATATCCAGCAAGAGGAAGGCCCGTGAATTATCTTGAAGAAGTGCCGGCGGTTCGCCGCATCGACACCGACCGCGACGACCTGTTCGCGATCGACGTCGTCGGCCATATCACGGCCGCCGACGCGGAGAATCTGTTCGGTTTGCTGGAGGCGGCTTACGCGCTGCACCCGAAAATCGACGTGCTGGTGCGTCTGGTCGATCATGACGGCGTCGACTGGGCCGATGTGTCGGACAGCACTATCGAACAGGGCACGGCCGATGCCGTGGCGCATATCGGCCGCTGTGCGGCAATCGGCGAGCCAAACTGGATACCGGCCGCACAAGGCATCTTGCCCGCCACCGTGCCAATCGAATTCCGGCATTTCGAGGCCGAGGACGAAGCGGCCGCCTGGGAATGGCTGGGTGCCAAGCCGATTAGTGCGCCGGTGATGCCAGCAGGGTCATGATGGTGACGCGGGATCGATCCTATCTGACGATGGTCAACCGTTCGGCCGCGCGCGTGATCGCGGTGTAGAGCCAGCGCTGGCGGGTTTCCTTGAACGCCCAGCTTTCGTCGAAAAGCACGATCTCGTTCCACTGCGAGCCTTGCGCCTTGTGCACAGTCAGCGCGTAGCCATAGTCGAAATCGTCGAAGCGCTTTTTCTGCTGCCAGGGAATATCGGCGTCCGGGTCCTCGAACGCCGCTTTGAGCAGCTTGATCTTGGCTACGCCGCGGTCTGGATCGTCCTCCTCCGGTGAGACCAGCAAATTGATGCCGGGTTTCACCGTCTCGCGCGACGAGGTCATCACCTTCCACAGCGAGCCGTTCAGCAATCCCTTGGCCGGGTCGTTGCGCAGGCAGACGAGCTTGTCGCCGGCCTGCGGGTAGTCGGCATTGAACCCCTTCAGTTCGCGCAGCCGCTGATTATACCGACGCCGCGTCCTGTTGGTGCCGACCAGCACCTGGTCCGCCTTCAGCACCAGTTCCTGGGTGACATCTTCCTTGCCGATCACCTGCGCCGTGCCATAGTCGCCGCGCATGAATTCGCGTCCCTCGCGCACGTCGAGCGCCAGCCGGATGATCGGGTTGTCGCGCGCCTGCCGGTGGATCTCGGTGAGCAGAATATCGGGCTCATGGTCGGTGAAGAAGCCGCCGCCCGAGATCGGCGGCAACTGGCCGGGATCGCCGAGAACGAGGATCGGCGTGCCGAAACTCATCAGGTCGCGGCCGAGTTGTTCGTCGACCATCGAACATTCGTCGATGACGACGAGCTTGGCCCGCGAGATCGGGCTCTGCCGGTTGAGCGAAAAGGTCGGCGACATCGAAGTCTTGCCGGTCACCTCGTCCGCCACCGATTCCTCGCCCTTTGGCCGGTAGATCAGCGAATGGATGGTGCGCGCATTGACCGCGCCCTTGGAACGCAGCACCTGCGCCGCCTTACCGGTGAAGGCAGCGAACTGCACCTGGCCGTCGACATGCTCGGCAAAATAGCGCGCCAGCGTCGTCTTGCCGGTACCGGCAAAGCCGAACAGCCGGAAGAGCTGCGGCTTTCCGGTCTTGAGCCAGGTGGCGACCGCTTTCAGCGCATCGTCCTGTTGAGGAGAGAATTCCATCAGCGCGAGAGACCGGATTCGCGAGGGAAAGACAAGGCCGACAACTACCGGCACTAAGATCATCAGTGGCGGGCCTACCGCCGACAACGACACAAGTTATCAGGCAGATGTCGGAACGTAAAGGGAACAAAGTCGAGCCGCCACGACCTAACCGGTCGGGCCGCCACGACCTTCGGTCCGGCTGGGATCGTTCTCCAGCAGGATCGGCTTGCCATGGGGCGTTGCGTGCGCGGCGCGTCCCCAGGCAGCGGCAAGCGTATCGACATCGCTCTTGCCGGCGACGCCTTTGGCCGACAGCAACTTTTCCAGTGCTGCCAGCCAGTGCTCGTAATAATCATGGCCATCGCTCGCGGCACCCGGCTTCTTGACCTCGGCGGACAAGGCGTCCGCCCATTCGCTCCAAGAGAACAGGCCCTTGTCGTGCAGCGCGACCGTCATGGCGAAGGCTTCCGCTTGCCATGGCTCGGCGAAAACCGGCGCATCGACGCCGGCCGGCAGCGCGGTGACTGACTTCGCCTCACGCCGGTTCAAGATAGCTCTCCCAGGCGTCGATCGACACGGTCAGCGTCGGGTCGGCGCCCTCGCCCCAGATTTCCGCGCCCTCAAAAACCACCGTATAGACCCATTGCGGGTTTTCGCCTTGCCCATGCGCGTTGGTGTCGGGAAAGACAAAACCATCGCGCACCGCCTCGACGGCGCCTTGCTTGCCGCGTGCGTAGCGCGGCAGCCGCGTATGGCCGGTCGGATGAAAATTCTTTGTCCGCACGAGGTCGCCCGCCTTGAACCGAGCCGGGGTCGCGATCGGCCGGTCGCATGGGCCGCCCTTGGCCAGCACCGCCAGCACGTTTTCCGCCTTCAGCACCCTTTTGGGCGCCGCCGCTGGATCGACCGCCTTGCCGCGACCAAATCGCGATCGCTGACGAAGCCATGCCGCTTGAGCAAGGTTTCCAGCGCCTTGATCCAGATCTCGTAGTAGCTGGAGGCATAGTAGTTGGCTGGATGCAGCGACTCCCGCGCATGCCGGCTCTCGTCGATGTTCCACGCCCCCATCGCGCCGGCACACAGCGTCACGCCCAGTGCACGCCTTTCCCAGGCGGCATGGAAATAGGGCTCGTCCTTCTCAGGCGCGACCGACCCGAACCCCATCTGTCCGCCGAGATCCTGCGGCCCGTTCATTTCGGCGCCCCGGCCAGTCCGGTGCCGATCATCGCGTCTCGCGTCACCAGATCCGCCAGCCGCTCCTCGCTCCAGTCCTCGGTGCCCTTCGGCCGCGTCGGCACGACCAGATAGCGGAGCTCGGCAGTAGAGTCCCACACCCGGATTTTGGTCGTTGCCGGCAAGGTCAGCCCGAATTCTTCGAGCACGCCGCGCGGATCGATCACTGCACGCGAACGATAGGGCGGCGCCTTATACCAGACCGGCGGCAGGCCGAGCACCGACCACGGGTAGCACGAGCACAGCGTGCAGACGACGAGGTTGTGCGTGTCAACCGTGTTGAAGACGGCCTGCATATGCTCACCTTGCCGTCCGGTGTAGCCGAGCGAGCCAATCGCCACCGTCGCGTCGCGTTTCAGCAAGGCAGCAAAGTCAGGATCGACCCAGGCCTTCGCCACCACCTTGGCGCCGTTGCGCGGGCCGATTTTTGTCTCGTAGGTGTCGACGATCACGTCGATGGCGGCCGGATCGATCAGCCCTTTCTGGGTAAGGATCGTCTCCAGCGCGCGCACCCGGGCGGCAAAAGGATCAAGCTCGTTGTCGCGGTCGTGATCATGGGACATGGGCGTCAAATTACGATCGCGAGCCGCCGGCGGCAAGTGCCACGGCTTGAGCCAGTGAAACCCATCGGCTTTACTCTGCAGCCGCCTTTTGCGGCTCGCCCTGCAACTCTTCTCCGCCCTCGAACAGCGACGGCTGGTCGACGGTTTCGACCGGTAGCTGCTCGTCCCGACGCTGCGGCCACAGCCCGAGAAGCCAGCCGGAAAAATGCTCCATGTAGACATAGATGACCGGCGTGACGAACAGCGTCAGCGCTTGCGAAGCGACCAGGCCGCCGACCGCCGCAACGCCGAGCGGCTGGCGCAGTTCCGCGCTGGCGCCGGTCCCGAGCGCGATCGGGATCGTGCCCATCAGCGCCGCCAGCGTCGTCATCATGATCGGACGAAAGCGCATCAGGCAGGCCTTGTTGATGGAATCGAGCGGCGACATCCCCTAGATCGTCGCCGGCATGCCGATCTTTTCCTTCAGCGCATTGATGTGGGTCACGCTGTCACCGAGCGCGACGCCCTGCGGCAGATTGTAGGAGATGGTCACCGCCGGAAGCTGGCCGAGCTGATTGATGGTCAACGCGCCGGCGGTCCGATCGACACTGGCGAAAGCGCCGAGCGGCACCAGGCTGCCGCTGGCCGTCCTCACCTTGATCGCCAGCATCCTTTCTGGCGACCACTCGATCCTCGGGTCGAGCTCCATGATCACCTCATAGCTGTCGGCCGAACCGAAGATGGTCGACACTTGCTCGGTGCCGAAACCGCCATAGAGGCTGGAGCGCAGCGTATCGGTGTCGATGCCAAGCGTCGCCGCTTTGTCGCGGTCGACCACCAAAGACGCCTGCAAGGCGTTATTCTGCAAATCATTGGTGACGTCTGTGAAGGCTGCGTGATCCGCGACCATCGCGTCGGTGAGCTTCAGCGCCCAGCTGTCCGCCGCGCCGATGTCGAGGCCCTGCACGACGAGCTGATAGGCGCTGGCCGAAGCGCGCGCGCCGAGCCGCAGATTCTGCACCGGCTGCATGAAAGTTTCGATGCCGGGAACATTGGCCAGCTGCCGCCGCAGATCCGATAGCACCTTGTCGATATTGGGGCGCTGGTCCTTGTCCTTCAATTGCACATAGAGCCGGCCCTGGTTGAGCGCGTTGTCTCCGCCGCCTACCGACCACCCTACATGCGAGACATAGGGTGAATGGGTGAAGACATCAGCCACTTGCCCCTGCAGCTTCACCATGGCGTCGAACGAAATGTCCTGGCGCGCGGTGGTCGTCACCGAAATCTGGCCGATATCCTCCTGCGGGAAGAAGCCCTTCGGCGAGGTCTGGATCAGCCAGACCGACAGTGCGGCCGTTCCGATAAAGACGAGAAAAACCAGGAAACTGTGCCGCAGGCAGAAGGTCAGCAGCCAGCCATAGCCTCGCATGAAGAAATTGTGCCTGTGATCTCCGCCCTGCGCTGCTTCGCGCTCGGCCTTCGACACCGATAAAAGCCGCGAGCACAGCATCGGCGTCAGTGTCAGCGACACGAACATCGACGCCAGGATGGCGACTGTCACCACCACCGCGAACTCGTTGAAAATGCGGCCGATCACTTCGCCCATCAAAAGCACGGGGATGAACACCGCCACCAGCGAGATCGAGATCGAAATGATGGTGAAGCCGATTTCCCGCGCACCTTTGAGCGCCGCGTCGGGGGCCGAGAGCCCATCCTCCTCCATGTGGCGGAAGATGTTCTCCAGCATGACGATCGCATCGTCGACGACAAGGCCGACCGCCATTGTCAGACCCATCAGCGATATGTTGTCGATAGAAAAGCCGAACAGGAACATGGCGCCGAGCGTGGCGATCAGCGAGATCGGCACCGCCACCGCCGGGATGATTGTCGCGGTTACCCGGCGCAGGAACAGGAAGATCACCATCACCACCAGTGCGATGGTGAGCAGCAGCGTGAACTGCACGTCGTCGACCGCCTCGCGGATCGAAGTCGAGCGGTCGTTGAGCAACTGGAGACTGGCCGCCGCCGGCATTTGATCCTGGAAGGACGGCAGCATCGCCTTGACGCGGTCAACGACGTCGACGGTGTTGGCATCAGGCTGGCGCTGCACCGCCATGATGATCGCGCGGGTGCCGTCGTACCAGCTTGCCGTCGTCGTGGTCTCGACCGAATCGATGACGCGGGTCACCTCGCCGAGCCGCACCGGACGGCCGTTCCTGGTGGCTATAATGATGTTGGAAAATCCCGCCGCGTTGTTCAGCTGCGTATTGGCGGTGATCGTCAGCTGCTGCTTGTCGTTCTGCAGCACGCCGAGCGGCGTGTTGCTGTTGGCCGAGGCGATCGCCGTCTGCAGCTGGTCGATCGAGATGCCGCGTGCGGCGAGCGCCGTCGGATCGATCTGGACGCGCACAGCGTATTTCTGCCGCCCGAAGATCGAGACCTGCGCCACGCCTTCGATCGTCGACAGCGACGGCGAGATCACACTCTCGGCAAAGGCATCGAGATCGGTCAGCGGAACCGTGTCGCTGACCAGCGACATCAGGAGGATCGGCGCATCGGCCGGATTGACCTTGCGGTAGCTCGGCGGGCTGGTCATCTCGGGCGGCAATTGGCGCTGCGTTCGCGCGATCGCCGCCTGCACGTCGGCCGCCGCGGCGTCGATGTCGCGATTGAGCACGAACTGGATGGCGATCGAGGTGGAGCCAAGCGAATTCGTGGTCGAGATCGAATCGATGCCGGCGATGGTGGCGAACTGCTTGATCAGCGGCGTTGCCACCGAGGTCGCCATGGTTTCCGGCGAGGCGCCGGGCAGCGAGGCCGAGACGTTGACAACCGGAAACTCGGCGCTCGGCAGAGCGGCCACTGGCAGGAACTTGTAAGCGAACAGCCCGCCCAGCACGAGGGCAAAGGACATGAGCAGGGTGGCGACGGGCCTGCGGATGCAGAATTCGGACATCATGGGCGCGTCCCGGCCGCCTTGCCAGCCTCCGCAACCCTTGGAGACGCCTGATCGCCGGTTCCGACCTCGGCTTCGCGGATCGGCGAACCGTTCTTCAGCTTTGCCTGGCCCTCGACGACGACACGTTCGCCGCTTTTCAGCCCCTCGCCGATAGCGCTGCTGTCGCCTTCGGTCAGCGCGACCTGCACGGGCCGCATCTCCACCGTCTCGTCAAGCTTGATCACATAGACGAACGGTCCCTTCTGGCTGGGCTGGACCGCAACCGTGGGAACGGAGGTCATTTGCCGCATGATGCCGGCATCGAGAACGACATTCACATATTGGCCCGGCCACAGCGAAAGATCGGCATTGGGCACGCGTTGCGATCGTGCCGGAGGCTGTGTCGACGCTGGAATCGACGAAATCGAGGGTCCCCTTGCCGATCGGCGTCGGATCGCCGTCCCTGGTCAGCGTGACTGCGCCTTCCCTTGGCTCCGCCAGCGCCTTGTGCAGCAAGGCAAGATCGCTTTCCGGAAGATTGAAGTTCACCTGCAACGGGTCCACCTGGGTGATGGTCACCAGCGGGGTCGACGTGCTGTTGCCGTTGCTGGTGGTGACGAGATCGCCGATCGCGACGTTGACCGCGGCCAGCCTGCCGGAAATCGGCGCCGTGATCGTGGCAAAGCCGAGTTGGACAGCGTCGGCATCGAGCGACGCCTTGTCGGCATCGACTGTGGCCGCAGCGGACTTCTGCGCGGCGATTGCCTGATCATAGGTTTGCTGCGTGCCAGCCTGCCTGGCGACAAGGTTCTTGGCGCGCTCAAGATCGGCCGTGGCACTGGCAAGCAGCGCCTCGTTCTTGGCGAGCGTCGCCTGGTCACGGGCCTGTTGCGCCTTCAGTGAGCGGTCGTCCAGCGAGAACAGAAGGTCGCCAGCCCTCACCATCTGCCCGTCCTTGACGGCGATCGATGTGATCTGGCTCGAGATCCGTGCGTTCACGCTGACCACGGCGGGGGAGGATACGAAGCCGATGGCGTAGCGCCGGATCGGGAAGTCGGCCGTCGAAGCGGTGGCGGCAACCACCGAGGTCGAACGTGCGGCATTTGCGGCGGCCGCCGGTTTGTCAGGAGCCGCCTGCCCCGCTGACAGCATCTGCCGGACCTTGTCCGTTGCCGCGGGCGAAAGGTAGAGCCCGGCTGCGACAAGGCAGGCGGCCGCAAGCACCGCAAGCACGATCTTCCCACGCATTGTCAAAAGCCTTCTATCCGACACGCCGTGGTTCGGTGGTCATATCTTGACGTAACTCGCAGCCTAGTGCCGCGGGTTCACCAGGTTAGATAGAAGACGCCAAAGGCGAAAAAGGGCCAAAACTCGGCATTACGAAGATTTAATGTGCAGTGCACAATAAAACGGCAGCTACCGAAGCATCGGCCACAGCGTCGCCGCCAGCAGAACGCCCATGGCGATGTTGAACCATTTCAGCCGTACCGGATCCGACAGAAAACCGCGCAGCGCCATGCCGAAACCTGCCCACACCGAAACACTCGGCAGGTTGACGACGGTGAAGGCTATCGAGATCAACGCCACCGACAGAAACGGATGCTGCGGAATGGCATAGACGGCCATGGCAGTGATAGCCATCACCCAAGCCTTGGGATTGACCCACTGGAACGCTGCCGCATCGATGAAACGCATCGGTCGCGCATTGGCCTCGCCCTTGCCGCTGAGCGAACGCGACATGGCGATCTTCCAGGCGAGATAGAGCAGGTAGACGCCGCCCGCGATCTTCAATCCGGTGTGCAGCGCCGGAAACGCAGTCAGCACGGCGCCGAGACCGAAGCCGACGGCAAGCAACAGCACGAGGAAGCCGATGCTGATGCCCAGCATGTGCGGAATGGTTTTGGCAAAACCGAAATTCACGCCGGAAGCCAAAAGCATGAAGTTGTTCGGGCCCGGCGTGATCCAAGTCACGAAGGCATAGACCAGCAGGGCAAGAAATGCATCGAGGGTCATGGCTTCTTCCCAAGCAGGTCAGCAATATTGTCTTTTTGGTTCAGGCGCACAAAGGCCACCCCGCGACGGCAGCCGGGCCAGAGGATCAGCACCAAAAGCAACAGACAGGTGTAGGCGGCGCCAGCGCGTTGGAGACATAGCGCCGGACGGTTTACATCCCTTGCGGGCCGCGATTCATCGCCGCCACACCGGTCCGGCAGATCTCGACCAGGCCGAGCGGTTTCATGATGGCGATGAACTGGTCGATCTTGGAGCCCTTGCCGGTGATCTCGAAGATGAAATGCTCGGTATTGGCGTCGATGACGCTGGCGCGGAAGGCATCGGCCAGCCTCAGCGCCTCGACGCGACCTTCGCCGGTGCCGGCCACTTTCACCAGCGCGAGCTCCCGCTCCAGCGGCCGGTCCTGGCCGAGTTCATGCGAGCGCACGGTGAGATCGACGACACGGTGCACCGGCACGATGCGCTCGAGCTGATGCTTGATCTGCTCCAGCACATGCGGCGTACCTCGCGTTACGATGGTGATGCGCGACAGATGCTTTTCATGTTCGGTTTCGGAGACCGTCAGGCTCTCGATGTTGTAGCCGCGTCCGGAAAACAAGCCGATGACCCGGGCCAGCACGCCCGGCTCGTTGTCGACCAGCACGGAAAGCGTGTGAGTCTCCGGCTTTTCCGTTTCCTTGGCGATGAAGTAGGCGGAGCCGGTCGGTTGAAGCTGTGCGTTCATGACATGAATCTCGATTTCAAACTTTTGAGCCAATTCTCTGTTTACGTACGGCTTCTTCCGACAGCCCTGCCCCGGCTGAGTGTTACACCAGTTCCCTGCCCTTGGCGTCGATGGCGTTGGCCACCGCCTCGTCGGTCGCCTCATCAGGCAGAAGCATCTCGTTGTGCGCCTTGCCCGACGGGATCATCGGGAAGCAGTTGGCAAGTGTCGCCACCCGGCAGTCGAAGATCACCGGCTTCTTCACCGAAATCATCTCCTTGATGGCGTCGTCCAGCTCGTCCGGCTTCTCGCAGCGGATGCCGTGGCCGCCATAGGCTTCGGCAAGCTTGACGAAATCCGGCATCGCTTCGGTGTAGGAATGCGACAGCCGGTTGCCGTGCAGAAGCTGCTGCCACTGCCGCACCATGCCCATATACTGGTTGTTGAGGATGAAGATCTTGATGGGCGCTTCGTGCTGCACCGCGGCACTCATCTCCTGCATCGTCATCTGCACCGAGGCGTCGCCGGCAATGTCGATGACCAGCGCATCCGGGTGCGCGATCTGGACGCCGAGCGCCGCCGGCAGGCCGTAGCCCATCGTGCCGAGCCCACCGGAGGTCATCCAGCGGTTCGGCTTCTCGAAATGGTAGTGCTGCGCCGCCCACATCTGGTGCTGGCCGACCTCGGTGGTGATGTAGGTGTCCATGTCCTTGGTCAGCGCGTAGAGCCGCTGGACGGCATACTGCGGCATGATCACGTCGTGGTTCATCTTGTAGGCAAGCGAATCCCGCGCCCGCCATTTCGCGATCTGCTCCCACCACGGGTGGAGCGCCTTCTTGTCGGCTTTGGCGGTCGCCCGCCACAGCCGCACCAGATCCTCCAGCACCCGGCCGACATCGCCGATGATGGGCACATCGGTGTGGACGTTCTTGTTGATCGACGATGGATCGATGTCGATATGGATCTTCTTCGAGTTCGGCGAGAACGCGGTGAGCCGACCGGTGATACGGTCGTCGAAGCGCGCGCCGATGCAGACCATGACGTCGCAATCATGCATCGCCATATTGGCTTCATAGGTGCCGTGCATGCCGAGCATGCCCACCCAGTTCTTGCCCGACGCCGGATAGGCGCCAAGGCCCATCAGCGTCGAGGTGATCGGGAAGCCGGTCAGATCGACCAGTTCGCGCAGCAAATGGCTGGCTTCCGGGCCGGAATTGATGACACCGCCGCCCGTATAGAGGATCGGCCTTTTCGCGTTGGCCATCAGTTCGACCGCCGCCTTGATCTTTTCCAGGTCGCCCTGGACCTTAGGCTGATAGCTCGTGCGCGGCGCCGTCTGTGGCGGCACGTAGATGCCCTTGGCGAACTGCACGTCCTTCGGAATATCGACGACGACCGGACCGGGACGTCCTGTCGTTGCGACGTGGAAGGCCTCGTGGATGATTGCCGCGAGCTCGTTGACGTCCTTCACCAGCCAATTGTGTTTGGTGCAGGGGCGCGTGATGCCGATCGTGTCGCACTCCTGGAACGCGTCCGAGCCGATCAGCGAGGTCGGTACCTGACCGGTCAGGCAGACCAGCGGGATCGAATCCATCAGCGCGTCCTGCAGCGGCGTGACCGCGTTGGTGGCGCCCGGCCCCGAGGTCACCAGCATGACGCCGGCCTTGCCGGTCGAGCGCGCATAGCCCTCCGCCGCGTGGCCCGCGCCCTGCTCGTGACGGACGAGGATGTGCTCGACCTCGTCCTGTTGGAAGATTTCATCATAGATCGGGAGAACCGCGCCGCCCGGATAGCCGAAAACATGCTTGACGCCATTGTCCTTCAGCGCCTGCACCACCATTTCGGCGCCCGTCATTTCGCGCCGCTCGTTCTGTCCACTGCTCATCGGTCTGGTCCCGTACTGTCCGCCATCGGGCGATTGCTGGTCGTTTAGTCGTGTTTCGGGCAATAAAAAAGGCCCCCAAGGGAGCCTGTGTCTGCGCATGGGAGGTTTTCGCCCGGCGGTTACACCGCCTTGCCCACGCGCTTTCCTACTACGAGAATGAGTGCCGTTTTCATGGTGGCGGACAATAGAATTGGTTTTGCGCCGCTGTCAACGGTGAATGTGACACGATGCGAGGCGGCGGCACATTCGCCCCTTTGTGCAATCCGCGCGGCATTTGCGCCGCGCGGGGTCTTCCGTTTTCAGGCATTCAGCACCACGCCCCTCGCCTTGGCCCAGCGCTCGACGATCTTGCGCTCCTCCGGCGAGGCGAGACGATTGCCGAAACCGCGCACTTGCACTGCACGGTTTTGCTGGTCGAGCTCGATCGTCAGCAACCGCTCGACTTTGCCGAGCGCTGTGCGCCGCAGCACCCAGATCGAGGCGTTGCCGGCAATGCATTTGGCCGCGTACATCGAGACGCAGTGATGCATCGCTCGGCTCTCGGCAACCAGATCCTCGGCCGTCTTGAGTTGGCGAACGAAGAAACGCTCGCCATGCGCCTTCGCCTCCTTGGAGGATGGCTGCCATTCCCAGTCCTCGAGGCGCGAGCCGTCCCAGGCGCGGCCTTGCGACTGCATTCCGGCAGTACGCGGAGCCCGCCCGGCAGCGCGGCGGCGCATTGCCTCGATGCGTTCGATCGCGGCAATGTCGCGATGCCACTCCAACATTTGCCGACGCAGCGAGGCGAGCGTACGACCCTTCAGGGTGTATGCTGCGTCGCGCTGGTGCATCGCGCCAATATAGTCGCACAGATCATCGATCTCCTCCTTCGACGCGGGATGCCCGCAGAAGAACCGCGTCACCTCGCGCCAGAAGACCAACTCCCCGCGCGGTGTGCGCGCAACTTTCGTCCGCGCAAGTCGGGCCGCTAACCCCGGATCATCCGTATAGGACCGGGCGATCGCCACCTGAAACGCCTCGTCGAACGTGAAATCGCCGGATAAGTTTAGGAAACAATGCACCTCCTTGCGGGACAGCCACGCATTGGCGCCCGCCTTGTAGAGCGAGTCGCCACGCGCAACCGCGATATACCAGGCCTTGCGGAGCGCAACCTCGCTGGCATCCAGCCCCGAAGCATCCAGCCAGATGCCCTCGAGCGCAGCCGAAACCGGGTAACGCGCATAAAGATGGCGCGCGGCAGCCAGCCGCAGGCGCGCACGGTCGCGCGTCTTCAGCTTTGGACGCCACAGCGCACCGTCGCGGATCGCCATACCGGCAAAGCCCCGGCGTGCGTCGTGAAGCGCCCGCTCGAAATCCGGAGCGGGACGCGCGACGGGAGAAACCCGCCGCAGCGTTACGGCATATGCTTCAATGCGTTCGCGCTCGGCTTCCTGCCTGCGCTGGATCATGGACTTCGCCATGGCCGTTCTTCCTGATTGGTACCCTGTCAGCCGCACGCAATTCCAGCGTCGGCACGAAACGTGTCGATCTGGGTTGCCGGATCATTGACAGGGTCTCCTTTCAGGAGGACGGGTTAGGAATGGGCGGTTCTCTAAGCCCGCAGCAAACTTGACGCAAGAGCCATTCTTTCAACGTTTACAATGGTCTGATGGTGTGTTGCAAAGGTGCAACTTTGGTTTCAGCCAGCAACGATTGTCGGCGGGGAACTCTCGACGCGCTGGTGCGCGCAAAAATGTGGGGCAAATTGTTCGCCGCCGCGCGGACCAGAATTTTTGCGGTAAGCCATTGAAACCGCGCCAAACTATTTGACGACGTGACGCGGCGCACAGTTTGCCGCGATACTCCGGTCAACCGGGCTGGGAGGGTCCGGCAAAGCCACGGTGACGACCAGGACTTCACGGGAGGAAATTTGATGCTCGACAAGGCCCCAGCCAAAAAACTGTCCGACCTGCTCGACCAATTCGGCGCAGCGCTTGCCGCCGGCGACATCGACAAGGCGGTCGGGTGCTTCCAGGAAGACTGCTACTGGCGCGACCTGGTGACCTTCACCTGGAACATCAAGACCATGGAAGGTCGCGACCAGGTGCACGACATGCTGACGAGCCAGCTGGCGAAGACAAGACCTTCGAACTGGGCGATCGCCAAGGGCGAAGACGCCACCGAGAGCGACGGGCTGCTCGAAGGTTGGATCAGTTTTGAAACGGAGGTTGCGCGCGGCTTCGGCCATATCAGGCTGAAGAACGGCAAGATCTGGACGCTCCTCACCACTATGGTCGAGCTGAAGGGTCATGAGGAACCCGCCGGCTTCGCCCGGCCGTTGGGCGCCAAGCATGGCCACGGAAAAAATCGTCCGACCTGGAAGGAAGAGCGCGAGAAGGAAGCCGCCGAACTCGGCTTTGTCAGTCAGCCCTACACGCTGATCATCGGCGGCGGCCAGGGCGGCATCGCGCTCGGCGCCCGGTTGAGGCAACTCGGCGTGCCGACCATCATCGTCGAGAAGAACGAGCGTGCCGGCGATTCATGGCGCAAGCGCTACAAGTCGCTCTGCCTGCACGACCCGGTCTGGTACGATCATCTGCCCTATATCGACTTCCCCAGGAACTGGCCGGTCTTCTCGCCCAAGGACAAGATCGGCGACTGGCTGGAAATGTACACCAAGGTCATGGAGCTGAACTACTGGTCCTCCACCGAGGCCAAGAGCGCCGCCTATGACGACGAGAAAAAGGAGTGGACGGTCGTCGTCCATCGCGGAGGCAAGGACATAACGCTGAAGCCGAAGCAGCTGGTGCTGGCCACCGGCATGTCGGGCCGGCCCAACATCCCGAAGTTCCGGACAGCTACGTTGGCAAGAAGGTCGTCGTCATCGGTTCGAACAATTCCGCGCACGACATCTGCGCCGCACTCTGGGAAGCCGGCGTCGACGTCACCATGGTGCAACGCTCGACCACGCATATCGTCAAATCCGACACGCTGATGGATGTCGGGCTCGGCGCGCTCTATTCGGAGCAGGCCGTGCAAAACGGCATGACCACGGCCAGGGCCGATCTCATCTTCGCCTCCCTGCCCTACAAGATCCTGCACGAGTTCCAGATCCCGCTCTACGAAAAGATGAAGAAGCGCGATGCCGCCTTCTATGAGGGCCTGGAAAGGGCCGGCTTCATGCTCGACTGGGGCGACGACGGTTCGGGCCTGTTCATGAAATATCTCAGGCGCGGTTCCGGCTACTACATCGACATCGGCGCCTCCCAGCTGATCATCGACGGCGCCATCAAGCTGAAGAGCGGCGTCGACGTGACCGAGATCAAGGAACATTCGGTCCTGCTCAGCGACGGCACCGAGCTGTCGGCCGATGTCGTCGTCTACGCCACCGGCTACGGTTCGATGAACGGCTGGGCGGCGGAGCTGATCTCGAAAGAAGTCGCCGACAAAGTCGGGAAGTGCTGGGGTCTCGGCTCGAACACCACCAAGGACCCGGGCCCCTGGGAGGGCGAACAGCGCAACATGTGGAAGCCGACACAACAGGAAGCGCTCTGGTTCCACGGCGGCAATCTGCACCAGTCACGCCACTATTCGCAGTTCCTGTCGCTGCAGTTGAAAGCACGGCTCGAGGGCATCGCAACGCCTGTCTACGGGCTGCAGGAGGTCCACCACACGGGATAGAAATTCGGGGCTGTCACCGGGACTGGCCGATGCGCTTCCAGTAGATAAGCGTACCGGTCAGTCCGCCATGCGGCTTCAATGCAAAGTCCGGTATCTCACCGGCAAGCGTGAAGCCCAACCTCTCATAGAGACCGGAAGCGCCCTCCTCTGTCGCCGTATCCAGGACCAGCAGCGTGCGGCCTTTTTCGACTGCGAGGCTTTCGGCCGCCGACATCAGGCGAGTAGCCACGCCTTTGCCGCGATGGTCGACGCGGGTCATCAGCTTGGCGATCTCGGCCCGGTGCGGCTGGTTGGGGGGAAAGTCGAGCAGCAAGGTAACGGTGCCGACCAGAGCCTCGCCGTCCCAGGCACCGAGCACAGCTCTTTCGCCTCTTGCAGTCGCAATAAGCGACTTCCTCCAGAAGGCGCCTGCGGCCTCCGGCGCCAGCGGATGCATGAAACTGACCGATCCACCGGCCGCTACCGTCTCGATCAGCATATCGACCAGCATTGCATGCGTTTCCGCAGTTTGTGTCAGCGCTTTGATTTCGATGGAACTCATGCGTGCAAGATCCCTGGAGCGAGATGAAAATCGCTGTGAATGCGCGAGCGTCGGTCGGGCCATAAGATGCGGCCCTGTCATCAGCCTCTGGCCAGCGCGACCAGATACTCGGCGGCGTCCGGTCCCGGAGCGTGGAAGCTGCAATCCGACGGCGCGCCAAGCGCCAGGCAGTCACCCGGTTCGAGACTGTGGACGATGTCGCCCTCGGTGAATTCCAGCCGTCCGGACATCAGCCATATCTGTTGTCTGATGAAGGCATAGGACGCTGCCGGAAAGCTCACCTTGGCTCCCGCCGGCAATTGAACCCGGATCAGCTCGAGCGGCATATCCGAGATCGGCGAAAGATGCCGCCTGACATAGCCTGTTGCGGGATCCCGCCAAAGCGGTTGATCGCTTTCGCGAAGCAGCCCGCCGCCTTGCAGCTCGGCCCGCGCGATGAGGGTGGAAAGCGTCATGCCGAAGGCCGCGGCGACCCGTACAAGAAGTGCTGCGGTCGGGCTCGTCTTGCCGCGCTCTATCGTGCTGAGCATGGCTTTCGACACGTCGGACCGGTCCGCGAGCTCCGCCAGCGACCAGTCCCTCAAGGTTCTTTCGGAGCGTATTCGCCTGCCGATGGTCGCCGAGATGTCGTTCGCTATATTAGTCATAAATCTGGTATATCGAAATTTTGACGTAGAGCAAGGCCGATCGAATTCAATTTTCACGAATGGCTTAATTGCTCTTACACCATCCGACCTCACCCCGCCTTAACCCCGTCGATGTAAGGTCGATCGCCTGGGGAAATGGGAAACAGCCTGTCCATGTTCGTCGACCGCGAAGCCTCCGTCGGAGAGCCGGCATTGCAGGAGCGCCGCAAGGCGGAGCAGAACGACAAGCGCATTCTGGGCAATGTCGTCCAGTGCGACGGCGCGCGCGCCACCATCAGCGCCTATGCCGCCGATGTCGAAGGCACGGTTACCGGCCATTGGAGCGTCGGCAAGATGATCTCCATCAACCTTGGCGCGACGCGAACCGTCGGCCTGGTCTACGAGATCGGCAAGTCGGATCGCGCCTGGAGCAACGCGGGCCAGAACCCAATCGAGGTCAGTATCGAGCTCATCGGCGAGGTGCGCGACGGCGCCGAGCCCGGCACCAAACCGATTTTCGACCGCGGTATCACCACCTATCCGCATATCGGCGCCATCGCCCACCGCATCCGCAGCCGCGACTTGCAGGCGGTCTATGATCTCGCCGGACGTCCTTCGATTACCATCGGAACGCTGTCACAGGATGAGGCGATCGACGCCAACATCGCCATTGACGACACGCTGGCGCGCCATTTCGCCATTGTCGGCACCACAGGCGTCGGCAAATCCACCGCCGTCTCGCTGCTTTTGCGCAAATCGATCGCCGCTCGACCCGACCTGCGCGTTCTCATCCTCGATCCGCACAACGAGTTTGCCGCCTCCTTGCCCGAGCACTGCGTCAGGGTCGATTCGACGACGCTGGACCTGCCCTTCTGGATGTTCAAGCTCGAGGAATTTGCCGAAGTGCTGTTTCGCGGGCGCGAGACCGTGCCGGAAGAGGTCGATGCTTTGCGCGATCTCATTCCCGCAGCCAAGAACCTGTATCGCAACCCGAATTCCGGCACCTATCTCAGGCGTGGCACTGATGCACTGACCGCGGACACCCCGGTGCCCTATCGCGTTGCCGATCTTATCAAGCAGATCGACGAGCGCATGGGACTGCTGGAAAGCAAGAACGACCGCCCCACCCTCAAATCGCTGAAGACGCGCATCGAATCGGCAGCCTCGGATCCGCGCTACCGCTTCATGTTCAATTCGCGGCTGATCGAAGATACCATCCACGAGACGATCGGCAATATTTTCCGCGTGCCGCATCACGGGCGCCCGGTGACCTGCTTCGAGATGGCCGGCATGCCGTCGGAAGTGGTCAATTCCGTCTGTTCGGTGCTGGCGCGCCTGGCCTTCGACCTTGCACTGTGGAGCGAAGGCCGGCTGCGGCTGCTTTTGCTGTGCGAGGAAGCACACCGCTATATGCCGGCCGATCCGCGCCTTGGTTTTGCGCCGACCCGACACGCACTGTCGCGCATCGCCAAGGAAGGCCGCAAATATGGCTGTTATCTTGGTATCGTCACCCAGCGCCCGGGCGAGCTCGATCCCACCATCCTGTCGCAGTGCTCGACCTTTTTCGCCATGCGGCTCGCCAACGAGCAGGACCAGGCGATCATCCGCTCGGCGATCGCCGATTCCTCAGCCTCGACGCTGGCATTCCTGTCTTCGATGGGCCAGCGCGAAGCCATCGCCTTCGGCGAGGGCGTGGCGACGACCATGCGGCTGAAGTTCGAGAAAATGTCCGATGACCTGATTCCAGGCACGGCCAAGCGCGAGGAAGCCTTGCCGTCCGAAATGGGCAATGATGTCGACCTCGTGGCGATCGTCGAAAGGCTGCGCAACGTGCCAAAACCACAGCAGGCGATGGCCTTCGCCGAAGTCGTGGATTCCGGCCGACAGGCCGGCGATCGCGACTACCGCAAGCCGGCTGTCCCGCGCGCCCAGCCCGACGACGATTTCGACATGCGTTATGGCCTGAAACCCGCAACCTTCGGCCTGCGCCCGCAGAACGATTGAGCCGGCGACCGTTAAAGTCTCCATAGATCCAGCGCCCTGCGCGCTTGAGATACCGGGCAAGCTTTCACTGCTTGGGTAGATCCCGTCAGGAAATTCGTCAGGCTGAGCCGGATGGTGCCGTTTTCGAGAACCGGAGCGGAGTGGACATTCAGTCCACGAGCACCGGAAGCGCAGAAAACGGCATCAGGCGGCCAGCCTCACGAATCTAGTGACGGGATCTTAGGCGCAGACGCGGTTTCGGCCTTGCCTCTTGGCCTCATACAGCTGGCGGTCGGCGCGGCGATAGAACTCTTCGGCGGTTTCCTTACGGTCCCAGACGGCAAGGCCGACGCTCGTGGTGATCTTCAGGCGGACATTGCCGGACAGTATAGACATGTTGGCAATCGCCTTGCGGATGCGCTCGGCGAATTTGGACAGAAGTTCGGCGTCCATGTTGGGCGTGACCACTGCGAACTCCTCGCCACCGAGGCGCGCCACCACATCGTGATAGCGTGTCATGTCCTTGAGACAATTGGCGACCGCCCGCAACACCTCGTCGCCAACATCATGGCCGTGGGTGTCGTTGACCTGCTTGAAATGGTCGAGATCAAGGATCATCAGCCCGACCGGCTTCTCGATGCGACGGAATTCCTCGAGATATTCCTTCAGTGCATCGTCGAAATAGCGCCGGTTCTGCATACCGGTCAGGCTGTCGGTCAGCGCTGCATGCTCCAGCGTTTCCGAACGGGCGCTGAGCGAAACCGTCATGGCGCGCAGCTTGCCTTCTTCTGTCGCCTGCTTGCGGATCAGCGGGTAGATAAAGAAAATGCCGAAGAACAGGGCAGTCGCCAAAAGAACGCCGGTCCCAAACAACAGCTTGTTGAGATAGATGATCTTGTCGACCCTTGCGGGTGTATGAACGTCTTCGGCGAAGGCCTGCAGAAGCCCATAGGCGTGAAGCGTCACCAGGCCGGCGGCCAGGATCACGAAGATAAACACGAAAAAGGCTGATTCCGCCTTGTGAAAACGCATCTGCTCCCCGTTGCAAAATTCCCAAAGACGTTATGGCATGGACGGGCTTACGGAGGGTTAATTAGGACAACTTCGACGGGAAGTATCCCCTCAAAATCAACTTTTCAGGTTGCACTGGAAAGGGGATCCGAGATCGTGGATTCCACACGATCACCAGGGCGCAATCTCATCCATTCCGGACCCAACTGATGCCTGAACCAGGTCGTCTGGCGCTTGGCATATTGTCGCGTCGCGATCTTCGCGCGCTCGATCGCTTCGGGAAAACTCAACTCGCCGGCCATTGCGGCCTGGAGTTCGCGAACGCCGATCGCTTTCATCGCCGGCAAGTCGGGATCGAGGCCAAGGTCGGTCAGCCGCCTGACCTCGTCGAGAGCGCCCTTCTCCAGCATGCGGTCGAACCGCGCCTCGATCCGCTCCACCAGTTCCGCTCGGTCCGGTTCGATCACAAAGAAACGCGTGCTGGCCCTGTCGATCAGTGGACGGCCGCGCGCCGCCTGCCATTCCAGGATGGAACGGCCCGATGCGTCGAGCACCTCCAGCGCCCGGACGATGCGCTGGCCGTCGGTCGGCTTCAGCATCATGCCGGTTGCGGAATCCTCGCGTAGCAGGATGCGGTGCAGCTTGGCTGCGCCCTGCTCCTGGAGTTCGTAGCGCCAGCGATCACGGATCGACTGTGGAATGTCGGGCATTTCCGAAATGCCTTCCGCAAGCGCCCGGAAATAAAGGCCGGTGCCACCGACGAAAATCACCGGCCGTTCCAAGAACGCACCGTTGTCGATGAGCTTCATCACATCGCGCAGCCAGGCGCCGGTGGAATATGCGGTGGAGGGATGGACATGTCCGTAGAGGAAATGCGGGACGCGAACGAGTTCGGCAGCAGTCGGCCGCGCAGTCAGCACGTCGAGCACCGAATAGACTTGCATGGAATCGGTGTTGACGATGACGCCGCCGTTATGCTCAGCGATGTCTAGCACAAGGGCGGACTTGCCGCTGGCGGTCGGCCCGGCTATCAGGATCGCGTTCTTAACGCGGCCCCCGCCCGCCTGCCCGCCGGAATTTTCGATGCCGCTGATCGCCACGCTTGTGTCCCATCCCGCCGGCCGCGGATTGTCGCCGGCGCTTGCGAATATGGTGTCAAGGGCGGCCGGCGCAAGCACTGTTCGCTGGCTGGCCGAAGGCATCGCCTGTGAATTTGCTTTGCCCGAGGCGGCCGAAGCCGTTGAAACGACCGCCAGCCTGCGCGCCGTGCTCGCACCCGAACCGGTCGACGTGATCGTCCAGCAGGCCGAGGGTAGGCGGAAGAAAATCCTCATCGCCGATATGGATTCGACCGTTATCGACCAGGAGTGCATCGACGAGCTTGCCGACGAGATCGGCGTCAAGGATTACGTCGCCGCCATCACGGCGCGATCGATGAATGGCGAGATCGCTTTCGAGCCGGCCTTGCGCGAGCGGGTGGCGCTGCTGAAAGGCCTCGACGCTGCCGTGGTCGACCGCGTCATCGCCAACCGCTTGACGCTGGCCTCCGGCGGCCGCGCACTTGTCCAGACCATGCGGGCCAATGGCGCATGGACTGCACTCGTCTCGGGTGGCTTCAACGTCTTCACCTCACGCATCGCCGCCATGCTCGGCTTTCAGGAGAACCGCGCCAACCGCCTGATCGAGCAGGACGGCCACTTCACCGGGCTGGTGGCCGAGCCAATCCTGGGGCGTGCCGCCAAGGCCGATGCGCTGCTCGAGATTTCGGCGCGACTCGGGCTGACGACCGCCGACGCCATTGCTGTCGGCGATGGCGCCAACGACCTCGACATGATCCGCCTAGCCGGCACCGGTGTGGCACTTCATGCCAAGCAGGTCGTGGCGGCGGAGGCAAAATTCCGCATTGACCACGGCGACCTGACCGCGCTGCTCTATCTGCAGGGCTACCGGCTGGAGGAATTTGTGGGGTGACGCCGATCCGCACCGAGCGCCTGATCCTGCGCAACTGGGAGGATCGCGACCGTGAGCTCTTCTACCGCATCAATTCCGACGAACGCGTCATGGAATTCTTTCCATTTCGCCGCGACCGCGCTGCCGCGGACGCCAAAATGGACGAGTTCCGCGCCTGGATCGCCGAGGATGGCTACGGTTTCGCTGCCGCCGAGATAGTTGAAACGCGCCAATGCATCGGCTTCGTCGGCCTCCTCGACACCGATCATTTGCCCTTCCTGCCTGCCGGCACAGTCGAGATGGGCTGGCGGCTGGCGCCCGAATTCTGGGGCCATGGCTATGTCACCGAGGCAGCCGAAGCGTGGCTCGCCTATGGCTTCGAAACGCTTGGCCTCGACGAAATCGTGTCCTTCGCCGTTAGGGATAACAGCCGTTCCACAGCCGTCATGAAGCGCCTGGGCATGATCGCCGACCCGGCCAGCGATTTCGACCACCCCGGCATTCCGGACAGCCATGCCATGCTCAAGCGGCATGTGTTCTACAGACTGACAGCCAAGGATTGGCAAGCAAGAAAAAAGGCGGGTTGCTAGCCGCCTTTTTTCCTCTGTAGCCTTTACCGGACTCAATCCATACGGATCGTCACAAACCGCAATTCGCCGGTCTTCGACGCCAGCATCAGCAGCGCGTTCTTGCGTCCCTGCTCCTTCAACGCGGCAATCCGGTCCATGACATCCTTGGGCGTGGCGACCGATTCCTGAGCGATCTCGGTGATCACTTCGCCGGCCTGGATGCCGCGTTCGGCAGCGGCCGAATCCTTGGTGACTTCGGTGATCACGACGCCGGAGACTTCGGCGGCGATGCCGAATTTCGTCCGCGTCTCATCGTTGAGCTCGCCAACGGTCATGCCGAGCACGGAAGCCGTCGAAACGGCGGGCGCCTCGTCGCCATTATCCTTATCGGCGGTGCCGTTCTCGCCGCTGGCAAGCTTTTCGCCATCTTCGAGCCGGCCGAGCGTCACCTTCACGGTCTGCTCGACGCCCTTGCGCACGATGACCACATCGACAGCCTTGCCGACCGTGCTCTCCGCGACGACGCGCGGCAAGTCGCGCATTTCATTGACGTCCCTGCCGTCGAACTTGATGATGACGTCGCCCGCCAGGATGGTGCCGTTGTCGACAGGCCCGCCCTTGATGACGCCGGCGACCAGCGCGCCCTTAGCGGTGGCCATGCCGAGGCTTTCGGCAATGTCGTCCGTCACCGGCTGGATGCGCACGCCGAGCCAGCCGCGCCGCGTCTCGCCGAACTGGCGGAGTTGGTCGACGACGCCCAACGCAAGCTGCGAGGGAATGGAAAAGCCGATGCCGATCGAGCCGCCGGACGGCGAGATGATCGCCGTGTTGATGCCGATCACCTCGCCGTCGCTGTTGAACAGCGGTCCGCCGGAGTTGCCTCGGTTGATCGCAGCATCGGTCTGGATGAAGTCGTCATAGGGACCGGAATTGATGTCGCGGTTGCGGGCCGAGACGATGCCAACCGTCACGGTGCCGCCGAGGCCGAACGGATTGCCGATCGCCATCACCCAGTCACCGACACGCATCTTGCTGGAATCGCCGAATTTCACCGCCGTCAGTTTGTGCCCTTTCGGATCGACCTTCAGCACCGCCACGTCGGTCTTGGTGTCGGTGCCGACCAGCGTCGCCTTCAACGTCACGCCGTCGGAAAAATTCACCTCGATGTCGTCGGCATCGGCGATCACGTGGTTATTCGTCACCACGATACCCTGCTCGGCGTCGACCACGAAGCCGGAGCCCAGCGACTGCACCTTTTGCGAGGGGTTGCCCTGTTCGCCGGGACGGTTCTTGAAGAAATCGTCGAAGAAATCCTGGAAGGGCGAGCCCTCCGGGAGCTGCGGCATCGGCACCGCGCCCGGGCCTTCCGTGCCCTTCACCCTCTGCGAGGTCGATATGTTGACCACGGCGCCGAGCAGGCCCTGCGCGAGATCGGCGACCGAAGCCGGGCCGTCGGCGGCGGCCGCAGGCGTCACCAGCGACGGGATCGTAACGGCGCCGATAAGAAGTGCTGCAGTACCCACGGTCAACGTCCGCCTCGCCGCGCGCAAAAACCTGTTGAATCTCATCGAGAAGTCTCCCGGTGTCTCTGAAAAGAAATGCGCTCGCCGAAAACGCTGCGTCGAACCATGTTGGCAAGAAATACGGCACGTTTGCGGCTATGGCTATCGGCCGAGGATAAATCCTCCGTAATCCCGAAATCATAAACCGTCATCCACCTCGCACCAGCCAGACGAGGCCGACGCCAACGGCGATGGCAACCAGCCCGGCGATCCGCAGCGCATTCTCCGGCATCGACAGAACCTCGCCGGCAAGTTTCTTGGCGAGGCCGGGAAAGCCGCCATAGACTAGGCCCTCTACGACGAGAACCAAGCCTATTGCCGCCAGAAAATCCTGCACCGGCTGTTACTGGCCGGTGCCTGGCTGCGCTGCCGGTGCAGCAGGTGCTGCGGGCGGCGCCGCCGGCGTGTCCGCGCCGGCGGGATTGCGGAAGAAACGGAAGAAGTCCGAACTCGGCGACAGCACCATCGTCGTCCCGGTATTGTCGAGCGCCGTGCCGTAGGCATTCATCGACCGGTAAAAGTCGAAGAAGGCTGGATCGCGCTGGTAGGCATTCGCGAAGGTGGCGCTGCGTTGAGCTTCGCCTTCACCGCGCAGGATTTCAGACTCTCTCCGTGCCTCGGCGACGATCTCCACCACTTCGCGGTCGGCGCGCGCCCTGATGCGCTGCGCCGCCTCGTTGCCGCGCGCCCTCAGCCGCTCGGCTTCGGCCAAACGCTCAGCCTTCATACGGTCGTATGTCTGTTGCGAGACTTCCGCCGTCAAATCGGTTCGGCGAATACGGACATCCTCGATCTGAAGGCCGAGCGACGTGGCGTCCGGCCTCAACTGATCGCGCACTTCACGCATCATCACGGCTCGCTCTTCCGAGAGCGCCGCCTCGAAGTCGCGCAAACCGTAAACACGGCGCAAGGCGGCGTCGAGACGCGTCCTCAACCGTGCCTCGGCCAGTTCGATCTGGCCGGACACCGCGGAGCGGAACACGCGCGGATCCGAGATCCGATAGGCGATGAAGGCGTCGACCTCATAGAACTTGCCGCCTGAAACCTGAACGCGGATGTTGTCGAGGTCGAAGCGCAGCACCCTGTTTTCGATCAACTGCACGCTGTCGGCATCGAAGAAGGCGAACGGCGCCTTGAAATAGATGCCCGGCTGGCTCTTGACGTCTACGATTTCGCCGAACCTGAGCACCAGCGCCTGCTGTCGCGCATTGACCACGAAGACCGACGAATAGAGCAGGAACAGGATAACCGCGGCGATGACGGCGATGATGGGAAGACGGTTGGCCATCACTGGGTTCCTCCGAGGACCGGCGCCGGCGCCTTCTGCTGCAATGCCGGCAGCGGCAGATAGGGAACGACCCCTTGTCCGTTGCCTTGCTCGATAATGACCTTGCTGGAATCCTTCAGAACCCTCTCCATCGTTTCCAGATAAAGCCGCTGGCGTGTCACATCCGGTGCCTTGGCGTATTCGTCATAGACCGAGATGAAGCGCTGCGCCTCGCCTTCGGCCTCCTGCACGACCCGGTTCTTGTAGCCGGCCGCCTCCTCGCGGATCTGTGCGGCCTCGCCGCGTGCCTGGCCGAGCTTCTGGTTGGAATACTGGTTGGCCTGCTCGACGAACTTGTCCTCGTCCTGTTCGGCGCGCTGCACCTCGTCGAAGGCGTCGGCCACTTCGCGCGGCGGCGCAGCATCCTCGATCGAGATCGCGTTGACGTTCAGGCCGGCCCTATAGCCGTCAAGCGTCGTCTGGATGATTTCGCGCACGGACGCCGCAATGCCCTCGCGATCGTCGCGGAAGATGTCCTGCGCCGGCCGCCGGCCGACCGCTTCGCGCATGGCGCTTTCGGCGACCTGCCGCAGCATGCCGTCGGGATCGGACACGTCGAACAGATAGGCCCTCGGATCGGAGACCTGATAGGCCACAGAGAACTGGACGTTGACGATGTTCTGATCGCCAGAAAGCATCAGGCCTGAACCGTTGCCGGTGGCCGTGCCGCCGCCAATGTTGACGAGTTGTTCGGCGATGTTGGCCGTCTCGACCGTCTCGATGGGCCACCAATGGAAATGCAGGCCTGGCTGCGAGAACTCCGCCTTTGGCACGCCGAATCTGAGTTCGACCGCAACCTCGTCGGGCTGCACGGTATAGACCGCCTTGAATGCCCACAGCACCACAAGCGCTGCCGCGATCAGCCCGAATACGGCTGGGCTGGCGCCGCCGCCACCCGGCAAAGCACGCCGCAACCTATCCTGGCCGCGCCGGATGATATCTTCGAGATCGGGAGGCGAGCCCTGCGGACCACTCGGCCCCTTTGGCCCCTGCCCCCAGGGTCCTGGATTGTTGCCGCCGCCCCATGGGCCGCCGCCTCCGCCGCTTTTGTCATTCCAGGGCATGAATGTCCTTTCGCTCCCTCACGCGCCGGCCTGACGACGCAAAATCCCGTGTCGTTCTTCTATAGGGATGCGACGGCACGCTTTCAACGCGATCGGTCGTTGTCACCCTCCGTTTTGGACCGTCGCGACCCTATATCGTCTCTCAATGCACGTCGCGGCGTCGCTCGTAAACCGAATAGCGTGTCGCATGACTGTCCTTTTCACCGGCCGGCACGTCCTGCGAGCGAACAATGCGCCACAAATCCGGGTCGATCGGCGGGAAATGCGCGTCGCCGTCGACCGCGGCAAGGATATGGGTGACATGCAAGCGATCGGCCAGCGGCAGCGCCTGGGCGTAGATCTCGCCGCCGCCGATGACGCAGATTTCGTCTGCGCCGGCCATGCAGCGCCCGCGCACCTCCGCCAGACTGATCGCCTCGTCGAGAGAATGCACGATTTCGACGCCCTTGGCGCGCCAGGCCTTGTCGCGGGTCACCACGATGTTGAGCCTGCCCGGCAGAGGCCGGCCGATGCCTTCATAGGTCTTGCGACCCATGATGATAGGTTTGCCCATCGTGTCGATCTTGAACCGCTTGAGATCGCTGGAAAGCCGCCACGGCAAACCACCATCGCGCCCGATCACGCCGTTTTCAGCGATGGCGACATAGATCGCGACGTCCATCAGCCGCCGCTCCCGCCATCGCCCGAAGGCGCCAGCAGCAATATGTCGATATCGTGCTCAGGGTAGAAATTTTCTGCCGTCATCTCGAAACGGGTCGGTCCGACTTTCCTGACGTTTTCGCCACAGAACGAGACCAGGTTCTTTGGATCGCCCTTGTCGACGGTCAGCTTGAACTTGCCGATGGCGCCCGTCGCCCAGTTACCGCCCGTGGTCAGGATATAGGCGATGCGGTTCTCGAAGTATTTCGGAGTGCCGTCGGGATTGCCCTTCGCTGCCTTGCGGATCGCGTTCTCGAACGTGCCGTCCATGCAGTAGCGGGTCTTGTAGGCGCCGTATTGGCCCTGGAATTGGCCGTCATAGAAGAAGCTGACCGAGGACGTGCCGCCGACGCTCGGCTTGTAGCGGTGGGCAACGTGGACCGCCTTGTTGGCTGGGAAGGTCGAGCGCCACCAGTAGGTCGAGCGCAATTGCCAGAACGGCACATAGACGGTCTTCATGCCTGAACCGTCGTCTGCAGTGTCTTCGATGATGAGGCCGCGGTCGACCCAGTCGTCGGCAACCGCCTGCGGCAGCTTTGCCAATGCCGCCCTGGCCGCATCGCCGAACGGGTAGAGTGGCACGTTTTGCGCCTTAAGATCGGCGCTGATGTCGATGCCGAGCGCAAATGCCTTCTGCTCGAGCTGCGGTTCAGCGGGAACACCGTCGATCGTCACCTCGAAGCCGAGGAAATTGTCGCTCTGGCCGTCGGGGATCGCCGGCATCTCGTTGGGATCGCCTTCAATGTCGGGCATTGGAAAAGCGACGATCGCGTCGACATCCTTATCGGTGTTGTTGCGGAAGACATAATCGACCGTCACCTTTTCCGGCGAGATGTAGAGGTCCTCACTCTCCATGGCGACCGCGTCGCTACGCGACAGGATCAGGCCGCCCGTTCCCAATTCGGCAATCGAATCATTGGCGAATGCGGGCGTGGCCGAGAGCGCCAGCGCTGCGGTCAGAACATAACGGAACATGGAAGCTCCCTTGGCGAGATGCCGGTATGACTCTAGCCGTTCAATGTGGAGTTTCAAAGCCCTTCCGCGCTTGCGCACATGCCATGGCTCTCTGGACACCGACGTTCCGATCGGGCAGGAGTTCGCCCATGCGCAAGCTTCTCGTCATCGGCATCGGCGCCGGCAATCCCGACCACATGACCGTGCAGGCCATCGGCGGCTTGAACCGCGCCGACGTACTGTTCATTCCCGACAAGGGCGAGAAGAAGAGCGACCTCGCAGAACTGCGCCGCCAGATCTGCGACCGATTCGTCACCAATCCAAACTCACGTCGCGTCGAATTCGACGTGCCGGTGCGGGCCGAGCCAGCACCCTCCTATCGCTCGACCGTCGATGACTGGCACGAGGCGATCACCGCGATCTATGAAAGCCTGATCCGCGACGAGCTTTCGCAAGATGGCTGCGGCGCCTTCCTGATCTGGGGCGATCCCTCGCTCTACGACAGCGCGCTGCGCATACTGGAGCGTGTGCGCATGAGAGGCAATGTCGGGTTCGAGCTCGAGGTGATCCCCGGCATCACTGCTGTCCAGGCGCTCGCCGCCAGCCACAAGATGGCGCTGAACCGCGTCGGCGATGCGATTCAGATCACCACCGGCCGCCGGCTTACCGAGGAAGGTATGCCCGACAATGCCGGCAGCACCGTCATCATGCTGGACGGCAAATGCGCCTTCAACACGCTGGACGACAAGGACCTCGTCATCCACTGGGGCGCCTATCTCGGCACGCCCGACGAGATCCTCATTTCCGGCCGCCTTGGCGACGTCGGCGACGAGATCGTGAAGACCCGCGACGAGGCCCGCCGGAAAAAAGGCTGGATCATGGACACTTATCTGCTGCGCAAGCCCGGCGAGCCGGAGGAATAGGCTCGGCCGGTACAGGTTCCACCGACCTCACCCGGCATCGATCTCCGCCTGTAATGCTTCCATATGCGCCGCCGCCGCGGAAGCCGCAGCCCGTTCGATGGCGCGAAAGCGGCTGACCACCGCAAGCCCCACCGGAGTCAACTGGGCGCCGCCGCCCTTTTTCCCTCCGGTCTGCGCCGCGACCAGCGGTTTGCCGAACACCCGGTTCATGTCCTCGACGAGATCCCAAGCGTGTTTGTAGGACATTTCCATGCCGCGCGCCGCCGCCGAGATCGATCCGAAGGCGGCGATCTGCTCGAGAAGCTCGATCTTGCCCGGCCCGATGCGCCCTTCTGGATCAAGGTTTATCCGCAAGCTCAGCGACGGCATTTGCTCCTCCGCAGTCGCGCCACATCCATCCTAGAAGCTCTCCTGCGATATCGCTATTTCAAAATGATATAGCGACAATCATCCGTCGGTCATCCATCCGCCTCGACAGGCAGGCCGACGCTCGTATTCGCCCGGTCGAAGCTTACCGTCTTGACCACCGCGTAGGCTTTTCGACCGAGCCGAAGTTTCAGCGTCTGTCGCGATTGCTCGGTGATCCGGGCAAGGACGGTTGCGCCATTGCAGTCTATGCCGATCTCGACCGTCGGCCCCTCGCCAGGCTCTATCGCCACGATCGTGCCCGGCAGGATGTTGAGCGCGCTGAGACCCGTCGGCTGTTCGATGGCGATCATCACATCGCGGGCACGGATGCGGATGCGCACCGGCGCACCGACCGGCACTGCCAGAAGCGGCACGCGGATGTCGCCCGCCGCCGAGCCAAGCACGGTCATGCCAAAGACTTCGTCGTGGCGCAGCACCGCAGTATCCAGCACCGCGCCGCCCTCGCCGCGCTCTTCTGCCGGCAACAGGTCGAGCCGCTGCATGATCGCACCGGTCGGGCCGCAAGCGGCGACTTTGCCTTGCGCCAGCACAACGACGTCGCTTGCCAGCCGCGCCACTTCCGAGATCGAATGGCTGACATAGACGATCGGGATTTTCGTCTCGTCGCGCAGCCGCTCGATGTAAGGCAGGATTTCTGCCTTGCGGGCGTCGTCGAGCGAAGCCAGCGGCTCGTCCATCAGCAACAACCTTGGACTAGCGAGCAGCGCCCGGCCGATTGCCACGCGCTGTTTCTCGCCGCCGGAAAGCTTCGCCGGCCGCCGGTCGAGCAAAGGACCGATGCCGAGCAGGTCGACAACGGCATACATGTCCGCATAGCGTTCCGCCGCCGGCGCGAACCAGCGGCCGTAACGCAGATTGCTGGCCACGCTCATATGCGGAAACAGCCGCGCATCCTGGAACACCATGCCGATGCGGCGCTTGTGCTTCGGCACGAACAGGCCCGCATCCGTATCGACCAGCACGCGGCCGTCGGCCTCGATCCGCCCCTTCTCGGGCCGAATCAATCCGGCAATCATGTTGATCAGCGTCGTCTTACCGGAGCCCGAGGGCCCGAACAGCGCGGTCAGCCGCCCGGCGCTCCCGAAGCGGACGTCGAGCCCCAAATCGCCAAGCCGATGGGTGATATCGATCACGACCGTCATTCGATATCCATCCGCTTGCCGACGCGCCGCGCCAGAACCTCCGACGCGACAAGTGCTGCCATCGAGATGACGATCGAGATCAGGGTCAGCCTGAGCGCGCCGGCATCGCCGCCCGGCACCTGCGTGAACGTGTAGATCGCCGACGGCAGTGTCTGCGTCTCGTTTGGGATATTGGAAACGAAGGTGATCGTTGCGCCGAATTCGCCCATCGCCTTGGCGAAAGACAAGATCGCGCCGGTAATCAGGCCGGGCAGGATCAGCGGCAGCGTGATCGTCCCGAACACCCACAGCGGATTGGCGCCAAGCGTTCCGGCCGCCGCCTCGATTCTGCGGTCGACCGCCTCGATCGACAGCCGGATCGCCCTCACCATCAGGGGAAAGCCCATGACGGCGCAGGCCAGTGCGGCACCAGTCCAGCGAAAAGAAAAAACGATGCCGAAATGCTCGGCCAGAAACGCCCCGGCCGGGCCGCGCCTGCCGAAGGAGAGCAGCAGCAGATAGCCGACAACCACCGGCGGCAGGATCAACGGCAGATGCACCAGCCCGTTGAGCAGCGTCTTGCCCCAGAATTGTCCACGGGCGAGCACAAGTGCGATCAATATGCCGGGCGGCAGGCTGGCGATCATCGCCACTGTCGCCACCTTGATCGACAGCCGGACCGCATTCCATTCGTCGGGAGTGAGGTCCAGCAGCCAGTTCATCTTTTTGGCGTGCCTCAGTTGCTCGGCGTAAGGACCGTAAAACCTTGCGCCTTGAAGATCTCGCCTGTCTTGGCGGATTGCAGGCATTCCAAAAATGCCGGCGCATCCTTGTCGGTCGAATCCGCCATCTGGGCAACCGGGTAGACGATCGGCGGATGCGAATCCTCCGGGAAGGTGCCAATCACCTTGACGCCGGGCTCGGCGTGCGCGTCGGTGGCATAGACGATGCCGAGTGCTGCTTCGCCTGATGAGACCAGCTTGAGCGCTGCGCGCACATTCTCGGCCTGTGCCACCTTGCCTTCGATCGAGGACCAGACGCCGAGCGATTCAAGTGCGGCCTTGCCATATTTGCCGGCCGGCACCGCTTTGAAATCGCCCATGGCAAGCCTGCCGTCGCCGATCAGCCCGGCAAGATCAAAACCCTTTTCGATCCTGGTTTCGACCGACGAATCCTTCGGCGCCACCAGCACGATCTGGTTGCCGAGCAACTTCACTTCGGTATCCGGCTTGGTCAGCTTTTTGTCGGACAGATATTTCATCCAGTCGAGGTCGGCTGAGATGAAGACATCGGCTGGCGCGCCGCCCTCGATCTGCTTGGCCAATGCGGAGCTTGCCGCATAGGAAATGACCGCCGCCTCGCCGACATCGGGCTCGCAGGCGGTGTTCACGGCATCCAGCGCGTTCTTCATGCTTGCCGCGGCGAAGACGATCAGTCTGTCATCGGCGTGGGCAACCGGTATCGCGGCGATCAACATCGCTGTCAGACCGCCAATGGCGGCCGCCTTCAATCCGAAACCCTTGCGCACCAGCATGAAACTCTCCTGGGCTTGAAAATCCGATTGGCGGAGCCTGCATCGATATATCCATGTGAATATAACAAGGGAAGGGCTTTTGCCAGACTCAGCCCGAACAATGGCCCAGACAAAGGCCCCACCAATGGCATTGCGTGTTGCCGCCACCGCTCACGATAAATAGCGGTGCATATAGCGCAACGTTGCAGGCTGGCATCGGATACGGTACTCGCGGCGGACGACCCAGCACCGCCTCCGAGCAATTCGAGACAGGGTAAAGTAGAAGCCCGACGTTTGCGGCTCACACCGCGATGGGCGCCTTGATCGTCGCATCGGCGAGGTAATTTTCCAGCCGGAAATCCTCGAAGCGGAAAGCAAAGAGGTCCTTCACCTCCGGATTGATCCACAGCGTCGGCAGCGCCTTGGGCGTGCGCCGCAACTGTTCGCGCGCTTGCTCGAAATGGTTCGCATAAAGATGCGCATCGCCCAGCGTATGGACGAAATCGCCGGGTTTCAGCCCCGTCACCTGCGCCACCATTAAGGTGAGCATCGCATAGGAAGCGATGTTGAACGGCACGCCGAGAAAGATATCGGCGGAACGCTGGTAAAGCTGGCAGGAAAGCCTGCCCTCAGAGACATAGAACTGGAACAGGCAATGACAGGGTGGCAGCGCCATGGCTTCCACTTCGGCCGGGTTCCACGCCGAAACGATCAGCCTTCGGGAATTAGGATTCTTGCGTATCTCCTTCAGGAGATTGGCAATCTGATCGATGGTGCCACCATGGCCGTCCGGCCAGGAGCGCCATTGCTTGCCATAGACCGGGCCGAGGTTGCCATTCTCGTCGGCCCATTCGTCCCAGATCGAGACGCCGTGGTCGTTGAGGTACTTGATGTTGGTGTCGCCGGCCAGAAACCACAGAAGTTCATGCACGATCGACTTCAGGTGAAGCTTCTTGGTGGTGGTGACCGGAAAGCCGCGCGCAAGGTCGAAGCGCATCTGATAACCGAACACCGAGCGCGTTCCGGTGCCGGTGCGGTCGCCGCGATCGGCGCCGTTTTCCAGCACGTGCTTCAAGAGGTCGAGGTACTGGCGCATCGGCTTCGGCTCGATTCGGGGGCTCGATTCGGGTTACCGGCCATCATAACCGACTGGCTGCCGGCCGAACATATCAAAGCGCAGGATCTTCAGACAAGACACTCGCGGCCATGCTCTGGGCTGGCGCGGAAATCGCGCCAGCATCCGCCGATGCAGGATGATTGTTCAGAGGCTGGCGAGCTTACCCAGATCCTTGGCGACCAGGTAATAGAAGGTCACGCGGCTCTTGGTGTTGTCGGCCTCCATCGCCTTGCAGGTCTTTTCGATGGCCGCGTCCGCCTTGCTGCCGTCGGCGATGCCGAGCTTTTTGGCAACCCAGTTGGTTTTGACGCGATCGAGCTCCTTGGGGTCTGTGCAGGACACCAGCGAGGAATCCCGATTCCTGAGCGCAATGCCCAGATGCTTCACGATCTTGGCGACCGCGTCGGCATCTGCCGCGGCGTCGTACTTCTTCACGTCTGCGAGATAATCGGCCATCAAAATTCCCCTCGTCGGCGCCACGGGATCCGGTCGATGAGGGTCGTGGCGTGCTGCCGCAAAATGTGCGCTAAGGCGGTAACTCCTCACCGCCGCAAGCTTCGGTTGAGACCGTTGACAAGTCAAGCCTTCGCGATGCTGTTTGACACCTCGACAAAGCATCAATTGAGGCCTTTCATTTTCCACGATCGGTCCCTATATCTGTTTCGTCGGCTCGACCGACTATGGCGATAAACAGGCGATGAAATAAGCCGTTCGGACCCGGGGGCGGTACCCGGCGCCTCCACCAAAAACCGCTCTGCGAAGAGCGGCTTTTGCTGGGGGCGAAATAGGATCGACGAAGGTGTAAAGATCGTACTTTTGCCCGGCATTGTACCACCGTTATCGGGCTAAACTTATAGTTGCCAACGACAACTATGCGGAAGCACGTCTCGCCGCGTAAGCGGTGCGATAGCTTCAATTCAAGCCCTAGTGGTTCGCACTTCTAGGCGGGGTTCGGAGGTACCTGGCAACAGAAACCTCCACTTCTTTTCCGGCCGGATAAGCACTTGATTTTCCATCATTTCTGCTTTCCAGTTTTCCAGCATTTTACAGCTTTGTCCTGTTTCCGTTCTTTAAGGCTCAGCAATATCGCCTGTCCGCCTGCTTTTCGATCGGCGTAGCGCGAATACCGTTCAACCATCGGAACGCTCATCCCTACTGCGTCGCTGATCTGCATGGAGGTGTAGCCCGCCTGCCGCAGCCGTATGACTGCGTTGGCGCGCAGCCCGTGCCAGACGGCGCCGGCAAGCTCCGAGTGGTCTTCCCTCACGGCGTCAAGCTGTTTCCACAGGCCGTTCGTCGTGAATGGCTTCCCGCTTTCCTGCAAAAGGAATGGACCGGGCCGCTTCTCCCACGCCGCCATTTCCGTTTCCAGCTCCGGAAAGATTGGGCACCACGGCCGAGCGCCGGTCTTCTTCTGGCGTAGGCTGAAACCGCCTTCGTCGACATCGGTCCATCCGAGCCGGACGAGATCGCTGATACGCTGCCCGGTATAGCGACCGAGCACATACGCACGGCGCAACATGCCGGTTAGGTTCCTGTCGGCCCACTCGAGCTGTTCCGGCGTCCAAGGCTTGTGCCCTTCCCCGCCTTCGAAGTGAGCGACGCCTTGTGTAGGATCTCGGCTCAACAGTTCGCGCGGGCCACAGGCCCATCTGCACATGGCGCGCAGCGCGTCCAAAACATTGTTCGCTGATCCGGGCTTGCCGGCGCCGATGGTCTCTACAAGCGCCTGCACGTGCGAAGGGCGAAGACTGTCCGCCTGGAGCTCCCCCCATGCTTCGCGCACTGCCTTGAGCGACTGCCTGTACTTTTCCCTTGTACTGTCCGCGAGCTTCCTCGGAAGGCCGGGCCATGCCGCCTCATAGGCATCGATTAACGCGCCGATGCTGCCAGTCGCGACAGGACCGACGAGCCCTTGGGCCTGGCGAACTGCAACCCAGAACTCTGGGGAGTGCGGATCGCTCGGTAGCTTGATGCGCTCGCCGACGTGGTCAGTGCCGCGGCCGGACTGATAGTAGAAATATTCACGCCCGCGGGAGATGACGCGATGCACGCCCCTCGGCAGTGAGACCGATGCTGCCTTACGCGGCCGGCGAGACATTCTTCAAACCCGCCATGAAGGGGTCGTTAGGTTGCCCGGCACCATTGAGAGGTTCAAGCGATGCTTGAACCTGTGCCCAGCGCCACCTCACGGAACCGCCGAGATGGATCGGCCTGGGAAGGATCCCGCGGCGCACATAATCGTCGACCGTGGATTCGCTGATGTCGAGCTCAGCAGCCAGCGTGGCCTTGGAGACATAGGAAGGTGGGCGATCGCCAAACGCGGAAGCGCGCTTCATCTTGTGGATCTCACGCCGACGAGGCGGCCTCCTCGCTCATGGATTTGGCGAGGACTTGCCGTACGGCGTCTGCGCGCGACGCATAGCCCTTGCTGCCGGCCCACTGATCGAATTCTTCGAGGTCGGAAATTGGCATTTCAACGATCAGCCGGGCGAATGTCTTTCGCCTGTCGGTAGTGACCTTTCGGTAGGGTTCAAGACGCATGTACACACCCTTGTGAATCAAAGATATGCAAACGTTGAATAACAACCTTTGGAACAATGCAAGGCGACGGTGTCAGTAGTGCGATGAGGCGATGGTGTTGCAGATCGAAATTTGTTCTCACCAGTGATTCACTTAGCCGCTACAATCACGATTTATTACAGGGGCCCCGTGCCTATCGGCGGCGGGAACGCTGAGCGATGATCATGAAGGCATAATCGCTGTCGTACTCAGGGACGACGCGCGACCAACCTGTAATGGTCGGATCAGCTGCCTGTGCTGCCGCCTTGAAGGCCTCGAGGTGATGTCGCGAAATCTCGGCCGCGGAGAGCCCGTCAGGAAGCGCCGAGCGTGGTGGCGCGGTGTCCGGCGCCTCCGGGGCGGCGCTCGCGTGTCCTGGGCCCGCGCTGGCCGGCAGCGCCGCTATTGCAGCGATGAGGGTGCGTCTTGAGATCGTCATGTGCGGGCTTCCTCGAAACGAGCGTTGGGAAAGAGGAAAATGAACTCGGTCCAGCGGAGGCAGGCACGCCAACGAACGTTGATACCTTCAACGGTGCGGTTTCGGACCGGGGTTCGTGCGGGCACAGCTTTTCCAGCTGCCGGAACGCTTGTACGCGGCATTGTCATTTCCTTTCAGGCAACGAAAAACGTTATTGATGACGTTAATCGTTACCGCTGGATATGTCAAACGATTTTCGTTATACCTAACCAAATCAGCTATAGGAGTAAACAAGTGACCCCCGCACAATGCAGAGCAGCCCGCGGACTCGTGGCCATTTCGCAAGAGGGTTTGGCTTCTGAGGCGAGAGTCGGTTTGTCGACCGTGCGGAATTTTGAGGCCGGGCGCTCAGTACCCGTTCAGAATAATCTAGCTGCAATCCGCACGGCCCTTGAAGACGCCGGCGTCGTCTTTCTTGGAGACGGCGAGCTCGTCGATGGCGGCGCCGGCGTGAGGTTGCGGAAGGGCTGATCTCGGCACTCGCTCCGAGGAGCCGGCTTGCTTGCCTGGGTTGCCATTATCGGCGATGCTCAGTTTTGCAATTTGGGGATGCAGGAAGGCCGACGAAGGCCGACGCTTTTTTTTGGGCGGCAACCCGCTGATCTGCTGGAATGGGAGTGGAATTTTTGACTGTGAAGTTGACCGATCCAAGTGTCGAAGCGGCAATCAAAATTTGCACTGTTGGAAGTTTATATGGCAGCATAGCCTTCGAAAAGGACAAACAGGAAGAATACATTGATACCTTTAGAGACGACAATTTTCAATTCGACTGTTATTGCATTTGGTGCCGGAAGGGAAGCACCTTTAAAACCTTTAGGCAGGGCAACCACCATAATAGTTATCTGTACGCAACTAGCAATGGAATATTGAGCGGTTCGTTTACGGCGCTTTTGAAGTGCCAGAGAGAACAGACGCACGTTTATAGCTATTTCTTCAAGTGGACCAGCCAGTCAATCACTAAGGTCGGGCAGTTCCCGTCGTTGGAAGACATCGCTTCGTCTGATATCCAACGCTTTAGGCCCGTGCTAGAGCCATCCTATTTCTCTGATCTTCATCGAGCGGGCGGGCTGTTTAGCCATGGCGTTGGAGCCGGATCCTTTGTCTATCTCAGGCGAATATTCGAACGCCTGATAATTCGCCATCATGAGGAGCTCGCCGCCCCCATTGATAAATTTGCGACGATGCGGATGGATGAAAAGATCGACGCGCTTAAGTCGGTGCTGCCGTCAGCCTTGGTCGAGAACAAGGCGGCCTACGGCATCCTGAGCAAAGGCGTTCATGAATTGGACGAGGAGACCTGCAGGAAGCATTTTCCTGTCGTTCGCGCGGCGATTATCGCAATCCTAGAGGAGGATCTCCAGGTCAGGGAGAAGAGGAAAGCCGCCGAGGACCTGAGGAAAGCTATCGCGGCGGCGGCCGGTGACGTGAACGGCAGTCAGCCTTAGTCCCCGCCCCCTCGATCTTTACACCACGGCCTGGCTATCGCCGGCCGCCTCAATTCCGCCGGCGTCGAGTTCATCCCAGAGAATGGCGGCGGCGCCGGCGTGCGTTTGCGCAAGGCCGGCCTTGGGAAGGCGTAACGCTCAAGGAGCCGGCTTTCGCGCTCCGCGTCGACGAAAGGCGGGCACGCAAACGAATCAAAAAGTTGCGGGCCCGATTCGGTCGATTTGGTGCCTTAACCGCCTGTTTTTGCGGAGCAAATAACGGCTATCCCCGAAAATCAGCGCTCATCCCCGTAATTCACAGGCAGCCTAAGCCGATGAAATCATTGGGTGTTGTGTCGAAAGTAGATCGAAACGAGAACAAATAGCCGTGAACGGCTGCCGCGTGGAGTCTTGCACGGGACAACCTCATGGTAACAGTAGTGGGGTTGATAAGTGATTTGAAGGGCCGCCGCACGGATTAGCCTCCCCACGCGACGGCACCCCAAAATCGCATCCCGCTCAATCGATCGAAGGCGCGGGACGAGGCTCCTGAAAGCCGGACAACAATGTCCGGGTCAACGCCATCGGTCAAGCCTGAGATCACCCAATGTGAACAGGATGAACCAATGACTAAACCGAAAATGCGAAAATCGCTCACCTTCACCGATGCCATCGAGGTCTGGAGACTTCGGGCGTCAGGCTGGTTCCAACATCAGATCGCCGCGCGCTTTGGGGTGAACCCTGGACGCGTCAACGAGGTGCTGAAGGAACGGAAACACGTCGGCAGTCGTGATTCTGCCGGGGTTATGAAGGGAGCGACCTGATGGCTGATCGCACCTTCCCTTCGTACTGGGTCGAGAAAGATGCCGCCGGGCAATGGCGTTGGACCTACCATGCCGTGAATGGCAAGGCGATCGCAGTGTCTAGCGAGGCATACATTCGCAAAGCTGATTGCCTTCATGGCATTGCCTTGGTCTCCACATCTGGCCACCAACAGGTCTGGTATCCCCTGCACCTGGTCAACGCGGTCTGAAGGATTCTTGACGTCGCCGGCGGTCCCGATATTGGCCGCCGGCGACATACCCCTTGAGCAGCAAATCTAAAGGAGAAGGCTATGGCTGAGCATGAATTCAAAGAAGGTGACGAGGTCCAGCACAAGACTGGAAAAATCAAGATGATCTACATCGGGGATGGTCAACTGGGCGACGCACTATGTGAGTGGACCGATCCAAGCGGGAAAGCACAGCGGGACACCTTCGCCTACTCGGCGCTGAAAAAATATGAGGGGCCGTCTGGAAGCGGGTTTAAGGTCGTCTAGATCGTAGGTGGGATGGGGATGGAAAGCGACAAAATTGATAAAGATGAGCTTGAGCCGGACGGCAAAAAGATGGCCGCTCGCGCGGCCATCAACGCGCTCGCCGGCGCAATCCCATTTGTTGGCGGCCTGATATCGGCCGGCGCCGGCTATTGGTCTGAAAAGGAGCAGGAAGAAGTCACTAACGTCCTGCGACAGTGGCTTCAGATGCTTGAAGACGAACTGCGTGAGAAGGGCAAGACCATCGCGGAGATCATTGCCCGCATCGATATGCAAGATGAGAAGATCAAAGAGCGGATTGAGTCGCCCGAGTACCAGTCGCTGATGAAAAAGGCTTTCCGCAACTGGTCGTCGATCGACACGGAATACAAGCGCCAGCGTATCCGCAACATCCTTGCCAATGCGGCCGCGGCAAAGACAACGTCGGATGACGTGATCCGCCTTTTCATCGACTGGATCAACCTCTATAGCGATTTCCATTTCGAGGTAATCGGTGAAATCTACCGCAACCCGGGCGTCTCACGCGGCGGGATATGGGACAATCTGGATAAGGCGGATGTACGAGAGGATTCGGCCGAAGCTGACCTTTACAAGATGCTCGTCAGAGATCTGAGTACCGGAGGCGTGATCCGCCAGGAGCGGCAAACAGACTACGCTGGCAACTTCATCAGAAAACCGGTCGCAAAACGATCCAAGCCAAGTCATGCGCCGCGAACGGCCAAATCGGCATTCGACGAAGTAGAGCCTTACGAGTTGACCGAACTCGGAAAGCAATTCGTGCACTACGCGATGAATGAAATCACGGCCAAAATTGAATTCCAGGAGTTCGCTGACAAACCGGCCTAAAGGAGGCCCTACGCCACCGAAGAAAGGTCGCCAGCCGCCTTGATCCGCCGTCGCATCTCTCGCCCCCGCACGCGTTCTTTAATAGGCGACAGAAAAGGGCCTGAAGGCGATCGCCTAAGCGATCGCCTCCTTCCTTGGTCATGCGAGTTCGCGCTCGCGGCTCGGGCGTTGGCGCGCCCTGGCTCCCGTCGATTTCAACGAGAGCCCTCACCTCTTCCTTTGATAGGCGAGGAATTTGCGTTTCAGCGGTGGGCTGAGAAAAAAATCTGCGACTGAGCCCCAGGCGGTTCCGCCCCCGGAAGGCCCCAGACATTTGATGCCCCCCACCCCTTGCGGATTTCAGGAACCCCTGGACCGTCATTCCGAAGAAGTAGACCAGGACGAGCACGGCGGCGAAAAGGCCAAAGGACGAGTCCCACAGCACCGAAAAATGCCGACGCCCCGACCATGATGATGACGAGCGGCCCCTGGCGGGGAGTTAGGCACCCCGGGCTGATGTGTGTCTGAAGTTTCTTCCCGAGGTTTCTTGTCCGCACTGTGCGGCGAGTTTGTCCACAACGTCACTCAGAAACCGCTTGACCGGATTCGGCCGACTCGCGCCTGATGGGGAATGATCTGGCCTGTCATCGGCCAAGGGGGGAAGATGGCCGAATATAAGTTGCAGGTCCCGCGCCTTCGCGACCGTGATCTGTTCGAATTTCTGCATTCCGGAGCGAAGATCGCAGGCACGCCCAATTTTTCCGTTACCGTGACGGGCGCCGCACGCGGGGAACAGTTTCAGGTCTCGAACGAAACAACAGATGCTGCCGCGCTCGCCCGATCCGAGAACTACACCATCCACAACGCTTCTTTCGGAGCATCCCACTTCAATCTCAGCATCAGCCGGAGTTTTTCTCAGGACGCTGACTTCACATTCGACGTTCTAAGTATCACAAGCAACGGGAACGCGAACGAAGCCTTGGCTTCGGACAAGGTCGCAGCCCTCAACCAGCTGATCAGCGAAACTTTTCTGGCAAGGGCTGACCAAAGCGCGGGGCTGTTTCACAACTCAAAATCGTTCACGCTTTTGATGAAGTCACATCAGAAGATGATCGAGCAGATGCAAGCGACAATCGCAAACGTAGGCGAACAAGCCGCTGCTGTTCGCCTCCGCCTCGAAGAAGAGTTCGACGCTCGCCGTCAGAAACTCGCGGTCGAGTTCGATTCGAAGCGAGCGGATGAGGAGCGGAAGATCGAGGAAGCACGCCAGGTGCTGGAGCAGCGTCAGGCGGACCTAGATACCTTCAAGAAGGACCTCGATGATCGCTCAAACACGTTCGCACGGCGGGATCTTCACAAGGGCCTGAAGGCCAGGCTCGCCGATCGGGCCAAGAAATTTGAACTAACCCCGGAGACGAAGGGAAGTCGAAAACCGATTCACATCGGTGTCGTCTTGGCCTCGGCTCTCGTTATCCTCCTGATATTCTACTATTCTGCCGACCTCGCGCCTGTAATAGCGGCTGGGAACACAACCGCAATGATCGCGATGGCTATCAAACCTGCCCTTCTGACAGTCGCCTTGCTTGGGCTGCTCACATGGTACCTGAGGTGGATGAACCGCTGGTTTGAACGCTACGCAGACGCCGAGTTTCACCTTAAGCAATTTGAGCTCGACATAGACCGCGCAAGCTGGGTCGTGGAGACGGCACTCGAGTGGAAGGAGGTCCAGGATAAGCCAATGCCGGACCAACTGCTTGAGAACATTTCACGAAATTTATTCTCGCGCAGCGAAAAGGATGAAGCCGCCGACATGCACCCGGCCGACTATCTGGCCTCGGCTATACTTGGCCGCGCCTCTGGCCTTAATCTGAAGCTTCCTGGCGCTGAAATCGCATACTCAGGCCGCGATCTCAAAAAGCTGCAGAAGGACGACGCAGGCTAAGAGGCCGGGCCAAACTTTGCGCTGCGCCACTCTTGCGCGATGCTGCTCGGAGCATGCGTTCCTTTAATAGGCGACAGAAAAAATATGCGCGTGAGGCTGTCCCAGTGACCGTCGAAATTGCTTGACGGCACTGGCAGGTCGTCCCGGTTTTCGAGGATTCCGTTTCATTGAGGGAGGAAATCTATGGCCGACATTCCGGCGTACTGCCCACACTGCGGGAATATCTTCCGGTCTGCGATCCAGATATCCCCTAAACGCTTAAAAATTTCTGGGCACCCGACGGAAACGTGCCCGCGGTGTCACGGCGAGGCCAGAACCATCGAGGGCGTCTTCGACGCCTCCGGCGACATTCTCAGAATGCTGAGCGGTCCCGATATCACGCCAGCAATCCTGAAACGCTTCGCATCAATGTTGCGAAAGGCCCAGGAAGAGGAGATCACCGAACAAGAGCTGATCACTCAAGCAGAAGAGATCAAGCCGGGTCTCGGCAAGGCGATCAAGAACGTTGCCGCGAAGGGCGGTCTCATGATCGTCCTTTGGATAATCTTCACCGCTCTGCAGAACTGTCAGTTCAGCCTGGATGCCAAAGTTGATGTCAACAGGCTAGTCGATCAAGCAGTCGAGATCCTCGAGGATGAAGAGCAACCGATGCTGCCGGGCTCGGCGCCCATTCCGACTCCGCGAGTCGAACCGGCTTCGAAAGAACCGGCGTCCAGGCAGGTGCGGAGACAGATGGAACGCAGGGACGCGAAGTCGAAGAGGCGCCGTCGCTAACCCACCTAGGCCTTCTGACGTTTCCGGTTCTGCTTTTCGAAACGCTTTCTGGGGACCGCGATCTCCGCGGCGGCCGAGGCGTAGGCCCTTACGCCGCCTTTCCGCGATCGTCGCCGACATATCGGGCCATTCGGCGTCTTCGGGCGTTCTCGCGGCCCTTCCGCGCGATCTCGGCGCGCTTCTGCTCCGCCGCGGCTTCCTCGGCCGACAACTTCGGCACGACCCTCTCCGGGCTCGCCAACAGCCACAGCAACGCCGTCGCCATCGCCTCGGCCGTTGTGCAGCCCGGTTTCACGAACTGGGCCCAGGTTCTCACCTGGCCGAGGTCGATGTCGTCGAACAGGCCGGCGTGGATCCCGACCAGGCCCGAGAGCACGACGGCCGAAACGGCCGTGATGGTGTCCATCTGCAGCTCGGCCGCGTTTCCCTTGCTCTCGACGATCAAGCGCAACACCAGGCGCAAGTGATCGGCGCCATAGGCTTGCCCGATGCGCTTCAGCGTCTTCGGGCAGAAACAGACCTTCCCTCGCCCGGCGTTGGCGCCGTGCAGCTCCGGCTTCAGGATCCGGATGCCGCATTGGCCGGCAACCAGGTGGACGTCGCAGGGATGCTTGCCACTCAACGAAGGACGACCTGCACGGCATCGCGATAGTCGCGGACGAGCTTGGTTGATATTCCCTCCGCAGTGATCGAGGTGAGCTGCGCGAACCCGCCGACCGATGGCTCGGCACGCTGCGCATCGACCAGACGCGGAAATTCGGCCAGCGGATCATCTGCCCAGCACACCGCTTCAAGTAGTCCTTGATCGACGACCGGCGTTGCGAGGCAGTAAGGGATATCGAAAACGTGCCACGGTTTGAGCCCGTGCAGCCCATGGTTCGAAATCAAGTAAGCTGCCGGCCCTTTCGATCCGATGCCAGCGACGACGACATCGAAGCCGGCGGCCAGCGTCTCGATCTGCCAGGGCTCTGACTGTTGCTCGCATATCCACTTCAACTGTCCGAGCTCGCCCCGAAGATCGTCGAAGGCGATCGACTTGGTGCAGAGCATCAACGTCATCAGCCCTAGCAGGCGCGCTGGGCCGCGTGTTGCCACGACAGCGTTGAGGTGCGGAATCGGCATCGCCTTCGGCACCAAGCTGTGCGCAAAGCCATCTCCGGCGCGCCCATCTGACAGGACATGGACGGAATCGGCGAGCTTCAGGACATTGATGGCTGTCATCTGATTTGGACACCGGCGATGAAGGCGGTGGTAGCGATCGCCGAAGCCACAGCAGCATACGCGAACGGCGTGCCGAATAGCGTGAACTGGCCGACGCCCAGGATAGCCGTGAAGATCGGCGTGAAGATCGGATCGGCCTGGTGCTGGTCACGCAACGCCTCGATCTTCTTGCGATACTCTGGATCGACGTCGCACTGCCGGCGCATCTCCTCCATCCATGGCGCGTCGAGCAAGCCAGAGCTCGCCGGCGGTGCCTTCGGATGCATGGCCTCCGAGAGGGCTTCCTCGAGCGGTGTCTGCAAGCGGAAGGGCGGTCTGCCGGTAGTCATCTGGCTATCCTTTTCTTTGTAGCGGGAAATCCACTTATCGCTGCCCATTCGGATCATCCTCCTTCACCACCGTGAGCTTGGGCCGGCTGGGAGGAGCTATACCTTCGGCAAGACCGACAAGAAGCCCGCGCGAGATATCATCCGACGTCCCCTCAGCAGCCTCCATCAAGCGCTCAGCGAATTGGGGACGATAGATAATGCCCTTGTCATCGAGCGCGGCCGAAATGATGCCGACGATCCGACTTAAGCATTCAGCAAAAACGACTGTGGTCACCTGGCCTTCTGTTTCTCTTGCCACCGGCTTACCCTTTCTGTGATGCGTAGCGGCGCTGCATTTCGCCAAAGCCGCCACTCACCTGCGCTTGGTGATACTCGGCGATGCTTTCATTGAAGGCCTGCTTTGCCAACATGCGGACATGCGCATCCCCATTTGCCCCGTCGATGTTGACGTTAAACTCGAGCTTCTGAGGGCCGGATTGGCGAGAGCTGCTGCTGCGGCCATTCTCGTTGACCATCTGCATCGACGTCGCATTGCTGCGGATGACGTCGCCCGATCGCAGCTTGCGCAGTTCCGGGCCGCGCTCGCCGACCCATGCCCAGCCAGCGGGAGCGTTCTCCGTGCCATTGGCGAAGCCGAATAGCTTCGGCAGGAAGCCAAACAGCATGGAGAGGAAGCCGCCTCCGCCGCCTGATGATGCCGTCGGCGCACCGCCAAGGCCAAGCATCTCCGCAAACCCGCCCGGAGCCGGGTTGAAGCCGGGGCTGGCAAGCGCCGACCACATCCCAGCCGAGCCGAAAGGAGAACCGGTACCACCGATACTGCTGGTGATCGCCTTGATCGAATTGGTGACGGTGCTGTCGAAGCCCCCGAGACTGTTCGTTGCCTTGCCGAGGGCTGCGTTGAACTTGTCGACGCCCAGCAGCTGATCGGCCTTTTCGAAGTGCGAACCCATCTGAAAGTTCCACTTGTCGGCGACCGTACCCCACGTGCCGCCATTGGCCGCATCGGATGCGCCATAGCGGCCGGGGCTACCGGCGTTCACGGTTGAATAAAGATCGAGACCGCTCATTCCCGGTTTGAAACCGCGATCCTTGAAGAACTGCTCGATCATGCCGAACTGATCGCCGAGCGACGTATTGTCGTTCAAGCCATAGTGCGCCTGCTCCCACGGTCCCATCTGGATCAGGCCGCGATACTTTCCTCCAGCACCCCCCATGACCTGCGGTCGGAAGCCGCTTTCGAACGACATCAACGCCGCAAGATCGCGAGGCTCGGCACCGATATTCCCGGCGAGCGACCTAATATTCGACGCTAGATCGCCTCCATACCCGCCGCCCGGCAGCGGGGTCCGCATCACCGAGTTGTCGTTCGCTCCGAAAGCAACGCTACCTGCGGAAGCGAGCGCAGCCGCGCCGAACGTCGACGCCCCGCCAGCGCGGCTGCCGGAAATCCAGCTCGCGAAAGCCGCCCCGAGCTTGTCGAAGATGACTTCCCATTGCTTATCCATCGACGCCGTCAGCGCATTGAGGATCGAGGTGCCAAGCGCCTTTCCTACATCGCCGCCGCTGTTGATGAGCTCGCTCTTGAAGTCACCCAGGAATCCTGTCGCCAGGTCCTTGGCGTCAGAATAGTTCTGGTTGGCCGCGACCGTGGCGCCATAGGCATCCGCCTGCTTTTTGATGGCCGTCAGCTGGTCCGGGTTCAGTTCGATGTTCTTGGCAAGGGCGGCATTGACCGCCTCTTGCTGGAACCGATAGGCCGCCAACGCGGCACCGGAAAGCCCGAGCGCCGTTCGCTCCTGCTCGAGCTGGCGTATCCGGCTTGCCGACGACTTCGCGAAGTCCTGCAAGAACTCCTGGTCGCCCGGGATATCATCGACGCCACGGAACTGCGGGACCGGAATAGGACTGCCAGATCCGCCGCTCGGGAGATCGACACCGCCCACGTTGTCGCTGACGCGATCCCGAACGCTGCGGTAATAGTCCTCGAGCGGGCTGCTGCGCATGATCTCGCCGACCCGGCGGTTGCGCTCGGCAGTCGCGTCCTGCAGCTTGTCGCCGTAGACATCTGGCAGTGGCGGCCCGAAGTCGATCGTCCCGACCTTGCCGAGACGATAGCCGCTGCCTGGCATCAGAGCATCGGCCTTTGCGAGCGCCGCGTTCACCTTGTCGATGAAGGCGTCGATATAGCCGGCACCGGCCTGCAGCATCGTCTGAATGCCGCCGATCATGGTGTTGAGGCCTTGCGTGACCAGCGAACCCATCATGTTCGGGAACTGCTGCCACAGATATTTGATGTCCTCGTAGGCGGCATGGAAACTGTTGATGATGGTGTCACCGGCCAGCAGGGTGCCGGCGGATACCTTGTCCCATGCAGAATCGAACCAGGGCGAGACCCCATCGATCAAAGGTTTCAACCCGGACCTGAGATCGTCTCCAATGACCTGGGCGACACCGGAGAATGTCTCCCCGAAAGTGATGCTCTTGCCCGTCGCCTTTTCCAGGTCGAGCTGCATGTCACGGATCGCCGCTCCGCCAGCAGCGGCCGCCAAGGCCACCGGCCAAAGTTTGGTGGCCAAGCCAGCGGCTAGACCACCGGCATCCTTTAACAGCGCATTGACCCCGCCGGCGCCGGCATACGTGCCTGAAATTTGACTGCCTTGCTGGGCCAGCACCATAAGCGGGTTCATGCCGCCGGCCAGCGAGACGCCAATATCCTGTGCCTGGAACATCAGATTCTGCCGCCTGAATCTGACGGCACCGGCGCTCAGATTGTCATTGACCGCATCGAGATGCTTCATGGAGTTTGCAGCCTGATCGGCGGCAAGCGACTGAGACCTGAGCCGGGCGTTCACCTCGTCGATGATCCCACTCATGCGACCATAGCCCTGCCGGGCGATATCGGTTCCACCGGCCACCATGCCAAGTTTCGTCACCATGCCCGAGTAGATCGTCGATGCCTGCTCAGCAGTGATCCTGCCGGCCTCCAGGCTTCTATTGAGCGTTCGGATCCCGTTCTCGAGGCGCACGGTGGCGCCGTAGCCATCGATATATTGGCGACTGAGCCGCGCGATCGGATCGCCGGTCTGACTGATCTTTGTGTTTGTTTCCGCCACAGCGAGGCCGGCGCCGGATACCGCTTTGCCCATCTGGCTGGCGGCATCTCGCATTCGGGCCATTTCCGGCACGAACTTGTTGCCGTCGGCTTCCGGCGCGACACGCAGCGAGCTGAGCGATACGGTCATCATTGACCTCCATTCGACAGAATGGGTGTCGGGGAGAATACCTCTGGCCAGGCTTCCTCGGCCGAGATGAACTTCGGCGGCATGACCAGCGGCACCTCTACAAGATCGAGCCCGGCCGCGTGCGTGACCAACTCTCGCGCGTCCTTAAAGCGGCGGCGTTCATTCAAGGTGTTGACGGTGCGGATTGCGTCTTGCGCCTGTCTGAAGGCGTGAACGGCGTTGGAGAACGACACTGCTGTTGAGGAGATAATGGCATTTTGCTGGCGGATGGTTTCGTCCATGCTCTCGACCACCGTCGCCAGGGCGAGCGCATGCTCGGCGATATCCTCCGGCGCCATTTGCTTGTGAGCGCGCGCCAGTTTGGCGCACGCGGTGGTGCGCGGAAGCGTGCGCGCATCTGATGAAACGGGCCCGGCTGAACAGGAGGGGATTCGGCCGGGCCAACCGATCGATGCGAGGTGAGGACGATCGGATCTCATAGCGAGTCCAGGAGCAGCCGAAGAGCACGATTTTTTTCGGCCATCGCGTCTCCCAGCAGATTGAGCGATTTGATGAGCGGGTCATCGGAAGAGGAGCGGATTGAGGCGGATGTACCAGGAACGGCTCCGACGATGACGGCGGAAATTTCCAACAGCATAGCGTCGGTGATGAACGTAATCGTTTTGCCTTCGACATCGCGTTCGAAGCTCTCAACGATGTGATACCCCACTGACATTTCGACGCGTCCGTCGTGTTTGACAGCAGATTTGATCATCCTACCGGCCGAGGTGTCCCGGACGGGACACCGAATCCGTAGTTCGCGATCATCGCTCTCGATAACAAGGTCGTCGGCGCTGGTAGCGATCAGCTTGCTTTCATCGTGATCGAGCAACAATCTGACAGCCTGCTGACTAGCCAGTGTCCTCGCAAAGCACCCTTGGACGAAACACTCAGTTCGGCCTTTGATGCTCCGGTGGATAACGCCGTAGCGGCAGCCGATTCCGAAAATCTCATCGCCTTCGGACACACTCCCCGTTTTCACGCTTGGCGTCGGCCGCGCGGCCGGCGGCTCGATATAGCCACCACCGCCGTATTCCATCTGGCCGCGGGCTGATGCCTTCTCGTATGTCATCACCGGATGGCCCCCGGGATCTTCGAGGATTTGATGAATTTGTAGTCGGCGGCCTCCCGAAGGTAGCGCGCAACCTCACTGGAGCGATCCTGCGCCCCAGCGAACCTGCAAGGCATCGCCAAAAGACCCGACCACGCGATCCCGCGCGCGTTCAGGTTGTCTGTGAATTGCTCATATCTTGCCACGGCATGATGCAGCTCGATCAGACGATCGCAAATGTCCGTGACCAGGCCGCGATACTGCGGAGCTATTTTTTCTCTTATCGCGGCAGAAGCCTTCATTCGTTCGTCGGCGATTCGACGATCGAGCTCAGCGACTGCTTCATCGATATCACGCTGCCGGGACTCGATATCCTCCAAAGTAGTCATTGCCGCCACGTCGCGCGGTGGCTCAGGTCTCGGCTCGCCAAGCAGGTCCGCTACGCGGATGGCCTTTTCGGTAACATTAGGCTGCCAGCTTTTCTCCCGCGTGCCGCGGAGCTCTTCTGCCACTGCCATCGAACGTCGGAACAGCTCCAGGCCCTCCGCCAATAACATGGCGCGCTTGCTAACCAGCTCGGCGTATTGGGGCGAATAGTCTTCAAGGCGAGGATAATGATCCGCGTGAGCGCTGGAAGACTTTTCCGCTGCGACTTCCGGCCTGGCCGCTTTGGTAAAAATGTTCATATTTCATGTTCCGCGCTATGATTCGCCGGAGCATGAAGGGCGGGATCGTCCACTAAAACTATTTCGTGGACGAATTCTTTGTCTCAGCCTTGATTTTCCGGCGAAGGCGTTCAGCGATGGAACGGGTGCTTCTGTGGCTGTTCTCGGTCTTCGCGACCATCAAAAGTGCCTGGTTTAGATTGCTGACCTGGCCGGTTTCGAGAAGCCATTTCGCCTCCTGGATCGATAGTCGGTCGTCCAGCTTCGGGCGGCCTGGCGCCGAAGCTGCCAAGGCGTTACGGGCCCGTACGTAACAGCGATCGCCGGTTCGTTCTGCAGCGTCGTCGAGGGTGGCAATCATCTCCAGGATGGTCGGCACGATTTTGGGAGGCAACAGGCTGCGCCGGCGCATGGTCAGGCGGGCAAACCCGCGTTTTCTGAGCTAATTTTTTCGGTCATTTCGCGATTTTCCTGAAAATCTCCTGGTGGTGAAAAAATTTTGTGAACGTGAGCCCGGCGCGGTTGACGCCCCATGCAGCTGTAGAGATCGAATCCCCCCGGCTTCAATCGACGTCGATCTCCCGGGCCGCGCGCTCGATCTCAGCCTCGAGCCGGTCGATGTCGATCGTATCCCAGGCGGCTGGCTGGTCGGCAATGCTGCCGAGCAGGCGGCGACCCGGTAACGGCAGTAGCTGCTCGGGGTCGATTTCGTCGCGCTCGACGAAACGGATATCGACGACCATGCGCCATCGGCGGAAGATGGCTGCGAGCAGCTCGATCATACCGCCACCTGTGCGAGCGACCGCATCAGCTTGTCCATCGCGGCTGCTTCGACCCTGTCGATCGCCGGCTGCGCTGCGGCAAGCGCATCGCCCTCGATATCGGATATTCTCTTAGCGGCGGCGTCGCCGATAGCGATCAATCTCTGCCGTAGGGCCTCGACTGCCGAAGCGGATTGACCTGACGCCACGATGTCCAGTCGCGACGCGGACTTGAAGGTCACTTCTCCTTGGGGTTTAAGGTAGGCTCCTGCGTAGGTGTTGGGCATGACACGGTCGACGCGGGCAATGACCAACTCGCGTCTCAGTAGGTCGCCGTTACCTGAGCCTCGAAGGGCTGAGCACAGTCTCTCCCGAATGTCGGGCTTATCCGCGCGAATGACCTGCAGCCAATGATCGTGCAGGGTGATGGCGAACCGACCGTTCGAAATTGGGACATACGATTTCATGCGGCACCGTCCTGTTGGTCGTGGAGGATCGAGAGGATGATTTGCTTCCGCGCCTGGCAACCAACACCCACGCGGAGGGCAGCCATCTGCTGCCGGATATCTTCTGGAGGCAGACCAAACGCTTCGAGACGGGACTTGAGCTCTTTGGCCATCTGGCGATAGCGCATATTGCGATCGGACCACTCTGGGATCCGCAGCAATTCATCCGCGATAGCTCGCATCAAGCCGACCATCCTGTTGGTCGGAAAGATGACTATTTCGCCATAGACCGGACGATCGAGGGCTGCGAAGAAGTCGAGCTGCGAGTGGTCAGAATGGCGTTTCTTCATCGCGATCCTCCTGCGCTACCTCGTCGAAATCATCCGGGCTTGCGACGAATTGAACGTCTGGACGAACACCGATTCTCACCAGGTGCCCGGTCCGCTGCACCTTCACGCAGACGCGCCGTTCGTCGGGGTATATGCCTACGATGACGCATGCTCCGAGCTTTTCGATATCTACTTCTTGTCCTTTCCAGCATGGCCGTTTCTGCGCTGTCGTCTTGCCTGGATTGTGAGGGGACGCGACCGGAGGTCGAGCGTCCCCCTCGGCGCCAACTTTCATCGTAGAGCGCTTACTTACCCTTGAACGTAGAGCACTGCCGGGGGACGGCTTGGCGCCGCCCCCGGGTTCATCAGCGAGGTCTAAGCGAGAGTCGGCGGCAGTCGGACTGCCGGTCTGGCTGTAGTCGGACTGCCGGTCTGATTGATTCTCACTGCCGGTCTGCTCTGTACCCTGACCGGCAGTCGGACTGCCGGTCAGCCGATACCGGTTTGACTGACCATTGCCACCACGTTTCACGTCGAGGAGCCCGGCTTTCGCGAGCTCGGAGATCCAGTAGCGGGCCTGCCGCTCATTCGTGTCAAGTAGCTTGGCGAGGGTCTTCTGGGCCGGCCAGGCGTAGCCGGTTTTCTCGTTGTAGAAGCGGGACTGCAACACATGCGCGAGGCGAAACGCGTGAGCGGACACCCGCTTGTCGAGTGCGATGGCATCGATCCAGTCTAGCCGGGCCTTACTTGCTTTCTCAGTTTTCACCGGAGAAGCATTCTGCGCATTCACTTCCTGATCCGCCGCATTCTCGACTGACATCGAGGCCCGGCGTTTTCGTTGGGAGATCATCACGGCGAGCGCTCCTTGCGATGCGGGCTCGCCTCGCGCAGGATTTGGACAGCCTCGATCGGGCCGACGTCAAAGCGCCGGCGGATCGCCGGGATCAGCGGCCGTTCAGCGGTCGTCCAGTTTTCACGCAGCCAGGCGACGGCGCTAGCGTGGTCAGATGGAAGAAGTGGAGCGGTCATTTGACGCCCCAAGAGGTTTTACAGCTTGCTGTTTTGTTCCGTGCCTGTTCATGGCTTTCCGGGTTTTCACTGGAAAACGCATCCCCTTGAATCGCCGACACAATTTGCGCTTTCAGTGGAAACCTCCACTTCTCCCCTTCGATGCCACTTCTCCCCCTTCGACACGATGACGGCAGCAGGCTTGCTGGCCGCGCTTCTTGCGCTATGCCCCATCGCGACGCTGTCTTGCTGTCCTGGGAGCTGCGCTCCTATCGAGCCGCCCTCGAACAGAACGGCCCGTCTTCTTCGATCGCGGCGTGCCGGACACTCTTGGTTATCTACGCCTCACTGGCCTGCCGGTGCCCGACCACGTCAGGAATGCCGCCGAACGCTTCCGCTACGCCAGTCTTGTCTTCACCGCACCGCCATGGCCGGCGATTTTTCGGGCAGGATAGCGAGTGAAAGCAGACCCTCGACGAGGCCGAACGCACCGATCGCGCGCTGGCCAGCATCTACACGGAATTGGGCTATGAACTGGTCCTGTTGCCCTTGACGCCGGTCGAGGCGCGACTGCGATTTATCTTCGCCAAGGCAGGCTTGCAGCTTGAGCCCAGACGTGAAAAAGGCCGGGACTGACCCGGCCTTTTCATGCTCTCGCTGGAAAGCATCTACTCCGCAGGCGCTTCGATAACCTCCCGCCCACGGCCGAGCGTCACCTTGGCCATCACGAACGAGATCACCGCGCAAAGCGTGATGCCGGCCACCATCGGCAGCGGCGTGCCGTCGAAGAACACGCCGGCGATGCCCATGGCGACCGCACCGATCGCGAAGTGCAGCGTGCCCATCAGCGCCGAGGCCGTGCCGGCGATTGCGCCATGCTCCTCCATTGCCAGCACCGAAGTCGTCGGGATCACCAGGCCGAGGAATCCGTAGCCGACGAACAGCAGCACCGCCATCACGTCGAGCCGGTCGACGCCGGACGCCATCACCGCGAACAGCACCACCATCGTCGTCGCATAGCCAACCACCGCGACCCGCACCACGGGCCTTAGCCCGAACCGTTCGGACAGCACCCCCGTCAACTGCGACATGCCGATGAAGGCGACCGCGTTGATCGAGAAGAACACGCTGTAGACCGACGGCGACAGCCCGTAATGGTCGATCAGGATGAAGGACGAGCTCGACAGATAGACGAAGAAGCTCGCGATCCCGAAGCCGCCGATTGACGCCAGGCCAAGGAAGTTGCGGTCGCCCATCAGGAAGCGATAGGCCGTGAGCGCGGTGCCGAACGAACTGCCTGCACGCGCCTCGACCGGCCGCGTCTCCTTGAGCGAGGTCGCCAGCAGGATGGTGGCAAGCACCGCCCCACCCGTTACCGTCCAGAACACGGCACGCCAACCGAAATTCTCGATGATGACGCTACCGGTCAGCGGCGCCAGGATCGGCGACACCGAAAACACCAGCATCAAGAGCGACATCAGCTTGGCAGCGTCGGTGCCGGTGTGCAGGTCACGCACGATGGCGCGCGGCACCGCCATGCCTGCGCTGGCGCCGAGCCCTTGCAGGAAACGGAAGGCAATCAGCCATTCGATCGAGGGAGCGAGCGCCGAGCCGATGCCGCCGACCATGAACAGTGCGAGGCCGCCATAGAGCGGCAGCTTGCGTCCGACCATGTCGGAGATCGGTCCGACGACGATCTGGCCAAACCCCATGGACAGGAAGAAGATCAGCAAACTCATCTGCACGGCAGCGGTGCTGGCCTGCAGATCCGCGCCGATCGAAGGCAGCGCCGGAAGATACATGTCGATGGCAAACGGACCAATGGCGGTCAACAGGCCGAGCACGAACGCGATGCGGAGGAATCGGGGACTCATGATAGCAGGCTTCTTTCAAATCTGATTGGCCGCCGACCGGCGCATAATCCTAGGACGTTCCATGCCGTGAAATTCCGACTTCCTGCGGAGGGAAATTCCTTTTAGCTAAGTCCATAAATTTAGACACTCTTGTCTAATCCGTCAATCACCTCTATATAGTTTTTCATGAAGCACGACGTTTCTCCTGACAGCATCCCGCCACGCGGCCATGAGGCCAAGCGCGCCTCCATCATGGACGCCGCCGGCGAGGTGTTCTGCCGCGAAAGCTTCGCCGGCGCCAATATCGACATGATTGCCGCCGAGGCCGGCGTTTCGCGCCAGACGATCTACAACCACCATGGCGACAAGGAGAAACTCTTCGTCGCCATCGTCCGCGACCTCACCGAGCGCTGCAATGCCGGCATCTTCGCCACCATTTCCACCTTTCCGGACCAGCCGAAGGATCTCGAGGCCGATCTGATCGCTTTTGCTGTGCGCATGAACCGCAACTGTATCTGCAACCGCGACGGAAAATTCCTGCGCAAGCTGATCCAGACCGAGGGCGAGCGCTATCCCGAGCTCTTTGCCGAATGGCGCGAACAGGGGCCGGGCAGGACATGGCCGGCGATCGCCGCCCGTTTCGCCCGCCTCGCCCATGCCGGGTTCCTCGACATCGAGGACCCCGATGTCGCGGCGCGCCAGTTCCTCGCCCTGGCCAATGCCGAATTGCAGACCACCTTCATGCTTGGCGGCACGCCGACCGATGACGAGGTGCTGCAATCGGCGACACATGGCGTGCGCACCTTCCTGCGCGCCTTCGGCAAGCGGCAGCCGGCGGCCGACGCGCAAAAGCACAGCGCGCTCGCTGGCGCCTGAGCGATCAATTCTGAGGCATGCCCTCTCGCATCTGCGCTGCCGGCGTCTATATCCGGTTTACGCCGCGCTCAAGCTTGATTACAGCTATGCGGACGATTCAACGGAACCCGACAGCCACATGGCCGACGACCACATCCGCTACGACATTCTGGCCCAGGAGGCATTGCGCGGCGTCATGCGCAAGGTCCTGGCCGAGGTCGCGCGCACCGGCCTTCCCGGCAACCATCATTTCTTCATCACTTTCCTGACCGGCGCCCCGGGCGTGCGCGTATCTTCCCGCTTGCGCGAGCGCTATCCCGAACAGATGACCATCGTCATCCAGTTCCAGTATTGGGACCTGAAGGTGACCGACACCGGCTTCGAAGTCGGGCTGTCTTTCTCCGACGTGCCGGAAAAGCTGGAAATCCCGTTCTCGGCCGTGCGCGGCTTTTACGACCCGTCCGTCAATTTCGAGCTCGAGTTCGACGTGAAGACGGAGACCTCGGCAGAAGAGGAACTGGGCGGCCAGCCCGCTTCCGAACCGCTGGCCGTCGTTGCCGAGAAAAAGCCTGAGAAGAAGAAGACCGCAGAGGCTGAAAAGAAGCCTGCCGCGGCCGACGCCGCAAAAGGCGCCGAAGTGGTGTCGCTCGACGCCTTCCGCAAGAAGTGATCCGACGGGCCGCGCGACATGGCCGACATCGTCAATCTCCGCCAGGCCCGCAAGCAGAAGGCACGAGCCGAGAAGGGGCGCCTGGCCGAACAGAACCGGACGCTGCACGGCCGTTCCAAGGCCGACCGGGAGCGTGACCGTCTGATCGCCGACAAGGCAGAAAAGTTTGTCGCCGGCCATCGCCGCGAAGCCTCGGGCGATCCGGATTCCCCGGGTATCGGACCGAAAAGTGCGCCGCGGTTTTCGGATAAATCCGATGCTTGAAGTGAAATGAGTCACGTCCGGTGAGCCCGGTCGAGAAACGCTCGGTGACCATTCGCGGCCATCGCACCAGCTATTCGCTCGAAAAGCCGTTTTTCGACGACCTCGTCGCCATCGCGGCCGCGCGCAAACTGACGCTCGCCGCCCTCGTCTCCGAAATCGACGAGGCCCGGCCACGCGATGCCAACCTGTCCTCGGCGCTCAGGCTCTACGTCTTGGATTGGGCGAAGCGAAAGATGAAACCAGTCTAGGTGGAGCTATCCGCCGCCCAGCGACTTCAGCAGGTTGTCGATCGACGAAGGTTCGAGCTGGGGTTTTGGCGCGGATTCTGCTGGCGGCGGGTTGTCATTGGCCGGCGGCTGAGGCGCGCGCTCGATTTTCTGCGCCTGCTCAGCGGCGGCCCTGCGCTCTGCGTCGAGCTTTGCCTTTAGTTCCGCAGCGATCCGCATCGCCTCTTCCGCCTTCCGGCGTCGCTGCTCTTCGGCCTTCGCCACCTCGTCCGCCGCTTGTTGCGCCGCCCTGGCTCTCGTTTCGGCATCCGCCTTGGCCTTGGCCTCAGCATCCGCCTTGGCTTTGACCTCCGCTTCAGCCTTCGCCTGTGCATCCGCCTTGGCTCTGGCCTCCGCTTCAGCCTTCGCCTGTGCATCCGCCTTGGCTCTGGCCTCGGCTTCAGCCCGCGCCTGCGCCTCGGCCCTGGCCTTCGCCTCCGCTTCGGCTCGAGCCTTTGCCTCGGCTTCAGCCTTTGCCCTGGCATCTGCCTCGGCTTGCAGCCGCGCCGCCTCCTGCTGCTTGCGCAATTCTTCGGCTGCCCTCTCACGCTCGGCTTGCAGGGCCGCGTAGTAACGCACCTCGCGCCGCAGCCGCTGTTTTTCAAGCAGTGCCGCCTGCATGGCCTCGACCCGCTGCTGTTCCTTTTCCAGCGCGCGCTGGGTCAGGAACTGCGCCAGCGGCTCACTGTCGAATTGCCGCTTCGCGGCGCCGAACGGCCCGTCGACGCTGAAATTCACAGTCGGATCGGAGCCGACCAGCGCTTCGTCGCCGGGCCGATAAGTGATCGAACCGCTGGCGGCGACCGTGCTGGCGTTCAGGTCCGCCGTGATGTCGGCGGACAGCTTCGCCGCCGGATTTTCAAGATTGACCGGCGGTGCCCTCAGCGTGCCACCGGCGATTGTGAAGGCGATGTCGATATCCCCAGCCGGAAAACTGCCGTCCGCGGCGATCTGCGGCGCGAAGCGGGCAGTCTTTGCCGCATCGATATCGCGCCCGATCGCGTCGGCCTTGGCGATGAAGGCGCCAAAGGCCTCGGGATTGACGCCGGCAATGGTCAAGCCCTTTAGCGCCGCCGTGCCGGAACCGGACAGCGCCGCAACCATCGCATCGACCGATTTGCCGCTGGTCGAGAGCGCCGCCGAGAAATCGCCGCTTCCGCTGATGCCGGCCTGTGGCAGCACCGTGACCAGATCGGCGCCGGCAAGTTTCATCTGCCCGGAGAAAAGCCCGGTGCCGTCAGTGTTCTTCAACTCGAACAGTCCGGAAAGCGCACCGCCGGCGAACTTTGCCTTGAGGTCCGAAACGCGGATGCCTTCCTGGTCGAGCTTTAGCGAAAGCGCCGCGTCATAGGCCGTGGCCAGCGGGCCGGCGACCAGCGACGCCGTGGTCAAGTCGAGCTCGGCGGTGAACGGCAGGCTGGACTTCTGGCTGAACGGGGCGGTCGGCCAAGCCCTGCCCGCGCCCAGAAAGGCCTGGTCGCCAAACAGTGCCACCGCCATCGGGTCGAGATCCAGCTCATCGAGCACCAGCGCGCCGGCAAGATGCGGCAGCCCGTCCTTGACGTCGAAATTGACGTCACCGGAAACTGCCGCCTCGTTGATGGCGCCGCTGAGGCCGGATAGCACCAGAAGGCCGTTGCCGAAATCGGCGTCGGCCGCAAGCCACGTCGACATGCCTGTCCCCATGCCCGGCAAGCCGACGCCTGTCGTCATCAGCCACGGCTCGATGTCGGCGGCTTCCAGACTGACCTTGCCCTTGGCGGTGGGGCCTTGTGGCGTGCCCGCGATCGTCCCGTCGAAACCGGCCTTGAAGTCGTTGCCGATGAGGTTGAAGCTCGTCGCCATGCCGCCGCCAAGCGTGCCTTTTGCCGAGACATCGGTAGTCGCCTCGCCAAGCATGCCGAGTGGCAGCGCCGGCAGGCCGTAAAGCGCCAGAAGTGCGGTGGCGTCGGTGTTCCTGGCGTTGAAGGTTAGCGACACCGGCGCCTCGAGAAGCCGGTCGGCCATCCCTTTGCCGGACAGCGACGCCGAAAACGCCGAACCGCCGGCCCTGCCTTGCGCGCTGACTGCCAGGCCTGTCGTGCCATCGCCGTTGGCGGCGGCACTCGTCACCAGATCGACGCGCGCATCCTGGAACAGCTCGGGATAGGCCGCCGCACGCCCCGCCAACCCCTTCAGCACGGCATTATCAGGATAGTGCTGCGCCGCGACATCGACCAACGGCTTGAGGTCGACGGCGACTACGGAGGCATCGAGCTTGCCGGTCGGGCTCACCGGGAAATCCTTGATCCGGCCGGTGGCGCTGATCGAGGCGCCGGCAAGCCCGCCAACCGAGAGCCGGTCGATTTCGAGCAGCCCGTGGCGCAGCCTGAGCGCCGTATCGACCGTATCGGCGGTCAGCCCGCCGGCACTGACCGGTCCGGCCTTGATCTGGAAATCGAGGTCGCGGTCGGAAAAACGGTTGGCCCCCTTGTCGCTGATGAAGATCGAGGCGAAGGCGGCGAGGCCGTCGACATCGAGTTCGCCACCTTCGAGCCGCATCAGCACCGACGGCCTGGCGTCGTCGGGCTGGCTGGAATCGATGCGACCGGAAAATTTCGCCTTGCCAAGAACGAGTTCGAGGTCGCTGAAGGCCTGGCGCTTTCCGGTCAGGTCGACCTTGGCCTTGAAGCCGGCGGCCGGCAGCCGGCGGATCGCTTCGTCGACATCCCTCGAAAGCCAGGCGGCAAAGCCGGAAGGCTGCGCCACCGCCAGAAGCAGCGAACCGGTGAAGCCGAAATGATCCTCGACGCTGAGCATGCCATTTGCTTCCAGCCTGGCACGGCCGGGCAGTGTCGCGGCCAGCGACTTCACTGACCAGCCAGCATCGGCCGGCTCAGCGGAAAGGCGTACGTCGCGAACCGTCGTGTCGCCGGCCACCACCGCCGGCAGCTTCACCTCGACTGTGCCCGGTATGGTCGGCTTGGGCAGCTCGAGCAGAGTCTGCTCCAGCGCCGCGACACGCGCCGACAGCGTCAGTCCGGCGCCGGCCGCGGCGCCGACGGCTTCATCGAACTGTACCTGAGCGCCATCGGCCTCGATCGAAAAGCTTGGGTTCGGCCCAAGCTCGACGGCAGCCTTGCCTTCGGCCGTGTATGGATTGTCGAGCGGCCCGGTCTCGAAGCGGAATTCGTCGACCCCAAGTTTCTGGTGGTCGAGCGAAAACTTGCCGTTCAGCCTGAACCCCGGCTCCGGCTTGCCTGCGCTGGCCTCCATCATCTCACCGTCGGTGCCTTGAAGCTGCGCCGAATTCTTGTCGGCACCATTCTTGTCGGAACTTGCGACCTTGAACTGGCCCGAATAGATTGCGGCGCCGTTGACGATGCCGGCATTGCCGTCGGCTTCGATGACCAGCGGATAGGCGTCCGGATCGGCCTTGAGCCTGAGCCGCATCTGCCCGTCGCTACCGGCCTTGCTGGTGGAGGCGACGACCATGCTGCGCAGACCGTCGAGCCGCAGCGAACCATCCATCCGCCAAGGTCCGGCCAGCGATTTGGCAGAGATCGTCGAATTGATCTCGGAAAGGAGATGGCTGCGCCCGCCGGCGGCATGGCGCAGCGCGATCTCTCCGTCTGTCACCGTCAGCTTCTCGATCGAGATCTGGCTGGGATCGAAGGGCGACGACGGGCGTATCGCCCAGTCGACCGTGCCGTCGGCGGCAATGTCGATCGTCGCCTTCGGCCGCACCAGCCGCATGTCGAAGATCAGAACTTCCCCGCTCAGGAAGGGCGCCAGTTCCGCATCCATCGAAAAGGTCTCGACGGTCATTGCCGGCTGGCCGCCGGGGCCGCCGGCAACAGTGACGTTCGAGAAGGTCACCGACGGAAACGGCAGCAATTTCGCCGTCGCATCGCCCTGAACGGTTACCTTGCGGCCCAGAATGGCGCTTGCCTCGCGCTCGAAATCGGCACGGTAGCCCGTCCAGTCGATAAAATACGGCACCACCAGCGCCGCACACAGCACCAGCACGAAAAAGCCACCGAAGATCACGAACAGGCGTGCGAGCATGAGCTCCGAGCAGTTGATTGAAAAATCAGCCGCACTCTATCCGCATCCGCGTGTCGATAAAGAGGCAAATCGATCGCCCCAAGAGCAAAAAGCTCTAGTCGGCGGGCAGTATCTTCCCAGGGTTCATAATATTCAGCGGATCGAGCGCCTGCTTGATCGTGCGCATGATGTCGACGCTGTGGCCGAGTTCATGGCGCAGGAAGCCGACCTTGCCTTGTCCGATGCCGTGCTCGCCGGTGCAGGTTCCGTCCATGCCGATCGCCCGCATATTCAGCCGCGCGACGAACTCTTCCGTTGCGGCGATTTCCTTCGGATCGTCCACGTCCATCAGCACCAGCACATGGAAATTGCCGTCGCCGGCATGGCCGACGATCGGCGCGATCAACCCCATCTCGGCGATATCGGCCTCGGTTTGCGTGACGCATTCGGCAAAGCGCGAGATCGGCACGCAGACGTCGGTCGACAGCCCCTTGGCGCCGGGCCGCAGCGTCAGCGACGACCAATAGGCGTCGTGCCTGGCCTTCCACAGCTTCGTCCGTTCCTCGGCGACGCTGGTCCACAGGAATGGTCCGCCGCCATATTCTTCGGCGATCATGCCGAAAGTCTCGGCCTGCTCGGCAACGCCGGCATCACTGCCGTGGAATTCGACGAACAGGCATGGGCTTTCCGGGTAGTCGAGTTTCGAATAGCCCTTCATCGCCCGCATCTGCAGCGCATTGACCAGTTCGATGCGCGCCACCGGAATGCCCATCTGGATTGTCGCAATCACCGCATTGCAGGCCGCCTCGACGCTGGGAAACGGGCAGACGCCGCCGGAAATCGCCTGCGGAATGCCCTGCAGCTTCAGGGTCAGCTGGGTGATGATGCCAAGCGTACCTTCCGAGCCGATCAGCAGCCGCGTCAGATCGTAGCCGGCAGAGCTCTTTTTTGCACGCTTGCCGGTCGTCACCGTCTCGCCGTCGGCCATCACTGCCGTCAGCGACAACACATTCTCGCGCATCGTGCCGTAGCGCACCGCATTGGTGCCCGACGCCCGCGTCGCCGCCATGCCGCCGAGCGATGCATTGGCGCCCGGATCGATCGGAAAGAACAGGCCGGTGTCGCGCAAGTGCCGGTTGAGATCCTCGCGCGTCACGCCGGGCTCGACCGTGCAGTCGAGATCCTGCGGGTTGACCGCGAGGATGCGGTTCATCCGCGACGTATCGACAGAGATGCCGCCGCCCGGCGCGTTGGTGTGGCCTTCCAGCGATGAGCCGACGCCGAAGGCGATCACCGGTACGCGGTGCGCGGCGCAGGCCGACACGATCTCCTGCACCTCCGCCGTCGTCTCCGGAAACGCCACGCCATCCGGCGCCTGGGTCGGAATGTAAGTGGTGGTATGCGCGTGCTGGGCGCGGATCGCCTCGCCGGTCTGGAATCTCTCGCCGAGCCGCTGCTTGAGGATGCCGAGCACAGCGGCTATCCCTTCTTCGTTGCGCTCGACCGGATTGAGGTCGCTCAGAGCCATCGATTCCTCCGCGAATGGACCAGCGTCCATCCTTGTTATGTATTTATGGATGCGTAGTCTCATCAACTGCGTCCTGTCCAGCGACTATGAAAAGGAAGTTCTCTATGCCGATCCCAGCCCCTTTCGTCTCTCGCGTCATGGACATCGAGAAGGGCTGGATCGACTACAACGGCCATCTCAACATGGCTTACTACAACGTGCTGTTCGACCGCTGCTCCGACGAAGCGTTCGAAATGATGGGGATGGGGCTGGACTACGTGAAGCAGCGGCGGCTGACCATCTACACGGCGGAAGTCCATGTCTGCTATATCAGGGAGTTGCATCTCGACCACAAGGTCAATGTCTCCTTCCAGCTCCTCGACCATGACGACAAGCGGCTCAGGGCCTACCAGGAAATCCGCCATGTGGACGGCTGGCTCGCCGCCACGTCCGAGTCGCTGTCGCTCCATGTCGACATGTCCGGGCCGAAAGTGGCGCCCTTCCCGGCCGATGTCCTGGCCAAGGTAGAAACCATGCGCGCCGCCCATGCGGCGCTGCCGATGCCTGAGCGCGCCGGCCGTTCGATCGGTATTCGTCGCAAGACGCTTGAACCGCAGTCCGACGGCCGTTAACCTTACCAAGGTTTTAACGTGAACAAAGTCGAATTGAGGCGTTGAACGACTCAGCGCGGCGTTGGAAAACCCTCCGCATCGGGTTGATACGGGGGGGCGGCGGTTCGGGGAACGTGCATGAAAACCGACATCAAGGTCGAGGCGGAAAGGCTGGCGGCCGACCCACGCATCACCGACTATGATTTCTGGCGCTCGCTGAAGAACCTCAACAACGAGATCTTTCACATCGCCAACAACAACGAGCCGATCCCTTTCGCCATGATCCGCTGGCGCGCCATCCTGAAGCAAGCGCGCTTGAAACGCGGCCACGCCTGATCGGTGCGGGAAGAAATAGGCTCGTCGTTCGGTTGCATTTTTCTGGGGCGTTTGCGCCGCCCCTCATCCGGCTGCCGCCACCTTCTCCCCGTATAGGACGGGAGAAGGGAGCTTGCCGCAGCCTTGGCGCTTGCTCTGCAACGCTGGAGATTAACGAAATCCGCCGCAAAGGCGTCCTTCTCCCCGTCACTATACGGGGAGAAGTGCCCGGCAGGGCGATGAGGGGCGGCGCGACGTTGCTAGTTAAGCTGATGATGCGCTGACGAGCGACCACTTCACCTCGAACATCAGGGCTGGTGCTTCACTGCCCCCAGCGGTGAGCGCGCCACCACTGGTGACGACTGGATGATCGCGGTGTTGGTCATCGCAAACGGAATGATCCGGTCGATCACCCGTTCGAGCTCGGCCACCGAGCCGACATGCGCCAGCGCGACGAAACAGTCCTCGCCGGTCACCCGGTCGCATTGCGCGATTTCCGGCAGATCGCGGATGATCTCGGCGACCACAGCCAGTTGCCCGGGCACCGGCCTGATCCGCAGCCATGCCGACAGCTTCATGCCGAGCGCGGCCGGGTTGATCCGCACCGTATAGGCCTCGATGACGCCGCTCTCCTGCAGCCGCCGGATGCGCTCGGCCACGCTCGGCGCCGATAGGCCGACGGAACGCGCCAGTTCGGCGGTGCTGGTGCGCGCATCCTTTTCCAGCAGGCGAAGGATTTTCAGATCGGCCGCATCCAGATCGGCATTTTCGTTTCGAAGGCGTTTCAGGAAAAACTCCTTGGTTTTGGATAACCCGCGATCTCGTTGGCCGAGCATTATCCATATAAACTGGAAAGATCGCCTGCGATAATGATCACATGGATGATCCAGCGCAAGTCTCCGTCGCACGCCCTGCCCTCACCGGCCGAGCCTTTATAAGCCTGGCAACCTCGCTGCCGCCGCATGTCTGGTTCGGGGTCAGCGCCGTGTTCCACTATCTCGGGCCGGCTTTCGCCGTGCTGCTTTTCCCGCATGTCGGCGTGCTCGGCATGGCCTGGCTGCGCATCGTCACGGCCGCCCTGGTCTTTACGCCGCTGACCCGGCCATGGACGGTCTTCGCCCGCGCCGACCGCCCGACAAGACTGCTGCTTCTCGCCTTTGGTGCCTGCCTGGGCATAATGAATTGCTCCTTCTACCTGGCGCTGCAACGCTTGCCGATCTCGCTGGTCGCGGCGATCGAATTCGTCGGCACCATCGGCGTCGCGCTTGTCGGCGTCAGAAGCCCGCGCAATGTCGCAGCCCTTGCCGTCGCCGTCATCGGCACCTTGCTGCTGATCGACGTCAAATGGTCAAGCGACCCGATCGGCCTGTTCTGGGCCTTCCTCAACGGCGCGCTGTTCGTTGGCTACATCGTGCTTGGCCATCGCGTCGCCGCCGCCGGCGCTGGCGACGGCATCGCCGGCCTGGGTGCCGCCATGGCGGTCGCCTTCCTCATCGTGCTGCCGATCGGCTTCACCGATGCGCTGCCGGCTTTCTCGGCGCCGCCACTGCTCATCGCCGCCATCGGCGTCGGCATCTGCTCGTCGGTCATCCCCTATATCTGCGACCAGCTTGCCATGTCGCGGCTGCCGCGCTCGAGCTTCGCGCTGATGCTGTCGTTGCTGCCGGTCACCGCCACGCTGATCGGCGTCATTGTGCTCCGCCAGATACCCAGCCCTATCGATTGCATCGGCATTGCGCTGGTGGTGGCCGGGGTCGCTTTTCACAAACCGGCAGATGCCTGATCAGGCAAGCTTCTCCCTCAGAAAGGCGATCGTCCGGCCCCAGGCGAGGTCCGCCGCGTTCTTGTCGTAGCGGGCCGCGGACGTGTCATTGCTGAAGGCATGATTGGCGCCTTCATAGACATAGACCGTGTACTCGACCTTGGCGGCATCGAGTTCCTTCTTGAAGGCGTCGATACCGGCATTGATGCGGGTGTCGAGCCCGGCATAATGCAGCAGCAGCGCCGCCCTGATCTTCGGCACATCCTCGGCCTTCGGCTGCATGCCGTAATAGGCGACAGCGGCAGCCAGATCCGGCGTGTTGGCCGCCAGCGTGTTCACCGTGCCGCCGCCCCAGCAGAAGCCGACCGCGCCGACCTTGCCGTCGCCATCCGCGTGTTCTTTGAGGAAAGCGACTGTTGCGACCGCATTGGCGACGGTCTGCGCCGGATCGAGCTTGGAGAACTGGTCACGCGCCTTGTCTTCGTCGGCTGGCGTACCACCGAGCGGCGACAGGAAGTCCGGGGCCAGCGCCACGAAGCCTTGCAGCGCCACGCGCCGCGCCACGTCGCGTATATGCGGATTGAGCCCCCTGTTCTCATGCACGACGATGACAGTCCCGAGCTTGCCGGACTGGCCGGCCGGCTTGACCAGATAGCCCTTCATCTCGCCGCCGCTGCCGGGATAGCTGATGTCCTCGCCCGTCACGCGGGAATCATCCTCGGCAACGATCGCCGCCCGTGCCGAATTCGCCGCCAGCAGCGGCGCAATTGCGGCCGCCGCCGCACCTGATCCGGCAAGCCTGGTCAACTTTTCCATGAAGCGCCGCCGGTCGAGCGTCAGATGCGTGTATTCGTCATAGGCGTCAATCATCGCCTGGGTAATGGCGGGTCTCGTGACGGCTGGGCCGGCAGGGCTCGGCTTTGTCATGGCGCTCTCCTCGGCTTCGGGAACATGTCCGCCGCGCAAGATAGGGTAGAAGCCCGCACGGTCCAGTCACGGATCAGTGAGGCGCTGCTGACGCAAGCGCAGGTCCGCCAGACCGGCGGCTGGTCCAGGATGATACTCTTTCCGACCGGTGCGCTCCGCGGCGCGCCCATGGGCAACCGCGCACCTGCGTCCTGCATCCTCCGACCCGCCGTGCCTGTCGAGCAGGCCGGCGCTATGGCTGGCGTGCCATCGGGATTTGCAACTCCCCCACCTGGATCGAGAACAAAACGGAGACACTTCTGGCCTTTCGCTGCCGAATCACTACATTCGGGGGCAATGTCCGGCTTTTCGGAAGACATGCCTTTTTTTGACGAACCGAACGCGCGGCCCACGGCCCCGTCCGGCATTGCCGCGCGCGCCATGGCTGCCCGCAGCGGCCACACCAACGCGCCCGACTATCTGAACGGGCTCAACCCCGAGCAGCGGCTGGCGGTGGAAACCACCGAAGGCCCGGTTCTGGTGCTGGCCGGCGCCGGCACCGGCAAGACGCGCGTCTTGACCACCCGCATCGCTCACATCCTTGAGACCAAGAGGGCCGAGCCTTGGCAGATCCTCGCCGTCACCTTTACCAACAAGGCGGCGCGCGAAATGAAACAGCGGATTGGCCTGCTGGTCGGCCATCAGATAGAGGGCATGCCGTGGCTCGGCACCTTCCACTCGATCGGAGTAAAGCTGCTTCGCAGACACGCCGAACTTGCCGGGCTCAAATCCGACTTCACCATTCTCGACACCGACGACGTCGTGCGCCTGATCAAGCAGCTCATCCAGGCCGAGGGGCTGGACGACAAGCGCTGGCCGGCCAAGCAGTTCGCCCAGATGATCGACGGCTGGAAGAACAAAGGTCTTGGCCCCGCCGACATTGCCGAGGGCGACGCCCGCGCCTTCGCCAACGGCAAGGGCCGCGAGCTCTACAAGGCCTATCAGGAGCGGCTGAAGACGCTGAACGCCTGCGACTTCGGCGATCTCCTGTGCCATCCGATCCGCATCTTCCGCGACAATCCGGACGTGCTGAAGGAGTACCACAAGCGCTTCAAATACATCCTCGTCGACGAGTATCAGGACACCAACACCGCCCAATACATGTGGCTGCGGCTGCTGGCGCAGCGGCCGGGCGGGTCGCAACCACCAAGACGTGGCTCTCCGGGCGGCCTTGTCCCAAACCCCGGCCGATCTGGAGTTCCTGATAGAACAGAGGCTGGCAGCTACAAACCTGCAGCGCCAAAGGATGATCCTTCGGACGAAAGTAGCGAGGCCAAGCTAAACACCGCTTATGACTGGGATATGCCGGCCGCGGGCCGCAAGCCCGACCGGGCGTCCGAGCCGTTGCGAGGCCCCCGCGGAGGGCTCGCGCCGGCAGGCGCGGAACAGCCCGTGAGCGAAAACAAAGTCAACATCTGCTGCGTCGGCGACGACGACCAGTCGATCTATGGCTGGCGCGGCGCCGAGGTGGACAACATCCTGCGCTTCGACAAGGATTTCCCCGGCGCCACGATCATCCGGCTGGAGCGCAACTACCGCTCCACCGCGCACATCCTCGGCACCGCCTCCCATCTCATCGCCCACAATGAAGGCCGCTTCGGCAAGACGCTGTTCACCGAAAAAGTCGCAGAGGACGACGAGAAAGTGCATGTCCATGCCGCCTGGGATTCCGAGGAGGAGGCCCGTGCCGTTGGCGAAACCATCGAAGCCTACCAGCGGCAGAAGCACAATCTCAACGACATGGCCATTCTTGTCCGCGCGTCCTTCCAGATGCGCGAGTTCGAGGACCGGTTCGTCACGCTCGGTCTCAACTACCGCGTCATCGGCGGCCCGCGCTTCTACGAGCGCCTCGAAATCCGCGATGCGCTGGCCTTTTTCCGCGTCGTCGCCCAGGGCGCCGACGACCTCGCCTTCGAGCGCATCGTCAACGTGCCGAAGCGCGGGTTGGGCGAAGCCACCATACGCCAGATCCACGACACCGCCAGGGCGCTGCGCATCCCGATGCTGGAGGCTGCGGAAAAACTCGCCGAGAGCGACGAGTTGAAGCCTAAGCCGCGCGCAGCGTTGCGCGAGGTCGCCGCCAATTTCGAGCGCTGGCAGAAGGCACTGGAGACCACGCCGCACACCGAGCTTGCCGAGACCATCCTGGAGGAGAGCGGCTACACCGACATGTGGAAGAACGACCGCTCGGTGGAAGCCCCCGGCCGGCTGGAAAACCTCAAAGAATTGATCCGCTCCATGGAGGAGTACGAATCGCTGCGCTCCTTCCTCGAACATGTCGCACTCGTCATGGACGCCGAGCAGAACGCCGAGCTCGATGCCGTCAACATCATGACGCTGCATTCAGCCAAGGGCCTCGAATTCGAGACCGTTTTTCTCCCTGGCTGGGAGGAAGGCCTGTTCCCGCACCAGCGCGCGCTCGACGAGGGTGGCCGCTCGGGGTTGGAAGAAGAACGGCGGCTGGCCTATGTCGGCCTGACCCGCGCCAAGAGGAACCTGCATTTGTGGTTCGTCTCCAACCGCCGCATCCACGGCCTGTGGCAATCGACTATCCCGTCGCGCTTCCTCGACGAACTGCCGGAAGCCCATGTCGAAGTCGCCGAGAGCGGCAACAGCTACGGCGGTTACGGCAATGCCTACGGCGGCGGCTCGTTCGCCTCCGGACGGGGCGGCCAAGGAGCAGGAAGGCAGAATCCTTATGGCGCCTCGCGCTTCGACAATGTCGGCGAGGAAAAATCGGGTAGCTTCTCCAACAGCTATGCGACGCCCGGCTGGCAGCGCGTTCAAGCCAATCGCACCGAGGCGACGGACCGCAATTGGGGCACACGCTCCGGCCACCAGGTCGAGCGCATCGGCTATGGAGAGACCGACTCCGGCTATGGCGCCGGCCGCACCTCAATCAAAGGCCGCACCATCGATGGCGAACTGGTCGCCAAATCCGTCGCCGACACACCCTCGGCCTTCAATGTCGGCGACCGCGTCTTCCATCAGAAATTCGGCAACGGCAACATTGCGGCGATCGACGGCAACAAGCTGACCATCGATTTCGACAAGGCCGGCCAGAAACGCGTGCTGGACGGGTTTGTCACCGGGGTGTGAACGTCCGCCCTGCCCTCACCGATATCGCGCCTGGTTCCATTTGTGGCCGAGCAGCGACAGGATGATGATCAGCCCGTTGAAGAACTGCACATAGAAGCCGCTCAGGCCGGCCGCGACGACACCGGTCTGGATGAACGACACCGTGACCGCACCGATCGCACCGCCGACCACCGTGCCGATGCCGCCCCAGGTTGGCGTGCCGCCGACGAACACCGATGCCAGTACCGGCAGCAGATAGCCGTCGCCGGCCGTCGGCCACCAGGTGAAATTGATCATCACCGAAAACGTGCCGGCGATCGCAGCGCCGATGCCGACGAAGACGAACACTTTCACCCGCACCCGCTTGACGTCGATGCCCATCTGCTGGGCGCTGTCGGGATTGTCGCCGACCACCCTCACCTGCGCGCCGAAGCGATGGCGGTTATAAAGCAGCGCCGACAGCACGACGAAGGCGATGGCCCAGAAGATCTGCACCGGGATGCCGTAGATCTGGCTGGAGAAGATCTTGTAGGCCCAGCTGTCGGCGAGGCTGGTCAGCGCCGTCGATTTGCCCTCGTTGATGATCTGGATCAGGCCGCGCAGCAGGAAATTCATGCCGAGCGTGGCAATCAGCGACGACAGCCCGCCATAGACCACCAGCGATCCGACGAGGAAGCCGAGCAGCGTGCCCGTGGCGATAGCGGCGGCAATGCCGAGGAACGGATCGTAGCCGGCCTGCACGACCAGCGCGAACACCCAAGAAGCAAAGCCCATCGTCGCCGGAAACGACAGGTCGATCTCGCCGCAGGTGACGACGAAGACCAGCGGCACCACCACGAACAGCGCCACCGGCAGCGTGGTGAGCACGGAACTGTAGAGATACCAGGTGGTGAAGACGGCCGGGTTGGCGATCATGAACACCGCCATCATGACGATGAACACGGCAAGCGTGCCGAGCGCGGCGCGGTTGTCGAGGATGAACCCGCGCAGCCAATTGTCGGACGGGTGTCTCCACTCTTTCCGAGAATTGCCCGGGCGGGGCATGCCGGCGGACGGCTCGTGCAGATCGGGCTCCATTGTCTTGCTCATCGTGCTCTCTGCTCCGCGTCGCCGGCGTCGTGCAGTCCCGGCAAACCGCCCGGATGCGCCACGTCTTCCATGAAGTTGATCAGGTCTTCGGCCGACTTGACCTCGCTGCGATCGGCGGTAAGCGCGACTTTGCCGCGGTCGAGCACCACGAAGCGATCGGCGATGTCGAAGACGTGGTGGATGTTGTGGCCGATGAACAGGATCGAGCGTCCGCTTGCCCGCACCTGGCGCACGAAATGGAAAACCTTGGCGGTCTCGGTCAGCGACAGCGCCGTCGTCGGCTCGTCGAGAACGATCAGCTCCGCTTTCTTGTAGATGGCCCGCGCGATCGCCACGCCCTGGCGTTCGCCGCCCGAGAGCTGGCCGACGATCGACTGCGGCGTGAACACTTTCGAGGTGAAGCCGATCTCGCGCATCAGCCGGCTTGCCTCCTCGATCTCCTTGCCGACCTTCAGCCAGCCCATAAAGCCGGTGAGTTCGCGGCCCATGAAGATATTGCGCACGATGGTCTGCTGGACGGCCAGCGCCCGGTCCTGGAACACGGTCTCGATGCCGGCGTCGCGCGAGCGCGCGGCACTCCATCCGGTCACCGGCTTGCCACGGACCAGGATTTCGCCGCTGGTCGGCTTGACCACGCCGGACAAGATCTTGATCAGCGTCGACTTGCCGGCGCCATTGTCGCCGATCAGGCCGACCACCTCGCCGCGGTCGACGCTGAGATTGACCCCGCCCAGCGCATAGACCTGACCGTAGGACTTGCTGATGTCGCGCAGTTCGATGATGCGTTCGGCCATCGGATCCTCGCTTGATTGACGCTTGCCGGCCTTTCGCCGGCGGTCCCGCCGGCCGGACTCGATCCCGGCCGGCGGCGGCTTGGGAGGTCAGCGCAGCGCCTGCTTGGCGAGTTCGGCGACGATTTCGTAATTCTGCGGCGTGACGAAGCCGGCCCCGGTGTCGACATTCATCGGCGCCAGGCCCAGCACCACCTGCTGGCAGAGGCTGAGGATTGGCAGATAGCCCTGCAGGAACGGCTGCTGGTCGGCCGTCAGTTGCACCCAGCCGCCCTTGAAGCCCTCGACGATCTGCGGGCTGGTGTCGAAGCCGAAATTGAAGATGTCGCCGGGCTTGCGTCCCGCCGCCTGCATGTAGGTGGCGACATTGCCGAGCATCTGTCCACCGGGATAGCCGACCGCCTTGACATCAGGGTTGTTGAGCAGTGCGGCGGTGATCACCGGTATCGCCAGATTGGGGTCGGATGCCCACTCACCGCTCGGCGGCGACGACAGCTGGATGACCTCGACGCCGGCCTCCTTCAGTGCGGCCACCGTACCGCGCTCGCGCGCGCCGCGGGCCTCGTTCTCGAACGGGCCGATCATGATCGCCTTGTCGCCGGCCTTGAGCCCGGCCAGCTTGAGCGCCTCGGCGCCGAGCGCACGGCCCTGCTGTTCCTGCTGGGCGCCGACATAGCCGCCGCCGAACGCTTCCACCACTTTCGGCACCGGCACGTTCTGGTACATCGTCTTGATGCCGTCCTTGTGCGCCTGTTCGGCCAGCGGCATGATCGAGGCGTCGCCCGGATGACCCATCATGGCGATGCCGTTGGGCTTCACGGCGACGGCTTCGCGCAATTGCTGCACCATCTTCTCGACGTCCCACTGGGAGAAGATGTAGTCGACCTTGGGTCCGAGATCGGCGGCCGCCTGCTTGGCGCCATTGTAGACGATGGTGCCGAAGGCGTCGCCCTCGGCGCCGCCGACAAAGAAGCGGATACGGACATCCTTGCACCATTGGGCGTCGAGCGCCTGCGCGGGCAAGGTGGAGATTGCAGCGGCGAGCGCCGTGGCCGCCGCCACGACGGTCGAGCGCAGAACTGTCGTTCTCTTAGCGATGCTCATGCACTTATCCTCCCTTTGTTCCCTCGCAAGCCGAGGGGTTTCGACGAATGCTTCGGCTTTTCGCCGCAATCTTCGCTGGCCGGCCCTCCCGCCAGCTGGATCCTCAGGCCGGATTTGGCAGGTAGCTGGCACCTCCCCGGCATTGCTTGAGGTAATCCAGCGCCCGCACCTGCCCTGTAATCTCGAGGTCGCCGCGATAGACCGGGTCGTGCCAGCCTTCGATGTCGATGGCGCCCTTGTAGCCGGCCAGCCGCAATTCGCCGATCACTCTCGTCCAGTCGCTGTCGCCGAAGCCCGGCGTGCGCATCTGCACGAATGGCAGCCGGCCGAACACGCCATGCTCGCGGATCACGTCCCAACGCACCGTCGCGTCCTTGCCGTGGACATGGAAGATGCGCGGCGCCCATTTGCGGATCTGCGGGATTGGATCGATCAGATAGACGAGCTGGTGGCAGGGCTCCCATTCCAAGCCGAGATTTTCGTCGGGCAATTCGTTGAACATCAGCTCCCAGGCGTCCGGATTGTGGGCGATGTTCCAGTCGCCGCTGGCCCAATTGCCGTCCATCGCGCAATTTTCGAAGGCGATGCGCACGCCTTTGTCAGCGGCGCGCCGGGCCAGTGGTCCCCAGACCTCGCGGAAGCGCGGCAGGCTGTCGGGCAGCGGCTTGCCGCGGATGCGGCCGGTGAAGCCGCTGACCATCGAGGTACCGAACAGATGCGCATGGTCGATGGCCGTTTCCCATGCGTGAAGAACGCCGCGATCGACATCGCCGCTTTCCAGCGGATTGCCGAAGACGCCGAGCGAAGAGACGACGACGTCGGCGTCGCCGATCGCCTCGCGGATCTGGCCGGCCAGCCGTGGAAGATCCTTGCCGCCCAGCGTCTGCCAGAAGAAGGGCTGGATGCTCTCGAAGCCCAACGGCAGGATCGCCTTGATATAGGCGGCCGGGTCGTCGAGATTGGCCCGCACCATGGTGCCGATCCTGATGTCAAGAAGCGGGTTTGGCGTCATCATCTTTCCTGTGCGATCGCGACCCGGCGGCCGGTTTCAGCGCTCTCGATCGCGCCGAAGACCATGGCCAGGCTTTTGATGTTGTCGGCGCCGTGCGTCTCCGGCTCGGTGCCGGTTTCGACGGCGCGCACGAAATCCTGGATGATGCCGAGATGGCCGCCGACGCGGTCATTGGGATCGAGCGGCGGCACGGCGAGCGGCTCGGTGCGATCGAACAGGCCTTCACGGACCGGCCGCACGACTTCTGCCTTCAGCCCGTCATCGCCGTCCCAGACCAGGCTGCCGCGCTCGGCGACGATGCGCCATGTGCTCTCCCAGCTGGTGCGGAACCCGCCGGCGCACCAGGAGCCGGCATAGGTGAACAGCTTGCCGCCGCCGAACTCGAAGATTGCGGTGGCCGACGATCCCTGCCGGTACCAGGAATTGGCCGGCTCCCATTCCTGGCAATAGACGCTGGCCGGCTCGCCGCCGACCATGTAGCGGGCGGCGTCGAAGGTGTGGATCGCCATGTCGAGCAGCAAGACGTGGGCCATCTCCTCGCGAAAACCGCCGAAATGCGGCGCGACGAAGAAGTCGGCGTGGATGCTGGTCGGCACGCCGATGGCGCCGGATTCGAGAAAGCGCCTTATACGCCTGACATTGGCGACATAGCGGCGGTTCTGCACGACGGCATGAACACGTCCGGCGCGGCGGGCGGCCGCAACGATGGCGCGCGCGTTGTCCGGGCTGTCGGCGAGCGGCTTTTCGGTCAGAAGATGGCAATGATGGGCAAACGCGGAGAGCGCAACCTCGCGCCGGGCCGCCGGAACCACGACGTCGAACACTGCGTCGGGCTTGGTCTGGTCGAGCACAGCGTCAAGATTGGTTCCGACAATGGCGCCGGCAAGCTCATATTCGCGCGCCCTCGCTTTCGCCCTGTCGGCGTCGAGGTCGACTAGGCCGACAATAGCCAACCCGTCGATCTGGCTCGCCGCATCGAGCCATTGCTTGCTCATCGCTCCGCAACCGACCAGGACGACATTCATCATCCAGCGCTCCTCCTCCGTTCGGCCCCTCCAGACCGATCGTCACGGCATTCACGGCATGACCGTTAACGTTTTTCCGTAAACGTTTACGAGAACACACCCGAAGGCGTAGAATGTCAATTGGCCGCTCGCGAAAATCACCTTGGCCTGAAGAGCGGCCGGTGATAGCCAAGAAAGGGGAGAACCGTCCTTTGGCGTCCAGCATCCACGATCTTGCGCGTCACCTGAACATTTCGATCGGCACCGTGTCGCGCGCGCTCAACGGCCGCGTCGACGTCAATGCCGATACGCGCCAGCGCGTGCTCGATGCGGCGGCAAAGCTGAACTATTCGCCGAACCAGTCCGGCCGCAGCCTGCGGCGCGGCGCCACCCACTCGATCGCCTTCATGCTGCAGCCGCACCCGGGCGACCAGCAATATGGCGAGCCGTTCTTCATTCCGTTCCTGACCGGGCTGCAGGCGAAACTCGCCGAAAGCGGGCTCGACTTGATCGTGGTGATGGGCGCGCCGGGCGACTACCAGCAGGAGCGCCTGCGCCGGGTGGTCGAGACGCGCCGAGCCGATGCGGTGATGCTGGCGTGGACGCGTCGCGAGGACGAGCGCATCGATTACCTGACCAGGGTCGGCTTCCCGTTCGCAACGCTCGGCCGCAGCCGGTCCGGCGACAAATCCTATCCGTCGCTCGACCTCGATTTCGAGAAGGCCGGGACCGAGGCGGTCGACCGCCTGGTGGCGCGCGGCCACCGCCGCATCGCCGCGATCCGCCCGTCTCTCAACCTCAATTTCGGCCATCTATTCCTGGCCGGCTATCGCAAGGCCCTGCGGCGGCACGGCATCGAGGTTGACCCCAGGCTGATCGCGGAAGGCTTCATCAACGAGGCCGGCGGCTACGAGGTGACGCCTGGGGTGATGCGCTCCAAAAACCCGCCGACCGCCATCATCTTCAACAATGACGCGATGGCGCTCGGCGGCTGCAAGGCGCTGGCCGAGATGGGCATCAAGCCGGGTCACGACATTGCGGTGATCGTCATCGTCGACACGCCGCTGTGTCGCTATTTTTCACCGGCGCTGACCGCCTTCCGCCCTCCCCTGGAGCCGATGGGGCGACGGCTGGCCGAAATGCTGCTGGCGTCGATCCCGGCGTTCGCCGGGCCAGAGGGTACGCGGATCATCCGTGAGGTCTGGCCGCTGGAGCTGATCGCACGCGACAGCGATTGATGATGGCCGCACTCACCTTCCCTCTCGTTGTTGATCGGCCCCTCTTCTTGTTGATCGGCGAGGAGGCGCTGTGGTGGAGCTTTCCGGTCGGCTCGATCACGTCGCTCGCGCTGGCAGCGACCTATTACCGCTTCGGCCGCTGGCGCACTATGCACATGATGGAGGACAGGCCGGCTGCCGGCGAGCCGCCGGAGTACCGGTCTTGGCGTGCCGCACCAGCGCGCGCATCTTTCGCCCGAAACGCCGAACGGCTGAACGACAGCGCCCAGGCCTTCCCTCCAGCCACTTCGATCGCCTAGGATGAGCCAGGCGCAGTGGAGGAAATCCATGGGCAAGGGACGAGTCGAGGCATTTACCGATGGCGTTATCGCCATCATCATCACCATCATGGTGCTCGAGTTGAAGGTGCCGCATGGCGCGGATTTTTCCGTGCTGGCACCTCTATGGCCCACGTTTTTCAGCTACGTGCTGTCCTTCATTTATGTCGGCATCTACTGGAACAATTTGCACCACATGTTCCACACCGTGCAGCGGGTGGATGGCCGCGTGCTGTGGGCGAATTTGCATCTGCTGTTCTGGCTGTCGCTGATGCCAGTCACCACCGCATTCATGGGTGAAAACCATTTCGCGCCGGTGCCTGTCGCCGTTTACGGTGTTGTCCTGGCGCTTTGCGCGACCGCCTACTTCATTCTAGTCGTCATGCTGCACCGGCTGCATGGCAACGACACTACCTTCGCCAGAGCGGTGGGCACCGACCGCAAGGAAAAGATCTCGGTGGTCCTCTACATCGCCGCCATTCCGCTCGCCTTCGTCAATCAATGGATCAGCGTCGCGTTCTATGTGCTGGTTGCCATGATCTGGTTCGTACCGGACAGGCGGTTCGAGAGGCTGGTCGAAAAATAGGTCTGCCTATTCCCGCATTGCTTTCAGCTTCTCGGCCACCGAGGCCGCAAGGTCGGCATAGCGCTCCTCAAGCCGCTCGGCCGCCTTGATCACCGAGAAATCATGACCGAATTTCTCCAGCGCCATGCGCAGCTTCTCGACAAATTCCGCTTGCTTTTCGAGCGCCGAAAACAGCGTCTTCACTTGCGCTTCGCTGATGTCGGGATTGGCAAGCATTTGCGGCACCTCGCGGCTCATCTGGTCGCCGGTGGCGGTTTGTTCTTTCAGGATCTCGATCCAGTCGGTCAATCGGTAATCTCCTTCTTACGCGGACAGCATGCGCAGCGCCTGCCGACGTGGTCAACCCAAGGACGCCAAAGCGGGCTTGCGCGAGCCCCTCGGCGCGTTAAGTTCGGCGCAACTTGAACGAGGACGCTATAGCCATGACCACCGACGCCGAAATCCAGAGCGCTTTGCCTGCCCTTGCCTCCCGCAACGTTGCCGTCATCACCGGCGGCGCCAGCGGCATCGGCCTTGCCGCGGCCAAGCGGCTGGCGGCGATGGGCCTGAAAATCGTGCTGGCCGATATCGGCGGCGCGCGGCTCGATGAGGCTGCCCGCGCCGTCGCAACGATTGTCGGCGACAGCGCGGTACTCGCGGTTGCCACCGACGTCTCGAGGGCCGACGAACTCGACCGGCTGGCCGAAAAGGCGTTCGGTGCCTTCGGCGGCGTGTCGCTGTTGATGAACAATGCCGGCGTCGGCAACAATCCGGGCAAGCCCTGGGAAAATCGCGACGCCTGGAAGCGGCTGCTGGACATCAATTTCTGGGGCATAGTTCATGGCGTCGAGGCCTTCGTGCCGCGCATGCTGGCGACCGGCAGGCCGGGCCTGATCGTCAACACCGGCTCCAAGCAAGGCATCACCACGCCGCCCGGCAATCTTGCCTACAACGTCTCCAAATCAGGCGTGAAGACCTTCACTGAAGGCCTGGCACATGCGCTGCGCAACGAGCCCGGCGCAAAGGTCTCGGCGCATCTGCTCATTCCGGGGTTCACTTTCACCGGCCTGACCGAGGGCGCGACCGAAAAGCCCGCCGGCGCCTGGACCGGCGAGCAGGTGATCAACTTCATGCTGGCCTCGCTGGTGCGTGGCGACTTCTACATCCTGTGCCCCGACAACGAGGCGACACGGCCTATGGACGAAAAGCGCATGGCCTGGGCGATCGGCGACATCATCGAGAACCGCCCTGCTCTGTCGCGCTGGCATCCGGATTACAAGGAGGCTTTCGCGGCGTTTATGGAAAGCTGACGCTCACGCCGCATGTGTCTTCGAGCCGCGCTTTTGCGCAGTGGCTTTCTTGACCGCCGTATCATGCCGTTTCGCCGCCTGTTCACATTTTTTGCGGATCTCCTCGACCTCGGATTCTGTCAGGTGCTCGATGCCGATAAAAGTATTTTGAGCTTTGCCGACCCGGATCAACTCGTCGAGTTTCGTCTGAATCGCCGTGCCATCGCGGTTCTGGGTGTTCTGGATGAGAAACACCATCAGGAAGGTGACGATCGTCGTGCCGGTATTGATGACGAGTTGCCACGTATCCGAAAAGCCGAACAACGGCCCGCTTATCGCCCAGGCAACGATGATCAGAAAACAGACGGCGAATGTCGACGGCAGACCGGCGAGATGGGCAACGTAGTTGGCGATCCTGGTGAAAAGCTTCTCGATCATGGCAGGAGAAACAACCAGCAACCGCTCCGGGTTCCCTTGCACGGAGGGATTTCACGGACATAACCGTGCACGCGCCCGCAAGATCAGGGTATTTCGTTATCCCAGACGTCGAGGAAGGCCTCGATGGATAGCGTCTGCATGTCGGGGACTGCCTTGGCCAGTCTCTCGGGCGGCCAGTCCCACCAGGCGAGGCTTTCGATCCGCGCGGCGACGTCCGCCGCGAAGCGTTGGCGCAATTGCCTGGCCGGAACGCCGGCGACAATCGCGTAGGCAGGTACGTCGCGCGTCACCACAGCGTTGGCGCCGACGATCGCGCCATTGCCGATAGTCACATCAGGCATGATCACCGCGCCATGGCCGATCCAGACGTCGTGGCCGATGCTGACGGACTGCGCCCGCCGCCTTTCCCGAAACGCCCCGTCGACGCCCAGCCAGCGAAAATATTCGTTCGGGCGGTAGCTGACCTTGTGCTGGGTCAGCCGCTCGATCGGATGCTCCAGCGCGTTGATCCGGCTGTTGGCGGCGATCGAACAGAATTTGCCAATGGTCGTGTAGATCGCCTCGGCGTGACGCTCGAAATAGGAGAAGTCGCCGACCGATACCTCGCGCAGGATGACCCGCTCGCCGATCGAGGCGTAGCGCCCAAGCTTGCACGCCTTCAATTCCGCAGTCGGATGGATGCGCGGCTCGGGGTCTTTCAGCACAAGATTTTCGGGACGGTCCATCCCGGCGGCTTTACGCCCGAGCGATTGGTCCCGCAAGCGGGACCAATCGCCCGTCACCTGTTTCCAGAGCCTATTTCGGCTTGCCGTTGGTCCACACCACGTTTTGGCCATAGAGCGGCACGGTGGTGACCGACATTTTCGCTGAACCGTCCTGCACCTGGCGCGAATGCGACAGATAGATCAGGGTCTCGTTGGTTTTGTCGTAAATGCGGTTCACCACCTGTTTCTTCCAGATCAGGCTGATGCCCTGCTTGAACACTTCCTCACCGGCCTCGCTCATGTCGATGTCGCCGATGGTGATCGGCCCGGTCTGGCGGCACGAGATCGAGGAATCGGACGGATCCTCGAACCAGTTGCCTTCTGCAGGCGATCGATCACGCCGCGGTCGAAATAGGAGAAGTGGCAGGTCACGCCTTCGACCTTCGGATCCTTGATCGCCTCGACAATGATGTCGTTGCCAAGCCAGTCGACGCCGACCTTGCCGACCTCCTGAGCGGCGGCTGCGCCGGCACCGATGACGAGGCATGCGGCCAAAGCGCCGCCGATCAGTTTTCGCCCAATCAGTCTTTGCAAGGGAAGCCTCCTGCGGTTCGAGTTTTGCCGACCTCAGGTGGGACGGGCGGCAGCGCTTTGCAAGCGGATCATTTTTTGACAGGAAAGCCGGTTGCGGCAACGCGACATCTTTGCGCGCACGAGATCAAACCGATAAGAGTGTTCGCCAAACAGGCTGCATGACGCCGATACGGCGCCAATGAAAATCGCGACGGACACCAATTGATGATGCGTTCAATACTGGTCGGCATTCTCGTCCTGATGGCAGCAGGCATCGGCTGGCTCACCTTCGACTGGTACCGCGGGCATTATGGCGGTGAGCCGTTCGGCGCGCCCTTCACGCTGGTCGACCAGAAGGGCGCCCCGATCACCGAGGCTGCGTTTCGCGGCCACCCTAGCGTCGTCTTCTTCGGCTTCACCCATTGCCCGGAAGTTTGCCCGACCACGCTGTTCGAACTGGCCGGTTGGCTAAAGACGATGGGGGACGACGGCAAGAACCTGCGCGCCTATTTCGTGACGGTCGACCCGGAGCGCGACACGCCGGAAATCATGAACGCCTATATCAGCAACTTCTCCGACCGCATCCTCGGCATCACTGGCGACCCCGACAAGGTTCAAGCCATGGCCAAATCCTTCGGCATCTATTCGAAGAAGGTCGACACGGGCAACGGCGACTACACGATGGACCACACCGCTTCGGTGCTGCTGCTCAACGCCCGGGGCGACTTCGCCGGCACCATCGCTTATGGCGAAAGCTCGGAGACCGCCATCGCCAAGCTCAAGCGGCTGGCGGCGGAAGGCTAGTGCATGATCCCGAAAGTGGGAACCGGTTTTCGGATAAGATCATGCTCAAACAAGACCATCGTTTGATGACCCAAACGCGGCTCTATTTCACCACTGGAAAGACCGAGGCCGACCGTATCTTCGCGGCGTTCGAAGCAGCCTTCGAAGACGAGGGTCTGCCGATTGCCATCCTCGAAGTCGACGAGGATCGCGACATCCACGAAGTGTCGCTCTATGCCAACGGCGATGTCGACGCCGTCGAGGCTCGTGTGAAAGAGATCCTCGCCGGGCTGGCCTTGTCGAGGCCGATTGCGCGCGAGCCCGTGCCGGATATCGACTGGGTGACGCGTTCGCTGGAGGGACTGAAGCCGGTGCGCGCCGGCCGTTTCTTCGTCCACGGCGCGCATGACCGCAGGAAGCGCCACAGCGGCGAGCTCGCCATCGAGATCGAGGCGGGCCTCGCCTTCGGCACCGGCCATCACGGCACCACCGCCGGCTGCCTTGAAATGCTGGAACAGGTCGTGCGGCGCGAGCGCCCGCGCAACGCGCTCGACCTCGGCACCGGCAGTGCGGTGCTGGCCATCGCGGTGGCCAAGCTCGCCCATATCCCGGTGCTGGCGACCGACATCGATCCGGTCGCCACAAAGGTCGCCGCCGCCAATGCGCGGCTCAACCACGTCAAGGCGCTTGTCGAAACGGTGACGGCGCCGGGCTTCCACCATCCGATTTTTGCCGCGCGCGGCCCCTTCGATCTCATCGTTGCCAACATACTGGCGCGGCCGCTGATGCGGCTGGCGCCAGAAATGGCCAGGCATATCGCTTTGGGCGGCTCGATCGTGCTGTCAGGTATCCTCGACCGGCAGCGCGACGCGGTGATTTCGGCCTATGTCGGCCAGCAGTTCCGCCATGTCAGGACGTTGCATCGCGAAGGCTGGGTGACGATTCACCTTAAGCGATAACGCGCAGCGCCTTCAAACGCAGGCCGTAAATTCGCTCAGACGTAGCGCGACCTTGCCGCCTTCTTCAGTTCTTCGCGATCGTAGCCGTTCGCCTTCAGCGTTTCGTCGTCAAAGCCAAGCAGAACGCCGCTCACATAGCGGCTCGCTTCGCGCTGGCGTGCTTCGATGAGAGCATTCACAGCGCTTCTGAAAAAACCGCGTCTGGCTGAAATCGCGGACATGATGGTCTTCTTTGCAGGGCAGTAAGACTCGTTCCTCCACGTCAAAAAGGTAAGGTCTGCTGACCCATTTGAAAATCGCTGATTCTGCATGGCGTCTATGCGCAAAAGCGATACTGCTGGACCAAATCCTGCCGATTGTCAGGCGGCTGACGCTGTTGCACTTTGATCTTGCGCTCATTTTCTCCGAACCGAAGATCTGCGCAGCAAAAGTCGATTCCGATTTTCCGGGTCATGCGCTACGGTCGCGCCAACATCCGAGGAGAGGCCCTCATGTTCCAGACCTTTGATTCCGCCGGCGACCCCGGCGTCGGCAAGCCGCGTGTGGCGTTGCTGCGCCAATGGCTGGCGGCCAACGGGCTGGATGGCTTCATCGTACCTCGTGCCGATGAGCATCAGGGCGAATATGTCGCCGACCGCTCGGCACGGCTGAAATGGCTGACTGGCTTCAGCGGCTCGGCCGGGGTCGCCATAGTGCTCGGCGACCGCGCCTTCATGTTCGTCGACGGGCGCTACACGCTGCAGGTGCGCCAGGAGGTCGATCCCGACGTCTTTTCGATCGAAAGCCTGGTCGACAATCCGCCCCCCACCTGGATCAAGGACAATCTCGGCAAGGGCGTGCGGCTTGGCTTCGATCCGTGGCTGCAGACGATCGGCGACGTCAAGGCGCTGAAAGCTTCGGCCGAAAAATCGGGGGCGACATTGGTGCCGCTCGAGAAGAATCCAATCGATGCCATCTGGAAGGACCAGCCCGAACCACCGCTGGCGCCGGTCGAGCTCCATCCGATCGCGTTTGCCGGCGAACTGGCCAAGGACAAGCTCGCACGGCTGGCCGAGGCTATCGGTAAGGATGGCGCCACCCATGCCGTGCTGACCGACCCGTCCTCCATCGCCTGGGTCTTCGACATCCGCGGCGGCGACGTGCCGCACACGCCGCTGGCGCTCGGCTTCGCTGTGCTCGCCGCCGACGGGTCGCACCTGCTTTTCATGGATCAGCGCAAATTTTCGCGAACCGTCGCGGCCTATCTGACGCAGCTCGCCGAATTGCACGAACCCAGTGAATTCGAAGCGGCGATCGCAGGATTGGCCAAGGGTGGCGCAAGAATCTCGCTGGATCCGGTGCTGGCGGCGGAGAAACTGAGAATGCTGGTCGAGGACAATGGCGGCACCGTCATCACTGCACCTGATCCTGCCCGCATTCCACGCGCGACGAAAAACCAGGCCGAGATCAACGGCGCCCGCGCCGCGCATCGCCGCGATGGCGCCGCCGTGGCCAAGCTGCTTTGCTGGCTCGACCGTCAGGAACCTGGCAAGCTCGACGAGATCGCAGTCGTCACCAAGCTTGAGGAGTGCCGCCGCAGCACCGGCGAGGAAACGCAGATGCCGCTGCGCGACGTGTCCTTCGATACCATCTCTGGCGCCGGCCCGAACGGCGCTATCATGCACTACCGCGTTTCCCGCGCCACCAGCCGAAAACTGGGGGATGGCGAGCTATTCCTGCTCGATTCCGGCGGGCAGTACCAGGACGGCACCACCGACATCACCCGCACCGTGCCGATCGGCAAGCCGACCGAGGAAATGCGCCAGCGCTTCACGCTGGTGCTGAAAGGCATGATCGGCATTTCCATGCTTCGCTTTCCCCCGGGGACGCGCGGCTCCGAGATCGATGCCGTGGCGCGGCTGGCGCTGTGGAAACACGGCTGCGATTTCGCCCACGGCACCGGCCATGGCGTCGGCTCTTATCTGGCCGTGCACGAGGGCCCGCAGCGAATCGCCAGGACCGGCACCGAAAAGCTGCTGGCAGGCATGATCGTCTCCAACGAGCCGGGTTACTACAAGGAAGGTGCTTACGGCATCCGCATCGAGAATCTCGTCCTGGTGACGCCGGCCGAGCCGATAGAGGGCGGCGACATCGCCATGCACGGCTTCGAGACACTGACGCTGGCGCCGATCGACGTCAGGCTGGTGCGATCCGACCTATTGACGCGCGACGAGCTGCATTGGCTCGACATATACCACGCCCGCGTGCTGGCCGAGATCGGACCGATGCTCGACGGCGAGACGCTGGCCTGGCTGGAGAAGGCAACCGCGCCACTGCCGCACGACCAGAAGATTTGATTTCTCGGAGAGGCGGTGGGCAGGTTTCGTCTACTCGACGAACTGCCTGGCGAACACCAGCACGGCGGCGCCGACCAAAAACATCGCCATCAGCCCGCCGCGCAGCGAGACCAGCCCGGCGACGATCAATGCCGCCCATTCCGCCGGCCCGGCACCAAGTGCCGCCGGCGCCACCAGCGTGGTCAGCACCGCCGCCGGCACGGCGTTCAGCCCGGCCTCGACGCGCGGATGGATGTTTTCGAAGCGCGAGATCACCAGATGCCCGCCGATGCGGGTGAGATAGGTCGCGATCGCACCGGCGATGATGATCCACAAGGTTGTGCTCATCGCCGCGCCTCCACACCGCTGTGGTGCGGCGGCAGGATGGCCGCGAGCAGCACGCCGGCTACAGCGCCAATGGAGACATGCCAGGGCGAGCCCACCGTCTTGTAGGCGATGATGGAGGCGGCGGCGCTGGCGACGACCACCGGCAGCCACAACGGCCGTTTGCGAAAGCCCATGACGAGTCCAAGAAAATAGATCGGCAGCAGGAAATCGATGCCCAGCGCATGCGTATCGGGAATGAGCTTGCCGAACACCGCGCCGAGCGCGCTTTCGGTCACCCAGAACACATAGACCGGCAGGCCAAGCCCCAAATACCAAGCGAAGCCGACGGTTTCGCCAGCCTCGGCCCTGCGCTCGGCCACCGCGAACTGCGGATCGGTCAGAATGAAATAGCCGACCGCCTGCTGCACCAGCGGCCAATGCGCGATGCGCCGGCCGATGCCGGCGGAATAAAGCACATGGCGGAAATTCACGGCGAAGATCGATAGCACGATCAGCCATGGCGCGACATGCTGGCCGAACAGTTCGATGCCCACCATCTGGCTGGCGCCGCCGAAAACCATCGCGCTCATCAGGGAGGCTTCAAGCACCGAAAAACCGTTGTCGACGGCAATCGCCCCAAACAGCAGTCCAAACGGCGCCGCCGCCACCACGACGGGCATCGAGAGCCGCACGCCTTGCCAGAAATCGCTCTTCGCGCGGTTTTCGGAGATTGCTTCCGCCGACATCGACCACTCCCTCGAGAATGGTCGTATGTAGGTAGCGCCGCCTGCCTTGTCACACCAATTCGCTTGAGCCAAACGATCAGCGGAAATGATCGCCGCGCCCTAAACCTCCGAGACCATGCCCTGGATCGCCCTGCCCCAGCCGAGCAGCGGCTTGGCGCGCAAGCTGAAATCGACAAGCTCTTCGACCAGGGCCGGCGTGTGGATTCCGGCCGGATCGATAGTGTGGCGGACGGCGAAATGCCGGTTGCGGATAGCTTGGGCGAGATCGGCTTCCGTGACATGCTCGAAGCCGCGTGGCGCGCGCTTCATGCATCCTTCCGTGTCGAGTTCGAGGCCGGCTTTCTTCAGTGTCCCAACCAGGCTGCGGAATTCCGCCGGTTTCGTAGCGATCGCCTTTCGCATGGCCTGAAGCAGCTCCGGGCCAGGCTGCCACCAGGCAACGCCGGCAAAGCAACGGTCGAGCCCAATGAAAACGAACAACACGCCCTGCTCCATCTTGGTGCCGTCCGGCGACAGGATGGCCGACAGATGGCTGTTGTAGGGCCGTTTGTCCTTGGAAAAGCGCACGTCGCGGTTGATGCGGAACAGCGACTTCTTGCGATCGCCGCGCAAACCCAGTCCCGCCGCCGCGAAGCGCTCGGAGAGCGTTTCGACCAGATCTCCGAACGGCTCATAAAGCTCGCGCTCGTAGAGGTCTCGGTTCTCCTGAAACCACTCCCGGCTCTGGTGAAAATCGAGCGCCTTGAGAAATGGAATGGCCTTCTGGCCGAAACCGTTGAACGTGCCGGCCATCACGCCTTGCCGATCCGCTGCAGCCAGGCGTCCTCATCGATCACCTCGATGTCGAGTTCGGTGGCAAGCTTCAGCTTGGATCCCGCCCCCGGCCCGGCTACGACCAGATCGGTCTTCGCGGAAACCGAGCCCGCGACCTTCGCGCCGAGGCGCTCGGCCATCGCCTTGGCTTCGGAGCGTGTCATCTTTTCCAGCGTGCCTGTAAACACGATTGTCTTGCCGGCAACCACGCTGTCGGCTGAGACGTTGACAATGTACGGCTTCGGCCGGACCTGCGCGAGCAACTCTTCAAGCACGTCGTCGTTGCGCTCATTGCCGAAGAAATCGCGAAGCGCGCCTATCACCGTGTCGCCGATGCCATTGATCGATGGGAAAACGGTGTGTGGATCGGTCGCCGCCGCAGTCTCCTTGCCGATACGGATCAACTCCTCAATGGTTGAGAAGGTTCGGGCAAGTACAGCGGCCGTGGTCTCGCCGATATGGCGGATACCCAGCGCGAAAATAAAGCGATCGAGTTCCGGTTCGCGGCGAGCGTCGATGGCGGCGAACAGCTTGTCGAGACCTTCGTAGTTGCGTTCCTCGACACCGCGCACATTCTTGCGCGTCTTGCCCGATGCGGCCTCGCGCTGCCTGGCCTGCTCCTCGCGCCGCTCAGCCAGCGCCTTGGTCACGGCGGGGCGGCGATCCCTGAGAGTAAAGATATCGGCGGCTGTTTTGATCAATCCCGCATTGAAGAACAGGTCTATGTTTTCGGCGCCCAGGCCTTCGATATCCATGGCGCCACGTGACACGAAGTGGCGCAATCCTTCCACGGCCTGCGCGGGACAGATCAGTTCGCCGGTGCAGCGTCGGCGGGAATCTTCCTTGCCGGTCTTTTCGTTGATCTCGCGCGTTGCGGGTGAGCCACAGATCGGACAGGTGTGCGGGAATTCGTAGGGCACGGCATCAGCCGGGCGCCTGTCGATAACGACGCTGACGATCTGCGGAATGACGTCGCCCGCCCGCTGGATGACGACTGTGTCGCCGATACGCACGTCGCAGCCGTCGCGGATTGGCTGGCCGTTGCTGTCGAGACCCTTGATGTAGTCTTCATTGTGAAGGGTGACATTTTCGACCACCACGCCGCCAACCGTGACGGGCGCAAGCCGTGCAACGGGCGCCAGAGTGCCGGTGCGGCCGACCTGAATGTCGATCCTGAGCACGGTCGTCATTGCCTGTTCGGCAGGAAATTTATGAGCGATGGCCCAGCGTGGTTCGCCAGTGGCGAAACCCCATCTGCGCTGCAATTCCAACTGGTCCACCTTGTAGACGACGCCGTCGATGTCGTAGCCGAGCGACGAGCGCTGGGCCTCGATCAGGTGATAGTGCGCGACCAGTTCGTCGACCGACTTCGCCCGCACCATCAGCGGACTGATCTTGAACCCCCACTCAGCGAATTTTTGCACTGAATCGTATTGAGTCGGAGCGGGATCCTCAGACGTGTAGCCCCAGGCGTAGGCTAAGAACTTGAGGTTGCGGCTGGCGGTAACGGACGGATCCTTCTGACGCAGGGATCCGGCCGCCGTATTGCGCGGATTGACATAGTCCTGGCCGCCAACCGCCGCCGACCGTTCCTTCAAAGCCTCGAATTCCGCATAGGTCATATAGACCTCACCCCGTATCTCGATCACATCAGGCCAGCCCGAGCCTTTCAAATGCTTGGGGATGTCGGCGATTGTCCTGAGATTGGCGGTGATGTCCTCGCCGACGGCGCCGTCACCGCGCGTTGCTCCCTGCACGAACACACCGCCTTCATAACGCAGCGAAGCCGATAGCCCGTCGATCTTCGGCTCAGCCGTGAACGCAATGTCCAGACCCTTGTCGCGGTTAAAGAAACGCCGGCCGCGTTCGATGAAGTCGGTGACATCCTGGTCGGTATAGGCCTTGGCAAGACTGAGCATCGGCACCGCATGGCGTACCTTTGCAAAGCCTTCCGCCGGTGGCGCGCCCACTCGGCGCGATGGCGAATCTTCTAGCACCAAAGCGGGGAAGCGCTGTTCGATGGCGAGGTTGCGCTGCGTTAGCGCGTCATATTCCGCGTCCGTTATAAGCGGTGCGTCCTCGGTGTGGTAGCGCCGGTCGTGCTCGGCGATCTCCGCCGCCAGCCGCTTTAGCTCGCTTGCGGCTTCGCTTTCGCTGAGCGAATCAACTGATTTTTCGGCCATGCATTGCTCCCTTCCCGGTGGCGCGACACAATAGAACAGGATTCTCCCATGAGGGAGAGACCGGGTACGAGAAAACCATTCCTGAACAGCAGGATGGAGCCACATCCTGACTCGATCCATAACGCCGAGCGTGAGCTCCGCTAGGCTGCGGTGTTTTCGCGAAGCAGCCGCTCGGCCGCCGCACGCGCCTCGTCGGTGATGGTCGCCCCGGCAAGCATCCGCGCGATCTCTTCCTGGCGCGCCGCCCGGTCCATCTCGGCAATGCCGGTGGCGACACGATCGGCCCCACCGGATTTGGAGATCAGGAAATGCGTCGCCGCGCGTGCCGCCACTTGCGGCGCGTGCGTAACCGAAAGCACCTGCACGCGCCTCGACAGCCGCGCCAGCCTTTGGCCGATGGCGTCCGCCACCGCGCCGCCAACGCCGGTGTCGATTTCATCGAAGACCAAGGTCGGCGCCGAGCCGCGGTCAGCCAGCGCCACCTTCAGCGCCAGCAGGAACCGCGAAAGTTCGCCACCGGAGGCAACCTTCATCATCGGGCCCGGTCTTGTGCCGGGATTGGTGCGCACCCAGAATTCGACCTGATCGATGCCGTCTTCCATGCGGCTCTCGGCCTCACTTGCCGTCTCGACGATGAAGGCTGCCCGTTCGAGCTTCAGTGCCGGCAGTTCGGCCATCACCGCCTTGGTCAAGCCGACCGCCGCCGCATGGCGAAGCGACGAAAGCTGTGCTGCAGAAATGTCGTAGGTCTCGCGCGCGGCGGCAGCTTGCTTCTCCAGCCCGTGCAGGCGCTCCTCGCCGGCGTCGAGATCGGCGAGATCGGCGGCCATCGTGTCGCGCAATTGGGCCAGATCGTCGACTGCAACACTGTGCTTGCGTGAGGCGGCGCGCAGCGAAAACAGCCGCTCCTCGGCCTGTTCCAGCCGCCGCGGATCGTATTCGGTGGCGCGAAGTGCCGCTTCCACGCCCGATTGCGCCGCGTCGAGCGACAGCATCGCCTCATCGAGCGATTTGACCACGTCGTCGAGCAGGCCGGGCGCCTCGGTCACCTTGCGCTGCAGCCGCCGCAACAGGCTGGCCAGTTGCGGCAAGGGCGAGGACGGGCCCGAGAGCACATCTTGCGCGTCATGGATTTCCGAGGCGATCTTTTCCGCGCGCATCATCGAGGCGCGCAGTTCGGCAAGGTCGGATTCCTCGCCGGGCTGGGGGTCGAGCTTCGTCAATTCGGCGACCGCGGCGCGCAGATAGTCGGCCTCGCGGGCCGCCGCTTCCACCTTGGCGCGATGTCGCGAAAATTCCTGCTCGCACGCCCGCCAGTGCCGCCATGCCTCGCCGGTCGCCCGCACAGCGCCGAGATGACCGCCGAAGCTGTCCAGCAATTCGCGATGGGCGCCGGGATCGACCAGGGCACGCTCGTCATGCTGGCCGTGGATCTCAACCAGCGCGTGACCGACGTCGCGCATCAGTGTCACGCTGGAAGGCTGGTCGTTGACGAAGACGCGGGTACGGCCATCCGCCGTCTGCACGCGGCGCAGAATGATGTCGCCATCGTCCTCGATAGCGTTATCGGCAAGCAGCATGCGGGCAGGATGGTTGCGCGGCACGTCGAACACGGCGATGACCTGGCCCTGTGCCGCGCCATGCCGCACCAGCGAGGCGTCACCGCGGGCGCCAAGCGCCAGCGACAGCGCGTCGAGCAGGATGGATTTTCCGGCGCCGGTTTCGCCGGTCAGCACCGAAAGACCGGACGAGAAGTCGATGTCCAGCTTCTCGATCAGAACGATATCGCGGATCGACAGTCTGGAAAGCATCGTGACGCGCCGCTCAGGCGCCGGTGATCAGCTTCCCGGCCTTGGCGATCCACGAGCCCGCATTCTCGCGCGGCTCGAGCCCACCAGTCTGCAGGAGCTTGTAGGAATCCTTGTACCACACGCTGTCGGGATAGTTGGTGCCGAGCACAGCCGCGGCAGTCTGCGCTTCCGATGTCAGCCCCATCGCATAATAGGTTTCGGTAAGGCGCGCGAGCGCTTCCTCGACATGGCGCGTGTTGGAATAGGTCTCCACCACGACGCGGAACCGCTTGACGGCGGCGATGTATTCACGGCGCTCGAGATAGTAGCGGCCGATCTGCATCTCCTTGCCGGCGAGCTGGTCGTTGGCGAAGCGGATCTTTTCCTTGGCGTCGTCGACATATTCGGAATCGGGCCAGCGCGTCACCAGATCCTGCATCGTCTGCACGGTCTGACGCGCTTCCTTCTGGTCCTGGGTGACATCCCTGATTTGCCGGTAGTAGCTGAGCCCGATGATGTACTGGGCATAGGCCGCGTCGTCGGTCGACGGATAGAGCGTGAGATAGCGCTTGGCCGAACCGATCGCCTCGATATAGTTGCCCTGGCGATAGTCGGCAAAGGCGCCCATCACCATCGATTTGCGGGCGTATTCGGAATAGGGATGCTGGCGGTCGACCGCACCGAATTTGCGGCTCGCCTCCTGCAGGCGGCCGGCATTGAGATTGGCGAGGCCCTGATTGTAGAGAACGTCGGCCGGCTCGGTCTGCTCGACATAGGTCGACAGGTCGACATCCTTCTCGGACGACATGCAGGCCGACAGGAACAGCGATGGAACAACCACCGAAAGCGCCAGGAAAACAGCCCGATGCGGCGCTTTCGATTGACCAATTCGCTTGAAGAACATGATTGGATTCCGCCCTTTCGGCGTCATTTCAGCGTCGGCAGCAGGCATAACCATAATCGCTGTGCCCGGCAACGCTATCTCCGGCCAATCGCACATTTTTGTGGCAGCCTGGCGCAGCCCGCACACTTGCGTGATTTCGCCGGCCAATGGTGCATTCATGCAACACAGGCCGGCGGCCATAAAACCCGAAAAACGTTAAGAATCAGATCATCCAGGGTGCGTAGACAGGTGCATAGACGGCGCTCATCTCGGCGGTACGACCGCGCTCGCGGCGTGTCGTCTCGACGATCTCGAACGCCGAACGGTCCGACAAAAGGCGGCGCAGCGCTGCCGCATTCAGCCTGTGGCCACCGCGATAGGACCGGAAGCAGCCAATGAACCGGGCGCCGGCCAGCGCCAGATCCCCCATGGCGTCCATCGTCTTGTGGCGCACGAACTCGTTGGGATAGCGCAAGCCTCCCATGTTGATCACGCGGTTGTCGTCGCCGATCACCAGGGAGTTTTCCAGCGAGGAGCCGAGCGCATAACCGGCTGCCCACAGCCGCTCGACGTCCTTCATGAAACCAAAGGTACGGGCCCGCGCGATATCGCGGCGGAAAATGTCGGCATTCATGTCGGATGCGAAGAGCTGACGGCCGATCGCAGGGCTTTCGAAATCGATCTCGATCTCGAAGCGCGTGCCGTCATAGGGCCTGAACTCCGCCCAGGAGGCACCGTTCTCGATGCGAACCGGCTTGACCAACCGGATATAGCGGCGCTTGACCGGCAGCGTATCGATGCCCGCCTGGTCGATAGCCTCTACGAAGGCCATGGCGCTGCCGTCAAGGATCGGAACCTCATGGCCGTCGATCTCGATGACGACATTGTCGATGCCGAGCCCGAAAAGCGTGGCCATCAGATGTTCGACGGTGGCGATGTGCTCACCTGCCGGATCGCCGAGCATGGTGCAGAGATCGGTAGCGCCGACCTCGGAAACGAGCGCACGGAACTCCCGGTCTTCGCTTCCATTCGAAAGCTGGAACACGACACCCGTATCAGCGTCTGCCGGCAGGAAATGAATGGTAACGGAATTGCCGCTGTGAACGCCGGCGCCGGTCAGCGTCGCACGCGATTTAAGTGTCGTCTGATAGTCGTGCAAAACAAACCCCATAGCCCAAACTGCCTTCGTCCGCTTCATCAGCCCGAGGGCGCGGCTCTTTGATCGGCAGGCAGGGCCACTTCCCCGAATCCCAGCAAACCGACATTGCTCGGGCGAAGATAGTTGCCCGGCAGGAAGTCTCCAAATCACGGTTTCTTACTCTGTGTAACCGGGATCCGGGGCGGGTATAGTCTCGTAACACCCTGTTTTGCAATCGCTTTTAAGATTAACAGGCAAACAACTTCTTGTCTGCCTGTTAATAACCATTACGGACCGTTAACAGATCAATTCGCCTGGCGGCGCAGGAACGCCGGAATCTCCAGCTGATCGTCTTCCTGGACAGCCCTGCTCTGCGGCGTCAGCCGGCCCTGGTCATCCAACTGGCCGCGGCGTGGCGCGTAAAGCTGCGGATCCTGGCTGGCAAGGCGGCGCACTTCGGGTGCCGCCTGGCGCAGTTTCGGCTCGCGCGGCTGCGCCGGCTGCAGTCGTGCGGGCTCTTCTTCGCGGCGGGTAAGGCCGTTCGTCAGGCGCTTGAGCAGTCCCATCGGTCCGCTGTTCTCGTGGTCGGCGGGACGGGTTTTGGCTTCCACTTCGGCTTTCACCACCGGCGGAAAGTCCTCGACGCGCGGCATGCGCTGGGGCGCTGCGGCTGCCGGCTGAAGCACTTCACGCTGCGGGGCAGGCTGCATCACCTGCTGAACCATTGGCTGCACCATCGGCTGCGGCTGGGCCGGCGGCGCCTGGAAGATCTTGCTCTGCGGACGAAAATCTTCCGCCTGGGCAGCCGGCGCGGGACGCGCCATCGCCGCGGCATTCGCCTCGGCGAGCTGGATCGCCTCTGCTACAGGATCGACGGTGCGTGGCTCGTAGCCCGCCTGCTGGACAGGCGCCGGACGGTTTTCCGTGACCGGAGCGGCCGGGCGACTGACCGGCTTTGGCGGAGCCGTGCGGATGGCGATCGGCGCGGCGGCGATTTCGGCCGCCGATTTGTCGATGCCGGTGGCGACCACCGAGACGCGAATGACGCCTTCGAGGTCCTCGTCGAACGTCGCACCCAGAATGATGTTGGCCTCCTGGTCGACCTCCTCGCGAATGCGGGTCGCCGCCTCGTCGACTTCGAACAGGGTCAGGTCGCGGCCGCCGGTGATCGAGATCAACAGGCCCTTGGCGCCCTTCATCGAGGTCTCGTCGAGCAGCGGGTTGGCGATCGCGGCTTCGGCGGCGGCCATGGCGCGGCCCTCGCCGGAAGCTTCGCCCGTCCCCATCATCGCCTTGCCCATCTCGCGCATGACCGAGCGGACGTCGGCGAAGTCGAGGTTGATCAGCCCTTCCTTGACCATCAGGTCGGTGATGCAGGCGACGCCGGAATAGAGCACCTGGTCGGCCATGGCGAAAGCGTCGGCGAAGGTCGTCTTGTCATTGGCCAGCCGGAACAGGTTCTGGTTGGGGATGACGATGAGGGTATCGACGCATTTCTGCAATTCCTCGATGCCCAGATCCGCCGTCTTCATGCGGCGCTGGCCTTCGAAATGGAATGGCTTGGTGACGACGCCGACGGTGAGAATCCCCTTCTCACGCGCAGCACGTGCAACGACCGGCGCGGCCCCCGTGCCGGTGCCGCCGCCCATGCCGGCAGTGACGAAGCACATATGGGTGTTGGAGAGGTGGTCGACGATCTCGTCGATGCATTCCTCCGCCGCCGCGCGCCCGACTTCCGGTTGCGATCCCGCACCCAGGCCCTCGGTAACATGCGCGCCGAGTTGGATCAGGCGGTCCGACTTGGACATGGTCAGCGCCTGCGCGTCGGTATTGGCGACCACGAACTCGACGCCGCGCAAGCCAGCAGTGATCATGTTGTTGACGGCATTGCCGCCGCCGCCGCCGACACCGAACACGGTGATACGCGGCTTGAGCTCGGTGATATCCGGCTTCTGCAGATTGATGGTCATTGTCTCCGTCCTTTGCCTTTCCCGCCGCTTCGCCGCTGCGGCCGCCTATGGGGCTGTCCCCGTCAATTTAAAAACTGTCTCTCAACCACTGACTCATTCGATGCAGTTTTCCGCCCGTTCCGGTCATCCTGAGACCAGAAATTCCCTTCGCCGGATGGCTCTCGAAATTCGCCATCTGCGGGTAGATCAGAAGCCCGACCGGCGTCGAGAAAGCCGGCCCCTTGGCCGCCTCCGGCAGGCCCGCCACACCGAGCGGACGGCCGATGCGCACATTGCGTCCGAGAATGCGGCGCGCTGCCTCGGGCAGGCCGGAAAGCTGGCTGGCGCCGCCGGTCAGCACGACCCGCTTGCCGACGGCGTTGCCGTAGCCGGACCTGTTCAGCCGGTCGCGCAACAGTTCGAGCGTCTCGTCGATGCGCGCACGGATGATGCGCGTCATCACCGAACGCGGTATCTGCAGGGGCACCTCGCCATCCTCGCCGATCGGCTGTATCGAGACCAGGTCGCGGTCGTCGGCACTGCCGGGCAGCGCCGATCCATGCATCACTTTCAGCCTCTCGGCGGCGTCGAGCGAGGTCGACAGGCCCTTGGCCATGTCCAGCGTGACGTGGTTGCCGCCGATGGCGATGGCGTCGCCATGAACGAACTTGCCTTCCGAAAACACCGAGATCGTCGTGGTGCCGCCGCCCATGTCGATGCAGGCCGCGCCCATTTCGAGTTCGTCGTCGACCAGTGCGGCAAGCCCGCTGGCATAGGGGGTCGCCACCATGCGCTCGACCGAGAGGTGCGAACGGTTGATGCAAAGCTCCAGATTGCGCAAGGGTGCCGCATCACCCGTCAGCACATGCATGTCAACGCCGAGCTGGTCGCCGACCATGCCGCGCGGATCACGCACGCCGCGCTCGGCGTCCAGCGAAAAGCCGACGGGAAGCGAATGGATCACTTCGCGCTCGGCCCGCAGCGCCTGCTTGGCGCCGGCGGCAAGCACACGCTTGATGTCGGCCTCGTCGGCCTCATGGCCGCCGAGGTTGATGGTTGCCGAGAAGCTTTCGCTCTTCAGCCGGCCGGCCGTCATGTTGACGATCAGCGAATCGACGGTCAGCCCGGCCATGCGCTCGGCGGCATCGACGGCAAGGCGGATGGCGTGCTCGGCCCTGTCGAGATCGATGACGACACCCGATTTCACGCCTTGCGATTTCTGGTGGCCGATGCCGATCACCTGGATGCGATGCGAGCGCCCGCGCAGCAGCATGCCGTCCTCGCGCGGCTTGAGCTTGGCCACCACGCAGCAGACCTTGCTCGAGCCGATATCCAGCACCGTCATGATGCCGGACCGGCGCGACGAGGCATCGCTGTTGCCGCCAAGCCAGCTCATATCTTCGTCTCCGCCTTGCGCTTCGGCATTTTCGGCTTTTCATTAAGCGTGGCCTGACGCTGCGTCGCCGCTTCCGGCGTCAATTGGACGACGAGGCGATCGGAAAAGCGCATGTCGATGGCGGCGATGTCGCGCGTCAGCAGCCCGTTCTCGCGGTCCATCCTGACCAGATCGGCGATCGCCTGGTCCTCGCCATCCTCAGGAAGCTTGACGGTGATGCCGTTCTCCAGCTTCAGATCCCAACGCCGTTCGCCGATGCGGATATAGCCTTTGACCCGCGCGGCAAGCTCTGGATGCTTTTTGATCCTGGCCAGGAAATCGGGCGCTTTGGCCGGCGCGCCGGTGCCGACGATCAACGGCAGCAGCGACTGCTTGCCGCCGGAGAATGGCGCGATCACGGCACCGGACCGCTCGATGACGGAAAGCTCGTTGCCCTGCTGCCAGAGCGCAAAAGGCTCACGCTCCTCGATGCGCACCTCCAGCGTGTGCGGATAGACCTTGCGCACCGCCGCAACCTCGACCCAGGGCAGCGTGGCTATGCGCTCCCGCGCGGCTTCGGCATCGAAGCCGATCAGCGACGTCCAGCCATCGAGCTGCATCCTGTCGAGAATGTCGATCTCGGAGGTTGCGCGGTTGCCGACGACCTTGATCTGGTCGACGGCAAAGCCGGCGCGGGCAGTGATGCCCTGGACGACACCGTCGACATGTCCGCCGAGATAGGCGCCATAGGCACTGCCCGATACGAGCAGCGCCGCCGACAGCATGGCTGCGGAAAACGGCGGCACCTCGAAGTCGCCCTCGCCCAGGCGCGCCAGCACGCGCGCCGGCCGGCGAAGCAGACGCGGCAGCACAAAATGGTCGAACGACAACGACACACCGAACAGCGTCGGCCCGGCCGCGCCCCTCCCCTTGCCCTGTCCCCACTTCAACGCAGACACGAAGCGTCCTCCACCATCCAACTCAACAAATCGCCGAACGAGTGTCCCGCCTGCGCGGCGATTTCAGGCACCAAGGATGTGGGCGTCATGCCCGGCTGAGTGTTGATCTCGAGCCAGACAACTTCGCCGTTCTCGGAGTGTCGATCATCATAACGGAAGTCCGACCGGGAAACGCCCCGGCAGCCGATAGCTTGGTGAGCCTTGAGCGTCAGTGTCTGTATTTTTTGGTAAATATTCGGTGAAATTTTTGCAGGGCATTCATGTTTTGATCCGCCCGCGACGTATTTTGAATCATAGTCGTAGAAGGAATGGCCGGTCGGGATGATTTCGCAGACGCCGAGCGCCACGTCGCCCATCACCGCGCAGGTCAACTCCCGCCCGTGCACATAGCGCTCCACCATGACGATATCGCCATACTTCCAGTCGGACGAACCGATGACCTGCGGCGGATGCGATTGACCTTCGTGCACGATGACGACGCCGAAGCTCGATCCCTCATTGACCGGCTTGACGACATATGGCGGCTTCATCGGGTGCTTGTTCTGGATAGCGAAGCGATTGACCACCTTCGATTCGGCAACCGGGATGCCGACGGACTTGGCGATCTTCTTGGCTTGTTCCTTGTTCATGGCAAGCGCCGAGCCGAGCACGCCGGAATGGGTGTAGGGGATGGCAAGATATTCGAGGATGCCCTGGATGGTGCCGTCCTCGCCGAACGGGCCATGCAGCGCATTGAACGCAACATCCGGCTTGAGCTCAGCCAGCACCGATCCGACATCGCGCGAGACGTCGACGCGAGTGACCTGGTAACCTTCCTTCTCGAGCGCGTCAGCACAGGCTTTCCCCGAAGACAAAGACACGGGCCGCTCGGACGAGAATCCACCCAGAAGGACGGCCACGTGCTTGCTTTTCATTTCCCGTCATTTCCTCTCACGGCGGGCCCTCTTACGGTGGGTCTGCATCTCACATGCCCGGAAAGGGCCACACACTCAAACGCTCGGAGCAGTCCCTGCCCCCATGATTCCGCAACATCGAGTCCCCGAGTCTCCCGGCAGGTTGCCCCTGACGAAAAAACGCTGGTGACGCGTCGAAACGACTCAAATCAGGAAACGCTTCAGGCCAGAGAATCAGAGAGTTGAATCGCTGGCAAGTCCTTACGATTCCGAGAGATTCACTTTCGGCAAAAACGGCAGCGAAAACTGTGTTGTGAGTCTTTAGAGCAACTGTCCGAGGAATTCCTGGACCTCGTGCCCCGGCCGGAAATTACCGATGCGCTTGATTTCCCAATGCAGCCGGATGCCCGACCGTTCGAGCACGCGCGTGCGCACGGTCTCGCCGAGATATTCAAGGTCGTAGCCGGTCGCGGTTCCCGTGTTGATCATGAAGTTGCAATGCATCGGCGACATCTGCGCGCCGCCGATCATCAGCCCCCGACAGCCCGCCCTGTCGATCTCCTTCCAGGCCGAGGTGCCCTCCGGATTCTTGAAGGTCGAGCCGCCGGTCTTTTCGCGGATCGGCTGGACGGTCTCGCGATGGTGCTGGACGGCGTCCATTGCCGCCTTGATCGCGGCCTTGTCTGCCGAAACCCCTTCAAACACAGCCGATGTGAAGATCAGCCCGGCAGGGGCTGCCGAATGGCGATAGGCGTAGCCCATACCGGCGTTGCTCAGCGTATGCACGTTGCCCTTGCGGTCGAGCGCCCGCACCTCGACGACGCGCTCGCGCGTCTCGACGCCATTGGCGCCGGCGTTCATCCTCAGCGCACCGCCGACGGCACCCGGAATGCCGTGGTAAAATTCAAAGCCGCCTATACCAGCGTGATAGGCGACAGCGGCAAGGCGCTTGTCGGGCGTGGCGGCGCCCGCCTTGATTGTGGTCGGCGCAATCACTTCGGCTTCGCCAAAGCCCTTGGCCGAAAGCCGGATAACGAAGCCAGTAATGCCACCGTCGCGGACAAGCAAATTCGAGCCGACGCCGACGATGGTCAGCGGTATCTCTTCGGGTACCGCCCTCAGGAACGCGGCGAGGTCGTCCTCGTCGGCCGGCTGGAACAGTGCGTCGGCCAGCCCGCCGGCGCGGAACCAGGTGATCTTGTCCATCTCGGCGTTGGGCGTAATGCGGCCGCGCAGGCCGTCAAGCCGGCCGCCGAGCTTGTCGATCAATGCCTGGCCACGCATCATGAGGCGGTACCGCCGAGTTCCCTGGGCAGCGCGTAAGCCCATTGCGTGATGTTGCCGGCGCCGAGAAAGACGATGAAATCGCCTGGTTTCGCCAGGTCGCGGATAACCGGCGCAATCGCCGCGGGGCCTTCGATGTAGCGCGCGTCGCGATGGCCGCCGGAGCGGATGCGCGACACCAATGCCTCGGACGTCACCCCGTCGATCGGCTCTTCGCCTGCCGCATAGATTGGCGCCACCATCACCGTGTCGGCGTCGTTGAAGCAGACGGAAAACTCGCCGAACAGATCATGCAGCCGGGTGAAGCGGTGCGGCTGGGCAATGGCGATTACGCGGCCCTTGGTGGCGTCGCGCGCCGCCCTCAGCACCGCCGCGATCTCGACCGGATGGTGGCCGTAATCGTCGAACACATCGACGCCGTTCCACGAACCGGTACGGGTAAAGCGCCGCTTGACGCCGGCGAAGGACGACAGGCCCTTCCTGATCGCCTCGGCCGAAAGGCCGAGCTCATGCGCGACAGCGATCGCCGCCGTCGCATTGGAGACATTGTGACGGCCGGGCATCGGCAGGCGCAGGCCTGATATCGTCGACTGGCCGCGGGTCTTGCGGTCGCGGATCACCACGTCGAATTCCGAGGTCGGGCCGTCCATGCGGTGATTGGTGAAACGCACATCGGCCTGCGCGTTCTCGCCATAGGTGATGACGCGACGGTCCTCGATGCGGCTGACCAGTGCCTGCACTTCCGGATGGTCGGTGCACATGACGCCGAAGCCGTAGAACGGCACGTTCTCGACGAACTGGCGAAAGGCCTCGCGCACCTTGTCGAAGGAGCCGTAATGATCGAGATGCTCGGGATCGATGTTGGTGACGACGGCAATCTCGGCCGGCAGCTTCAGGAAGGTGCCGTCGCTCTCATCGGCTTCGACCACCATCCATTCGCCGTCGCCCATCCGGGCGTTGGTGCCGTAGGCATTGATGATGCCGCCATTGATTACGGTCGGATCGAGCCCGCCGGCTTCGAGCAGCGTCGCCACCATCGAGGTCGTCGTCGTCTTGCCATGCGTGCCGCCGATGGCCACCGCCTGCCGGAAGCGCATCAGTTCGGCCAGCATCTCGGCGCGGCGGACAACGGGAAGCAGTTTCTCGCGCGCCGCCTTCAGCTCCGGATTGGATTTCTTGATCGCCGTCGAGACGACAACCACTTCGGCTTCGCCGACATTATCGGCGTGATGACCGACAAAGCACTCGATGCCCTTGTCGCGCAGCCGCTGCACATTGGCGCTGTCGGCCTGGTCGGATCCTTGCACCTTATAGCCGAGATTGTGCAGCACCTCGGCGATGCCGCTCATGCCGATACCGCCGATGCCGATGAAATGCACGAGGCCTATCGTCTGCGGCATCTTCATGCGTGCGTCTCCTTCCTGAATGCCGATACGCCTTTCTTCGACGCAATAACCTCTGTCAGATCGGCGAGCAACCGTGCCGCGTCCGGTTTTCCGGCCGATTTCGCCGCCGCTGCCATTGTGGTCAGCCGCTCCGGATCCTCCATCAACGCGCCGACGAGCGCAGCAATGCGCTCGGGCGAGAGCGAGGATTGCGGATGCACTTCGGCGCCATCTGCCGCTGCTAATGCCGCGGCATTGGCTGCCTGGTCGTGGTCGAGCGCGTGCGGATAGGGCACCAGCAGCGCTGGCCGGCCGATCACCGCGATTTCCGATACGGTCGATGCGCCGGACCGCGACATCACCAGATGCGCCGCAGCCATGCGCGTCGCCATGTCGGTGAAGAAGGGCGATACCTCAGCCTCGACGCCAAGGGCGGCATAGGCAGCCTTCACCCGCTCGACATCGTCGGCACGCGCCTGCTGGGTGATCACCAGCCGCTTGCGTTGTGCGCCGGAAAGCTTTCCAATCGCAGCCGGCATTGCGTCGGAAAAGAACTGTGCGCCCTGGCTGCCGCCGAATACCAGAAACCGGAACGGCTGCTTGCCCGTAGACGCCGCATAGGGCATCTTTGCCGCCTCAAGCACTTGCGGCCTGACCGGATTGCCTGTCGTCACTGTCTTGGCGCCTGCAGCGCTCGAATCTCCCGGCAAGAACCCGCCAGCGATGGCATCGACGCGGCCGGCGAGCGCCCGGTTGGCGCGCCCCATCACCGCGTTCTGCTCGTGGATCAGCGTCGGCACCTTGCGCCGCGTCGCCGCATAGAGCGGCGGCAGCGTCGGATAGCCGCCAAAACCGACCACGACGGCTGGCTTGATCCGGCCGATCACGGCGGATGCCTGCCGCACGCCGCCCCAGATTTTCCAGAAGGCCGCGAGCACGGCAAAAGGATTTTTCGAACTCATCGTCGCCGACTGGATCGGATGGATGCCTGCGGCCGGAAACTGCCCGGCAAAACGCTCGGCACGAGCATCGGTGGCGAGATGCACCGTCCAGCCGCGCCTGATCAGCTCATGCGCCAGCGCCTCGGCCGGGAAGAGATGCCCACCCGTGCCGCCGGCGGCCAGAAGGATCGAGCCCTTGGACATTTCACTCCGCCGGCATGGCGCGCTGCGACGGTGCGAAGCCCAACTGCTTGCGCTTTTCCGGCCGCTTGCGGGTCAGCGCCAGCACCATGCCCATCGAGATTGCGATGGCGATCTGCGAGGAGCCACCATAGGAGATGAATGGCAAGGTCATGCCCTTGGCAGGCATCAGCTGCAGATTGACGGCCATGTTGATGACAGACTGCAGACCGAAAACGGTGACCAGGCCGCCAACCGCATAGCGGGTGAAATCATCCTGCTCCTTGAGCGCGGTGCTGAGGCCGCGCAGCACGATGAAGGCAAAGATGGTCATGATGAAGAAGCACATGATCAGTCCGAACTCCTCGCCGGCCACCGAGAAGACGAAATCGGCATGGCTGTCGGGTATGACCCGCTTGACGGTGCCCTCGCCCGGCCCGACGCCGAACCAGCCGCCATTGATCAGCGCATCGCGGCCCATGTCGACCTGGAACGTATCGCCCTCGCCGGTCATGAAGCGATCGATGCGGCCGGCGACATGCGGGAACACCGTATAGGCGGCAAACACGCCGCCGATGCCGGCAGCGCCCAGCGCGATGATCCACAGCCATGGCAGTCCGGCCATGAAGAACATCACCCCCCAGGTGCCGAGCACCAGCATTGTCTGGCCGAAATCAGGCTGCGCCACCAGCAGCGAAATGACGAGGGCCAGCAGCAGCATGGCGAACAGATTGCCTGGAATGTCGGGCTGGCGCTTGTGTTCGGCAAACAGCCAGGCGCAGATGACGACGAACGCCGGCTTCAGGAATTCCGACGGCTGGATCGACACGCCGGCGAGCGACACCCAGCGCCGCGCGCCCTTCACCTCGACGCCGATGTAGAGTACCGCCACCATCAGCACCAGCATGACGCACAGCATCGCCAGGGCCATGCGTCTGATCTGCCGCGATTCCAGGAAGGAGACGGCCAGCATCACGCCAAGTGCGGGAATGGTGAAGATGATCTGCCGTGTGGCGAAGTGGAAACTGTCCAGGCCGATGCGCTGGGCCACCGCCGGGCTTGCCGCGAAAGAGAGTACGATGCCGAGTCCCATCAGCGACAGGAACGCAGCCAGGAACCAGCGATCGACCGTCCACCACCAGGTGGCGACCGGGCTTTTGTCGAGACGGCTTTGCATTATCGTGCCCCTCCGATGAGCTTCACGCCATCAATAGTGCTCGCAGCTTGCCTGAAGGCTTCGCCGCGCACTTCGAAATTCTTGAATTGGTCGAAACTGGCGCAGGCCGGCGAAAGCAGCACCACCACCTCGCCGTTGTCATCATCCCTGGCCGCGTCGCTTGCGGCATGCTCGACTGCTGCGGCCAGCGTGCCGGAGATCTCGTAAGGCACCGCCTCGCCGAGCGTCGCCGAGAAGGCTGGTGCGGCCTCACCAATCAAATAGGCCTTGGCGACGCGCGGAAAGAGGCCGCGCAACGGCTCGATGCCACCCTCTTTCGGCAACCCGCCGGCAATCCAGTAAATGCGCGGAAAGCTGGACAATGCGGGCGCTGCCGCATCGGCATTGGTCGCCTTGGAATCGTTGATGAACAGCACATGGCCCTTGCGGCCGACCTGCTCCATGCGGTGCGCCAGCCCGGGAAAGCTCTCCAGCCCCGATTGGATCTCGCCCAGCTCGAGCCCGATCTTGAGGCAGGCGGCGATAGCGGCCAACGCATTCTGCGCATTGTGCTGGCCGCGCAGCGAGCCGATGCCTTCGAGAAAGGCAACGCGGCTGTAACGGCCATGCACCGCCTCCATCAGATTGGTGCCGTCGGCAAAATAGCCATCGGTCAGCGGCAGGCGTTTGGAAATGCGGATGACGTGCCGGCCCGCCCGCTCCAGCCGGTCGGCGGCCTGGGCGCACCAGGAATCGTCGACACCGACGATTGCCGTTTCGCTGCCGGCCGCCAGCCGTTCCTTGATCGCGGCGTAGTGCTGCATCGTGCCATGACGGTCGAGATGATCCGGCGTCAGATTGAGCAGGACGCCGGCGGTCGGATTGATCGAGGGCGCCAGGTCAATCTGGTAGGACGAGCATTCCACGACATAATGCCGCCTAGGCTCCGGTGGATCGAGCGTCATCACCGCGCGGCCGATATTGCCGCCCATCTGCGTGTCGCGTCCGGCCGATTTCAGGATATGCGCCGTCAGCGCCGTCGTCGTCGATTTGCCGTTGGTGCCGGTAATGGCGATGAAGGGCGCTGCCGGCGCCAGCAACGTCCGCTGCCGGCAGAACAGCTCGATGTCGCCAATGATCTCGACGCCTGAAGCGCGCGCCAGTTCCACTGTCCAGTGCGGCTTCGGATGCGTCAGCGGCACGCCGGGCGACAGCACGAAGGCCGAGAACTTCGCCCAGTCGGCGCCGCGCAGATCGCCGGTCGCGATCCCGACGGCCGCGGCATTGGCGACACTGCCGGGATTGTCGTCCCAGGCGAGCACGTCCGCTCCGCCCTCGATCAGCGCGCGCGCCGTGGCGATCCCCGAGCCGCCAAGCCCGAAGAGCGAAACGCGCTTGCCTGCGAAGGATGTGGCGGGGATCAAGCGGCCTCCTATCGGAGCTTCAGGGTCGACAGGCCGACCAGCGCCAGGATGACGGCGATGATCCAGAAGCGGATCACCACCTGACTTTCGGTCCAGCCGAGCTTTTCGAAATGATGGTGGATCGGCGCCATCAGGAACACCCGCTTGCCGGTCATCTTGAAGTAGCCGACCTGGATGATGACCGACAGGATCTCGACGACGAACAAGCCGCCGACGATGACCAGCACGATCTCGTGCTTGGCGGCAACTGCGACCGTGCCGATCAGGCCGCCCAGGGCCAGCGAGCCGGTATCGCCCATGAAGATCGCCGCCGGCGGTGCGTTGAACCACAGGAAGCCGAGGCCGGCGCCGATCACTGCGCCGAGGACCACCGCCAATTCACCGGTGCCAGGCACGAAATGGATCTGCAGATATTCGGCGAATACCGCATTGCCGGAGAGATAGGCGATGACGCCGAAGGACGCCGCTGCGATCATGATCGGCACGATCGCCAGCCCGTCGAGGCCATCGGTCAGGTTCACCGCATTGCCGGCGCCGACGATGACGAAGCACGAGAACGGGATGAAGAACCAGCCCAGATTGATGAGAAATTCCTTGGCGAAGGGGAAAGTCAGTGACGACGAGAACGGCGCCTGGCCATTGTGCATGATCACCCAGGCGGCGATGCCGGCGATGACGAATTCAAGCCCCAGCCGCGCCTTGCCGGAAAACCCAAGATGCGATTGCTTCGTCACCTTGAGATAATCGTCGTAGAACCCGATCGAGCCGAAACCCAGGGTCACCAGCAGCACCACCCAGACATAGATGCTGGACAGGTTCGCCCACAAAAGCGACGAGCCGATGATGCCACACAGGATCATCAGCCCGCCCATGGTCGGCGTGCCGGCCTTCTTGAAATGCGTCTGCGGCCCGTCGGCGCGGATCGGCTGGCCCTTGCCCTGCCGCAGCCTCAGCGAATTGATGATAGCCGGCCCGAAGATGAAGACGATCAGCGCCGCGGTGATCAGCGCGCCGCCGGTACGGAAGGTTATGTAGCGAAAGACGTTGAAGACCGAGATCTTGTCCGCGAATTCGACGAGCAGTGTGAACATGCGATTCGGTCCCCGGACCTGGCTCTAGGCCTGTTTGGCGGTTGTGGCTACCGCCGGAAATTTGCTGAGCAATGCCTCGACCAATTTGGAAAACCCGATGCCTTTCGACGATTTGATCATCACCACGTCGCCAGGCTTCAGCGCCGACAGGAGCACCAGTTTCAGATCCTCTGCGCCGGCGCGATACTCCGTCTCGATCTCATCAGGAAGGGTGTCGGCCAGCGCCCGCATTTCCGGGCCGGCGAGAAAGACCGTGCGCGTTTCGGTGCCGGCAATGAGATCGGCAAGGGCTGCGTGCAGCTTCGCCGAATGGTCGCCCAGTTCGAGCATGTCGCCGAGCACCGCGATGCGCCTCCCTTCGCCCGACACCGGCGTCGCGTTGAGCAGCGCCATTGCAGCGCTCATCGACGCCGGATTGGCGTTGTAGCTCTCGTCGATCAGCGTGATCGGACCTTTCGGGTGACGCAGCACGTGGCGCTTGCCGCGTCCGCGTTCGGCCGAAAGATCGGCCAGCGCCGTCGCCACCCTGGCGATGTCGGCGCCGACCAGATGCGCGGCGCCCAGCACGGCCAGCACGTTCTGCACCATATGTCGGCCCGGCGCGCCAACCCTGGCGGTGATTTCCTGACCGCCGATCTTGGCGGTGATGATAGAATGATCTGCATGCAGCCCGCATTCGAGCAGTTTGAAGGTCGCCCGGGCATTCTCGCCAAAGCCGTAAATGTGCTGGACGCCGGCGGCTCTTGCCATCTTGTCCAGAAGCTTCCAGCGCGGGTCGTCGCGGTTGAGAAGGACAGCACCATCCGGTTCCAGCCCCTCGAAAATCTCGGCCTTGGCCCTGGCGATCTCGTCCAGATTGCGGAAGAAGCCGAGATGTGCCGCGGCGATCAGCGTGACGATGGCGACATGCGGCCGGACCATCTTGGCCAGCGGCCGGATCTCGTCGGGATGGTTCATGCCGATCTCGAACACGGCATAGTCGCAATCCACCGGCATCCGCGCCAGCGTCAGCGGGACGCCCCAGTGGTTGTTGAAAGACTGGGCCGATGCGTGCACCTTGCCGACCGCGGACAGCACATGGCGCAGCGCTTCCTTGGTGGTGGTCTTGCCCGCCGAACCGGTCACCGCGATAATCTTGGCGTTCGAGCGCGCGCGGGCGGCCAGCCCTAGCTTTTCCAGCCCCGCCAGCACGTCCTGGACGACGATCATCGGCGCCGTCAGCCGCCCGAGCGACGGCAGCTTGCCCTCGGCGACGACCAGCACGCCGGCGCCGGCCTTGATGGCGGCGGTCGCGAAATCATGGCCATCCATCGCCTCGCCCTTGATGGCGAAGAAAGCATCGCCCGGCTCAAGGCTGCGGCTGTCGATCGAGATGCCGCTGATACCCTGCGGCATCAGACCGAGCGGTCGTCCGCCCATGGCGGCGACGAGATCCTCGGAGGTCCACAGAAAGCTCATGGGGCGCGCTCCTGGAGCGCGGCGCGGACTTCCTCATGGTCGGAAAAATGCAGCGTCTCGGCGCCGATGGTCTGGCCTTCCTCATGGCCCTTGCCGGCCACGATCAGCGTATCGCCGCCGTGGAGCATGGCGACTGCCTCGTGGATCGCCTTGCGCCGATCGCCGATCTCGACGGCGCCGGGTGCAGCGGCAAGGATCGCGGCGCGGATCGTTTCAGGCACTTCCGAACGCGGATTGTCGTCGGTGACGATAACGACATCGGCGAGCCGCGTAGCGATTTCACCCATGATCGGACGCTTGCCCCGGTCGCGGTCGCCGCCACAGCCGAACACGACGATGACGCGGCCGGTGGTGAACGGCCGCACCGACGCCAGCACGTTTTCCAGCGCGTCCGGCTTGTGCGCATAATCGACATAGACCGGCGCACCATGGGATGTTGTCCCAACGAGGTCGAGCCGACCCGGCGCGCCCTTCAATTTCTCCAACGCCATCAGGGCTTTGGCGGCAGGCGTTCCAGTAGAAATGGCGAGGCCCGCCGAAACCAGGGCATTGGCGATCTGGAAATCCCCGGCCAGCGGCAGGTCGACCTCGTGGAGAACGCCATCGACTTCCACTTCGGCGCGCTGGCGGTGGCGCTCGTGCTCGACCCGCTTCAGTCTCAGGAACTCGCCGTGGCGGCCGACCGTCAGCACATCCAATCCTGCCGCCTTCGCCGCCCGGATCGTCGGCTCCGACCACGGATCGTCGGCAAAAATGACGGCCGGCGCGTCCTTCGGCAGCAGCGCGTCGAACAGGCGCAGCTTGGCGCGATGATAGTCCTCGACTGTCGGATGATAGTCCATGTGGTCCCGGCCGAGATTGGTGAACCCGCCGGCTGCGAGCTTCACGCCGTCGAGCCGGCGCTGGTCGAGGCCGTGGCTGGAGGCCTCCATCGATGCGTGGGTGACGCCGGTATCCGCCAGTTCCTTCAGCAGCCTGTGCAGATCTACCGGGTCGGGGGTGGTCAGCGAGCCATATTCGTTGCGGCCCGGCGCCACCACGCCGGTCGTGCCTATCGAAGCAGCGGCAAACCCTGAGTGCTCCCATATCTGTCTTGTGAAGGCCGCAACCGATGTCTTGCCGCTGGTACCGGTCACCGCGACCATGGTTTGCGGCTGCCTGCCGAAGTAGCGGGCGGCACTCAGCGCCAGCGCAAGGCGCGGATCGTCGACGGCGAGAACGGGCACCGGCAGTCCGGCGACGACGCTGCCCTTGCCGGCCACGATCGCCACTGCGCCGCGACTGGCGGCATCGGCGGCATAGGCCGCGCCATCGGCCTTTGTGCCAGTGAGCGCGAAGAAGACCACGCCCGGTGCTACCTGGCGGGAATCCGACGAAATCCCGGTAACCTCCGTATCGAAGGAAGCTGTCCCCTCGACAGACAGGATACCGGCTAGATCTTTCAGCTTCATCGAACCCCGTTCATAGCAACAAAATAGCGCGCAGTTGCCGGCGCGCCCCAAGAATCACTGATAGGAAACCAGCGTTGCGCCATTTTCATGGCTGAAATCTGGCTTCACGCCAAGCATGGAAGCTGAACGTCGGATAATGTTTGCAGCCATGACACCAGCATTCGAGGCGGCCGTTGCACCCATGCCGGGTTTTTCCGGCTTCGGTTCGTCGACGATCGTAAGCACGATGTATTGCGGATCGTCCATCGGGAAAGCTGCGACGAAGGCGTTGAAATTCTTGTCCTTTGAGTAGCGGCCGTTGACAACCTTCTCTGCCGTTCCGGTCTTGCCGCCGACGCGATAGCCAGGAACCCTGGCGTTCCTGCCTGAGCCTTTCTCGGCGTTCAGTGCGTAGAGATAGCGCATGCTCTCGGAGGTCTTGTCTCTGACAACTTTCTTGGCCACCGACATCGCCTGTTCCTGCGCGCGCCTCAGGAATGTCGGCTGGATCAGATAGCCGCCGTTCACCAGCGCGGCACAGCCGACCGCCGTCTGCAGCGGCGTCGTCGACACGCCGTGACCGAAGGCGATGGTGATCGAATGGACCTGTTTCCAGATTTTGGGCTCGGTCGGGCGGGCGACCTCCGGCAGTTCCGTCTGCATCTTTTCGAGGATGCCCAGGCGATGCAGGAATTCGCGGTGCCCCTCGATGCCGACCGCTTCGGCTTCCTTGGCCGAACCGATGTTGGACGAGTAGATGAACACTTCGGGCACCGACAGCACCCGGGCCTTGCCGTGAAAATCATGGATGGTCTGACGGCCGATCCTGATCGGGCGCGAAGCGTCGAAACGGCTTTCCAGCGTCACTTTGCCGGAATCGAGCGCCATGGCGGTGGTAAAGCTCTTCAAGGTCGAACCCATTTCGTAAAGGCCGGCCGACATGCGGTTCAAGCGGTCCTTGTCCTGCGCATTGTACGGGTTGTTGGGATCGAAATCCGGAACCGAGGCCATCGCCATCACTTCGCCGGTCTTGATGTTGAGAACGACGGCGCCTGCTGCGATTGCGCGGTATTTCTCCATGCCGGTGGCGACCTCGTCACGCACGATATGCTGGACGCGCAGGTCGATCGAGAGCTGCACCGGCTTCAGATCCTTGGCCACCGCAAGTCCCGACGCCTGAAGGTCGCTCAGCCCCTGTTCGTCGATGTATTTCTCCATGCCGGAGATGCCCTGATTGTCGATGTTGGTGAGCCCGACAATGTAGGACGAGGTTTCGCCGGCCGGATAGAAGCGGCGCTTTTCGGTGCGGAAGCCGAAGCCGGGAATGCCGAGTTGCATGATATCCGATTGCTGCTTGGGCGTCAGTTGCCGCTGCAGCCAGACGAAGCCGGCGCCGCTCTTCAGCTTATGGTAGGTCTGCTCGTAGTCGATTTCCGGAAGCACCGTCGCCAGCTTTTCGATCGCCTCGTCGGCGTCGACGATGCGGCGCGGTTCGGCAAACAGCGACGCCGTCTTGATGTCCGTCGCCAGCACTTCGCCGTTGCGGTCGACGATGTCGGGTCGTGACGCCGTCACCCGGCTCTGCGGGCCACCGGACAGATCGGGATTCTGGAAACCGAGATAGACCAGCCGCCCGGTGATGGTCAAATAGATGCCGAAGAACACCGCCATCGTCATTACGATGCGGGTCCTGCCCTTGCCGCCGGTCGCTTTGCGGGCGCCTTCGACCACAATCGATCCGTCTTCCGATTTGGCGGGGCGCTTCAGCAGTCTGGCGATCAATGGAAGTCTGGGAATCATTGGACGATGCCTCCGGTGACCACAGGGTCCTTGCCGCCCAAGGGTCCTTTGCCAGAATTGTCGGCCATGCCACCCAGTCGCTCGGACGAAAGGTCCTCGATGGTGAGGGGTTTTGCTGGCAGATCGTCCAGCCCGATGATCTGGCGGGCGCTGACCGGCTCGAGCTCGAGTTGCGATCTATAGATCTCGGCCAGCTTTTGCAGGCGCGACGGCTGGGTCAGCAGGCTCCAGTCCGCCTTCAGGAGATCGATCGTATCCTCCTCGTAGCGGATCTGAGCTTGGATCTTGTGCACCGCCGCCAATTGCTCCTCGGCCTCGCGCTTGGTCTTGTAGGTCAAGGCCGCAGCCGAAACCATCACGGCGATCAGGACTATGTCGCTGGTACGAAACACGTGCTCACCTTTCTCCCGGCCGATTGACGCCGGGAAGTCTTGGCTCAGGAAGCTTTGGAAGCCCGAAAATCGAAAAGTCGCCGGTGCGCGGCGGTGGGTCGGTGCGGATCGCAGCGCGCAGCCTTGCCGAGCGCGCCCGCGGATTGGCAGATATCTCGGCCTCATCAGGCGTCACGCCGCTGCCCACCTTTTTGAAGGTGGCGCTGCGCGCCTGCGCCTCGGGCAGGTGCCGCGATCCGGATGCCGCATCGGCGCGATCGGCGATGAAGCGTTTGACGATGCGGTCTTCCAGGGAGTGGAACGTCACGACGGCCAGCCGCCCGCCCGGTTTCAGCACGCGTTCAGCCGCAAACAGCGCTTTGGCCAGTTCGCCGAGTTCGTCGTTGACGAAAATGCGCAGCGCCTGGAAGACGCGGGTCGCCGGATGGATCTTGTCCTTCGGCGCGCGGCCGACATGCGTCTCGATGGCATCGGCAAGGTCGAGCGTGCGCTCGAACGCATGCTTTTCGCGACGGCTTTCGATCATGCGGGCGATGCGGCCGGCATGGCGCTCTTCGCCAAGGAACCCGAAGATGCGGGCAAGGTCGCCCACTTTGAAGCTGTTGACGACATCGGCGGCGCTGAGACCAGCCTGGGCCATGCGCATATCGAGCGGTCCGTCGGCCCGGAACGAAAAACCGCGCTCCGCCTGGTCGATCTGCATGGATGAGATGCCGATGTCGAGCACGACGCCTTCGGCGCTTTCGACATGCTCGTCCAACGTCGAGAATGGCGCCTGAACAAGCCGGAGCCTGCCGCCCGATTGTTGTTCGAGGGCACGACCGGTGGCAATCGCATCGGGATCGCGGTCGATGGCGACGACCGAGGCGCCGCATGCCAGAATGGCTTTGGTGTAGCCGCCGGCGCCGAATGTGCCGTCGACGATCACCTCGCCCGCTTTAGGCGAAAGCGCCTCCAGCACTTCGGCAAGGAGGACCGGAATGTGACGGGCCGGTCCGCCAGCGGCGTGAGGGTCATCGCCGTAGCCCGCCATCATTCCGGCCGCTCCCCAGGCTTCGTCCCCTGCCGAAGCTGCAAAAGCCGGGCGCGTGCTTCCGCCCCATAGGCGGTGAGCCGTCCAGGTTCCCAGATCTGAAAGAAATTGCCGCGGCCGACAAACGCTGCTTCCGCGGAAATGCCGGTGTGCTCGCGGATGAAATCGGTCATTGAGATGCGGCCGTCCTGATCGAGCTTGAGAAAGGTTCCATCTCCATGGCAGAAGAACGACATGTCGTCCGCCGTCTGCAGGAAAGGGTCTTCCTGCGCCATGCGCTGCTCGTAGCGGTCGAGCAGGTCGAGCCCGCCGACATCCATCGCCGGACGGTCCAGGCAGCGCAGCGCATAGAGTTCCGAATAGCCGCGTTTCTGCACAACCGCACGGAAATGCGCTGGAACGGACACCCGCCCCTTCGCATCGATCCTGTTCACCGCGCTTGACAGAAACCGGTCCATTACGCGTTACGGCCGCTTGCGCCGCCGCACCCCTCTGCATCTTCCCGCCCGCGCCGCCGCGGCGCGGTCCCTGCCCAAAACTCACTTCGTTCTGAAAGGCGAAAACAGGCGAACGCGCAGCCGCCGCGGCTGGCCGATTGGCGTACGCTTCACCCTGACGCGGAACGAAGGCTTGAATAACGAAATGGGATATCATGGGGCGCTATGGGCGTCAACGGGAATAGGCTTCACAAACGCGCGCGGCACAACCGATGAGAGCAGCTCTGACGGCACTCCCGTCTTTATGCTCCATTAAGCCTAACGAAGCGTTTAGAGCGGTTTGCCGGCGCGGTTCGGCGCTTGCCTGCCGGTGAGTCCCGGCATAGCGTCTGCGCATTCTTCTCCTCAAAGTCAGGGTTCGAAAAACGATGTCCGAAACAGCGAAGTCGCGCGCCGCCACCCTTGCCCATTTGCGCAGCGTCAAGCTCGCTAAGGGCGACCCGGTCTCGCTGCCGCTGATAATGACGACAACTTTCCATCTGCCTGGCAACCCGGCCGGTGTCAGCCAGTACGGACGCTCCGACAACCCGACATGGGACGCGGTGGAAGACATGCTCGGCCACCTTGAGGACGCGCCGTCGGTAGCGTTCCCGTCGGGCATGGCCGCGATCGCGGCGGTCTTTTTCGCGCTGCTCAAGGCAGGCGATCGCATCCTGTTGCCGTCCGATGGTTACTACACGCCGCGCGTGCTTGCCGAGCGCTTCCTCAAACCTTTCGACGTCTCGTTCGACACAAGACCGACCAAGTCCTTTCTGGACGGCGGTTTTTCCGGCTACCGGCTGGTGTTCGTCGAGACCCCATCCAATCCCGGGCTGGACATTTGCGACATGGCCGGCGTGGCGCGCCTTGCGCACGAGGCCGGCGCGCTGGTCTTCGCCGATAACACCACGATGACGCCTTACGGTCAGCGCCCGCTCGATCTCGGTGCCGATATCGTCGTTGCTGCTGACACCAAGGCGCCCAATGGCCATTCCGACGCGCTGTTTGGCCATGTCGCCAGCCGGGACGCCGAGATCATAACTGCCATCCGTGACTGGCGGAAACTGTCGGGCTCCATCCCCGGACCGTTCGAAGCCTGGCTGGTTCATCGAGGCCTCGAGACGCTGGAAGTCCGCTTCGACCGCATGTGCACGTCGGCCGAACTGATCGCCCGACGCCTGACAAATCATCGGGCCGTGAAATCCGTCCGCTTTCCTGGACTGGAAGATGACCCTTCGCACAATCTGGCGATCACCCAGATGGGGCGTTTCGGCTTTCTTATCGGCCTTGACCTGGGGAGTGAAGCCAAGGCCGAAGCGTTCATCGGCGCCTGCGCCCTGATCCAGCCGGCGACCTCCTTCGGCGGCGTCCACTCTTCGGCCGAGCGGCGCGCCCGCTGGGGTGATGTCGTTCCGCCCGGCTTCGTTCGCCTGTCGGTCGGCTGCGAGCCGGTGGAAGAGCTTTGGCAGGCGATCGAAGCGTCGCTGGACGGTATCAGCGGCTGAACGAACCGATCAGGAAGCCAGATCGTCAGCTTCGATATTGCGCCGGCCATGCAGCACTCGCAGGATCTCGACGGCATCCTCGCCAACACGGTACAAGGTTAGATACTCGCCGACGATCAAGTGGCGGATGCCAGGCGCAATGTCTTCGCGCGGCGCGCCTGAGAAGGGGTGCAGGGTCAGCAATCCCAACGCCTCTCCAAGGTATCCACGATGCGGATTGCCGCATTAGGATTGTATCCGGCAATGTAGTCGCCGATAATTTCGAGGTCGATCAACGCCTGAGGAAGCAGGCGGTATTTCACTCCTCAAGGCCTTTGGCCTCGGCCATTTTCAGATATTTGGCGCGCAATTGTTCCAGGATTGGCGGCCCGTCCAGCGCCGGCCCGCTGTCGATCCCCTCCTGCACCAGCTTGCGCAACTCCTCGACGGTATAGCCGTGCAGATCGCGCCGGTCCTTCCATTGCCTGAGCGCGTCGCGGATCACCTCGCTCGCCGAAGCGTACTCGCCGGCGGCGACCACATCGTCGACCGCCGCCGCCAGTTCCGGCGAAAGCGTGATACTGCGTTTGTCGACCTGACCCATGATGCGCCTGATATTGCCCGTACAAATGGTACGATTTAATCGCACCGACTTCAAAAAACGCTTGTTCCGCGCACAATCAGCAAAGCTGATTCAATCAATGAAGCGCCTGAACCAGCAGGCGCGCCTGAAGACGCAACCTGCTGATATCAAGGATTTTCCTTGTAATCTGGAAGAAATTGCCAGCTGGCCTGTAAGCCGGGTTCTGTATGGCCTCGCCCCTTGCGGCGCGAGAACGTGGCGGCCATTCATCTTGGGCGCATGTTGCCATGCACCTCACGCAACCTACCCGGACGGTGAGCCGGAAACAGCCCTCGAGGGTTTCCCCTCGCACCGTCCCTATTCGGTCTTGCTCCCGGTGGGGTTTACCGTGCCGCTCCTGTTGCCAGTCGCGCGGTGGGCTCTTACCCCACCCTTTCACCCTTACCACGACGGATCGTGGCGGTTTGCTTTCTGTGGCACTTTCCCTAGGGTCGCCCCCGCCGGCCATTAACCGGCACCGTGTCTCCATGGAGCCCGGACTTTCCTCACCCGCAGCCTTTCGGCTTCGCGGGTGCGGCCGCCCGGCCAACTGGCAAGGCGTATAAAGGGGTTCAAGGCCGAAAACGCAAGAAAAAAGCAGGTTCGGGCTTATTACGCCGGCGCTCCAAGCGCGGCCAACTGCACCTTGACCTTGCCGCAATAGGCCGCGGAAATCGGGTTCATCCGCTTGGCGCCATGGCCGGCATTGTATTTGAGGATCGTGCCGCAGGTCGTGCCTCCGCCGAGGTTCTGCGCCATGGCGAGATATTTCATGCCGTATTTGATGTTGGTCTCGGGATCGTAGAGGCCCTTGATCGAGCCGCTGTAACCCATCATCCGCGCCGTCGACGGCTTGATCTGCATCAGGCCGATCTCACCGGCGCTGCCGACCTGGTCCGGCCGGAAGTTGCTTTCGATCATGATGACGGCCTTGGCGAGCGAGACCGGCACACCATTGCTGGCGGCATGACGCTCGATAATCGCCGAATACTGGCCACTGCCGCCAGCGGTCGCCGCCTTCGGCGCCGCCGCCCGGCTTTGCCGGCCGATCGACGCCGTCGTCGCCTGGTCGATGCGGGTCCTGTTGCGCTTCACGTGCCGTTTGGAGACTGCATTTTTTGCGGAGGCTGGCTTGTTTACCTTTACCCCAGCTTTTTCCGCCTTTGCGGATGCTGGCTTTTTCACCTTTACCGCAGCAGCTTTTACCGCCTTTGCGGAGGCTGTCCTTTTTTCCTTTGCATCTTGGCCGGCTTTCGGCGTGGCGGTTTTATCGGACACGGTAATGAAACCCTGGTCGGCCCGCTGGCTCAGCGGCGCGCCATTGGCAGCACCGATGGCAAAAGTCATTACGCCGGCAGCAACAGCTGCCGTTAAAACGGTCAATTTCTGCATGGGATCCTGTTCTGTTTGAACCGCGCGAAGAACTTCACGCAGCTACGCTAATCAACATCGGAACATCTGGGGGCTGTAGGTCCGACAACTTGCACGGATCGCCTTTGACGGCCGAATTGGCGGCAAAAAAGGCGGGGCAAGTCACTTTGAGTGACAGGCTGTAACTTAATAGCTAACAAAAGACTACTTGGACGGAACTGCCCTCACGGAAGCAAGCAGCCTTTCCAGCGTGCGGATTGTCGATCCGTCGGCCACGCCATCTACTTTGCGTTGGCGGAAGTGCCGTTGAAAAGCCTCGACCACGATTTCCGTATGCCGGTCGAAATAGCCTGATATCTCCACGCCATAACCGTAGAGCGCCAGCATCGATTGCAACGCCTCGACCTCGGCATTCGCATCGCCGGCCTTCAGCACCGCGCCGCGCCTGAGGGGTGCCGCTTCGACGAGATGGCCGACACCGGCCTCGAACAGCGCTTTCCAAGGGAATTTCTCGCCGGGGTCGATCTTGCGTCCCGGCGCCACGTCGGAATGGGCAAGCACCCGTTGGGCTGGAATCGAATGGCGCTGAACAATTCCCTTGCACAGGCCGATGACGGCATCGATCTGCGGTTTCGGAAAACTCCGATAGCCCAGCGAATGCCCCGGATTGACGATCTCGATGCCGAGCGAACAGGAGTTGATGTCGCTGCGTCCGAACCAGGAACTCTTGCCGGCATGCCAGGCACGATCGCTTTCCCTGACCATTTGGACGATGCGGCCGTCCTCATGGACGAGATAATGCGACGAAACCTCGCTGGCCGGATCGCACAGCCATGCTTCGGCGCCGGCGCCAGTCTCCATCCCGGTGTAGTGCAGCACGATCATGTCGGGCTTCTCGCGTCGTGGACCGAAATTCGGCGATACCCTTACCTCGGCGCTCGGCTCGTCGGGCGGGAAGCCGCTCATGCGTGCCGCAGGCCTCGTTCGATCATCTCATAGGCCGCGTTGATCGCCGCTATCCTGCTCGTTGCGATCTTGATGAATTCCTGCGGCAGCCCGCGTGCGATCAGCCGGTCGGGATGGTTGTCCGAAACCAGCTTGCGATAACGCTTCCTGACCTCCTCGAACGTTTTTCCCCTGTCGATGCCAAGCACGACATAGGGATCGGCCGCACCCAGGTCGACGTGCCGGGCCAGAATGCTCTGGTAATGCGCCTCCTCGATCCGGAAGATCTCGGCAATACGATGCAGGAACTGGCCTTCGCGCTCGTGGACCAGCCCGTCGGCCTTGGCGATGTGGAACAGCCCGTCGAGAATGTCCTCCAGCATCTTGCAGTTCGAATGACCGGAGCCGCAAAGCTGCGCCATGCGCGCGGCATAGGTCTCGAATCCGGCAATGTCGCGCTTGGCAAGATCGTAGAGCCGCGCCACATTGCGCGTCTGTTCCTTCGGCACTTCGAATATCTGCTGGAAGGCGCGCACCTCGTCCTGCGTGACGATGCCGTCGGCCTTGGCCATCTTGGCCGACAGTGCGATCATCGCTACCGAGAAGGCGACGCGCCGGCGCAGATCCGGATCGCCGGAGAAAACCGTGCGAACAGCCTCGACCACGTCGGCGACGCCGGACGAGGTTGAGGACGAAACGCGCGTGATGAAGTCGCCAAGGCGATCCCAAATCGACATGGGCACCTATTAGGGCTAACTGGCCACCGCTATCAAGCGAAGACAATGCCGCAGGGCCGGCCCAGCCGATTTCGCGGCCGCCTGACCAGTTGGCGCAACCGTCTATCATGGAAAATCAGCAGGCAGCGGCGGCCACAGCGCGCGAAACTGCCAGCCTTCGTCGCCTTGCCATTCGGCCCCTTCTGCTGGGCGAAAAAGTACCGGGCGAAACTGGGCTTGCGGCGGCCGAAAGGAGCGCGTCCTGAAGTCAGAAGGCCGGCATGATGCCGGCCTTCCGTTCATTCACATGAGAATTACTGCGCCGGCGCAGGCTGTGCCGGAGCCGGCTCGGCCGGCTTCGTCGCGTCAGGAGCCGGCTGCATCGGCTGTTCATTCGCCGGCGGATTGGTGCTCTGCGTCGTTGTGGCGTCCCCGCCCGTGCCGCTGTCGCTGCAAGCCGCAACGCCAAGCAGGGCAAGCACCGAAACCGACGCAAGAATGAGTTTCTTCATGACATCTCTCCTCTAATCACGCCCCCGCTACCGGGTGACGATCGAGGACAGAATGCATCAGGCGCTTATGAGTTTCATAACGTTGCGTTTCGGCATGTAACATCATCTGCTCTTGCCGTTGCCGGCGAAGCCGTGGCGAACTAACACCAAGCCATGGCGAATTAACATATTGAATCAATAAAGTGCCTGGGAGAGCTGCCGTGACCGCCAAATGGGATTTCTGGATCGACCGCGGCGGCACCTTCACCGATGTCATCGGCCGTGATCCGGAAGGCGGGCTGCACCCGCGCAAGCTGCTTTCCGAGAATCCTGAAGCTTATGCCGACGCCGCCATCCAGGGCATTCGCGATCTGCTCGGATTAAAATCCGGCGCGCCGATCCCGTCCGGCCTGATCGGCGACATCAAGATGGGCACTACCGTTGCCACCAACGCGCTTCTGGAGCGCAAGGGCGACCGCGTGCTGCTGCTCATCACCAGGGGATTTCGCGACGCGCTGAGGATCGCCTACCAGGCACGGCCCGACATCTTCGCCAAGGAGATCATTCTTCCCGAGCAGCTCTACGAGCGCGTCATCGAGGTCGATGAGCGCGCGCGCGCCGACGGCTGCGTCGAACGGCTGCTCGACATCGCCGCCTTGCGCCCAGCCATCGAACAGGCCAAGGCCGACGGCATCGACGCCGTGGCGATCGTCTTCATGCATGCCTGGAAATATCCCGACCACGAAAAGGCCGTTGCAAAAGTCTGCAGAAGTCTTGGTTTTCGCCAAGTCTCGGTCAGCCACGAGGTCTCGCCGCTTATCAAGCTGGTCGGCCGCGGCGACACTACCGTGGTCGACGCCTATCTGTCGCCGATACTGTCGCGCTATGTGCAGAGGGTGGCGGAAGAGCTAGGCGTTTTCTCCCCCCTCGAGGGGGAGATGGCCGCGAAGCGGCCAGAGGGGGTCGCCCAAGGCAGCGCGAGGCCTCGAGGAATGTCGAGCACTGCCGCAACGGCCCCACCCGGCGGCTTCGCCGCCACCCTCCCCTCGAGGGGGAGGGAATCCCCCCGCCTCATGTTCATGATGTCGTCGGGCGGTCTCACCGCCGCCGATATGTTCCAGGGCAAGGACGCGTTGCTGTCCGGTCCGGCCGGCGGCGTCGTCGGCATGGTCGAGACGGCGAAACTCGCTGGTTTCGACAAGGTTATCGGCTTCGACATGGGCGGCACCTCAACCGACGTCGCCCATTATGACGGCGACTATGAGCGCGCCTTCGACACCGAGGTTGCCGGCGTGCGCATCCGTGCGCCGATGATGCGCATCCATACTGTCGCCGCCGGCGGCGGCTCGATCCTGCATTACGAGGCCGGCCGCTTCCGCGCCGGGCCAGATTCGGCCGGCGCCAATCCCGGCCCGGCCGCCTACCGGCGCAGCGGTCCGCTGGCCGTCACCGACGCCAACGTCATGCTGGGCAAGCTGCAGCCCGACTTCTTCCCGGCCATTTTTGGACCCAGCCAGAACGAGCCGCTCGACGTGCAAACCGTGCGCGAGAAATTCGCAGCACTCGCCGCCGAAATCGGCGACGGCCGCACGCCGGAGGCGGTGGCCGAAGGGTTCGTCACCATCGCCGTCGAAAACATGGCCAACGCGATCAAGAAGATTTCCGTGCAGCGCGGCTACGACGTCACCGAATATCTCTTGAACTGTTTTGGTGGCGCCGGCGGCCAGCACGCCTGCCTTGTTGCCGACGCACTCGGCATGGAAGCGGTGCTGATCCATCCCTTCTCCGGCCTGCTGTCGGCATACGGCATTGGATTGTCCTCGATTTTTTCGTCGCGCCAGCAGGCGCTGCTGAAACCACTGGCGGAAGACTCCAAGCCGGCGATCGACGAGCTTATCGCGACATTGCGCAAAGCCGTCATCGACGAGCTCGCCGCACAAGGCATCGCCGAGGACGCCGTCGCCTCGAAACCGGTGCTGCAGATCCGCTATGACGGCACCGACACGGCGCTGCCGGTGAATTTCGAGCACGGCTCGATCGCACGGGCCAAGGGCGAATTCGAAGCCGCCCACAAGGCGCAGTTCGGTTTCGTCTATGACGACAGGCCGATGATCGTGGAATCGGTCGGCGTCGAAGGCATGGACACCGGCGGCACCAGCCGCGAGGAAAGTGAGTCAGTCCTTGAGGACATGGCGGCAAACCCTTCGGAGCGTCGGCAAATCTTCGCCGACGGCACCTGGCGCGACGCCGGCATCTTCCGCCGCGAGGCGCTCAAACCGGGGCACAGGATTGCCGGCCCTGCCCTGATCATCGAACCGAACCAGACCATCGTGGTCGAACCGGGGTGGCAGGCCGAAATCACCGCCAATAACCACGTGCTCTTGCGCCGCATCGAAAAAAAGCGCCGGCAGGCGGCGCTCGGTACCGAGGCCGATCCGGTCATGCTGGAGGTGTTCAACAACCTGTTCATGTCGATCGCCGAACAGATGGGCGTGACGCTGCAAAACACCGCCTATTCGGTCAACATCAAGGAACGGCTGGATTTCTCCTGCGCCGTCTTCGACCGCAATGGCGCGCTGGTCGCCAATGCGCCGCATATGCCGGTGCATCTCGGCTCCATGGACCGTTCGGTGGAAACCATCATCCGGCTCAACTCGGGCGACATTCACCCCGGCGACGTATTTGCATTGAATGCCCCTTATAATGGCGGCACGCACCTGCCTGATATCACCGTGGTGACGCCGGTCTTCTCCCTCCCCCTTGAGCGGAGGGTGGCCGCGGAGCGGCCGAGTGGGGACGCTGCGGCAGTGCTCGACGTTCCGGCGGTGTCTTCTGAGGAGACCCCTTCCGCCGCCTCCGGCGGCATCTCCCCCTCAAGGGGGGAGGAGATCCTCTTCTACGTCGCTTCACGCGGTCATCATGCCGACATCGGCGGCACGGCGCCCGGCTCAATGACGCCGCTCGCCACCACGGTCGACGAGGAAGGCGTGCTGTTCGACAATTTCCACATCGTCGACCGCGGCCGGTTCCGCGAGAAGGAACTGGAGACGCTGCTCACGGACCACCCCTACCCGGCACGCAATCCGCACCAGAACGTCGCAGACCTCAAGGCGCAGATTGCCGCCAACGAAAAGGGCGTTGCCGAACTGCGCAAAATGGTCGCGCATTTCGGCCTTGGTGTGGTCGAAGCCTATATGGGTCATGTCCAGGACAACGCCGCCGAAAGCGTGCGCCGCGTGCTGGAGCGGCTGCCCGACAGTTTCGTATACGAGTATCCGACCGACACCGGCCAAGTCATTAAGGTGAAGATCTCGGTCGACCGGAAAAAGCGTGAGGCGACTGTCGACTTCACCGGTACCTCGCCGGTCATGAAGAACAATTTCAACGCCCCCGAGCCGGTCGCCCGCGCAGCCGTGCTCTATGTCTTCCGCGTCATGGTTGAGGACATGATCCCGATGAATGCCGGCTGTCTGAGACCCATCAACATCATCATTCCCGATGGCTCGATGCTGAAACCGGCCTATCCGGCGGCGGTCGTCGCCGGCAATGTCGAGACCTCCCAGCATGTCACGAATGCGCTGTTCGGCGCCATGGGCGCGATGGCCAACGCGCAAGGCACGATGAACAATCTCACCTTCGGCAACCAGCAGTACCAGTATTACGAGACGATCTGCTCCGGCTCGCCGGCAGGCCGGATGAACTCAGGCCGCGGCTTTGCCGGCACCTCCGGCGTCCACACCCACATGACCAATTCGCGCCTGACCGATCCGGAAGTGCTGGAATTGCGCTTTCCCGTCCTGCTTGAGGATTTCCACATCCGTGAAGGCTCCGGCGGCAAAGGCAAATGGAGTGCCGGCGACGGCACCAAGCGCACCATCCGTTTCCTCGAAAGGATGGAATGCGCCATCCTGTCCTCGCACCGCGATCGCCCGCCGCTAGGCCTGGATGGCGGCGGCGATGGCGAGGCCGGCTCGACCACGGTCCGCCGCAAGGATGGCCGCGTCGAAATCCTGAAGGCGTGCGACCAGACGGTGCTGGAGGCCGGTGAAGCCGTCATTGTGTCGACACCGACGCCAGGCGGATTTGGCCGCTCCTAGAGGAGGCATCCAGAATTCGCTCCGGCGAGTCAGGTGGGGTGGTTTTCAAGAACCGAAGCGGAGCGGACATTTGGGTCCGTGAGCATCGGAAGCGCAGAAAACCGCATCAGATGGCCGCCGGAGAATTATAGATGCCTCCGACTGTCACCGGCCTGTCATGACCCTGCGCTACCCGCTTGCGGCAAAGCAAATGGGGAATCGCCTTGTCATGACGGATCTTTCCGGAGAACTGGTTTTTCGCCGCGGCAAGGAAGTTGGCAAAGCCGTTTATCAGAACCGCCCGCTGTCGAAGGCCGGCCTCTCCGAACGGCTCTTCGCCTTACTGTTTTCCGGCCTCGTCTATCCGCAGATCTGGGAAGACCCCGATGTCGACATCGACGCGATGCAGCTTGGCCAGGGCCACAGCATTGTCACTATCGCCTCGGGTGGCTGCAACATCCTCGCCTATCTCACCCGGTCGCCCGAAAGGATCGACGCCGTCGATCTCAACGCTGCCCACATCGCGCTGAACCGGATGAAGCTCGAAGCGGTGCGCCATCTGCCGTCCCAGGGTGACTTGTTCCGTTTCTTCGGCGCTGCCGAGACCCGTCACAATTCGCAAGCCTACGACCGCTTCATCGCGCCGCATCTCGACCCGGTCAGCCGCCATTACTGGGAACATCGCAACTGGCTCCGCCGTCGCCGCATCGCCGTCTTCGACCGCAATTTCTACCAGACGGGGCTGCTCGGGCTGTTTATCGCCATGGGTCACCGCACCGCCAAATTCTTCGGTGTCGATCCGGCCGGCATCATGCAAGCCAAAAGCCTCGCCGACCAGCGCCGCTTCTTCGACGAGGAACTGGCGCCGGTCTTCGAAAAGCCGTTGCTGAAATGGGCCACCTCGCGAAAAGCCTCGCTGTTCGGCCTCGGCATTCCGCCGGCCCAGTACGATTCGCTGATCACCTCGGGCGACGGCACCATGGCCAGCGTGCTGAAGGCCCGGCTGGAAAAGCTTGCCTGCGATTTTCCGCTACAGAACAACTATTTCGCCTGGCAGGCTTTTGCCCGCCGCTATCCCAATCCCGGCGAGGCGGCGCTGCCCGCCTATCTCGAAAAGCGCAACTACGACACGATCCGCAACAATGTCGACCGCGTCGCCATCCACCATGCCAATCTGATCGAATTCCTCGCCGGCAAGGATGCCGGTTCGGTCGACCGCTTCGTCCTGCTCGACGCGCAGGACTGGATGACCGACGACCAGCTCAATGCGCTGTGGGCCGAGATTACCCGGACAGCATCCACTGATGCCCGCGTCATCTTCCGCACCGCGGCCGAACCCAGCCTGTTGCCCGGCCGGGTCTCGAATTCGCTGCTCGACCAGTGGAATTATGCGGACGAGGCGTCGCGCGAATTCTCGGCCCGCGACCGGTCGGCCATCTATGGCGGCTTCCATCTCTATGTGAAGCAGGCCGCATGAGCACGACCGAATTGCCGGCCAGGCACGCCGAACCGCCGGCCAGGCACGCCGAACTGATGGACGGCGTTTACCGCTGGCAGCGCCACATCTACGACCTGACCCGCAAATATTACCTGCTCGGCCGCGACCGGCTGATCGCAGGGCTGGATGTGCCCGCTGGCGGCACCGTACTCGAACTCGGCTGCGGCACTGGCCGCAACATCGTCCTCGCCGCCCGCCGCTATCCCGACGCCCGCTTCTTTGGTCTCGATATTTCAGCCGAAATGCTGGAAACGGCCACGGCTGCCATTGCCCGCGAAGGCCTGTCCGGCCGCGTCAAGCTGGCGCGCGGCGACGCCACTGATTTCGACGCGACGGCCCTGTTTGCCATCGAAAGTTTCGACCGCATCTTTGTCTCGTATTCGCTGTCGATGATTCCCGGCTGGGAGAAGACCGTATCCGCGGCACTTGCAGCCCTGCCACCCGGCGGCTCGCTGCACGTCGTCGATTTCGGCCAACAGGAGGCCCTGCCCCGCTGGTTTCGCACGCTGTTGCGCGGCTGGCTGAGAAAATTCCATGTCGAGCCTCGTGAGGCCCTGCGCGCGGTTCTGGCATCGGAATCCGAGCGGATTGGCGCATGCCTTCAGTTCAGAACACTGTATCGTGGCTATGCGTGGCTCGCTGTCGTCGGACCGCGCAAATAGCTTTCTAGTGCAGCGCCGTCACCAGCGCTGCCAGCATGATCTGCGGCCGGTAGCCGAGCTTGGCCGGCGTCAGCCCGAGCCGCACAACCACTAGCTGCTCCGAGGGGATGATGGCGACCGTTTGCCCGTCATGCCCCTCCATCCAGTACGTGTCCTGCGGCAGGCCCGCAGCGATGCCGGCGCCGGGGCTCTGCTCGTCGCCCGGCCCCTCGATCCACAACTGGCCCCTGCCGTAGACTTTCGAGGCCGGTGCGGCTTCCCGCATCCAGGCGACGAAGCCGCCAGGCAGGAGCTGCTGGCCGTTCCATACACCATCCTGCAGCAGGAACTGGCCGAAGCGCGCCCAGTCGCGCGCTGTGGCGTAGAGATAGGACGAGCCGACGAAGGTGCCGTACTCGTCGGCCTCCAGCACCGCGCTCTTCATGCCCAGCGGGTCGAACAGCGCAACCCTCGGCCACGCCAGCGCCTTGTTCTTGTCGCCGATCGCATCCTGCCAGAGCCGCGACAGCATCACTGCCGTGCCGCTCGAATAGGAAAACATTTTGCCTACCTCGCCGGTCAGCGACTTGGATCCGGCAAAGCCCGCCATATCAGGCTCGAGGTAGAGCATCCGCGTCACGTCGGTGACGTCGCCATAATCCTCGTTGAACTCCAGCCCACTCGACATCGCCATCATGTCGGCGAGACTGATGGCGGCGCGGCCGTCCGCCTTCCAGGGTCCGAACAGGCCCTGGTTCGTCATCACCATCTTACCGTCCTTCATCACCGTGCCGACGATCGCGGCATTTACCGTCTTGGTCATCGACCAGCCAAGCAGCGGCGTCTTTTCGGTAAAGCCGTCGCCATAACGCTCAGCGATGATGCGGCCGTTCTTGACTACTACCACCGCCCGCATACCGGCGCCGGTCATTGCAGGGTCGTCGAGGATTTTCGCTATTTCGGGGTTCTGCGAGGCATCGACCTTGTCGCCGCCCGGCCAGAGTGCATCGAGCGGCGGCGCCGGTGTCAGCGCCGGCCCGGCGACTGCTTTGGCCGCGGCAATGTCGCCATCCGGAACCGAAGCACAGCCGAGCCCGTCACGAACGACCGCGACGCTTTTGCCGAACACGCCGAACAGCCCGGCCGAGACAGTGCCCTGCTCCTTGTCGACGGAGACCCTCATCAGCCGCAGCAGCGGATGGCCCGGCGCCTGCACGTCGACGGCGAGCACCGTGTCGGCATCGCGTCCGGTGATAAAGACATTCGAGCAGACGATCTTGGCCGTATAACCCGAGCCGACGCGGATCAGTTCCGGCGGCGCGATGTAAAGCCAGGCGGCGAGTGCTGCGACCGCCAGCACGGCCAGCCCGAGCAGCCATTTCACCAGCCTCAGAACAATCTGCATTTTTCCGACTCCCCCCGGACGCTCATTTATGCCATCGATTTGCCGCCATTGCTTCGGCAAAATCGCGGTTCCTGTCGAGCGCCGTCAACGGAATATCAACCATGATCGGCGATCACTGATGCGTGCCGCCCAAAAGTGCGCAGCGGTTTTGGGATACCGACATGCATAAAAAACAAGATTAAAGCGCGTCGAAGGGCGCGCTTTAATATGGGAGCGGTCCTGTGGGGCGATCGCTTGGGGGTACGGTCGAGGGGCCCACCTGCAGCAACAACCCATCAGCGGCCGGCTGAAACCGGTTCAGGAGTAGCGATGCGCCGTTTCGCGGCTTTCATCATGCTGACGCTGCTGGGCGCCTGCTCGACCGTCGACGATCTTGCGCCGTCGCTGCCGAGCGCCCCGACCGTTACGGTGCGCGCACCCCGTTTTGACGACTCCGACCCCCATAAGTGGGAAAGCGGGGCGCCGTGGAGCTATGCCGTTCACGGCACCGACGTCTCGAAATACCAGACCTCGGTCGATTGGCCGGCGGCCAGGGCCAGCGGCATTTCCTTCGTTTTCATCAAGGCGACGGAAGGCGGCGATCGCTTCGACGAGTATTTCAACGAGCATTGGAGCCGCACGAAAGCCTCAGGAATCCCCCGCGCGGCCTATCATTTCTACTATTTTTGCACGCCGGCCGCCACGCAGGCGCGCTGGTTCATCCAGAACGTGCCTAGAGACCGGTCCGCAATGCCGCCGGTTCTCGACATGGAATGGAACCCGCAATCGCCGACCTGCAAGCTGCGGCCCGATGCGGCCACGGTGCGCAGCGAGATGAGCACATTCCTCGAAATCATCGAAAAACACTATGGCAAGAAGCCGATCATCTACACCTCGATCGATTTCTTCGACGACAACGGCCTATCGGCCTTCCGTGGCTATCCCTACTGGCTGCGTTCGGTGGCCGGCCACCCGCGCAAGAGATACGGCAGCCACCCGTTCACCTTCTGGCAGTACACCGGAACCGGTATTGTGCCGGGCATCCCCGGCAAGGCCGATATCAACGTGTTCAACGGCAACGAAGCCGCCTGGAACAAGTGGCTGCGGCAGAACACCCGTTGACAGCGGGCCTGCCGCCTGCTTTTCGACACAGCCAAATGAAGGATGCTTGCAACCGCTGGTGATCTTCTTGGGGGATGGCGATGCGATTGCACTTGGAAATTCTCGCGGCGCTGCTTCTGGCCGCTACGGCGGCGCCGGCGGTGGCACAGCAATGCGGCGGCGATTTCGAGGCATGGAAGCAGGGTGTAGCGGCGGAGGCCAGGAACGCCGGGGTCGGCACTGCCGGCCTTGAGGCGCTGGAAAAGGCCACCGCTGACAAGAAGGTGCTGGCGCGCGACCGCGCCCAGGGCGTCTTTACCCAGACCTTCATCGAATTCTCGAACCGGATGATTTCGGCATACCGGCTGAAGCAGGGCGCCGCCAATCTGAAAAAATACGCCGACGTCTTTGCCCGCGCTGATCAGGAATTCGGCGTCCAGCCGCCGATCATCGCCGCCTTCTGGGCGCTGGAAACCGATTTCGGCGCCGTGCAGGGCGATTTCCACACGCTGAACGCACTGGTCACGCTCTCGCATGACTGCCGCCGCCCGCAACTCTTTCGCCCGCAGATCACGCCGCTGCTGACCCTCATCGATCGCGGCGTCGTGCCGGCCGATGTCACCGGCGCCTGGGCGGGGGAAATCGGCCAGACACAGATGCTGCCGTCCGACTATCTCGGCCGCGGCGTCGACGGCGACGGCGACGGTCTGGTCGACCTGCGCAGCAGCGCGCCGGATGTGATCATGACCACGGCCAACAAGATCATGTCGCGCGGCTGGAAACGCGACCAGCCCTGGATCGAGGAAGTCCGCGTGCCCGAGGACATGCCATGGGACCAGACCGGCCGCACCAACAAGCTGCCGCTGACGCAGTGGGCTCAGTGGGGTGTCACCAACCCCAACGGCACGCCGCTTGTCGACAACGGCCTAAAGGCAGGCCTCGCGCTGCCCATGGGCCGCAAGGGGCCGGCCTTCCTCGTCTACGACAATTTCGACGTCTACCTCGAGTGGAACCAGTCCTTCACCTATGCGCTGACCGCGGCAAATCTCGCCGCGCGGCTGGCGGGTGCGCCGCAATTCGATCCGCGCAATCCCGAACCCGGCCTCAACGGCGACCAGATGCGGGCATTGCAGACAAAGCTCGAAGCCAAAGGCCATGACGTGGGAACGGTTGACGGCATCCTGGGCACCAACACCCGCGAGGCGATCCGCAAGGAGCAGATGCGGCTAGGCTTGCCGGTCGACGGCTGGCCGACACCGGAGTTGCTGGCGAAGCTTTAAAGCGGGTCATCGCCTGGCAAGCAGGAAGTCGATGAAGACACGCAAGGCCGGCGGAACTTGCCGAGAGCTCGTATGATATAAGTAAAACCCCGGAAATCGGGGTGACCAGGCTTCGAGAAAACGGATGAGCTTGCCGGCTTCGATCCACGGCCGAACCTGGTAATCCAGCATGTAAGCCACGCCGACCCCATCCAGGGCCGCCCTGATCATCAGCTCCGTGTCGTTGACCGTCAAACCGCCGTTGACGGCTATTTCCAAAGCGCGTTGGCCTCGCGCGAACTCCCATCGATAGATGTTGCCCCCGCCGGGCCACTGGAAATTGATGCATTGGTGATGATGCAGGTCCGCGGGATGGCGGGGTATGGGGTGGTCCTCGAGATAGCTGGGCGCCGCCACCGCGGCCATTTCCAACTCGTCGCTGAGTTTCACCGCCACCATGTCCTTATGCAGCCGCTCACCAAGCCTGATTCCGGCATCGAATCGCCCCTCGACAATATCGGTCAGCATGTCGTCGACGATTATGGTGAGGGCAATATCGGGATAGGCGCGGCGAAAATCGCCGAGGATCGGAGCGATGAAACGCATGGCGGCGATGCGTGGAACATTGATGCGCAGCGAACCTGCCGGTCGATCACGTGAGGCATGCACGTCAGCGACAGCACCTTCCAGTTCGCTGAAAGCCGGCGCGAGACGGGCAAACAGCGTTTCGCCTGCGACGGTCGGCGACACGCTGCGGGTTGTGCGATTGAGCAGCCGAACACCGACACGTTCTTCCAGCCCGCGTATCGTCTGGCTGAGCGCCGGCGGCGAAACCCTGAGCCTGGCTGCGGCCCGGATAAAGCTGCCTTCCTCGACGATCGCTGCAAACGCCTTCAGCTCGGAAAACTCGGTTCCTCGCATTATGCACCTCCAGCTTAACGAGTTACTTAGATAATAGCCTATTATTTGATCAATAGCATGCTCCTAGCTTTCGTCAGATGGAACCGTCGCTCTATTGAAGCGGCCGCAACACCAGTCGAAAGGAATGCTTCATGTATCACTCGCTTGAAGGCAAAACCGCGCTCGTGACGGGCAGTTCGCGCGGCATCGGACGCGCCATCGCCGAGGGGCTTGCTGCAAACGGCGCGATCGTCGTCGTCAACTATATCGGTAACGAGAAAGCCGCCCAGGAAGCCGTCGCTGCCATTGAGAAGAATGGCGGAAAAGCTGTTGCCATTCAGGCCGATATCTCCAGCATTTCCGATATCCGCCGGCTGTTCGATGAAACCGAAAAGCAGATGGGAGTAATTGACATCGTTGTCGCCAATGTCGGCGTCGCCGTCATAAAGCCGCTGGTCGAGGCCACCGAAGCCGACTTCGACCACGTCTTCGGCGCCAACGCCAGAGGCACCTTCTTCACGCTTCAGGAAGCGGCGCGCCGCGTGCGCGACGGTGGCCGCATCATCGCCGTCTCTACCGGTGGAACCAAGATGTTCTTCACGCAGACGGCCCTTTATCTCGGCAGCAAAGGAGCCGTCGAGCAATTCGTCCGCGTCCTCTCGCGCGAGCTCGGGCCACGCGGCGTCACCGTGAATGCGCTTTCGCCAGGCTTTACCGACACCGACCTTCTGCCCGAGCGAGATCGCGCGATCGCCGCCGGCATGTCGCCCTTCGGCAGGATCGGAGCGCCGCGCGATGTTGCCGATGTCGCGGTTTTCCTCGCCTCCGACCAGGCCCGCTGGCTGACCGGCGAGAACATCCAGGCCGGCGGCGGAGTGGCCTGACCTACAAATGGCCTAGTCCGCCATCGTCTCCAAGCTGGCAAATCCTTCCGGCGCATCGCCCTCGTCGAACGGCGTCGTCACCTCGACGAAGGTATCGGGATAGAAGCCGTTGAACCGTGTCCTCAGCGACAGCGAATAGGCGCCGATATGGCCGATCTCGATCCAGTCACCGGTATCGACCGTTTCCGGCAGCCAGAATGGCCGCGACAGGATGTCGACGGAATCGCAGGTCGCGCCGCAGACCTTGAACGGCACAATTGTCTTCTCCTCGCCATTGCGCGAACGGATCGCCGGGTCTGGGATGAAGCGCGCCGGCAGCGTGATCTTGCCGGTCCATGAATCCGACAGCGACGCCCAGATGCCGTCATTGATGTAGAGCCGCTTGCCCTTGCGCAGCAGCACGCGCACGATCAGCGACAGGCAGCGCGCCACGATCACCCGGCCCGGCTCCGCCACCAGCGGCATCTGGTCGAACTGGTATTCCTTCAAGTCGCCCGACAGCCGCGACATGATCTGGCCGAGCGACGGCATCTCGATCAGCTTGCGGTTGGGATCATGGCCATATTCGGCGGGAAAACCGCCACCGACATCGAGCCCGGCAATGTCGAAGCTGACGCGGTTGCGAACCCAGTCGGCCGAGGCCAGCGCCCGCTCATAGGTGTCGGGATCCTCGATCTGGCTGCCGACATGGAAGCACAGGCCGACCTTGTAGCCCGTCCGGTTCAGCCGTTCGGCCAGCTCGACCGCATTGGCCGGCCCAGCGCCGAATTTCTTCGACAGTTCGTAGGCGGCCGATCCCTTCGTCTGGATGCGCACGAACACGGTGATCGCACCCGGATCGATATCGAGCGCCCGCACCACGCGGGTCAGCTTGGTGATCTCGTCCTCATGGTCGAGCGAGATGACCCGGATGCCATATTTCTCCAGCGCCAGCTTGATGTCCGACTGTGCCTTGACCGGATGCATGTAGAGCATCTCGGCGTCGGGCGAGACCGCGCGCACGGCGGCGAATTCGCCGGGCGAGGCCACGTCAAAGGCATTGACGCCAGCCTCGGCCAGCGCGTTCAGCACGATCTGCTCGCCGTTGGTCTTGACCGCATAGGCGGTCTTGCCGGGAAACATGCCCATGAACTGCCTCGCGTCCGCCTTCAGCACCTGCGGGCGGAAGCAATAGATCGGATCGTCCGGGCGAAGCGCCAACGCCGCTTCGCGCGCATTTTCGAATCGCTGCATGGACGAATCCCTTGACCTAGACTGCGCACAATTAATCCAACCTATGCGGGAATGAAAACAATTCTGTGTCTCGCGGCCCAAACGCCACGGCGCTACGCCAGATGACAGGCCAGAGGACAGGAAAGCTAGCCTACCTATCTGGTTTCGGGTGGCCCTTGCCATTGAACAGGATATGGCCTGAACAGACGCCTGATTGGCTTGGCATTCAGAGCTATCTGGGAGGACAATCCATGGCGATCACAACCACGACTGCAATGCGCGGACCCATGGCCCTGAAAGACTGGGCACAGCTTCTGCTGCTCGGCGCGATCTGGGGTGGCTCGTTCTTCTTTGCCCGCATTGCGGTTGCCGAGATTCCGCCGCTGGTGCTGGTGCTGTTCCGCGTCGCCATCGCGGCGCTGGCGCTGCATCTCTATCTCGGCCTGCGCGGTCCGTCGTTCCGCCTCGCCTTGCCGCATGCCGGTCTGTTCTTCCTGCTGGCGCTCGTCAACAACGTCATTCCCTTCTCGCTGATCTTCGCCGGCCAGACTGAACTTGGCGCCGGTGTCGCCTCGGTGCTCAATTCGACGACGCCGTTCTGGACGTTGATCCTCGCCAACGCGCTGACATCAGACGAAAAACTCTCCTGGAACAAGCTTGCCGGGATCGCGCTCGGCATCGTCGGCACGGCGGTGATGATCGGTCCCGGCCTGCTTGCCGGGCTGGGCGGACCGGTCTGGGCGAAATTCGCGCTGGTCGGTGCGTCGCTGTCCTATGCGGTCGCCCTGATGATTGCCCGCCGCTTCAAGGGCGTGCCTTCACCGGTCATCGCCACGGGACAATTGACCGCCTCGACCATCATCATGATTCCGATCGTGCTGCTTAGCCACGGCACTGCCAACCTGTTTTCGGCCTCGCCGCCGGTGTGGACAGCGGTGTTGGCGCTGGCCCTGCTGTCCACCGCCTTCGCCTACATCCTCTATTTCAACCTCGTCGCCTCGGCCGGCGCCACCAACGCCTCGCTGGTCACGCTGATCGTGCCGGCCAGTGCCATCCTGCTCGGCTTTCTGTTCCTGGGCGAACGGCTCGAATTGTTCGAGCTCGGCGGCATGGCACTGATCGCGCTCGGCCTCGTCACCATCGACGGCCGCCTGTTCGGCCGCCAGCGTTAGAGCTTCGTATTGGAGGCGCAAACGAAGCTCTAACTCGTTGAATCTTCGCATCGACCCGAAAATCGATTCCGATTTTCGGCGGCGGCAGCGCTGCCATAATCCATCGCTGCCCCAGCTTCGTCACATTTTATGCACAGGTCCGAAGCGGGATTTTGCCGAAGAGTTTCAATGCCTAACGGCAAAGAGCCGGTCGTAAATTCCACAATGTCGTCGCATTGCAACATATTTTCCGCTTGCCTGTGGCACAAATGACCCTAGACTCTGGCCATAGCTCTTTAAGAGGAGGCTATGACATGGGACTCACGAGGCCAATCAACGCATTGATGATTTGTGCTGCGTTTGCATTCATCGGAGCCCTCATTATGGGCTTTCTTCCGTAGACCCGCCAAAGCAACGGAAGATCCGCACCGAATAGTCCAAGTCATTGAAAAGGCCGGGTTTTTACCCGGCCTTTTTTGCATTTCCATAGACTCGACCGAGACTTACGCCGCAGCAGACCCCGCAGCTTCAGCCTCATGCGAGCGGATGCCGATCATGTGGCAGACGGCGAAGACCAGATCGGCCCGGTTCATGGTGTAGAAATGGAAATCGCCGACGCCGCGCTCGACAAGGTCCAGCACCTGCTCGGCCGCCACCGCGGACGCCACCAGCGCATGCGTCTGCGGGTCCTTCTGCAGCCCGTCGAAGCGCTCGGCCAGCCATGCCGGCAACAGCGCGCCGCAGCGCGACGAGAAATTGGCGACCTGGGTGAAATTGTGGACCGGCAATATGCCCGGCACGATCGGGATGTAGATGCCGGCCCGCCGTGCCCGCTCGACATAGCGCTCGTAGAGGTCGTTGTCGAAGAAGAACTGGGTGATCGCCCGCGTCGCGCCATTGTCGACCTTGCGCTTCAGCATGTCGATGTCGGTGGCGAAATCCGGGCTCTCCGGATGCTTTTCCGGATAGGCGGAGACCGAGATGTCGAAATCGCCAACGCCTTTCAGCGCCCCCACCAGTTCGGCGCCATTGGCATAGCCGTCCGGATGCGGACGATAGGCTGCACCGACGCCCTCGGCCGGGTCGCCGCGCAAGGCGACGAAGCGAGTGACACCCATCTCGGCGAATTCCTGAATGACCTCATCGACCTCGTGACGCGCCGCATCGACGCACGTCATGTGCGCCGCCGGCGTCAGCGCCGTTTCGTTGAGGATGCGCTTGACCGTGCGTGCCGTGCGCTCGCGGGTCGAACCGCCGGCGCCATAGGTGACGGAGACGAATTTCGGCTTGAGCGGCTGCAGCCGGGTAACTGTGTCCCACAGCCGTGCTTCCATTTCATCGCTCTTCGGTGGGAAGAACTCGAACGAAACCCGGATCTTGTCGCCAATGTCAGGGCGGCGGGAAAAGCGGAACTGGTTCATCAGGCGGTTTCCCCTATCGGATAGGCATTGGCCGGTTGTGCGTGGTTGGAAGGATCGGCGATCAGCATGCGCTGGTCACGGCCGAGCCACAGTTTTACGGTGAGGCTGGCCTCGTTGCCGCCGCGCGGCTCGAATTCCTGGCTGTCCTCGAGGTCGAGCCCGGCATCGGAAAACCACTCGGTGATCTGCCGGTCGGAAAAGCCGAGCCGCACATGCGCGTGCGCGTCGCGCAGGAATTCCAGCGCGTGCGGAGCGAAATCGACGATCACCAGCCGGCCTGCCGGGCGCAGCAGCCTTGCTGCCTCGCGGATGGCGCGGGCGGGATCGTCGAGATAGTGCAGCACCTGGTGCATGGTGACGAGATCGAAGGCGTCGCGCTCGACCGGCGGCGCAAAAATGTCGCCCTGGCGCACCTGCGCATTCGAAACGCCGGCTTTGTCGAGATTGGCGCGCGCCACCGTCAGCATCTCGCGCGACATGTCGATGCCGATGCCGCGCCGGTAGAGCGGCGAAAAGATCTCGAGCAGCCGCCCAGTGCCGGTGCCGAGATCGAGCATCGACTGGAACGGCCGCTTGCCGACGAGCTTGAGCAGCGCCGCCTCCACCGCGCGGTCCGGCACATGCAGCGAGCGGATATGGTCCCAGCTCGCGGCGTTTATCGAGAAATATTCGGCGGCGCGATCCTGCCGCTTGCGCTTGACCGCCGCCAATCGCTCGAGGTCACGCTCGACCTGCGGATCGGCAGCCCGGATGCCGGAGACCAGCCTGAGCACGAAATCCCGCGCCGCATCCGAATCCGACAGCCGGAAGAAGGCCCATGAGCCCTCCTGGTAACGGCCGATCAGTCCCGCCTCCAGCAAAAGCTTCAGGTGGCGCGAGACGCGCGGCTGTGACTGGCCGAGGATTTCGGTGAGATCGGAAACGGTCAGGTCGCCGCGCGACAGCAACGCCAGGATGCGCAACCGGCTGGATTCGGCCGCCGCCTTCAATGTATCTACCATGGTATCGAGTGCGACATGCATGTGAGCATTCTCTTTGAAAAAGATATAAACATATGTTTATGTCGATTTTGATTGCCTTGCAAGCGCTATGTCGCTTCCGGACAAGAAAATGACGCATGCGTGGTGGATCGCGCAAAGCCGGAAGCATGATCGGGGACAACCATGTTCGAAACGCGCAACGGCGAAAAGCTTCTGGAAACCGATCCGGCTGTTATGCCGCCGGACGGCCATGTCGTCTTCATCGGCCGCATCGCCTCGCTCTGGACCACGCGGGAAACTTGCCCCAAGAACATGAAAGCCGCGCGGGAAACGGGACAGCCGGCGGTTCTCACGATCGACCAGCGCTATCGTAACGGCCTGCTCGGGCTGGAACGCGCCAGCCACGTCATCATCCTGTCCTGGCTGCACCACGCACCGCGGACCCTGATTGTTCAGAAACCCCGCCATGCGGCTGAACCGAAAGGCGTTTTTTCGTTGCGCTCCCCTGCCCGGCCGAACCCTGTCGGGTTGCATATCGCCAAGCTCGTCTCCCTCGACATCGACACGGGCCGTATCGATATCGATGCGATCGACGTGCTCGACGGCACGCCGGTCATCGACATCAAGCCTTATTTCGCTTCGACCGATGCCTTTGCCGAGGCGACCATGGCCGGGCGGGACGAGCCCCCCGGACGGGACGGGCCCCCGGGACAGAACGGGCAATGAGCGCGCCAACCGGCCGTCGCCGCGCCATCGCCAAGGCGCTGACAGCACTTTTGCCGTTGGCGCCCTATGCTGACATGGAAAAGATCCGCGCCGACGCCGGCGCGGTGCATATGAAGAGCTTGCCGCCGACGATCGCCGTGTGGCTGGCGACGACAGCTCATATCCGTCATGTGCACACCGACTACGAAAAACTGCTGGCCGAAGGCTACGACCGCGACTCGGCGCGTTTCTTCGTCATGGAACAGACCAACATCGTGCTGACCCGCTGGCGCGCCACGCGTCTGCTCGAGGATGACGATGAGGACTAACAACTTCTCTCGATGGCCCAGCGGCAAGCCCAGCCTGTGTCTTGTACTCTGCCGCTCTATCCCGCCATCTGATCGGCGAAAAACGATCCGACGGAGGACGTGATGAGCAAGCCGGCCGATCGGCACACTAAACCACTGCCCTCGCTCTCCGCCCATCACATAGACCCGCACTCCTATCCGGAAGGTGTTGCCTTCCTAGACGGGCAATACCTGCCGATGTCGCAAGCCAAGATCTCGGTGCTGGATTGGGGCTTCCTGCATTCCGACGCCACCTACGACACGGTGCATGTCTGGGACGGCCGCTTCTTCCGCCTAGATCTGCATCTCGATCGCTTCTTCGGCGGGCTGGAAAAGCTGCGCATGACAATCCCATTCGGGCGCGAGGGCGTGGCCGAAATCCTCCACAATTGCGTGGCGCTGTCGGGCTATCGCGCCGCTTATGTCGAGATGCTGTGCACGCGCGGGGCCTCGCCGACCTTCAGCCGCGACCCGCGCGAAGCAATCAACCGCTTCATGGCTTTCGCCGTTCGCTTCGGCTCGGTCGCCAATGCCGAGCAATTGCAGCGCGGCCTGCATGTGGCGATCAGCGACAAGGTGCGCATCCCACCGGCTTCGATCGACCCGGCGATCAAGAACTATCATTGGCTTGATCTGGTGCGAGGTCTCTACGACGCCTATGACCGCGGCGCCGAGACCGCGCTGGTCCTCGATTTCAACGGCAATGTCGCGGAAGGCCCCGGCTTCAACGTCTTTTGCGTGATTGACGGCAAACTGTCGACGCCTGCTGTCGGCGTGCTGCCCGGCATCACCCGTCGCACCGTCTTCGATCTCTGCGCGGAGGCAGGGCTTGCCGTCACAGCGGCCGATGTCAGCGTTGCTGCGCTGCGTCAGTCCGACGAGGTCTTCATCACCTCGACTGCCGGCGGCATCATGCCGGTGACAATGATTGACGGTGTTCCGGTCGCGGACGGCAAGGTCGGTGCGATTACCACACGCCTCATGGCGATCTATTGGCAAAAGCACGAAGACCAGGCCTGGTCCAGCTTGGTGCGCTATCCCTGACCCGAGGGTGGCTACGCGCGGTAAATCCACTGCTCGGGCACACGCACCGAAATCTCCTCGCCGGTCGTGATGCGGCCTGGTCTTTCGACCCAGGCGACGAGGCCGCGCAACCGCTTTGCCGCCTTCGGGAACAGCAAAGCGCCGCCCTCGCGGTCGGCCATTCCGGCATTTTCGGCGACCGATCGCCCGGCGATGCGGCAAGGCCCGTTCTGCGCGTCGACCTTGATGGTGACGCCGCCTTTGAAGAACAGCAGCGTGCCGGACGGCAGCATGGAGAGATGCGGCAGGCCTTCGATCAACAGATTGGCGCCGATCCACTCCGGCTTGATCTCGGCGATGCCCATCCGCTGGGCGACGATCGCCAGCTCGCCCGCCGCCACGATCGACAGCTGCCGCTCGTTGCGCATCTCGGTGCCGCGTGGATACCAGGGCTCGCGCCCGCCGGAGCGCCGCGTCGCGCCAGCGTGGAAATCGCCGTCGATGCCGTTGAAGCCGAGCCGCAATTCATCCACCGCGCGTGTCTCGAAATGATCTGATGGCGCGACGTAAAGCGCGGCCACCTGCGCGGCAAGCTTCCGCGCCGGGATGATTTCGACCGGGTTTTCGGTCTCGGGGAAGAGATGCAGCATAGGCTTCGCTCCGTGCGTGACGCGTGCAATTAGCCGCAGTGAGCTCATCAGGTCCAGTCTAAAGCACTGATGCTCCAATCAAGCAGACTGATGCGATTACAACCGGCGCCCGCTAATGCTGGTGCCGTTCGCGTCAAGACAAATCAGAGCATGCGCAATAGCGCCCCGCCAATCGAATAGCCGGCGCCGAAGGCGCAGAGCAGGCCATAGTCGCCGGCCTTCATGTCGGCGTGGTTCTCCGACAGGGCGACGATCGCGCCGGCGCCTGCGGTATTGCCGAGGCGCTCCAGCACCATCGGCGCACGGTCATGGCCGACCTCGTGGCCGAACGACAGCTTCAGGATCATGGCGTTCATCCGGGCATTGGCCTGATGCAGCCAGAAGCGCCGAATCGCTTGCGGCGTCAGCCCGTGCTCGGCCAGGAATTCGACGATGAACTTGTGCCCGGCGACGGTGACTTCCTTGAACACCTTGTTGCCGACCTGCTTGATCAGGTTGCCTTCCAGATTGATCATATAAGGATCCTCCTGGGCGGCGCGTGTGTAATAGCCGAGATTGGTGCGAATGTTGTTTGACATCTGCGTCCAGGTCCTCGTGTCGAGCACCTCGAAGCGTCCCGGCCGCTTGTCGCCCTGGGCAAGCCCCTCGACGATCATCGAGACAGAAGCATCGCCGAAGATGAAATGCGTCTGCCGGTCGCGGAAATTGAGATGGCCGGTGATGATCTCGGGCGTCGTGACCAGCACGCGCCTTTGTGCGCCGGCCCGCACCAGATTGACCGCAATGTGCAATGCCGCCGCCGCCGACGAGCAGCCAAGTCCCATATCGAAGCCGGCGCCCTTCGTGCCCATCGCCTGCTGGATCTCGATCGCGATCGACGGATAGGGCCGCTGGTGATGCGAGGCCGAGCAGATCACCAGGTCGATATCCCCAGGCTCCAGGCCGGCATGGTCGAGCGCTTTCCTGGCGGACGCGATGCCGAACTCAGCCTCCAGCGACAGCGCATCGTCAGGCCGCGCCGGAATGCGCGGCGCCATGCGGGTCGGGTCGAGAATGCCTTCCCGCTCGATCACATGGCGGGTCTGCACGCCCGAAGCATGGACGATGAAGGCACTGTCCGACTTCTGCAGCAGCGTCTCGCCCGAAGCCTCGCGGCGGACATTCTCCATGTCGACCCAGGCATTGAAGCTGTCGACCAGTTCTTCATTGGTGATCGAAGGCTCGGGGATTTCAACGCCGATGCCGCTGATGATGACGCGATGCATTTTTCAGTTCGTCCCCATGCGCAGCGTTGCGGCTTGATGTGGGCGCCGCGAAGGCTGGGCGCAACTGTTTTTCGTACCTGGTGGGTGTTTACGCCGGCTTAAATCAAATGCCTGAGGCAAAAGACAACGACCTTGCGCTGAAATGCGCATGGTGGTGAAACCGGGTCAAGCGCCGCCAGGCACTGCCTCTCGTGTGGCTCCGTTTCTAAGCGGATCGCCGCGCGACGATAAAAAGGCGCGGGAAACGCAGCAGCACCTTGCCGTTCGCCGTCTTCGGATAGGCCTCGGTTATCCCAGCGGTGTAGCGCGTGAGAAAAAACCGTCGCTCGGCCGCGTCGAGCGGATCGAGGAACGGCTTCAGCCCGGTCGACTTCAGCCACTCGACGATGGCTTCGGCACCGGCCAGCGGATGATTGTAGGCGGTGTGCCAGATGTCGAGCCGGTCGGAGAACGGAGACAAAAGATCGTAGTAGAACGACACCGGCGGCAGCGGCCCGCGCGCAGCACCCGCGAGCTTTTCGGCAAACGGCATTTCGGCCGCCGTGTCGCGCATCAGCCGGTGCGAGGGCTCGCTCATGTTGTCGGGCATCTGCACGGCAAGCGCGCCGCCCGGCGCCAAAAATCCCATCAGCCGCTGGAAAACAGCCGGATGTTCCGGCAGCCACTGGAACACCGCATTGGCAAAGATCACGTCGACCGGCTGTTCGGGCTGCCACGCCGTCGCATCCGCCGGCTCGAAGGTCACATCAGGCAAACGTGCCCTCGCCTTCTCGATCATGTCAGGCGAGGTGTCGAGACCGGTGACCTGCGCGCTCGGCCAGCGCTCGACCAGCAATTCCGTCGAATTGCCCGGCCCGCAGCCGATGTCGACCACCCGGCGCGGTGCCTCCACCGGCACCTGCGTGACCAGATCCCGCGCCGGACGCGTGCGCTCGTCCTCGAATTTCAGGTAGAGGGCGGCGGACCAGTCGGCCATTTCAGCTCCTCAGATCATTTGAGAATTCACCGCCCTAAAATAAGAACCTTACCGTGTCAGCCGCTTGTACGTCATCCTGTGCGGATTGACGGCATCGGGGCCGAGCCGGCGGATCTTGTCCTGCTCGTAATCCTCGAAATTGCCCTCGAACCATTCGACATGGCTATCGCCCTCGAACGCCAGGATGTGCGTCGCCAGCCGGTCGAGGAACATGCGGTCGTGCGAGATGATGACGGCGCAGCCGGCGAAGTTTTCCAGCGCGTCTTCGAGTGCCGCCAGCGTTTCCGTATCGAGATCGTTGGTCGGTTCGTCGAGCAGCAGCACATTGCCGCCGGTCTTCAGCATCTTGGCCAGATGCACGCGGTTGCGCTGGCCGCCGGAAAGGTTGCCGACCTTCTGCTGCTGGTCCTGGCCGCGGAAGTTGAACGAGGAGCAATAAGCGCGCGTATTGGCTTCGTATTTGCCAAGCTTGACCACTTCGGCGCCGCCCGAGATCTCTTCCCACACCGTTTTGGTCGGGTCGAGCGCGTCGCGGCTCTGGTCGACGTAACCGAGCTTGACCGTCTCGCCGACGCGGATCATGCCGGCATCCGGCTTTTCTTGACCGGTGATCATGCGGAACAAAGTCGTCTTGCCGGCACCGTTCGGGCCGATGACGCCGACGATGCCGCCCGGCGGCAGCTTGAATTCGAGATCATCGATCAGCAGCTTGTCGCCAAAGCCCTTCGACAGATCGTCGACCTCGATCACCACATTGCCAAGCCGCTCGCCATGCGGAATGACAATCTGCGAGTCGGTCGGACGCCGCTTGTCGGCCGCATCCAGCAGATCCTGGAAGGCCTGGATGCGCGCTTTCGACTTGGTCTGTCGGGCTTTCGGGCTGGACTGGATCCACTCGCGCTCGCGGCCGATCGCCCGCTGGCGCGCGTCGTCTTCGCGGCCCTCCTGCTTGAGCCGCTTGGCCTTGGCTTCGAGATATTTGGTGTAGTTGCCCTCATAGGGAATGCCGCGGCCGCGGTCGAGCTCGAGGATCCAGCCGGTGACATTGTCGAGGAAGTAGCGATCGTGGGTGATGATCATCACCGCGCCCGGATAGGCGCGCAGATGCTTTTCCAGCCAGGCTGTCGTCTCTGCGTCGAGATGGTTGGTCGGCTCGTCGAGCAGCAAGAGATCGGGCTGGCGCAGCAGGAGCTGGCACAGCGCGACGCGCCGGCGCTCGCCGCCCGACAGCTTGGTGACGTCGGCTTCCTTGGGCGGGCAGCCCAGCGCTTCCATCGCCATTTCGACCTGCTGTTCGAGATCCCACAGGTTCAGCCGGTCCATCTCGTCCTGGAGCTTGGCCGACTCGTCGGCCGTCTCGTCGGAATAGTTCATCATCAATTCATTGTAGCGCTCAATGATCGCGGTCTTGGCGGCGACGCCTTCCATGACGTTCTCGAACACGGTCTTGCTCGCATCGAGCGCCGGCTCCTGCGCCAGGTAACCGACAGTCGCGCCTTCGGCCAGCCACGCCTCGCCGCTCCACTCCTTGTCGATGCCGGCCATGATCTTGAGGATGGTCGACTTGCCCGCGCCGTTCGGGCCGAGGATGCCGATCTTGGCGTCGGGGTAGAAGGAGAGGTGAATATTCTCGAGCACCTTCTTGGTGCCATAGGCCTTGTTGAGGCCGGCCATGTGATAGATGAACTGGCGTGCCACGCGCGCTTTCCCTGAAAAGTCGACTGTAATGTCGGATTGAATGGAAGTTGGGCGCTATGTAGGCGATGCCGCGCCGAACGGCAAACTGTTTTGGCATTTCGGACCTATCTTCGGGCCGGACACGCTCATCGACCTGTCTTCGCTTTTGGTTCGCTGCATAGCCCGACGAAAGCTCCGGTTAATTATTCCGCGTCAGAAAGGTGATGGATGGGGAATCGCCAGCAAGCCGCGATTTCTGCAGAGAAAGATCGGATCGACGGCGTTGCTGAACAGTTTTCTGCTCCTTGTCGAAGCGGCTCTCTACTTCGGCGTCATGGTCACGCTTTTCCGGTTCAGGCACCGTATCGGCCTCGGCGTTTTTGTCTGCGCCCTCGGGGCCATGCATTTCCTGGAAACCTACCTCGCCAGCGTCTTTTACGTCGCGCTGCCGTTCGGCATGGTTTCGCCCGGGTCCGCCGTGCTGTTTTCCGGCAAGCTGGTGATGCTGCTGTTGCTCTACATCAAGGAAGACGCGGCAACCGTCCGGCAGCCGATCTATGGCCTGTTGCTTGGCAATGCCCTAATGATCGGGCTTGTGCTGGTCCTGCGCCTGCATGAGATCGCACCGCTTCCCAAGGGCAAACTTCCCGACATCGGTTTCATCGACCAGATGGGCTGGCTGATGGTGTGGGGCACGACGCTGCTCTTCGTCGACGCTATCCTGATCATCCTGCTTTACGAAAAGCTTGGGCGTTATCTTCGCAAAGCGCTGTTCTTCCGCATCCTGATCTCCGTCGCTTGCGTGCTCACTTTCGACCAGGCTGGATTTTTCACCGCGTTGCACGTCGTCACCGGCGCGCCGATCGCGGTTTTCTTTGGCGGCTGGTTCGCCAAGATGGCGGCAGCACTTGCCTACAGCACCATGCTTGTCGTTTATATCAAATGGTTCGAGGCGCGGCAGATTCCGGCGCCGCGCGGCCTGTCCGATATTTTCGAAACGCTGACCTATCGCGAGCGCTACGAGGCGCTGGTCGAGCATGTCGGCCGCGACGGCCTCACCGGCCTGCTGCACCGGGGACGCTTCGACAGCGACGGTGAAGCCGCTGTAGGCGCCAGTCTGCGAACGGCCAAGCCGCTCAGCCTCGTGATCATCGATGTTGACCATTTCAAATCGATCAACGACCGCTTCGGCCACGCCGAGGGCGACAAGGTGCTGAAATCCGTCGCTGCCCTGCTTGGCGAAATTGTCGATCCCGAGGATCAGGTGTTCAGGATCGGCGGCGAGGAATTCGCCATCCTCTGCTCACGTTCGCATTCGGTCGCCAGGCTGCTCGGCGAAAGCATCAGGCAGGCGGTCAAGACATCGGCAAGCACCAGCCGGTTCGACATAACCGTCAGCGCCGGCATCTCCACCGTCAGCGACACGACCCGCTGCCTTGCCGATGTCTTTGCGCTGGCCGACCAGCGCCTCTACAAAGCCAAATCGACCGGCCGCGACCGCGTTGTCGGCGAACCGGGCGGCCACGAGGCCGATAGCCTCCCACGGACCAGGCCAGCGCGCGGCGTCGGCGCATAGGCATTCCGTGTCACTGGAACTCGATGGGATCGACGGTGCCTTTCGGACAGCCGGCATTGTTCGTCGGCACTGATGCCAGCAACAGCTCACTGAGCGAAGAGTTCGGACCGATCGGGCCGGCCAGGCCGAGCGTCAGTTCGCCGATCAGCCGCCTGCCGCTCGAATGGTCGTTCAGGCAGGAGACGCGAACCCGCTCGCCGGCTCCAGTGCCGAAAGCACTGTCGAAGGCGGCACGGATCTGGTCGGAGGTTAGATCCCGGCCAACGTTTTGCGTGAAAAGATCACGCACCGATGAAGCATTCACCGCGCGCGTCAAATTCAGCGCATCGGAAAAATACTCCTGCTGGCCCTTGCCGTAACAGGTGCCATGCTTGATCCACTCATGCCTGTCGAGAGCGGATGCGGTGCCTGGCATCACCTGATCGAGCTCCGACCGGGTGTTCGGGTCGAGCTCGACCGGCGGCAGGTCCCGCCAGTGCGCCGGATTGTCGTTCGCCCTGTCGGCCGCTGCCACCTGGCAATAGAAATTTCCGTTCGGCTGCGGCCACAGCCCATGCAAGGTGAAATGCCTCGCTTCGAAACCGGCCGCGGTCTGCGCCTTGCATTCGGTCTTGCTGGGCTTGGTTTCGCAGAACGCCGGCTGCCAGCTCAGCGCGAGGACATATTCGGGTTTTCCAGAAGCCGGCGCATCAGGTTTCTCCTGGCCGGCGGGCGCGGGAGCTGCCGGTTCCGTGGATGCACTGCCGCCCGAAACGTGGCCGCAATCGACCTTCACCCAGCGGCGCTCGGGGTCGGCGCCCGGCACTCGGATCAGATAGTGCGTGGGAGCATCCTTGTTGCCAGCCAGCAGTTCATAGCTCTGTCCCGCATCGGTCGAGATGTTGCCGGGATTCTTGCCGTTCTTGATGGCCTGTGTCGCTGGACAGGTGGCGTCGGCCACGAAGGAGCCGCTCATCTTCACCTCGGCCCGAGCAGCACCCGCTAGCAACGCGGCGACAAGCGCAAATTCGAAAACCAGACCTGTCCGCGTATGCATAAAAGTACCCCGGTGAAAAATGCTGCGGCAACAAGACGGCCGCCCTCTCTTGGTATCAAATTCTCCATGTCAGAATTGCGATACCCGCGTTGCGACGCAAGAACAGCACTGCGGAAAAACTAGGCCAACGGATTGACGCAAAACCGGCCTCGGCGCACACAAACGTCCGCGGGCGTGAAAGACGCGTTGGAGACGAAGCGACAATGTCATTCAGCCAGCAGCGCGTGCTCCGATCCCCGACCGGCGCCGAGCTCAACGTTTATGTGAAACGCGCCGAGGGCCGCCCGCGCGCGGTCGTCCAGATTAATCACGGACTGGCCGAACACGCCGCGCGCTATGTCCGCTTCGCTACCTTTCTGGGTGAGCGCGGCTTCCATGTCTACGCCCACGACCATCGCGGCCATGGCGCAACCAAGGCGCCAGACGCTCCGCTCGGCAGGTTCGCTCAAACAGACGGCGGCGCCAACGTCATCGCCGATGTCGCGGCTGTGCACGACCTCATCGCCTGCGACCACCCCGGCCTGCCCGTCATCGTCTTCGGCCATTCCATGGGCGGCCTCGTCGCGCTGAATTTCATGCTTCATCATTCGAGCCGCCTGCACGCCGCCGCCATCTGGAACGCTAATTTTTCCGCCGGGCTCGCCAGCCGTGTCGCGCGAATCATCCTGGCCTGGGAACAATTCCGGCTCGGCTCCGACATGCCGTCGCGCATGCTGCCGAGACTGACCTTCCAGGCCTGGGGCAAAGCCGTCCCCGATCACCGCACGCCGTTCGACTGGCTGTCGCGCGACGCAGCCGAAGTCGACAAGTATATCGCCGATCCGCTATGCGGCTGGGATGCCTCCGTGTCGATGTGGCGCGACCTGTTCGGGTTCGTCTTCGACGGCGCCGACGACACTAATTTTTCCGGTGTCCGCAAGACCCTGCCGATCTGCCTGGTCGGCGGCGAAAAGGACCCCGCCACCGACGGCGGCAAGGCGGTCAGCCATCTCGCCGGCCGCCTGCACAGGATGGGTTTTTCGAATCTCGTTTCAAAGGTTTACGCCGAGACCCGCCACGAAAGTCTGAACGACGTGAATCGAGATAAAATCATGGACGATTTCGCCGCATGGGCCGACAGCGTGCTGAAACAACCATGATCGACATCGACAAGATCGGGTTTGGCCCATTGCAAGAACCGTGACAGCATCACGCGGGATTGATACAGGCTGCGTTTCCGATCAATCACGGTGATCCATGACTGAGCCTCCGCTGAAAGGTGTCCGCGTAATCGAACTCGCCCGCATCCTGGCCGGACCGTGGGCGGGGCAGCTGCTCGCCGATCTCGGCGCCGACGTCATCAAGGTCGAGAGCCCTGATGGCGGCGACGACACCCGCAAATGGGGTCCGCCCTTCGTCATGAGCCATGACGGCGAAAACCTTTCAGCCGCCTACTATCATTCCTGCAATCGCGGCAAGCGCTCCATCGCCATCGATTTCTCGACGCCCGAGGGCGCCGAGACAGTGCGCCGGCTGGTCGCCACATCAGACGTTCTGATCGAAAACTTCAAGCTCGGCGGCCTGAAGAAATACCGGCTCGACCATGAGAGCCTCAGGGAAATAAACCCGCGGCTGATCTATTGCTCGATCACCGGCTTCGGCCAGGACGGGCCGTATGCGCCGCGCGCCGGCTATGACTTCATCATCCAGGGCATGGCCGGCATGATGTCGATCACCGGCGAGGCCGGCCGCGAGCCGCAAAAGGCCGGTGTCGCCGTCTCCGACATCTTCACCGGCCTGTATTCAGTGATTGCCATCCAGGCCGCACTTCGCCATGCCGAGAAGACCGGCGAGGGCCAGCATATCGACATGGCGCTCTACGACACCCAGATCTCGGCGCTCGGCAACCAGAACCTCAACTATCTGGTCTCCGGAAAATCGCCGGTGCAGATGGGCAACGCGCATATGAACATTGCGCCCTACGAAGTGGTGCCGGTGAAGGACGGCCATATCATCCTGGCGATCGGCAATGACGGGCAGTTCGCCAAATTCTGCGCGGCCATCGGCTTGGACGACCTGCCATCGAACCCCGATTTCGCCACCAATCCCGCCCGGGTCGCCAACCGGGCGAAGCTGCGCGAGCATATAATCGAGGCGCTGAAAACCTTCGATCGCGATCCGCTGCTGGCCAAACTGGAGGCGGCAAGTGTGCCTGCCAGCCCGATCAACACGATCGGCGAGATGTTCGCCGACCCGCAGACCATCGCGCGTGGCATGCGGCTCGACCTCGACGACGGCCACGGCAATCTCTTGCCCTCGGTGCGCGCGCCGATGGTCATGTCGGGCACGCCGCTGGTCTATGAGCGGCCCTCGCCGCGTCTTGGCGAACACACCGAAGAAATCCTTGCCGAACTGGAGAGGTCAGGAAAATGAAGACCGGCGGACAACTGATCGTCGATGCACTCGAAGCCAACGGCACCGACCGCATCTATTGCGTGCCCGGAGAATCCTATCTTGCGGTGCTCGACGCGCTGCACGATTCGACGATCCGCACCATCGTCTGCCGCCAGGAGGGCGGTGCTGCGATGATGGCCGATTGCCATGGCCGCCTGACCGGCAAGCCCGGCATCTGCTTCGTCACCCGTGGCCCCGGCGCCACCAACGCCTCGGCCGGCATCCACATCGCCATGCAGGATTCGGTTCCCGTCATCCTGTTCATCGGCCAGGTCGCCAGCCATGCCAAGGGGCGCGAGGCTTTTCAAGAGGTCGACTATGTCAGGTTCTTTGGCGATATCGCCAAATGGGTGGTCGAGATCGACGATGCCTCGCGCATCCCCGAATTGGTCACGCGGGCCTTCGCGGTAGCGACGTCCGGCCGCCCCGGACCGGTCGTCATCTCGCTGCCGGAAGACATGCTGGCCAGCCTTGCCGAGGCGCCAGAAGCCCTGCCCCACACGCCGGTCGAAACGCGGCCGGGCGAGGCCGAGCTCGATGCTCTCGAAAAGCTCCTCAACAAGGCGATGCGCCCCTTCGTTATCCTGGGCGGCACGCGCTGGGATGCGGAGGCCGTCGCGCGGATGCGGACGATCGCCGAAGCCTGGTCGCTGCCGGTCGGCTGCTCCTTCCGCCGCCAGATGCTGTTCGATCATCTCCATCCGAACTATGCCGGCGATGTCGGCATCGGCATCAACCCGAAGCTGGCCACCGCGATCAAGCAGGCCGACCTCGTGCTGCTGATCGGCGGCCGCATGGGCGAGATGCCGTCCTCCGACTACACGCTGCTCAAGAGCCCCTACCCCGACCAGACGCTGGTCCATGTCCACGCCGATGCCGGCGAGCTCGGCCGTGTCTATCGGCCGATGCTGGCGATCAACGCCTCGCCTTCCGCGTTCGTCGAAGCCTTCGCCGGGCGCAAGCCAGCCGCCACGCCGGTCTGGGCGGATGAAACACCGAAGCTGCACGCCGCCTATCTCGACTGGTCGACACCGCCCGAAAGTGGTCCCGGCGCCGTCCAAATGGGACCGATCATGAACTATCTCGAAAAAATGCTGCCCGACGATGCGATCCTCACCAACGGCGCCGGCAACTACGCGACCTGGGTGCACCGTTTCCACCGGTCCCGGCGCTTTGCCACGCAGGCCGCCCCCACCTCCGGCTCGATGGGCTACGGCACGCCGGCAGCGGTCGCAGCCAAGGAATTGTTCCCCGAGCGCGATGTGATAGCCTTTGCCGGCGACGGCTGCTTCCTGATGAACGGGCAGGAGTTCGCCACCGCCGTGCAATACGATCTGCCGATCATCGTCGTCGTCGTCAACAACGGCATCTACGGCACCATCCGCATGCATCAGGAGCGCGAGTATCCGGGCCGTGTCGTCGCCACCGATCTGCGAAATCCCGACTTTGCGGCTTTGGCCCGCGCCTATGGCGGCCATGGCGAAACGGTCGAGAAGACGGCCGACTTCGCGCCGGCCTTCGAACGCGCGCGTGCCAGCGGCAAGCCGTCGATTGTCGAGATCAGGCTCGACCCCGAAGCCATCACGCCAACCCGAACGATGACCCAGATAAGGAACAGGTCGTGATCCGATAAGAAGGCGCTCCTTCCGTCGGCAGAGGAGTCGGCTACATCGTCGCCGCCTTCTCGATCTGTCCGCGGATCTCGCCGTCCTTGTGGGCCGCCGTATGGATGTTGATGTAGTATTTGCCGGCCATCAGGTCGGCAGCCTGCGCGTCGGTCAGAATCGCCGCCCCCTTGAACGGGCTTTTCGGAGCGCCCTTGAACGGGACGGCGACGTCGGCATTATCACCCTTTGCCGCCGGACCGTGAATATGTCCGGCCGTAGCCGGGCCGCTGAGACCTGAATACGTCACGTTCCAGGTGAGCTGTTTCGTGGCGGTGTCGAAGACGAGAGCGGCGGTACCTTTGCCCTCGGTGGTGATGGGCGGATTCTGCTGAGCGCCATCGAGCGTCGCCTTCATCTTCATCATGTCGGCCAAGGCCGGTGAAGCGCATAGGACGGAAGCCGAAACGGCCAGCGCCGAAAGCATCGGCGAGAAGGATTGCATTCGCATGGGAATCTCCGTTGGCGGTGACATCCGCTGAAGCTGGATGCACTGGGACAACGGTTGTGGCGAGCGGATGTTTCCACCGGTAACGGCTATTTTACAACCCAGCAAAAAGGGGCGGTCGCCCGCCCCTTTTTCGAATTGCAGGCTGCATAGGCCCGGTTGATCGCCTCTACCTGATCGCCCTATTTGATGGCCCTACTTGATCGCCTTGTCGGTGATGGCGGTCGTGTAGGCGCCGGTCGGCTCCTTGGTAATGATCTTCTGGTCGAGCAGCGCCTTGGCGGTGCGCGCGTAGGTCGCCGGGTCGAGCTTGCCGTCGGCATTGTCGATCAGCTTGGCGACTTCGCCCATCATGCGCTTTTGGTGGTTCTCGTCCTGGCCGCCATTGTCCATGACGATGCCGGCCGCCTCGTCGGAATTGTCGACAGCGTATTTCCAGCCCTTCATCGAGGCGCGCACGAAACGCACCATCTTGTCCTCGAAGGCCGGATCCTTGAGCTTGTCCTCCAGGGCATAGAGCCCGTCCTCAAGCAGGTCGTTGCCCATAGCGGAGTAGTTGAAAACGATCAGCTCTTCCGGCTTGTAGCCGGCATCGATGAGCTGCCAATATTCGTTGTAGGTCATGACAGAAATGCAATCCGCCTGCTTCTGGATCAGCGGCTGCACGTCGAAACTCTGCTTCAGCACGGTGACGCCGTCCGGGCCGCCATCGGTCTTCAGGCCGAGCTTGTTCATCCAGGCGTAGAACGGATACTCGTTGCCGAAGAACCAGACGCCGAGCGTATGGCCCTTGAAGTCGGCCTCGGTCTTGACCGGGCCGTCCTTCGGGCAGACCAGCTGCATGCCGGCCTTCTTGAACGGCTGGGCGATATTGACCAGCGGCACGCCCTTTTCGCGGGCGGCGAGCGCGCCGCCCATCCAGTCAACGATGACGTCTGCGCCGCCGCCGGCGATCACCTGCTCCGGCGCAATATCGGGGCCGCCCGGCTTGATCTCGACGTCGAGGCCCTCGGCCTCATAGAAGCCCTTGTCCTTGGCGACGTAGTAGCCGGCGAACTGGGCCTGCGTGACCCATTTCAGCTGCAGCGTCACCTTGTCCGCGGCCATCGCCTGGAACGCGGCAAGCGACATCGCGCCGGCCAGCATCGAAATAACAAGTCTTTTCATGTTTTTACCCTCTGAAGTTAAGTGTTCACCCTTTAGGATCAGGACCTTCAATGCGCTCCTGATTCCAAACCCGCCACCGCCCTATCCACCACGGATGGAGGGATGCCAAAACGTAACGGCTCTCTCGAAAAGAGCGACCACGCCATAAAAGACCGAACCCGCAAGTGCTGCAACTGCGATTTCGGCCCAGACCATATCGATGTTCATCCGCCCGACTTCGGTCGAAATCCGGAATCCCATGCCGACCACCGGCGTGCCGAAGAACTCCGCGACGATGGCGCCGATCAGCGCCAGCGTCGAATTGATCTTCAGCGCGTTGAAGATGAAGGGGGCTGCCGCCGGCAACCGCAACTTGAACAGCGTCTGCCAGTAGCTCGACGCATAGGTGCGCATCAGGTCGCGCTCTATGTGGCCGGAGGCGGCAAGGCCGGCGACCGTATTCACCAGCATCGGGAAGAAGGTCATGATGATGACGACGGCGGCCTTCGACTGCCAGTCGAAGCCGAACCACATGACCATGATCGGCGCCACGCCGATGATCGGCAGCGCCGACACCATGTTGCCGATCGGCAAAAGCCCGCGCCGCAGGAACGGCACGCGGTCGGCCGCGATGGCGGCGAGGAAGCCGGCGCCGCTGCCAACCACATAGCCGAAGATCACCGCCTTGAAGATGGTCTGCCGCACGTCGGCGGCCAGCACCGGCAGCGAATTGGCGATGCGCACGCCGATGGCGCTTGGCGGCGGCAGCAGAATGAAGGGGATGCCCGCGCCGCGCGTCACCGCCTCCCAGATGATCAGGATCCAGGCGCCGAAGATCGCCGGGATGATCAGCCTCAAAGCGGTCGCCGCCCAGCGCGAGGTAGGGCGAAGCGCGGACAGGGCTGTCACGCAGCGCCAGGCCAGAAGCCATGCCGCGGCAAGCAGTAAGTAGAAGGATGCGCGAGCGGTCCCCTCATTGCCGGTTATGCCGGCGAGCAGCATCCACGCCGCGCCGTGCGCGCCAAGGAAGAGCAACACCACCCCAATCACCGGTGGGAAATTATCGGCCGCGATTGCCAGAAGCAGCAAAAGGAAAATCAAAGCCACGGTAGCGACACCGTAGCCGGGCGTGGCATTGACAAGCGGCCAAAGAAGGAGCGCTCCGGCAAGAAGGACAAGCGCGGCATATCCCTGCCAGGAACGGGGCGTGATTGACGAAAGGCTGAGGAGATCGCTCATGCCGGCCTCCCGCCCATGGCGCGGTCGACGATGCGCCCGGCCATGCCGACCACCATAACCAGCAGGGCTGCCACGACCGAGCCGGCAACCAGCGCCGACCAGATGTCGATGGTCTGGCTGTAATAGGCGCCGGCAAGCAGCTTGGCGCCGATGCCGGCGACGGCGCCGGTCGGCAGTTCGCCGACTATGGCGCCGACCAGGCTGGCGGCGACCGCCACCTTCATCGAGGTGAACAGGAACGGCACCGACGCCGGCACGCGCAATTTCCAAAAGGTCTGCGAGGGGCTGGCATTGTAGGTGTGCATCAGGTCGAGATGGGTGAGCTCGGGTGAACGCAAACCCTTGACCATACCGACGGCCACCGGGAAGAACGACAGATAGGTCGAGATCAGCGCCTTCGGGATCAGCCCGGTGACGCCGATCGCCGCCAGCACGACGATGATCATCGGCGCCACCGCCAGGATCGGAATGGTCTGCGAGGCGATGATCCACGGCATCAGGCTGCGGTCGAGCGTCGCCACATGCACGATACCGACGGCAATCACGATGCCGAGCGCCGTGCCGAAGGCGAAGCCGAGCAGCGTCGAGGACAACGTCACCCAGGTATTGTAGACAAGGCTGCGGTTGCTGGTGACGCTGCGCAGAAACGTGTTCTCGAAGAAATTCACAGCCACCTGATGCGGCGCCGGCAGCGTCGGCTTCGGCTGCGACATCGTCTTGCCGATGAATTCCACAACCCCCGGCGTCTCGCCGGCGCGGCGGTCGAGATCGCGCTGGAACGGCGCGTTTAGGATGGCGGCGAAAACATACCAGACGACCACCACGCCTGCGAGAATCGAGGTCACCGGAACGATCTTGTCGCGAAAGCTATCCATCTAGCAGCCCTCGCCAGGTTGGCACACGCTCTGCGTAACGCGAGAGAGTGACCGCGCTTTCGTCATCCTGGGGCCGAGCCGCCGCAAAGCGGCGGGCGTAGAGGGAGCGGCCAACCACGCCTTCGTCATCCTAGGGCGAAGCCGCCGCGAAGCGGCGGGCGTAGACCCTAGGATCCATTCCGTGACTTCGGCGGAATGGCCCAAGCGGTCCAGAATATCCACCAGCCAAGCCACGGCAGCCGACGTTCCCTCAAGACAGGGAGCGATGTTCCGCACCGTTGCGGAGCGCGAAGTTAACGGCATGGATCCTAGGGTCTGCGCCGCGTCGCTTCGCTCCTTGCTTCGCCCTAGGATGACGAAGGCGTGGTTGGCCGCTCCCTCTACGCCCGCCGCTTCGCGGCGGCTCCGCCCTAGGATGACGAAAGCATGGGTGGGCCCACCACCCCCATTGGGGAGACGAGGAACCACCTCAATCATCATAGCTGTGTCCTGCCCTGAGCCCGTCGCGGACGCGTGCCGCGATCGCCAGGAACTCCGGCGTCTCGCGGATGTCGAGCGGCCGCTGCTTGGGCAGCGTCGATTCGATGACGTCGCTGACGCGGCCCGGACGCGGCGACATGACGATGATCCGCGTCGAGAGGTAGACCGCCTCGGGAATGGAATGGGTGACGAAGCAGATGGTCTTGTTGGTCCGCCCCCAAAGCTCCAGAAGCTGTTGGTTGAGATGGTCGCGCACGATCTCGTCCAGCGCGCCGAACGGCTCGTCCATCAACAGGAGATCGGCGTCGAAGGCCAGCGCCCGCGCGATCGAGGCGCGCTGCTGCATGCCGCCGGAAAGCTGCCACGGGTATTTCTGCTCGAAGCCGCCCAGGTTGACGAGGTCGAGCGTGCGCTTGATCCGCGCCGCCTGCTCTGTCTTCGACAGGCCCATGATTTCCAGCGGCAGCGCCACGTTGCGCTCGATCGTACGCCACGGATAAAGCGCCGCCGCCTGGAAGACATAGCCATAGGCGCGGCTCTGGCGCGCCTGCTCGGGCGTCATGCCGTTGACGGAGATGCTTCCCGAGGTCGGTTTTTCCAGATCGGCGATGACCCGCAGCAGGGTCGTCTTGCCGCAGCCGGACGGCCCGATGAAGGAGACGAATTCACCTTTGCCGATGGTCAGGTCGACATTCGACAGCGCCTGCACCGGGCCGTCATTGGTCTGGAAGGTCAGGCCGAGCTTGCTTGCCGAAACGACGGCTGGCGATGTTCCCGTCATAGGCCGCAGCCTGCCTTTTCGCGCCGCTGCTGCGCCGGGCGGAATCCGGTTGATTTTGCCGCGATGTTGCTTTCCACTCGCCCCGTCCTATCCGACTGAGAGTTCCCACTCGATCGACGCCCGGAGCATCCCAGATGTCGTCCAAACCCACTTGTCATCTTATCCGCCCTGAAAGCTCTTATGAAGGCAAGCAGGGACTGAGTTATTTCGCCGGCATCGCCGCCGAGACGGTCGGCTCGACCGGCATCTGCATGCACCTGCTGACCATGCCGCCCCGTGCCCGCGCCAAGGCGCATATGCACGAAAGCCATGAAACGGCGATCTATGTGCTCTCCGGCGAGGTTCATACCTGGTATGGCGACCGGCTCGAACAGCAGATCGTGGTCAAGGCCGGCGACCTCTTCTACATTCCTGCCGGGGTGCCGCATTTGCCGGCCAATCTGAGCGACAGTTCGGCCTCGGCGGTCATCGCCCGCACCGATCCCAACGAACAGGAAAGTGTCGTCCTGCTGCCGGAACTGGATGGGCTGGTCGCCTGAGGTCGGCACCGACGGAGAGGCCATCATCGGCACCGTCACGAACATGACTTCAACGGCCCTATCTCTTCAAGGCCGGGAATGGTCACGAAGAAACCGTCAGCTCCCTTGTTGGTGACCTTGACGGTCTCAGTCGTCGTTCCCTCCTCGCCTTCAGCGAAACAGGTCGAGCTCAACGACTGGGTACCAGGCGCCGTCACCAGTTGCCGCGCGAACCGGCAGCCGCCGCCATAGGTTTCAACGCCGTCGGCGGTCAGCACGACATAGGCATCACTGTCCTGATAACCGAGCCATACACCGGCACAACCGACATCATTGCCATAGGAACCGGCAAGAACCTCAGCCGCTGCCGGTACGCAGGTAATGCTCGCCACAACCAGTGAGGCGATCGCTGCCGAACGCGCCAAGCTCACACCCCGGTCGCCGGAATGCCGGTGCGTTCCACCTTGCGCGGTGCGGAAATTTCCTTCCAGGTCGACAGTGCCCGGTTGACCGCTGCATTCGGCTCGCGAGCGACGAACTCCCCATGGCCGGGCTTCGCCTTGACCTCAGCTTCCTGGATCGACAGTTCGCCGCGCGAGAAGACAAAGCGCGGCAGGCCGGTCACCTCAAAACCTTCGAAGACGTTATAGTCGATCACCGACTGCTGCTTTTTGGCCGTGATCTTCTTCTTGCGCTTCGGGTCCCAGACGAGGATGTCGGCATCGGCACCTTCAACGATGGCGCCCTTCTTCGGATACATGTTGAGGATCTTGGCGATGTTGGTCGAGGTCACCGCGACGAATTCGTTCATCGTCAGCCGGCCGGTGTTGACGCCCGTCGTCCACAGCACCGGCAAGCGGTCCTCGAGCCCGCCGGTGCCGTTCGGGATTTTGGTGAAATCGCCGACGCCGTTGCGCTTTTGGCTAGTGGTGAAGGCGCAATGGTCGGTCGCCACCACTTGCAGCGATCCGGCCTGCAGGCCGGCCCAGAGCGAATCCTGATGCAATTTGTTGCGGAAGGGCGGGCTCATCACGCGGCGCGCCGCATGATCCCAGTCCTTGTTGAAATATTCGCTCTCGTCGAGTGTCAAATGCTGGATCAGCGGCTCGCCGAAGACGCGCATGCCTTTCTGCCGCGCCCGCCGAATGGCTTCGTGAGCCTGCTCGCAGGAGACATGCGCGACATAGAGCGGCACGCCGGCCATGTCGGCGATCATGATGGCGCGGTTAGTGGCCTCGCCTTCGACCTCCGGCGGGCGCGAATAGGCATGCCCCTCCGGGCCGTTGTTGCCGGCAGCCAGAAGCTTCTGCGAAAGCGCCGCCACCACATCGCCATTCTCGGCATGAACCAACGGCAGCGCGCCAAGGTCGGCGCAGCGCTGGAACGACGAATACATCTCGTCATCGTCGACCATCAGCGCGCCCTTGTAGGCCATGAAGTGCTTGAACGAGGTTATGCCCTTATCGACGACATCAGCCATCTCGTCGAACACCTGCTTGTCCCACCAGGTGATCGCCATGTGGAAGGAATAGTCGCAGGAGGCTTTCGAGGTCTTGTTGTCCCACATCTGCAAGGCCTCGAGCAGCGACTGCTGCGGCGACGGAAGGCAAAAATCGACGACCATCGTGGTGCCGCCGGCAAGTGCGGCGCGCGTGCCGCTCTCGAAATCATCGGCCGAGTAGGTGCCCATGAACGGCATTTCGAGATGGGTGTGCGGATCGATGCCGCCCGGCATGACATAGCAGCCGGTGCCGTCGAACTCATGGTCGCCATGTAGGTTGGAGCCGATGGCGACGATCTTGCCGTGCTGCATCAGCAGGTCGGCCTTCCAGGTGCGATCGGCGGTGACAATGGTGCCGTTCCTGATGACTTTGGTCATTTTTGTTCCCTTGTTTTTCTCGCGCTTCTTGGTGAGCGGCGTTCGGAATCTTGGTTTCTAGTTCACTCCACAATCACCGCTGTTTCCACCACCGCGTGGAACAGCACGTCGGCGCCGGCCGCCGCCCATTCCTTGGAGATTTCCTCAGCCTCATTGTGCGACAGCCCGTCGACGCAAGGGCACATCACCATTGCGGTGGGCGCGACGCGGTTGATCCAGCAGGCGTCATGGCCGGCGCCGGAGACGATGTTGCGATGCGTATAACCCAGGCGCTCCGCCGCATCCCGCACAGCCTTGACGCAGCCCGGATCGAAAGCGACCGGATCGAAATGGCCGACCTGCTCGATTTGATATTTGATATCGAGCGCCTCGCAGATCGTGTCGATGCCTTCGCGGATGCGCCCGTCCATCGCGTCGAGCACCTCCTTTTCCGGCGAGCGGATGTCGATGGTGAAGACGGTGCGTCCGGCGATGATGTTGCGCGAGTTCGGATAGACTTCCATGTGGCCGACCGCGCCTACGGCATCGGGCTGGTAGTCCATGGCGATCTCGTGCACCAGCTCGATCACCCGAGCCGTGCCGAGCCCGGCGTTGCGGCGCTTCGGCATCGGCGTCGAGCCGGTATGCGCCTCCCTGCCGGTCAACGTCACCTGCAGCCATTTCAGTCCCTGGCCATGGGTGACGACGCCGATGTCGATGCCTTCATCCTCGAGGATCGGTCCTTGCTCGATATGCAGCTCGAAGAAGGCGTGGATTTGGCGCGCGCCGACTTTCTCGGTGCCCTTCCAGCCGATGCGTTCGAGCTCCTCGCCGAATTTCTTGCCGTCCTTGTCGACATGGGAATAGACGTCGGCCTGGTCGAGCACACCGGCAAAAACGCCGGATGCCATCATGGCCGGCGCGAAGCGCGCGCCTTCCTCGTTCGTCCAGTTGGTGACGACGATCGGATGTTTGGTCTTGATTCCGAGCTCGTTGAGCGAGCGCACGATCTCCAACCCGCCAAGCACGCCGAGCACGCCGTCATACTTGCCGCCGGTCGGCTGGGTGTCGAGATGGCTGCCGACATAGACCGGCGGCAGATCAGGGTCGGCGCCTTCGCGGCGGGCAAACATCGTGCCCATCTCGTCGAGGCCCATTTCGAGCTCCGCCGCCTCGCACCAGCGCCTGAACAGATGCCGCCCCTCGCCGTCCTCGTCGGTCAATGTCTGGCGATTGTTGCCGCCGGCAATGCCGGGGCCGATCTTCGCCATCTCCATTATCGAATCCCACAAACGGTCTGAATTGATTCGCAGATTCTCGCCGGGAGCGGCCATTCAAGTTCCTCTCATCTATTCACATATAGGGCGACGGTTCCCGTCGCCGCCCTATACGTTGTCGAGTATCTAGTCCACCGCCCTCAGCACTTCACGCACATGGTCGATCAATTCGTTGATCTGGCCCTTGGTGATGATCAGCGGCGGCGACAGCGCGATGATGTCGCCGGTGGTGCGGATCAGGGCGCCGCGCTCGAACGCCTTGACGAAGGCCGAGAAGGCACGCTTGGTCGGACTGCCGGGAATGGGTGCCAGCTCGATCGCGCCGATCAGGCCGATGTTGCGGATATCGATGACGTTCGGCTCGCCCTTCAGCGAATGCAGCGCGTCTGCCCAATACGGCGCCAGTTCCTCGCCGCGGGTCAGCAGCCCCTCTTCCTTGTAGGTGTCGAGCGTGCCGAGCGCAGCCGCACAGGCGATCGGATTGCCCGAATAGGTGTAGCCGTGGAAGAACTCGATCATATGCTCGGGGCCGGTCATGAAGGCGTCGTGGATCTCCTTCTTGACGAACACCGCGCCCATCGGGATGACGCCATTGGAGACGCCCTTGGCGGTCGTCATAATATCGGGGGTGACGCCGAAATAGTCGGCGGCAAACGGCGTGCCGAGGCGGCCGAAGCCGGTGATGACCTCGTCGAAGATCAACAGGATGCCGTGCTTGGTGCAAATCTCGCGTAGCCTCTCGAGATAGCCCTTCGGCGGCAGGATGACGCCGGTGGAACCGGCCACCGGCTCGACGATGACGGCCGCGATAGTCGAGGCATCATGCAGCGCAACGATGCGCTCCAGTTCGTTGGCCAATTCCGCGCCATGCTCGGGCACGCCCTTGGTGAACGAATTCTTCTCGGGAAGATGCGTGTGCGGCATGTGGTCGACGCCACCGAGCAGCGTGCCGAACATCTTGCGATTGGTGACGATACCGCCGACCGAGATGCCGCCGAAATTGACGCCGTGATAGCCGCGCTCGCGACCGATCAGGCGGGTGCGTGAGCCCTCACCTTTGGCGCGATGGTAGGCGATCGCCATCTTCAGCGCGGTCTCCACCGATTCCGATCCGGAATTGGTGAAGAACACGTGGTCCATGCCCTTCGGCGCGAGGTCGACCAAACGGTTCGCCAGTTCGAAGACGATCGGGTGGCCCATCTGAAAGGCCGGCGCATAGTCGAGTTCGGCGGCCTGTTGCTGGATCGCCTCGGTGATCTTCGGCCGGCAGTGGCCGGCATTGACGCACCACAGGCCGGCGGTGCCGTCGAGAACCTTGCGCCCGTCGCTGGTCGTGTAATGCATGTCCTTGGCGGACACCATCATGCGAGGCGCCTGTTTGAATTGCCGGTTCGCCGTGAACGGCATCCAGAATGCGCTGAGATCGTTCGGCGTGACCTTTAGCCGGTTGGACATGACCAAGACTTCCCCTTGTAACCTGTTTCGGTGCGGCTAACGCTTGGTCTTCCCGACACTTGGTCTCTGCTGCGTTTTCGTGCTACGCAAATTTTTGACCGATTGGACAAACGTTAGCACCGCCCTGACGGCGGTCAAGGGATTACTAGCGGAAATGCGGCAGCTGAGGCGCGCTCCACAGGCCGGAGAAAAACTGGTCCAGAGAATTGGTCCAGATGACCCTCGCGGCAATGTCCTGCGGAGATGACGACAGGCATGGACACCCCTGCCCCGCGCCGCACCCGCATCCAGCAGGAAAAGCGCGAGCTCATCCTGGGGGCGGCGCTCGAGGTCTTCTCAACCAACGGCTTTCGCGGCTCGACCATCGACCAGATCGCCGAAGCCGCCGGAATGTCGAAGCCGAATCTGCTCTACTATTTCCGCCGCAAGGAGGACATCCACGAGACGCTGATGCAGCGGCTTCTGGACACCTGGCTGGCGCCGTTGCGCGAACTCGACGACATCGGCGATCCCTTAACCGAATTGCGCAGCTACATCAGGCGCAAACTCGAAATGGCGCGCGATTTTCCTAGGGAAAGCCGGCTGTTCGCCAACGAGATCCTGCAGGGCGCGCCGCGCATCATGCCGATGCTTGAAGGCGAGCTGAAGACGCTGGTCGACGAGAAGGCCGCCATCATCAAGAGTTGGATGCGCGCCGGCAAGATCGCCCGCACCGACCCCTGGCACCTGATCTTCTCGATCTGGGCGACGACGCAGCACTATGCCGATTTCGACGTTCAGGTCCGTGCCGTGCTCGGGCCCAACCGCGGCGGTGACGGCCGTTTCGAGGATGCGGCAAGATTTCTCGAGCAGCTGTTCATCGAAGGGCTGAAGCCGAAGAGCTAGCGGCCGCGGGGATTGGCCGAGGCGTTCATTGCGTCGTCGTTCTGGGGTCTCCGCGACGCCGCTTCGCGGCTGCTACGCCCTGGGATGACGAAGCTGCGGCCAACCAATGTCACGCGCTGCGCCGCTCGGCCAGAAGCGTCTCCAGCAGCTTTTCGAGCTTGGCGATCGAATTCTGCTCGGCGAGTGCTGTGTGGACGATCAGCTTCATATCCGAGCCGCCGTCTATCGAAAAACTCATATGCTCGAACGCCATGCTGCCGGCTGTCGGATGTCTGACATGCTTTACAGGTGTGTCGGATGCCCCATCTTCCCCTCAGAGCAACATGGAGGCTCCAAGCATGGAACTGAAAGACAGGACCGTCCTCATCACCGGATCGACCGACGGCGTCGGCCGTTTGGTCGCGCAAAGGCTCGGCGCCGACGGCGCGCGGGTCCTCGTGCATGGCCGCGATGCGACACGGGGCAAGGATGTCGTCGCCGAGATCGAAGCCGCTGGCGGCAAGGCCGAGCTTCTCGTCGCCGACCTCTCGTCCCTGGCCGAAGTCCGGCGTCTCGCCGAGGTTGTTCGCGCCCACACGGACCGGCTCGATATCCTCATCAACAACGCCGGCGTCGGCACCGCCGGCACCAAACGACAGGTCAGCGCCGACGGCTACGAACTGCGCTTTGCCGTCAACTATCTCGCCGGCTTCCTGCTGACGTCAGAGCTTCTGCCGCTGCTCAAGGGGAGTGCGCCGGCGCGCATTGTCAATGTCGCCTCGGCCGGCCAGCAGGCGATCGATTTCGACGATGTCATGCTGACCCACAACTACGACGGCGTCCGCGCCTACTGCCAGAGCAAGCTGGCGCAGATCATATTCACCATCGACCTGGCGCAGAAGCTGAAGAACACCGGCGTCACCGCTAACAGCCTGCATCCGGCAAGCTACATGAACACGACCATGGTCCGGCAAGCCGGCGTCACGCCTTGGAGCTCGGTCGAGACCGGCGCTGACGCCATCCTCAACCTTGCCACGTCGCCCGCGCTCGAAGGGCGGAGCGGCCTCTATTTCGACGGCCAGAGAGAATCTCGCGCCGACGCGCAGGCCTATGACGCAAAGGCAAGACAGCAATTGCGGACACTGAGCCTCGACCTCGTCGGGCGTTAGTCGGCCACCTCAACATCGAGATAACGTTCACGAGCGAGAAATACTCACATGCCGTGATCGTCAGCGGCTCTTCCGCATCGGCCTCGCGGCGCGGAAGCTGGCTGTCGCCAAAGACCGTGACGGCTGCCTCCACGAGGCGGCCGTCCGAACCATCAAAGCGGCTGCGCCGCCAGCGCCAAGAACCCTCCGGTCAACGCCACATTGCCGACAAAACCATTGATACGGGACGCGCGATCGGGCCCCTGATGATCCCAGAAATTGTGGAACATCGGGGTGGCGACAATTAGGAACAGCACCAAGCACAGAGCGGCGGCGGCGGTCCAGACACCTGATATCACCAGAACTCCGGCGACGATCTGCAGGACGATCCCCAGCCACAGCATCAGCCGCGCCTGCGGCACGCCGCGCGTCGCCATCAACTTGGTCAGGAAGCCTGCATTCTGGATGTTGCGCAGACCGGCAAAGACGAACGCGCCGCCAAGCAGCAGGCGGGCGGCAAACAGAATCTCATTCTCAAAATTCGCCAACATCTTATTGATCTCCAAACAAAAAGGGCACGCGGCGCAAGGCCGCGCGCCGGTTCGACCGCTCAGGCGGCGTTCGCCGCCGGCATCGGATGAATAGCCTGGAACGGGATGCAAAGCCGGTTCCAGGTGTTGATCATGCCAAGCGCGACAGACAGCTTGACCAGTTCCTCTTCCGAGAAATGCTCGAGCGCCCGCGCATAGAGTTCGTCCGAGACACCGTTATCGGCGATCTTCGTCACCGCTTCGGTCCAGGCGAAGGCAGCGCGTTCGCGCGCGGAAAACAGCGGCGATTCCTTCCAGGCGGAGACGAGATAAAGCCGCTGTTCGGTCTCGCCGTCATGGCGCGCCTCGCGGCTGTGCATCTCGACGCAATACGAACAGCCATTGATCTGCGACGCCCGCAGCTTGATCAGGTGCAACAGGCTTTTCTCGAGCCCGCATTCGTCGACCGTCTTGTTGAGCGCCGACACCGCTTTCATGATCGCCGGCGCCGCACCGAAAAATTGCAGCCTCTGTTTCATCGCTTTACCTTTCATGCTTGCTTGGTTGCACTCGATTTCTGCGGTCGTTGATGGCGCTCGACAAAGGCGCAGTTTGCGGCGACTGAACGAGGATCGGCATCGCTCATGTATCCCGCCACGATGTCGGACAGCCTCGCCTCGGCAAGAGCGGCGCGATAGGCGCGCTCAGCCTTCAGCATCGCGACGTTGATGCCGCAGGGTTTGACATAGACCGAGGCATCGAGCCTGACCGGCCCGCGCTGACGGATTTCGCCGCAGCGGAAGGCCGGTTCGCCTCCTTCCACGGCGAGCACGATGTCGAGCAGCGTTATCCGCGCGGCCGGCCTCGCCAGCCGGTAACCGCCCGATGGCCCCGGCACCGATTCCAGGATGCCCGACGCCGTCAACGCGTTGAGATGCTTGAGGAGATAGCTCGGCGACAGGCCGAACGCTTCCGCCATGGCAGCACCCGGCATGGTCGCCTCGCCTTCCATGCCGGCAAGCATCGCGGCACAGTGGATGGCCGCTTCGACGCCCTCGCCCAGCTTCATTGTGCTGATCTCCAATTCATGGATACATATTATCGTGGATAACTATTATCTGCAATATCGATTTGAAAAAGCGGCGCCCGCAGGCGCCGCTTTCCACAACAGGCTGCGCCCTATTCCGCCGCCACCTTGGCCATCGGATTGTTCGGATGCGTCGTCCAGTTGGCGTAGACCGGCGACACCGGTCTGCCGGTGCGCTGGTCCATCACGCCAGCCGCGAGCGGCTCCATCGTGATGCAGTTCTCGACCGGGCAGACATTGACGCAGAGGTTGCAGCCGACGCATTCCGCCTCGATCACCTCGAAATGCCTGACGCCGTCGACGATTGCGGTGATCGCCTGGTGCGAAGTGTCCTCGCAGGCGATGTGGCAGCGGCCGCATTTGATGCAGGCGTCCTGGTCAATATGCGCTTTGGCGACGTAGTTGAGGTTGAGATATTGCCAGTCGGTGACGTTGGGCGTGGCGCGGCCGATAATGTCGTCCAGCGAGGCATGGCCCTTCTCGTCCATCCAGTTTTCCAGGCCGGCGATCATCTCATGCACGATCTTGAAGCCATAGGTCATCGCCGCCGTGCACACCTGCACATTGCCGGCGCCGAGCGCCATGAATTCGGCGGCGTCGCGCCACGTGGTGATGCCACCGATACCGGAGATCGGCAGCCCGTGCGTTTCCGGATCGCGGGCGATCTCGGCCACCATGTTCATGGCGATCGGCTTCACCGCCGGGCCGCAATAGCCGCCATGCGAACCCTTGCCGTCGATTGTCGGCTCCGGTGCGAAACTATCGAGATTGACGCCTGTGATGGAATTGATGGTGTTGATCAGCGAGACGGCGTCGGTGCCGCCGGCAAGGGCGGCACGCGCCGGCTTGCGCACATCGGTGATGTTGGGCGTCAGCTTGGTGATAACAGGCATGCGGGTGTTGGCCTTGCACCAGCGCACCACCATTTCGATGTATTCCGGCACCTGGCCGACCGCCGAGCCCATGCCGCGTTCCGACATGCCGTGCGGGCAGCCGAAATTGAGCTCGATGCCGTCGGCCCCCGTCTCCTCGACCACCGGCAGGATGGCCTTCCACGCATGCTCCTCGCAAGGCACCATCAACGAGACGACGATGGCTCGGTCGGGCCAGTCCATCTTGACCTGCTTGATCTCGCGCAGATTGACCTGCAGGTCGCGGTCGGTGATCAGTTCGATGTTGTTGAGGCCGAGCAGGCGCCGATCGGCGCCCCAGATCGCGCCGTAGCGCGGACCGTTGACGTTGACCACCGGCGGCCCCTCTTCGCCAAGCGTCTTCCACACCACGCCACCCCAGCCCGCCCTGAAGGCTCGGATGACGTTGTAGGCCTTGTCGGTCGGCGGTGCCGAAGCCAGCCAGAACGGATTCGGCGATTTGATGCCGACGAAATTGTTGCGGATGTCTGCCATGCTCATGCCCTCCCGTTCGAGGTCAGTGCCCGGTGGATCGATTCGGCCGCGTCGCGGCCCTGTGCAACGGCCGAGACGGTAAGGTCGTCGCCACCGAAGATGCAGTCGCCGCCGGCCCAGACATTTGGCAACGAAGTGCGGCCTTCGACATCGACCTTGATGCGGCCGCCCTCCAAAGCAAGCAAGGCACCGCTGCCGTTGAGCGCAGCCGGGACAAAGCTCTGGCCGATGGCTTTGAACACCTGGTCGGCGGAGAGCGTCAGCCGCTCGCCGATGCCGACGAGCTTGTCGCCATCCATTGCCGTGTATTCGAGTTCAATGCCAGACACCTTGCCGCCTGCGGCAATGACCCGCTTCGGCTGCAGCCAGTGACGGATGATGACGCCGTTGGCGGCGGCCAGGTCCTGCTCGAAGTCGGAAGCGTTCATGTGCTCCTGCCCGCGCCGATAGCAGATCGTCACCTCTTCGGCGCCGAGCAGCTTCGATTGCACCGCCGCATCTATCGCAGTCATGCCGCCGCCGATTACGACGACCCGCCGGCCGACCGGCAGGCTGGCAAGGTCACTGGCCTGGCGAAGCTCCGCTATGAACTCCACCGCATTGGTCACGCCTTGCGCGTCCTCGCCATCGGCGCGCAGCGCGTTGACGCCGCCAAGCCCCATGCCGAGAAACACCGCGTCGTAATTCCTTGTCAGGTCCGACAGCTGGTAGTCGCGGCCGAGCGCCTTGCCGTTCTGGATATCGATGCCGCCGATCGACAGGATATAATCGACCTCGGCCTGGGCGAAATTGTCGATGCTCTTGTAGGCGGCGATGCCGTATTCATTGAGACCGCCGGCTTTCGGGCGGGCTTCCAGGATGGTCACCTCATGACCATGGCGGGCGAGCCGATGGGCGGCGGCAAGGCCGGCCGGTCCGGCGCCGACCACGGCGATCGTCTTCCCGGTCGGGGCGGCGCGCGCATAGAATTGCTTATTCTCAGCCATGGCGACGTCGGTGGCATAACGCTGCAGGCGGCCGATCTGCACCGGCTTGCCTTCCGCCACTTCGCGCACGCAGACCTCTTCGCACAGTGTCTCTGTCGGGCAGACGCGAGCGCACATGCCGCCCAAAATATTCTGGTCGAAAATCGTCTTGGCCGAGCCGATCGGATTGCCTGTCGAGATCTGGCGGATGAACAGCGGGATGTCGATCGAGGTCGGGCATGCGTTCATGCACGGCGCGTCATAGCAGAAATAGCAGCGATCGGACTCGACCAACGCCTCATGATGATCGAGCGGCGGATGCAGGTCGGAAAAATTATCCGCATATTGTTCGGGCGAAAGCCGGCCGCCGGCAATGCCCTGCTTGAAATGACCAGTCGCCATTCCGCTTCCCCATTCCTTGTTGTTTTGGGAAGGCTAGCACGTTTTGTTTTTTTATCAATTGGTCAATTTTTGACGCAAGCCGCTGAAAAGGCTGAGTAAAACATGATAAAGTTACTCATGTTTTTTGAGATTTCACGCGCGATTACTGTGCGGAGGGGAGGTCAAGATCAGGGGCACCGCCATGGATCGACCTGATCTCGTGCGCGACCAGTTCCTGCAGCCGCCACAGATTGCGGTCGCGAATGCCGAACGCTTCCAGGTGATGGACGGTGTTGTAGAGGTATTCGGCGCCGGACCCGACATGCCCGCATGCCCTGGCCAGCACCCGCGCCACATTTTCCAAGGGCTGAATGAGCGAGGTGCCCCTGCCGGTTACGCCGACCCAGAAGCCCAGCGCCCAGAGCGTGCCTTGAGCCGTACGCACCGGAAGCCATCTGACCGAGCCGACACTCTCGTGATCGTCGATCTCGCGCCGCAACAGTTTTTCGATCTGCAGCGGCTTTTCCCCCTCCGGCAAGCGGTAGATCACACCATCGCATCGCCCACCTCGTTCGAGCGCCATCATCAGTCCCGGCTGCGCAGCGCTGCCGCGCCAGCGGGCAATGTCGAGACAGAAGGACTGGTGCCAGCCGAAAGCAGTGGCGCGCTGTTGTTCGACGGACTCGAAAGCCGGCTTCCAGATCAGCGCGCCATAGGCGAACACCCACAAGGGGCCCGCGTCTGCTTCGCTCGATAGCCGCGACGCGAGGGTCTGGAAATCCTCATCGTTCAGTTGCGTCCAGCTTCCGTCGGGACCGGGATCGGCCTCCTCCCATGGCATAGCGCGACAAGCTCTGAAGTGAGCGACATCCGGAGCATGGATCAACAACCCTCGTTGACGGCAAGCAAAGTCGAAAACCGCAACATGCGCAAGATTGCGAAATGAGGGACGCCTTGCCGCCATCGATTTGTGGCCCAGATGTCGGATTTCTGTCGCCAAGATCGTCCTAGGATGGATCGAACCACAATCCCCAACTGGAAACCCAAGGAGGATGACAATGTCAAAGTCCCCGATGCCCTTCTTCTGGTACGAGCTGATGACAACTGATCTCGACGCTGCCGAGGCATTCTATACCGACGTGGTCGGCTGGAAGGCGCAAGTCTTCGACAGCGCACCAGGCATGCCGCGCTATATCATCATGAATGTCGGCGAGCGCGGCGTTGCCGGGCTGATGGCGCAGCCGGATGAAGTACGCAAGATGGGTATGCCGCCGGCGTGGGTCGGTTACATCCACACCAGGGATGTCGATGCTTCAACGAAATCGCTGAAGGAGGCCGGCGGTGCGGTTCACCGCGAACCCGACGACATCCCCGGTGTCGGTCGTTTTGCCGTCGTCGCCGATCCGCAAGGCGCGGTGTTCAATTTCCTGCAGCCCGAAGGCCCCGACCAACCTGCCCTGCCGGCCACCACTCCTGGCAATATCGGCTGGCATGAACTCTATACATCAGACTGGAAGGCGGCCCTCGATTTCTACTCCGACCAGTTCGGCTGGGAAAAGGGCGATGCCATGGATATGGGGCCGATGGGCATCTACCAGCTCTTTACCGCCGGCGGCGAACCTATCGGCGGCATGATGAACAAGCCCGAGCAGATTCCCGTGCCGGTCTGGCAGTTCTATTTCAATGTACCTAGCATCGACGCGGCGGCCAAGCGCGTAACCGACAATGGCGGCAAGATCCTTATGGGCCCGATGGAGGTCCCCGGCGGCGGCTGGATCGTGATGTGCACGGACCCACAAGGTGCCCATTTCGCACTAACGGCGCCGGTGCGGTAACAACGTCAGCGGCAGTGGCCGATCTCCCCCAATTGGGACCCAATTGGGGGAGATGTCCGGCAGGACAAGGAGGAGCCCTGTCCTTCCGCCCCTTCGAGAATTACTCCGGCGTCAGCACCGCGACCTTAAGGGTCTCTTTTTTCGCGCCGCTGAACTGCACCGTCGCCGGGCCGGCGGCCAGCTTGAAGCGCACGCTCTTGCGGATCCCCGGACAGGTCTTCATGCGACTGAAAGCCGCCGACTTCACGGCTTTGCCGTCCTGAACGACATCGACCCAGGCCTCATCAGACAGGCTGATCTGGAGCTCTCCCTCAGGGGGCACGGCTACGCTTGCCGTCGCGCCGAATGTACCGGCTGCCGGCACGCGTTCCGGCGGAACGGTGAAGCTGATCGTGTCGACCGGCGCCAACGCCACATCCGCAGCCTCGCCGACCGCAAGGTCAGCCCCGGATTGCGCGGCGGGCGCTGCCGCAAACAGGGCCTCCTCGCGCGTCACCGGCCATTTGAAAGCAGCACAGCCGGCGTCGTCGGCTATGGCGACGCTGGTCCCTGCAAGGATGGCGAATAGGCTCACGACAACTTTTCTCATAGCAAACGGAACCCATATGGTTTGGAGTGTCTAGCTATTACTACAACTATAGCGATTGTAATACAACCCCAGAGCGAAAAGATTTAAAGGGCGAGGAACATCCAATCACCGATTGTTGGTGGCAGGCCATGCGAAGTGAATGGTCCCTGCCGGGCGATAATCTATGGCCGTTCGGGGCAAATGGAGCTTAGCTGAAGCCGTTCGACGACCTCGCCAGATATCAGCCGCAGGTGCAGGGCGCTCTGCGCATCGTGACCGCGTCGCAGTTCATCGAGCACGGCACAAAGAAGCTGTTCAATTTTCCCGGTCACCAAACACGCCGGCACCTTGAGCGGGCTGCCCCTGGCAGCCGGCACCTCGAATTCGCCGGCGGCATCCCGCTTGCGCTCCTGACCCGGCCGGTGGCGTCCCTGCTCTGCGGCGAGATGGCGATCGCCTATTTCATGGCGCACATGCCGCGCGATTTCTTCCCCGCCAACAATAGTGGCGATGCGGCAATCTCGTTCTGTTTCACCTTTCTCTATCTGGTGTTCGCCGGTCCCGGCGCCTTGGCGCTGGACAACCGCCGCAGCGTTGAGCCGCCACCAGCGGCGCCTTTACCCCCGCATCCGCTCTAGATTCGCGTCGAACAGCGGTGTCGGCTGCACGCGCGCGGGAAAGCGCTTACCCAAGAGCTCGATCTCGAAACCGTCGGCTTTGTCGGCGATTTCCTTCGGCACGTAGCCCATAGCCACAGACGTCTTCGAATGATGCGCGTAGCCGCCTGACGTGACCCAGCCGCGCACGGCGCCGTCGAACCAGATCGGCTCGTCACCGATGACGTCGGCGTCTGCCGTATCAACGACAAAGGCACGCAGCCGCAGTTTGCCGCCTTGCCGGCGCTCGGCGAGTGCCGCCTGCTTGCCGATGAATTCGGTTTCTTTCCCGTAGGCGACGAAGCGATCGAGCCCGGCCTCCAGCGGACCATAGATCGGCCGGTATTCGCGCGCCCACGAGCCGTAGTTCTTCTCCAGCCGCAGCGCATTGAGCGCGCGCGAGCCGAACAGGCCGATGCCGAATTCTTCGCCAGCCGCCATCAGGGCCTGGTACGCGGCACGCTGATATTCCGGCGCCACCCAGATCTCGTAGCCGAGATCGCCGGTGTAGCTGACGCGGCCGACCAGGCACGGCGCCATACCGACATCCATCTTGGCCGTAGCCATGAACGGAAACGCCGCATTCGACACATCCGCCCGCGTAACCCTGGCCAACACGTCCCGCGCCTTGGGTCCTGCGATCGACAGGCCCGTCAGCTTCGCCCCCAGCGCCTCGATACGGACCGAGCCATCTTGCGGCAGATGCGCCTCGAACCAGCGCATGTGATACTGCTCGGCAATGCCGGAGCCGGCGAGGAACCAGTCCTCCCCGTTGGAATTGGGACTGCCGAGATTGGCCAGCGAAAAGTCGCCGATCAGCCTGCCGTCTTCCTTCAGCATTGGCGCCAGCGTCATGCGGCCGGGTTTTGGCAGCTTGCAGGCAAGCAGGCGGTCGAGCCAGCCCGCCGCGCCCTCGCCCGTCACCCTGTATTTGGCGAATGACGAGATTTCCGACAGGCCGACCCGTGTCCGCACCGTCTTCACCTCTTTTGCGACATGCTGGAAATCGCTCGAGCGCCGCCACGAGAACTCGTCCTTGACGCCCTCGGGCGCATACCACAGCGGCACTTCCAGCCCATAGGCCACGCCCCATTGCGCGCCCTTGACCGACAAAAGGTCATAGACCGGCGTGGTCTTGAGCGGCCGCCCGGCAGGCAGCTCCTCATTGGGGAAGCGAATGGAAAAACGCCGCGAATAATTCTCACGCACCTTGGCGTTGGTGTAGGCCATCGTCGCCCAGTCGCCGTAGCGCGAGACATCCATCGCCCAGATGTCGGCGCCGGGATCGCCCTCGATCATCCAGTTCGCCAGCGCCAGGCCGACGCCGCCGCCCTGTGAGAAACCCGCCATGACGCCGCAGGCGACCCAGAAACCCGGCAGGCCGCGCACCGGTCCGACCAGCGGGTTGCCGTCCGGCGCGAAGGTGAAGGGACCGTTGATGATCTGCTTGATGCCGGTGTTCTGGAAGGCCGGGAAATGCCTGAAGCCGACTTCCAGCGACGGCGCGATGCGGTCGATGTCGGGCTCCAGCAGTTCGTGGCCGAAATTCCACGGCGTGGAAAATTCGGACCATGGCTTATTGGCCTTCTCATAGGTACCCATCAGCATGCCGCCGCGCTCCTGGCGCAGATAGAGCTCGCCGTCGAAATCGACCGCGTGGATGATCTCCGTGCCGGTCTTCTGGTTCCAGGCGGCGACTTCCGGCATGTCCTCGGTGATCAGGTACATGTGCTCCATGGCCAGCACCGGCAGTTCCAGCCCGATCATGCGGCCGACCTCGCGCGCCCATAGACCGCCGGCGTTGACGACATGCTCGGCCACCACCTCGCCCTTGTTGGTGATGACGCGCCACAGCCCGTCGGGGCGGCGCACGATGCCCTCGACCTTGGTGAAGCGCTCAACGTCGGCGCCAAGTTTTCTCGCGGCCTTGGCATAGGCATGGGTGACGCCCGATGGATCGAGATGACCGTCCTCCTTGTTGCGGACGGCGCCGACGAACTGCTTCGGATCGAGCAGCGGCATCAGTTCGGCCGCTTCGTTCGGCGAAATCTCCTCGAGATCGATGCCGAGATAGCGGCCCTTCGCAACGACGCCGCGCAGCCAGTCGAGCCGCGCCTCGGTCGCCGCCAAAAGCACGCCGCCGGTCAGATGTACGCCGGTCGCCTGGCCGGACAGCTCCTCGATCTCCTTATAGAGCGAGATCGTGTATTTCTGCAGCTTGGCGACGTTGGGATCGCCATTGATCGTGTGCATGCCGCCGGCCGCGTGCCAGGTCGAACCGGAAGTCAGCTCGTCACGCTCCAGAAGCACAATGTCGGTCCAGCCGTGACGGGCGAGATGGAACAGCACGGAACAGCCGACGACGCCTCCGCCAATGACCACGACCTTTGCATGCGATTTCATGAATTTTCTCGTTTACTCCAGTGAGTTGGACGGGTGAAGTGAATCGGGATGACAGGAGTTGAGCGGACCGATACCAAAGACATCACGGCTCGCCCTGCCCGATCGCTTCCTTGCGCTTTGCCACATACGCCTCCAGCGCCTCGCGCACGGAAATATCCATCGCCGGCTCGACATGATCCTCCAGCGCTTTCTTCCACAGCCGCGTCGCCCGCGCCGTGGCGTCGAGCCCGCCGGCCTCCTGCCAGGCCTCGTAATTCTGCCAATTGGAGAGCATCGGCTGATAGAAGGCGGTGGCGTAGCGCTCCAGCGTGTGCGGCTCGCCGAAGAAATGGCCGCCGGTCGGCACCGCCCCCAATGCCTCGACGGCGAGTTCGGCCTCGTTGACTTCGATCGGGCGCAAAAACTCCATCATATGCTGGATCATCTCGACGTCGATGATGAACTTTTCGAACGACGCGGTCAGCCCGCCCTCCTGCCAGCCGGCGGCGTGGTAGACGAGATTGCCGTGGCCGAGCACCGCGCCCCACAGCGCCATCAGCGTCTCATAGGCGCCTTGCGCGTCGGCGGCGTTGGAGGCTGAGCCCGGCGTCGTCCGGTAGGGCAGTCCATAGCGCCGCGCCAGCTGCCCGGAGGCGATGTTGGCCTTGGTGTTCTCCGGCGTGCCGAACGCCGGTGCACCGGACTTCATGTCGACATTGGAGGTGAAGGCGCCATACATGACCGGGGCGCCAGGGCGGACAAGCTGCGTCAAGACCACGCCGAACAGCGCCTCGGCGTTCTGTTGCGCGAGCGCGCCGGCAAGCGTCACCGGGCTCATCGCCCCCATCAGCGTGAACGGCGTCACCGCGACCGATTGGCCGAACTCGGCCATGGTCATCAGCCCTTCGGTCATCATCTCGTCGAAACGGCGCGGCGAGTTGACCGAGATGATGGTGGTGACGCCGGGATCGTCGCACATCTGGTCGGGCGTCAGCCCTCGCGAAATCGCCATCATTTCGATGCCGTCGAGCGCCCTGCCGCGGCCGATCGCCGAGACGTGAAAACTTTTGTCGGTCAGCGTCAGATTGGCGAAATAGGTGTCGAGGTGGCGTGAATTGGCCGGCAGTTCCACCGGAGCGCAGACCTGATTGCCCAGCATGTGGATGCAGTTGAAATGCTGCGCCAGCCGGGTGAGATCGCAATAGTCGCGCAAATTGCCGGCGCGGCGGCCGCGTTCCATGTCATGCACATTGGGCGGCCCGGCGACCAGTGTGAAATTGATGGTGTTGCCGCCGAGATGAACGGTACGGCCGGGGTTGCGCGGCGTCAGCGTATAGCTCGACCGCGTCGTCCGCATTGCCTGGTCGACCATACCGCGGTCGATGCGGACGGTCATCGACGCTTGATCGACCTTGGCCCCGGCATTCTCGAACAGCGAAAGCGCCCGCCGGCTCATCACCTCGATGCCGAAATTCTCCAGAATGTGCATCGACGCCTGGTGGATAGCCTCGATCTGGTCGGCCGAGAGCATCGCCATTGGCGGATACGGATTTGTCACGCGGCGCAACGGCAGTTGCGGAATGGCGGCCAGTCCCCGGTTGCTGGTTCGCTCGGCGCCGCGCTTGCGTCTCGGTTCGTTCATGCGGCGCATCAAAGCGCCGGCACGAGGATCGGGCTGTCAGAAATCCGCCACATGCGGGCGTGATTTTAGCCAAGGCGGCATATCGGGAATTTCACGCCGACAAAAGCGACAGAAAACGTCGGAATATCTACCCTCGCCTCTGCCGGGACCAAAGCGGCCGATGGACCGTTAAGGAACGCAGCAAGATTCCTTTTATGTTTTCGGCCTAATCCTGTTCCAATGGGTAGGTCGAGTTTTAGTAAAATTATAGCTGTTACAGTGTTGCTGGCGCTGTCGGCCTGCGCGACGCCGCCACGCCATATCAACGATGTCTGCGCCGTGTTCGACCAGAATGACGGCTGGTTCGACAACTGGCAGGCGGCGGCCGAGCGTACCGAGCAGAAATACGGCGTGCCGGTTCCCGTGCTGATGGCGACGGTGCGGAAGGAATCCGGTTTCAAGAGCAACGCCAGGCCGCCGCGCACCAAGCTTCTCGGCTTCATTCCCTGGAAACGTGTCTCCAGCGCCACCGGCTTCTCGCAGGCGCTCGACGGCACCTGGGCGCAGTATCAAAGCGAGACCGGCAGCTGGGCGGCGCGCCGCACCAGCTTTGCCGATGCCGTCGATTTCGTCGGCTGGTATCATTCCAAGACATCAGACACGCTCGGCGTCGCCCGCAACGACACCTACAACCTCTATCTGGCCTATTATCTCGGCTGGACGGCCTATGGCCGCGGGAATCGCGGCGATGCCGGCGTGCAGCGCTATGCGCGAGCCACCGAGAAGATGGCTCGGGATTATGCCGCGCAGCTACGCCAATGCGCGCGTTGATGAAGCCAAGGATCTAGCCATCCGTCAGCTTCGGCCTTTTGCCGCGCGGACGCTTGGGCGGAGCGCCGGCAAAGCCAGGACCGATGCCTTGCGGCGCGTCGTCCGGCAACCCCTCATGGGCGGCATGCTCCTTGTCGAATTTGATTACCGGCTCCATTTTCGCCAGCACGTCGTCGGCAAGCCAGCACAGGCTCAAATGACCGTCGCCGAGATTCTTCACCGGCGGCACCTGCGTCTCGCAAAGATTGTCCGGCACCAGCTTCTTGTAGCCGCAACGCGTCTGGAACGGACAGCCGGTTGGCGGGTTCATCGCCGACGGAATGTCGCCCTCCAGCACGATGTGCTTCTTGATCACGCTGGTGTCGGCGATCGGGATCGCCGACAGCAACGCCTCGGTATAGGGATGATAGGGCGGCGAAAATATCTGTTCGGTCGTGCCCTGCTCGACGATATAGCCGAGATACATGACGACGACACGATCGGCGATGTAGCGCACCACCGACAGGTCGTGGCTGATGAACAGCATCGTCGTCTTGTTCTTGCGCTGGATGTCCATCAGGAGCTCAGTCACCGCCGCCTGCACCGACACGTCGAGCGCCGAAACCGGCTCGTCGGCCACCACCACCTTGGCGTCGCCGGCAAAGGCCCGCGCCACGCCGATGCGCTGCTTCTGGCCGCCTGAGAGCTGGCGCGGCTTGCGGGTCTCGAACGCCCGCGGCAGCTTCACCAGGTCGAGAAGCTCCAGCATGCGCTGACGGCGATCGGCGACCGTGTTGCCGACATTGAACTTTTCCAGCGTGCGGATGATCTGCGAACCGACCGTATGGCTGGGATTGAGCGTGTCGAACGGATTCTGGAACACCATCTGGATCGACGACACCGTCTCGACACTGCGCTTCTCGACGCCGGTCGACTGGATCTGTTGGTTGCCGAGCGTCACGCTGCCCGAGCTTGCCGTCTCCAGCCCGAGCAGCACCTTGGCCAGCGTCGACTTCCCACAACCGGACTCGCCGACAATGGCGACGGTCTCGGATTCGCGCGCCATGAAGGAGATCGTCTCGTTGGCCTTGACGACGCGGCCTTCGCTTGAGCCGAACACTTCGCTGCCGCCGACCTTGTAGTATTTTTTGAGGTCCTCGATCTTGAGCACCGGCGCGCCGGGCTCTACGCGCTCGTTGAGCTTCTTGGCGCCGGGCGGCAGCGCCTCCCAGTCGATCTCGTTGAAGCGCACGCAGCGCGAAAAATGGCCTTCATGGCCGTCGACCGCGATCATCGGGATTTCGGCGGCGTTGCAGACGCCCTCGACGAAATGGTGGCAGCGGGGGCCGAAATTGCAGCCCTTCGGCCGCTCGTGCGGCAGCGGCAATTGCCCCGGGATGGAGATCAGAGGCCGCGAATTCTTGTCGGCGCCGGGCAGCGGGATCGAGCGGAACAGGCCTTGGGTATAGGGATGGCGCATCCGGTCGAAGACGTCCTTGATCTTGCCGGTCTCCACCGCTTCGCCCGAATACATCACCGTGATGCGGTCGCAGGTTTCCAGGATCAGGCCAAGATTGTGCGATACGAAGATCATCGAGGTGCCGAACTTCTCGCCGAGCCCCTTGACCAGATCGACGATGCCGGCTTCGACCGTCACGTCGAGCGCCGTCGTCGGCTCGTCGAGCAGGAGCAGCGCCGGCTTCGACAGCAGCGCCATGGCGATGACGATACGCTGTTGCTGGCCACCGGAAAGCTGGTGCGGAAAGGAGCGCATCATGCGCTCGGGATCGGGCAGCCTGACCGCGCGCACCATTTCCAGTGCGCGTCTATAAGCCTCTTCCTTCGACACCTTGTCGTGGATCAGCGGCACTTCCATCAATTGCTGGCCGACCTTCATCGCCGGGTTCAGGCTGGCCATCGGCTCCTGGTAGATCATCGCGATCTTGTTGCCGCGGATGGCGCGCAGTTCCTCGTCGGACAGCTCGCCCATGTCCCTGCCCTGGAACTTTATCCGGCCGCCGACGATCTTTCCGATGTTGGAGAGGTCGCGCATGATGCCGAGCGACACGGTCGACTTGCCGCAGCCGGATTCGCCGACGATGCCCATCGCCTCGCCAGGCATGACCGTGCAGGAGAAGTCCATAACGGCCGGTATCTCACCCTTGCGGGTGAAGAAGGAGATCGACAGGTTCTCGATCTCGATGATCGGCTCGGCGGGATTTCGAACTGCCTCATTCATGGGTCGCTCCAATCCTTGTTCTTGCAAGCATATCGGGTCGAGAACCCGTCCATCAATCTTTCATCGATTGTTCACGCAGCGAGTCGGCCAACAGATTAAGGCCCAGCACGAACGACATCAGCGCAATCGTCGGCGGCAGCGCCGGATGGATGAAGGAGCGCAGCAGCCGGCTGGCGTCCTTGATCGCTGTGCCCCAGTCCGGGCTCTCGGGCGCCAGCCCCAGCCCAAAATAGCCGAGCGTGCCGAGCAGGATCGTGGTGTAGCCGATACGCAGGCAGGCATCGACGATCAGCGGCCCGCGTGCATTGGGAAGGATCTCCCACAGCATGATGTACCACGGCGATTCACCGCGCGTCTGCGCCGCCGCCACATAGTCGCGCGTCTTGATGTCCATGACAAGGCCGCGCACGATGCGGAACACGCCGGGGCTGGAGGCGAACACCACCGCCACGAAGATGTTGAGCTGGTTGGGATCGATATGGATTATCCTGAACGGGTCGGCATCGAAGACCAGGCCGGCATAGACCCAGCCGCCAATGGCAAGGGTCAGCCCCAGGAGGATGTAAAGGCGGTCCGGCCGCTTCTTGTAGCGCGTCCAGAACAGCACGCTGAAGAAGATGATCGGGAACAGGAAGAACAGCCCGGCCATCGCATAGGGGATCGGCGTCTCCATGATGCCCGGCGTCACCAAGAGATAGAACAGGAGAATCACCGGGAAGGCGAGCACCAGGTTGGCGAGGAATGACAGCACCGTATCGATCCTCCCGCCATAATAGCCGGCCGGCAGGCCAAGCGTGATGCCGACCATCAGCGCGAAACCGGTCGCCGCCGGCGCGATGATCAGCACGATCTGACTGCCATAGACCATGCGGCTGAACACGTCGCGGGCAAGCTTGTCGCCGCCGAACAGGTAGACAAGTCCCGATTGCGGCTCGACCGCGCCCGGCAGCGCATCCTTCATGATCGGGATCTGGACAAGCGGATTGAAGGGCGAGATGGTCGACGCGAAGATCGCCGTGAACAGCCAGAACAGGCAGATGCCGACGCCGACGATGCCGACGCTGCTGTCGAACAGCTGACCGTAGAGGCCAAGCCTCTTCTTGTAAGCGAAGCTCGCCCCCATCACCAGGACGAGAGCGATCCAGACCGGCCAGAAACGCGCAAGCACGCCAAGCACCACATCGAAGGCGCCGATATATTCAAGCTGCATCCGCCCGATCCCCTATTGAACTCTGATACGCGGATTGAGAAACGCGTAACCGACGTCGGAAATGAGCTGCGTGATCAGGACGATGAACACCGAAACCAGGGAGCAGCCAAGCAAAAGATCGATGTCGTTGTTGCCGGCCGCCTCGACCAGCGTGTAGCCAAACCCCTGGTAGCGGAACATGACCTCGACGATGACGACGCCGGTGAGCAGCCAGGGAAATTGCAGCATGATGACTGTGAACGGCGCAATTAGCGCGTTGCGCAGCGCATGCTTGACCACGACGCTGCCGAAGGAGAGGCCCTTTAACCGCGCGGTGCGGATATATTGCTGCGTCATCACCTCGACCATCGAGGCGCGGGTCATGCGGGCGATGTAGCCGATGCCGTAGATCGCCAGCGTCATGACAGGCAAGGTGAAATTGTAGAAGGTGATGCCCCGGCTGGCCGAAGCCGCCGAACCGTTCAGCAGGCCGAGCCATGAGGCGAAAATGACGGTGAAAATGACGCCCGAGACATATTCGGGCGTTGCCGTCGAGGCGATCGAGGCGACGGACAACGTTCGATCGGTTCGCGAGCCTTCGCGCATGCCGGCGAGGATGCCGATCAGAAGCGAGATCGGCACCATCACCACAAGCACCCAGAACATCAGGATACCGGTGGCGCCGAGCGCCGGGAAAAGCTTCGACGCGACCGTCGTTTTGAACTTGGTCGAGCAGCCGAAATCACCCTGCAACACGCCGGAGAACGTCGGCTCGACAGGATCGTTGCAGAAGGCAAAACGTCGCGCGGGTTTGCCCGTTGCCGGGTCTGTGACCGGCTGTTTGGGCACGATACCCAGCCATTGGCCATAGCGGGAGAAGAAATTCTGGCGATAGCCATGGTTGACCAGCCAGCTTTCGAGCTGCTCGGCCGAGGTGTGCATTTCGGTCTGGCTGATCGCCAGTTTTTTCAGATTGGGGTCGAGATTGATCAGGAAGAAGACGACCAACGTCAGGCACAGCATCGTCAATGCCATGGTGCCGAGGCGTCGAAGGATGAAAGAAAGCATGGCGGTCCCCCTGCCGGTCTGGTTGGGGTTGAGGCCGGCTTGGCGCCACTTCAGCCGCTATCGGCAGAGTTGGCTGTCAAACGGACCCTCAGAATGCGATCAACCCTGTCTTATTGCACGCCCCTATCCGAAGAGTCCGCGCCTTTCTTGCTGCGCCTACTTCGGTTCTGGAATCATGCATGGCGTGGGTGGAAGGGGCGAACCGCCCCTTCCACGATCGACCCGATCAGGCCTCGTCGAGCCAGACCTTGCCGTAATCGCGCTCGAAGGTTGGGTGCATGGCGTAGTTCTTAACGGCAGCCACCGAGTGACTGTAGAGCTTGCGCCAGTAGGGCTGGATGATGATGCCGGAATCCTGCAGGATCTGCTCGATGTCCTTCATCATCTCCTTGCGCTTGGCGGCGTCGGCAACGGCGAGCGCGGCGTTGAGCTTGGCATCCCATTCGGGATTCGACCAGGCGGTTTCGTTCCAGGCTTCTCCGGTGCGGTAGCCGATCGCCAGAACCTGGACGCCGAGCGGCCGCATGTTCCAGTTGGTCATCGACAGCGGATACTTCGTCCAGTCGTTCCAGAACGTCGAACCCGGCAGCACCGTGCGCTTCACCTTGATGCCGGCGTCGCGCATCTGCGCGGCGATCGCATCGCCGGTATTCTTGTGCCAGTCTTCGTCGACCGTGATCAGCTCGTGCTCGAAATCGGCCTGACCGGCTTCCTCCATCAGCGCCTTCGCCTTGGCCGGATCGCGGGCAATCTTCGGCAGCTCGTAATATTCCGGATGGATCGGCGAGACATGGTGGTTTTCGGCGACAGTACCGGCATTGGCCATGCCAAGCTGCAGCACGACGGCGTTGTCGACTGCGAGCTGCAGCGCGTTGCGGACCTTCTGATCGTCATAAGGCTTGTTGGCCACATTGGTGCGGCAGACGATGGTCGCTGCGGTGACCACCTCGTACTTGACTAGGTCGACACCGTCGAGGATCGACACATAGTCGGCCGACGTCTCGAAATTGGTATGGACCTCTCCCGATTCGAAGGCACTGACCGTAGCCGCGGGATCGGTGCCGTAGTCGATGAACTCGATGCCGTCGAGGAAGACCTCGCCGTCCCACCACTTGTTGTCTTCGCGGCGCTTGTAGACGACTTTCTGGCCGACATCGTAGGAGACGAGCTCGAATGGGCCGGTGCCAATCGGGCAGGCTTTGAAATCGCCGCCCTTTTCGTCGAAGGTCTTGTGGACGATGAGGCCGGGATAGTCGCACACGTTGGGAATGAGCGCGATATCAGGCGTGCTGAGCTTTAGCTTGACCGTGTGTTCGTCGACCTTGGTGACTGCGCTCTCATCCAGCTTGTCGTCCTTGACCAGCGAGCCGAGACGACCGGGCATGGAATTGCCTTCGGCTTTCTTGTCGGCCCAACGCTTGAAGTTGAAGATGACGTCATCCGCGGTGAACGGATCGCCGTTGTTCCAGGTGACGCCCTTGCGCACATGCAGCGTGTATTCGGTGGCGTCGTCGTTGACGTCCCAACTCTCGAGCAGGTAGGGGCGGAACGTGAATTCGTTTGTGTACTTGACCAACGGCTCGAGTGCCTGGCGCTCGGCATTGGCGATTTCCGACCAGTCGGCCTTGCGCGGATCCTTCGGATCCTTGATCCACATGGCGACCTTCAATATGCCGCCCTTTTTGCCCTGTACGTCCTGCGCTCGCGCCGGCGTCGGGTCGGCGAGGCCGAGCATACCATAGGCCATCGCCGTGGACGCGCCGAAGACGCTGGCCAGAGCCAGAAACTCGCGGCGGTCGACACGTCCGGCCTTGGCTTCTTCGGCCATTGCATGGATGTGATCCGGAACGCGATCGCCATTACTCTCGTAGATTGTCATCACGAAACTCCCATTGTTGGCTTTCTGCCTTTTACCATTCCGCATCCGGGCCATGATGTCAAAAACGGCACGGGTTGGGAACATGCCAAGGAATGTGCAACTTTGGAAGGGAAGCAGTTCGCGTGATAACGACAGTCTTGGCGCAAAATTGCTATTGCCCGGCAGATTTCGTTCGAATCTCCGGGATCGATCAAACTGAGACATTCACGACAGCGCCGCGCGTCCTCTGGGGCGCGCAAAGGAGGCTGTAGCACTTTGATTTCGCGCATAATCCTTACTAGTTTAAGCGCCATGGCAACGTTCACACGACGGGGATATGGCCGCCGCCAAACAACGGTGGTTAGATGGGCACCTCGGGGACGGCAAGCTGCGACCCGTTGCGGACATCCGGACCCAAGTACCGAATGACAAAAAGGTACGCTCAAGGCGGACGTTGATTTCTCGCCTAAGTCGGCTCCAAGCAGTCACCTAGAAATTCGATGAAGCGTTGCGTCGTAGCCGGAAGCGGGCGCGTTTCGATGGTGGCGAAGACAGAGCGGCGGCAGTGACGCAGACGGCCATCGGCCAAATCCTCGGCGACGGTTTCCTCCGCCAGAAGGGCGATGCCTAAGTCGAGGGTGGCCAGCTATCCGACATGCGGCGCATGCAGCCGATTTGAGGAATGTCGAAGTGGCTTAACTGCCAGCGGTCTCGAACAGGAGCGCTCGAAAACAGGACCGCCGCAACTGCTCGTTCGTCGGTGTTGAGCCGGCGTTCTCCTCGCATCGGATGCAAGGAGACGCGAAGGGCGAGCAGGCGGTTGCGTTACACATTGCTCAGGCGTCAGTTCAACTTAATACGTTCTCCCGTTGCCGCCGAGCGTTTTACCGCATCGATTACCCTTAAGGTTTCGAGCCCCTCACGCCCGCTGACAAGCGGCGGTTCGTCTCCGCGGATCACGTTGCAGAATTGCCTGATCTGCAGGACGAGCGGGTCCTCGCCGTCGACCTCGATACGCTTTTGGTCAAGTGGCTCCCACCAGCTCCGTTTACCAGGATTGCGCCAGACCTCGAGCGACGGAACAGCCAGCGACCCGTGCGTTCCTCCGATCATGTAACAGGATTGCTCGGTTCTGGGGTAGGCCGGATTCTCTCCGGTTGTCATCTCCCAGCTCCACGGTGCGACCACCGAGTCCGAGACTGTCGCAGTTCCCAAAACTCCATTCTTGAACTCGATCAGGATCACAGCCGTTTCCTCAACTGCGTTGCCGCGCACTGCGTTGGACTCGCGTGCCTGAACCGCAGCCACATCGCCGAAAAGGTAACGCAGATTATCGACATCGTGGATGAGATTGAGGAAAACCGGCCCCGCACCGCGCTCACGACGCCACGAGATGTCGAAATAATCGTCGGGCTTGAACAGCCAGAACATCGCATTGACAACAAGAACGCGGCCGAGCTTCCCGCTTTCGATGACTTCCTTTGCCTTCTGCATCACCGGATTGTGTCGGCGGTGATGGCCGGCCAAAAGAGGAACACCTTTTGCCTCAGCCGCTGCGATCAGCTTTTCCCCGGATATAATGTCGTCGGCGATAGGCTTCTCGATGAGTGCGGGAACGCCGGCTTCAACGGCTTCCAACCCGTTCTGGACGTGAGCCTGGTTGGGCGTAGCCACGATGATCCCGTCAGGTCGGTCTGCGGCAACCATGTCCGCGAAGCTTGTAAACCACTTCACGCTGGCTTCCTTGGCAATAGTCTCGCCAACCAGCGAGGGATCGACCACGGCACTGAGTTGCGCCGAGGGCTCGGCCAGGACGTGCTGAATATGGCGCTTACCGATGAGGCCTGCGCCAAGTACGGCCAGCTTAACCCGTTGGGTCATGGTCACCTCAGCCCTTGCTCGCCGCCTTGATCATTGTCGCCGCGCGCCGGATGCCAAGCTGGTATCCTTCTGTTCCAAGGCCGCAGATCACGCCGTCCGCGCGGTGCGAAACGAACGAATGGTGTCGGAAGCTTTCGCGCTTGTGCACATTGGAGATGTGGATCTCGATCACAGGCCCTTCAAATGTGTTCAGAGCGTCGAGGATGGCGAGTGAGGTATGGGTAAAGGCTGCCGGATTGATGACGATGCCCGCACCGTCCTCGCGCGCCTCATGAATCCAATCGATGATCTCGTATTCCCGGTTGCTCTGGTGAAAGCGGATTTCATGGCGGAGTTCGGCCGCCAGTTTGCGGCAGTCCGCCTCTACGTCTGCGAGCGTTTCATGCCCGTAGATGTGCGGCTGGCGTTTGCCAAGCAGATTGAGGTTTGGTCCATTGAGAACGTAGATCAGGCTCATAGTATATTTTCCTTCTTGAGCACGCTGTCCTGGTCAGACGAACGCGATTGCTTGAACAGCAAAATCAGGGTCCGACTCGTAGAGATCTGCGCGCAAGCCGAGCCTTCCAGCTTCGAGAGCAGGCGCGGCGATCGCCCGCGCGGCCTCGAGAACGGCAGTGAGAAGCTTCTGCTTAGTCTCTGCAGTACGACCCGGTGCCATCCGCACGATAATTTGGATGAAATGATTATCGGCATGCTCATCGCCCACGCAGGAATATGTCGCCTCCCGCGCAAGCGTGCGCACGACAGAAGGTTTCACAAGGCCGCCATCGCGAACGCAGCGATGCACGGTCAGCGTGAGCCGGTCCATGGCTACATGCTCGCCTGCGCCCCGGCTATAATCGATGATGATATGCGGCATTTGGGATCTCCCCATCAAGCCGACAGGCGGCACAAGTCCATAAAGTGACGGGACATGCGCTCTGCGTCGGGTGCTATCCCGGTGAACAATTCGAAAGCCGCTGCTGCCTGGTAGACGGTCATGCCGCCGCCACGAAGGGTCCGGCAGCCTTTTCTTTCGGCGAGAGCAAGGAGCTCTGTGACGAGCGGCATATAGACGATGTCGGCGACCCAATGCCGTGAAAGAAGCCATTCCGGGTCGATCGGCGAACCAGGATGGCTCTTCATACCCGTCGGTGTCGCGTGAATAAGGCCGTCCGCGGAGCGCAGGGTGCTGCCCACATCCGTCGTGGCACGAGCGCAATCCCTTGAGAACCGATCGTTCAACTGCCCAGCCAAGGTTTCTGCTCGTTTCGAATCCTGGTCAAAGATCGACAATCGCTTAATACCGAGCTTGATTGCAGCATGCGCCACGGCGACACCGGCGCCGCCGGCGCCAAGCAGGACGGCATGCGACTTCGCGACGTGCGGAAGGCCGCGCTGGAAATTCTCGTAGAAACCGTACCAATCAGTGTTGTGGCCGATCCTCTCGCCGTCACGAAAGACCACGGTGTTGACCGCCCCGAGCATCTCTGCATCCTCGGAAAGGCGGCTGAGGTGGGCGATCACAGACTGCTTGCACGGATGTGTAATGTTGCTCCCGGCAAAACCGCGCCGCTCTTCCTCGTCGAGGAGGTCCGGTAGCGCCGAGGCAGGAAGGCCTCGCTCGGCCAGATCGAGAAGCTCGTAACGGTAATCGAAGCCCTGATGTCGAGCCTCCGTTTCGTGGAGCGCCGGGGACTTTGACATTAGGATGTCGGCTCCGATCAGCCCTACGAGGAATTTCTTGTCGTGCATTGGTATCGCTTTCGAACGTCAGTGGTGGGCAAGGATTTCGCCGAGGAAGTTTTTCGTGCGTTCGTGCTTGGGAGACTTGAAGAAGATCTCCGGTTCGGCCTCTTCGACGATTTCTCCTGAGGCCATGAAGATGACGCGATCAGCGACCTGGCGGGCAAAGCCCATTTCGTGCGTGACACAGATCATCGTCATGCCGTCACGGGCGAGCCCGATCATGGTGTCGAGCACTTCCTTCACCATTTCCGGATCGAGGGCAGAGGTTGGTTCGTCGAAGAGCATGACCTTCGGCTCCATGCAGAGCGCGCGAGCGATGGCAACGCGTTGTTGTTGCCCGCCGGATAGCTGTGCAGGAAACTTTTCGGCCTGGTCAAGGATTCGAACGCGCTCGAGATATTTTCGAGCCAGTCGCTCTGCGTCAGTGTGGGTTGTGCCTCGAACACGCATCGGGGCGAGTGTACAGTTCTGAAGTACAGTCATGTGCGGGAAGAGATTGAAGCTCTGGAAGACCATTCCCACTTCGCGACGTATCGCATCGACGGATTTGGTGCTTCCGTCCAGTACCTGACCCTCGACGACGATTTTGCCGTCCTCGATCGTTTCGAGGGCATTGATGCAGCGGATTAACGTTGATTTCCCGGAGCCTGACGGCCCGCAGAGGACGATTTTTTCGCCTTTGCGGACCGACAGACTGATGGATTTCAAAGCATGGAAATCGCCGTACCACTTCTGCACGTCCTCAAGGGAAATCAGCGTCGATTGATCTTTTGCAGAATTGAGCACGGAACTCTCCATTTGGGCTTTAATTGACGGTGAACGGGATATTCGGAATGGATTCAGGGAACTGCGGCAGCTCGATCGCCATCCACTTCTTCGTGATGGCGGCAAGCTCACCATTGGCCTTGATCTTGTCGATGAAGGCGTTGACGGCTTCGTTCCAGTCCTTCTCGCCGAGCCGGGTCCCGACGCCGTTGTAGGTCGTCAGAAAGTTAATCTTGCGCTCATAGGTGCCGGCATTCGCGGCATCCAGACGCTGACCATAGAACTGGTTGCCGCCAACCGCCTTTACCTGTCCGGAGATGAGAGCCTGGATGGTTGTGGCATCGTCATCAAAGCGGCGAACCGTTGCGGTGGATCCGACGGCGTCCGTTACTGCCTTATCCTGCGAACTGGACTTCGGAACGCCGATCTCCCATCCCGCAACGTCTTCAGGCTTCGTAACCGTGTCGGACTTCGCCGCATAAAGCGAAATCGTGTTAGCGGCATAGGGCTTGCTGTATTGAATTGATTTCGCACGTTCTTCCGTCATCGCCATCGTTGCGAACAGGATGTCGACTTTCCCGGTCGTAAGCGCCGGAATTCGGTTGGCAACGGCGAGCGGCTGGAATTGAACCTTCACGCCCAACTCCTTGGCAAAAAGGTTGGCGACGTCGGCGTCGAAGCCGTCCTGCAGGCCGCTCGTGTTGACGAACCCCCATGGCGCATTGTCGCCCTGGATGCCGACCACAAGCGTGCCCTTTGCCTTGATTTCCTCTACAGTTGCCGCAGAGGCGGCGGCAGCGCCAACGGTTGCGAAGGCAACGGTTGCCAGTGCAAGTCCGAGAAAATTCCTACGATTGTTTTGCATGCTTATTCTCCTCCTCAAGAGTTTTGCTTCGAGCGAAGCGGTTAGCGGGCAGCTTTCGCCATCCGTTTTTCGAGGCCACTTCCGGCATGGGAGAGCGGCCAGCAAATGATGAAGTAGATTGCGCCGACGATCCCGAAGACGAGCAGCGGACGATAGGTCTGGTTTGAAATGATCTGGCCGACGCGAGTCAGTTCAATGAAGCCGACGATTGCTGCTAGCGACGTGCCCTTGATGAGCTGGACAAGGAAGCCGATCGTGGCCGGCATCGAGATTTTCAGGGCCTGCGGCAAGATGATGTCTTTCATCCGCGAGACATAATGCAGACCGAGGGCGTTGGCGGCTTCCGTCTGGCCCTTCGGTACAGCCTCGATGGAGCCGCGCCAGATCTCGCCCAGGAAGGCACTAGCATGGAGCGTGAAGGCGATTGCGACCGCGATCCACGCGTTGACCTCGACGCCCAACAGCGCAACGCCGTAATAGACAACGAAGAGCTGCATCAGAAGGGGCGTGCCCTGGAAGATGCCGATATATCCTGCGGTGATCGTCCGGGCGACCTTCTTCTTTGAGGTGCGCAGCAGCGCGATCAGGATTCCGAACATCCCCCCACCGATGAAGCCCACGATCGCGAGCAGCACGGTCCACTTCAAACCCTGCATCAAAAAGAAGAATTCATTTTCGCCGATGGGACCCATGGCTGCCTCCTATCGCGTCGGGTAGTTGAAGTAGTGGCGAGAAATGAGGGCAAAGAGGCCCATCATCAGCGTCGAAATAACCAGGTAGATAGCGGTCGCCGTGAAATAGACTTCGAAGCTGCGGAAGGTGTCAGACTCAATGCGCTGAGCGGCCGAGGTCAGTTCATAAGCGGCGATTGACGTGCAGACAGACGTTGTCAGTGTCAGCATGATGAACTGGCTTGTGAGCGAGGGATAAATCGCCCGCAGTGCCGGCTTGAGCACGATGAGCCGGAAGACGTCCGCCTTGTGCAGTCCAAGTGCGAAACCTGCCTCGATCTGGCCGCGCGACACGCTCTCGACCCCGCCTCGGATGATCTCGATTGCGTACGCCCCACCATTGATGCCGAGGGCAATGATCGCCGTAACGGTCGGATTGAGCCGTATGCCCATGAGAGGAAGGGCAAAATATATGAAGAAGATCTGCACGAGGAATGGCGTATTACGCACGACCTCAACGAAAACGATCACGGAAGTGCGCGTGATCTCGCTCTTGGAAGTCCTTGCAACAACGCCCAGGATTCCGATGACGAGTGCGAGGAGCATCCCAGCCAGCGCAAGGCCAAGCGTTCCAAGCGAACCCCATAGCAATTCCGGGGCCCGGTCGAGGACCGCACCGAAATCGAACGTATAAGGCATCTAAGACTTCCTCCTTCCGACCGGCCCACGCCGCGTTGGCGCCGGATCACTGATCCGGTTTCAAAATTCCCAGTGCGCTGTCATGGAGATGTTTTAGATGTGCCTCCGGGTCCACCGACCCGACGAGTGGCACTTCAACCGAGATAGCAGTACCGTATTCGGTTGCAGCCCAGAGGTCCTTCAATGGCAATTCGCCTTCTCCAGGAGCGAACCTACCGCTTCTCGCCTCGACGATCATTGCGTCCGACGTTTTAGGAGCAGGCCCGCGGACGTCGCAAAGCTGGACGTGTTTTACCTTCCCTGCATTTCCGCGAAGCTCGTCGATCGAGGCGCCGTTTCGAAAGAAGTGAACCCCATCCACGAGAGCACCGGCGTTCTCTGCTCCACAGGAATTCACGACCGCGACGCTGTCGCCAAAGGTTCTTACCGTCCGCCAGCCCATGTTTTCGATGTCGACTGACATGCCATATCGCGCCGCGAGGGCGCAAAACTCTGAAAGGTTTGTGGCAAGACGGCCGCCGTCTCGATCATCGCCGCAAACACTCAGCCGGCGCGCCCCTATGTTCGCAGCGGCTGCCACGGTCGCCTCATGGGAGCCCGCGACGAAGCTCTCGTCGATCACGAAGAACTCGATATCGAACACCTTGACGCCTTCGCCATCGGCAATTGTCTTGAATTCCTGGGCACTCTGGCTGCCCACCGGCAACTCGTAGAAAGGGGCTCCGGGAAAGGCGGGGTGCAGACGCAGCCCTATCGACGCAAAACCCGCCCGAGCAGCTATCACGGCGAATTCCTTGGGCGGCAGCGCGATGGATGAAAAATGCGCCACGCCCAGTTCAAGGTCCGGTCTTGGCGTCGCGACGGTCATCACAAGATCCCCTTTGTCGCGAGGTGATTGCGCAGATTGGTTCCCGTGCGGTGAATATGCTCACGCAACATATCGCACGAATAGTCCAGATCCCGGGCGACGGCTCCCTGAGCAATCTCGCTGTGCTCCTGGCTGACGTTGCGGTCACCCGACGTGCGGGTCAGAAACACCCGGCGATAACGGTCGTTGAGATTAAGAAGCAGTCTGCAGAAATGGAGCAGGATCGGCTTCCCGCAGCCAGATACGAGTGTCAGATGAAATTCGCGGTGGAGCTCTTCCCAGCGCTCCAGTGTCTCTGGCCGAGCCGCGTCACGATTGGTGCGGTTAAGGCGATGCAGCGCGCGCATGACGTTACCCTCCCACTCCACATCGCCGACCCGCACGGACTCGCGAAGCGCAAAGACTTCAAACTCTTCGCGCAGGGTGGTTATCTCTTCCAGATTGGCCAAGGAAATTGATGAAACGCGGTAGCCGCGATTGTCCTCGAACTCCACTAGACCATCCGATATCAGCCGCGCCAACCCTTCACGCAGCGGACTGAGGCTCACGTTGAACGTCTTGCGCGCCTTGTCGAGATTGATCTTGCTGCCGGCCTGAAGCTCGCCGGAGATGATCGCTTCACGAAGACGGGATGCAAGCTGGCTCCCAATTGTGTTTTTGCCATCATCGAGAAAGCCAGAAGACGATGGAGCATCTTCTGTCGTCGGAGCAAATGCGCCGTCGTCATCCGGTACCATTGTTCCTCCCAAGGCTCCCGAACTAATTGTCGCTGATCAATATAATAAACGATTATTCCTGTCAACTTGAGTGCGATGAAATCTGCAAAAAGTCAAGCCTTAGCTTTTTTTATGCGAATAAAACATAATCAAAACAATCATTTATATGTCGATATCCTGTTTTATCCCGACTTGTGGGAGCCGCGAGAATGTACGGCGGCCTTGACAGATAATCGATTATTCGGATAGTCGGGGAAATCGGGAGGTAGCCCACATGGTGATCAAAACTGAAAGCGATCTGACGCCAGCCGTCCTCGCTGTGATGAATCGCACTGAAGACCCCCGCCTGCGAGGAATCCTCGTGGCGATGGTCACGCATCTTCATGCCTTCGTGCGCGAGGTTCGACTGACGGAGGTCGAGTTTCGGGAGGCGACAGCCATGCTGAATGAGATCGGGCAACTGCATACTGATCACCACAACGAGTTTGTGTTGATGGCCGGTTCTCTTGGCGTGTCTTCACTTGTCTGCCTACTTAACAATGGCGAGAGGGGACAGACTGAGACCTCCCAGTCGCTGTTGGGCCCATTCTGGCGCCTCGACTCTCCGCGAGTCGAAAATGGCGGGACGATTATCCGATCCGAGACGCCCGGCACTCCCTTGTTCGTGCATGCCAGGGTCGTTGACCGCGACGGTAAGCCAATTGCCGGCGCCGAAGTGGATGTGTGGCATGCATCTCCCGTCGGTCTTTACGAAAACCAGGACCCGGACCAGGCCGAGATGAACTTGCGCGGCAAATTCATGACCGACGTGCAAGGTCGGTTCTGGTTCAGGACCGTCAAGATGGTCGGGTATCCCATACCGGTCGATGGCGTCGTCGGACGCCTGCTCAAAGCTCAGGGACGCCATCCGTACCGACCAGCGCACCTGCACGCACTGATCTTCAAGCACGGATACAAGACGCTGATTTCCCAGGTCTTCGACCCCAGCGACCCGAACATTGACTCCGATGTTCAGTTCGGTGTCACGGCAGCCCTGACCGGCGACTTCATTCGCCATGAGGCGCCCCATCCGACCGAAACGGATATTCCTGGCCCATGGTTCTCGCTCGACTACACCTATGTCATGGAACCCGGCGAAGCCGTTTTGCCGCGTCCCCCGATCAAATAAATCACTATCAGCAGAGCAAACGATATGATCACCGAAGAAGAACGCCAGGCCGCGGCAGACGCGCTGCTCAAAGCTGAAATCGAGCGGAAGCCGATCATACAGCCTAGCGAGACCTACCCGAACCTCGAACTCGAGGACGCCTACCGGATTCAGGCTTTGTGGGCGGAGGCGAGGGTGGCCAAGGGCGCACGGATCGTCGGGCATAAGATCGGCCTGACGTCACGCGCAATGCAGATGGCTTCGAAAATGACGGAGCCGGACTACGGTTGCATTCTTGACGATGCTCTTTACAACGACGGAGCGCAGATCAGGGCTGACTTGTTTATCAAGCCGCGCCTCGAGGTCGAGCTGGCCTTTGTTATGGGTGAGGATCTCGCCGGGCTCGGCACCAGGATCTATGACGTCATGCGTGCGACCGAGTTCGTTGTCCCGGCGCTCGAGATTATCGACTACCGGACCGAAGTCCCTCGAGCGATCACCGACACCATTGCGGACAATGCAGCTTTCGGCGCCCTCGTCGTTGGCGGCCGTATAATTCGCCCGATGGACATTGATATCCGTTGGGTCGGAGCGACTCTTTCCAAGAACGGCATCATCGAGGAGTCGGGCGTGTCGGCGGCGATCATGGGACATCCGGCAGCCGGCATCGCGTGGCTGGTCGACAAACTTTATGCTGTGGGCGGTGGCCTGAAGAAGGGACAAATAGTCCTGGCCGGCTCCTTCACGCGTCCTGTCGATATCGCGAAAGGTGATGTCATTCAAGCCGACTATGGCCCTGTTGGCTCCATTGGCGTGTCGTTTGTGTGAGGTGCTAGATGGAACATCCTGTCAATCGATTCAAGCAGAAGCTTCTTTCTGGTCAAAGTCAGATCGGCCTGTGGTGTGGCTTGCCGGGAAACTACGCCGCGGAAATCGTCGCGCCTTCAGGTTTCGATTGGCTCCTGTTCGACACGGAACATTCTCCAGGTGACGTTCTGACCGTCCTGCCGCAATTGCAAGCGGTCGCGCCATACGACGTTTCCCCAGTCGTCCGCCCGGCCATCAACGACCCCGTTCTCATCAAACGTTTCCTGGATATTGGCGTTCAGACACTGCTCATTCCCTACATTCAGAACGCAGAAGAGGCGAAAGCCGCAGTCGCGGCCGTGCGATATCCTCCGGATGGAATTCGTGGTGTTTCTGCCCTGACGCGCGCCACTCGTTTCGGCCGAGTTGCGAACTATGCGCAAAATGCGGAACGGGAAATTTGCCTGTTGCTGCAAGTTGAGACGCGGGAGGCGCTTGGGAACCTCGAGTCGATTGCGTCGGTAGAGGGAGTGGATGGCGTATTCGTAGGACCGGCAGACCTGGCAGCGAGTTTCAGACACAGGGGCCAACCGAGCCACCCGGAGGTGGTCGATGCAATTGTTGACGCGATTGAACGCCTGAAATCGTTGGGCAAGCCTGCGGGCATTCTGACCCCGGATGAGAAGTTCGCGGCACGGTGCCTCTCGCTGGGAACACTATTTACTGCCGTTGGTGTCGATGTCGCTGTTCTGGCAAGGGGATCGGAAGCACTCGCGGCACGATTTGCATCTCAGGGAGTGTACCACGATGTCGGAACGTGATGAGCTCCTCACTGAAATCGCACCGACGGGAGTCCTCAGAGCGGCGGTCAACATGTCGAATGCCGCACTTGTCCAACTCGATCCAGTGACAGGCTTTCTAACAGGGCCGAGCGCGCAGATCGCGATCGAACTTGCGGCAGAACTCGACTGCGGTTTGTCGCTGGTTCAATACGGATCGGCCGCTGACATTCTTGCGGCTGCCGAAGGCAACGAGTGGGACGTTGCGTTCATTGCTTCCGATCCATCACGTGCCGACAGGTTCTCCTTCTCGCCCCCCTATACCGCGGTGACCGCCAGCTTTCTGGTGCCAGACAGTAGCCCGCTAGGCAGCGTGGAGCATGTTGACGTCGAAGGGGTGCGCATTGCCGCCGCCAGAACCGCAGCGTATACAAAGCAGCTTGAGCGACAGGTTAGAAATGCAATTGTCCTCCATACCGAAAATTTCGCTTCCGCCCTGGACATGCTTGTATCCTCCCAGTGCGATGCGGCTGCGGGCTTGACCGAGTCCCTGTCACGTTTCTGCGAAGAGAATCCAGGTTTCCGCATTGTTGAGAGGACATTCTCGAAAGTGCCTCAGGCGATCGCTGTGCATCGGAGGTGTGTTCACGCTTCAACCTTCCTGTCGGACTTCATCCAACAGCATTGCAGTGCGGGTAAGCCGAGCAACTGAAGCAGTTGGCGGGACATGCGAGGGAGCCAGGTCGAGGGGACGCGACACGTTAACTCCCGAATAGTCAATTGGAATCCTCTTCCCTCTCAAGCGTTTTGACTCGGAAGTTCATGTTTCGTTGAGCCTTAGCGTACGATGTCGAGCAACTCTTGTTCCGAAGGGTTGGGGGTGGCCGTGGCCCTGGATCATGGGCGTGTGCTTCGTGGTGCTGGCGCAGCAAGTCCTTGCCGTAGTCGTTGCCATTCGGCGTCCTGACGCTGGAGAGGAGCGCCGATCTGGGCCATTCTCGCGGTGGCGGCGTGGCGTGGCCGACGCGCGGGCACATCCACACGGTCCACCATGACCGCCAGGAAAACTGCGAGCGCGATAGCGACCGACTGGGTGAGCAACATCAGGCGACGGCGCGGAAGCCGGTCGGTGGTTTATTGCCGGGTGGTACGACTGCGTTAGGACTATCGTCCTCTCCAGAAGCGCACGCCGAAGAGGAGCGCGGTGTGGTTTGAGTTGCCGTGTGAGAACGTTGATGCCCTCTAGTCTGACCGAAAATCGGTCCCGATTTCCGGCGTCATGCGCGAAGCTTTGCACAGCGCCAGCCGATCCCGGATGGGGTGCCAAAACGGCGACAAATGTCGGATTGCCAGACCCTCTCGCGTCGGCCGGCTTCAGTACTCGCGCTCGTAGAAAACGCCGCCCTTGGCTTCACCGGCGTCTGTGGCCTCGCCGCGCAATTTGACGCCGCGCCCGACGTCGAGATCGATCGCCGCCTTGCCCGAACCCGGCTTGTCGCCCTTCTGGATGGTCACATAGGTGCGGTCGTTGAGATATTTGCCCGCCGAGACCGCGGTGCCGCCTTCCTCGTCGGTGATGACGTCGAGATCGTCGACGCCGATTGCGCTGCGCAGGTTCTGGAGCAGCGAGGTCGAGCCACCGACACCGGCCAGCTGCGCGGCGGCTTCGGCAAGCTGGGCGATCTGCAGCGGCGACAGGTTAGACATTGAGCGGCCGAAAATCAGTTGCGCCAGGACCTCGTCTTCCGGCAGCGCCGGCACCGACGAGAAGTTGAATTTCGGATTGGTCGCCTCGCCCGATACCACGATGGTGACGGTGGCGCTGCTCGTCGTCGACGTCGCCGTGAGGTTGAGATAAGGCACCAGCGAGCCTGAAAAGCCGACCGTGCCTTCGGTGAAGGTCAGCCGCTTGGCGAGGATCGTCAGCCGCCCGCGCTGCAACGTAAAGGTGCCGACCGCTTGCGGCGACGATGCCGGGCCGGTCAGCCGCAGCGAACCGCCAAGCTCGGCGTCGACACCCCTGCCCTGAATGAATATCTGGCTCGGCGCGTTGACCGTGACATCGAGGTTGAGGCCGCCCCCACCGCTGCTGCCGCTCGCCGTCGCCGGGCGCAACGCCTTGTCCTGTGCGCGCACGGCGGCCGGTGCGTTCTTGTGCTTGACGTTGAGCGTCGCAAGCGAGCCCGGCAGCTTCTCGGGAACGGTGATGACTGTCTTGGCCAGGTTGATCGTACCCGAGATCACCGGCGCCGACACGAGCGGCCCCTTGATGGTCAGGTCGCCACCGAGATTGGCGGTGACCACCCTGCCGTCGGTGTAGCGGCCGTCGACGAGCTTGACCGACAGGTCGGCCGGAAAACTTTGCGCCGGATTGATGCCGACCGTGCCGCTGGCCGACAGGCTGCCGCGCGTCGACAAATTGCCGGTCAGGCGGTTGATCCTGGCCACGCTACTGGCGATCGCCACATCGGCGGTGATATCGTTGATCGCAAGTCCCGAGCGTGCATCGATCAGGCGGGCGCCTGACGTGCGGACCGTGCCTGAAATCACCGGCGACGTCGCCGGGCCGCGCACCTTCAAATTGACGTCGGCCGTGCCGCTCAAGGACAGGCCTTGCGCTGCGAGTGTCCGGGTGAGGAAGGCGAACGGCACCTTGCCGGAAAAGTCGAGATCAAGGGTGGGCGTGCCTGATGTTGTCATCGTGCCGCCGCCCTTGAGGCCGAGACCGGCGGCATCGCTCATGTTGGCGTCGAAGGTCAGTCTGTTGCCCGAATACGTGCCGGAGGACGAAACTCCCATGCCGCCGAAACCGGCACCGCGAGTCTGCGACGTCTGGACGCCTGCGGCGTCGATCTTGAAGGCGACGGCCGGATTGGCCGGCGCCCCCGTCACCTTCAACGTGCCCGAGATCGAGCCGGCAGCATCGAGGCCCGGCGAGAAACTGTTGGCGAGCGACATCGGCACCCGCGCCAGCGTCGCGTCGAGATTGAGCGCCTCCCCGACCTTGCCTGAAACCGTCGCCGTGCCGCCGCCGAGGTTGAGCGCGAGCCTATCCAGGCTGGTGGTGCCGTTGGCGATGGTGATGGTCGAGGCCTGAGCGATCGCCGCCTTGATGCCGCGCATGGTCGCCTGGCCGGAGGTGAGCTCGACCGTTGTAGCGCCGTTGGCAACCCTGACGCGGCCGGCGGCCCTGGCCGGAATGTCCTTGACGGTGGCGCCGCCGGAAAAGCCGGTCCAGTCGCCGTCGCGGGTGAGATCGACATCGATGCCGCGAATGACGGTGCCGCCGGAGGTGACGCTGTCGGCGCGGATTTTTCCGGAGATCACCGGTGCGGCGAGATAGTTGGCGATCCGCGCATCGATGGTGACCGTCTTTGCCGAAAGATCGCCGCGCGTAATCGAAGCCGTCGAAGCCTTGATGGCGACATCAGGCGCATCGCGGGTCTTCGAGAATACGATCGTGCCGCGCACGTCGCCTTCCGCCTTTTCCAGGGCAAGGGCTGCGAGCGGACCGATATCAGGCAGGTCGAGGGCCACGGTACCGGACGGCACGAAGGCATTATCAAGTGCCAGGTCGCCTGATATCCGGTTCTTGCCGAGCGACAGGAGAAGTCCGTTGATGGCGCGCTTGCCGTCGGACGTCGCCAGCACGGCGCTGCCTTGCAGGGCCTGGCCCGCGACATTTCCGGACAGTTGCACATTGGCCGCCGGGTTGGCGGCATCGGCCTTGCCGGTGGCGGTGAGCCTCAGCCCGGTGATCTCGCGTTCGGCCACCGAAAGCCGGTCGCTGTCGACCGTCAGCGACAGGTCGGGCGCTGTGCTGGAGCCTTGCGCATTCAGCGCGAAAGCGATGGCGCCCTTGGCATCCCCGGACAGAAGCGAGATGTCGGCCAGCGCGCCCTTGATGTCGGCGGCGAGTTTATTGTCGGCAAGGCTGGCCTGCCCGTCGGCGGTCAGCGCGCCGGAAACCAGCCTGATCGCGTTGGCGGTGACATTGCCATTGGCGTCACGCTTCAGTGCGGCACTGAGTTCCGTCCGCTCCGCGAGCACACCGCGCGCCGCCGCCGGCAGCGCTGCGGAAGCCGCATCCGCCCTAAGGTTGAGATCGATGGCGCCGTCGGCCAGCGAAACCCTTCCGTTGAAGCCGGTGTTCAGCGCGTCGCCCGTCAACGACCCGCTGTCGATGACGATGGTATCAGTGGCGAGGCTGCCGGCGACCTTGGCGGTGATCCTGCCGGCGATCAGCGGCGCGATCGTCGGGTTGTCCAGGCCGATCTTGTCCGCCGTCACCGTGCCGGAGATCGGCCCTGTCCGGCCCTTCAGATCGAAGGCGTCCGAGTGCAATGCCAGGGTGAGCCCCTCGACCTTAGCTAGACTGGTGGC
>NZ_SRTG01000001.1:2877531-3187640 GCF_004792125.1 Mesorhizobium sp. M5C.F.Ca.ET.164.01.1.1 | reverse complement strand
GTCGGGTTGTCCAGGCCGATCTTGTCCGCCGTCACCGTGCCGGAGATCGGCCCTGTCCGGCCCTTCAGATCGAAGGCGTCCGAGTGCAATGCCAGGGTGAGCCCCTCGACCTTAGCTAGACTGGTGGCGGCCGAAGGCAGAACAGCGGAGATATCGAGCTTCGGCTGCATGCCCTGCCCCGCGACCTCCACCGACAGCGCCTGCAACTCGAGATTGATCGGGCTCTCGGTGCTGCCAAGCGCCATCGGCAGGCTCGGGCCGGTCGAGGCGAGGTCGAGCGCAAAATCGCTGGCGCCGTTCGGGTTGATGGTGCCGGCGGCCTTGCCGGAAATTTTGTTACCGGCAAGCATCGCGTGGTCGATGGCAATGCCACCGGCGGAGGAGTAGCTGCCTGCCGCATCGAAGGTGAGCGGCCCGAGCCCCGCCTGGCGGGTCTGGCTGGTCTCAGCGCCGCTGAGCTGCGCATTGAAACGAATGTTGGGGGCTGCCGACGGTCCCGTCACTTTCGCTGTTCCGCCGAGCGAGCCCGCGGCGTCGAGACCGGATGAAAAATCATTGGCAAGGGCGGCCGGCAATGCGGAGAACTCTGCCGCGAGGTCGAGCGTCGGGCCGGCGGTGCCGGACACGGTCACCGATCCGCCGCCGACATCGAGCATCAGCTTCTCGATGCTGGCCGTGCCATTGGCAATGCTCAGGGTCGACGGCTGCGCGATCGCTGCCTTGATGCCGCGAATGGTCGCGTCACCAGAAGCGATCTCGACGCTTGTCGTGCCGTCGGCGATCTTCACCCTGCCTTCGGCCCTGGCCGGAATGTCCTTGACGGTGGCGCCGCCGGAAAACCCTGTCCAGTCGCCGTCGCGGGTGAGATCGACATCGATGCCGCTGATGATTGTCGTTCCCGATGTGACCGTATCGGCCTTGATCGTGCCAGAGATCGCCGGGGCCTTGAGATAGTTGGCGACCAGCGCGTTGACGGCGATGGTCTTCGCCGCCAGATCGCCGCGCGAAATAGACCCGCTCGTCGCATCGACGACGACTGCCGGCGCGCCGCCATCATTCGAGAAGGCGATCGTGCCACGCACGTCGCCGTTAGCTTCTTCCAGCGCCAGGGCTGCGAGCGGACTGATATCGGGCAGATCCAGCGCCACCGTGCCGAGCGGCAGGAATCTATCGTCGAGAGCAAGATCGCCCGAAACTTTGTTGTCGCCCAGCGACAGGCTTAGTCCGTTTATGGACCGCTTTCCCTGGCGCGTTACCAGCGACGCCTTGAAATCGAGTGGCTCGTCATTGACGGATCCGGTGAGCGAGATATCGGCGGCCGGGCTGGCGATGTCGCCCTTCCCCGTCGCGGTGAGCTTTAGCCCTGTGATTTCTCGCGCCGCCACCGAAAGCCGGTCGCTGTCGACCGTCAGCGACAGGTCCGGCGCTGTACCGGCGCCCTGCGCGTTCAGCGCGAACGTTATGGCGCCCTTGGCATCCCCGGACAGAAGCGAGATGTCGGCCAGCGCGCCCTTGACGTCGGCGCTGACCTTGTTGTCGGCGAGGCTGGCCTGCCCGTCGGCGCTGAATGCACCTGATACCAGCCTGATGGCGTTGGCGGTGATATTGCCATTGGCGTCGCGCTTCAGTGCCGCGCTGAGCTGCGTCCGCTCGGCGAGCACGCCGCGCACTGCCGCCGGCAATGCTGCGGAAGCCGCAACCGCCTTAAGGTTGAGATCGATGGCGCCGTCGGCCAGCGAGACCCTTCCATTAAAGCCGCTGTCTAGTGCCTCGCTTGTCACCGAGCCGCTGTCGATGACGATGGTATCGGCAGCGAGATCGCCGGCGACCTTGGCAGTGATCCTGCCGGCGAGCAGCGGCGCGATGGTCGGGTTGTCCAGGCCGATCTTGTCCGCCGTCACCGTGCCGGAGATCGGCCCTGTCCGGCCCTTCAGATCGAAGGCGTCCGAGTGCAATGCCAGGGTGAGCCCCTCGACCTTAGCTAGACTGGTGGCGGCCGAAGGCAGAACAGCGGAGATATCGAGCTTCGGCTGCATGCCCTGCCCCGCGACCTCCACCGACAGCGCCTGCAACTCGAGATTGATCGGGCTCTCGGTGCTGCCAAGCGCCATCGGCAGGCTCGGGCCGGTCGAGGCGAGGTCGAGCGCAAAATCGCTGGCGCCGTTCGGGTTGATGGTGCCGGCGGCCTTGCCGGAAATTTTGTTACCGGCAAGCATCGCGTGGTCGATGGCAATGCCACCGGCGGAGGAGTAGCTGCCTGCCGCATCGAAGGTGAGCGGCCCGAGCCCCGCCTGGCGGGTCTGGCTGGTCTCAGCGCCGCTGAGCTGCGCATTGAAACGAATGTTGGGGGCTGCCGACGGTCCCGTCACTTTCGCTGTTCCGCCGAGCGAGCCCGCGGCGTCGAGACCGGATGAAAAATCATTGGCAAGGGCGGCCGGCAATGCGGAGAACTCTGCCGCGAGGTCGAGCGTCGGGCCGGCGGTGCCGGACACGGTCACCGATCCGCCGCCGACATCGAGCATCAGCTTCTCGATGCTGGCCGTGCCATTGGCAATGCTCAGGGTCGACGGCTGCGCGATCGCTGCCTTGATGCCGCGAATGGTCGCGTCACCAGAAGCGATCTCGACGCTTGTCGTGCCGTCGGCGATCTTCACCCTGCCTTCGGCCGTGGCCGGAATGTCCTTGACGGTGGCGCCGCCGGAAAACCCGGTCCAGTCGCCGTCGCGGGTGAGATCGACATCGATGCCGCTGATGATTGTCGTTCCCGATGTGACCGTATCGGCCTTGATCGTGCCAGAGATCGCCGGGGCCTTGAGATAGTTGGCGACCAGCGCGTTGACGGCGATGGTCTTCGCCGCCAGATCGCCGCGCGAAATAGACCCGCTCGTCGCATCGACGGCGACTGCCGGCGCGCCGCCATCATTCGAGAAGGCGATCGTGCCACGCACGTCGCCTGCCGCCGTCTGCCCGGCAAGCGCGGCCAGCGGGCCTATATCGGCCGCTTCGAGTGTCAGCGTGCCGAGCGGCAGCAAGCTGTCGTCGAGAGCGAGATCGCCCGAGACCTTGTTGTCGCCCAGCGACAGGCTAAACCCGTTGAGGGAACGCTTTCCGTCACGCGTGACCAACGATGCCCTGAGATCGAGCGGCTGGTCGTTAACGGACCCGGTCAGTGAGACATCGGCGACGGGATTGGCAATGTCGGCCTTGCCGGTGGCCGCCAGCTTGATCGTCTTGACCGTACGGCCAGACGCCGTCAGGCTGTCGCTGTCGGCCGAGACCGAGAAATCCGGCGCCGTGCGCGCGCCGCTCGCCGTCAGCGCGAAATCGACGGCCCCGCCGACCGCTACGCCAACCATCGGCGACAGCACCGAAACGTCGCCGAGTGTGCCCTTGATGTCGGTCTGGATGTCGGTGCCCGTCGCGCTGGCGGTGCCGCTGGCGCTGAGCGAGCCCGAAGTGAATTGCAGTGCATTGGCGGCAAATGAACCTTGCGGGTCGCGGGTCGCTGTCGCCGAGAATGTCACACGCTCGCCGAGAACCGAGCGGATCTGCGGCGGCAGCGCCGTCGAGACGGCATCGGCATTCATCTTGAGCGTCATTGCCAAATCGGCCAGCGTCACCCTGGACGTCACAGAGGCATTGAGCGCATCGCTGCGCAGCGTGCCTTGATCGACGACGATCTCGTCCTTGCTGACCGACCCGGTGAGATCAGCGGTCACCCTGCCGGTCACCAGCGGCGCCAGCGTCGCCACGTCGGTGTTCAGGCCGCCGGCCGCAAGCTTGATGGTGACCGGTCCGCTGCGGTCCTGGATATCGAAGCCGTCGGAATGGATTTCAGCCGCCAGATCGTCCACCCGCGTGCCGCCCGCCACCACCGAGACCAGAGACGCGCCGATGTCGACTATCGGCGCCTTGCCGCCGCCGAACGCGCGGGCCGTGGCGCCGGTGATCGCGACGGTCACCGGCTGCGCCGCAGTGCCGAGGCTGAGTACGATCGGCGGGCCCTTGGCGGCGAGCTCCACCGAAAGGTCGCTGGCGCCGTTGGGGTCGATGATGCCCGCGGCCGTGCCATGCACGGCATCGCTGTCGATGCTGGCGCGCTCGACTTCGACGCCGCCCGTCACGATCGCGGTTCCGGCAAGGTCGAAACTGGTCTTGCCGGCAAACAAGGATTTCAGATTGTCGGGCAAGAAGCGCTGGAAATCGCCATCGCCCTTTGCCTCGACATAGTTGCCCTTGTCGGTGAGCTGGCGGCGACCGGTGAGCTGGGTGACGATCTGGCCGTCGACGACGAAGGTACCGATGCCGCTCCAGTTGGCGACCGGCCCCGTGCCGGTGACGACGACGTTGATCGGCGGCGCATCCGGCAATTTGAGCAGATTGGCGATGATGCCGCCGGCCGGCTCGGATGCCTTCAGATCGAGATCGAGCTTGTTGTCGGCGGGCGCAAAATGGATGTTGGCGTCGACCTTGCCTTGCTTGCCGTCGTGGCGGGTGATGTTGAGGCTGGTTTCTAGCGCCAATGGCGCCGCGTCGGCCTTGAACGCCCCCTTGGCCGCGAGCTCTGCAATACCGCTGCCGGCCAGAGCCTGCCCAAGCGCGATTTCTGGCAGGTCGATCTGCTTGATGTCGAGCGACACCGGCAGCGTGGTGGCGCCACCCCGGCTCGGTTGCGTGCCGGCCACCGGCAGCCGCGCCAGCTCGATGCGATCGGCGGCGATGCGGCCGGCGCTGAAGTTTTTCGACAGAAGCGCCAGCGGCGACCAGTCGACGGCCACCTTGCGCGCCACCAGCCAGGCGCCCTGGCGATCCTCCAGCACGACATGATCGACAGTCAGCGCGCCGGACCAGATGCCGTCGATGCCGCTGACCGTGACCTTCCGGTCATCGGTTGACGCCACGGTCGAGATGATGCCGGCGAGATTGTCGCGGCCGCGCTCGGTCTTGGTCAGCACGACGAGCGCACCGACCACCGCCGCCACTAGGATGAGCAGCGTGTAAAGGACAATGCGAAGGATGCGCTTGAACATTGTCATCAGAACGCCTGGCCGATGCCGGCATAGATGCCGAAATGCGGGTCATCGGGACCCCGATTGAGCGGCACCGCCGCATCGATGCGCAGCGGTCCGAACGGCGTAATATAGCGCAGGCCGACGCCGGTGCCGACCTTCATGCCAGAAAAATCCGGGAATTGATTGGTCGAGACGGTGCCGACATCGACGAACGGCACGACACCGATCGTGTCGGTGATGGCGATGCGCATCTCGACCGAGGTCTCGAAGAAGGATAACCCCCCGGTCGGCTCTCCGTCGATGTCCTTGGGACCGATGCCCTGATAGGCATAACCGCGCACCGAGCCGCCGCCGCCGGAATAGAAGCGTCGGTCGGCCGGAACATCCTGAAGGCCGGCACCGATGATCGAGCCGATGGCGACACGTTCGGCCAAGACGAACTTCGAGGCCGCGTCGAGCGACTGATAGGCCGATCCTTCGCCCCTCAGCTTGACGAAGGCCGCACCGTTCAAAATGTCGTAGCTCGGCTCGGCATAGGCCAGCGCCCTGAATCCCGTCGTCGGGTTGAGCCGGCTGTCGCGGTTGTCGAAGACATATCGCAGCGGAACGCTGGCGATCAGATAGGTGTGCTTGCCGAAGGAATCGGTGATCTTCGAATAGTCGAGCGCGACTTCCGCGGAAACCGTCTGCTGTCTGTCGAGTTCATAAGACAGGCCTGTGTTGCCCTTGACCGAGAAATGGTCGTAGGCGTCGGGATGCTCTAATACGGTGCTGACGCCGGCGAAGAATTTCGACGCCGGCCCGACCACACCCGGCTTTTCGAACATGATGCCGGCATTGTAGTTGAGCTCGGTCAGCTCATTGCTGCCGATACCGCTGATTGCGCCCTCGATGCGCAGCTTTTCGGCACGGCCGAACAGGTTGCGGTGGCCCCAATAGCCTTCAAGGCCGAGCCCCTCGGTGTTGGAGAAGGTGCCGCCAAGGCCGAAATACCGCGGCTTGCGCTCGCTCACTTCGACGCCGATCGGGATGTTGCCGTCGGCGTCGAGACCGTCGGCCTCCTTCAGCGTCACGCTGTTGAAGACTTCCAGCCCGAGCAGACGGTCGCGCGCTTCGTCGATCTCTTCCGGAGAATATTGGCGGCCGCGCTTCAGGCCGGTCATATATTCGGTGAAATCGCGGTCGACCTTTTCGGTGCCCTCGACCGTGGTGTCGCCGTAGCCGGCAATCGGCCCGGCGGCCACGGTCAGCGTCACGTCGAGCGTCGAGGTAGCGTGGTCGGCAACGATCTCGCGGGCCGTCACCTTGGCCAGCGGCCTGCCTTCCTCTTTGAGCGCCCGCACGATAGACGCCTCGGCCTTGAGCACGGCACCGGAACCCGCATCGCCGCCGGCGATCAGGCCGAAATCGGCGCCCGCCAGCCCCGCCGCATCGCCCGCCAACCTAATATCGCCAAGCGTGAATTTCGGCCCGATCGCAATGTTGATCACCACCGGAATCGGCTGCGGACCCGAAAATTCGGCGTCGGGCGGCAAATCGTCGAGCGGCTTGCCTTCAATGGTGATGGTGACGACGCCCTCGTAGCGGGCGTCCGCGTAAAGTGCGGCGACAAGCTGATCGCGGTCGCCACGCGCCTTGGCCAGCAGGCCGAGCGAACCGGAGACTGGACGTTCTTCGTCGTCCTTCAGCGCCGAGGCGTTTTCGAGCTTCTCGGCGAGATCCTCGTCGGCGTCGGGCGCCTCTATGGTTACCGCATAGCGCAGCGGATCGACGATGTCGGCGTCTTCATCCTCCGACGATCCCCACAGCTTGATGCCGAAGATCTCGAAAGCGGCCGCATTTCCGCTCGCGGCAACCAATGCGGTCGAGCATAGCAAGGAGAAAAGCAAGGCGAGCGAAAACACGCGCCGTGGCGCGGTTCCTCCCGACATCTGCCTTTCATACGCCGACATTACAACTCTACCCTAACTCCCAAAGCTAAAATTGGAATGAAGTTCTGAATTGCTCGTAAAGGGGCCACAATCCAATTGTCTGAAATGGACAGGGCTTGGAATTCACACCTTCTGCGTCGCCGCAAGAATGCGTGATCCCTGTCCTATGGAGGTACTACCGGTCATTGGCCGGAAAGGAAACCGTTGGCAGGCGGAACCTGCCGCGTTCTCGTGTTGACAAGCGTGACTGAGCTTGAACATGTCTGGACGTAACGCAAAGCAGTGTCTGGAGGGGTGTTATGGCAATGCGCGTGGCTCGTGGTCTGTCGACTCTTTTTCTTCTGTTTTTCGCCTGGGGCAGTGTCGCGCAAGCGGCCGAAGCACGCCGGGTGGTGACATCGGACAATTCCGATTATTTCGGCTTTGATCTCAGATCCGACCAGAATGTCAGCCTCGACCAGTGCAGGACGACATGTCTCGGCGATCCCGCATGTCGCGCCTTCACGTACAACCCCAAGGCCAAATGGTGTTTTCTCAAATCCGACTTTAACACGCTGAAATCCTTCAACGGCGCCGTCGCCGGCAAGGTCGTCAACATCGAAGGCGACCCCGATATCGGCGCGCCGCCGGACCTCGCCTTCTTCCCCGCCTGGATGGCCGACCAGGCCCAGCAATACCGCAACAGGCTCACAGGCCCGGCCTACACCAAGCCCACCGAAGGGTTGACGGCTCTGAGGGAAGCGGCCGAACAGGCGTCGCTGACCGGCGACCACCGCTCGGCCATGCAGAAATACGAGGCTTTGGTTTCGGTATCGCCCGATGATGGCCAGCTCTGGTTCGAACTGGCGCAGGAAACGCTCGCCGTCCAGCCGACCGCCAACAGCGCGGAGGCGTCTACCCTGCCTGCGAACGCCACCTCCGCCGGCTTCAACGCCTACAAATTGCTGCGCACCGCCAAGACGCGCGCCGACGTTCTGGCGCTGCTCGGCGCCGCGCTCGATCGCCGCGACCTCGCCCGGCCCGCCCTGCAGGCTTACGAAGCGAGCCTCGCGCTGGTCAATTCTCCGGCGGTCAAGGCCGATTATGAAGACTTGAAAGCGCGCAAGGGCTTTCGCGTCATCGATCACACGGTCGAAGCCGACACCAGTGCGCCGCGCATCTGCGCGCAGTTTTCCGAGGATCTGGTCAATACCGGCGTCGACTATTCGCAATTCGTCACCGTCGACAACGCCGCTTCCAAGGGCGTCGAGGCCAAGGATAAGCAGATCTGCGTCGAGGGGCTCGAGCACGGCCAGCATTACGACGTGACCTTCCGCCCCGGCCTGCCGGCCGCCATCGGCGAGGTGATCACCACCCCGGTGGTGCTGTCGATTTATGTGCAGGACCGCGCCCCGTCCGCCCGTTTCACCGGCGACAGCTTCGTGCTGCCTGCCGGCGCGCGCCGCGGTATTCCGGTCGTCACCGTCAACATGAACGCCGCCGAAATGAAGCTCTATCGCATCGGCGACCGCTCGCTGACCCAGCTTCTGTCCGGCTACCAGTTCCTGCGCCAGCTTGACGGCTATGACATCTCCAACATTTCCGATCAGATGGGCGAGCCGGTCTGGCAAGGCCAGCTCGACATCGCCAACGACCTGAACAAGGAAGTCACCACCTCCTTCCCGGTCGACGAAGCACTGCCGCAGCGCAAGCCCGGCGTCTATGTGCTGACCGCGCAACCGGTCGACGAGAATGACAACGACTATGATTCGCGCGCCACGCAATGGTTCGTCGTCTCCGATATCGGCCTGTCGACCTATACCGGACAGGATGGGCTGAACGTCTTTGCCCGTTCGCTCGGAACCGCCAAGCCGATATCAGGTGCTGAACTGACGCTGCTCGCCAGGAACAACGAAATCCTCGGCACCGCGACCACGGACGCGGAAGGCCGCGCCGTCTTCAACCCCGGACTGACGCGCGGCGACGGCGGCATGGTCCCGGCCGTGCTGACAGCCAAGCAAGGTGACAGCGACTTCGTCTTCCTCGACATGGGCCGCGCCGGCTTCGACCTTTCCGATCGTGGCGTCACCGGGCGTCCGGCGCCGGGCGCACTCGACGTCTATGCCTGGACCGAACGCGGCATCTACCGCGCCGGCGAGGACGTCCACGTCGCGGCGCTTGCCCGCGACGGCGCCGCCAAGGCCGTCGAGAACCTGCCGCTGACCTTCATCTTCACCCGTCCCGACGGCGTCGAGAACCGCCGCATCGTCAGCGACGGCGCATCGGCCGGCGGCCATGCCGTCGACCTGCCGCTCGAACCCAACGCCATGCGCGGCACCTGGACGGTGGCGATCCACACCGACCCCAAGCAGGCGGCGGTCGCCAGCCAGATGTTCCTGGTCGAGGATTTCGTGCCGGATCGCATCGAGTTGGACCTGTCCTCCGACAAGCAGGAGATCGCGCAGGGCGAAACTGCCAATGTCACCGTCGACGGCCGCTTCCTTTATGGCGCGCCGGCCGCCGGGCTGGCGCTCGAAGGCGAACTAACGCTGTCGACCACCCGTGACTGGGACCGCTTCAAGGGCTATTCCTTCGGCCTCGCCGACGAGCAGTCGGCGGAACCGTCAGTCACGCCGTTCACCGATCTGCCGGTGGTCGGTGAGGACGGCAAGGCGACCTTCCCGGTTTCCGCCGACCAGTTGCCCTCGACCACCAAACTCGTCGATGCCAAGATTACGGTCAGGATGCGCGAGACCGGCGGCCGCGCCGTCGAGCGCTCGCTCAACATCGGCGTCCGGCCGCAGGGCCACATGATCGGCATCCGCCCGGATTTCGACGGCGACGAGGTGCCGCAAGGCGGCACGGCGAAGTTCAGCCTGATTGCGGTCGACCCCGACGGCAGGCGCGAGGCGCTGCAGGGCGCGCAATGGTCGCTGGTCAAGGTCGAACGCAATTACCAATGGTACCGCTCAAGCAATTCCTGGAACTATGAGCCAGTCACCTTCACCAAGTCGGTGGCCAACGGCCAGGTCGACCTGACCGCCGACGGCGATGCCACCGTCTCGCTGCCGGTCGACTGGGGCCGCTATCGGCTTGAGATCGAGACATCGGACCCGGAAGGCCCGGCGACCAGCTACGAATTCGACGCCGGCTGGTATGTCAGCTCCACCACAACCGAAACGCCTGACGGCCTCGAAATCGCCCTCGACAAGGACAACTACGCGGCGGGCGAAGTGGCCAAACTAAAAGTGTCGCCGCATTTTGCCGGCGAGCTGCTCGTCACCATCGGCGCCGACAAGCTCTTGAAAACCGTCACCGCCAGCGTGCCGGCAGATGGCAGCACCATCGACATCCCGGTCGGCGACGACTGGGGCGCCGGCGCCTATGTCACGGCAACGCTGTTCAGGCCGGGCGATGCGCAGGAAACGCGCATGCCGGCGCGCGCCATCGGCGTCAAATGGCTGAAGGTCGATCCGGGTTCCAAGAAGCTCGCCGTCACCCTGACGCCGCCGGACAAGACCATGCCGCGCCAGCAGCTGTCGATCCCGGTCTCCGTGGCCGGCGTGCAGCCGGGTGCCAACGCCTATGTCATGGTCGCGGCCGTCGATGTCGGCATCCTCAACCTGACCAATTACAAGGTGCCGGATCCTGAGACCTGGTTCTTCGGCCAGCGCATGCTCGGCCTTGAGGTACGCGACCTCTACGGCCGTCTGATCGACGGCTCGCTGGGCACGTCAGGCAAGCTGCGCACCGGCGGCGACGGCGCCAACATACAATCGCAAGGCAGCCCGCCGACCGAAAAGCTGGTCGCCTTCTTCTCCGGTCCGGTCCCGCTCGACGCCGACGGCAAGGCGCGGATCGACTTCGACATCCCGCAATTCAACGGCACCGTGCGCGTCATGGCCGTCTCCTGGACCAAGGACGGGGTCGGCCATGCCCGGTCCGACGTGATCGTGCGCGATCCGGTGGTGATCACCGCCGGCCTGCCGCGATTCCTGGCGCCTGAAGATTCGGCCGTCATGCGGCTCGACGTCACCGACGCCGACGGCCCGGAGGGCGACTATGCACTGTCGATAAACACCACCGCCAATCTTTCGACCGGCAGTGCCGCCCTGCCCGAAAAGCTGACGCTCGCCGAGGGTAAGCGGCAGACGCTGACCGTGCCGCTGATCGCTGAAACGCCGGGTAACGCCTCGATCACCATCAAGCTCGCCCATGCCGACGGCACCGCTGTCGAGCAGACGCTGTATGTTCCGGTGCGCCCGGCGCAATTGCCGGTGACCACCCGCATGGTGGTCGACCTCAAGGGCAATGGCGGGTCACTGCGCGTCGACAAGGAGCTCCTGGCGGCAAGCGTGCTCGACGGCGCTTCGGTCAGCGTCGGCGTTTCGCAGGCGGCGGCCTTCGACGTGCCGTCGCTCCTGATGACGCTCGACCGCTACCCCTATGGCTGCGCCGAGCAGACCACCAGCCGCGCCATGCCGCTTCTCTATGTCAACGAGATGGCCTCGGGAGTCGGCATGGCCAGCGACGCCGACCTGCACGGCCGCATCCAGGACGCCATCTACAAGGTGCTGAGCTACCAAGCCTCGGCCGGCAGCTTCGGCCTGTGGGGCCCGGGCTCCGGCGACCTGTGGCTCGACGCCTATGTCACCGACTTCCTGACCCGGGCGCGCGAGCAGAAATACGACGTGCCGACCCAGGCGATGAACCAGGCGCTGAGCAATCTGCAAAACGCAATCGGCTACGACCAGGACGTCAAGGATCGCGGCAGCCAGATCGCCTATGCGCTCTATGTACTGGCCCGCAACAAGAAGGCCTCGATCGGCGATCTGCGCTACTATGCCGACACCCAGCTCGAAGCCTTCACGAGCCCGATGGCCGTTGCCCAATTGGCGGCGGGCCTGGCACTCTACGGCGACACGCAGCGCTCGGAAGCGACGTTCCAGGCGGCATTGCAACTGGCCAATTCGAGCTCAGCATATGACTACTATAGGTCCGATTATGGCTCGCCGCTGCGCGACGGCGCAGCGATGCTGGCGCTTGCCGCCGAATCGAAGCCGGTGCCGACGATCGTGCCGGCGTTGATCAAGCGGGTGACGCAGGAACGCGCCGCCGTCAGATGGACCAGCACGCAGGACGAGTCCTGGATGCTGCTGGCGGCCCGTGCACTGAAGGCCGGCAACGATTCGATCGCGCTGACCATCAACGGCGCGCCGCATGCCGGCGCGTATTCGGACCAGATCGCCGGGAGCGACATTGCCAACAGCCCGCTGACCGTCGCCAACACCGGCAGCAACCCGCTTCAGGCGGTCGTCACCACGGTGGCCTCGCCGATCCAGCCGCTGCCGGCCAGCGGCAACGGCTTCACCATCGGCCGCACCTACTACAAGCTCGACGGCACCGAAGCCAATGTCACGGAGGCGACCCAGAACGAACGCTATGTCGTCGTGCTCAATATCTACGAGCAGAACAAGTGGCCGTCACGGCTTGTGATCACCGATCTGCTGCCGGCCGGCTTCGAAATCGACAATCCGGGCCTAGTTTCCAGCGCCCAGTTGTCGAACTTCTCGTGGCTGGCTCAGACCAACGCCGCCCATCTCGAATTCCGCGACGACCGATTCGTCGCGGCCTTCAATCCGAACGATGGCGACGGCGACCGCAACTTCACGCTCGCCTATGTCGTGCGCGCGGTGACGCCGGGCACCTATGCCCATCCGGCTGCAACGGTCGAGGACATGTACCGGCCGCAATATTCGGCCCGCACCGCGACCGGGATGATGGAGGTCAAGGCGCCGTAAGGCGCCGATGGTGGCGAACATGTTCTCCCGAAAAATCCTGCGCCGTTCGGCCATCGCCGCCGCCTCCCTCGCCGGCTTTGCAGCAATCGCCGCGGGCGGGCTTTGGCAGCTCGACCGCGCCTTTCCGCCGCCGCTGCCGGCCGAACTCACCGTGTCGACCGAAGTTCAGGACCGCAACGGCCAGCTGTTGCGCGCCTTCGCCACGCCGGACGGCTATTGGCGGCTCGCCACCCGCCTCGACCAGGTCGACAAGCAGCTCGTCGACATGCTGGTGACTTACGAGGACAAGCGTTTCTGGGACCATGAAGGCGTCGACGTGCTGGCGCTGGCCCGCGCCGCCGGCCAGTTCTTAAACACTGGCCGTATCGTCTCCGGCGGCTCGACGCTGTCGATGCAACTCGCCCGGCTGGCAGAGCCGCGCGACAGCCGCAGCCTAGGCTCGAAGATCAAGCAGATGCTGCGCGCCCTACAGATCGAGCAGCGGCTTACCAAGCGCGAGATCCTCGAACGCTATTTGACGCTGGCGCCCTATGGCGGCAACCTCGAAGGCGTGCGCGCCGCCTCGCTGGCTTATTTCGGCAAGGAGCCGAAGCGGCTGACGGTCTCGGAGGCGGCCCTGCTTGTCGCCTTGCCGCAATTGCCAGAAAAGCGCCGGCCCGACCGCAACCTCGCAATCGCTCATGCCGCCCGCGACCGGGTGCTGGCGCGCATGGTTTCATCGGGCCTGCTCGGCGAGCGCGAGGCCGCACGTGCCGCGCTCGACGACGTTTCAGGCGTCCGCCGCACGCTGCCGGCGCTCGCCGCTCACGCCGCCTACGCGGCGCTTTCCAAGACCGGCCCCGGCCAGAAGCTACAACTGACGATCCGCAAAAGCGTCCAGGAAGGGCTGGAACAGGTGGCCAGGGATGCCGCCGCCAGGCTCGGCCCCCGCCTATCCGTCGCCATGGTGCTGGCCGACGCCCGCACCGGTGACATCCTCGGCGAGGTCGGCTCTGCCAACTATTTCGACGCCAGCCGCTCCGGCTGGATCGACATGACCAGAATAGTCCGCTCGCCCGGTTCGACGTTGAAACCGTTCATCTACGGGCTCGCCTTCGAACAGGGATTGGTCGCGCAGGAAACGCTGATCGACGACAGTCCGACGGATTTTTCCGGCTACCGGCCGAAGAATTTCGACATGGGCTACCAGGGCGACGTCAGCATCCGGCAGGCGCTGCAACTGTCGCTCAACGTGCCGGCGATCAGTGTGCTCGACGCGGTCGGGCCGGCGCGGCTGCTCGCGCGCTTCCGGCAGGCCGGCGTCACGCCGATCCTGCCCGTCAACAAGGCGCCGGGCCTCGCCATCGGCCTTGGCGGCGTCGGCGTGACGCTGCGCGACCTCGTCCAGCTCTATGTCGGGCTTGCCAATGGCGGCAAGGCACACACGCTGCATGACGGCACCGAGCCGGCGAATGCCGAACGCTCCCCAGCTATCATCCTTGACGATCAGGCGAACTGGCAGATCACCGACATATTGTCGGGCGTCAAGCCGCCCGAGGGTGCCGCCCGGCGCGGCATCGCCTACAAGACCGGCACCTCCTACGGCTACCGCGATGCCTGGTCGGTCGGCTTCGACGGGCGCTACGTGCTGGGCGTCTGGGTCGGCCGTCCCGATGCCGGCGCGGTGCCTGGCCTGTCCGGCTATGTCTCGGCCGCACCGATCCTGTTCGAGGGCTTTGTCCGCTCCGGCCTGGCTCCCGTGCCGCTGCCAGGCCAGCCGGCCGGCGTCACCAGACCCAGGCGCGACGATCTGCCGGTGACATTGGAGCGTTTCGGTTCTGGCGCCGACGGGCTTGTCCAGGCGACGCCGACCGAGCCTGCGCCGACGATCATCTTTCCGCCCGACGGCGCCCGCGTCGATCTCGGCACCACCGCCGCCAGGGCCTCGCCGCTTGTGCTGAAGCTGCAAGGCGGCCGCGCCCCGTTCCGCTGGCTGGCCAATGGCAAGCCGCTGGTCGGCATCGACCGGCGGCGCAGCGCGACCTGGCAGCCGGACGGCGCCGGCTATTCGACCCTGACCGTGATCGACGCGGTCGGGCGCGCGGCCAGCGTGAAAGTATTCGTTGAATAGAATGCGCCAAGCGATTCAGCGCATTGCGTTTTGCGCCCTGCTGTCGGCTGCCGCTACCGCCCCTGTCCTTTCCGCGGACCTCCCCGCCGGCTTCGTTCGGCTGGCCGACATCGATCCCACCATCCGGCAGGACATCCGCTATGCCCGCACAGACAATTTCCTGCGCCGCAAGGCGGCCGGCTACGACGCGCCAGTATGCATCCTCACCGGGCGAGCGGCGGAAGCGCTCTCCGGCGTCCAGAAAGCGATTGCCGCCAAAGGCCTGACGCTGGTGGTCTTTGACTGCTACCGCCCTGCGCGCGCCGTCTCCGACATGGGCGAATGGACGAGGGAAGGCGGAGCACCCGACCCGCAATGGTATCCGGCGGTCAAGCGAAAGGACCTCATCGCCAAAGGCTATGTCGGTGAACTGTCGACGCATTCGCGCGGCTCGACCGTCGATGTCGCCATCGCGCGAGTCGACCGCAACACCGCTCCGAAACCGGCCTGTGGCGCGCCCGATGCCGACACGCTCGATTTCGGCACCGGCTTCGACTGTTTCGATCCGATGAGCGAAACGGCGCACCGTCCGCTCGCCGGGGAAGCAACCGCAAATCGCAAGAGGCTTGTCGAGGCCATGCGCGCCGGCGGCTTCAGGAATTATGCCCGCGAATGGTGGCATTTCACGCTGGAAAACGAGCCGTTTCCAACGCAGCGCTTCGATTTTCCCCTCACCGCCGACTAAATCACTGATCGCTCCGAAGCAAATCGCGTCCAGACCACATCGAGCCATTGCCGAGGCGCGACCTTTCTCCAGATAGATCGCTTCTGAGCCCGGATTCGGCACCCCGGCGTCGAGAGGAAAGAATTTCTTCACAAGGCCGAAGATCGGCGGAAAATTGCTTCGAACGGACAAAAAAAGCAACATTGAGTGCATCTAATTTCTACCAATTCAGTAGATTTGAAGCGATATCAACGGAGGCGTAAATGACCAATCCTCATTTCAGGAAACTGCTCGGCGCCCTGGTCGCTGCATCGGTCCAATTCGGAACACTCGGTTTCGCGTTTGCCGATACCACCATCCTCAACGTGTCCTATGATCCGACGCGTGAGCTGTACAAGCAATTCGACGAGGCCTTTGTCGCCCACTGGAAGGCCGAGACCGGTGAGACGGTAACCGTCCAGCAATCGCATGGCGGGTCGGGCGCACAGGCCCGCGCCGTGATCGACGGCCTTGACGCCGACGTGGTGACTTTGGCGCTCGAAGGCGACATCAACGCCATCGTCTCGAAATCGAAGAAGATCAATCCCGACTGGCGGACCAAGTTCGAGAACAATTCGGCGCCCTACACCTCGACCATCGTCTTCCTCGTCCGCAAAGGCAACCCGAAGGGCATCCAGGACTGGGGCGATCTGGTCAAGGACGACGTCCAGGTGATCACCCCGAACCCCAAGACCTCGGGCGGCGCACGCTGGAACTACCTCGCCGCCTGGGCCTACGCCAACGCCAAGGATGGCGGTGACGAGGCCAAGACCAAGGAATTCGTCGGCAACCTCTACGCCCATGTCCCGGTGCTCGACACCGGCGCGCGCGGCGCGACCGTAACCTTCGCGCAAAAGGGCCTGGGCGACGTGCTGCTGGCCTGGGAAAACGAGGCCTATCTGGCGCTCGATGAGTTCGGCGCCGACAATTTCGACATAGTCTACCCGCCGACCTCGATCCTGGCCGAGCCGCCGGTCGCTGTGGTCGACGCCAATGTCGATGCCAAGGGCACGCGAAAAGTCGCCGAAGCCTATCTGAGCTACCTCTACTCCAAGGAAGGCCAGACGCTGATCGCCAAGAACCATTATCGCCCGTCGAAGCCCGACCTGGTGCCGGCGGAGGACCTCGCCAAACTGCCGGAGATCAAGCTGATCACCATCGACGATCCACTTTTTGGCGGTTGGAAGAAAGCGCAGCCTTACCATTTCGGCGATGGTGGTATATTCGACCAGATCTATAAGCCGGCCCAGTAGACCCAGTAAGCTAGACTCTAGATCAGGACGACATGACCACAGCACCCGCCAAGGCGGGGTGGCGGTTCAGACAGCCGAGCGTCATTCCGGGTTTCGGATTGACACTCGGCTTCTCGCTTGCCTACCTCACGCTCATCATCCTCATTCCCCTGTCGGGGCTGATCTGGCGATCGGCCGCGCTCGGCTGGGCCGATTTCTGGGCGATCGCCACCGATCGCCGCACCATCAACGCGCTTGAAATCAGTTTTGGCACCGCCTTCATTGCCGCCGCGGTCAATGTCGTCTTCGGCACGATCGTCGCCTGGGTGCTGGTGCGCTACAACTTTCCTGGCCGCCGCATCGTCGATGCCATGGTCGACCTGCCCTTCGCGTTGCCGACGGCGGTGGCCGGCATCGCGCTGACCACGCTCTACGCGCCGAATGGCTGGCTCGGCAGCCTGCTGGCGCCGCTCGGCATCAAGGTCGCCTACACGCCGCTCGGCATCGTCATAGCGCTGATCTTCATCGGCCTGCCCTTCGTCGTGCGCACCGTCCAGCCGATCATGGAGGAGATCGACAAGGAGGTGGAGGAAGTGGCCGCGACGCTCGGCGCCAACCGCTTCCAGACCATCGCCCGGGTTCTGCTTCCGGGCCTGGCGCCGGCCATCGTCACCGGTTTCGCGCTGGCTTTCGCACGCGGTGTCGGCGAGTACGGCTCCGTCATCTTCATCGCCGGCAATCTGCCCTACAAATCCGAGATCGCGCCGCTTCTGATCGTCATCCGGCTGGAGGAATACAATTATGCGGCGGCGACCGCGATCGCGGCGATCATGCTCGCTTTGTCGTTCGTGATGCTGCTGGTCATCAATCTGGTGCAGACGTGGAGCCGCAAGCGCTATGGCTGATCCGGAGATCAAATCCTACGCACCACACCACGAAAGTCAGTCGGCGGCAGTGACCGAAAGCCGCCCGGCGAAAGCCGTGCTGATGATCGTGACCTTTGCCTTCCTCGGCATTTTCCTGCTCTTGCCGCTGATCGTCGTCTTCAACGAAGCCTTCGCAAAAGGTCTCAGTGCTTATACGGAGGCGCTGACCAACCCAGACACGCGCTCGGCGATCCACCTGACACTGCTGGTGGCGGCGATCTCGGTGCCACTCAACGTCGTCTTCGGCATCTCCGCCGCTTGGGCGATCGCCAAGTTCGAGTTCAAGGGCAAGGCCTTCCTCACCACGCTCATCGACCTGCCGTTTTCGGTCTCGCCGGTCATTTCCGGCCTGGTCTATGTGCTTTTGTTCGGCGCACAGGGCCTGCTCGGCGCCTGGCTGAAGGCGCATGGCATCGTCATCCTGTTTGCCGTGCCGGGCATCGTGCTCGCCACCATCTTCGTCACCTTCCCCTTCGTCGCCCGCGAACTGATTCCATTGATGCAGGAACAGGGCAATGGCGACGAGGAGGCAGCGCTGTCGCTCGGCGCCAATGGCTGGCAGGCGTTCTGGTACGTGACGCTGCCCAACGTCAAATGGGGGCTGCTCTACGGCGTCTTGTTGTGCAATGCCCGCGCCATGGGCGAGTTCGGCGCGGTCTCCGTCGTGTCGGGCCACATACGCGGATTGACCAACACCATGCCGCTGCATGTCGAAATCCTTTATAACGAGTACAATGCCGCAGCCGCCTTCGCCGTCGCTTCACTGCTTGCGGGCCTGGCGCTCGTCACGCTGGTCTTGAAAACACTTCTCGAGATGCGCTACGGCGCCGAGCTCGCCGCGACGCGCGGACACTGAAAAAAAGGGACGGTTGATGGAAGTTCGCGTTGCCAACGTGCGCAAGGAGTTTGAACGGTTTCCGGCGCTTCACGACGTTTCGCTCGACATCAAGTCCGGCGAGCTGATCGCGCTGCTCGGGCCTTCCGGCTCCGGCAAGACGACGCTGCTCAGGCTGATAGCCGGGCTGGAGCGGCCGACGAAAGGAAAGATCTTCTTTGGCGAGGAGGATGCGTCGCAAAAGTCGATCCAGGAGCGCAATGTCGGCTTCGTTTTCCAGCATTATGCGCTGTTTCGCCATATGACGGTCGCCGACAATATCGGCTTCGGCTTAAAAGTTCGGCACGGGCCGACACGTCCGTCGGCGCAGGAAATCCGCCGCCGTGCATCCGAGCTTCTCGACCTCGTCCAGCTTTCCGGCTTGGAGAAGCGCTATCCGGCGCAGCTTTCGGGCGGCCAGCGCCAGCGTGTGGCGCTTGCCCGCGCGATGGCGATCGAACCGGCCGTGCTTTTGCTCGACGAGCCGTTCGGCGCGCTCGACGCCCAAGTCCGCCGCGAGTTGCGCCGCTGGCTGCGCGACATCCATGACGCCACCGGCCACACCACGGTCTTCGTCACCCATGACCAGGAAGAAGCGCTGGAGCTTGCCGACCGCGTGGTGGTGATGAGCCAGGGCAGCATCGAGCAGGTCGGCACCGCCGATGAAATCTACGACACGCCGAACTCGCCCTTCGTCTACGGCTTCATCGGCGAATCGAGCTCGCTTCCCGTCAAGGTCGAGGACGGCCTGGTCTGGATCGCCGACCGCCCGATCGGGCTCTCCGCGCCGCAGGCGCCGCAAGGCGAAGCGACGCTGTTCTTCCGTCCGCACGACGTCGAACTGGTAGACGAATGCAACGGCTGCATCGCCGGCACGGTCGCCGCCAGCCGCCGCGTCGCCGGCACCAGACGGGTGGAGCTCGAAATTGGCGGCGAGCGTCAGCGGGTCGAGGTTGAGCTGCCCGTCGACCATCCGGCGGCGCAGAAAAGCCGGGTGGCGTTCAGGCCGCGGCGCTGGAAGCTTTTTCCGGCCGCTTAGCCACAAGGCGATTGTGAATCCGGGCTGACGGTGGTCGCCTCTTTCATGCTGAGCGGCATCGACAACCTGTGTATCTACTTCATCACCTCACTAGGAAGGTGATTGGAAAAGCACCGGCGGCATGGCAGACCCGCACCGAAATGACTACGCTTGGAAGAAAATGCTAGCGATAGGCTGTTTCGGCAACGCTTTTTCTCACAGCGACGCCGTAGATCCGGCTAGCATGCCTCGTCGCGTCAGGCACCGCCCGACTATTCTTCGGCATTCGATGAACGGCAATATTTTAGGGAGCTTGTTTCATGAAGCGATTTTTGCTTGGCGTCGCGACATTGGCCGGCCTGTTCCTCCTGGCATCCTCCCAAGCCTGGTCGGCCGACAAATTGCTGAACGCGTCCTACGATGTCGGTCGCGAACTGTTTGCGCAGGTGAACAAGGCCTTCGTCGCCGAGCACCCCGGCGTGACCATCGATCAGTCGCATGCCGGGACGTCGGCACAGGCACGTGCCATCGCCGAGGGCCTCGGCGCCGATGTCGTCACCTTCAATCAGGTCATCGACATCGACTTCCTGGTCTCGAAGGGTCTTATCTCCGCCGACTGGCAGAAGGATTTTCCCGACAACGCCTCGCCTTTCTATTCGCTGCCGTCCTTCCTGGTGCGCGCCGGCAACCCGAAGAACATCAAGGATTGGAACGATCTCGTGCGCGACGACGTGCAGGTGATCTTCCCCAATCCGAAAACGTCGGGTAATGCGCGCTACACCTATCTTGCGGCCACCGCCTACGCAAAGGAAGCCTTCAAGGGCGACGACGCCAAGGTGAAGGAATTCGTCACCAAACTGTTCAACAATGTCCCGATCTTCGACTCCGGCGGGCGCGCCGCGACCACCACCTTCGTGCAGCGCGAGATCGGCGACGTGCTGATCACCTTCGAGTCGGAAACGCGCGGCGTCCGCAGGGAGTATGGCGATGACAAGTTCGAGCAGGTGACGCCTTCGGTCAGCCTGCTGGCGGAGTTTCCGGTGGCGATTGTCGACACGGTCGCCGACGAGCATGGCACGCGTGATCTCGCCAGGACTTATCTCGACTTCCTCTACACGCCGCAGGGCCAGGACATCGCCGCCCGCAACGGACTGAGGGCTCGCGACGCGGCGGTCGCCGCCAAATACAAGGCTGAGTTTCCCGATGTCCGCCTGCTGACGGTGGAGGACGTCTTCGGCGGCTGGGCCAAGGTCCAGGCCGAGCATTTCGCCGCGGGCGGATTGCTCGACCAGACTTATGGCAGCCGCTGAGCAAGCGATCTTCGAACTTGAAGCGAAAGCCGGCTTTGCCGGCTTTCTTCGTTTTCGCGGTCAGGAAAGGTGATTTCGCGCATTTCCGGGCGCACCATCCAAAACGTCACGAAGAATCAACGTGTTTGTGCCTACTGTGCCATCAGACGGCTTGTTTTCGCGAAACTGCATCGTGCGACCAAACGTCATGATTTACACACAAACAACCGCCAGATGCGGGCGGTTGGGGTTTTCATGAACTGAATCGGGCATGCTTACCAAAAAAGGCAAATACGGCCTCAAGGCCCTCGTGCATCTGTCAGGCTTGCCGGTCGGTCAGCTCGCATTCGTCAACGACATTGCCGTCGCCAACAACATCCCGAAGAAATTCCTGGATGCCATTCTGGGCGAATTGCGCAATGCCGGCTTCGTCCAGAGCCGCAAGGGCAAGGAAGGCGGCTATCGCCTCGCCCGGCCGGCCTCCGAGATCAAGATCGGCCACGTCGTGCGTGTCCTCGACGGGCCGCTGGCGCCAATCCCTTGCGCCAGCCGCACCCAATATCAGCGATGCGAGGATTGCGACGAGGCGACATGCCAGGTCCGGAATATGATGCTGGAGGTGCGCCAGGCGATCGCCGAGGTGCTGGACAATCGCAGCCTCGCCGCGATGCGCGATGCCGACAATGACGATTTTCCAGTCGAGCTGACATCGCAGATCTGATCAGGCGCCCCTGAAGCGGATCCGCGCCGGCACCGGCTCAGGAATTCGCCTCGAACAGGCTCACGACGTCGCCGACAACGTCGGCGATCGGGCGCGTCGCATCGAGCGTCAATGCGTTCTCGTCGCCTGCCGGAGCTTCTAGCGTGGCGAACTGGCTGTCGACCAGGCTCGCCGGCATGAAATGGCCCTGGCGGGAGCCGACACGCCGCTTTGCGGTCGCGGGATCGATTTCCAGATAGAGGAAAACGATGTCCTGGCAAAAGCCGCGCAGACGCTCGCGGTAGCTGCGCTTCAGCGCCGAGCACGCGGCGACGACGCCCTGCCCATCGCCGACCGATCCGGCAATACGCCGGCCGATCGCGTCGAGCCAGCCTTCCCGCAATGCGTCGGTCAGCGGCTCGCCTCTTGCCATGCGCGCGACGTTTTCCGGCGGGTGCAGCCGGTCGCCCTCGACGAAGATGGCGCCCAACGCTGCGGCCAGCGCTTCGCCGACGGCCGACTTGCCACAACCGGCGACGCCCATCACCACGACGGCCGGTGCGGACCGGACGGCATCCCTCTGCATTTGTGCTGCCTTTTCGTCCACGAGTCAGCGGCTGGCCGGCGCGCGGCCGTAAAGCAGGAGCATGGCGACAATGACGACGCCGTAGATGATCTGCCGCCCCGCCTCCGGCATCTGCATGACCGAAAGAATGGATTGCAAAAGCGTGATCAGGATGACGCCGGCGACCGTGCCGAGATAGGAACCGCGGCCGCCGAGGATCGAGGTGCCGCCAAGCACGACCGCCGCGATCGACGGCAGGAGATAGGCGTCGCCCATCGACTGCGCCGCCTTGGAGGCATAGCCGGCCAGAAGCACGCCGCCGAAGGCGGAGAGCCCGCCGGACACGGCGAAGGCGATCAGCACCACGCGCCGCGTGTCGATGCCGGAGAGATAGGCGGCGCGCTCGCGGTTGCCGATGCCGTAGACCGTGCGGCCGAAGCCGGTGCGGGTCAGCACGAAGACCGTCGCAGCACCGATCAGCGCCCAGATGACGACGGCGTTGGGCACGCCCGGAATGGCGAAGCCGGTCGCCAGATAGCGCATCGCCCGGGTTGCCGAATCCTGCGGCGAGAAGCCGCCCGTATAGACCACCATCAGCCCTTGCGCGACGGCATTGGTGGCGAGCGTGATGATCATCGAAGGAATGCGCAGATAAGCGACGCCGATGCCGTTGACGACGCCGATCGCGACACCGCAGAAAATGCCGAACGGGATCGCCAGCGCCACGCCGACCGGGCCGTAGGCGGCGGCCGCACAGGCCATCATTGCGCCCGCCGCCACCGACCACGGCACCGACAGGTCGATCTGGCCGAGCAGGATGACCAGCATCATGCCGGTGGCGATGACGCCGAGAAACGAGGCCACCTTGAGCTGCTGCAGCAGATATTCCGGCGACAGAAAGCTGCGCGAATAGAGGCTGCCGACAAACAGCAGCAGCACGATGCAGGCAAAGGCGGTCAGCACCGCGGGATCAGCGCGGCGGATGAATTTCGGCATGCGGCCGGCGATGCCGCCGATGGTCGTTTCGCTCACAGGAACCACTCCAGCCGGTTGCGGACCCTGAACAGGGCGAAGGCGCCGAGGCTGACGGCGATCAGCAGGATGACGCCCTGGAACAGCGGCTGCCAGAGCGGATCGAAATCGAAGACGAAGAGCAGGTCGCCGATGGTGCGGAATGCGAGCGCGCCGAAGATGGCGCCGATGGCGCTGCCCTTGCCGCCGAACAATGAGACGCCGCCAAGCACCACGGCGGCGATCGAGAACAGCGTATAGGCATTGCCGCTGGCATAGGCCGCCTCGCCCGTATAGGTGAAGAAGGTCAGGAACAGCCCGCCGATCGCGGCCAGCAGGCCGGCGAGCGCATAGGCGGCGAACTTGCCGCGGCGGATCGGCACGCCGGACATGTAGGCCGCCGTCTCCGACGATCCCGCGGCATAGGCCGCGCGGCCGAGCACCGATCGGCTGAACGGCACCCAGACCACGAGCACGACGGCCAGCAGCGCCACCAAGCTCGCCGGCACCACGCCGAACAGCCGCCCGGTCAGCGCGTCGGCGAGATCCTCGTTGACCGAGCCGCCCGGGAACGGCCGAAGCAGCAGCGCGATGCCGAAATAGACCGCACCGGTGGCGATGGTGGTGACGATCGGCTGCAGCCTTCCGTAGATGACGATGGCGCCGTTGATCGCCCCGCACAGCAGCCCGGTGCCGAGCACCGCGACGACGCCGAACGCGGTTTCGATGCCGGTGCCGATGACCAGCCATGAGGCCAGGCAGTTGGTCAGCAGAAAGATCATGCCGACGGAAAGGTCGATGCCGGCGGTGATCACCACCAGCGTCTGCGCCATGGCGACGAAGGCGAGCAGCACGCCCTTGTTCGAGGCCGTCTGCACGACATTGGCGGTAAAGCCCGCCGGATGGTTCGAGGTGTAGATCGTAAACATCACGATGAAGATGCCGAACGCCAGCAGCGTTCCGCGTTGTTCGGCAAGCCAGTAGCGCCAGTCCTTCACGCGTCCGCTCCTTGGCCAACAGGCATCTCTTCGCCATGGATGTTGAGCGCGCTGGCGATCAGCGCCCGCTCGGTGATCTCGGAGCCGACCAGCTCGCGCTTGACTGCTCCGTCATAGAGCACCAGCACCCGGTCGCAGCAGCCGATCAGCTCGTCATAGTCGGTCGAGTAAAACAGGATCGCCGCGCCTTGGTCGGCAAGCTTGCGCATCAGCTGATACAGTTCCTGCTTGGTGCCGACATCGATGCCCCGCGTCGGGTCGTTGAGCAGGATGATGCGTGGCTGCCGCATCAGCCATTTGGCGATGACGACCTTCTGCTGGTTGCCGCCGGACAGTGCGCCGACCGGAATGTCGAGGCCTGCCGTCTTGATCGCCAGCAGAGCCACCATGTCGTCGATCAGCCGCTGCTCGGCGGCACGGTCGATGATGCCGGCTCTGGACAGCCGGTCGAGTGCGGCGAAGGAGAGGTTTTCGCGCACCGTCATCGGCAGCATCAGGCCTTCCGTCTTGCGGTCTTCCGGGATCAGCGCCATGCCGATCCGGTCACCGCGCGCCTTGGCCGGGCTGGCGATCGCCACCGGTTTGCCGTCGATCAATATCTGCCCGCTGAGGCCGCGCAGCACGCCGAAGAAGGCGAGCAGCAATTCGCGCTGGCCCTGGCCGTCGAGACCGCCGAGGCCGACGACCTCGCCTGCGCCGACCGACAGCGAGATATTGTCCAGCCGGTCGGTCCAGGAAAGCTTGCGCGCCTCCAGCACGGGCGCGGCGGTGGCCGGCGCGCGCACCGGCTTCGGTGGGAAAATATGGCTGTATTCGCGGCCGATCATCAGCTCGACGACTTCATTGTCGCTCTTTGTGCCTGCTGCGTAGCTGGCGACATTGCGGCCGTTGCGGAAGACCGTGCACTGGTCGGCAAGCTCGACGATCTCGTTCATGCGATGCGAGATGTAGAGCAGCGCCAGCCCTTCCCAGCGCAGCCGCTTCAGCACGCCGAAAATCTTGGCGACGTCGGCCGCGGTCAGCGCCGAGGTCGCCTCGTCGAGGATCAGGATGCGCGGCTTGCGTGCCAGCGCCTTGGCGATCTCGACCATCTGCCTTCTTGAAAGCGGAAGATCTTTGACCAGCGCCAGCGGGTGGATATCGGCAGCGCCCGCGCGCGCCAGGGCTTCTTCCGCGATGCGTCGCTGCGCCTTGCGGTCGATCATGCCGAAGCGTTTCGGCGGATCGGAAATGACGATGTTGTCGGCAACGCTGAGTTCGGGGACGAGCGACAGTTCCTGGAAAATGCAGACGATGCCGGCCTGGTTGGCCGCGGCCGGCGAAGCGAAGCTCACCTCGCTTCCGTCCAGCATCATGCGGCCTTCGTCAGGCGCGACGACGCCGGCCATGACCTTGATCAGCGTCGATTTGCCGGCGCCGTTTTCGCCGAGGATGGCGTGAATGCTGCCTGGAGTTACCGAAAGCTCGGCCTTTTCCAGCGCCCGCACACCGCCATAGCGCTTGGATATGCCCTCCATGCGGAAGAGCGGAACCGCACCGTCCATCGGCCCCTCCCAAGGCGCTTGTTCTTCGGGACCGGCGCCGCGGGATTATCCCGCGGCGCCGAGCGGTCAGTCTATTGGTTTTCCTTGCTCTGGCCCATGATTTCCTGCGCCGTGAAATTGATGCCGCAGGTCGGGAAAGAGTTGCCGACGAAGAAATTGTCGGACTGGTCGGGGAAATAGTCCTCGCCTTCTTTGAAGTTCGGATCCTCGACGATCGCCAGCGGCAGCTTCACCGCTTGCGGGACGACCTGGCCTTCGAGCGCTGCGATTGCCGTCTTGATGGCGACCGCCACCTGTGCGGGGCCGGTTCCGGCCGACGAACATTTCAGCCCGTCTGCGGCAAACTTGGCGCAGAATTTGCGGAAGCCGTTCTCCGTTTCGCCGCCGAACGGCACGAACGGATGCTTGGCGTCGATCATCGCCTGGACGATGCCGGTGTCGCCGCCCTGCCCGGTGACGCCGTCGAAGGGGCCGTTGGTGGCGATCGCGTCGGCCGAGGCCTTTTGCGCCACGCCATCGTCCCATTTGCCGATGACTTCGGTGACCTCCCACTTCTTGCCGGAAGCATCGAGGACCTCGTGGATGCCGTTATGGCGGTCGGTGTCGACCGAGGTGCCGGCAACGCCGCGCACTTCGAGGATCTTGCCACCATTGGGAATATGCTTGATCAGCCAGTTGGCCCACAACTCGCCAAGGCCTTTCTGATCGACATTGACGTTGATGGCGTCCTTGGTGTCGAGAATGTTGTCGAAGGCGACCAGCACGACGCCGGCTTCCTTGGCGCGCTTGATGACCGGTCCGAACGCCGTCGGATTCTGCGCGTTGACGACGATCGCGTCATAGCCGGAATCGATGAAGTTGTTGATCGCCGAAATCTGCGCCGGCACGTCTTCGCCGGTCGAGACGACCTTGAATTCCTTCAGTTTCGCCGCGACCTCCGGCTGCGCCGCATAGGCCTTCGCCGTCTGCACCATCTGGATGCGCCAGGTGTTTGCGATGTAGCCATTGGCGAGCGCGATGCGGTACGGGCCTTCCTTCTTGGGAAACTTGAAGAACTGCGTGTCGGCCGCCCACGGCGCGAAGCAGTCCGGCTCGGCGGACGGGCCTTTGACGATTTCGGCTTCGGCGAGCGCCGACGAACTCAGCATAACGAATGCAGTGGCGGCAACGATGCCACCAACGAGTGACTTGATCATCGATATTCCTCCCAGTTGCAGTTTCTGATCGTTCTTACGCGTCTCGCGTCCGGCCCGGCACCTCCCGCCTTGCCTACGCGCTTTCAGGTGGCCAATGCCGACCCGATCTCCTCCCTCGTCAATCAGTAAACCGGAGGAAAAACTATCATATTATACATAATAAACAAGCATTACCTGTCGCTTATGTATAATAAACAGACTCCGATCTTTTGGCGAGTTTTCGCCCAGAGATAAATGGTAGCGCTACCATGACGCGGTGTAAAGCGGCATTTCGCGATGCCTGCAAAGCGCTTCAACGGGCAGTGCCTTTAGCGGGCAGTGCTCTCGCGGCACTTGAGTTCGAAGCCGAGATCGACGACCGGCACTTGCGGCCGCTTGCCTGCAATCGCCCCGAGCGCCATGGCGACAGACAGCCGGCCGATCTCGTAGCGAGGCGTCCGGATGCTGGTGACCGATGGAAAAGCCACTTCCATCATGTCGAGATCGTTGAAGCCTGTGATGCCGATCGTCTTCGGCACGGCGATCGAGGCGCGGTGGCACTCGAACAGTACGCCGAGCGCAATGTCGTCATTGTTGCAGAAAACCCCGTCGAGCATCGGCACCTTGGCCAGCGCGTCACGAAACAGTTCGCGGCCGAGAGTCACGCTGGACGGCACCGGCGTGGTGGTGATCAGCCGCGCGTCGAACAGACTGGCCGCCTCCATCGCCGCGCGATACCCTGCCAGACGACGCTGCGAGCGCGGGTCCATGCGCGCGCCGATGAAGCCGATGCGGCGATAGCCCATTTCGATCATGTGCTCCGTCGCCGCCTTGCCGCCGTCGAAATGCGAGAAGCCGACCATCATGTCAACCGGATCGGGCCCGGTCTCCATGACCTGTACCACCGGGCAGCCGGCCGTCTCGAGCAGTCTTCGCGACGTTGGCGTCTGGTCGATGCCCGCCACGATCAGCGCCGCCGGGCGCTGCGGGCCGAACACCTGCAGCAGTCGTTCCTCCTCGAGGCCGGAATAATGGGTATTGCCGAGCTGGATACGGTAGGAACTGTCGGACAGGCTGTCATAGATGCCGCGCAGCACTTCGGCAAAGACGCTGTTGGTGAGCGACGGCACCAGCACGCCAAAGACCTCGGCGCGCGCCGAAGCCAGCGCCCGCGCATTCGGGTCGGGCAGATAGCCGAGCTCATCGACAGCCGCCTGGATCTGGCGGCGCAGATCTTCCGAAACACGCCCTGGCTCGCGCAAGGCGCGGGAAACCGTGATGGCGCCGACACCGGCCTTACGCGCGACATCGGCGATCGTCGGACGGCCGCCGCCGCGGCGCGAGCGCGGTTTGGTCACAGCCTTGTCCCGACCGCGTCGCCTTCGCCGAAGCGCGGCCACGAAATGCTGTTCAGCGTCTTTGCCACTATCGCCATGCCAACCCGACTTGCCGCACCCGTCTGGCGTCGCGCAGCCTTACCCCATTGTCAAGCTAACCGGCCAGGACAGCTACCCGAACTCGGGTAGCGCCACAGTTTGAATTTCGGCTGTGGGTGGTGAGCGGGCGTCTTGTCGTCCACCGTGCTCAGGCTTCTATGCCGTGCGTCGTCCGCTGCGCCACCTCGTGGCATACGGCAACGCGAACAAGTAGAGACCGCTGAGCATGAGCAAGGCGATCGGGATCAGCGGCATGAGGTACACCCAGTAGGCGGACTCGACACCTACGCCCAAGGTGATGAAGATGGCAGCGACGACCGCCGTAAAAATGATCGACAACCAGCGGTGGAGTTGCCGAATCCACGTGTTCCGGTTCATGAGCACCTCCTCTGAAGACGAGCTGAAGCGGATCGGGCGACCCGCTTGGCGCCAGCCTTCTTGCAAGCTTGTTTGATTTGATGACGTCTTGTTGGCCATTGCCCGTTGGCGCCGGCACGCCTTACTCTATCCGCGCCAGGACCTGCTCCAGGTTCGCAAAGAACCGCTGCCACCCATATTGGGCACCCTGGTAGTACTGATGCTGATCCGGCCGGAAGCCCAACTGCTCCATGCGCAGATGGGTCCCCGTGCTCGTAGGGGTGAGCGTCCACGTGACGACACTTTTGAGATCCTTGGTATCCCACGTGTAAGACAGCGTCTTGTTGGGTTCGACTGCCTGGACCTGGCAGTCGACCGCCCCCCAATCTGCACTGAGATTGAAACGGTGCCCCTCGTCTGGCTTGAAATCGTTCTTCATCAGCCACTCCTCGATCAGGTGTGATTGCGTGAGCGCGCGCCAGATCTTTTCCGGCGGAAAAGCGACCTCCCGTTCGACAATGACGGCGCGCGTTTCGGTCTCAGTATTGGTCATTGGTCCATCCTTTTGAGCAAATCTTCGAGGTTGTCGAACCGGCTTTGCCAGAACCCAGCCATTTGGTTTGTCCAGTCGATCAGCGGCGCCAAGGCGCCGAGCTCCGCGCTATAGTGCGTGTTGCGGCCTTCGTGGCGGTCGCGCACCAACCCGGCCTGCTTCAGGACCCCAAGATGCTTTGACACGGCCGGTTGCGACACCCCGGCCCGAGCGGTCAGGGCCGCGACTGTCTGGTCTCCGTAGCGACACAGTCGCTCGAAAATGGCCCGTCGGGTCGGATCGGCAAGCGTTCTGAAGAGGATCTCGTGGGGCTGCGACATGGCAATCGATAACTCGCTGGCTATTTGATAAATCCAATAACCGCCGAGATATGTATAAGTCAAGCAGGAACATGGACCGGCATCCGCGGCACAGGAGCCACCGCCGGTCTTGCTACCAACGATTGCGCAATGTCATTCCGCTCGGGGTCGTGAGCAAACTCGGACACCACCCGCCAGCGGGGTCAGTGCTCAGGCCATCGCCGCGGCGCTGCGCCGCGCCTTCCACAGCAGCAGCACCATGGCCGCTATGTTCAGCAGGTTCCAGGCAATGCCGTTGAGGAATGCGGCGGCGTAGGAGCCGGTCAGATCGTAGATCCAGCCCGACATCCAGCCGCCGACCGCCATGCCGAAGATAGTCGCCATCATGACGATGCCGACGCGTTGGCCGGCCTCTTTGGCGGGCATATATTCGCGCACGATGATGGCATAGCAAGGCACGATGCCGCCCTGCGACAGGCCGAAAACCAGCGAGACGACGTAAAGCGACGCGAGCCCGTCGAAGGGGATATAGAACAACAGCGACAGGGCTTGCAGCACCGAGCCGATCAGCAGGGTTTTCACGCCGCCAATGCGATCGGCAAGCAAACCGGACGCCAGCCGGCTGACGACTCCCGCCGCCAGCATGATCGACAGCATGTCGGCGCCTCGCGCAACGCCGTAGCCGAGGTCCATGCAATAGGCGACGATATGGACCTGAGGCATCGACATCGCCACGCAGCAGCCAAGGCCGGCGACGACGAGCAGCACCTGCAGGGCTGCCGGTGACAATGAGATCGGCTGGACGGGCCGGCTGCCGGGCGAACCGGGAGCGGCGGCACGTGGTGCGCCACGCCTGAGCAGCAGGATCAGCGGTACCATGGTCGCGAGGCAGACGATGCCGATCGCGGCATAGGTGAAACGCCAGCCTTCGGCCTGCATGACAAAGGGCATCGCCAACGGCCAGATCGCCCCGGCGAGATAGTTGCCGGCGGCGGCAGCCGTCACCGCGACGCCGCGGCGGCGGTTGAACCAGTGCGAGATGTCGGCGATCAGCGGCCCGAAAATCGCCGACGTGCCGACGCCGATCAAAAGCCCCTGGACAAGGGTGAACTGCAGGATCGAAGTGGTCAGCGACGCCAGCAGGAAACCGGCGCCGAGCGCCACCGAGGCAATGAGCGCCGGGATCCAGTAGCCCATGCGGTCGATGGCGCGGCCGACCAGCACATTTCCGGCTGCGAAGCCGACCATGGTCGCGGTATAGGGCATCGACGCGGCGGCGCGATCGACGCCGAATTCGGCCTGCACGGCGGGCAGCACCACGACCACCGCCCACATGCCGACGCCGCCGATGGTCGCCAGCAGCACCGAAATGCCGAGCCGCATCCAGGCATAGGCGCTGTCGATGCCGGGGCTGCTTGCCTGGCTGGAGACGGTTGTGGTCAAGGCGTTTCCTGTCGGGGTTCTGCGAAATCGACCGGTTCGACATCACTACCGGCACATTGGCGACGCCGTGCAGCGCCACATCCCTCAAATCCGTGGTTCCAGGGATGTAAGCTGAGGTGGAACAGGGGCTGCCGTCCCGGAGTTTTCCATCAACGCACCAATGGAAGGAGTTTGTTATGACCGCGAAAAGGAAATGGTCGGCCGAGGTGACCGAGCACAGCGATGCGCTGGACCTCGAGGAACATATCTTCGAATCACACGACCCCAAGAAGATCGCAGCCTCGCTGAAGCGATCGGCCGAGCACAGCGACCGGCGCAAGGCCGAGCCGTTCCAGTCTGCCATGTCGATGCTGAATTTCTACATCAACCGTGCCGGCAAGAACCTGCCGGCCAAGCAGAAGAAAGTGCTGGAGGATGCCAAGGACGAACTGCGCGCCGCCTTTGGTCGCCCGAGAGAAGATTAGAGGATCGAATTACCTCGACTTGATGACGCCGTCGGTGTTGGCCAACAGCTTGCGGACCGCGTTGCGCGCCGCATCCGGCCGCTGCAGGCGGATGTTCCTTTCGATCGCCTCGTGCAGCTTCTGGGCGTGCTGCAAATCGTCCAGTTCCCGCGTCGTATAGGCGAACAGATGATCGAATGCCGATTCGATCAGCACGCCGAGCGGCACAAGGAGGTCGTTGCCCGAGGCGCGCAGGATGGCGAGGTGAAAACGGGTGTCGGCACGTGTGCGCTCCTGCAGCGTCGTCGCTTGGCCCATCTCCCGGCAGGCTTGGCTGATCTCGGCCATCTGCTCGTCTGTGCGCCGCATCGCGGCAAAGGCGGTCGCTTCCGGCTCGATGATGTGGCGGAATTCCTGCACCGTTTTCAGGAACACCTCGCGGTCGGGCGATGTCGCGTACCAGGCCAGCACGTCGCGATCGAGCAGGTTCCAGCGCTCTTTTGGTTCGACCCAGCTGCCGATCTTCGGGCGCGAGGCCAGCAGGCTCTTGGCCATCAGCATCTTGATCGCTTCGCGCACCGCCGAGCGACTGACGTCGAAGGTCTCCGACCATTTCGCTTCATTGGGCAGGATGGTGCCCGGCGGATAGTCGCCGCGCACGATCCTGAGACCAATCTCATTGGCCAGCGACGCATGCACGCTCGATCCAGGCATCCGCGCCGCATCGGCACGGCGAACGACTGCCGCGCGCTCGGCGGCCGCCGCCTTGGCCCGTGTTTTTCCCTTATTCGGCTTGCCGTCCCGCATGTGCTCACAAAGTCCGGATTCCGAAAGCTGTCAAGCACGGGAAAAGGCGCCGGGTTGGAAACCCGGCCGCCTTGCACAGATCAGTCCGGATGCATCGACCCCGTCATGCCGCCTTGACGTATTTCCGCCAGCTGTGTTCCGGGCGGAACCCGAGCACATCCCGCGCCTTGCGGTTCGAAAGCAGCGTCTCGTATTCGCCGAGCTCAACCTTGACCGGCACGCCGGGATAAAACCGCTTCAAGAGTTCAGCCGTCGGCAGATCGGACGAGGTGTCGTCATTGGCGGCGTTGAACACCTGATAGCCGAGCCCGTCCTTTTCGATGGCGCACAGCGTGATCTGGCCGAGGTCGCGCGCGTCGATGTAGCTCCAGGCGATCCGCTTGCGGAAACCCGGATCGGCGAACCATTTCGGGAACAGCGAATATTCATGTGGCTCGATGACGTTGCCGATGCGCAAGGCATAGATGTCCATGCCGCTGCGCAGCGCGAAGGCGCGCGCCGTCTTCTCGTTGACGATCTTCGACAGCGCGTAGCTATCCATCGGATCGACATCGTACGCCTCGTCAAGCGGGAAATGTGTCGGATCGCGCGGCTCGTTGGCGAAGACCAGCCCATAGGTCGTCTCGCTGGAAGCGATCACCACCTTGCGGATGCCGAGCTTCACTGCCGCCTCAATGACATTGTAGGTGCCGAGAGCGTTGATGCGGAACACCTCGTTGTCGGGCGTGATCATGATGCGCGGGACTGCCGCGAAGTGCACCACAGCATCGACCGGCTGCGCGCGCAGCGACGGGTCGAATTCATGCAGGCCCATATAGCTCGACAGCGCATTGAACACCTGCCCGCTGTCGGTGATGTCGGTGATCAGCGTGCGCACCTTGGGATTGTCGAGCGGCTTGGTGTCGATGTTGAGCACCTGGCATCCCTGCTCGACCAGATACTGCACGACATGACGCCCGGCCTTGCCGCTGCCGCCGGTAAACATGATCCGCTTCGTCATTTTGCTCTCCACATTCCCTGGAATTCATGTGTATTGTCAGACAATATGGCATTCCGCAATCGCCTGCCAACCGCCTGCGGCAAAAACCCGCTTCAACAATTCGCCTGCCAAAGTGCAGCGCCGTCATCGGATATCAGCAACACAGGACGACACGACATGAACACGACTGCCGCGAGCGAAAAGATCGGCTTCATCGGACTTGGCTTGATGGGGCACGGGATCGCGAAGAACATCATCGATAAGGGCTATTCCCTGACGTTTCTCGGGCGAAAGAACCGTGCTCCGGCGGAAGACCTGCTCGGCCGGGGTGCGAAGGAAGCCGCGACCTCGCGCGACGTTGCGGCGGCATCTGATATCGTCTTCATCTGCGTCACCGGCTCGCGCGAGGTTGAAGCTATCATCCGCGGGCCAGGCGGCCTCAAAGAAGGCCTGAAGAAGGGTTCGGCGGTCGTCGATTGCTCGACCTCGGATCCCACCTCGACGGTAACGCTTGCCGCCGAACTCAAGCCGCTCGGCGTCGACTATGTCGATGCCCCGCTGAGCCGCACGCCGAAGGAGGCGTGGGAAGGCACGCTCGACGCCATGGTCGGCGCGTCGGACGCGGTCTTTGCCCGGCTAAAGCCGGTGCTCGACACCTGGGCCGGACGTATCGTCCATATCGGCGACACCGGCGACGGCCACCGCATGAAGCTGCTCAACAATTTTATTTCGCTGGGTTATGCGGCGATCTATTCCGAGGCGCTGGCGCTGGCTGAGAAGGTCGGCATCTCGCCGCCGCGTTTCGACAGCGTCATCCGCAACGGCCGCATGGATTGCGGCTTCTACCAGACCTTCATGCGCTGGACGCTGGAAGGCGACCGCGATGCGCACAAATTCACCATCGCCAACGCCTTCAAGGACCTCACCTATCTCGAATCGATGGCGGGTGCTGCCGGCATCGCCAACCCGCTTGGCAATGCCACGAAGAACGCATTCGCCGGCGCATTCGCCGCTGGGCCGGCCGATCAATATGTGCCGATGCTGGCGACGCATATCGGCAAGGTCAACGGCGTCGACCTGACACCGACGAAAGATGGGAAGAAACAGACGACTTGAGGCTGCCGCCCGCCGTTTTTGATCAAGCCTGGCACCGCTACCGGGCACTTCTCCCGGTATAGTGACGGGGAGAAGGACGCATTCGCCGACTGTTTGCGGCCAGACCCTTCTCCCCGGCGGCAGCCGGATAAGGGGCAGCGCCAACGTTGGGCATGAATCAGCGCCGCGACCGCCCGATAACGTCGTCGGTATTGGCGAGCAGTCTGTGCACTGCGGTACGGGCTGCAGCCGGCCGCTGGAGCCGGATGTTCTTCTCGATCGCCTCATGCAGCGCCTGCGCCCGAGGCTGGTCGCTGGTTTCGCGCGTGACAAAAACGAAGAGGTGGTCGAGCGCCGATTCGATCAGCACGCCGAGCGGTACCAGGAGGTCGTTGCCCGAGGCCCGCAGGATGGCGAGATGAAAACGCGTGTCGGCGCGGGTGCGCTCGGGCAGCGTCGCCGCCTCCCCCATCTCACGGCAGGCCTGGCTGATCTCGGCCATCTGCTCGTCGCTACGCCGGATCGCGGCAAAGGCGCTGGCTTCCGGCTCGATAATATGACGGAACTCCTGCACGGTTCTGAGGAACACTTCGCGGTCGGGCGACGTCGCGTACCAGGCCAGCACGTCGCGATCGAGCAGGTTCCAGCGCTCCTTCGGCTCGACCCAGCTGCCGATCTTGGGGCGTGAAGCCAGCAGGCTCTTGGCCATCAGCATCTTGATCGCCTCGCGAACCGCCGAGCGGCTGACGTTGAAGGTCTCGGACCATTTGGCCTCGTTGGGCAGGATGGCTCCCGGCGGATAGTCGCCGCGCACGATCCTGAGGCCGATCTCGTTGGCCAGCGACGCATGCACGCTCGATCCGGGGATCAGCGCCGCGTCGGCACGGCGCGCGCTGGCCGGACGGGCAGCCGGTGCCTTGACGTTGGTGGGTCGCTTCCTCGTTCTTGCGTCCGACATCCATGTTCCCCGGCACAGGCTGAACTCAAGGCGCGACAAAGCAGGAGCTTATCGCCCCAGCACTGTCACCTCGTACGTTTTCGTGAACCGGTGTGACGGGGCGTCCGTCGATCGGACGCCCCGAAAACTGCGAACCTACTTCTGGATGCAGGTATCGACCGTGTCCTTGGTGCACTCGTCGAGACCGGTGAAGACCGGATCGGCGACGGGCTTGCCTTCGATCAGGTCGATCATCACCGAAGGTGCCTTGTAGCCCATCTCGAACGGCCGCTGGCCGACCAGTGCGGTCACCAGACCCTCCTTGGCAATGGCCACCTCGTCACCGATCGTATCGGCCGCACCGATGACGAACTCGTTCTTGGCGATCTTATCGGCCATCGGCTTGAACAAGTCGCGATAGGGCTGCGGCGCGCCGAACAGCGGCCAGCCGCCCATGATGCCGAAAGCGTCGAGATCGGGATTGGCGGCGAGGATATCGGTCATCGCCTGCACGCCCTTGGCGCCGTCGTCATTGGTGAACACCGGGCAGCCGGCGACCTCGGTCCAGCCGCCCTCGCCGGCGAGCGCCGGGAGATCCTTCTGGCCGGAAAGCGCGTCGCGCATGCCCTGGGCGCGCCGCAGGATATTGTCAGCCGCCGGATTGCCCTCAATGGTGCAGATCTTGCCACCCTCCGGCTTGCCCTTCTTGATGTACTCACCGATCTTGTAGCCCATCAGGTAGTTGTCGGTGCCGAGATAGGTCTTGCGCAGCGCCGCATCTTCCTTGCTGAGGTCGGCGTCGAGCGTCATGATCGGGATCGACGGATTGGCGCTTTTGATCGTTTGCGCGATCAGCGGCGCGTTGGACGGCGAAATGGCCATCGCCACTGTGTCCGGCTTGCTCAGCATGTCCTGAACGATCTGGGCTTCGCCGGCCTCATCCGAGGTCGACGCCGGGCCGGTGTAGAAGCATTCATACTCCGAGTTGGCGTTTTCCGAGTTCCATTTCTGGCAACCCTGGTTGATGGCCTCGAAGAACGGATTGTCGAGCCCCTTCACCACGATGACGAGCTGTTTCTTGGCCATAGCCGGCCCGGCGCCCAACGCCAGCATGGCGACGGCAGCGAGCAATAGTGATTTCCTCATTTCAGTCCTCCCTTGAAACAGACGGACACGGCGTGCCCGCCACACAGACCAGCCCGGATGCGCGATGACAGAGGTTCGTTTCGCGAGCGCTCTTGTCGCCAAGCCGGGCCGATAAGTATTTCCAGATGCAGCCGCAGACCAGCGCGGTACGGACGCTGCCAGATCCTCGACCGATAAACCCTCCGCCGATTCCGCCGGCGCACCGGAACAGGAGATCGGCATAATCTCCTCCGACGCTTAGCTAATATCGGCTTGCGACCAACGTCAATTGCTATTTGTCCTACAAAACGGATTTTTCGAAAGAAGCCGCTGTTGACGGCAAGGGGGCATGTGCGTAAATGGGCGAAAGCGCTGCTCCCGGGAGGAGCTGGGAAGAGCGAGGCAGCGGCAGAACCGCTGGCCGGAAGCACGGGGAGGAAGCAGTCTGGTGTCGGTTCTCGAACTCGCCAACATCTCGAAACATTTCGGCGCCATCCAGGCCGTCAACGACGTTTCGCTGTCGATCGAGGCCGGACAGGTGGTCGGCCTGATGGGCGATAACGGCGCCGGCAAGTCGACGCTGGTCAAGATGATCGCCGGCAATTTCCGCCCGAGCCACGGCACGATGCAGATGGACGGCAAGGAGCTGATCCTGCACAAGCCGGTGGAGGCGCGCCAGCACGGCATCGAGATCGTCCATCAGGATCTGGCGCTGTGCAACAATCTGACGGCCGCCGCCAACGTCTATCTCGGGCGCGAGCTGCGCCGCGGCGTCGGGCCGTTTCGCATCCTCGACTATGCCGCGATGTACAAGCGCGCCGGCCAGATTTTTGCCGTGCTGAAATCCGAAACCCGCCCGCGCGACTTGGTCAAGCAGATGTCGGGCGGCCAGCGGCAAGCGGTGGCGATCGCCCGCACCATGCTTTCGCAAGCCAAGATCGTGCTGATGGACGAGCCGACGGCGGCGATCTCGGTTCGCCAGGTCGCCGAGGTGCTGAACCTGATCCGCCATTTGCGCGACCAGGGCATAGCGGTCGTGCTGATCAGTCACCGCATGCCCGACGTCTTTGACGTGGCCGACCGCGTCATCGTGATGCGGCGCGGCCGCAAGGTTGCCGACAAGACGATCGCGTCGAGTTCGCCCGAGGAAGTCACCGGGCTCATCACCGGCGCCATCGAACAGGTTTGATGTCAGCGGTTCACCACGCAAGCAGATAAAGGTCGACGATGGCAGTAACTCTTGACCAGACGATCGCGCAGAAACAGCACACTTTGCTGACCAGGGTGTTTGCCAGCCAGACTTTCTGGGTGGTGATCGCGGTCATCCTCGCCTGTCTGTTCCTGTCCGTCGCCACGGATTCCTTCGCCACGACGAAGAACCTCTACAACATCACCCGTAACGTCACCTTCGTCGCCATCGTCGCGCTGGGCATGACCTTCGTCATCATCACCGGCGGCATCGACCTTTCGGTCGGTTCGGTGCTTTGCCTGTGTTCGATGGTGCTGGCGGTGACCATGCATGCCGGCTACGGCATCGAGATCGGCATTGCCGCTGCAATCGCGACAGCGCTGATCATCGGCGCCTTCAACGGTATCTTGATAGCCTATCTCGGCTTTCCGCCCTTCGTGGTGACGCTCGGCATGCTGTCGATTGCGCGCAGCCTTGCCATGGTCGCCTCCAACAACACCGTCGTCTTCCAGTTCGGGCCGGATCACGACAAGCTTCTGGCGCTGGGCGGCGGCGCCTTTGTGTTCGGCATCGCCAATCCGGTGCTCTACACGATCGTGCTGGCACTGATCACCGGCTTCGTCCTGCGCTGGACGAAATTCGGCCGGCACATCTTCGCCATCGGCGGCAACGAGCATGCGGCGACGCTGACCGGCGTTCCGGTGCGCCAGATCAAGGTCGCGGTCTATATGATCTCGGCGCTGGCGGCCGGTATCGCCGGCATCATCCAGACCGGCTGGCTTGGCGCCGTCACCACCAATCTCGGCAACGGCATGGAGCTTCAGGTCATCGCCGCGACCGTCATCGGTGGCGCCAACCTGGCCGGCGGCATGGGCACGGCCTTTGGCGCCGTCGTTGGCGCGGCGCTGATCGAAGTGATCCGCAACAGTCTCGGCCTGCTCGGCATCAATGCCTTCTGGCAAGGCGTGTTCATCGGCGGCGCCATTCTGCTGGCGGTCCTGTTCGACCGGCTCCGCAATTTCAGGCGCAACGAATAGACCGGGGGGTGACGAACGCTATTCGTTTCCCTTGCTATCGCTCAGTCTGAAAATCGGCCGGTACGGCCCATGACGGGCCCCAGGCGTGCGCATGTGCCTTGACGCAGGCCCGGACTGAGCCGCACTATCCCAATTGCAGGCGAAGGGAGGCCAGTCGCCTGCGGGAGGATATACCCATGACGGAAGCGATCAGGCTCTACTGGGGCCGGTTCGGACATGTCTCTGTCCTGAACGTCGCCAGCGACTTCGTCACCCATGCCCATGTCGAGGCGCATATCATCATCTGGCTGGAAGGCACGGCCGGCGAGATGACCATCGGTCGCGAAACGGTGCGGCTTGGGCCCGGCACCGCCGCCGGCATCAATTCCTTCCAGCCGCACAGCCACGCTTTGTCCAGCGACGGCCGGCCCGGCTTGTTCCTCGCCTTCTACATCGATCCGGACTGGGCGCGCCGGCGTCGCGACCTGCCGTCTTCCGCGCCGCTATTTTCAGCACCGGCGATCACGCTGGAGCCCTGGCTGTACAAGGCGGCAGCCAACCTTCTCGACCATCTCAGCGACAATGAGAGCATCGACGACATCGCCAATTACGAGATCGAGCGCTTCATCGACAGCGTGCTCGACGCCGCCGACGCCTCGGCACCGCAAGTAGCACGCGCCCGCGTCCACACCATGCAGGATTTCCGTGTCCGCAAGGCGATCCAGCTGATGAAGGCCAATGTCTGCGAGCGTATCTGCTTCGACGATGTGGCACGCAGCGTCGGCCTTTCGCGGCCGCATTTCTTCGCGCTGTTCAAGGAGCAGACCAATCTGACGCCCAACGTCTACTGGAACACGCTGCGCATGGAGGAAGCCGTGCGGCAGTTGCAGTGGTCGCAGGAGCCGCTGATCTCGGTCGCCTGCAATCTCGGCTTCACCACCCAGGGCAATTTCTCACGCTTCTTCCGCGATCATGTCGGCGTTCCGCCGACACTCTATCGCGAGGCGGCGCGGGCCATTTCCTGAGCCGCCTGGCAGCCGTTTTTCAGACTATTTGATAGGCGTTCAAGACGTATTGATAAGCGCCGCCGGGCCCGCCGTCCTACCCTCGCGACATACATGCTTGCAAGGGAACGACCATATGGCGAAAGTTACCATCTCCAGCGTCATCGACGCGCCCGTCGAAAAGGTTTGGGCGCGCATACGCGACTTCAACGGCCTGCCGAGCTGGCATCCGCGTATGGTCGAAAGCCATATCGAGGACGGCAAGGATCCCGGCACGATCGGCTGCGTGCGCAACTTTCAGCTCGCCAGCGGCGCCCGCATCCGCGAAAAGCTGCTCGACTTCTCCGACGGCAATTTCCTCGTCAGCTACTCCATCCTGGAGACACCGCAGCCGCTGACCAACCACAAGGCGACGCTGCAGCTGCGGCGGGTGACCGATGGCGACCGCACCTATGCCGAATGGACCGCCAGCTTCGACGCTCCCCCGGAAGAAGCCGACAAGCTGGCCGAGGGCATGGGCGACAACGTCTTCCAAGGCGGCTTCAACGCTTTGAAAAGTCATTTCGCTGGCCAAAGTTGAGCAAAGGGACCGTTCCATGGCGCTTGCACTGCAGACTTTCTCGACGCTCAAGGACGCGAATGCGGCGCTGAAAGCCGCCGGTACCCGATATCTCGGCGGCGGCACGCTGGTCGTGCGCGCCGCCAATGAAGGCGATGTCTCGGTCTCCAGCCTAATCAGGTCGACCGACCCGGCGCTGTCGGCGATCACCGTTTCCGGCGGCAAGGTCCGCATCGGCGCTTCAGTGACCATGGCGGCGATCGCCCGTCACCCGGATCTGTCTTCCCTCAGCCACGCGGCGCGCGCCGTCGGCGGCCCGGCGATCCGCAACATGGCGACCGTCGGCGGCAATCTCTTCGCCCCGGCGCCCTATGGCGACTTCACCGTGGCGCTGCTGGCACTGGACGCAACCGTTAATATCGACGACGGCGAGCTACCGATCGAAACCTTCCTGGCAAAACGCGAAAGCAACCACGCCATCATCACCGCAGTTGGATTTACGCTTCCGGCGGAAGGCTTTCGCTTCTTGAAAGTGTCGAGGATCAAGCCGAAGGGCGTCTCGGTGCTGAGCATCGCCGCCGTGTTGGAACAGGCACCGGACGGAACCGTGTCTTCGGCACGGATATCGCTTGGCTGCATGGCCGACCGGCCGATGCGTGCGACGGCGGCGGAGAAGGCGCTGTTCGGCAGGACGCTCACCTGCGATGGCATCGCGCCGGCGCTTGCTGCGGCCGGCGACGGCACCTCGCCTGTTACCGATCCGATCGCCAGTGCCTGGTATCGCAACGAAGTCCTGCCGGTCCATCTCGGCCGGCTGCTACTCGGCTGAAACATCCAGGGAGCGCGCTTGCCCGGGAGCAGGCGCGCAAGGAGGAAACATGGCAAAGGTCCCGGTTCAGCTCACGCTCAACGGCGCGGAGAAGGCCGAATTCATCGATAGCGGCACGACGCTGCTCAACGCACTGCGCGACAAGATCGGCGACACCTCACCGAAAGGCGGCTGCCATCAAGGCACATGCGGCGCCTGCTCGGTCATCATCGACGGTGAGCTCCGGCTCTCCTGCCTGACGCTGGCCGAAACCTGCAACGGTGCGGCCATCACCACGACATCGGGGCTTTCGGAAGGCGGCGTTCTGCATCCGCTGCAGCGGGCCTTCCTCGACGCCTTCGCCACCCAATGCGGCTTCTGCACGACGGGCATGATCATGGCCGCCAAGGTGCTGCTCGACCACACGCCGAACCCCAGCCGCGACGAGGTGGTCGAGGCGCTGTCGGGCAATATCTGCCGCTGCACCGGCTACGAGCCGATCATCCAGGCTGTGCTGACCGCCGCGCGATCCAATTCGCAGAACGCGGCTTGAGGGGAGTCAAAAAGATGGAACTCCGCAAGAGCTACTTCGCCGACCAGCGCAAGGACGATCTGCACGAGATCGGCCAGCCCAGGCCGCGCTCGGATTCCCCCAGTCACGTCACCGGCAAGACCGCCTATTTCGCCGACCGCAATTTTCCCGGCATGCTGCATCTGAAGATGGTGCGCAGCCCGCATCATCACGCCCGCATCAGCAGCATCGACACTTCAGAGGCCGAGAAACATCCGGGCGTCGTCAAGGTGCTGACCGCCAAGGATGTGCCGCACAATGTCTACACCATCCTGATCCTGATCCAGATCGGGCCGGAAGACGAGACGGTTCTGGCCGACGGCAAGGTGCGCTGGAAAGGCGAGGCCGTGGTGGCGGTGCTGGCCGAGACCGAGCGTGCCGCGCAGGAAGCGGCGGCCAAGGTCAAGGTCGATTACGAGGTGCTGCCGGCAGTCTTCGACATGGCGGAGGCGCTGAAGCCCGGCGCGCCGATAGTGAACGAATATCACGGCCGGAACTATTACCTCTATGACAGCGGCGAATGCCGCAAGGTGCGCTTCGGCGATGTCGAGGCCGGCTTCGCCGGGGCCGATCACGTGCTCGAACAGACCTACCAATCCTCGCCGATCGAACACGCGCCGACCGAGACGACCGGCTGTATCGTCGCGCCGGAGGGCAATGACCGCTTCACCTGCTACACCAACACGCAGGCGATGTTCTTCACCCTCGACAACGCCTCGATCATCCTGCAGATGCCTGGCAACAGGCTGCATTTCGTCGGCGGCACCGTCGGCGGCGGTTTTGGCGGCAAGGTCGACGTCATCGTCGAGCCGATCGCCATCCTCGGCGCCAAGCTGACCGGGCGGCCGGTCTCCTTCATCTACAGCCGCGAGGAGGAGATGCAGATCTCCTCGCCGCGCGCCGCCGAAAAGGTCGTCATCAAGGACGGCGTCATGAAGGACGGCCGTATCGTCGCCCGCAAGGTCACCGGCTACACCGATGCCGGCGCCTATTCGCGCCACTCGCCCTATGGCTCGCAGAAAGGCGCTGGCCACTATCCCGGCCCCTATACGATCCCGAATGTCTGGATCGACACCTACTGCGTCTACACCAACCGCACGCCCTCCTCCGCCATGCGCGGCTTCGGCGTCACCATCGGCGATTTCGCGCTGGAGGTGCAGATGGACAAGCTCGCCCGGCTGATCGGCATGGATCCGCTCGAATTCCGCTTCATTAACGCCTATCGCGACGGCGACATGAAGGCACACCGCCAGCCGACCGAGGGCGCTGCGCTGATCGAGTGCATGCAGGAAGCCTCGCGCGCCGCCAACTGGCCGGTGGCGGAGAAGTTCATGGCGATGTCGTCCTACGCGAAGGGAGCTTGAGATGGCGATCAGGCGTGGACGCGGCGTCGCCGCGATCAACTATCCAACCGGCATGAATCTCGGCGGCGACCCGACCCAGGCGCTGGTCCATTCGACACCGACCGGCAATTTCATGGTGACGCTGTCGAGCGTCGATCTCGGCCAGGGCATGAAGCAGATCATGGCGCAGATCTGCGCCGAGACGATCGGCGTGCCGACCGACCGCGTCGTCGTCGATACCGCCGACACCGACACCGGCCCGCACTGCATGGGCACCTTCGCCTCGCGCGGCACCCACCGCGCCGGCAACGCCGTTATCCAGGCGGCCAGGGAAGCCCGCCAGGTGATGCTGGAAGTGGCGGCCGAGGAATTGGAAGTGAATGCGTCGGACCTCGAGACCGACGGCCAAGGCAACATCCTGGTCAAGGGCGCGCCGCAAAGATCGATTTCGATCTTCGATGTCGCGCTGTCGGCTCACTTCAAGCGCGGCCGCTCGATTTCCGGTCGCGGCATGTTTTTGATCCCCCGCTCCTATCCCGAGAAAGAAACCGGCGCGATGAAGCCGTCGACCTGCTACGCCCACGCCTGCACGGTGGCAGAGGTCGAGGTCGACGACGAGACCGGCGAGGTCACCGTGCTGACCGTCAAGAACGTCTTCGAGATCGGCCGCGCGCTGAACCCGAAAATGGTCGAGCAGCAGCTCGTCGGCGGCTCGTGGATGGGCATCAGCCATGCGCTCTACGAGACGACCGAACCATATTATCCCAATCGCGATCATGGCGGCATCGACTTCAACCAGTATCTGATGCCGGGACCGGGCGATCTTGCGCAAACCGAGATCATCGTGCTGGAACGGCCATCGGCCGACGGCCCGTACGGCGCCAAGGGGCCGGGCGAAATGTGCGCCAACCCCCAAATCCCTGCGGTCGCCAATGCCGTCTTCGACGCAGTCGGCGTGCGCATCGACGCGCTGCCGATCACGCCGGAACGCATCCTGCGCGCGCTGAAGGCGCAAGCCGGCGCCGCGAACTGAGTGCTGGAAATGCCCAAGAGAAGCGCCGAGACTGTCGCGACCTCGCCGGAGGCGGTGGCGTCGCACCTCGCCGCCTCGCACTATCTGGCCGATGAAAGCCTGGCGACTGCCGTCTTCCTGGCGATAAGGCTGGGCAAGCCGTTGCTGCTCGAAGGCGCGCCCGGCGTCGGCAAGACCGAGGCGGCGAAGGCGACAGCCGAACTGCTCGGGCGCGATCTGGTGCGGTTGCAATGCTATGAGGGCATCGACGCCGCGCATGCGCTCTACGAATGGAACTATCAGCGCCAGCTGCTCGCCATCCGCCACGCCGGCGAGCATGAGGTCGACATCTATGACGACCGTTTCCTGATCGCGCGGCCGCTGCTGCAGGTGCTGAAGGCCCCGGAAAAGCGCGTGCTGCTGGTCGACGAGATTGACCGTTCGGATCATGAGTTCGAAGCGCTGCTCTTGGAATTCCTTTCCGATTTCCAGATCAGCATTCCCGAGCGCGGCACCATCCGTGCCAAGGCGCAGCCGATCGTCATCCTGACTTCGAACCGCACGCGCGAGTTGGCCGAGGCGCTGCGCCGCCGCTGCGTCTATCACTGGATCACCTATCCTGACGCCGAGCGCGAGGCCGCCATCATCATGCTCCGTGCCGGTGACGTCGCAGAGGCCACGGCGCGTGCGGTGGCTTCTGCCGTGCACGATATCCGCGCCCGCCCGCTGGCCAAACCGCCGGGCATCGCCGAAGCGGTCGAATGGGCGAACGCCGCGACGATCCTCGAAAAGGGCGGCACTCCTTGGCCGGAAGCGTTCCGCCGCGCCATTGGCGTGCTGATCAAGGACGAGGAAGACCTGTCCTATATCGCCCCCGAGCTTGGCCGGATCGTCGAGGAGGCACTGGCGTGACGGGTGGCGTCAACGACCCCTTCGCCCCGTTCACGGGGAGAAGGTGCCCCGAAGGGGCGGATGAGGGGCAGCGCCAAACGCGAATGTCGACGCCGCCCCTCACCTGCCTGCCGGCATCCTCTCCCCGTGAACGGGGAGAGGAGACCTTGCCGCGGGCGGCTGCACCTCTCCTCGGCTTTGGCCGGCTGCTGCGCCGCTTCGGCTTTTTGATCGCTCCAGAGCAAATCTCCGGCTTCATGCAGGCGGTGACGCTGCTTGGCCCGCGCTCGATGGTCGATATCCACGAAGCCGCGCTTGCCACGCTGGCGCCGCCGCCGGACCGCCGCGACGAATTCGAGGCGCATTTCCAAAGCCATTTTTACGGCAACACCGCGGCCGTGGTCGAGGGCGAGGCCGACGAGGAAACCCGCATCAAGGACGACGGCGGCACCAGCGATGAAGAGATCGAGGTGGCGCACCAGGAGGAAGGCGGCGAGCTATCGTCTGGCGCCGAACAGTTGAGCGCCCGCGACTTCCGGCGCGACGGCGACGGGCTTGCCGCCTTCCGCCGCAAGCTCGCTACCGCTTTGCCCGCCCGCCGCTCCTTTCGCACCGTGCGCACGCACGTGCGTGGCAAGCTCGATCTGCGCCGTTCACTCCGCGAAATCGTTAGCGCCGATGGCGATGTCCCCTCGCCGTTGCTGCGCCGCCGGCAGACCGTGCCGCGCAAGCTGCTGATCCTGATCGACGTCTCGGGCTCGATGAAGCTGCATACATCGGACTATCTCAAACTGGCGCACGCCGCGGTGCAAGGCGCGGACCGGGCGGAAATTTTCACCTTCGGCACGCGGCTGAACCGCATCACGACGGCGTTGCGCATACGCGACCGCGACCAGGCGCTAGCCCACGTGGCAGCACTGGTCGACGACTGGGATGGCGGCACCCGCATGGGGCCGACGCTGCTCGCCTTCCTGTCGGTGCCGCGCTTTTCCGCTTTCGCGCGCGGGGCGGCGGTCATCATCCTGTCGGATGCGCTGGAGCGCGGCGACCATGCCGAGCTGGAAACGGCGATGCGCCGGCTGAGTGCCCGCGCCTTCCGGCTTTCGCTGGCGACACCGCTGGCCGGCGATCCGCGTTTCCAGCCGGCCACGGCAGCGCTTCGCGCCATCCTGCCTGTGCTCGACGATCTGGTCGATGGCTCATCGATCGCCGATCTAACCGATTTCATCCTGTCGCTAGCCCGCCCTGCCCCGGCGGCCTCAGCCATCTGGAAAAGGGTATCATGATGCAGAAGGCGATCGACGCACACTTCCACATCTGGCGCCAAAAGGACCAGCCATGGCTGGTCGGCCCGATGGTGCCGCGGATCTTCGGACCCTATGAACCGATCCGCCGCGACTATCCGATCGAGGAATTCCTGGCCGATCAGCAAGGCTCAGGCGTCGAGAAGGCGGTCTATGTCCAGACCAACTGGGCCAAGGAGGATTTCGAGACCGAGGTCGCCTTCCTGCAGAAGACAGCCGACGAGACCGGCTGGCCGCATGCCATCGTCGGCTATGCCGACATGACAGTGGACGATATCAGGCCCCAGATCGACCGGCTGATCAAGTACCCCCTGCTGCGCGGTGTGCGCATGCAGCTGCACTGGCACGAAACGCCGGCCTTCCGCTTCGCCGCAGCACCGGATCAGGTGATCGACCCGAAAGTGCGGGCCAATGTGGCGCGGCTGAAAGACTACGGCCTGTCCTTCGATCTGCAGCTTTTCCCCGCCCAGATGAAGGACGGGCTGACGCTTGTCTGCGAGAATCCTGAGACCAATTTCGTCCTGACCCATGCCGGCATGCTGACCGGCATGGAGCCGGAGACGACCGAGGCGTGGAAGGCCGGGCTGCGCACGCTGTCGGCGGCGCCCAACCTCTATGCCAAGTTGTCCGGCCTCGGCACCTTCGTCCACCGCAACGACCCGGCGCTGGTCGCCTATATCGTCGACAACGTGATCGACATCCTCGGCAGCGACCATCTGATGTTCGGCTCGAACTTCCCGATCGAAAAGCTATGGACCAGCCACGCCGAACTGATCAACGCGCACCGCGACGCGGTGGGCAGACATGGCGGGGCGGCAGAGGCCGACATCTTCTGGAGTACGGCGGAGAAGGTATATCGGCCGGTGTAGCGCGGCGTTTCCCTTTGCTCCTTCACGTCAAACGTTTGATTCTTCGTGCGAACAGACGTCGCTAATGCACGGCTGCGCAAATAGTTTTTCTTTGTCACCGACACAGGACAGACGCCATAGGCGATGATCGTCGAATCCAGAAGCTGCATGAAGAAGGCGACGGCGACGATCAGCGCCCCCGCGCCTGCCGTAGCGGTTCGGGCAAGGCTTTGTTTTCGGGAATAGCGGTCATGCGCAGAACTGTGCGAGAAAGTTTTTCCCGGCCACTGAGAACCAGGCAATTGTCCGGCAAATCGAAGACGCTTCGGTCTGAACAGCATTTTGGCGGCACCGTCTAGGACATGGACCAACAAACTTTCGTGTCGTATCGCGACCTGTTATGCGATGACTGGCCCCATCGAACCAGCCTTTGACACTTCGCGATTTCGTTTCGCCTCTTCTGACCAGAACCCCTCTTCATCAGGACCAATCTGCGCATGAAGCCCATCTACATCGACTATCTGAACGCCCTCGACATTGAAACGCTTGATATGACAGACGCGGAAATCGTCGAAGCGGTCGAGGCCGGGCTGGTGGCGCAGGGCAACGGCCAGACCGTGATCGAGCCGCGCGTCCATCTCGAGCCGGACCCGTCCTTCAACGGCCATTTCAACGTCCTGCGCGGCTACGTCGCGCCGCTCGATGCGGCGGGAGTCAAGATCGTCGGAGATTATGTGGACAACTACCTGCACGGCCTGCCTTCAGAATTCGGCATTCTCAACCTGTTCGATCCGCGCACCGGCACGCCGCGCGCCATCCTCGACGCCACCGTGATCACCGACATGCGCACCGGTGCCGTCACCGCCATCGGCGCGAAACATCTGGCGAAAAAAACGTCGAAGGTTCTCGGCCATGTCGGCGCGCGCGGCACGGCCTACTGGAACGTGCGCCTCCTCGACCATCTCTTCGACTTCGACGAGATCCGCGTGCATTCGCGCCGGCCGGAAAGTCGCGACAGCTTTGCCGCCAAGCTGTCCGCCGATCTCGGCAAGAAGGTCACGGCGGTCGCCGACTGGCGCGCTTGCGTCGAGGGCGCCGACATCGTCGTCGAGGCCTCGCGGCTGCCGGAGCCGCAGCCGCTGCTGAAGACCGCATGGATCAAGCCCGGCGGGCTGGTGATGCCCTACGGCACGATGAGCGCGGTGGAGCTGTCGTTGACCGACATCATGGCAAAGATCGTCGTCGACGATTGGGGCCAGTGCAAGGGCGGCAAATTCGGCTCGCTGCGCGCCCATGTCGAGACCGGACGCCTGAGCGAGCAGACGCTGCACGCCGAACTTGGCCAGATCGCCGCCGGCCTCAAGCCGGGGCGCCAGAGCGACGACGAAACGATCCTGTTCTGGCATCGCGGCCTGTCGCTCTCCGATATCGCGCTGGGTAAGGCGATGCTGGCCAAGGCGCAGGCGCAAGGCATCGGCCAGCGGCTGCGTTTCGCATGAGTGCGCTCGTCCTCACCGGAGCCGGCGTTAGCGTCGAGGATGTCGCGGCGGTTGCCCGCGACGGACGCAAGGTGGAAGTGGCATCCATTGTCATCGACAGGCTGGACAGAGCGCGCAAGGTGCTCGACCGCGCCGCCGCTTCTGGTCAGCCGATCTATGGGCTCAACACCGGGCTCGGCGCCAATCTCGGCGTATCGGTCAGCGGCGACGCCAGCGCCTTCCAGCGCCAGTTGCTGGAAGGCCGGAGCGGCGCGGTGGGAGACGCGCTGCCGCAAGACATCGTGCGCGCGACGATGCTTGCCCGCGCGGCGATGTTTTCGGCCGGCGGTTCGGGCATTTCGTTGGAGGTCTTCGTCGCACTCATCGACGCGCTCAATGCCGGCGTGCATCCGGTGATGCCGTCGCTGGGCTCGATCGGCGACAGCGACCTGGTGCTGATGGCAACGCTCGGCCGCATGCTGACCGGCGACGGCGAAGCCGACTTTCAAGGCCGCCGCATGCCGGCGGCCAAGGCGCTGGCAATGGCGCGCCTCGCCTCCGTCAGCCTCGCTCCCAAGGACGGGCTGTCGCTGATTAGCGCCTCGGCGGTGTCCGCCGGCAGCGGGGCGCTAGCGGTGGCCAACGCATTGTCCGCCTTCGCACAACAGCAGCAGGCGGGTGCGCTGACCATCGAAGGTATCGGCGCCAACCAGACGATCCTCGATCCGCGCTTGCAGGCAGCGCGACCGGCCGCTGGCCAGCAGCAGGCTGCAAAGGGCTTGCGCGATCTGCTGGCACGCGACGAGACGCCGGCACCGGCCACCTTGCAGGACCCCCTATCGATCCGCTGCATGCCGTCGATCCATGGCGCGCTGCTACAGGCAATCGATCAGGCCAGGCAAGCCGTCGAGATCGAGCTCAACGCCGCCGCCGACAACCCGCTGGTGCTGGGCGACGACGCCATGGTGCTGTCGACCGGCAATTTCCACACCCCGTCGCTGTCGCTTGCCTTCGAGACGCTTGGCCTTGCCATCGCTCAATGTGCGGCTGCTTGTACTGCCCGCTTCATCCAGCTCACCAGCTCAGGCCGCAACGGCCTGCCCAAATACCTGTCGCCGGTCGGCGGCGCTTCGGCTGGCTTCGTGCCGCTGCAAAAGACAGTGACCGCCATTCTCGCCGCCATCCGCCACAAGGCCAACCCGGTGATGCTCGACTTCCTGCCGGTCTCGGAGGGTGTCGAGGACCATGCGACGCAAGCTCCGCTGGCCGTTTCGAAATGCGGCGACATGATCGTACTGTGGCAGCGACTGATCGCCTTCGAACTGATGGCGGCCGCACAGGCCGTAGACTTGCGCGACGGGCTGACGCTGGCCCCGGGCACAGCGGGAATTCACGCAGCCGTGCGTGCCCTCGTCGCGCCGCTCAAGGAAGACAGAGCGCTAGGTATTGACGCGGAGGCGCTTTACGCTGCGCTGGCTACCGGAACATGGCTGCCATAGCGCCGGCCGTCGCATTTGCCGGCTGACGATGTTGTCGAGCAGGTCCTAGCTGACGCGTTTCATCCGGCGTCGATTTTCTCCATGAACAGACCGAGTTGGTCCGGGTCCATATGCACCACATGCTTGTCTTCGGGATAGGCCAGGCTGTTCACGTCGGCGACATATTCGGAGAAAGCAGCCACGCGTTCCGCCTGCAGGCGGTCATATTCGGCGGCGAAATTGCGGTAGACCTTGGAATGGCGAGGCATGTGGCCACGGTTCTGGCCAAGGATATCGTCGGCGAACAAATATTGCGCGTCGCAGCCGGTGCCCGCCCCCATCGACAGCATGATCAGCGAGGTCCGCTCCGAAATCGCCTTGGCCACCTCGACCGGCACCACTTCGATCTCGGCGCCGACCGCGCCTGCGGCCTCGTACTGCTTGACTGCCTCGAAAATCTGCATGGCGCTGTCGGCGGTCTTGCCGACGGCCTTGAAGCCGCCGGTCCAGGTGGCGCGCGACGGGATCAGGCCGACATGGCCGATCACCGGTATCGCGTCGTCGGCAAGGCGCTTAACGGTGGCAAAGCCGGCGCTGCAATAGACCGCGTCGGCACTCGCCTTGTAGAGCCGGAACGCCCAGCGGACAAAGTCGTCGGCCGTGCCGATCTCGTAGAAATTGTCGCCCGGCATGGTGAACAGGCTGGGCGCGGCATCGCGATATTGCGGGTTGAGCACCAATTCCGGCGGCACCGAGACGATGTCGATCCCCGCCCGTTCGGCGGCTTCGGCCTCGTCCATCGTCAACACGCGCAGCATGGTCAGTTGCCGCTTGCCCTTCATGGCGCGCAGATCGGCGATCGTGGGTCTTTTACGGGTCATCGATTTTGGTCCCTTTGTTGCGTGTATTGAAGCGGGTCAGGTTTCGATTAGCATGATCTTTTCCGAACCGAAGGTCAGCGAAGCAAGAACCGGTTCCCACTTTTCGCTGACGCGGACCTCCGGTTCGGGATCATGCTCTAGATCTGGATCATCACCTTGCCAGCTTCGATCTTGACCGGATAGGTCTGCAGATTGATGCAGACGGGAGCCCCTTTGGCCTGGCCGGTCTTGTAATTGAAGCGGCCATTGTGCTTCGGGCACTCGATGATGTCGTCCATGACAAGCCCGTCGGCCAGGTGGGCCTTCTCATGCGTGCAAAACCCGTCTGTGGCGAAGAATTCGTCATCAGGGGAACGGTAGATCGCGAAGGTGCGGCCGCTATGGTCGAAGCGGATGACATCCTCTTCTTCGACATCGTCCACAGCGCACGCTTCGACCCAATCGGCCATCTCTATTTCTCCTGAAATTTCCGCATTGCGGCGGTGCGCAGGGTCTATTCCGCCGCCGCCGACATGTTCACCCCGTGGAACTCGCCACGATAGGGCCGCGCCGTCGGCGGCAGCTCGCGCTTGAGGAAATAGTCCTCGTACTTGAGCTGCCTGAGCAGGACCGGCCAGACCTCGCGATAAGCATGCCATATTGACGGGTTCGGCTCAGGCAGATCGTGCTTGATCAACTCGTGCAGCCTGGGCAGCGCGTGATAGGGCACCATCGGGAACATGTGATGCTCCACATGGTAGTTCATGTTCCAGTAGATGAACCGGCTGATCGGGTTCATGTACACGGTACGGGTGTTGAGCCGGTGGTCGACCACATTGTCGGCCAGGCCGATGTGCTGCAGCAGGCCGGTCAGCACCATATGCCAGGTGCCGTACAGGCGCGGCACGCCGATGAGCACCAGCGGCACCCATGACCGCATGGTGAGGGCGAGCGCAATCGTGGCGATATAGATGGCGACATGCCAGCGCGCGGCGATGACGGCCTTGTGCTGTTCCATCTCGGGGACGTAGCTTTTCTCGTCGGGCGTCAGCTTGCCGAACGCTTGGCGTACCAGCGCCGGAAGCGAATAGCGAAAATCGAGGATACCGGTGAAAGCGAGCGCCGCACGCAAGAGGTCCGGCGGGCGCATCACGGCAATCTCGGCATCGCGTCCGACGATGATCGTATCGGTGTGGTGTCTGGCATGGCTCCAGCGCCAGGTCACCGGATTGCGCATCAGCATGAAGCTGGCGATCTGGTAGACCACATCATTCATCCAGCGCGTTCGGAAGGCAGTGCCATGACCACATTCGTGCCAGCGCGAGTCGCTGGAGGAGCCGTAGAGCACGCCATAGACGAAGAAGAACGGCACGCACCACCAGGTGCCCCAGAAATAAATGCCGCCGGCAGCTGAACCCAGGATGGCGACGATCCAGATGATCGTGTCGCGGATCGCCGGTCCATCCGACCGTTGCATCAACTCCTTGATCGCCTTGCGGGAGACGTCGGTGTGATACCACTCGGCCGAAGCCAGCCCCGTCTCGATCGCCCTGCGTGTGCTCTCGCCGACCAGGCTGTAGTCGCGCTTCACTGTGCCAGCCATTGTGACCTCCAAATCCTGATGGCCCGAGAGCCCTCCCCGCTCCGACCGGACTCAGCCTCCCAACTGGTGTTTCGCATCCTCTTCGCCATCATCGCGACCTGCCTCCGAGCACCGGAAAATTGCCCGACGGCAGCGGATAATCCTGTTGCGGTTGCCGGGCGATCGCCGCGATCCGGCTTTCAGCGGCAGCGATGTCGCCGGTGCCATCGAGAACCCGGAACACCGCATCGTAGGAGCGGCTCTCGCCATGCTCCAGCCAGATCATCTCGCCGCGTTCGCGCGCAGCCAGATTGCCGAGCACATGATGCGTCGACGGCTCGATGCCCAGCGCATAGTGCCCTGCCTGGAAACTCTGCCACTCATAGGCACAAGGCAACTGATCCTTGCGGGTCACGACTTCCAGCCCAAGGCCAAGACGGTCGTTGACCACCGCCACCGGCACTTCCCCGGCGCCGTTAGCGCCAAGCTCGTGCTGCCAGACCTGCTCTTTGAAACCCAATTGCGGCGCCGGCACTGTGCCGTAGCCGACCTTCTGCGCCTCGTAGCGCTCGCCGGCATGCCCGGCCCACACAACGTCACGGATCGGCGCCAGATAGCGAGACCCCTCGTCGAGCAGCGGATGGCCGACATTGATGTGGTAAAAATACATATGCGGCGTCCGGCTGAACCCGTGATTGACGACCCGGTCCCAAAGCCGGATCTCGTTGCCGCCGACATCGGCTTCGATCCGCCGCAGCAGATGCAGATCCTCGCCGAACACAGTCGATTGCTGCACGATGCCTTCGGCCCACAGCACGCAGCGGTCGCCGTCCCAGGTCTCGCCGTAACCGGTCAGGCGCGCCGGAATGGTGCTGATGCGGCCATGCAGCGAATGGCGCACCGTCTTTTTCGGCGGATAATTGTAGGTGTCGGCCGGCACTTCATCCATGAACAGGATATGGTCGAGGCCACAGGTCAGCAGCAGGCCGGAAAACGACCGGGCCCAGGCCAACCCCTCCTCACCTTCGTACTCGTGCAGACCGGGATGGCGGAAGCCGCTCGGCGAATGCCAGCCGATCGCCTGGCCCTTGAAGTCGCAATCGGCGATATCGAGCGCCCGATCGACCAGCGCGGTGAAACGCAGGCCGGAGCCGGTGCGGAATTCGAGCATGCGGATCCCGCGCTCCACGCCGTCGCCAAGCGTCATCAGCCGCACGCCGGCGAATTGCGACAGCATGCCGGATCGTTCCGAAACCTGCCGGCGCGACAGCGTCTTGCCGTAAAGCTCTACCATGTGACGGCCAGTTCCTTCACTTCGCTCTCGTCTCCTTGAGCAGGGCCGACATATCGGCGCCGGTAATGATGCTTTCCACCGTCAACAGATCGGTATCGGCGACCGTCTGCTCGGCAACGATCTCGCCGCGGCGCATGACGATAATGCGGTCGGCGACCTGAAAGACGTGATGGATGTTGTGGGTGATCAAAAGCACCGAATGGCCGGCCGCGCGCACCTCCTTGACGAAGCGCAGCACGCCGTGTGTTTCCTCGACGCCGAGATTATTGGTCGGCTCGTCGAGGATGATGACCTTGGCGGCGAACTGCATCGCCCGTGAAATGGCGATCGACTGGCGCTCGCCGCCCGAAAGCGTGCTGACCAGCGCATCGGCGTCGAGCTTTTTCGAAATACCGACGCGCTTCAGCAGAGCCGCGGCGGCGTCGCGCAGCTTGGCGAGGTCGAGCGGCGCGAACAAGCCCAGCCATTTCAGATTGACCGGCTCGCGACCGAGAAAGAGATTGCGCGCGATGCTCAGGTCCGGCGCCAGCGACGTGTCCTGGTGGATGGTTTCGATGCCGAGATCCATCGCGTCGCGCGTCGAGCGGATCGAGACTTTCTGGCCGCGCACATAGATGTCGCCGCGGTCGACGGGAAACACGCCGGAGATCGCCTTGATGAGGGTGGACTTGCCGGCGCCGTTGTCGCCGAGCAAGGCCACCACTTCACCTTCATTGAGTGTGAACGATGCGCTCTTCAGGGCGCGGACGCTGCCGAAGGACTTTTGCAGATTCTGCAACCGAAGCACTTCCATTGTCAGCTCCTGGCGGCGTTCTTCTGCAGCAAAGCGTGCAGGATGAGCATGGCAAGGATGATGACGCCGACGAAGATGTTGTAGGCGAGCCCCGGCACGCCGATCAGCACGATGCCGTTGCGGATGCTGCGCAGCATCAGCGCGCCGACGATCGTGCCCAGGATCGTGCCGCGCCCGCCGGTCAGCGCCGTGCCGCCAACCACCACCATAGCGATCACTTCGAGTTCATAGCCGGTGCCGGCCACCGGTGACGCGGCAGAGATGCGGAACGCGCTGATCATGCCGGCGAGACCGGCCAGCGCGGACGTCAGGATGAACAGCCCGACCTTGACCGCATCGGCCGGCACGCCGCGCGCCACGGCAGCGTTACGGTTCGAGCCGATGGCGCTTATCCAGTTGCCGAGCTTGGCGTAGTGCAGGACGTAGATCGCCAGCAGCGACAGGCCGATGAACCACCACAAGGATGTATAGAAACGGAACGTTCCGATATTGAAGCTGCCGGCCAGCAGCGTCACGAAAAGGCCTGGCTGGTCCCAGGATTTCAGCGGAAAGCCTTGCGTGATGTAGAGCGCAGCCCCGCGCACCACGAGCAGCATCGACAGCGTGACCAGGAAGGAGGAGATGCCGATCTTGGTGACGATCAGCCCGTTGACCGCACCGATCGCTATGCAGAGCAGCAGGCCGACAAGCAGCGCGATGCCGATGTCAAATCCGCCGTTCTGCACCAGAAGCATGACCACGACCGGCGCCAACCCGAACACGGCTCCGACCGAAAGGTCGAACTCGCCCGCCGTAAGAAGCAGCGTCATGCCGAGCGCGATGATGCCGAGTTCGGGCAGGAACGCCATCATATTGGAGATGTTGAGCGGCGACAGGAAGTTGGCATCGGCAACGGCGAACACCGCCAGCAGGACAATCAGGATGACGAGCGAAGAGAATTGCGGCGAGCGGATCAGGCTCGACCTGCGTTTGGAGCGCGGCATTTCCTCTTCTGCGGCGATTGTCATGACTGCTTGGACCATATCTCAGGGTGACGCCCGCCGCCTGCGCGGCGGGCGTCAGTTTCCATCACTTGTTGTAGAGTTTCAGGATCGGTTCGACGCTCGAGGCGTCGTAGAGGCTGAACGTGTGGATGTCGTAGCCGATCGGCTCACCCGAGGCGGCGAGCCCGAGCAATGCAACCGGCATGAAGCCCTGTGCCGAAGGGAACTGCCAGGCCGCTGCGTTGACGAACCCGGCCTTGACGGATTCGGCTGTTTCCTTCGAATTGCCCCAGCCGACGACCGGGATTTTGCCAGCCGGCACGCCAGCGCCGTCGAACACCTGCTTGATGCTGGCCGCCACGGAATCGCCGAGCGCGATGATCGCCGGCGGATTGTTGGCCACCATATAGTCGGTCATCTTGGCGATGATACCGGCCGGATCGGTGCCGCAATCGACGACGTCGTATTTGATGCCGAGCGGATCGAACACGCTGGCGATGCCTTCGGTCTCGAGCTGCTGGTAGCTGGCTCCCGGCACTTCGACCGGCAGGAACACCTTGTCGCCCTGCTTCACCATCTTGTGGTCGACCAGGTATTTTGCCCAGATGGCGCCGGCCTCCTTGAGGTCAGCGCCGACATAGGCCTGCCGTCCGGTCGCCGGATCGTCGGTGTTGAAGAACACGATCGGGATGCCGGCGGCCTTGGCCGCCTTGACCTCCTCGGTCCACAGGCCTGGCTGCGCCGAGGTGGTGGCGATGCCGTCGGGCTCGGCGGCGAGCGCCGAGTTGAACGCTTCCTTCTGCGCCGCCATGTCGCCGCCGCTGAAGGAGATATTGCAGGTCACCTTGAGCTGGTCGCAGGCCTTGGTGGCGCCGGCATTCCAGTCGAGCCAGAAGGCATCCGATGGGCCGCCATGCGACAGCAGGTAGAACGTCTTTTGAGCATCCTGCGCCAGCGCCGAGCCCATGGTCACGCCGGCGAGCACGGTCGCGGCAACGGCGATTTTCGACACGAATTTCAACATTTCTCTTCCTCCCTCTTTGGTAGCCGAACCGTGCCGTCACAGCCCGTTGGCGCGGAACTTGCCGTCGAGGAATTTCTTGGCGCGCGGCACGTCATCTTCCGAAAGATGCTCGATGATAACCGGGATGTTCGGGTGCTTTTCGGCCAGCCGCCTGAGATAGAGGTCGTAGTTCAGCGAACCGAGGCCTGGCGCCGGTAGCTCGATCTCGCCGACACCGCGGAAAGTGTGGCTCTCCAGCGCGTCCTCGTCGCCGATGTCGGCGTGCTTCTCCGACTTGTCACCGCCCGAGCGCTTGACGTCCTTGGCATGGGCTATTCTGATCTTGTCGGTCAGCGTGTCGAATACCTGGTTCAGGATCTGGTCCATGCGGTCGATGTTGTGCGTCTCGAAATAGTTGGTCGGGTCCATCAAAAGGCCGAGGCCGGGATGGTCGACCTGCGCGAACATCTTCACCGTCTCCTCGACCGAGCCGACGACATTGTTGACATAGGTTTCGAGCAGGAAGACCGCGCCGTGGTCGTATGCGGTCTGGGCAAGGTCGGCGATGACCTTGCGGCATTCCTCGAACCCTTCCTCGGTCTTGTTCTTGGGATGATGCACCCAATCGGACTCGGTGTTGTAGGTGCCGGTTTCCGAGATCACGTAAGGCGAGCCGAAATCGCGCGCATTGCGGATGATCTCCTTGAGATAGCCGACACGCCTATCGCGCTCGCCTATGTCCGGATGGATGATGTTGGTGTAGCCTGACACGCAGCACACCGGCAGATTCTGGTCGCGGAAGGTGTCGCGAACAGTCCGGGCCTTTTCCTTGGTGATCTGCCCGGCCGACAGGTCAACATCCTTAAAATGGAGGTCGAGCTGCACCGTGTTGAAATCGAGCGCGCGGATCTTCTGCGCGGTTTCCTTGAGACTGTACGGGAAATAGCCCGTGAAAATACCTGCCTGCATCATGATGTGAAGTCCTCCCTGTAAGCGATTCAGTTGATTGAGTGCGTCGAGATTTCGGAAAGCTTGACCGTGCGGCCCTCGTCGATCGAGCGATAGCCGGCTTCGATCAGCGCCATGGTCTTGATGTTGTCGGCGACGGACAGCGCCGGCGGCGTGCCGGTCTTCACCGCGTGCTGGAGCTGCTCCATCACGCCGATGAAGGCATGCGGGAACCACATCGTGTCCCAGTTGGGCGTCATCCATTCGCCCCCGGTGGTCTCGGTCGAAGCATAGGTCAGCGTCGAGGCAGCGCCCGTCGGCCAGCCGATCGTGCCCTTGGCGACGCCCTTTGTGCCGTCGACGCGCCAATTGATGTGCTGGTCGTCCTTGTAGCCCTCCTGGCGCGGACCGGACCAGACATCCTCCAGCGAAACGGCGAGGACGCCGGACGGGAACCGCAGCGTCGAAACGGTGATGCCGTCCGAATGGTCGAAGCGCGTGCGCGGATCTTTGCGGGTCAGCGTCGTGATCTCGTCGGGATCGCCGAACAGAAAACGCAGCACGTCGAGATGGTGGACGCTCATATTGGCAAGCGTCAGCCGGTCGTAGTCCTCGAGGAAGGTCTGCCAGTGGGGGATCGCATGCATGTCGATCTGCGCGAAGACGATGTCGCCGAGCGCGCCGCTGTCCATGATCTGCTTCAGCACGCGCATCGACTGATCGTAGCGCATGTTCTGGTTGACCGAGAGGATCTTGCCCGCCTTGGCCGCCTCGTCGCGCAACTCGATCGCATCCTTGAGCGACAGCGCCAGCGGCTTCTGCGCCAGGACCGCCTTGATGTGCTTCTGCTTCAGCGCATGGCGGATCAGCGCCGGCTGCTGGTCCGGCGGAAAGGCAAGGTCGATGATCTCGACGTTTTCGTCCTCGATCAATTGTTCCGGCGTGTCGTGGACGGTCGGGATCTCCCAACGCCTGGCGACCTTCTCGGCACTGGCTTTGGTCCGCGAGGCGATCGCCACCACCGGAAAGCCGGCGTCCTTGTAAGCGGCAAGATGGCATTCGGCCATGATCATGCCGGCGCCGACACAGCCGATTTTGTACTCCCTGGTGCGGACTTTAACGTCCGGCTCGAAGTCTTTGCTCGTCATGTCTTTCTCCCGAAGCTCGTTTCTTGCGGCCGCTGTCATCGTCCCAGTGCTGCCCCGCTTTGGCCGAAATAATGCACGCGGCCGGGCTCGCAGGATATCGCCACCATCGCGTCCGGCCTGATATCCGGCTGGCCGCGCAGCAGTGCCCTGAGGCGCGCCTGCCCGGCAGCGAGTGTCACCACGGTATAGCCGCCGAGCGGCTCGACCTCGAACACTCGCGCCGGGCGGCCCGCGCGCCCATCTGAGACTCCACCCTCCGATATTTCCCCATCCGACCAGGCCCGCACCTTGATGTCTTCCGGCCTGAGCCCGATCTCGACGGCATCGGCCGGAGCAGCCTTGTCCGCGATACGGATCGTGCCTTCAGCCGCCTCGACGCCGCCCTCGCCGCGCAGCGACTTCAAGATATTCATCATCGGCGAACCGAGCAGCCGCGCCACATAAGTGCTCGCCGGCCGGTCATAGATCTCGGCCGGCGCGCCGATCTGCCTGATCCTGCCGTTCTCCAGGATGGCGATGCGGTCGGCAACCGACATCGCCTCTTCCTGGTCGTGCGTGACATAGATCAGCGTCTTGCCGAGCTCGCGCTGGATGCGCTTCAGCTCGACGCGCGTCTCCTCGCGCAGCCTGGCGTCGAGCGCCGAGATCGGATCGTCCATCAGATAGGCATTGGGATCGCGCACCAGCGCGCGGGCGATCGCCACGCGCTGCCGCTCGCCACCGGAAAGCTGCGACGGCGGCTTGTGCAGGATGTGGCCGATATGCAGCTTGGCCGCGACGTCGGCGACACGCTTTTCGATTTCGGCCTCGGCGACCCGGCGTTCGACCAAGGGGAAGCGGACATTGTCGCGCGCGCTCATATGCGGAAACAGCGCCAGGTTCTGGAACACCATGGCGATGTTGCGCTCGGCCGGCGACATTGTATTGACCGGACTGCCGCCGATCAGGATCTCGCCCGAGTCAGGCGTTTCCAAGCCGAGCACCAGACGCAGCACCGTCGACTTGCCCGACAGCGGCGGACCGAAGAAGCAGAAGAACTCATTGTCGTTGACCGTGAACGAGGCATCGTCGACGGCGAGCGTGGCGCCATAGCGTTTCGTCACATTGCGGAAAACGATATCGGCCATGGTCTCAGCCCGCTTTCATGGCAAGGCCGGTGGCGGCGTCGAAGACGCGCACCGACTGCGCGGCCGGTGCGACGACTGCTGTCTGCCCGATCGCCAGCCCGACCCCATTGTCAAACACCGCCTTTACCGCGCTCTCGCTCTGACCGAGATGGACGATGGTGCGCGCGCCGATGCGCTCGACGAAGGTCACCGGCAAGGAGAGACCGCGGCCGCCTTCGACCAGCGTCGCCTGTTCCGGGCGGAAACCGTAAAGCACGTCGCCGTGCGAGCCCCGCACCGCGGCAGTGACTTCGGCTGGCAACGGCGGCGTGACGCCGAGCGGGCCGAGGTCGATGACAAGGCCACGATCGCTTTCCGCCGGCCTGCCCTTGAGCAGGTTCATGCCCGGTGCACCGATGAAGCGGGCGACGAAGACATTGGCCGGATCGTTGTAGACCTCGAGCGGCGTGCCGACCTGCTGCAGCACGCCATGATCCATCACCGCAATGCGGTCGGCCATGGTCATCGCTTCGAGCTGATCGTGGGTGACGTAGACCATGGTCTGCCGGAACTGCCGCTGCAACTGCTTCAGCTCGGTCCGCATCACCGCGCGGAACGCGGCATCGACATTGGACAGCGGCTCGTCGAGCAGGAAGATCGCCGGCTCCATGATCGCCGAACGGCCGATGGCCACGCGTTGCAATATGTTGACCGACAGCCCGTCGGCCTTGCGGTCGAGCAGCGGCGTCAATTGCAGCTTCTCGGCAATGGCTCCGACGCGACGTTCGATCTCGGCCTTTGGCGCGCCGCGCATTTTCGGGCCGTAGGCGAGGTTTTGCCACACTGTCATATGGGTGAAGATCGCGTAGTTCTGGAAGACGAAGCCGACGCCGCGCCGTCCCATCGGCACGCCGGTCATGTCGCGCTCGCCGAACAGGATCTTGCCGCTGGTCGGCTCCTCCATGCCGGCGATCATGTTCATGGTCGTCGACTTGCCGCAGCCTGACGGCCCGAGCAGCGCCATGAACTCGCCGTCGGCGATGGCCAGATCCATCGTCTTCAGCGCGGTGAAGTCGCCGAACTTCTTGACCAGATTCTGCAGATGGATGGCGCTCATGCCAGCACCTCCCGCGCCCGCGCCATGCGCTTCATGGCAAATACCGCTGCGATGGACAGCACGATCAGGATGGCCAGCGCGATCGCCGCGACATAGCCCCAGATCAGGTCCTGGGTGGTGAGCTTGTAGATGTAGACGGAGATCGTCTCGGTTGCGACGCCGGGACCGCCGCCGGTCATGATGTAGAGCGTGTCGAAGATCTTGAAGTTCTCGATCACCCGGATCGCCAGCGCGATGATGATGATCGTCTTCATCTTCGGCAACAGGATGGTGACGAAGCGCTGCCAGGGATTGGCGCCGAGCAGCGTCGCCGCCTTGATCTGGTCCTCGGGCACGCCCACCAGGCCCGCAAGCAGGATGAGGAACATCAGTGGTGTCCACTGCCAGATGTCGGCGACCATGACGGCGATGAGCGCCAGCGTCGGGTCCGAAAGCCAGGCGATGGTAACGGGAAAGCCTGATAGCGCCGACAGGATGTCGTTGACCGGGCCGCCCGACTGGAACAGCATGAAGAACATGTAGCCGGCCACCGCCGGCACCACCATCATCGGCATTAGCAGGATCGAATAGAATACCCGCTTGCCCGGAAACTCGTCGGCAAACAGCGTGGCGAGCGCGAGGCCGAGCAGGAATTCCGCAGGCACGCAGATGATCATGACGATGGCCGTGCGCTTCAGCGCGCTCCAGAAGCGCGTGTCGGCGGCAAGGTCGGTGTAGTTGGCGAAATTGTTCCACAGCGACCAGGCGTTCCACCAGCCGAGGCCGGACAGCGGCGACCAGTCGGTCAGGCTGATATAGAGCTGCATGAGCAGCGGGAAGACGGCGATGAACAGCACCAGGATCTGCGCCGGCAGCGTCAGCCGGAAGCCGAGCTTTGCCCCTTCGTCCCGCAAGGCCGGCTTTGCCTGGACGGTCTTCATCACGTCCTCCGAAATCGTCGCAGTCACCGCGCTCATTGCTTGAGCGCCCCAAAGGTCAGCCCGCGCACCAGATGGCGCTGGATGGCGATGCCCATGATGACCGGCGGCACCGCTGCAATGAGGCCAAGCGCTGCCTTGGCGCCATAGAGCTGCCCGGTCATCGAGGACGACAACGACGCCATGTAGACGGGGACCGTCACCCATTCGCGCGTCGTCAGAAGCAGCGCGATCAGATAGTCCGACCAGTTGAGAATGAAGACGAACAGCGCGGCGCTGGCCAGCGGTGCGCGCATCATCGGCAACGTGATGCGGGTGAAGACGCGCCACCGCGAACAGCCCTCAACCAGCGCCGCTTCCTCGATCTCGCGCGGCATGTCGTCGAAGAAGGTCTTCATCAGCCAGAAGGCGAAAGGTAGCGTGACGATGCCGTAGATCAGCGACAGTCCCCACCAGCTGTCGGTGAAATTGAGGAAGGCCCACATGATCATCACCGGGGTCATCACCGCCATCGGCGGAAACAGGCGAAGCTGGATCAGCGCCAGCGGCAGGTTCTGGTTAGAGCCGAAGCGCGACAGTCCATAGGCTGCGGCCGTGCCGGCCGACATGGCGATCACCGTGCCGAACGTGGCCGACAGCAGCGACGACAGGATCGGTTTCAGCGCGGTGCGGTCGAGCGCGACTATCAGATTGTTGGTCGATTCCCCGAAGACGAACCGGAAATTGCTGAGCGTCGGGTTCTTCGGCCACCAGGTCAGGTCGGCGCCGGTCGCCGACCATTCGGCGATCGGCTTGAAGGCCATCGATACCATCCACAGGATCGGCACCAGCGTCACCGCCATGGCCGCAAAGATCGCGGCATAGCGGAATATCTCGAAGGGAACTGAACGCTTCATCTTGCAGCTTTGCTGGGGTCATCTTTTGCGGAAGGGAAGAGCAATCACTCCTCCCCTCTCATTGGATCCTGAGACAAGGATCAGCTGATCGGATCTAGAACGGTGGGCCATGCCTCCTTGTTGGTCTTGATGGCTTCGAGAAGCTTTTCCTCGCCGGTGCGCCGCGCGATCTTCTTCCACTCGGCTTCCGTGTCAGCCATCGCCTGCTCAGCGGTCTTGGCCTTGGTCAACGCGGCGACGAGGTTCTCGTCCAGCGCATTGTGAAAGGCGGTGGCGCCCGGATAGTTGATGGTCGGCACGGTGCGGGCGACCGTCTCGCGTACCACATCCATGTGGTAGGCGTGATAGGTCTGGCGGACCAGCGGGTCGGAGAAATCCGACAGCCGGAACGGATCGAAATAGCCGCCCGGATTGGCGGTCATCCAGGCATAGATCCGGCTCGATCCCAGCCACTGCAGGAACAGGTAACAGGCCTCCGGATTCTTGGCCTGCGAGGAGACCGAAGCCGAGAGGTTCAGCCACAGCACCGAACGGCTGATCAGCTTCCCGTCGATCTCGCGGCCGGGCGTCAGCATCGAGCCGATCTTGCCGGTGACCTGCGAATCCTTATTGCCGGCATTGTCGAGGAATTTCGGCAGGTTGGAGAAGGCGCAGGTCATGGCGGCGCCGCCCTTGGCGAAATTGCCGTACTGCTCCGGCCAGCCCCAGGAGATCGCGTCCGGCGAATGATGGGCCAGAGAGGCGATGTACTCGTTGGTCGCAGCTATGCCTTGCTCCGAATTGATCAGCGGCTTGCCGGTGTCGTCGAACAGGAACTGATTTGGCGAAGCCATTGAGACATAACGCTGATACCAGTTGGTGTAGCCCCAGCCCTGGTTGCGCAGATCGGTTGAGCCGAACAGGCCCTTGTCCGGGCGCTGGAAGAAGGCCGCGATCTCGTCATGCTGCTTCCAGGTCTTCGGCGGCGCCAGCTCGTAGCCGTATTTGTCGGAGAAGACTTTCTTCTCGGCCGCGTCGCCGAACAGGTCGATGCGGTAGACCCAGGTCTGGAAATCGCCATCCAGCGACACGCCATAGGTCGAGCCGCGATACTGATTGAGCAGCGAGACGCCCTTGGCGCCGTTGACATAGCCGCGCTCGGGATCATCCCATTCCGGCTTGTACTGGGCGACAAAGTCGTCGAGCTTCAGTATGCCGCCGGTTTCGGCGAGATCGCCGAGACGGTTCCATTCCACCGCGTAGATGTCATAGGCCCCACCCTTGGTGGAGATGTCCTGCATCGTCTTGGTGAACTCCTGGCCATTCGGCACGCCGACGATCTCGAGCGGAATGCCGGTCTCCTTTTCCCACAAGTCCTTGATCGAGGGCGCGCCGGCAGGAAATGGCTGCGTCAACTGGCCGATCGAGCCGTCGGACAGGCCGAGCACGATTTTGGCAGGCGCCTTGCCGGCGCCCTTCATCGCCTTTGCCGCCTCGACGGCGCGGCCTTCCGGCGTATCAGGCCCATACTGATAACGCTCTGAGCCGTCGAAGCCCGTCGGGCCGCCGATCATGCCCGGCGCGAGCGCATCGGCTGCATAGGCGCGGCTGGGACGGATGAATTTCGGTGCGATACCTGCGGCGGCAACAAGCACGGCCGCCTTTCCACCGGACGCCAGCAAACGGCGCCGCGACATGCGGATAATATCAGACATTGGAAGTCCTCCCTCGGGCCTTGTTCCTCCACGGCCCATGATGGATATTGACGGCACTATGGGAAGGCTGTCAACATCATAAATACTCAAAATACATCATACTACCGCAAGGGGAGGAAAAATGCCGTCCACCAACATCATCACACCGCACTCACTGCTTGAATTTGAGGGGACCGTGTGCCGCGCCGATCTTTTTTGGACACGGCTCGACGATTTGGTGTAGCCCACCGGCTTGCGCATCGGCCAAGGCCGGATACATCATTTCCCATCAGAATCGCGGATGGGGATGAAGCCGTCGTCCGATCCGTCAATCCGCGATTTTTGATGCGCCTGTAGCGCACAAGCATGAGGTGATCGACAGTGCGGTCCACCCTGACTGACATAGCCCGGGAAGCCGGCGTTTCAGCCGCCACGGTCGACCGTGTGCTCAACAACCGCGCCGGGGTCAGGGCGCGCACCCGCGAAGTCGTGCTGGAGACTGCGCAGCGGCTTGGCTACATCGCTGAAAATTCGAACGGCCCGACCACGCGCAACGCGCTGCGCGGCGATGTCATGCGGCTCGACTTCGCGCTGCCCGCCGGCACCAATTCCTTCATCAAGATGCTGCACCGGCATATCGAGGCGCAAGCGCAGTCGCGACCGGACCTCGATGTGCGCGTCGCCACGATTGAAGGCTTCAATCCCGACAGGCTCGCCCGCCTGCTGCAGGACTTGCACGGCCAGACGCGAGGCGTGGGTGTCATCGCACTCGACCATCCGACCGTCCGCGAGGCGATCCGCTCGCTGTCGGCCAGCGGCGTCAAGGTCGTCACTATTGCGTCAGACATCCTGCACGTGCCGAGGGTTGCCTATATCGGCATCGACAATCGTGCCGCTGGCCGGCTCGCCGGCTATCTGCTCAATCGCTTCGTGAGCGCCGATCGGCCGGGCAAGGTTGCGCTGTTCGCCGGCTCGCTCTCCTATCGCGGTCATGAGGAACGCGAGATGGGGTTCCGCCACATCCTGACGGAAGACTCGCCCAATCTGCAGATCGTCGAGATGCGCGAGATGCTCGACGATCGGGAAAAGGCCTATTCGGAGGCCTCCGCCCTGCTGGACCGGCACCCGGACCTGGCCGCGATCTACAATGTCGGCGCCGGCAACACCGGCATCGCCCGGGCGCTCAGGGAACGAGGGCGGGCACTGTCGACCGTGTTTCTCGGCCATGAGCTGACGGAAGGCACCAAGGAGCTTCTGCTCGACGGCACGCTCGACGCGGTCATCGACCAGAATCCGCGCGTCGAGGCCCGCGAAGCGCTCAACACCTTGACCCATGCGGTCAGGGGCTTGCCCTACGAACTGCACCAGCCAAGGCTGCAGGTGATCTTCAGGGAAAGCATCCCGGAGATCTGAACGGAAGTTCCGGGATAAGAGAGGTCGCGCCAGAAAGTGGGGCTGTGGGGCTGTGGCGATCAGGGTAATCTTGAGCTCGATGCCGACCGGGCTGTTGTCTTCGGGACGAGGGGGACCGGGATCGCCTCCGCATGCCAAACGGTTCGGCATTCGGCTGGTTCGCGGCGGAAGCGGCTGCCGCGAGGATCGTTCGCGAACACTGGCGCGGCACGCTAGGCCTTGGCCGCGACGAGACGCTGGCTGCGGCCTATTGGCGACGTGGCGCGGCAGGACCGATGGCCGGCTGGATCCTGCTCACGATCGCTTGCGCATTCTCGCCAAGGCCGATCGCGATCCGGTCGCCGGAAACAATGCCTGATATGTCGCAGACGACCAGCGGCATGCTGACATCGTAGAGAAACTCGGCGACGATGGCGCCGACGGCCAGGATCGGGTCGGGCCGCTGCAGGATAATGCCGGCCGGCGCCGTGCCCCTGCGGATCGCCTCGGCCAGAACCGAGGACGAGGACGAAGATCCCCGCCCGGAAGCCATCACCAGGATCTTGGCAGCGACATTTTGGCCAAGACCAGGATGCGAACGGTCGATGATGTCGCCCGTCTCGATGTCCAGGCCGCCCCAGAAACTGAGCGCTTGCGACAGCACCAGCGCCGGGCCTTGTGCCTCGCCGGCAAGCTGGAACCTGCCAACTCTGTCCAGGGCTCGACTTTTCAGGGCTCGACTTTCCTGTTCACTCATGGCGCACCCCTCACGACGTGCCCGACCGCTGCCGAGCGGATGCAGTCCTCCATCTCGCCGAACGCTACCGAGACGCCGATATTGCCGGGGGCGTAATGCGCCCATTTGCCGGAGTTGGTCATCACCACGCCGTCGAGGCGCTCGATGATGGTGGTGACATAGGTGCAGGTATCGGTCACTGGAATGAGGTTGAACGCCTTCACACTCTCCAGCTCGCCCTCGTCCTGAAGCCGCGTCAGCGTCGCGCGCCCGGTGTTGACATAGATCGGGATGCCCCTGCCCGGCGCGATATGGCGCAGCATCGGCAGCAGGCGCATCCACTCGTGATGGGAAAAATGTGGCGTGCCGAGCGATACGGCCGCAAGCGGCGCACCGTCGGGGACGCTGGACAGCCTGGCCAGCGCATGATCAATGTCGGCGCGAGAGATCCGGATCGTCTCCTCCGGCGCCTTGCCGCGAAACGCCTCGTCGAGCGTCTTTGCTTCCGGCGTGATGCCGACCGCATGAAACAGTGCCACCGCGCCCGTCGTTGCCGCCGCCGCACCCAGCGCCTTCAGCTGGTCCTCGTCGCGCGGCTGCGGCAGGCCCGATATCACCGGGATGCGGTCGCCACTCGCCTGCCCGATGATCAGCCCGACGCCAACGAACAGCGAGTCGGTAGGCTCGAAAGAACCGGTCAGCTCGAACAGGATCCGGCCGCGCCGGTTTTCGCTCAAATGCAGCCCCCAGGTCGGCGCCCGCCCGGTTATCGCGCAGCACAAATCGATGAAATCACCATAGCGATTGGTCCGCGCTCCAATCACCGAATTGGCAAAGACGATGGCGTTGGACTCGCCCCAGGCGATCTGCTCGCCGAAAGCCGGCCGGAACCGCGTCTGATAGGGCGCGCAGGTGAAGGTCGCCTGACAGCCGAGCTCCAGATGCGCCTTCATCAGCCGCCGCGCCGGCACTTCTTCGGCGGCCGGCATCTTCACCAGGCCGGGATGGATGAGGTCGAACGAACCGACATTCAATGTGGTGGGCACCCGAACGCTGCCACCGCCCTCGACCAGCCTCTCGACGAAATCGAGGCCGGCCTGGCCGTGATAGAGGCAGCCGTCGATATGGGCACCGGCAATATCCAGCAGCTTGCGCGCGCCGACCGCCTTCGAAAAAGCGACCAGGATCTTCATCGCTGCGGCCACGGCCGGGCCGTTCTCGCCCTGCAGCATCGACTGGTCGCCCGCCGTCAGTTCAAGCGTCATCGGGTGTTCCGCTTTCTATGCCCGACCATGCTCTCACTGATTGCAGTCCGCCTGGCAAGATCAGTTCGCGGCGATCAGCACCGTACTCTTCGGCGACCAGTGCAGCAGCACCTCCTGGCCTTCCGCCAGCCTGTCAGCGCCGGTGTTCTGCACGATGACCTTGAGCGTCTGGCCGTCGCGTTCGACGAAATAGGTACTGTTGTTGCCGGCGAAGATACGCTTGGAGACTTGGCCACGGAGCACATTGCTATTGGCCTGGTCCGCGCTTCCGGAATCGATGGCGATGCGGATGCGTTCGGGCCGCACCGCGCAGCTGGCCTTGGCGCCGGCGGCAAGCGTCGCCCCTGCCCGGGCGGCGATCGCCGTGCCGTCGGGCAGCCGGATACCGACGCCTGTGGTCTCGCCGCGAAAGATGTTGGCATCGCCGAGGAAGGTGGCGGCGAATTCGCTTTTCGGGCTGTGGTAGATCTCCTCCGGCGGCCCTTCCTGCACCAGCCGGCCATCGCGCAGGATACCGATGCGGTCGCTCATCGTGAGCGCTTCTTCCTGGTCGTGGGTGACGAAGATGGTGGTGATGCCGATCTCGCGCTGGATACGCTTCAGTTCGATCTGCATGTCGACCCGCAGCGCCTTGTCGAGCGCGCCCAGTGGTTCGTCGAGCAAAAGCACACGCGGCTTGGTGACGATGGCGCGGGCCAGCGCAACCCGCTGGCGCTGACCGCCGGACAGCTGGTGCGGCCGGCGGTCGCCGAGCTTCCTGAGTTGTACCAGATCGAGCGCGCGCTGCACCTCGCTTGCAATAGTTGCCTTGGCTTCGCCACGCACCGACAGGCCGAAGGCGACATTGTCGGCCACGCTCATATTGGGAAACAGCGCATAGTTCTGAAACACCATGCCGATGCGCCGCCTCTCGACCGGCACCCGCTCGACGCTCACGCCGCCGATCGCGATCCGGCCCGAGTCAGGGAAATCGAAGCCCGCGATCTGCCGCAGCAGCGTGGTCTTGCCGCTGCCCGAGGGCCCAAGCAGTGCATAGAAACCACCGTCGGCAAAATCGATGGAGACGTCATCCAGTGCCTTGTGCGCCCCGAAATTGCGCGACAAATTCGATACCTGAACGCCGGCCATTATTTCTCTCCGCCGAATTTGAAGAAACGTGCCGTAAGCAGCATCAGCGCCATCGAGACGACGATGATGATCGTCGAGACCGCGTTGATCTCGGGCGTGAAACCCTTGCGGATCGCGGCGTAGATCTCGACCGGCAAAGTTGTCTGACCCGGCGTCGACAGGAAGTAGGACACCACGAACTGGTCGAACGATACGGCAAAGGCGAACAGCCCGCCGGCGATGACGCCCGGCATGATCCAGGGCAACGTCACGCGCCGCGTCACCTGCCACTGGTTGGCGCCGAGCGATCGCGCCGCCTCTTCCAGTTCCGGCGCAAAGGTCTGCAGCCGTGCCGAGACGACGACGATGACATAGGGCAGTGCCAGCGCCACATGGCCGAGCAGGATTGCGAACAGACCACGCCCGATGCCGACGCCGAAGAAGAAGATCAGCATCGCCGTGCCGGTGATCAGCCACGGAATGGCGATCGGCGGAAACAGCAGCGCTTGCAGGAATTTCTTCCCGCGAAATTCGTAGCGATAGAGCGCCAGCGACGCCGCCGTGCCGAGCGCGGTGCAAAGGATGGTGGTGATGACGGCGATCTCTATGCTGTTCCAGGTTGCGGAGATCAGCTGGTCGTTCTGCCACAGCGACGCGTACCATTCAGTCGTCCATTCGAACGGCAATTGGTAGAAGGGCGAGACGTTGAACGACATCAGCGCCATGATGACGATCGGGAGATAGAGGAAGGCGAGCAGCAGCCAGATGTAGAGCCGGCCAAGCCATTCGAGGATACGGGTCGTCGCCATCAGGCGGCCCTCCTGAGCACCGGCGATGTCAGCGCAAGAATGACCAGGACGACGGCCAGCAGGATGAAGGACAGCGCTGCGCCCAGCGGCCAGTTGAAGACGGCGACGAACTGATCCTCGATGACCGTTCCGTAGAAGGTGCCGGTGCGCCCGCCGAGGATACGCGGCTCCATGAAGGAGCCGACGACGGGCACGAAGATCAGCGCTGCGCCCGCCACCAGCCCCGGCATCGACAGCGGGATGATCACCCGCCTCAGCATCTGCAGCCTTGAGGCGCCGAGCGAGCGCCCTGCCTCGATCAGGGAGTCGTCGATGGCCTGTAGCGTGAGGTAACAGGTCAGCACCATGTAGGGCACGTAGGAATGCACCAGCCCGACGATGACGGCCGGATACGAATACATCAGGTCGATGTTGATCTTGAACGGCAGCACGGCGTTGAGCGCGGTGTCGAGAATGCCGCCCTCGCGCAGCACCATCGCCCAGGAGAAGATGCGCACCAGCCCGTTCGACCAGAACGGCAGGATGACGAGCAGGAAGATCGCCTCGCGGCTGCGCCCTTTCAGCACCTTGGCCAGCACATAGGCTGCGGGAAAGCCGATGACGACGCACCACAGCGTCACCTCAAGCCCGAGCCTGAGCGACGCCAGCAGCAGCGTCAAATACAGCCGCTCTGAGAAGAAGGGGGCGTAGTTCTCCAGCGTGAACGACCACGCCTTCCCCGACAGCGGCAGCTCGGTCATGAAGGAGAAGAAGACCATGGCCGACAGCGGCAGGAAGATCGCCACCGTCAGCCACAGATAAGCCGGCAGAAGCAGGGGCAAAGCCGATCGCAATCCGCTCCTCGAACCGGTCGCGACCTGTTCCGCCATATGCCTATCCCCGAAAGCCCGCCCGCTACTTCACGCTGACCTTGAGCTCTTGCCACAGCGCCAGATAGGCCTCGCGCTGCGCATCGGTGATCGGCGCCTGGAACTGGATGCGCTTGGCGACATCGGGATCGCCCATCACCTTTCGGTTGAACGCATCTTCGGGAAGCGCTGCAACCGCCTTGGTGTTGGCCGAGACCGGCGCGCCGACCTTGGTGACCCATTCAACGTAGAAGCTGGGATCGATCATGTAGTTGATGAACGCCTCGGCGCCGGCGACATTCTTGGAGCCGACCGGAATGGAAAAGGCGTCGAGCCAGGCGACGGCGCCTTCCTGCGGGATGACCAGCGAGACCGGCAGCTTGAAATGCGTCTTGGCGCGGTCGGCCGAACCGCTCCAGTAGGTGCCGATGTCGATCTGGTTGGAGGCGACCATCTGGTTCCAATCGTTCTCCGAGCTCCAGAATGTCTTGATCTGCGGCATGAGCGAGGTCAGCTTCGCCTTGACCGCCTCTATATCCTTGATGTCGTTGATGTTCTGGCCGGTGGCGATGGCGCCGAACTGGACCGCTTCGACAGCATCGTCGCGGATGACGACGCGGCCCTTATGGGCTTCGTTCCACATTTCGGTGATGCTGGTCGGCGGCGTATCGAAGGATTTCTCGTTGATGGCGAGCGCGGTCAAGCCCCACACCCATGGCACGCCATAGACCTTGCCGTCGCGGGCGAGCATCGGCGAGTTTGCCTTGTCCGGGCTGATATCGGCATAGTTGGGGATCTTCGAGACATCGATCGGCTGGATCAGTTTTTCCGCCATGGCCTGGTCGTTGAAGGCGGCGTTGATCATGACGACGTCGTAGAGACCGGGATTGGTCCTGAGCTTGGTCAGCATTTCCTGTTCGGAATTGAAGAAGTCGTTGACGACCTTGTTGCCGGTCGCCTTCTCGAAGGCCGCGATGGCCCAGGGCTCGTCGGCCCCGTAGCCCTTCCAGTTGAGCACATGCACTTCGGCGGCAGTGGCGGCCAGCGTGAGCGCGGAGGTGAAGACGGCAGTCGCCGTCAGAAAAGCAGTCAGTTTGGACATGCGCATGTTCGTTCCTCTCATTGTTTGCCCGGTTAGTGGAGCTTGTTACGTCATTTAGGCTGTCAGAAATGGGCCTCTTGCTTCCGGCCATGCACGGTCGTCAGTCGATCGTGATGGCCGAGGAATGTCTGGATCTCCTGGTCGATCGGCGCCGACGACCCGCCATGGCGGGTGACCGAGACCGCCGCCGCCGCATTGGCGTAGCGCGCCGCTTCGAAGGGCGGCACGCCGCGCGAAAGCGCGCTGACGAAGGCGCCGATATGGGTGTCGCCGGCGCCGTTGGTATCGACGGCGGCGACCTTAAAACCGGGCACGGCCTGCGCGGTGCCGTCAGCCAGCCGCACGAAGCAGCCTTTTGCCCCGGCGCGGATCACGACCCCCTCGGCGCTCGGACAGTGATTGGAAAGAAGCCGGGCAGCAATAGCCTCGACGCCGCCGGGGCCGGCGATCTCGGCCGCTTCTACGATGTTGCAGCTCAGCCAGCTCGTGCGCGCCAGCACCCGGTCGAGAATGGTGCGCGGGATGTCTGATACGACCGGAGTCGGATCGAAGACAAAGGGAATTTCCGCCGGCAGCGCCTCGATCCAGTCGGCCAGTGCATCGCGGCTGCCGACATAGCTCAGCGTGTAGCCGGAGGCGAACACCCAATCCCCCGGCGCAACCCGGACGGGCGCCATCATGCCGGGGCTGAGCACACTCTCGGCACCAGGCCATGACACGAAGGTGCGCTCGGCGTCGCCGCTGATCATGGCGACGCAATTGCCGCTGTCCATCATGGTGGATGCCGGGGTCAGCGTTGCGATGCCTTCCGCCGAAAGGGCGGCACGCAGGAAGTCACCATTCGGTCCGCTGCCGAGTTGGCCGCCGAACGCCACTTTCATACCGGTGCGGCTGGCCGCGACCATCATGTTGAAGCCGCCGCCGGCGACCTGGGCAAAGCTCAATGCGGTTTTCTCGGTGCCGGGCCCCGGCAAGGCGTCGATGCGGTAGACATAGTCGACCACCACGCTGCCCATATGGAGGAGACGCTCGCTCATGCCGCCGCATCCTTGCCGGAACTGCTTTTCGCCATCCGCGCCGCGACCAGGTCGGCGGCGAGCCCGCGCACCTGCGCAATGTCGAGGCCTTTGAGCCGGTTGATGTGTTCCTGCGGCAATCGGGAAAAGCCGGCGCAGGCGCCTGCCATGCCGGCGGCAATGGCGCCGATTGTGTCGGTGTCGCCACCGAGATTGGCGCTGATGACGGCCGCCCGCCAAGGATCGCCGCCGGCGATTTCCAGCACCGCGAAGGCCGCCGGAATCGATTCCTGGCTGGCGACCCCGGTCCCGACCAGATCGACGATCAGCCGGATCGCCTCCGTGACAGCCTTGCCGCGGACGAGGCCCCTCGCCCACTCAATGCGTGCGGCAATGTCGCCACCGGTGATCCAGTGACCGAGTTCTGCGCCGCGCTTGGCCGCCATGACGGCACGATCTGCGGCGGCGCGCCAGTCGCCGCCGGCAACGCCGCGGCTGACGGCGGCAGCGACGGCGGCGGCCGAAGCAATGGCGATCGATGTGTTGTGCGTGGCGCGGCAGGTTTCCGCCACCTTGGCGACCAGCGCGTCTAGCGGCTCCGGCTGCATCATGATGCCAACCGGCGCGATCCGCATCGCCGCGCCATTGGTGTCGCCGCTGCGCCCCGCCTCCTCGGCCGGCACGCCGTCATTGATGGCGTCGATGGCGCGCTTGGTCGAAGGCCCGAGCAGGTCGTAGCTGCCGCGTGCCTTGACCTCGCGCTCCCAGTCGAGCAGCGCATTGACCCAGCGCGTGTGATCGAAGCCATTGCCTGAAACAACCAGAATACGGCCGAGCAGCAGTGCCTGTTCGGTGTCGTCGGTAACAGTGCCGGCGGCCAGGCCTTTCGACACTGGATGGTCGGCGACGGGCGCGACGAAATCCTCGACGTGGCCGTAGAGCTCGGCGATGCGGGCCGGCGACAACAACTGCGTCGGCATGCCGAGCGCATCGCCCAGCGCACCGCCGATAAGCGCGCCCATCGCCCGGTCGATCGCCTCGGCCGTGTCCATACTCAGAACTCCAGGTGAAGTGCAAAATGCGCCGGATTGAGAAGGCTGGTGACAAATTCGATGGCGCGGCCATCGGCCGCGCGCGTCAACCGCCGCGTGCGCAGGAACGGCGCGCCGGGCGCGCAATCGAGAATGGCCGCGTCCTCGGCGCTCAGCATCTCGATATCGACCCACTCCTCGCCGTGATCGGGGACGAGCCCCGCCCCTCGCAGCGTCTGGTGCAGCGAGCCCTCGCGCAGGCCGCGCAGCGGCACGTCCTCCAGCTCGGGCGACAGCGGCAAGCGGCTGCGCTCGATCGAGATGGCGTGGCCGTCATCGGCGTTGCTGCGCACCCGGTCAACGGCGATAAAGAACGGGCTTTCGACGCCCAGTCTAGCAGCGAGTTCGGCATCCTGCATGACTTCGAGCCTGAGCGTGCGCGTGTCGGCATTGGCGCCGGCATTGGCCAGCGCCCGCGACCAGCCGACGGCGTCGTCGACCGGCATGCCGTCGAAGGTGACGAACGAGCCGATGCCGACCTTGGTGGTGATCAGCCCGCGGCTCGACAGTTCCTCGAGACCCTTGCGGATGGTGTTGCGGCTGACGGAAAAGCGCTGGACGAGCTCGTTCTCGCTCTGCAAGCGGTCGCCGAAGCCGAGCACGCCGGAGCGGATTTCGTGTTCGAGGACGGTGGCGATCCGTTCGGGCTTGCCCGTACCGGGAGTCGACAGAGCCGTGCGACGGGCCATGGAATACCTGTTCAGTAGACCTGTATAGTCCTGTTCAATACCGTGACATGGCAGTCATGTCAACGGCTCGTGGCCAGCACGCTTTTGAGTTCCCCATACCGGGGCAAGGATTGCTTTGCTGATCGCGAACGGTTCGTCGCAGGCTGGAATTATGTGAGAACCTTCACCACCCCCGAGCGGTTTTTTCTATAGTCGTAAATGTGGCGACAACCGAGAAAAATGGAGAAAACTCATGCTTACGAAGATTCTCGCAGCGTCCGTACTCGCCGCCGGTCTGGCCACCTCTGCGATGGCCCAGAATACCAGCGACCCAGACGCTGACATGGGTCCCGGCAACGACAGAAGCGTCGTCACCGACCCTGCCCCGGTCGATCCGAACCTCGCTGAGCCGAATGCCGTCGATCCCGGGACTACGGGTAGCATTATTGCGGGCCCTGACGACTTGAATTCTAATGCCGATCGTAACTGCCCTATAGGCCCGCAGGGCGCGATGCCGGATGCAATGAACAAGGCTCCCGGCACGGGTTCACCGACCGTCAACGACAACCACTGCGGCAAGTAGCCGAGATCGATTTCAGGGACTTGCGCTTTCGGCCGCGGCATGGACAGAGTTTCGTCCGCGGCCGAAACGCTGTGTTACCGAAGCGCTATGTTCTAGCTTGCTGAACTCTTGCGCGGTCGGACAGCTTTTGGCTTGGTGGCCTTTCCGGTCGCGGGACCCTTCGCTTTCGGCCTGCTCTCCTCACCGTCGATCTCGGCTGTGGCCTGATCCCAGTGCTGCTGGTGCGCGCCGTCGGGCCGGCCGGCCTGCTCCCAGATCGCGTGGGCCCGTTGGCGAATGCGTTCCTGCCTGTCGTCCGTCACTGTTGCCTCCATCGGCTCAATTCCGTGAGCGACAACTTTTAGCTGAAATTTCGATCGGCGTCTTGGGCGGCTTCAGCCCTAGTCGGACAGAACCGCGACACCGAGAAGTGCCGCTTTTTTGGTGATCAGCCCCGCCAGATCCGCGTCCGAGCGCTCCGTTCCTGTTCGCTCACGCACCGCTGCAATCAACTCCTTCATCGACAACAGTGCAGTGCTCCGTTCAGCAAGCAGCTTGTCGACAGATGCGGCCACATTGCGTGACTCGACATGCGGCAACATGGAAGCTCCTTCCCGCCACAGACGATCAACGGCCGGCGGCCTGCCGGCGAGCCGCCGCTCCCTCTTGCGTCTTCCCGAGAGAGCGGCGGGTGAAGGTCAGTCGATGACCTGCACGATCCTGCGGGTGCCGGGATCGACCAGCACGGTGCGATCGTCGACGACCACGTATCTGTATTCGACGTCGGGAACCTCGATCGGGTGAAGTTCAACCGTTTCGGGCAAAGTGGAACCGACATTGAGCTCCACTCCCAGAAGGCTGATCGACGCCAGCGGGTGCCTCTGCACATATTCGCGGACGACTGTTTGCTGCTCGGGCGTGATAATCACCTGGTCTGCGGTGGCCACGCCGATACCGGCGAGCATAGCCAGCCCGGCCGCGGCAGGAACAAGGTGGATTTTCATCGTCTTCTCCTGTCTGGTTAGCGGGCTCCGCCTTCCATTGGCGGGAACGGCAGGCCCACGTTACAAAACGCCCACGCAACCTTGTTGTTCCGTGAGCGGCGGCTGATCGATCGCCGCATTGGTGCCGCCTTGGTGCGTTGCTGGGAGAAATCGCAGTGGCCCGCGTTCCTGTCCGCAGGCACGCGGGCCGATCGGATCTCCCGATCAGCAGCGATACCGGAGGGGGGTGATATCGACTGCTTCGATAAGAACAATTAGCAAGAACTAATGTTCCGGCCGCAAGCGGAATGCCTGCGAACCGCGGCGGGACGGCGGGTACGGGCTACTGGTTCGGCGGCTGCGCCGGCACCTCGCCGGGCTTGAGCACCGGTGTCTTCCCTTGGTCCGGCGGCGGTGCGGCCATGCCTTGATCGCCGGTCGGCGGCGGCTGCAGCACGCCGTTGCAGGGATCAAGCGTGTCGGTCAGGCTGTCGCCGGCACCGTTGTTGACGGGCGGCTTCTGGTGCTGGCCGTTCTGCGGCTGGGCCTGGCAGGGGCCGGACTGGGCAGGCGCCTGGTCTTGTGTCTGGCTATCCGTCTGGGCGGCAACCGAGGCCGATAACATCAGTGCGCCCAGCATCAACGTGCTTGGCAAGAATGCGAAAGGTTTCATGTCGAACTCCTTTCCTGCGAAGGATCGTCTCCTTGCCAAAGCAATTGGCAGCGATTGGTTCCCGCATGCGGCAACACGCCCGACTCCATGCTGGTTCAAGGAAACGCCCTGCAAATTCATGATCTCCGTTGCTATTCGACCGACACGATAGTTGAGCGGCAAGAGCGACGAGTTCCATGGAAGACGCGAAAACCGCCCCGCTTCCGGAGCAGCGCAGCATGTTGTGGAATCGTTAATCAGCGACTGCTACTATATTGGATCATGACCAAGAATCTCGGAAACGCCGTCAGGAATGCCCCGAAGGAACCGGCAAGGAGCTCCGCCCTCAGCCGGCTGGCGCCCGCCTTGTTTCCCCTGGTGGTCGTCGCGCTTGGATATCTGATCGGCTGGCAGTTCTTCGGCTTCTAATGCATGTCGCGCAAAAGTGTGCAGCGGTTTTGCGATAACGACATGCATAAATCAACAGCCTAAAGCGCGTCGCGTGAGGTCTGTCGAACGCGACGCGCTTTTGGGCATCGGCCCCCTCGATGTCGCGCGAAGAGACGTCGCGCGAACAGACCTTGGATCAGAGGCCGGCTGCTTCTCAGTCTGGGAAATCGAAAACCGGTTCCTCGCATCGATGGACCCGACATTGACCGTCAAGCGTCCGGACATAGGAGGCGACAGGCACGTCGGGCCAGTCGCACTCATTGCCGTATTGGCGGACATATCGATCATAGGTGTTGCGGCCGGTGGTCAGGACGACCGCGCGCCGGCTCTGGATCAGCTGCTGCGTCTGTTCGCATGTCATGGTGCGCGCATCCGGCCGGGCGTAAGCCGCGCTTGTGGCGCCGAGCAGGATCGCTGCGGCTGTCGAGACGATTGGGCGAGCTGGCATGGTGCATCCTCACAAGGGTCGTGCGTAACGCGCACCGTCGCCCGTGGTTCCGCACCTTCACCCCACCTTCACCCGGAGCAGCGTCTCCCAAAAGAGGCTGTTACTGCGGCGCAATAAGACAGGCGCGATCTCACTCCTCCTTCTCCGGCTTGAACCGCCTCACCACCACCTCGAAGACGATATCCGAAATCCACATCGCCGAGACGCCGATGAGGAACGCCGCGGCCAGCGTCGTGGTGTCGTCGCCAGGCGACGGAATCGGCAGGCCGGCGCGGATATAATGCACCACTGGCAATGTCAGGTAGGCCGCCGCCAGCGCGCCGCAGATCGGCGACGCCACCATCTCGCGGACCTTGTAGCGGTGGCGCGACAAGGCTCGCAAAATGCCGCCGGAAAGGCCGGCGACCACCACCGGCGCCTTGATGCCGAGAGCATCGAGAAACTCCTGTATCATCACGGCGTCCACCCGCACCATCTGGCGCCCTTCGCGTTGTAGGCATTCACCTCGTCGAGCTCGGGCCGCGACATCGCGGCGACGACGAGGGCGGACGGACGCCGCGCCTGATTGTGGTCGCACCAGACCTGACGCGCCGGCGAAGCCGGCGTTGTGCATCCGGCGAGCAACAGGCCCCCGAGCAGCAGACCGATCATCAGTGCCTTGCCCATCGCATCGCCTCCCGCCGTGCGGCTTCGTCCGGCAGGTCGCGCGCCGCGCGTTCGGCATCGGTGGCCTCGCGGTCCATTTCGAGGCGATCCTGCGCGGCGGCGAGTTTTTCCGCCGCTCGCCTGGCCGTATCCTTCTTGGCCCGGCTGATGCCGCCGGCGACAAAGAGGCCGATGCCGCCGACGAGTGCTGCGAAGATCGCCATGATCGCCTTGTTGCCGGCGAGCGCGCTCAGCATGGAAAGCACCCACATCTCAATTGCCCTCCACGGCGGGCTGTCTTCTGACGAGGCCGGCGACGCCGTCGCGCACGACATTCATCAGGATCTTGAGCAGGGTCAGCACCCCGGTGATCTTGAGCGCCAGGGCCGCGTCGATGCCGAACATCGTCCAGTCGAAGCCGACCAGGCCAGTAAGCAGCAGGATCAGCACATTGATCAGATTGTGCGCGGCATTGGTATTGAACCACGTCATGGCTTTACCTTTCGAAACAAGGAGAGGATTGCGGCGACCAGCGGAGCCAGGACCGCGGCCCAGAATCCGGGCAACGGTCCGGGCCGGACTCCAGCCCTGCCCGGCTCTGCCTCCGAAGTCGGGGAACCGTTCAGCTGCGGAGCCTGCGGGATCGGAACCGGCGCTGGAGGCTGTGCTGGGGCAGCGGGCGGCCACGGCGTGTCCCTGATCCCAGACCATTTGCGGAACGCGTCGGCAAGCCTGATATCGTAGGCGTTCTTCCCAAAGGATGCGCCGTTGTAGCCCTTGGCAAAGCCGGCCCAATCATGCTTGCGCAATTTGCCGTCGAGCCGGTTGGCGGCGATGAAATTGACCGCCGCCGCCAGCTGCAGCGCCTCGTCCTCCATCATGGCTTCGACCATGGCCTGCACGGTGGGGAAGCCGGCCGCCTTGAAATTCTCGCCGAGAACCTGGCCGAGCCCCCACGACGCCGATCTGAGCGCCGCCGTCTCGTCGATCGCGATAGCCGCTTTCAGGCGCGGATAGCTGTCCCGGGGATAAGGCTTTTCGCCCCACCTGACATAGGCAAGTCCGGCCCGCGACTGCTTGCGCCCGCTTCGCCCCCGACAGGTTGCGGAAAAAGACATGCGGCTCGAACAGGATGATCGGCCGGCCATGGGCGTCGAAGCCATGCCCGCCGGTCTCGACGTCGAGAAAGGCGTGGATCTCATCCTCGCCGACGCCGATCCTGGCGCCAAGTTTTGGCAGATCGAGGTCGTCCAGGCGCCTGGCGGCGCCCTTGAACGTGGTATCCATGGTGTTGTCCTTTCCGCCCAGGTCGCGGGCAGGTTGATGTTTGCAACCGACTGTGTGAAATGAGCCCAAGAGCGGAGATCGGGAGGACAGCGGCCCATGTCGCAAGATGAAGGAACGGCGCGCTGGACGGTGAAGGCCGAGCTATGCGCGGTCGGCCGCGACAAGCCCTTGCTTGTGGCGCTGGCAGCGATCCTGTGCCTCTATTGCGGGCTGGTCGCCGGGCCGATCCTCTATGCGTTCCTGGCCATCCGGGGCATGGCGGATTTCTTCAAGTGACGGTGTCGACCATTTGAAAACAGCTCGATCCGTCTTGCTGCCTGATCCGAAATTGCTTAGCCGGGATGAAACTGCTCCCATGAACCGTTCGTACCTTGTGGGACACAGGGTGCGGACGTGACAATAAGGATCAGGCTTCCGGGCGGGACCTTGAAGATCAAGACGAAAGACGAGCTGCGCCGCCGCGAACAGAAGCGCGAAGTTCCGGTCTGGCAGGTCGGAAATTACTTCATCGTCTGGTGGCCGAGCAGCATGTCGCCGTCAGGGCGCCCGCCAAAACGATGATCCCGAGCCGCACCGACCCTTCTGGAAACAGTCCCAGAAGATAGCCCCTAAAATAGTCAATGACCGGCTGTTGACTCTTCCGCCGCGGAAGCTCTCTAATTGCTGCGCTGCACAATGGGGGTTGGGCTGATGGCGGTTCGTATCAAGTTGCCGGGCGGCACCTTGAAGGTGAAGATGTATCGGGAGTTGCGCGAGCGCGAGCGCGCCCGCCGGATACCGGTTCTGAGGATGGGTTCGCTGTATTTCACCTGGTGGTCGAACCGCCAGCGTCCCTTGAACGACCCGCCGGGTGCACCGGACGATCCTGACCGACCCCGGGCAACGCCTTGACGCCCTGAACGTCATCAGGCGCCTGCGCTCAATCCTCCGGAAACAGTCAAAACGTGCCCATCGGCTGTTGACTCTTCCCTTGGGGAAGTTCTCTACTTGCTGCATTGCACATCATCGTTGCGTTGCACGGCGGGAGTTTGAACCGGTGGCAGTGCGTATCAAATTGCCGGGTGGCACCCTCAAGATGAAAGTCTATCGTGAATTGCGGGTGCGCGAACGCGAGCGCCGCGTGCCGGTCATGAAGGTAGGTTCGCTGTATTTTGTCTGGTGGTCGAACAGCCAGCCTCACGACAAGTCGCAAGACAGCCGTCATTAGCCATAGCCATTTCGCCTGCACCACTTGGAGTTGGACGTGTCTTTTTGGACGCGCAAGGACGCTCTAAGTCTTTCAATCCATGCACAAAGCCAACTCGACCGGCAGCCAGATGCGCCGGCAGACGCCGCCGAATTGTCGGCTGACAGTCGGAGCCGCTCGGTATAAGTCTACCTGCGGTTGGCGGAACGCTACTTGCACAGGCTCGTTGCCAGGGGCCGTGTCGAGCCAAACGAATTAGAGCGTGAACACCTCACCATCACGCTTGCAAAGCGGAGATGCTTGCCGCAAATGGTGGGCGGTCCAACGGATCTGCCCCTGACGATGAGAACTGACCTGCCGGTGCCATAAACCCTCAGCGCTTTCCGGCTCCAAGCGATCGGCGCATCCCTGCGCCAATGGTGGAAACCGACGATGAGCGCTATGCGCGGGCAGCATTGAAGGGTGCTTCGTGCGCAAATGCCACAACCTCATTGTCTGCGACGGATCGCAGGTCGCCGAGAGGCAGCAACAGATACGATACGGAACACACTGACATGCCTTTTGTGCCGCGCTTCCTGCAATACCTAGCGGGCGTCAATGTCGGCGCCGGCACGAAGATGGCCATTCAGAGCGTCCGCACTGCCCGCCGTGGCCATCACTCGATCGGCGAGGACGGTATCATCAACTGCCGTTTCTCGTTTGACCGGTCGGCAGCCCAAATCACGATCGGCCGCCGCTGCTTCATCGGCAAGAGCCACCTAGTCGCCGCCGAGCACATCAGGATCGGCGATGACGTCGTTATTTCATGGGGTACGACGATCGTTGACCACAACTCGCATTCCCTGGATTGGAAGCAGCGAGCCAACGACATCGCGGACTGGCATCAGGGCAAAAAAAACTGGTCGGGTGTCGGCATCGCGCCGGTCACGATCGAGGAGAATGTCTGGATCGGCTTTGGCGTGACAATCCTGAAAGGCGTCACGATCGGCAAGGGCGCGGTCGTCGGCGCAGCGTCTGTAGTCACGAAGGACGTGGAGCCCTTCACGGTCGTTGCCGGCGTTCCTGCTAAGAAGGTCCGCGACGTTTCAGAATTAACTATTTAGTGCTGCAGAGCGCGCCGGCCATGTACGCCATGTTCCGCACCGCAGTCTTGGGCGCGAACCTGAGAAATTCGGTCCGCAACTTGTATTTCACCCATCCTTTTGATCGGCCGGCCAGGTGCTGCTCATAAGCAAGGTCATGGGCGAAAGTCATTTGCCTCTCAACCTTGAGACCAGAAGTCTTCAGCAGATTTTCGAACGTCAACGGCGTGTAGAAATTGATGTGCCCATACGGCCCGGACATCCGAATGGCGCGATTGAGGTTTCTCGTATGCTCCAGCGGCACCTCGATGTAGAGCTTCTTGCAGACCCTCGCCGCCTCCATCAAAAACATCCGTTCGTGCTCGACATGTTCGACGACGTGGATGGCGAGACCGAGATCGAACGACTTGTCGGGATGGGGGATATGATAGCCGTCGAAGATGTCCAGGCTGGCTAGATTCGCGATTTTCCTGGCCCTGATCGCCTCGACGCCGCTGGTTGATATCTCCACAGCTCCAAGGGTCTTTCCGAGCCCCTTCTTGTTCAGCTTGTGTAGCACGGCGCCTTCGCCGGCCCCGATGTCGAGCACCTTATCAAAAGACTGTTCCTGGATGATCGCATCGATGTGCCTGACCGATTGCTTGGATGCTATCTCTCGTTTTGTGGCTACCTTCCCGTCAGTGTAGTAGTCGTCATAGATAGCAATAATACTGTCGGCATCGGCCATTGGGTCATCCCTCCAGATAACCCCCGCTTACGCCGAGCGTGCCATAGCCCAAAAATGCTGTCCAGAGCAGTTCCACTACACGCTCACCAGCGGCGCGATGTCTGCCGCCCACTCGGCCTCGCCGACATCGTTCGGGTGGATGCCGTCGCCGATCGAGGCGGTGCTATTGGCGGTCAGCGTCAGACCGTCGATCAGAATGTTGTTGGCGTCGGCCACCTCCGTCAGCGCGTCCGCCGTGGCCTGGCGGTAATCTGCTATCTTCAGCGGCAGCGCGTCCTGTGCCGTATCGATCCAGTTAGACGTGACCGCGTAGAGCTTGGTTGTCGGCTTGACCGCCCGGAAGTTGGTGATCAGCGTCTTGTAAGAGTTCTTGAAACCGAGAAGAGAGGTCTGCGCGGAGCGGTTGTTATAGTCGAACATGACAAAGGCAACATCCGGGTTGGCGTTGACGAGATCCGTTCCCCAAGCGGAAGTCACGCCCGATGAGCCATATCCAAGATTGATATGCTGCCACCCCTTGGCGCGGCAGAGTATCTCCATCCACGTTTTGTCGATGCCCGTAGCGTTGAAGCCCTGAAAGCGGCTGTCCCCGAGGAAGGCAGCACGCGGCAGCGCGGCCCTGGAGGTTGGCGCCGTGATCGGGGCGCCATAGGTCGTTACGCCAAGATGCGCGATGGCCGCCGAGTGCGGCATGACGATTTCGATCTCGCGGTCGGCATTTGAGGAAAAGTCCAGCCTGACGAGGAACTTGCCCAGCGCCTGCGGCGACGTGAAATAGGTCTTCAGCACACCATCAACGTAGATAGCGCCCTTGCCGTTGTAACTGCCGCTGACGAGATTGAGGTTCTGGAAATGTAACACCAGCGATCTCGACCGCGTGCGGAAGCGCCGACGCCAACCGGGATTGGCGTATTGATAGTTGCCGAAGGAGATCGGGCGCACACCGCTCACCTGCTGAGCGGTCGCGGTCAACGTCCCCGCGTAATCGCTGTCGAGGATGCGGCCGTCATTGGGCGCAATGTCAATCGCCGGTTCGCTGCCGGGCAGGCCGAAATTCGAGACCGCCGTCAGTTCGGTGGCGTCCATGGTGCGCAGCACCAAGCCAAGGTTGGAGATCACGCCACCGAATGACGCAGTGCCAGCAAGGCCGCTGCCGATTCGGAGCGTAGTCAGTCCGCTCGGCACTGTCAGGGCATTGTCCTGCATGCCGAGCGTGCCATCGAGTACCGCTTGCGCGTAATTCGGACCCCAAGACGCCGCGACGCGGCACACCTTGTCGACCGCTGCGACGCCTGGGAGAACGTTGGCCACCACAGCCGACGCAGTCGTGATGGCCAATTGGGCACCACCAATCGACGAAAGGCACGCGACAATGGTGTTCGTTGTAGTTCCATCATCAATCTGCGCCATTGTGCGCTGCGTGCTGTTTGGAGCCTTGCTTCGGCCTTCAATGAACAGTGGCCGAGCGTCACGTCAAAAGGCAGGCTGGAAAGTGTGACCGAGTGCAAATCGCTACCGCGCGAGAAGAACGCAGTTGTCGTCAGCATTGGGCTGATTTCGTAGCTACCATTTTCGTTTTGCACACAGTCGATCGCGAAGCTGTCGCCGCTGGTGGCAATTTTGAGGCCCACGTTGGGATTGGCGAGGTTCTGAACCGGAATGCTCTTCCTCGACCAATCGGTGTCGGCGGGCGTGATGTCGGTCCATGTGGCGCCGCCATCTTCAGTCATGTAGAGCGCACCGGTGCCAACCAGGCGCTTTATGTAAGCCGTCTGGAAATAGGTCGCGGACGCAATGGTGATCGCCTGCAGGATGATTGTGTCGGCGGCGGTCGCGGTGATCGACGATGCCGAATTGGCAACACCGTCCAGCCCGACCTGATCCTGCGCAATCGTCAAGTTGGTCGCGGCCCACACCAGGGCCGCCGAAGAAATCGTCTTAGTAGCGCCGCTGGTGGCGCCGGTCAGCGTCCCGGTCATGGCGCCAGCGCCGCCTGACAACGCGTAGATTGACGACGCCGAATTGGCGACGCGATAGACGCCGCTACCGCCGCCTGTCGCATTGACTGTCTCACCATCGGCGAAGACGCCGGCGCCAGCAGTGACGGTCAGATGGTGCGTGATGCGCAGCGAGCGGTTCTGCAGCAACCGGTTTGCCCGCGCCGGCTCGCAAAGCAGGCCGGCCGGTTGCTGCGTGGCAAAATTGCAGGTGAAGCGAGCGACGTTCGTGGCCGCCTGCTTCAACAATCCCAGCGCGTCGAAATACCAGCCGGCCGTTGTCCGCGTGGTTGTGATCTTTGTGGTGATCGACCCGACGAAACGCTTTGCCGGCGCCTTTGTATCTTTGATCCGCAGCGACGGGATAGCCGTATCGGCAATCAGAGCGACGCCGGAATTGTCGAGGCTCAACATCGCGTCGAGCGCCTGCACGGTGGCCTGCGCGAACGAGGCAGGTACCGACGGCAGGGTCTTTTGCAGCACCGCGACGCCGCCAATTTTCCGGTAGACCTCAATACCTGAGTAGTAATCGGCGCCGACGATGTTGAAGAAGTCGCCTTCGGCAACGGCAGCAAGTCCCGCCGTAGTGTTGGCATAGATCTGGCCGGAAGCGGCAGAGGCGGCGGCAGAGGCGGCAGCCGCCACGACATCGGCGGCGGTAGCGATGCGGTCGGCGGCTGTCAGTCCAGCATTCGTGGCGGCTGTCGTCGCGCTGCCGGCGGCGGCGTCGGCAGCCGTGACTGTCGCATCTTTCAGCGCTCCGACCTCATCGACAACGCCTTCAATGTCGGGCGGCACGAACGGGGCAATGGTGATGGCATCGCTGCCCAATACCGGCTCATCGGCCGTAAATTCAAACACCAGGTCGGCATTGACTGTCCCGACCTGGGTGTGGACCGTCGTTCCCTTCTGCGAGGTCCGGGCGGTGCGGGCATCGGCGGCGCGAAACCATTCGCCTTCGCTCACCGTGTAGATCCCGTTCTGCGTCGGGTCGGACTGGTCCTTGACCAGCACGCGGTCGCCAACCTCGCCTGGCACGCCGTCGATGGTTTTCAGGCCATGAAGGAGGATGTTGGCCGTGGTCGCCAGACGCACGGGTTCGCGTTCGCCGGTTGATGGCGAGCGCTGCAACCAGCACTTCGGTGAAAGCGCGTCCCAGTCGTTCGGATCGGTGAGATTGGCGACGTAGCGAATGAGACGCGGCCCCGACCGGTCGCAATAGATCAGCCCGGCCTCCTGGCGCCACGCGATCGGCACGCCCTCCGGCTCGCCATTATCGGTCAGCGGCAAAGGCCGCAGGCAGTCCACCGGCAACTCATAGGCAAAGTTCAGCGTGCCCGCGCCACTGCCGGTATCGGACCCGGCGACGGCGGCCGCCAGGATTGCGAACACCCAGGCGTGTTTCGTCAGCTCTGCCTCGCGGGTCAGGTCGAAATGCAGATTGAGCAGGCGGGCCGGTTTCACGTCCTGATCAAGGCTGTCGATTGGCGCCTCGTCGAGGACGCCGAGCGCCATGTTGGCGATGTCGAGCGGGGTGATGGCCATGATTTTAGGCTCCGTCTGTGTGGATCGGAAAAGCAGGCATGGGCCCACGGCAAAAAGCCACTTCGTAGCGGCTGAGGATTTTTTGGGGTGAGTGATGGTGGGTGGCGACGGAACGCGACCGCAGGAAACTGGTGGCGTGCGCCACCTGACATTGTGGCTATTGCAGTTTCACGATATCGCCGCGCAACGCGGCGATCACTTGCGGCCCGAATTCCTGCGGCATCAGCCGACGCGCGCGCTCGTCGGCCGCCCTGTTTCGGCCGACTTGGCAACGGCGCTTGCTTGCAGCCTTCCGGCACCTCTCGCCATCGCCAAACCCCGGTCGAGGGCTTCCTGAAGACTTGTCGTATAGTAGGCGGTGTTTTCCAGACCGCTGAAGAAGTTTATGCGGTGAACTTCGCCCTTTTTGCTTATGACAATGCCCGCTTTTCGGAGCACTCCCTGAACTGCCTTGTATGTCATGTTCATGGTTACCCTCCTTGCCAAGACAAAGCAGCATCGCCCATTTCTGTAACCATTTGGTGACGGCGATTGATTAAAGTGCAACATGAATATGTTGCGAACCCCAAGTCTTGTTTCACTCTGGTGCAGCGCAGCGGGTGAAGTTGAGATTCGCCACATTGGCGATCTAGAGCAATTCCAGGAAAAGTGTGAACGGTTTTCCGTCCGGAATTGCGCATAAACAAAGAGATAGAGCGGTTCGGCGATGAACCGCTTGTCCAGAAAGGGCGGGAGTTCTTTTATCCCCGCCCCTTCCGGTCCGATCAGGCCTCGGTCGTCTTCAGCGCGATGAACGTCATGTTCTTGACGCTCGACGCGGTGCGGTCCCAGTTCGCCGCCAGCGCCAGCTCGGCGTCGGTGGCGAATTCGCCGGCCGAGGAGGCGTCGAGGAAGCGGGTGCCGGGCACATGCGGGACGAAATGCCTGCGGCCGACCATTTCGGTGACGCCGCCGCCATGGCCCTGGCGCGGCTTGCGGTCGAACTCCAGCGGCCCGCCTTCGGTGTTGACCGGCAGCTCGTTCCACAGGATTGCCTTGTCCTTGAACATGAACGCCGTGTAGACGCCCGCCGCCACCGGGATGTCGTCGTCGACGACGGCCCGCAGCCCCATGTAATAGGGGATCAGCGGCCCGCCCTGCTCGGACGGCGGCACATAGTCGATGAGGTCGGCGAGCTTCAGCGCCTTCATCTGCTTGGAGTGCATCCAGATCGTCTTGAACTTGTCGGCGCGGTCGCCCATCAGATAGGCGGCCTCGATGATGTCGGTGTCGACGATCGAAGCGCCGGTGACGCGCACCAGGTCGCCCGCATCGTTGGCGAGGTTGTCGGCCAGCACCCCTTTCAGGACACCGAGCAGCGTCAGCTTGTTGGCGCGCTGCCAATAGTCGGTCTGGCGGCGCACGATCAGCTTCTGCGGGTCGTCGCCGGCGAGGATGCTGGTCAGGTCCGGAATGCCCCAGGCCTGGGCGCGGACATTGCGGGCGGCGACCTCGCGGCGCGCGCCGATCTTCTTCAACTCGATCGAATCGGCCGGATCGTCATTGACCGGCTCGGACGGATCGTTGCCGAGATCCTTCCAGCCGGGCATGTCGACGGAACGCCCGCCCATGGAGAGCTTCGAGGCGATGGCCGGGTCGGAAAACAGGATCCCGGCCTGGTAGATCTCGAGCGACTGGACATGCTCCTCGAACGAGTATTGTGCATAGACGGACGGAACGATCGCGTCCGCGATACGGGTATAGGCGTCTGCCATTTTGGTCTTCCTTCAGGTTGGGTGGGGCAGACCATGATCCCGAACCGAAGGTCCACGCAGTGAAAAGTGGAACCGGTTTTCGCTGGAGATCATGGTCCAAGTTCAGAGTGGGTTGTTGGGTATCCACAGGTCGGGGTTTTCGCCGGCCTCGCGTGCCAGCCGGCGGGCGCGAACGGGATCGCTTCGGACGAGGGCCGAGATGTCAGTCAGGTTGCGTTCGCCGGCGGCGTTGCGCTTGAACGGATTGCCGCCGATCAAAGCCGCGCCACCGTCGATCGTGTCTTCCCTGAACATCGCCTCGCCGATGGCGTGGAAGGCCTTGGCGATCTGCGGATCGGTCAAGGCGCCGTCAGGCAGAAGGATGCCCTTCGCCTTGTAGGCATCGACCAGGCCGAGCTTCTTCATCGCCCGGTTGGCGACCTCCAATCTCCTGTGAAAGCCGTCGCTGTCGGTCGGTCCCCAATCCCTGACCAAGTCATCGTGAGTGGCCTCGACCGAACGGGCAAGGGCGATCTGCTGCACCCTGGCCTGCTCGGCCATGTAGCAGACGAAGCGGTCGTGATATGCCTGCGCCACCTTCGGGGTGGCGCCGGCCTCGACCGCCCAGGCCTTGGACGCGTTGGCGAGCTCGTCCGAATAGGCGAAGTCTTCGGGAAGCCCGTCGGGGCGCCTGTACTCGACCTTGTCTGGCGATGTCAGCGGGCGCATCGCCTCAGGCAGCCGGGCATGGAACCTGTCCCAGTCTTCCCCAGGTGCATCCGCTGCGGGAATGTGCAGGCTCTCGCCCTGCTGCCGTTCCAGCTCCGCATAGGATGTGAAAATCCGATCGAGGCTTTCAGGCTTGGTCCAGCCCTTGGTTTCAGCGAGCTTGCGGTTGCCTTCGGAAAGACCGTCAAACCAACTCTTGGCCGTAGGCGGGGCGGACCCGTTGTCCCCGTTGGCCGGTGGCCGTGCAAGGTCGCCCGCCGGTGGCGAAGCCACCACGGACCCGGCGTCTGCCAGATCTGTCATGAGATGTTCCTTTGTTGAGGTTAAAGGCTAATGATAGGAGCCGGTGGTGGGGCCCAGTATCTCCCCCTTGTGGGGGAGTTGGCCGGCAGGCCAGAGGGGGGGTACCAACGCGTGGAGCGCAAACCTCCATCTGTCGCTGATGTCGGGCCGGTCGCACCTCTGTCGCCTTTGGCGACATCTCCCCCTCAGGGGGGAGATTAACGCTACGCGTTATCGCCCCAATTCTCCCACAGCAGCGTGATCGTTCCGGTAACGGCCAGCATGCCGTCGGCGTCGATATCGGTGCCGGCGGCGAGGGCAAGGTTGAGATAGAGGTCGGCCGGCGTCACTGTGCCATCGAGCGTCAAAGCCGCCGCTACATCGGCGGTCGAAGCGGTCGACAGTGCAGCACCGGCACCGTCCAGCGTACGTCCGGTCGAAGCCAGCACATCGACCATGGTACCGGCGAGCGCAGCGCTTGACGCCGCCGCCGACCCGAGCGACCAGGTCAGTGCCGCATTGTCGTTGATGGTCGAGGCGCGGGTGGTCAGCACGGCGAATTGCAGCCTTGCGGTGCCGCCCTTGATGCGCACCTTGCCGCCGAGGAAATCGAAAAGCTTGTGGCTGGCATAGGCAAGCGCATCGGTGACCGGCACCTGCATGGCGTTGAGCGAAAAGACGGTGCGGAAGGAACCGCCCTGCCCGCTCGTGCTGGCGGCAAGCCCGGCTTTGGGCGGGGCAAGGCCGGCCTCTCGGGCGGCGGCACGGGATAGCGTCCGGGGGAGACCTCGGGTCATTGCATTCTCCATTCTTGGGGGATTTGAGGGATCGGGCGGACCCGCCGCGAGCGGAATCGTTGCGGCTGAAGCCTGATCATTTCGATAGAGCCTGACCCTATCGTCTTGTTTGACCCTGATCTTTATGATCTTTTTGTTTGACCATGAGCTTTCCGAGCCGGAGACCTTGGCCGTCAAGACGAAAGAAACCATGTCTTATTTCGTGAGGCATGGTGCCGCTGTTCCGCCGCAATGCGACCGCACTTGGCAAACACTTGGCAAAACCAGCCGGTGTATTAGTTCATAGACTTCAACGGAGTATCAGACGATGACCATGCACAAAACCATTGCCGCCCTGCTTGTGACTGCCGCGCTGGCAGGATGTGCGCAGACCGAAGGCCAGCAGAGGGCGACCACGGGCGCTCTGGTCGGCGGCGCGGGCGGAGCTCTCGTCGGCCAGGCCCTTGGCCGCGACACCAAGAGCACGGTTATCGGTGCAGCCAGCGGCGCCTTGCTGGGGGCGGTCGTGGGCAGCGCGACAACGCCGCAGCGGCGCGGCGAACAGCTTTGCCGCTATCAGGATCGCTACGGCCGCATCTACACGGCGCCTTGCGACGACCGCTATTACAGCGGCAACTATTGAGCGATAGCCCCCTTCTCCCCGTCTACGGGGAGAAGGTCCCGGCAGGGGGATGAGGGGCAGTGCAGAATTCTGAGATGCTGGCGCCGCCCCTCACCTGCCTGCCGGCATCCTCTCCCCGTGAACGGGGCGAGGGACGCAGTTTCAGCGTCGGCGCGTCAACCCCATGGTTTTGATCCTTACCCTCAGCGCGGTTAGACGCTATCGTCTGCTATCCAAGGGGGGCGACGATGCGACTTTTGATGACGTCGCTGCTGGTTGTTTGTTCGGTTTCCGCACACGCCAGACAGGCTGTGATCGGCGATTGCCTGGTCTTGCCGGTGGCCGCTGTCGACAATCACGTCAAAGCCACTTTCGAGGTGACATTGGACAAGGCCGGCAAGGTCAAGTCGATCACCGTTGTGTCCTATGATCCACATTCAGAGGCGGCGGCGGAAGCAGCCCGGCAACTTTCGAAATCGGTCCAGAAGTGTTGGCCGCCAGGCGTCAAAACCAGCCCAATGCGGATCACCGTAGATTTGAGCAAGACTTAGCCGTAAGGCAGCTTCCTACCTCCCCTCCAGCCTCGCCGCCTTCTCCAGCGCCGCCAGCTGCGCCTCGTCCAGCGTCAGGAACCCCATGATGTGCTGCACCACTTCGGCGCGTGCATTGCTCAGTGCGCTGTGCAGTTCGAAGCCGTTCGGCGTCTTCGTCTTGGCCAGCCACTCGCCATAGGACGGGCGGCGGTAATAGCCGGTCGCCGCCGCCAGGTCGGCAAGCACCATCTCGCCGTCCTGGCCTGAGAACACCCTGAGATAGGCCTTTGTCAGCGAATCCTGCGCCTTGGCCGGGCCGCCGGCCTGGCTCGAATGGGCGAAGCGTTTGCCGATCATGCGCCGCCCTCGCCGCCCTGCGGCATCAGCCCGCCGAGACTGTCGAGCAGACCGCTGTCGCGCGCCTGCACGGCGGCGGGCACGGCATCCTTGGCCACCTTGCCAGCGTTGGCGATCGCGGCCATGCCGGCCTGCGCAGCTTGCGCCTTGGCTCTGGCATCGCGGATACCGGCAACCTCGTCCTGGCGGCGAAAGATGCGCTGCGGACTGCGGCCGGCGCTCTGCACGATCTTCAGCGCCTCGTCGCCGTCGATATTGTCCATCACGCCGGGGTCGAACTGCGCCATCTGCATGGCCGCGGTCACCACCTGGATTGTATCGCGCGCCTCGGCCGAGCGGCGCAGCACGTCGAGCGGGCCGGTGAAGGTCGGCCGCACCGCCTTGCCGGCAAGGCTCGCCGGCGGCAGGAAGCGGCTGTCTTCCTCGTATAATCCTTTGTCCTCGAGGATGCCGAGCTCGCGGTCGAGATTCGAGGCAAAACCGGCCTGGATGATCGAGCCGGAGGGCCCGAGCAGCGCGCCCTTTTCCTCCTGCCGGATCAGCGCTTCGGTCGCCGTCATCTGCGGGTTCTGCACCAGCGTCTGGAACAGATCGACGAACATCATGTCGCGGATCTCCTCGGCCCGGCTTTCCGCGTAGCTGAACGCATAGGTCGGGTTCTGCCCCGTGGCGATCGGCGCAATCAGCGGCCGTCCCTGATCGTCGATCAGGCCGGGATAGTTCTCGCCGGGATTGAGCACCGGCACATAGTCGAGCCGCGCCTTGGAAGCGGTCGCCGGATCGGTGACCTGCTGCAGCGCCCTGAGGCCGGAGCGGCGCACGGCGTTTTCCTCGCGCACCGTGGTCAACGCCTCGATGGTCGGCGAAATGCCGTAGGGATCGCCCTCGTAGCGGCGCCAGTTGAAGCACGACACCGGGAAGGAGCGGAAACCGCTTTCCCTGACGATGACCTCCTCGTCCTCGAGGACGTGATAGGAGGCGAAGGCCGTGTCGAGATACTGGTAGGATCCGCCCAGCCGATACATCTTGCGCTCGTCGCGCGGCTGGATGCACTGGATCAGCGAAATCTTGGTCTCGCATTTGGCGGGATCGTCGACCAGCATTTTGATCCGCGCCGGCAGCTTCTCATAGCCGAGCAGCTGTGCGGCCTGGCGCGCCGTGCGCTCGTAGCGGCGGTGGAAAATGTCGACTTGACCCCAGCGGTTGCGGCAGAGATAGCCCTCGACCACGGGGATCGAGGCATAGCGGATCAGCGTGTGGGGCGCAAAGCCCTCCTCGGCGTAGAGATAGGCCGGGCCGTAGCGCACGACGTTGCGCAGGCAGGCCTGCGTTGCCGGCACGAAGTTCGAATTGGCGGAATAGCGCAGCGAGAACAGGAAATCGCGAAGCGCTTCCGCCCATTCCTTTTCCTCGTCGCTCTCTTCGTCGTTCATGGCGGCGGTCGACAGCCCGTGCCACTTTTCCGACTGCGGGATGATCAGGCTTTCCAGCCCGGCGGCCAGCCGGTTGGCTGCCGAGTTGATGGTGTTGGCGTAGACGCGGGCACCGCGCCGCTCCTGCCGCTCGGCCTGCGAGTCCGCGCCGGCCTGCCGGCGGCGTCCGCTCCACATGTCGGGCGCGTCGGGATCGCAGAATTCGGCCACCGCCTCCCAGACATGTTCGTACTGGCTGCGCTCGCTCTCCAGTTCTGCCTGTCGCGACAGAATATCGCGAGCGCGGGAATCGCTCATGGTCAGCCTCGCTAGTTTTGACGCAAATGCGCTGGGGATCTCCCCCTTGAGGGAGAGATGGCCGGCAGGCCAGAGGGGGTCGTCTCGCGTGGATCGGCGACCCCCTCTGTCGCGGCGACATCTCCCCTCAAGGGGGAGATTGGAAGCGCCTTATTCCGCCGGCGTCGTGTCCAGCGCCGGGCTGCGCCCAAAACGCTGCACCACGAAACGGCCCATCTTCTGGCCGGGAACTTCGATCAGCGTATAGGTGATCCAGGACAGCAGGCACACCACCGGCAGGACGACGGCAACGACGATCGCGAAGCGCAGCGGCGCCGACAGCGCGTGGCCGTACTGGGTGATCACGAAAGCCGCGACCGGCTGGAGAACCAGCAGATGGATCAGATAGATGCTGAAGGAAAGCTCACCCATCAGATGAAAGAACCCATTGGCGAGCGTCATGGCTGTCTTTCTGGCCACTATACCCGCCATTCCCGGCAGCATCCGGTAGAGAACCAGGGCAAAGAAACCCAATACCAGCGCTTCCCGCATCAAGAGCTTGCCAAGTCCATAGCGGCCGCCGAAGGGCAGCGCGGCCAGCAGCATGGCCAATGCCAGATACACGAAAGGCCGCTTCTGTCGTTGATGGACGACGCCCGCCAGCAGCATCCCGCACAAGAAAATCTGCATTTTCAGCGGCAGGAACGACGGCATCGGAAACCGGATTGACAATTGTCCCATCAGGAACACGACCGCGCTGCCGGTCGCCGCGACCAGGACGGCCGCCCATATCCAGTCAAGCCTGCGGACCAGCAGCATGATGGCCGGGAACAGTGCGTAGAACTGCATCTCCAGGCCCAGGCTCCAATCGGGCAGCGGCGTGCGATAGGCGAAATTCGGCACCAGGCCGAACAGGAACAGCAGATGGGCGCCGATATTCTTCAGCCCGCTGTCGAGATAGCGCTCGGGCGCCTGCGGCGATCTCAGCAGGAACTCGTCGATGACCATCCTGGACTGGTAGAGATAGGGGCCGAGCGCCAGGGCGACGAAAAGCATGACATAGAACAGCGGCGCTATCCTGAAATAGCGGCGGGTCCAGAATTTCAGCCAGGTTTCCGGTCTTTGCCACGGCTCCTTGTCCTGGCGCAGCTGGTAATGGAACACCATCAGGAAACCGGACAACATGATGAAGAGATCGACGCCGAGATCCGGTTCGCCAAGGACGGGAATGCGCCAGCCGGTCAACAGCAGGCAGTGCCCGATCAGCACCCAGATCGCGGCGAGCGCCCGAAGCCCGTCCAGGCACTCGATGCGCGATGACCGGGCTTCTTCCGTCATGCCGAACTCCTCGATTGCCATGTTGCACTGCAGCATGGCGGCTGAAGGAGGATTGTCAACCGTGCTGAACGAACACGAATTGCTCCGGGTTGTTACGGAAAACGCGGAAGCTGCCGACTCTCCCCCCTCGAGGGGGAGATGTCGCCGAAGGCGACAGAGGGGATCGCCTCAACAGGCGAGACGCTTTTTGAGGCGAAGATGGAGTCGCGCTTTTCGCGAGATCCCCCTGGCCTGCCGGCCATCTCCCCCTCAAGGGGGGAGATTATCCCCGCCTCTTCACCATCCGCGCCAGCCGCCGCCAGGTCCACCAGGGCAAACCGCCGCGATTCCTGAACACCCGCTTCATCGCGCCCATATCACACCCCCAGCAGCACGCGGCGCTGGCCGGTCAGATCACCGGGCGACAGATCGGTCTTGACGGTGCTCAGCGTTCCCTGGCGCTGTTCGAGCTCAGCCCTGAGTGCCGCCTCGCGCGCCTGCACGTCTTTGTCGGCGATGGTCGGTGTCTGTGGCAGCGGCTTCAGCGCCGGCGGCTTTTGGAAGAGGCACATGGTTCCAGCTTTCTCTTGTCCAGTCATAGAGTAAAAAATCTTCGCCATTCCGGCCGTAACCCGGCAAGCGGCAGCGTTCCGTCGCGCCAAGCCGACCGAGCCAGCGCAGCGCCAATTCATTGGCGGCGAGCGCCCGTGCCTCGACCCGCCAGGCGCCGCGCGCGGCAACCTTCGGCCCGAGCACGGCGTGGAAGAACTCGGTTATGCAAGGCACGCAGCGCTTCATGCGGCGCGTGCCCCAGCTCCAGGCGATCCATAAGCCGCCGCGCTGTTCGGCGGCGCCAAAGCCGGCCTCAGGATTGCCGTCGAGCTCGGCGACATAGGCAAACCCCTCCAGCGCAGTCAGCGCCAGCAGCGCCGGCGACCATTCGTCGAACTGGCAGTCGATCTCGGCCCGGTCCTCGGGCCGCAGATTGGCGGCGATATAGGACAGATCGCGCAAGGTAGCGGGGATGATGCGGAGGGTCATGAGGCGGTCATGTCTGTGGTTGCCGTCGAGTTACCGAAACGCCCCCAGCGGATCGCTCTGCCCGGCCTTTCGCCGCGCCGCCTTGAACTCCGCCGGGTCGACCACCGCTTCCCTCAGCATCATCACGCCGTAACGCGTCGCCGCCATCAGATCGTCGCGCAGTTTCACCACCTGGCCGTCCTTGCGGTGGTAGAGCCGGAACTCCTCGAACCAGGTCGAAAGCGTCGAAAACACCTTGAAGCGGCCGCTCTGCATGCGGTCCAGCATCTCCATCAGCCCGGCCTCGACCGAGACCGAGCCGTCGGCGAATTGCGCATGGCGGGTCAGCATGTTCAGCCCGTGCGCGCCATATTGTTTGGCCAGCGCCACGCCGGCACCCTCCAGCGTCTCGCGGCGGCCGTCTCGCGGCCATGCCCAGGGCAGCCATTCGCCCCACGGTTTCAAGGTCAACGCCTGCATGGCCGGCGTCTGCTGCGACGCGCGGCAGGCTTTCGAGATATAGACGACATCGGCCTCCGTGTCCCAGGCGAGCTCGACCGCGGCCGACGGATGATCCCAGCCGAAATCCAGCGCGCCGAGCCGCGGCCAATAGCGCGGCAGCCGGAACGGCTCGCAGGCGATCAGCTCCTCGGCCACCGGAAAGATGCGGCCGGAGCCCAGCACCGGAATACCTTTCGCGCGCGCCTCGCGCTCATGCGCGGGATAAGCGGCGACGATCTCGGCTCGCTGCTGCGGCGTATAATGCTCGGCATCGTCGATGGTCATGAAGGTGACGTGACGGGACATATTAGCTGGCCGTAATTAGTTGCCCGGACGAGCTATCGCCATTGATAATACTGTTTATCAATGCGAAGTTGCTGATGAATTGGGGGAAATACATGATCCGCATAGCAATCGTTGTGGCCATGGCAGCCAGTGCGTCAGCATGCCAGTCGAACGTGCCTTATGACACGAGCAAGCAGACCTGCAATATATATGAGCTCGACGGGGACCAACACAAAGTTTGCGCCCCGGACACACCGAACAAAATATGCAATGTCTGGAGCAATCAGAGGGGCGACAAAAGGATATGGTGCCAACCGCTCACTCGGAAAGCAACCGATCCCAAGGCCCGCGCCAGACAGCTTGCAGGAACCAAATACCCTTGATTCGACTTCATCCGCTGGCTTTCCCCATCCCCTCCATCTCCTGCGCCGACAAAAACAGCAGCACCACGTCCGACATGCCGAGCAGTGGCGTGAAGGTGACTATTGCGATGCCGCCGGTGGCGTTGGTGCGGGTCAGGCCTTCGGAATAGATGTCGAGCGGTGGTTCCTCGTCGAACCAGACGCCGTGCAGCGTTTCGCCCTGCCATTTCTCGCGGCCCTTCTCAAAACTCTTGAACGACAGCACCGATTCATCGGCTTGCACATCGCCGCCGCCGCCGTGGCGGATCACGACGCTGTCCAGCCCGTGCGGCGCGCCGCGCCCCATGATGGTGCTGAGAATAGCGTCGGCCGGGATCATGCCCGTGCCCCACGCCGCCGGCTGCTGCGGCGGGCCGATCAGGATGCGCTGCGGGTTGTCGCGCGTGCCCTCGCCGGTGACGCCGGCCGCCCACAGCCGCACGGCCGTGTCGAAGACCTTGCCTTGCCACCAGTCGGGATAGCGGCCGGTGAGGTGCATCGCCCATTCGGCGCCGCCGGCCCTGGTCTTGCCGAGCTGATTGCCGGCCATGAACAGCCGCTCGCGATTGGTCGCGCCGGCGGCGTGGAACTCGGCCTGTCGGGGATAGGGCCGATAGGCGGCAAGCTGGTTAGTGCGGCGCCTCCGGTCCAGCTCCGCCAGCAGGCTGAGATATTCCTTCCTTGCCGCCCGGCTGTGCGAGGCTTGTTGCGAGGCCCGGCTTTTCGAGGAACGGCCTGAGGACGGCTTCGAGGCCGCGGATGCGCTGCCTGATTTCGTCATCGCTCAATGCATCCAGACTGTTGATGTTGACAAGCAGGTCCCTTGGCAAATCCTTGGGCAGCACCGACAGCACGATCTTCAGATACTGGTCGGGCTTTTCGGTGCGAACCTCGGCGATGACGCCGGCGCCATGCGCCCGGAAATCGGCGCGGATGGCTTCGAGGAAACCATCGCCCAACGTCTTCTTCGCCCGCTTCGGGCGCGGCGCTGGCAGCTGCGCCGGTGTGCCGGGCGGCTCGCGCCTGGCGCGGCCGGGCGACTTGGCCGCGGAAGCTTTGTCAGTCATTGGCTGCGGCCCCGAAGGGCTCGGCTGGCGCGATCCCGGCCGCAGCGCTCCCGGCTGTGTCGGACTTCGCCGCTTTGCTCGCCGCCGGCCGTGCAGCCCTTCGGGCCTTACGCGGCTTCTTGCTGGGTTTGGCGCGCGGCGCTCTGGCCGCGCCGGTCTCCCCGTTGGTTGCCTCGGCGGCCGGTCGTGACACTTGTTTCAGCCTAGCGCGGGCGATGCCGAGCGCACCGGCGTCGATGCCAGGTGCTCCCACGGCAAAGCCGAAGCCGCCGGCCGCATCGACCGCACCGCCTCGCACCATGCCGATCAGCACGCCGGCCGGCACCTCTTCAATCCGGCCGGCGCGCAATTGCGGAAGGCCCTCGAACTGGCCGATGGCGCTGACGACCTCACGGCCGTCATCGTCAATGATGATGGTGGCATAACGTGACATGGGGTAAACCTGCAGGCAAACGACATTGCCGCGCGCTACGAAATGATGGTGAGACTTTTTGGTGAAAGATGTTGACTTAACCTGACGATCGCCAGGCCGCGTTCCGTCGCGCCTTGTGAGGGAGATGTCCGGCAGGACAGAGGGGGCGCCGACATTTGATATCGGCAACACAGCAGCGAACCTTCGAAAGGGGCTTGAAACAAAAACCCGCCTCGGCGGGCGGGTCGTTGGCGCAAATCAGCACCATGCCCAAATCAATAGCATAACTGCCGTCACAAAGTCAATGGTGACATTGCCGATTCCAAGAAAAAATTCCTATTATAACTTTACGTACCAGACTTCGAAGGATATGGGAATTGCCCGACGGGCCGGGGCCAGAAGTAGCTATTGATCTCGCTCATCTTCAGAAGAGTGTGGAGTGGCGGCAGGAACATCTAGGAGACCGTATCCCCCCTGATTGGCCAATTCTTCCGCCTCTAGTTGAGGCCTATATGCGAGAAGTGCTCGGACAATTTTCTGCGTTGCATCCATGTGCCGACGCGCCTCGTCAACGACCCTAAACAGGTGGAGGGCGATGTCGAGACAGTCGATTGTGAATTTGTCAATGGAATCGAGAAGTTCGGCTCCGGACTTCCCTTTAAGGTGGCCCCGTTCATGGTATTGAGCGACTTTGGATGGGCTGTGCTCATCAACAAAAATAACGTGAGCAATATCGTTCCGCTTCCCTGCGATTTTGTTTATGTCAGCCAGAAGTGACTGAGCGCGCTTAGCTAATTTGGGGTGCGAAGGATGCAGTTTAGCTTTGACCAATTCGCTGGTCATGTCGCGCTGTGAACGGTCAGAGGTGACGACAAAGAACGTTGCTTTCGCAGCGGCAAAATCCATCCCAGAAAGGCTTTGGTATAGCGCAAATACCGATTGCGAGAGGGTGTTCCACGATATCGTTGCCCTCCCTACCGAAACAGGCACCCGGAGTTCATAGTGGGCGATCAAGGTATCAATGCTAGGTGCAGGTTCTGACATGGCTGAAGCCCCAAAGACAAAGACTAGGAAAAGGGCGACGAGGTTTTGCGCCGCCTGATGAAGACGCCGCCGAAGCCGCATAAAGGAAAAGAAAGCCCGTCTCGCCACCCAACCAAAGACGCAGGCGTGACGATATACCAGATGCGCGGCCAGTAAAGCGATCTTAAAGAATGCAAGTCCACACTGCCGCCCAATGGATGTCAGGCGGCGGCGACGGATGAGTGGGTGGGTTCCTTTTTTTTAGCGCTTCATATTGCGACGGCGATTGCTATCGTCGTGCTAATGGGGAACTACCATTTCGTTGATCCCTCGCTTATGAATGACGTTGTGGCTGGTTCTCATTCTGATTCTCTGAACCTCGCCAGCCAAATTGGCAGGCTCGATGTTCTAACTCTATCGATTACGGTTCTGAGCATCTTAATCGCGGTTGCGACGATTCTTGGGTTTTGGTTCTATCGAGGCGTAGTAGACCAGAGAGCCACGGATGAGGTGCGGGAGCGCTTACCGATGGTCCTTGATGAATATGTGAAGCGTAATCCCCATCTATTCACCGAGGCGGTGCGAGTTAACGCTGAAATCTTACGTGGCGGGCTCGCAACTGATCCTCAAGGTGCTGACTTTGCCGATGATATCGCCAAAGCAATGGAAGGAGAACCAGAGGAAGGTCAATGACTACGCCAGGAGAGATAGTTCTGAATTTCACCGGCGAAGCTCCGGTGAACATCGAAGGTATGGTTGAAGCGCTTGGGGTAGAGCTTGAGCGCAAGGCCGAATTGCATCCTGAGATAGCGGGACAGATCGAACTCCTGGACGATGGAAGATTCAAGATTTCCATCAACAAAAATGACCATTATTTCCGCCGCAGATTCACTACGGCGCACGAGCTGGCGCACTTTCTTCTGCATCGAAATTTGATTGGACGCGGGTTGGACGATACCAAGGCCTACCGCAGTCTAAACATCGGCAATTTCTATAATCAAAGCGTCACCTCGCAGCATGAGGTAGAGGCCAACCGGCTTGCTTCTCGCCTGTTGATGCCGAAGCCCCTTGTGCAGCGTTATCATGCTGCCATGGGAGGTGACCGAAAGGATTTGGCAAAAAAATTCCAAGTCTCCCCGGAGGCAATGGGCTATCGCCTGCAGGCTCTTGGATTAGCCTAAATCTTTTTGCTTTTTAATCTCCCACAGAAGCCTTCTCGCCTTCTGCTTAAGCGTGATCGGCTTCACCATCCGCCGATAAGTAAGGCGCTTGTCGCGGGCCATACGAAGCAAATCTTCGGCGCGTTCTGCATCTGAGATTTTCAGGGCGGTGCGTCGATTGTAGCGGAAATCGAACTCGGCAAGGTAGCGGCGCAGATGAGCTTCGCCGCAATGCTGATACACGCCAACCATGCCGCGCTTGAACACTGAGAACACATTCTCAATCGTGTTGGTGTGGACCTCGCCGCGAGCATATTCTTTGGCAGAGTGCCTCACCGTGTCGTGCTTGCCAAACTCTTTGACCAGTGATCGGATAGAGGTTGCTTTCATCGGTGTCGAGCGTCGAGGCGCGATCGGCAGTCGTGACCAGTACTTCGCGAACGCTATCGCGGGTGGCGTGCTGGACGTGAACGGTGCGGGTTCTGCCGCCACGCTCGACAAGGCCGAAGATGGCGTTCTTCATCGGCTTCTTGCGCTTCAAGTAGGGCTGGCCCCTACGAGCAGGGGAAACGTAGCCGTCTTCACGTCGACCCCAATAGGTTTCGTCGGCTTCGATGGTTTTGCCTTCGCCGCCAAGCGGGCCAGATGAGGCAATGTCTTCCTTCATGCCCTAGCGAATGCGGTGGGCCATCAACCAAGCGGTCTTGTAGGTGACTATATCAGAGCATCACGAGCAGCCGACGTCGGGTGGCCACTCTTGCCCCACCGATATGATCCACGCCACCTGGATCGGAACCGGCGTTCGCGCGTTTGCAATTTTGCCAATGGGAGCAAAGCCATGAATGTCGCCAATCTGCAACTCGAAGGCCTGCTGATGGCCGTCGCATCGATCAATCAGGTCCTTGTCCGCAAGGGCGTGCTCTCGGTCGAGGAGATAGACATCGCCTTGCGCAAGGCCGAAGCCAGCGAGACCAGCGAGGAGCGCTCCGAAGGCATGTCGGCGTCGAGCCGCGATGCCGTCAACTTCCCGATCCGGCTGCTGGAACTGGCCAATCAGTGCCAGCCGGAGGCGGACATGCCGTCGTTCTCGAAACTGGCGCGCATGGTCGGCCGGATGAAGGAACCCTACAACGACCAGATGTGACATCGCGATCGCCTCCCCGCCCGGTATCGGAACGCCGCTTGCCAGCCGAAGTGCGATCAGCTGCCCGATACTGGTTTCCAGGTCAGCACGCGGCCCGGCCCATGCACGGCGGCAAACAGCAGCCCGGCCAGGAAAGTAAAATGATCGACGAAGAAGCCGAACTCGGCCTGGTTGCCGGCCCAGTGCGACGGGCCGTGGAAGGCAAAGGCGAGGAACAGCACATAGGCGGCGGCGACGAGCGCGGCCGGTGTGAAGAAAGCGCCGGTCAGGAAGCACAGCACCAGCACCACTTCGAGCACGGCCGCGCACCAGGCGAGAAACAACGGGAACGGAAATCCGGCGGCGGCGATGTAGCCCGCGGTGGCGCCCATATCCATGAACTTGAAGGCCACCGCCATCAGGAAGACAGCCGCGAAGATCAGGCGGCCAATGAGGATTGCGGCGGTCTGCCATGGCGTTTGAAGGACTTCGGACAGCATGTCTCTCTCCCAGCTGTTGCGACGGTTTCGACCCAAGGACGATCGGTCGGCCGCAAGTCCGACATCGGCCGAAGCTTTCCATGCCCTGTCTCCTCATGAATAAACCGTCCGGCTGCGATCGTCGCAGCGCCGCTGCTGTTTTTGCGTTCACCACCAGGATCCCAGCGACGGCCTTGACCGACGGGAGTTCCTCGCCTAGTGAATAGACAGACCTGTCTCACTGCTTGGGGCGCAAACCATGATCTCATCATCGCCGCTCGGCTCCGACAAGCGCAGGCACGTCGTCGAAACCGCTTATGCACTGTTCAAGCGCGACGGCTTCCATGCCACCGGCATCGACCGGATCATCGCCGAGGCGGAGGTCGCCAAGATGACGATGTATCGTCACTTCCCCAGCAAGGACGATCTGATCGTCCAGGTGCTCGACTATCGCGCCCGGCGTTTCGACCGTCAGCTCGATCGCCTTGCGGAAGAAGCCGTCACGCCCGAGCAGAAGATCACGACCATCTTCGACTGGTACGAGCGTTGGTTTCGCAGCGCCGATTTCCACGGCTGCCTGTTCGCGCATGCGCTGGCAGAGTTTGGCAACCCAGAGCACCCGGTGTTCAAGGCCGTCGCCGGGCAGAAGAACGGCCTCAGGCGCAGGATGCAGTCCATACTCGAGGACATCATGCCGCCCGACCGGGCCGCAAGCACGGCGGCGGCTCTGCTGATGCTCATCGAGGGGGCAACTCTCATGGCTGAGATGGGACAGGCCGACACAGCCATTTGCGATGCCCGCAAGGCTGCATTCAGCATCATCGCTGCTCCCAGCGCCATGACCGCGCCATGAGCGCGACGGTCATCGGGCTGGCACTGCTTGCTGCAATCCTGCATGCAAGCTGGAACGCCTTTCTGCGAACAGGAGCCGACAGGCTGTGGACCGTCACCGTGATGAGCTTTTCGAGCACGGTGGTCGCCATTCCGTTGGCGATCTCTAGCGCGTTTCCGGCACCCCATGCCTGGCCCTATGTCGTGCTCTCAGCCTGCCTGCAGGTCGGCTACACCATGTTTCTGGTGGCTGCCTACAGGAATGGCGAACTGGGCCAGGTCTATCCGATCGTCCGCGGCAGCGTGCCGCTGCTGGTCACGCTTGGCGGATTTCTCCTGGCCAACCAGCATCTCGCCATACCGCAAATCCTCGGCGTCGGGCTCGTCGCCGGCGGCATCATGAGCCTTGCCTTGGGAAAGGGACGGACAGACATCACATCGATCCTCCATTCGCTGGCGGCGGGTGCGATCATCGCCGCCTATGCGACAGTCGATGCGATCGGCGTTCGTCAGGCGGGAAGCGCCACTGCCTATACCGCATGGGTTCTGCTGATCTACGGTGCCCTGCTGCCGGCAGCCTTCATTGCCTTCCGTGGCCGGCTCGTCGTCGATGTTCGCTCTGCCGAAACGCTTAAGGCGCTCGGCGGCGGCGTGTTCGCGCTGCTGGCCTACGGCCTCGTGGTCGCCGCTTTCGCGCTCGGGCCGGCCGGCCCGATCACGGCGATGCGGGAGACCAGCGTCATCTTCGCGGCGTTGATCGGTTGGCTGTTTCTCGGCGAGGTGCTGACGCCCCGGCGCATCGCCGCCTGCGCCATCGTCGCACTCGGCGCCATCTGCCTCGGCTATCAGCCGTGAGACTCCGGCGGGGCGCGAAGCGGCCTACTCGGCTGCCGCCTCCGGATGGCTGATCGGTGCCCGCACCGTCCCGTACTGGCTGCCCCAGCGGTCGGTCATGTCGCAGCGTATGTCCCACAGCTCCGGGAAGAAGCGATGAAGGGCGCCGGCCTGCAGCAGTTCGACCGGCCGGCCCTTGAGCGATTTCGAGCCTAGCCCGATCGAACGGTGGATGAGGTAGAGATGATTGGCGCGGAATTTCTGGAACAGCTCGTCGAATTCGATCAGCGCCTCGGCGACGACATAGCTGTCGCCGTGATCATACCTGATATCGTAGACATCCTCGACCGAGAGCCCGCGACCATCGAGATAGGACGCCTTGAAGGCCCGCCACAGGTCCGGCGGCATGCGCAAGAGCAGCTTGAAGCCCGGCGATTCCTGGCCGCTGCCATTGCCGAGCTGCAGGCGAATCTCCTGGTATTCCTTGGGCGACATGGTTTCGAGCAGGTCGAGCTGCGCCGTCATCATGCGCATCAGCCGATGCACGCGCCCCATCAGCGTAACGACGCGATGCGTGTTCTGCTGTTCGAGGAAGTCGACGACATCGACCAGCGTGTAGGTGATGAGCTTCATCCACAGCTCCTCGACCTGATGGACGATCTGAAACTGCAGCTCGTCGGCATTCACCATCTCGGCCAGCGGCTTCTGGCAGGCGAGAAGCTTGTCGCACCTGAGGTAGACGCCGTAGTCGCGCATCTCGGGCGCTTCGATGCGGGCATAATAGTCCGGCTTGTGCATGGCAGCTGCTCCTTTGCCCGGCCCGTCGGGGGCATCCGAGCCTGAAGAATAAGCGCTTTTGGCTTGAACATTGTTCCATTCTGTTATTCAAATAGCGAGAATTGAAGGACGAAATCCCATTCATGGAGCCGTCTTGGAGAACGTTTGATGCTGGATGCCCTTGACCGGAAGATCGTCGCAGCGCTGGAACGCGACGCGCGTACCTCCTTCGCTGTGCTCGCCGACGAGGTCGGTTTAAGCAAGACGCCGTGCTGGAAGCGGGTCAAGGCGCTGGAGGACGCCGGCATCATCCGCGGCTACTCGACACGGATCGACCCGGCAAAACTCGGCTTCGGCATCGAAGCCTTCATCCAGGTGTCGATCGATTTCGAGCTTTCCGAAGCCTTCGAGGCCGCCGTCCGGGCGCATCCGCTGATCCGGCGCTGCCACGCCACGACAGGCGAGGCCGACTATCTCCTGCAGATCGTGACGGTCGACATGATGGCGCTGGACAGGATGCTGCGCGTCGAGCTCAGCCGCCTGCCCGGCGTGCGCCGGACGATCACCTCGATGGCCATGCGCGAGATCAAGGGCGACATTTCTTTCGCCAATGCCGTTGGGCATACGCAGCAGAAACGATAGGCGCTCGGCAGCGGCCGGGTTCGTCCGATTGAATCCAGTCAACGGGATGGTTCAGGCTGCGGTTTTGTCGGCCTTTTCTATCCCCGATGCCAGGCTCGGGCTTTTCTATCCCCGATGCCAGGCTCGGGCTTTTCTATCCCCGATGCCGGGCTTGGGGCTGGATCGACATCCGGCTCCTTCTGCTGTTCGGCGTCAGCTTTCCGCTTCGGGCAGTCTTCGTAGCCGTGGTCGCGCCCGCCGCAATAAGCGCAGCATTTTGCAGGGATATCGGGACGAAACATCCTCATGCATTGAAATGCACGTGGCGCCGGTCTGGTTGCGTCGCACCGTTGCTTTTCGCTTACATTAGGGATTTGGCGCTGAATCCGAGGCTTAAGGCGTGTAGCCCAGCGCGGCCAAGGCAGACAGCCCTGCAACCAGGCCAATTGCGATAACAATGCCGAAATGCCGTTCCAGGAATTTGCGCCCCTGCCAGTCGTATCGCATAGCTGAAACTCCGCCGCGTAATCTGGGGCAATGTGTTCAGGCGTCAAGGCCGGGGACCTTGACAGGCGGTAGACAGGCAGCCGCCATTGTTCATATCGTGGTTCATATCGGAACGTGGAACGACACCTCATGGCCGAGCATTCTTCATCGGCGGGAGAAAACCACTCCCAGTCCGCTGCGGCATCCGACCCCCGCCTGGCCTTTGTTTATGCGGAAGCGGTGCGGGGTCTCCTGCATCAGCAGAACGTGGTGGAGAGCCTCAATACGCGAGCGGGCAATCTGATCTTTGCAACCGCGTTCGTGAGTTCTCTCCTCGGCGGCAGGGCTCTCCTGGACGGACTGGGGCTGTGGGACTGGCTGGCGCTGGCGTTGCTTTTCCTGATCGGGCTGCTGGTCGTGATCATGTTATGGCCCTACTACGCCTCCGCTTCGATCCAGAGCAGCTGCTCCAGGACTTTGTCGATAAAGACCCTTCCGGCACCATGGATGTGATGCACCGCGCGCTTGCGCTGCGCATAAAAACCGACATGGCCAGCAATTGGCGGATCATTCAGCGCTTGCGCATGTCGCTACAGCTTGCCTTGTTTCTATTGTTGCTGGAACTTCTGGCGTGGCTGTTGGCGATAACACGACTCTAGGCTCAGGGCACATTGTCCAGCATGGTAAAGACTGCTTTGAGACAAGATACGCGACAATCTACCGTCCTAAAGCTGAGCTTCGATAGCCACCTTGTCTATAACCGACCATGCTTGTACAATTTTTTTGTCACGAAATTCGTAGATAACATTCTCGGCAAAGGAAACTCTCCTCCCGTTTACAGGAAGGCCAAGGAACATTTCTTTCGGCGTACAGTTGAACGCTAGCCGGCTCGCTATATAGGGCGGATCGGAAATCAGCATCTGAACGTTGAAATGAAGGTCCGGAATTTCAGCAAAGTCTCCCTCCAGCATTTCGAGATAACCTGATAACCCCAGCCGCCGGCCATTGTGGATCACCTCATCATGAACGAATTGTCCCAGCTTCGGCCAGTCCTGCTTATTCAGGCAGGCAATGTAGTGTCGGTAGACGTCGCAGAGGTCGGTTTTAATCACGGCGATTGCTCCTATCTTCTACAAGGCCCTGCTGAAAAGGGCGTGTCTCGTGCTCAAGCAGATGACGGCATGAAGCGGCTTCATACGCGGATGAGAAAGTGTTAGACAGCGTTCACTTCCTCTACTCCCGCTTCGTCTAATGGTAGGACAGCGCCCTTTGAAGGCGTGAATCGTGGTTCGAGCCCATGAGCGGGAACCAGCAGCTCCCCAGCCGGGCAACCGATCGGTCTTGACCCGATCACTGCTGCATCGCGCAGCAATGCCCCGGGGGACAGGTGTGCCCGCCTTTCCGAATGGTAAGGATGGTCGGCCGGACCAGGGCACCCTATATCGACCGGATGTGACGGAGGACGACATGGCCGACGACAAATCCAAGAGCAAGCAGGACCGCAAACCGGCCTCCGGCGAGGAGCCTTACGACGTTGCGGCTTTTGCAAGTAAATACGGCATACCGCCGAGCGAGGCCGCGACCATCATCAAGCGGTACGGGCCTTCGAGAAAGAAACTCGATGCGCATATGGCGAGCCGCAACGCCTGATCCGCATCCGGCGGCGTCGACCCGGACCATCACCGCGGCCGGATCATCATCGCGGCCGGATCATCATCGCGGCCGGATCCATCACTACGACTTGACCATACCGCGTGTTTCCGGCCTGTCGGCGCTATCGGCCGGATTCAACGCCAGGTTCCAGGAACGCAATAACTCTTTTACTTTGACGCGATACCACCTAGCGGGCAATCGTTGGGGGGTCGAATGTCGGACGGTGCATTGCGTTTTGAATGTGTCATGGAGCCAAACGGCAGATGGATGGTGTGGGACGTCAGGCTCGATCTGCCGGCCCAGTTTTCGGCGCTTGCGCTGATCGGCCTGTGTCACGATGAGGCCGTTTCGCTCTGCAGCCTCTTGAACGAGACAGGCTCCGAGACAGGCTCGAACGAGGCCCGGCAGAGCCGGGCCTCCTGATGATTGCGCCGACTGCCGGATGATTTCCCACCCGCTTGTAATGCTGCTTTGGCTGCGGATAGGGTTATTGGCACGGCGGGAAATGTCGCGCGCCTGCCCGCTCGCCATTTGCGCTAAAACCGGATCTTGGCTTGATAAACAAAGGTACTAAATCAGCTGACTAATCGGTTCACATTGGCGAACCGGCATGGCCAAAAAAGTCGAACTGGAACCATCCAGCATTCTGCGGTCTCTTCGGCGGAAGCCTATGAGGCGACCTATGGGGCGCGGACTTATAGCTGTTGCTCTTATATTAGCTTAAGAGCATATTTCGTCAGCCGGCGAACTGCCCAAGCCGGTTAGGCTCGGCGCCATTCCCCTCGATCCCTTGACGCCGAGCCGCGGGGATCGGCAGCGCTGGAGGCGAACCATGCCCATGTATCTCACGAAATTCAGCTATACGCCCGAGACCTGGGCGCGCCTGATCGAAAACCCCGAGGATAGACGCGAGGCAGCCCGCACCTACATCGAGTCGGTGGGCGGAAAGCTGCACGGGTTCTGGTACGCCTTCGGAGAGCACGATGGCTGGAATCTGTGGGAGGCGCCAGACAACGTTTCGATGGCATCTGTCATGCTTGCCATTGGTGCGGGAGGAGCGCTCAGCTCGTACGAGACCACCGTTCTCCTAAGCGTCGAGGAGACGATGCAAGCGCTTGGGAAGGCAAAGTCAATCCGCTATCGTGCGCCGGGAAAGCCCTGACCAACTCGCAGTGTCGACGCTGGAACTGTTCCGGACGTTCTCGCGGCTTTTAGGCTTTCTCACCTTCGACCGACGCGAATCCGATCTCGCGCGTGACGGATCGCTGGCCGTCCTGCAGCCTCGCACCCGGCGAGCGGATGCTATGCTCGCCGTCCAGCTGGCAAAGCCGCTTGCGCGCTCGCCCTTGCCACGATCGCTTGCAGCGGCTCCGGCCGGTGCAGCAGAAATCCCTGGCCGAAGGCAACGCCCATATCCCTGAGGATGTCGAGCGAATCCTGCTCTTCGATCTTCTCCGCCACCACGGAGCAGCCGAGGCTTCTGGCGATGCCGGATATGGCCGAGACGATTTCGCGGTCGAAGCGGCTCTCCGCAATATGCTCGATGAAGGAGCCGTCGATCTTGATGGCGTCGACGGGAAAGCGCCGGAGATATTCGAACGAACTCATGCCCGCCCCGAAATCGTCGAGGCTGACGCGGCAGCGTCGCTCGCGCGCCTTGCGGACGAACTGTTCGGCAGCAGTGAAATTGGTGACTGCAGCGGTTTCGGTGATCTCGAAGCCGATGCCGGAATGCGGCGCCCCGGTCTCATCGATGACGGCGTCGACGAAATCCCAAAGCTGCGGATCGCTCAGGGTCTGCGCTGACAGGTTGAAGCCGAGCGTGAGCGCCCCTGACTTGAGCGCCGGACCATGGAGCGAGAGCGCCGTCCTGATGATCCAGCGATCGAGCCGCGAGGCTATGCCGAACCGCTCCGCCGCCGGGATGAACTCGCCCGGCGGGATCAGCCGCCCGTTGCGCCCGGCGAGCCGCGCCAGGACCTCGACATGGCGGCTCTCTTGCAAAGGTGTTCCGAGCCGATGGATTTCCTGGCCGAACAGTTTCAGCCTTCCGTCTTCCATGGCATCGACGGTGTCGGCCGCCAGCCGCGCCGCATTGAGACCGCTGGAACCGGATGTTGTCTCAGGGGAGAACACCGCGAAGCGATTGCGCCCGGCGGCCTTGGCCGCATAGCAGGCGTCGTCGGCGCAGGCGAGCGCGTCGGCCACCGCGGTATTCTCATCGGCGACAAAGGCGATGCCGATGCTGGCCGCCAGTTTGCGCGACGCCGCCGTCGAGCCGAGGTCGGCATCGCGAACCGCCGCGAGAACGGCGCCGGCGAGACGCTCGGCTTGCGCTGCGTCGCAATCAGGCACCAGCAGCGCGAACTCGTCGCCGCCGAGGCGCGCGGCGTGCACCGACGGCGGCAGACAGCCCTGAATGCGCTTGGCGACGCTCTTCAGTGCAAGGTCGCCGGCGGCGTGGCCGGCGAAGTCGTTCAGAGCCTTGAAGTAGTCGAGATCGACGTAGAATATCGCGAGCGGGCGCGCCGTTGCGATATGCTCGGCCAGCAGCCGGTCGAATGCAGCGCGGTTCAGAAGGCCGGTCAGCGCGTCATGGTGGGCCGCATGGGCAAGTTCCTGCTCGCGTTGCTTCGCCTCGGTGATGTCGCGCACTGTGCCCAGGATCTGGCCTGACGACTGGGCGTCGGCGATGAACCGTATCAGCGATTCGACATGTCTGATTTCGCCGTCCCGCTTGATGATGCGGTATTGCACGGCGACGACCTTTTGGGTTTGCAGCGGCGCCAAGTGGGCCCGCTCGGCGTCGGCCCTGTCATCCGGATGCAGATAGCTGTGCCAGAGGTCTTGAGACACCTCGTCGGTTTCGGCGACAACCCCGAAGATTTCCCGCGTGCGCTCGTCCCAGTAGCTTTTGCGTGCGGCAAGATCGTGATGCCAGATGCCGGTGCCGCTGGCCGCCAATGCTAGGCGAAAGCGCACATTGACCTGTTCAAGCTCTGCTTCCGCTTGCTTCTGCTTGGTGATGTCGGTCTGGACGCCCATCAGTCTGACCGGCCGGCCTTCCGCGTCGCGCTCGACCACCCCGCCGCGATCGAGAACCCATACCCAGTGACCGGATTTGTGCTTCAGCCTGAGCTCGGTCTCGATGGAATCGGTCAGGCCGGCAATGTGGCGTTCGCCGCTGGCCACCGCGCGTTTGCGATCGTCGGGATGCGTCAGCTGCAGCCAAAGATCGCTCGCCTCGACAAGCTCACCCTCGCCATAGCCCAGCATGTGCGACCACATTGCCGAGTAGAAACAGTCGCCGGTCCTGAGATCCCAATCCCAGACGCCAAGATGCGCGCGTTCGAGCGCCAGCTCCCAGAACTCTCCGTTGCGATTCTTCTTGTCGGCCATGCCTGGACTTCGCCTGCCCCCGTCGCGGCCATTGTGCGGCAAAAGCAAAGAAGAAACCGTTACTGCGCAAGGAGCCGGCGAAGGGGCCCACAGGAGGCACGGCGGGCGGTTGCTTCTCCGATGACAGGCACGTTGACCCCGGCCGGTCTGAAGTCATCCGACCTAGCGCCTATGCGATCTCCCCGCGAGCTGTCGCTTTCGACCTGCGCAGACCAGATCCAGCCTGGCTCAGGCCTGTTGGCTCACGCCTTGGCCTTGAAGCGCGCCGCCTCCTCCGAACCGCTTGTGGCGTCGCCTGCGCTATAGGAATGCGCGCCGGCGCCGGCCAGCTTGCCGCCATCGACGATCAGGTATTCCTCCCGGATCGGCCGGCCTTCGAACCAGCACTCCAGGATTTCGCGGGTGCCGGCGGCGTAGCGCGCCTGGGCCGAGAGCGAAGATCCTGAAATATGCGGCGTCATGCCGTGATGCGGCATCGAACGCCAGGGATGGTCCTTGGGGGCCGGCTGCGGGAACCACACATCGCCGGCATAGCCGGCGAGCTGGCCGCTCTCCAGCGCACGGGCGACGGCGTCGCGATTGCAGATCTTGCCGCGCGCCGTGTTCACCAGATAGGCGCCCCGTTTCATCCTGGCGATCATCGCCTCGTCGAACAGGTTCTCCGTCTCCGGATGCAGAGGTGCATTGATCGTCACCACATCGCAGATGCCGACCATGGACGCGGCGTCTGGGTGGAAGTTGACGCCAAGGTGTTTCTCGACTGCCTCGGGCAGGCGGTGGCGGTCGGTGTAATGCAATTTGACGTCGAACGGCTGCAGCCGGTGCAGCACCGCGCTACCGATCCGGCCGGCGCCGACGGTTCCGATCTGCATCCCCTCGACATCGTAGGAGCGCGCGACACAGTCGGCGATATTCCAGCCGCCGTCGATGACCCACTGGTAGGAGGGGATGTAGTTTCGCACCAGCGCCAGGATCATCATCACCACATGCTCGGACACGCTGATCGAGTTACAGTAGGTCACCTCGGCGACGGTGATGCCGCGGTCCATCGCGGCCTGCAGATCGACATGGTCGGACCCGATGCCGGCGGTGATCGCAAGCTTAAGTTGGTCTGCCTTTGCGATCCGTTCGTTGGTCAGATAGGCCGGCCAGAACGGCTGCGAGATGACGATTTCGGCGTCACCGAGTTCGCGTTCGAAAACGCTGTCGGGACCGTCCTTGTCCGAGGTCACGACCAGACTGTGCCCGGCGCTTTCGAGAAATGGCCGCAGGCCGAGCTCGCCCGACACGCTGCCGAGCAGAACCCCCGGTTCGAAGTCGATGGCCTTCGGCGTGGGAAGCGTCTGGCCGCCGGGATAGCGGTCGAGCTTCGGCAGCCCATCCCGTGCATAATTTGACGGATAACCGTCAACCGGATCGTCATAGAGGACGCAAACGACCTTTGCCATTTTGATCTCCCTTCGTCTGATAACGAGGAAGACGCTCGATTGTTAAGGCTGCCCGCCAAAACCGAACGGGCGGCCACTCTGGTTTGTCGGAGGCCAGCAACTCCGGGCGCTTCCTCGGAAAGCTGCGCGCTATTGCGAATTAAATGGAGGAGCCGGACGTAGCTTCAAGGCCAGCGGCAGGCAACGCCGGACCTTGAGCGTATGGACGACGACGGTCGGCCATCGCAGCCACAGCCGCGAGGGCGCCAGCACAAAACCTCACTTCTTCCCTTGCGGGTAGATCGTTTCGCCGCGCTTCAGCATCTCGACGAACACCGCGATCTTCTTCTTGCGCCCAGCCTCGGTCTTCATGTTGTGGATGCGGAAGGCGAGCGCGAACCGGTTCTGCGCGCTGAGCGTCGCCAGCATCGCCTTCGCCTTGGGTTCGGCATCGATGGCCGCCTGCAAATCCCCGGGGATTTTCATGTCCTTGCCGCTTCCGTAAGCGCGCGCCCAGCGGCCGTCGGCCTTCGCTGCCTCGACCTGTTTCAGCCCGTGCTCGGTCATCCGACCTTCCTCGATCAGCCGGGCGACGTTGTCGACGTTGATCTGGCTCCAGGTGCTCTTCCTGCCGCGCGGCGTGTAGCGCTGCAAATAGCTCTTGTCGTCGAGCCCCTTGCGCACGGCGTCTATCCAACCCCAGCACAGCACGACGTTGATGGCCTCCTTGGGCGTGATCGAAGGCAGCCCCGAATCGACCTTGTGTATCTTGATCCAGACTTCTGTCTCGGTGTCGTGGTGCTTGCCGAACCAGGTGTAGAAGCTTTCGGCATCGCTGAATTCGCGCACTTTTTCAGGGTCGACCTTGACCGGCGGCATTAACCGGCCTGCCTTTGTGTGCCGGTGACACCCCGCGCTCGCTCATCGGATGTCTCAGCCATAGTTCCTCCCTCTGCGCCGCCGCATCCGTCTGGATGAAGCAACAGCGGAGAAGCGTCAACAGGTGGATGTAGCTGCCAGTCCGCCCCCTCTGTCCCGCGGCGCCATGGCGGTTCTTCCTATCGTGATGTAACAGTCTTCTTGCAGAACCGGCCCATGATAGGCACGGCGGGCTTCAACTTGGGGATGTTGCCATGCGAGCGATGCTGTTCGGCCTGATGTTGCTGGCGCCCACCGTGGCCCTGGCGGAACCGATAGAAACCCAGAAGATCATCACCGCGCTGACCGGCGACTTCAATGGCGACGGCGCCGTCGACCTGGCGATGATCGTCGAGACCCAGCCAAGCGAACCGATGGACATGCATTTCTTTCTCAGGGATCGCGAACACAACTTTTTGCGTCCTGCCGGCATCGTGCGTGACCAGATTTTCGGCGAGTGGAACGGTTACGACCGCTCCGGCTACGAGGCCTCCGACACCGAGCCGGAGCTGACCGCACTGCCCAACGGCTCGATCAAACTGTATCTGCCGGCGATGCCGGTGGGCAGCAAACGGACCAACCAGACGCTGACGCTCGCTTACCGCGACGGCGCCTTTATCGTCGCCGGCTTTGCCTATGATTATCATGACTATCTTGAAGACAATGTCGCAAGCGACTGCGATTACAGTGTTTTGACCGGCAAGGGCAAAAGCAGCAAGATGCAGCCCGATGGCACCACAAAGCAGAAGACCGTGGCGGTGGGAGGCAAGGTCATTGCCTTTTCTGAGTGGAACCCTGGAACAGGCTTCAGCGCCTGCGGCGAGTGAGGGCAGCGCCCCCGCATCAGAAAGATCTGACCGGTACGGACTGCTTCACTGCAGCTGCGGTTTCTTGAGAAAACTGTTGCGGTCGGCCGACTTGACGCGCAGCCAGGTTTCGCGGCCGTCGCGCACCACCCGTAACGGGATCTCGGCGCCCGCCGGGTTCTGCCACAGCTTGCGGTAGAAATCGGCGAGCCCGTCGACTTCGCCGTCGCGGACGTCTGAGATGATGTCGCCCTGGCGCAAGCCGGCTTCGGCGGCGGGGCTGCCTTCGGCGACGCTCATCACCACGACCTCGCCATTGCTTTCGGCGGAGAAGGCGCCGAGCCATGGGCGCGGTGGCTTGGCAACCTGGCCGCGTGTCAGGAGATCGTCGAGAATGGGCGGCAGAAGGTCGATCGGCACCACCATGTTGATGTCGGCGATCTCGCCGGCGCGGCTCATCTGCAGGCGCAGCGAACCGATGCCAAGCAGCCTGCCGTCCTGCCCGATGAGTGCCGCACCTCCCCATGACGGATGGGCCGGCGCGGTGAAGATCGCCTCGTCCAGGAGATACTCCCAATAGCCGGCGAATTCCTGTTTGGTGACGATGTGCGCCCTGACCGCCTGGCCGATACCGTCGGCGAGCACCACGGGGTCGCCGGCCATCGCCCTGGCCGCATCGCCGAAAGCCACCGCGGGCAGGCCGAGCGGGGCCAGCGCCTGCACCAGGCCGAAGCCCGATTCCTGGTCATAGGCGAGCGCGTGGGCGGGAACCACGCGCCCTTTATGGTCGGTCAGCCAGACTTCTTCCGCCTCGGTGATGAGATAGCCGATGGTGAGCACCAGCCCGTTATCGCGAATGACGACGCCGCTGCCTTCCCGGCTCGTGCCCAGCGCATTGGCGGTGAAGGCGTCGTCGGGGATCGAGGCCCGCACCGCCACGATGGACCGCAAAATCGTATCGATGGTCATGCTCTCAATCCCGGCAAGCGATGCGTGGGCCGGCAAGGCCCGATATCCCTATAGGTATGGCGCACGTGACGAGGCGCAAGGGCATCGATTAGCCCTTCCCCCTCGGGGCCTATTGGGGAGAAGGGGCGCGCGGCATCGGCAATAGTTCAACATAAGTTGAACTTCCTGGCGACCGCACTACCTGTATCTATGTGTAGACGAACCTGCCCTATCCACCCTCCCGCTCTCATCACGCAAGCTGATCCTCCCCAAGACGCTCCCCGCTCACAACACAAGGCCTCCCAAGATGAACCAATATACACCGCCAAAAGTCTGGACCTGGAACAAGGAAAATGGCGGCGTCTTCGCCAGCATCAACCGGCCGATCGCAGGCCCGACGCATGACAAGGAGCTGCCGGTCGGCAAGCATCCGCTGCAGCTTTATTCGCAAGCGACACCGAACGGCGTCAAGGTGACGATCATGCTGGAGGAGCTCTTGGCGCTCGGCCACAAAGGTGCCGAATATGACGCCTGGCTGATCAGGATCAACGACGGCGACCAGTTCGGCAGCGGCTTCGTCGAGGTCAACCCCAACTCCAAGATCCCGGCGCTGATGGACCGCAGCGGGCCAAAGCCGATCCGCGTCTTCGAATCCGGCTCGATCCTGGTGCATCTGGCCGAAAAATTCGGCGAATTCCTGCCGATCGAGCAGCCGGCGCGCGCAGAAACCCTGTCTTGGCTGTTCTGGCAGATGGGCTCGGCCCCCTATCTCGGCGGCGGCTTCGGCCATTTCTATGCTTATGCGCCGGAAAAGATCGAATATGCCATCGACCGCTTCGCCATGGAGACCAAGCGCCAGATGGACGTGCTCGACCGGCGGCTGGCGGTAAGCGAGTATCTCGGCGGCGATGCCTACACGATTGCCGACATGGCCGTGTGGCCCTGGTATGGCGGGCTGGCCAAGGGCCGCATGTACAACGACGCCGGCGATTTCCTGGCAGTGGACGAGTACAAGAACGTGCAGCGCTGGGCCGAAGCAATCGACGCACGGCCGGCGGTGCAGCGCGGCCGCATGGTCAACCGGGCCTTCGGCGAGCCGGCGATGCAGCTGCACGAGCGCCACGACGCCAGCGATTTCGACACCAAGACGCAGGACAAGCTGGCGGCCGAATGAGCGGCTTTGGCCAGACGCGTGGGGCCGGAGACGTCCGGCGCCGCGCTCCTCGACCACTGTAACAGCAGTCATCCTAGGGCGAAGCGAACGCGAAGCGGGAGCGCAGACCTAGGGATCCATACCGTTACGATGACCGAGAAGGGCAGCGATCGCCCTCAAGCCTGTCGTATTGCACAAGCCGCAGGCAGGCTTCCGTGCTGCCCAACACCAGACATATGTATCCGCAAACATATACTGGCTGGCTAAAGTAACGGAACGTCCAATGCACATTCCCAGAACCGAACAAGTCCGCTTTCAAAAGGCTTAGACCATCTTATCTATTTCGGTCACATCATGATCTAGGCACATCGATATTCTGCGGCGCGTGACCTGAATCTCGACACGTCGTAAAACCGATACCGTCTCGACGGTCCAGTACTCGCGGGTCGCGCATTACCTGTGTGTCTTTCGCCCGGCTCTGTAGATCAGCTGGACGACGAACAAAAAATATCCAACCTGCGAAACGATCAAGGTAAGGACCGTCCAGCCCAGCGCCTTCCAGATTGAACCCGTTGCCAAAAAAGTCGAGAGCGCCACGACGAATGACGCGGTGGTCATTCCCACCAGGAACTGTGGAAAATTCATCGCTTTCCAAGGCCGTCCCGGAGCTTCTAACAGCCGCGACGGCCACCCTTGCCCATTTACCCCGGACCAACGTTTTCACCCTTTCAATGGTTGCGCAAGGGGCAATTGGATCAGAAGTGTGCACATGCTTAATGCATCCTCTGGTTGAGGTGCTTCCTGGCTCGTGCTGTTCCATTCAAAAAGAGCTGACCTATTGCGGAAAGGCACGATGGAAATTTGTTGCGCGCCGGGTGCACTGGGCGCAACGTGGGCCCTGCGGACTGCCACAAAACAAGAATATCAGTCCAGGGGAGAATGGGGCCAAGGGGGAGGATGACATGGCGCTCAAGGTAATCGGCGCGGGATTTTGGACGCACGGGCACATGGTCGACCTTTGCCGCGCTGAACAGGCTCGGCTTCCCCTGCTATCACAGCCATCTCGACTTCTGGCGCAAGGTGGCGAACAGCAAGCCCGGCACACCGCAAGACTGGGACCGGGTGTTCGCCAACTACACGGCGACGGTCGACAATCCCGGCTGCTGCGTATGGCGGGAATTGCTGGCCATCGGGCTGTCGTTCGCCGGGGTGGTGGCGGTGCTGGGCGGGCTTTTGGTGGCTGGGATAGCGGCCAGGAGATAACGCCGGGCAATCGCTTCAGACAAAAATGGCTCCAACCGGGTGTTGGGATGACCACTGTCGATAACGGCGCCGCCCCTCATTGCCCTGCCGGGCATTTCTCCCCGTGTAGTGACGGGGAGAAAGGCACCTTGGCCAAGGATTTCGCCAGTCTCCAGCGTTGCAGAAAACGTGCCGAGGTTGCGGCCAGCCCTTCTCCTCGTCATTATGTGCGGAGAAGATGGCGGCAGGCAGATGAGGGGCAGCACAAAGCTGAAGCGATGCCCTGAGGTAAAACCCACCAGCGCTGGACAGCCGCGCTCAACTCATGGAACCAGTTGCAGGAGCGCCGCGCGGCGCCGGAGTTTTCCGGCGCTTCTCTGGCCGCAACACTGCCGCTCAGGCCGACATGGCCAATGGCCTTGCGCTCTTGTTGGGGATCTGGATGTCGATCTCCAGCGTCGACATCGTCTCGCCGCGATCCATCGAGACCTGCAGGTAATCCTGGTCGATCTGCACATGCTTGGCGATGACGGCCATGATCTCCTCGCGCAGCACCGAGACGAGATCGGGCTGGCTGCGGTTGCGGCGCTCATAGGCGAGCAGCACCTGCAGCCGCTCGCGCGCCACCGGCGCGCTGCCGCGCCGCTTGAAGAGGTCTAACAGGTTCATGCTGCCCTCCTTCCAAAAAGCCGATCGAGAAAGCCCTTGCGCTCGAACGGCACGACAACCGGCAACTCCTCGCCCTCGAGCCGTTTGGCCGCCTCGATATAGGCGCGGGCGGCGGAATTCGTCGGATCGCTGAGCGTCACCGGCGAACCGAGGTTGGAGGCCTTGAGCACGTCCTGGCTTTCGGGAATGATGCCCAGCAGCGGCGTCGACAGGATTTCCAGAACGTCGTCGATCGAGAGCATTTCGCCGCGAGCCGCGCGGGCCGCATCATACCGCGTCACCAGCACGTGCTTGGCGATCTGCTCGCCCCGCTCGGCCTTGACGGTCCTGGCGTCGAGCAGGCCGATGATGCGATCGGAATCGCGCACCGAGCTGACTTCCGGGTTGGTGACGATGACCGCCTCGTCGGCAAAGCGCATGGCAAGCTGCGCGCCGCGCTCAATGCCGGCCGGACTGTCGCAGAAGACGTAGTCGAACACCGAGCTTAGCTTTTCGATCACCTCGCCGACGCCCTCCTCGGTCAGCGCATCCTTGTCGCGCGTCTGCGAGGCCGGCAGCAGGAACAGCGTGTCGACCCGCTTGTCGCGGATCAGCGCCTGCGAGAGCTTGGCCGTTCCCTGGATGACGTTGACCAGGTCGAACACCACCCGCCGCTCGGCGCCCATGATCAGATCGAGATTTCTTAAGCCGACGTCGAAGTCGACCAGGGCCACCTTTTTGCCGGTTCGCGCGACGGCGGCGCCAAGGGCGGCCGTCGAGGTCGTCTTGCCGACGCCCCCCTTGCCCGAGGTGACCACCACTACCTTGCCCATATATGCCTCCATTATTGTTGTTGGTATTGTTAAGCGTCTGATTTAGGGGATCCGCTTAAGTGCTTGACTCAATGCCATTATAAAAACATTTCGCACCTTTGGCCGGCATGCTTAGCTGAACGGCGCGATACGCAGCGTGTCTTTTTCGAGAAACGCCTGCACCGCTTTTCCACGCAAGGACGGCTCCATCTCCTCGGCGGTGCAATACCAGCCGTCGACCGACAGCAGCTCGGCCTCGTTCTTGCGGCAGAAGATGCGCGCCGCCGAATGGCCGAGCACACCGGCCGACGCCCGCCCGCGCAGCGTGCCGTAGACATGGATGGAGCCGGCGGCGACGATCTCGGAACCGGAGGCGACGGAGCCCAGCACGATGACATCGCCATGCGCGTGGAAGACCGACTGTCCCGAGCGGATCGGCGTCTTGACCATCAGCGTGGCCGGCGCTTCCGGCTGCCTGTCTTCTGGCTTGCCCTGTTCCGCCTTGCCTTCTTCCGCCCTGCCCGTCTCTTGCGGCCTGCCCTTGCTGTCGGCCTGCATCAGCAGCCCGGCGGTGGCCTCCTTCGCGCCGATCAGCACGGGCGGCAGATTGGCCTCGAGCGCCGTGCTGCCGTCGAGCTCGATGGCGTAGATGCGGATGCCGCGCAGACCAAGCTCGGCGACCAGCGCTTCGATCCGGCCGACCTCAGGCTTTAACGTGTTGAGGTTAAGCACCACCGGCCGGCCGGCGAAATAGCCGGGCGAGTTGCCGATCCAGCGATCGAGGCTCTCCAGCCACTCGGAAAGCGGGGCCTCCGGCGTCAGCGTGAAGGCGACGAAGGAGCGGGCGCGAAAACGAATGGATTTGGTCTCAACGGGGGCGGCGAAGGTCACGGACAGCGATTCCTTACTGATAGGTAAACGCTAGCCAGCCATGGTTAACGAAAGGTTAACGGACGGGTATTCGCGACACCAGGAAAGCCATTTACTGACAGGCCCGGCGGTGTCAGCAACCGAGCAGGCAGCGCTGGAAATTGCCTGCCCTTCTCGACACCTTGCTGGCTAAATGCCCTTCGCTGCGTCCTCGATCAGTTCCGCTAGCAAGGTAGAGAACCGCTCGTCAGTCCTATCCCCTATGTTTCCCACTTCTCTTGCCACCATCCCGGGCGAAGAGACCGACACTTGCCCACTCAGCTGAACGTTGACCGTGAACGTCCTTCCGACTTCCTCCTTCTCGCTGCCTCGCTTCCTGTAGACTTTGAACCGGAGAGATGGTGTTGACGCTTTGGCTTGGCGGCGTGGCGCGGTGTCCATCTCGACAGTCACCTCGCCCGCCACGTCAGCCTTGGCCGCTTCCAACGACGCAACCACGACGTCGTTTAGCCAGGCCCTGGCTTGCGCGCCGAAGTCCACCCCCTCGGTCTTCTCATTGCCGACCTTCCCCTCCTGCTCACGGCGAGCTTCCTTCCCGCGATCAAGGGCTTCTTTGAACTTGGACATAATAGTTTGCCTCCGATTATGAGCGCATGAGACCAGCCGTCGCTATGCTCCTCTTAATGGGTAGAACGCGCACAATCGGCGTCCGTTGCGTAAGTGGGGCCCGTGGTTCGCCGCTGCGCACGGCAGTGTCCATCTAGCGCGGTCGATCGCCGGGGTGGCGGCGGTTGATCGCGGCGCTGTGGTGGCAGCTTGGCTAGCGTGTCAGCAGCCGAGCGGACAGCGCTGGAAATTGCCTGCCCTTTCCCACAAGATGCCTGAACGTCCCTGAGGGCTCGACATGTGCAACCTCTACAACATCACCACCAGCCAGGAAGCGATCCGCCAGTGGACCCGGGCCTTGCGCGATATCCTCGGCAATCTCGAGCCTTCCATCGACATCTACCCCAACCAGCCCGGCCCGGTGGTGCGCAACGCGCCGGACGGGACGCGGGAACTGGCCAACCTGCTGTGGGGCATGCCGACGCCGATTGAGCGGGTGAAGGGCAAGGCCGACTACGGCACCACCAACATCCGCAACCCGCAATACGGCCACTGGCAGCAATATCTCGGAGTCGAGAACCGCTGCGTGGTGCCGCTCACCAGCTTTGCCGAGCCAAGCCCGACGCCCGGGGACAAGGACCCGGATACCGGTATCCAGAAAAACTATTGGTTCGCGCTGAACGAGGAGCGGCCGCTGTTCTTCTTCGCCGGCCTATGGACGCGCTGGCAAGGCGTGCGCAAGGTCAAGGACGGCCCCGGCGACTTCGAGCTCTACGGCTTCCTGACCACCAGACCCAACGCCCTGATCGCGCCGATCCACGAGAAGGCGATGCCAGTCATCCTGACCACGCAGGAGGAAACCGAGACCTGGCTGACCGCGCCATGGTCGGAGGCAAGGCACCTGCAGCGCACGGCAGCGGATGACGCGCTGGTGATCGTTGAAAAACCGGCGACGCAGATCAAGTTTCCGCCGCAGGCGCCACAGGCGCCCGTACAGGGCTCGCTGTTCTAAAGCTTGAACTTCTGCAGCACCCAGATGTAGCCCTTCGGCGGGTGGTCCTGGTCGATGAACTGGGTGCGCACGGTGGTGTCCTTCCGGCTGCATCGTTTGCACCTGAACCTGATGGCTTCCAGCGGCTTGTTCCAGCCGACCACCTGCGCGACATCGTTCGCCTTGAAGCGTCCGACATGGTAGCAGTGGCCGCACTCGACGATCAGCAGCATGTTGGCCTTCGCGGCACGTCCAACGCTGTCCATCGGCCCAGCCATAAGTCATTTCCGAGTCAGGTAATCCTCGGGAAGCGGGAGCAGGCCAAGATTCGGCGTCCGGAAATCGGGCTCCTTCTCCGCTAGGCTGCCCATCACCTCATGCAATTTGTCGACAAGTCCACTAAGCTGCCAATACAGCTCGCCATGCGCCTTCAGATGCAGTTGCGACGAAAGCACCGTCCTGCGCAGGCTCAGAGCGTCGCTGATGATCGCCTCCGCATGCCTCGTCGACAGCCTGTCAAACCGGCTTTTTCGTCTGCCCATCGCGGCACTCCCCAGCTTGTGAGCAACCGCCCCACCTGCTGACAAATAGGAAGGCATTCCTCGCAGAGTCAATTCACACTTGACGTTTTTGTTCCCCTTTTGTTCAATTTGAACAGAAACGGTCGGAGGCATCGCCATGGACCACATCGTGACGCTTGACAGCCGCCAGGAGGCCGCCCTTCAGACCATCGCCGACAGGTTCATCGCCCGGCACAAGGGCGATGCGGTGAAGGCCCTCAAGGAGATGATCGTGCTTAATGGGCATTTGCAGGAGCGGCTGGATGCGGTTGAGGGACGGCGCCGGCGCGGGCCGCCGGAATAGGCCTGGCAGCTGTTGTCTTCCGGTCGATAGGAGCGGTAGCGGCGGCCGCGATCCGGGCATCGACCAGCGCGAGTTCGGCGCCACCCGCGCTGATGCCACCGGGCAGCGTCAGGAAAGCGGCCCCCTCAATCCTCTGAAATACTGCACCTCGCGTTCGTGCTTCTCCGCAGCCTCGCGGCTGTCAAATGTCCCGAGATTGCGGCGCTTTCCGGTCTTTTCGTGCTTCTTGCGCGAATAGAGGCGGTATTTTCCGTCTTGGAGTTTTCTGATCGTCTGTCACTCCCCGAGCCGCTGCTTCCCCTTGAGGTTGCGCGCGGCTTGCTCGATCGCCGCGCGGTCGTTGCCCAGCCTGTCGAGCAGTTCCTGCGCCTGGTCGCCCGATATGCCGGTGCGCACCGCCAGGGCCTCCACCGTCAAGACGTCGGAGCTCGCGAGCTCGCGGGTTTCCGGCAGGGCATCGCCTGCCGTCAGCGGCAGGGCTGCCTCCCTGTCGATCTCGGCCTCGGCCTGGTGCCAGTGCCGCTCGGGATCGCCATGGATGCGGCCTTCACGTTCCCAGATCTGGTATGCGCGCTCACGAATCTTGTCTTCCCGGTCGTCGCCCATGTTGATTCCTCCTTTGGGTATCGGATGAACGCCGGCCAACCCGAACGATCCAAGAAATTTGCGTGATCGGGGTCGCACGAGGCGCCATGCACTGCGGCCGCCAGCCCGCCACCCGTCCTGCCTACTCGCACTGCCGGCGCGGTCCGCCGGAATAGGGCTGGTAGGTGTTGTCTTCCGGCCGATAGGAGCGGTAGCGGTTGAAACAATATTGGACGTGGTCGGGCGGAAGCCAGGCACCGCCGGTTTCATCCGCCGAAACGTTCCCATCTATTGACCACGTGTCGGTCGCCTCGACATAGCTGGCGCTTTCGTCGGGACGCAGTGCGACGCGCTTGGCTGCGCCGGCATCGAGATAGGGCGAGACGCAGCGACGCTGCTCTCCGCTGTAGGATGTGTAGTGGTCGTCGCTTGGCCTGTAGGAGCGGTAGCGGCTTGCGCACCATTCCACATGGGCGGCGGGCACCGCGTGCTGCTCGTCCGCTGCGGGCTGGATAGCGCCGGTAACGATGGGCGCCGAAGCTGCGGCATCGGCAGGTTTCGAGGTGCGATCAACCGGGATCTCCGGGACCTCGCGGGCGGGAAGTCGCTCAAGACGCTGCGAAGCAGTGTCCACCTTCCGCGGCTCCCTCGGCCACAGTTCGGCAACGCTGGAAGTTGGAGCAGCCTGCCGGACCGGCTCCGCGGAAAGAATCCAGACGGCGAAGGCCAATCCGCTGGCGAAAACCGCCAGCGTCAGCAAAAAGCCGCCAAGTACCGCCGATACGACTTTCACGCCACGCTCCTTTGCCCGTCATCTCTAGAAATGCGAGGCATTGGATCCGGTTCCAACCAGGCGCCGCAGCAGGAGCTTGCGTGCTCAAAGGAAGCCCCTCTCCGTCTCGGCTTCGCCGAGCCACCTCTCCGCTTTGGGGGCGAGGAACCCAGGGTTCAAAGGTCGCCGACAAGCTCCGTATAGGTCCTCAGTTCGCCATCCTGCCCGCGAATCCGCCAGGTCTCTCCGTCCTGCGCCTCGACATAGGATGCGCCGAGCGGCACTTTGCCGCCGCCGTCCGGCAGGTCCAGCACATAGACGGGGCTGCAGATGCCCGACAGGCGCGCGCGGAGCGCGCTGGCCAGCGCCTGTCCCTCGGCGATCGTGGTGCGCCGGTGCGCCATGCCGCGCGCGAGGTCGCCGTGGTGCAGGTAATAGGGTTTGACGCCGAGGCGGTACATCAGCTCGCGGCACAGCTCTTCCAGCACCTCGACCGTGTCGTTGACGCCTTTCAGGAGAACGCTCTGGTTCAGCAGCAGGAAGCCGCCTTGTCTTAAAGTTCGGCAGGCCGCTTCGGCCGCCGGCGTGATCTCCCGCGCGTGGTTGAAATGGGTGACAACCGTGACCATCAGCCGGCCCTGCACGGAGCGAACCAGCCCTGATGTGACACGCGAGGGCAGCGCGACGGGCACGCGCGTGTGGATGCGTAAGAGCCGCACATGCGGAACCGCCTCGATGCGGGCGCGGATTTCCGCCAGCGCCTTGTCCGGCAGGGACAGCGGATCGCCGCCGGTCAGGATCACCTCGCGGATTTCGGGATGGGCCTCGATATAGGCAAAGGCCGGCTCCAGCGCCTCGCGCGAAAAACCGCGGCCGATCGAAGTCAGCGACTCCTTGCGAAAGCAGAACCGGCAATAGACCGCGCATTGATAGGTCGGGAACAGCAAAACCCGGTCGGCATGGCGGTGCGTCAATCGCGGCACCGGACTGAAGGCATGGTCGGCGATCGGATCATCGAGTTCGCCTTCCAGCTCGGCCAGTTCTTCGGGCGACGGGATGACCTGCGCCCGGATGGGGTCGGCGGGGTCGCTCCAGTCGATCAGATCGAGATAGGCTTTTGGGATGCGAACCTTGTGGCGCGTCGCCGCGACTTGAGCCGCCGCGCGCTCGGCCGGCGACAGCGGCAGGGAATCCAGATCGCGAACATGCCGCACGCCCGCGCGAACATCGTCCTGCCACGCTGCGTCATCATCGTGCGCGCGCCCTTCATCGGCAGCCATGCTGGCGTCGGGCATGTCGAGGTGTGAGGTCATCGCGGGCTCCTTGAATCGGAGCTGGATACAGCATTGGAGCCATGGCTTGAAGGCAATAAGCGGTGTTGGGCTGGCACGGACGAAAGGCCGCGCCCGGCGCCGGGCACCTCGGTCGAAACGCATCACCGCCCGCTTGATTTCCCAGCGCGCCCATCCGGCTTCATGATGATCTCGCGATGCGGATAAGGGATGTCTATGCCGTTTTCCCTAAAAGTGTCCCACAACGCCAGCAATACCCTGCCGCGCACGTTGGTCAGACCTTGCTGCGGGTCGTGGATCCAGAAGCGCAGCACGAAATTGAGCGAGGAGTCGCCGAAGTCCGTGAGCCAGCAGACCGGCCGCCGGTCCGCTTCGACCCGGCCGACGCTCATGGCGGCCGCTATCGCCAGTTCGCTGACCCTATGCGGGTCGGCGTCGTAAGAGACCCCGAAATTCACGTCGAGCCGCACGAGGTTGTCGCTGAACGACCAGTTGATGACCCTTTGGGTGATGAAGTCTTCGTTCGGGATCAGGTATTCGCGGCCGTCGCGCGTCACCACCGAGACAAACCGCGCCCGCAATTCGCGCACCCAGCCGAAAGTGCCTTCGAGCGAAATGGTGTCGCCCGGCTTGATCGACTTGTCGAGCAGGATGATCATGCCGGAGACGAAATTTGAAACGACCTTTTGCAGCCCAAAAGCCAGACCGACGCCGACGGCACCGGAGAATATCGTCAGAGCCGTCAGGTCGAGACCGACGGAAGACAGGGCGATGACACCCGCCACCAGCACAAGGCCGACTTTTGCGACCTTGCCGACGAGGACGCGGATCGAGGGTGTCAGCTCTTCGGAGATCCGGACGCGCTCATCGATATACTTGCCGACGACCACCGCAAGCCAAACCGTGGCTATCAGCAGCAGCGCCGCCTTCAGCACCATGAGCGCCGAAAGGCGCACCGCGCCCAAAGGTATTGCGAGGCTGTCCAGGAAAGCCGCGGCGTCGTCATCGATGCCCAGAATGACGAGGGCCGCATAGATCCAGGTCAGCCAGGCGAGAGCCCGCGCGACGAAGCGGTTGCGGATGATGCGCGACAGCACCGATGCGAACAGCCATGCGAGGGATAGCGAGAGCGCGATATAAATGAAATGGGTCCGGCTTGGCCAGGTGACGGCGCGCATGAGAATGAGCGCGGCAAGCAGGAAGACCGTGAACAGGATCCAGTCGGTGCGCCGCAACAGGGCAACGACGACCCTCAACAGTCCGGGATGCCCCTTGATCTGGCGTGCCCGGTTCTCCACAAGCGGTTCGATGCGCTGCGCCGCGAGCTTCGCGACGAGGAAGAGCACGACGATGACGGCAGCCTGATAGAAGAACCACGGCGTGACGGCATAGTCGAACCATCGGCTGGCCCAGGCCAGCGATTCATCGATGGCGTTGCGAAAATCCATTCCCACACGACCGTTATGGACTGGCGAACCGCATATCCACAATGTCGCCGGCCTCGTGAAGGGTCAAGCCGGCGATCGAGACGCCTTCAAGCGGCCCCTGCTCTGCGCTTCAGCCCCGCAGCCCCGGCGCCTCTGGCCGGTGCGCTCGACATGTCGGGTATAGCCGTCGCCACAGGTGTGGATGCCCCCTCTGGACGTCAGTTCCAGCACCCGGTTCAAGCGCGCGGCCAGGAAGCGGCCGGCAGAAACATCCATGGTCAGAAACAACCGCTGGAAACGGCTAACGCATAACATTAGCTTGCGCTTACATTAGCTTCAGCGTATGTATCTATACGGCCGGTGATCTACCCCCCAACCGGTTAGGCTCGGCGCCAGTCCCCCCCTCAGGCCAACGACGCCGGGCCGCTCGGCCCCTGTTGCGAGCTCGCGGCAGGCTTAGCTCCGCAACCCAGGCGCCTCTTGTCCCGTCCTCTCGACATACTCCGTATACCCTCCGCCATAGGTATGAATGCCCTCGGGCGTCAGTTCCAGCACCCGGTTGGACAGCGCCGCCAGAAAATGCCGGTCGTGCGAGACGAATAGCATGGTGCCCTCATACTGCGACAGCGCCGTGATCAGCATCTCCTTGGTGGCGATGTCGAGGTGGTTGGTCGGCTCGTCCAGCACCAGAAGGTTGGGCGGGTCGAACAGCATCAGCGCCATCACCAGCCGCGCCTTCTCGCCGCCCGACAGCACCCGGCATTTCTTCTCGATCTCGTCGCCGGAAAAGCCGAAGCAGCCGGCCAGCGCCCTGAGCGGCGCCTGGCCTGCCTGCGGAAATGCGTCCTCCAGCGTCTGGAATACTGTGCGCTCGCCCTCCAGCACTTCCATCGCGTGCTGGGCGAAATAGCCCATCTTGACGCTCGGGCCGCGCGCCACCGTGCCATTGTCCGGCTCGGAAGCGCCGGCCACCAGTTTTAGCAGCGTCGACTTGCCGGCGCCGTTGATACCCATCACGCACCAGCGCTCGCGGCGGCGCACCTGGAAATCCAGCCCCTCATAGATCGACCGGCTGCCATAGCTCTTGTGGATATTCTTCAGCGTCACCACGTCCTCGCCGCAGCGCGGCGCCGGCTGGAAGTCGAACGACACCTTCTGGCGGCGCTTAGGCGGCTCGACGCGATCGATCTTCTCCAGTTTCCTCACCCGGCTCTGCACCTGGGCGGCATGTGACGCCCGTGCCTTGAAGCGCTCGATGAAGGCGATCTCCTTGGCCAGCATCGCCTGCTGGCGCTCGAACTGCGCCTGCTGCTGTCGGTCGGCGATCGCCCGCTGCTGCTGGTAGAATTCATAGTTGCCGGAGTAAGCGGTCAGCGAGCCGCCATCGATCTCGACCACCTTGTTGACAATGCGGTTCATGAACTCGCGGTCGTGCGAGGTCATCAGCAGCGCGCCATCATAGCTCTTCAGGAACTGCTCCAGCCAAATCAGGCTTTCCAAATCGAGATGGTTGCTCGGCTCGTCGAGCAGCATGGCGTCGGGGCGCATCAGCAGGATCCTGGCCAGCGCCACGCGCATCTTCCAGCCGCCGGAAAGTTTTCCGACGTCGCCGTCCATCATCTCCTGGCTGAAGCCGAGGCCGTCCAGCACCTCGCGGGCGCGGCCATCCAGCGCATAGCCGTCGAGCTCCTCGAACCGCGCCTGCAGGTCGCCATAGCGGGCGATGATGGCGTCCATCTCCTCGGCCCTGTCCGGGTCGCCCATGGCGGCTTCGAGCTCGCGCATCTCGGCCGCCACTTCGCTCACCGGCCCGGCGCCGTTCATCACTTCGGCGACAGCGCTGCGGCCTTCCATGTCGCCGACATCCTGACTGAAATAGCCGATGGTGACGCCGCGATCGACGGAGACCTGGCCCTCGTCGGGCTGTTCCCCGCCGTTGATCATGCGAAACAGCGTCGTCTTGCCGGCGCCGTTGGGGCCGACCAGGCCGACCTTCTCGCCCTTCCCCAGCGAGGCGGAGGCCTCGATAAAGACGATCTGCCGGCCGTTCTGCTTGCTGATGCTTTCCAGTCGAATCATGCTTTCCACGCGTGCCAAAGGGATTTTCCCCGCGCCAATACGCGATAGGCCTCGCCTGCGGAAGCCCGCAAATCAATGGGAACACGACGCCATATTCGAAGTTCGAACTGAATTGGCGGAACCTCAGATAGTGCCGGCAGTTTAGAAAGATGACCTCAACAGCGAAGGAGTATGAGATGAGGACCCTAACCGCTATTTTGCTCGCCACCTCAATGATCGGCCTGACCGCCGGCGCGGCAAGCGCCACCTGCCATGACACGACTGCATCGATCGAAGCTCAATCAGGCATCGCCAAAGACGGAACGCGTGCACCCCTCGAAACCGATGCGAATGCCGGTAGCAGGGTTGAGGGCGGCCCGGCCAATAAGGACGGCAACACCATGCCGCTTGCCAACCAGGAAAGCGGCGGGAATAAAAACCTCGCCACCTCGCAGCAGGATGCCGAGGCGCAGCAGGAGGGCGACAAGACAGCGGCGGCCAAAGCCGACGCCGGTAGCGACCCCTGCAAGCCGGACTGACGCAGATTGGAAAGCCGGCCGCAGACGCGCTGCATGCCGCCATTGATCATCGGTGGCATGCGGGTCAGCACCATCCCGCAGCCCAGAATGCGAATACGACGGAATGGCCGAATACGAGTTCTGGCTACCTATCCAATCCCTCCCGTCACCGCATAGGCGCCGGCTGCACGCCCGTCCTCAAGACGCGCGATGGCGGTAACGATCGAGCCGTACGAGCCGCGCCAGACGCTGTGGAGTCGCTCATGCTCTTTGGCCGGTACGACCGTACGCCCGGTCATGCGCGCGCCGGTCCGCTGCGTGCGAATGGGCTCGCCGTTGACATGGACTTTCACGCTGGTCTCGGTTCCGATCTCGCCATGCACGTCGAGCGTGATTGTTATCTCGTCCTGATCACCAGCACGGCGCGTCTTGGCGGCAAGCGTGACGGTCAGCGGCGGCGCCTCGCCGGGCCCGCTAGCGTTGTGTCGGGCGGCAAAGACATCGTCGGGAAGTTCCGGCGTGCGCGACGCGCTGGTGCGGCGCTGGCCAGCGCGCTCGAAATCGCCGGCCAGCCGAAGCAGCTTCGTATCCGCATAGGCCTTGCCGGCGAAGGTGAGGCCGACCGGCATGCCGATATCGGCCATCGTGCCCATCGGCACGGTGACGGTCGGAATCCCGAGATGCCGCCACACCAGATTGCCGTTGGCGACCCAGGTGCCGTTGCGCCACGCCAGTGCTGCGGAGGCCTCGTTGACATCCGCATCGGCCGGCCCGACATCGGCGACGGCGGGGAACACCACCGCGTCGAGCTCTTGCGCGTCCAGCCAATCCTCGAAATCGATGCGCCGCGTCGCCTCCAGGCCTTTCAGGCCGGCCTCCAGCTCGGGAATGGCCTCAAATGGTTTGACGCCGCGCTTGGCCCGCTCGACATACTCCGCCAGATCGAAACTGTCGCCATAGCGGTCCGTCAGCGTGTCAGGCGGCTGCGGAAAGATCTTTGGGCCGTCGACCGAAGCGAGATCGGGGATCGCCGGATCGGCATTGGCGCGCAGGAAATCGTCCCAGGCGAAGACGCATAGGTCCCATATCTCGCGCTCGGCGAATTCTTCCGGAACCAGTCCACGATCGACCATGTTTTTTGTGCCCGGCCGGTCGCGCTCGTAGTTGGAGACGACGGGAAAATCGACCTCCACCACCGTTGCGCCGAGCCGTCGCAAATCCGCTGCCGCCTGCTCCCATAGGTCGAGCACCCACGCGCGGGTCTGGATCGGCACGTCAGCCTCCGTGTCGTGGCCGATATACATGCGGGGCACGCCGAGCCGCATGCCTTGCAGCGCTCCCTCCGGCGTGAGGCCGGTATAGCGTGGCGGCCGCACGGCCGAGCTCTTCGGCAGCGCCACCCAGGGCTGCGCGCGCCAGAAATCGCCTCTCGTGTTCGGGTCGTCGGCGACGATCACGTCGAGCAGTTCGAGCATATCGGCAACGCTGCGCGTATGTGGCACCACCACGTCCATGGTCGGCACCAGCGGCCAGTTGCCACGCACGGAAATGACGCCGCGCGACGGCGTGTAGGCGACCAGCGCGTTGTTCGACGCCGGCGCCCGGCCCGACGACCATGTCTCCTCGCCGAGCCCGAAGGCGGCGAAGCTGGCGGCCGTCGCGGTCCCCGAACCATTCGACGAGCCCGACGCGAAGGCCGCCGTCAGGTAATCTGCATTGTAGGGGCTTTCCGCCCTTCCGTAGACGCCGCGCTGCATGCCGCCATTGGCCATCGGCGGCATGTTGGTCAGCCCGATCAGCACCGCGCCGCCGCGCTTTAGCCGCTCGATGGTGAAGGCGTCCTCGTTGGCGGTGAGATGCTCGAAGGCCGGCGAGCCGGCGGCCACCGACAAGCCCGCCACCTTGTAGCTGTCCTTGGCGGTGTAGGGGATGCCGTCCAGCGGCCCGAGCGTCGCACCATCCCTGCGGCGCCGGTCGGACGCGGCGGCCTCCTCGAACATTTTGGGATTGAGCACGGGAACGGCATTGAGGGCGATGCCATGCCGGTCGTAATGCGCAATCCTGCGCAGGCAAGCGCCGACCAGCTCGACGCTGGTGACCGTGCCGGCCTCCAGCGCCCGCCGCAGCTGTTCGATCGACGCCTCGACGATGTGGAGATCGGTCATGGTGTTCTGCACCTGCGCGATGATGAGGCCTTACGTCGATTTTGTATCGGTCGCGACCCTTCAGAGGGGGGTGCTCGAGCTCCGGTCAGGAAATTGATCACTCCGGCGCGCCGGCGAAGAGCACTACGCCGTCGCCGCCGCCCGCCGGCCAATCCCAAATTGTGCGGTCGTAGCCGCCGGTCAGCACCGTGCCGTCGGCGGCGAACGCCACCGCGTAGACCGGCCCGGACCGGCTGTCGAACAGGGCGGTCTCACTGCCGGTTTCCATGTCCCACAGCCGTGCCGTACCGTCGAGCGAGCCGGACAGCAGCTGCTTGCCGTCGGCCGACAGCGCCAGCGCATAGACCGTGCCCGAATGGCCCTCGAGGCGGCGGACTTCGCGGCCGGTGCCGAGATCCCAGAGCTTGATCGTATAATCGCCGCTGCCGGTGAACAGATGGCGCCCGTCGCCCATGAACAGGACGCCATAGGGGCCGCGCTCATGCCCGTGCCAGCTGCGCAGCTGCTTGCCGGTGCCGATGTCCCATAGCTTCAGCGTGCCGTCGATGCTGCCGCTGATCGCGCGTGTGCCGTCGGGCGAGACGGCGACCCCGCTGATCGACCAGTCGTGCCCCGGCGTCACATGCAGCACCGAGCCTTTCTCGATATCCCAGACAATGACCCTGCCGGTGTCGTGCCCGCTGACAGCACGTTTGCCGTCGGGGCTGATCGCCAGCTTGTTGACGCCGCCGTTCTGGCCTGACGAGAAGACATGCAGCGCAGCGCCGTCGGAGAGCTGGCGCAGCACGATTTCGCCATCGTCGCCCGCCGTCAGCGCCCGCGCCCCATCGGGCAGGAAAAGCGCGGTCCGCGCCATGTCCTTGTGGACGCCGAGGGTGCGGATCAGGCGCTTGCCGTCGATATCCCAGAGCTTGACCGTGCGGTCGGTGCTGGCGCTCATAATCGAGTGCCCGTCGGGCGCCACCGCCAGCCAGACGACGGGCTCGCGGTGGCCATCGGGCTGCGTCGGTAGCGGCGGCGGAGCCTGGGGCAGCGGCGCGACGGTCTGCTGCGGTGGAGCCGGAGCTGGAGCAGCCTCCGGCGGTGAGACAGGCGGGGCCAGCGCCTCTTCGGATGGCGAGGCAGGAGCTGGCGGCTGTGCCGGTTCCGCGCTGGCGACGTCTTCGCCCTTCGGCGCGCTCGGCGCGGGTTGCTCGGCGGTCAGGCTTTTGCCGGCGTCCTGTGGCTGTCGCGACCAGGGGCCGAGCTGGTCGGCCACCAGAGCGAGCACGGCGAGGAACGGAACGACGGCGAAGAGCTGTCGCAGCCGTGGTCGTCCGGCGGGTTGCGTTTCGGCGCCTCTGCCGAACAAGGGTATGGCTGGTCCGGGCTTCGACCGGCCCGGCAACAGGCCGGCCCAGAACAGCAGGGCTGCAAGGGCTGAGAAAACGCCCGCTGAGCCGAAAAACGCCAGGCGCGCGGACGCGAAAGCGTCGCCGGCGCCCTCGCCGCCCAGCGCGAAATACACGCGTGCGAGGCAGAGCATGCCGATCGCCAGCAGCAGCGCGGCGAGCAGCCTGTCGACAAACCTGTTCATCGGGCTCCCCCCTCGGGCCGCTATCAGTTTCGCCCATAATGATGCCGGTCAGCGCCGGGCTTGTCGATGTCCTTCTGTTGATGGCCAATCTCCCCCTTCGTGGGCGAGATTGGCTCTCTCGCCCCTCACCGCAATTCCACCCACACCGGCGCGTGGTCGCTGGCGCCGGGCTCGCCGCGCACGTCGCGGTCGATGCCTGCCCCGGCCAATCGGCGCGCCAGTTTCTTCGAGAGCAATATATGATCGAGCCGCAGGCCGGCGTCGCGCGGCCAGCGGTTGCGGCGATAATCCCAGAATGTGTAAAGCGTTTCTTTCGGGTGCTTCTTGCGCAGCGCATCGGTCCAGCCCTGGTCGAGCAGTGCTGCGAAAGCGGCGCGGCTTTCCGGCTGCACCAGCGCATTGTCGTCATAGGAGCGGGTCGGATAGATGTCGCGCGGCTCGGGCACGATGTTGTAGTCGCCGGCCAGCACCACCGGCAGGCCGGTGTCGAACAGTTCCGCCGCATGCACGTTCAGTCGCTCGTGCCAAGCCAGCTTATAGGTGAATTTCGGGCCGGGCTGCGGGTTGCCGTTCGGCGCATAGAGGCAGGCGACGACGATGCCGTTGACCGCCGCCTCGATATAGCGGGCCTGATTATCGCTCTCGTCGCCGGGCAGCGCCTCGCGGATCAGAACGGGTTCTGAACCCCGCGCGAGTATGGCGACGCCGTTCCAGGTCGGCTGTCCCACCCACACCGCGCCGTAGCCCGCGGCGGCGAGTGCCGTGCGCGGAAACTGCGTCTGCCTTGCCTTCAGTTCCTGCAGGCAGACGATGTCGGGCTTGGCGACAGTCAGCCAGGCCAGCAGGTTTTGCAGCCGGCCGTTGATGTTGTTGACGTTGAAGGTGGCGATCTTCATCAGCCTGCTTCAGCGCACAATGCGCTCGGTCCACGCCTTCACCGCATCAGCGAGTGTCTTCAGATGATCGGCGGCCGAAAAACCGGAGATGCTCTTGCGCGGCTTCAAATCGTGGTCGCCGTCTTCCAGCCACCGCATTTCGATGGTGTCGGAAAGATCGTAGGTCGCGACCTCGTTCCTGGTGCCGAACTCGTCGCGTGTGCCTTGGAAGATCAATGTCGGCGTCCTGAGATCGGCGAGATGTTTTGTCCGAAGCTGCGCCGGTTTCTCGGGCGGATGGAAGGGATAGCCGAGGCAAAGCAGCCCTGAAATCTCGCCCTTCGAAAACATCTCGTCGGCGATCATCGAGGCGACGCGGCCGCCCATCGACTTGCCGCCGATGATGAGCGATCCCTTCACGCCCTTCGCCCTGAGGTCGGCGATCGCCTTGATGTATTCGGGGTTCACCGTCTCGGCCCGCGGCGGCGGCTTGCGGTGGCCGTAGCGGCGGGCCGCCATGTAATGGAATTCGAAGCGCGCGACGCGGAACCCGGCCTCGGCCAGCGCTTTAGCGGTGGCGGTCATCGAGGCCGAGTCCATCGGCGCCCCGGCGCCATGGGCGAGCAGGATGGTGATGGCGGCGGTTTCGGGGCCGTCGAAGAGGAATGCGGTCGTCACAGGGTGCCTCGCAGATGAAGGCCGAGTTCCTTCGCGCCCCCCTCTGGCCTGCCGGCCATCTCCCCTTCAAGGGGGGAGATTAGCAGCTTCGTCTCCCCGCCCACTTGCCAACGGTGGTGGTTGGCGAAACCGTGAGTGACAGCCAATCTCCCCCCTTGAGGGGGAGATGCCAAGTGGTGGCAAAGAGGGCAGGCCAGAGGGGGGTGTTCAAGCGCGACCATTGCGATCCTTTTATACGGAGCCCCCACCGCAAACCTGTAACTGAAGATACTCGACCTGAGCGGCCAGGAATTCGGGCCAGCCAGTGGCATCAATGTCACCAACCCATTTGCAAGCAACCTCACGCCCATGAACCTGTTCCAGCAGGCAAAAGTAAGCATGATCTCGCCACGATCCGCACAACTGCTCGTTACCGTTCATGACATCCAGCGCCGAAGACCAAGTGAACCACCGCTTGATCCACTCGCCGACCTTGCCATCCAAATCATCGACGCACTGGGCTATGAACGCGTCGAGGTCCTGTTCATTCGCTATCCAGAATTCGTCTCGACTTCCCAGTAGAAAATTTCCGTCAATCCTGTCGAAAGCAACTCTGAGAAATGGCGGCGGCCGTGCGGTACTTTGATACCTCACATTGTACCAATTTGTAAAATCCCTGAATGACCTATGGAATTTCTTCCATTTGAACACAGCCGCCAGCGCGCAATTATATCCGCCGTACCGCCGATCCGCATAGCAATCGAACTCGATGCTGAAGTCGGTCAACTTGTCAGTGGATGCGACCCCAAGCCTGCCGCCGTCCGGCTTGAACCATTTCGCCCCAAGGCGCGAATGAAGTTCTCCTGAAACTGTTTTTCGAATGGTCTTTGAATCTAGCATCTGGGTCAGGACGCCGACATCCGCGCCAGCTGCAAATTGATGAACTGGATACCCTTGGCCGCCATCCGCGCCCATTCGGAGCTGGCGTCGAGCTCGAGATAGCGCGACCAGTTCCGGCGCGCCTCGGCGAGGTTGCCGGCGTCGAACTCCAGCCGTGCCAGGTTGAACACCGCGTCGGCATAATTGGCATCGAGCGCGATCGCCTTTTGCAGGTGCCGCCGTGCCGAGGCGTCGCGGCCCTCATCGCTCATCAGCCCGGCCAGATTGAACCAGGCCTCGACAAAGCCGGGGTCACGCTTGATGGCGCGGGCATAGTCGTGCACCGCCTCGGCCGCGCGTCCAGCGGCGCGCAGGCAGTTGGCGCGGTTGAAGGCGGCGATCGCGTCGCTCGGGTCGATGGCGAGACAGCGCTGGTAGAGTGCGGCCGCCTGCTCGTGGTGTTCAGCCTCTTCCGCGGCTTCGGCGTCGGCGAACAATTCTTCCAGCGTGTCGTCATCCGGCGACCCCAGGTCGAACAGCAATTGGCCGTCAAGCTCGCTCTGGCCGCCCTCGAGATAGATCACATCCGCACGCCCATGCTGCGAGCCGACATTGAGCGACTTGGCGGTCAGCGAGGCGATCGGGCCGCAGCGGTGCACCGAGCGCGCGATCGCCCCCCATGAGGCGCCGCCGGCAATCAGCCCGGCATATTTGCGGGCCAGGATCAGGTCGCGAAACGAATAGGGCTCGCAATCATGCTCGAAGGCATCGAAAAGCGAAAACAGGTCGAGATCGGCGGCGGCAAGCCGCGACTGGTCAATGAGCGACTGCCTGGGCAGCGCCGAGGCCTCCGGCGCCTTCATCAGCCCGAGCAGGCGCAAAAAGCCGTTTTCGCTGATCAGCTTTCGGCCAGTCGCGCGCTCGGCCGCGACGCGGCGCTCGATCTCGGCATCCCCGGTCTTGGCCAGAAGTGTGCGACCGAACACGACATGGCTGGTGCGCCTGTTAACGCCGCGCCGCAATTGGCCGTGCTGGCGTTCGACCTCGCGCGCGGCCAGCCTGAGCGGGAACGCCGCCAGCGCCCCGATGGTGCCGAAGACGGTGCCGGCGAGAGCTGTCACCCTTTGCTCTTGCCGACGGCCTTCAGCAAATTGGCCTTGAGCGGATTTTCCTTGGCCGCGCCGGCGCCGGCCCTGGCGGTTTTCGCTGCAGGCTTGGCCGCTTCATCGGCCTTGCTCTTGCTCTTGGCCGGCGGCTTGGCCGACTGCGACAGGCTGGCCTTCAGCGCATCCATCAGATTGATCACATTGCCGCGCTCGGGGGCGGCGGCGGTGATAGGCTTGTGGCCCTTCAGCTTTTCGCGGATCATCGCCATCAGCGCGATCTCGTAGCGATCCTCATAGTTCTTCGGGTCGAAGGTGGTTTCCTTCTGCTTGATCAGCGCTTCGGCAAGCTGCAGCATTTCGGGGTCGGGCTTGCCGGCCGGGATGTTGCCGAAATATTCAGCCGTGCCGCGCACTTCGTTCGGGTTCCTCAAGGTGCAGACGAACATGCCGTTCTCACGCGCGCCGATCGTCACTACCCGTTCACGGCTGGACAGCACCAGCCGGGCGATCGCCAGCTTGCCGGACTTGCGCATGGCTTCGCGCAGCACGGCGAAGGTTTCCTCCGCCATCGCGCCATCCGGCGCTAGATAATAGGGCGCGTCCTGGTAGATGACGTCGACCGAACGCTCGTCGACGAAGGCCTCGATGTTCATCGTGTGGTTGGATTCGATGCGCACCGCCTCGAGGTCGGCATCGTCGATGATGATGTACTGCTTGTCCTCGTATTCGTAGCCCTTGACCAGATCCGAGCGCTCGACCAGCCCCAGCTCGGGGTCGACCGGCTTCATGTTGATGCGGTTGTGGGTGTCCTTGTGCAGCTGATTGAAGCTGATCCGCTCACTGGCGCTCGTCGCCGGATAAAGCCGGACCGGACAGCTGACGAGGCTGAGCTTGAGGTAACCTTTCCAACTTGCCCTGGGCGCCATGAAACTCTCCTACGCGGCCGTGCACTGTCAAACTGTTCGCAGCGCTTCGTCCAAAGGACGATCGGCGCTGCGCAAAACCTACATCGCCCTTACAATACCGGCAAATCCCTAGCGAAATCTTCCATGTCGGCCCAAGGGTCGCCGGAGGTGGCCAGAAGGCCCGGCAGCGAAGAATAATTCAAATCTTCCGGAGCGTCGATGGATTCCAGATCGGACCAGCTCACCGGGGTCGAGGCCGGCAGGTTTGTGCGGGCGCGCAGCGAGTAAGGTGCCGCCGAGGTGTGGCCGCGCGCATTGCGGTGATAATCGATGAAGATGCGCCGCTTGCGGTTGTCCTTGCCCATGGTGGTGGTGAAGGTGTCGGGCGCCGTGGCGGCCAACGCCGAGGAAATGGCGCTGGTCGCCTGGTGCAGTTTCTTCCAGTTCTGTTTTTGCGTCACCGGCACTGATATGTGGATACCCTTGCCGCCCGAGGTTTTCGCGAACGGCACCAGCCCCAAAGCCTCCAGCCCGGCGCGGATATGCACCGCCGCCTCGACAACCTCACGCCAGCTAATCCCCTCGCCCGGGTCGAGGTCGAAGACGATCAGGTCGGGCTTGTCGAGCCGCGTGCGATGGGTGCCCCAGGTGTGGAACTCGACGACGCCGAACTGCGCCAGCGCCAGATAGCCCTTGGCGTCCTCGACCGACAGATAGGATTTGGTCTCGCCCTCGGAATTGGTCGCCTCGAAGGTCGCCACCGATGACGGCATGCCGGTAAAAGCATGGCGCTGGAAGAAGCAGTCCTGCGGCCTGCCGGTCGGGCAGCGCACCAGCGACACCGGGCGGCCGAGGATGTGCGGCAGCATGAAGTCGCCGACCAGCGCATAGTAGACGGCGATGTCGAGCTTGGTCGGTCCGGTCTTGCCGAACAACCGTCGCGTCGGATTGGTCACCCAGATTGTGGCGAGGTCGGCTTCGGCGATCAGCCGCTTGCGCTTGGCCGACACCGACGTCGATAGGCCGACGTCGCGCAGTCCGCGGAACACCGCATGGCGCAGCGCATTATCGGTGGTCCGGTTGGCATAGTGGATATGGGCCGCAAGCAGCGGCCGCACCCAGTTCATCTCGCGCATGATCTCGCGCGGAACCCCTTCGGGTGCAGACGCGCCGGCGCGCAAGGGCTCCAGCCGAGCCAGCAGGTCGGCGGCGGTGGCGGCGTCGAAGCCGGTGCCGACCTTGCCGCGATAGTGCAGTTCGCCATCCTCGAATTCGCCGAGGCCGAGTGCGGCCAGTCCCTCGGCTGCATCGGAGACTGTGTAGCCGGCGATGACGAAGTCGCCGTTCTTCAGCGCCTTGATCTTGGTCCAGGTCTTGGTGCGGCCGCTCTGGTAGATTGCCGTGGCGCGCTTGGAGACGACGCCTTCCAGTCCTATCTCGGAAGCCTGGTCGTAGAGCGCCTGGCCATCGCCTTCGACGTGATCTGAGAACTGGATGGCGGAGTTGGCACCCAAGCCGGACAGCAATTGCGACAGCAGCGCCTTGCGCCGGCCGAGCGGCGCTTTTCTCAGGTCCCAGCCGTCGAGATGCAAGAGATCGAAGGCGTAGAAGTGGAGCTTGTTGCCGGCGCCCTCGGCCAGCGCGTCCTGCAACAGAGCGAAGCGGCTGATGCCCTTGGCGTCGAGCACGACGATCTCGCCGTCGATGACAGCCTCACGGCATGGCAGCCTGGCGAAGGCATGCGGCAGGTCGCCATAGCGCCTGGTCCAGTCGAGGCCAGCGCGTGTGATCAGCCGCACCTCGCCCTCGGCCAGATGCGCCATGGTGCGATAGCCGTCGAACTTGATTTCGTGCAGCCAGATTTCGCCGGTGCGGCTCGCGGGGGCATCGCCGCCCGGCGGCTTTGCCACGGTCGTCGCCAGTTGCGGCTCGATGCGGGTGGGCGGCGGCGCCTTGATCGCACCCGGCAGCGCACCGGGTTTCAGCACGACGGGTTTCGCAGGTTTGGGGGCTGGCTTCGGCGCTTCGACCAGTTCTTCGATGCGCCGTCCCGTTTTGACGCTTTCCGGCCGCTCGGCAAGGATGTCGAGCGCTGGATCGGCGGCGAGATCGCGCTCCTTGAACAGCAGCCAGTTTTTCTTCTCGCCGTCGCCGGGCTTGGCCTTTAGCCTGGTCAGCATCCAGCCGCCATTCAGCTTCTCGCCGGCGAGACGGAACTTGAAGGAACCGGTGCGCAGGCTCTTTTCGACATCGTCCATCGGTGCCCAGACGCCGGTGTCCCAGACGATCATCGGCCCGCCACCATATTCGCCCTCCGGAATGACGCCTTCGAAGTCGATATATTCGAGCGGATGGTCCTCGGTCTCGACCGCCAGCCGCTTGTCGGCGGGATTGAGCGACGGGCCGCGAGGCACAGCCCAGCTCTTCAGCACGTCGCCGACTTGCAGGCGAAGGTCGTAGTGGTCGGCAGTGGCGTGATGCTTGTGCACGACGAAGCGGTTGCCTTCTCCGGCAACCAGCCCGCCGACGGGTTCCGGCGTCTTGCTGAATTCGCGCTTGGCGCGATAGGCCTTGAGTTTGGGGGTCATGTCCGCATGCCAGGCGGGATGCGTCGGCTGCGCAAAAACAAGGACTTGACCCGCATCGCTTGAATCATTCTGTCAGCCTGCGGCAGGCCGATGTCGTGCCTCACACAGCTCAATCGTCGGTGGCCGGCGTCAATTCGAGCTCGGCCGGCGACAGACCCTGCTGGAGCTGGCTCAGCCGGAATTCGTCGACCCAGTAGGCCTCGCCATCGACGAGGACACGCGCTTTGTAGGCGCCGGCGGAGAAGCTTTGTGCGGTGATATAAACCTTGTGGCGGTCGAGCGCCTTGCGCACTGCAGCGCGCTTGGAATTCTGGCTGGTGACGGAACTGGCCATGGACTCGCTCATACACACGCCGCCGCAGGAAAAGACGGTCAGCATAAGGATGGCCGAGACCGGGTGTTCTGTCAATTTGGGCAGTGGCCAGGGAGTGGGCAAGGCGCTTAGCGGAAAGCTCACGCGATCGTGCGATCAGCCTCGACCGAGCGACTGTGGAAACCAGGCGAGCGCTCTATATGGTCCTGACGCAATAGTCCTGACGCCCACGAACCCTGACATTATCCGGAGATCTCATCCATGACCTTGAGCACACGCAAGCTCGGCAGCCAGGGGCTGCAGGTATCGGTGATCGGCCTCGGCTGCATGGGCATGAGCCAGTCCTACGGCCCGGCCGACGAGGCGGAATCGATCGCCACACTGCACCGCGCCATCGAGCTCGGCTGCACCTTCCTCGATACGGCGGAAGTCTATGGCCCGCACACCAATGAGGAACTGCTCGGTCGCGCCCTGAAGGGCCGGCGCGACGAGGTGACGATCGCCACCAAATTCGGCTTCCGTATCGAAAATGGCAGGCAGATCGGCACCGACCGCAACAGCCGGCCCGAGCATATCCGTGAGGCGGTGGACGGCTCGCTCGGCCGGCTCGCCACCGATCATATCGACCTGCTCTACCAGCACCGCGTCGACCCGGCGGTGCCGATCGAGGATGTAGCGGGTGCTGTTAGCAAACTAATCACTGAAGGCAAGGTGCGCTTCTTCGGCCTGTCGGAGGCGGGTGCCGCCAACATCGGCCGGGCGCATGCCGTGCATCCGGTGTCGGCGGTGCAGAGCGAATATTCGCTGTGGGAACGCAATCTGGAACCGGAGATCATCCCGTTGCTCAGCGAACTCGGCATCGGCCTGGTGCCATTCGCGCCGCTTGGCCGCGGCTTCCTCACCGGCGACGTCAAGCGCGCCGAAGAGTATCCGGAAGGCGACTTCCGCCGCGGCGATCCGCGCTACCAGGGCGCCAACTACGACGCCAATGTGCAGGCGGCAGGGATTGTCCGCGACATCGCGGCGGCCAAGGACGTCAAGCCCGGCCAGATCGCGCTGGCCTGGCTGCTGCACAAGGGCCGCGATTTCGGGCTGGACATCGTGCCGATCCCCGGCACCAAACGCAGAAAATACCTCGAGGAGAATGTCGCCGCTGCTTCCCTCAAGCTCGATGCCGTCGCAATGCAGGCGCTCGACGACGCGCTGGCGCCGGGCAAGGTCTCGGGTGAGCGCTACAACGAACGCATCATGGGGATGATTGACCGGTAGGCGGCGTCTACGGCAGCTTCGCCAGTTCGGCGCCGTGCCGTATGGCAAGCAATGCGTCCCGGTTCGTCACAGGATAGCCTGTGATGAAGCGTTCGACCGAAAACCCCGGAAATTCGGCTCTCAAGCGGGCCGTAGCGCGCGCCGCTTCGCCGGCCGCGCCCGTGGCCATATACGAGAGTGCCAGGAACATCAGCACGTCCGGCGACTCCGGCGAACTCCTGCGGAGCGCCGCAATGGCTTGCTCGTGTCTGCCGGCGACGAACAGGATGCGGCCTTGCATGCCGAAATACCAGGGCGGGGCCAATGGATTGAGGCGCATGGCACGCTCGATGAGCGGGATTGCCTCGGCCGGATTTCCGACGACAAGCGCCTTGCTGCCGGCCAGCAGCGTCAGTATGCCGGCGTGGTTGGAGCCGTATTCGAAAGCGCGCCGGTGCGCGCGCTCCGCTCCTTCGAGATCGCCAAGGCATGCCCTGACATTGCCAAGGCATGCGTGGGCGCAGCTGTCCGTCGGGTCGAGGCGCAAGGCGTTTTCGGCCGCCATCCGCCAGTTCTCGATCGACGTCAGCACGTCGTCGCCAAAGCCGTTGCAGGCCTCGACCGAATAGGCATAGGCGAGCTCGGCCCAGCAGTTGGCGAAAGTGGGGTCAAGCTCCAGCGTCGCGTGAAAACAGGCGGATCGCCTCGACATTGCCGGCGCGGCTGAACGTGGTGTGCTGTTCGACGCCAAGCAGGTAAAAATCATAGGCCCGCAAGCTGGCCGGCGGCTTGCGGCGAACCGCATTGCGGCCAACCGTGGCCAGCGTTCCGTAACTGCCGGCAAACACGTTGATGATGCTTTCGGTCAGGCTGTCCTGCAGCGCGAAAATGTCCTCGGCCGGGCGATCGTAGCGCTCCCTCCACAGGCTGACGCCGCTACCGGCATCTGCAAGCTCGATCGTCAACCGAATCCTCTGGTCGTCCGCACGCAACTGGCCCGATACGAAATAGGTGACGCCGAGCGCCTTGCCGTCTGCCGCGAAATCGGCCGGCTTGCTGCCCAGCGATTTCATCGTGTGGAAGGCGATGACAGGCAGGCCCGCATAACGTGCCAGGTCGATGGTGATGTCTGACGACAGGCCGTCCGCAAAGCGGCGCCAGCGCTCGTCGGAATTGAGGCATTCGATCGGAAATATGGCGAGCACCGGCGGGGCGCCGGACAAGGAAGGAGCCGGCGCTGCCCTGGAAGCGCCGCCACCAAAATACGCCGCGAGTCCGATCTTGGTGCGCACGCCAAGTTTTTCGTAGATGGCCGCAAGGTGGGTGCGAACAGTGGTCGGGGCAATGAAAAGTGCATTGCCGATTTCGCGATAGGTCATGCCGGCCGCGAATTTTTCCGCGACCGCGCGCTCGCGACCCGACAAGGCATCGAGCGTACGAGCCGAGCCTTCATCGGTCGCGGTGATTTCGGGTTGGAGCCCGCCATGAGGCAAGTTGACCCGGAACCGGACCTTATGCGCCAAATGTCGTCCTCGATGAGTCACTGCCACGGCAGTCCTGCGGCGCTGAGGCGTGACAACAGTTTATTCCTGAACTCCGGACCGCGCGCCTGCTGCAATTGATCGACATGCTTGCCGGTCAGCGTGGGCGACTCGTGCGAGACGAGCGACACGTCTTTCCGCGCAGACTTGAGATCGCCTATCCCGACGTATGATGCAGCCCGCAGGATCCGTGCCCAGTGGTATTCAGGCAGGACCATCAGAAATCGATCAAACGAGGCAGTCGCGGCGTCATAGTTCCCCGCGGCGTATTCGGCATCGCCCCTGAACAGAAAGATCGGATGATAATCTGGACTGAGAACGTTGGCCCGCGCGAAAGCCGCCTGTGCACCTTCGAGATCTCCTGCGTAAGTCAGCCCGATTCCCAGCCAGGTATGGCACTCTGCATCGTTCGGATTGAGTGCGATGGCCCGCCGCAGGCAGCCAAGGCCTGTCTGCAAGTTTCCGAGATAAGTCTCGGCCAATCCGAGAGCACTGTGCAGACATGCTTCCCGGTCATCGCAACGAAGTCCGGCCCGCGCCTCATCACCAGCCCGGCGAAAGGCCTGGATGGGTTCACTGGACCATCCGTTGAAGCAGGAGTGGAAATCGACCCAGGCAAGGGTCTCTCTTATCAAGACATGGTCTGGCTCGGCGGCGAGGAGCCTTTCACAGAGACGCCGCGCTACAACCATGCCTTTCGCCGTCGGCCGTTCGACGTGGTAAAATGCCTTCAGATAGAGCTTGTGGCGCTGAACTGCTTCCTCGATGGCGGGCGGGCCTGCCGCATGCTTCATCAACACCTGGAACAGGTTTCCGCTGATCACGCCTGTCAATTCGTCATGCGATGACGTCTGGGCGAGATCGTATCTTGCGCTCCAGACCTCGACTTCCTCCTGGGCGTCCACGAGATGCGCGAAGGCGTGCGTGGCCTTGTCCTTGCGATGGACCGCGACTTCCAGGACATAGTTGGCTCCCGTGGTCCTGCCGATTTCCTTGACAGTGAGATGCCGCTTCGCGAGCGCGAACATTGTGGCCGCTGCGACGATTCCGATCTGGGAGAAGCGGCCGAGCTCTGCGGTCAACGCGTGCGTCAATGCATCCGCGTCGGTCTTTGTTTTGCCGAACTGACCCTTAACCGGCATCACCGCCAGCCGCGGTTTTCCGCTTTGATGGAGTGACAGCCCGCCCGGCCTAGCGCCGGAAGCGCCGGCAAAATGGGCCGCAAGCCCGATCTTGGTGCGCACGCCAAGTTTTTCGTAGATGGCCGCAAGGTGGGTGCGAACAGTGGTCGGGGCAATGAAAAGTGCATTGCCGATTTCGCGATAGGTCATGCCGGCCGCGAATTTTTCCGCAACCGCGCGCTCGCGACCCGACAAGGCATCGAGCGTCTGCGCTTTCGAAGCGTCGTTGAGCATCATGGTGGAACCCGTCCCAGGACAGAATACTACAAATGCAGGAGGTCAAATACTGCATCTGCCCGATCCCGCCGCAGGCGCACAAATTGCAAGATCGCTTGCAGCAACAAGCTGCAATCAGGGGAGGTTTCCATGCGTCCTGTATCGATCATGCTGGCATGCACGATCCTGAGTTTTTCCGCCGCCCAGTCGCCGTCGTTCGCAAGAGGATGCAGGCAGGTGCTGGAATCGGATGTGAAAATCACGAGCATGCGCCTTTATGCCGACATCCTGGCCAATGCCGCCCGCCACGGCTGGGACTACACGCCTGAATCGATCGTCAGCGGCTCAAAGCGGCACTTCGAGGAGATGAAGCTCCAGTTGAACGACGCCGGCTATGAGATCGTGCCCGTCGGCACCCGCCTTTATTGCAAGCGGTTGGACAAGCTGGCCCTCCGCTAGAAACCAGCGATCCGCCCTTTGCAGCGCAAGCTTTTCGAGACATTGATATGTCGAAGCTGCAGGCCAACTGTCTGCTCCTGCTTGCTGCTGCCTTTTGGGGCTTCGGTAATGTCGCGCAGAAAACCGTGCTGGATCATCTCGATCCGCTCAGCGCCGTGGGGATGCGCTGCCTGATCGCGGGGCTCATGGCCGTGCCGCTGACGATGCTCGAATGGGGAGGGAAATTCGGGCCCGGCTACTGGATGAGCCTCATCAAAGTCAGCATTCTGTTTTCGATTTCTATTATCATCCAGCAGGTTTCCTACCTCGATACCTCGGTCACCAATGCGAGCTTCCTGGTGAGCACGGCAACGGTGATGACACCGCTCGCGGCCTGGTTCCTGGTTGGCGAGCGCCCGACTGCTATCGGCGGACTTGCTGCCGCCATGACATTGGCCGGTGTCCTGCTGTTGTCCGGAGGCTTGACCGCCAGCTTCAGCCAGGGCGATCTCGCCGCGATACTGTCGGCCGCGTGCTGCGCGCTTTGGATGGTGGAGCTTGGCCGTCATATGCAGACCCACGGCGCGCCGGTCGCGACCGCTGCTGCTCAATTTCTTGGTGCCGCCGTGATCACTCTGCCGCTCGGCTTCCTTCAGGGCAATCTATCGCTGGCCGCCATCAGCGATGCAGGCCCGGAACTCGCCGTGCTCGGCATCTTCTCCACCGGGGCCGCCTTCGGCATCCAAACGCTCGCTCAACGCTTCACGTCCGCCAGCCATGCCGCAGTGATCGTCAGCGCAGAGAGCGTGTTCGGAGCGGTTGGCGCCGCCATATTCCTGGGCGAGCGGCTGTCGCCAACCGGAGCAGTCGGCGCTGCGGTCGTGTTTGGATCGATCACCTTGCTGTCGCTGACGACCGACAAAATCAGCAAGCCGGCGGTGGCAGACTGAGAGATTATCGGGGCGCAACCTCTGCGCCATGCGCGTCAGCGTGATCAACCGCGCCGGCGAAGTGACGCGCGGACCCACCGGATGAAGAGACGGGTTCAACTGCTGCCGACGCAGAATGCTGCAAATGGAGAACCCTGAACACCGCATCTGACCGATTGTGCCGTCGCCCTTCGGGCGCGGCTCCCATTAGATTTCAGCACAATATCAGCATGCGTTCAGGACGCGGAGGCCATGTCGCGGCGATGCTCTCGGGAGACAAACCCGATGAGCGGCCATGACACTCACCCTGACAGAAGACCTCCTCGCCAGGATCGATCGCAAGATCGAAGACGCCGGCCCGGGCCCCGGACTGCGCAATCTGAAGGATCGCGACTACGCCGAGATTCGCAAGCAACTGCTCGCGGGACGCCCGCGTAACGTCTGGGTGTTTGCCTATGGCTCCCTGCTGTGGAACCCATGCTTCGAATTCGTCGAGGAGCGACCGGCGACCGTCCATGGCTGGCACCGGCGATTTTCGCTGTGGCTGACCCGCTGGCGCGGCACGCGCGAGCGGCCCGGGCTGATGCTTGCGCTCGACCGCGGCGGCAGCTGCCGCGGTATCGTCTACCGCCTCCCCGACCTCGATATCGACGCGGCGATCGACCGGCTGTTGCGCCGTGAGATGAGCGCCAATCCGCCGACCAACATTCCGCGCTGGGTCTCGGTTCGAGGCGCGGCTGGGAATTTGCGGGCCATCGCCTTCGTCGCCGACCGGAATGGCCCTGCCTATGCCGCAGATTTGCCCGAGCAGACCACGGTGGAAATCCTGTCGCTCGCCGCCGGTCACATCGGAAGCTGCGCCGACTATCTGCGCCGCACCGTCGTTCAGCTCGAAGCCCGCAACATCCGCGACGCGACGCTATGGCGGCTGCAGGGCAAGGTCGCCGTCTACCTCAGATCATTGCAATCCGGCACGCCCTTGCCGGCACCAACCCTGGAGATCGATCATGCATGCGAAGGTTGAAGGACCATTCCTCCCGTCGGTCCTGGCACGGGAGGCGGTGCACCGGATCCTGTCGACGGGCAACGTTGAATTCTGTGGCGGCGAAACGGCTCAGATGCTGCACTATCTCGACCGGCTGATGCCGAGTGAGGAAGGCATGATTTCTGCCGAAACGATTCCTGCAGAAACGAGGCCGCGCCTGTGGCAGCGCCTTTCCCGCATCTTTCGGGCTTGACCTTTACCGGCTTATGCGGCTCCGATGATCGTTGCGCAATCAGGCGCAGCGGTGGTGCAGGAGCTTGGCACACCAGGTCGGCAGCTCGGTTCTCGATCTCGACCGCGGCACATTGCGGCGTGACGGCGAGATCGTGCCGGTGCGGCCAAAGACCTTCGACCTGCTGGCCTTCCTGGTGCGCAATCCCGGCCGTGTGCTGAGCAAGGACGAACTGTTACAGGCTGTCTGGCCCAGCACAATCGTGACGGAGGACTCGCTTACGCAATGCATTCGCGATGTGCGCAAATGCATTGGCGACGAGACGCAGTCGCTGGTTCGCACCGTGCCTCGGCGCGGCTACATGTTCCAGGCTGCCGACGACAGCCTGCCCGCTTCGCTGCCGCCGGCCACCGCTGCGGTTCAGATTGAACGAGCGCCCGAGCCGATGGTCGCCATCCTGCCGTTTCGCGTTAACGTTGACGACGCCGCGACAAAGCAGCTCTTCGACGGCGTGGTCGAGGAGATCATCAACGCGCTTTCCTACTTCAAGACCATCGCGGTGCTGGCGCGCCATTCGGCCTTCGCGCTTGCCGAACATTCCGACCAGGACATCTGGGCGACCGCCGAGCGTCTCGGCGCCGACTATGTCGCGGAAGGCAGCGTCGAGAGCGCTGAGGACGGCTATAGCACGCACGTCGTGCTGTCCGAGACGGCGTCCGGCCGGCGCATCTGGGCGCAGGCGTTTTCGTTCAGGACCAGCGATATCTTCGTCTTTCAAAGGATGGTGGCGCAACGGATCGCGACCGCGCTGGTCGCCAACATCGAGAGCGCGGCGATACGGCGCACGTCCCCCGCGCCCGCAGCCAACATCGAGGCCTATGTCCATATCCTGCGCGGCATCGCGCTTCTGCGCAGCTATGGCGAGGGCGTCAACCAGCAGGCCCGCGAACATTTGCTGAAGGCGCTCGAACTCGATCCGGATTCGGGGCTCGCTCACGCTTATCTCGCCTTGGCGGACACGATCATAGGCGGCTATGGCGGCGCGCCCCGCGCCCTGCTCGATCAGGCGCGAGACCGGGCCTTGCACGCCACTGCACTCAGCCCGGACGAGGCACGTTGCCACCGCATCCTGGCGTTGATCCTTCTCTACCTGGCCGAATTCGACGCCGCCGCACGCCATTTCGCGCGCGCATTGGATCTGAACCCCTATGATGCCGACACGTTGGCGCAGACGGGCTTTTTCGAGGTGATACGCGGCCATGGCGAGGCCGGCCTGGTGCTGCTGGACCAGGCAATCCAACTCAATCCGATGCATCCCGCCTGGTATTATTACGACCGGGGTGAGGCCCTGCTTGTCCTTGGTCGCTATCCGGAAGCGGTGGCGTCTTTTTCCTGCCTCCCGCGAAAGAGTGCCTGGCAATGGTCGCGGCTGGCGGCTTGTCACGCGCTTGGCGGCAATATCGACAAGGCAAGGGCCTGCACCAGGGAGGGCCGTCGCCTAAACCCCGGCCTGACCGTGCAGGGAATCATGGCCGACCTTCACATGATGGGCTCGGAAGATCGGGAGCGGATACGGTCCGGTCTCGAGTTGGCCGGATGGGATGAAGCGCAATTGCCGGACGCGCTATTGCCGACAACACCATGAGCAGCATCGGAGTGTTGGGCGCATGACGCGGCCATGAGTCGGACCCTACCGTTCTTGCGCAAACCTCCGGCCTTGGCTAGCATCCGCCTGCCGGCGCCGAGCGGAGGAGAACGTCGCGGCGGACCGGCTGGAGCGCCGTTGCGTCCCCTTGGGCGCTCAAAGGACACTCCATTTCTAGACCGACGCATGAACCTGCCGGAGACCCATTTCGGCTTTCGGAGCCATGCGCTCATATGGAGGAGACTAAATTGATCAACAGACGTGAATTCCTGCTGTCGTCTGTGGCGACGGGCACATTGGCTCTGGCCGCACCGCGACTGGCTTTCGCCCAGGACAAGCTGACCATCCTGGGCTCGGTGCCGAGCCTCGGCTTTCCGTTCTTCGTTCACATGCTGAACCAGATCAAGGCGGAGGCGCAGGCGCAAGGCGTCAACCTGACCGAGAGCGACGGCCAGAACTCGGCGCCTAAGCAGACCGCCGATATCGAAGCGGCGCTTGTGCAGAAGGTCGACGCCATCGTCATCTCGCCGCTCGACGTCAACGCGCTGGCGCCGGCCATCGAGCAGGCGGTCCAGGCCGGCATTCCCGTCGTCACCATCGACCGCCGCGTCGACGGCGTCGAAGGCATCCTCGCCCATGTCGGCGCCGACAATGTCAAGGGCGGCGAGGCCGAAGCGCAGGCCATGGTGGCGGCGTTCCCGAACGGCGCCAAGATCTTCCATTTGCAGGGCCAGCCAGGTGCTGGGCCCGCGATCGACCGCAACAAGGGCGTGCACAATGTTCTCGATCCGCTGAAGGACAAGTACCAGATCGTCTTCGAGCAGACCGCCAACTTCGCCCGCGCCGAGGCGCTGTCCGTCACCGAGGCCGGCCTTGCCGCCAACGGCAAGCCCGACGCGATCATCTGCGCCAATGACGACATGGCACTCGGCGCGGTCGAAGCCTGCGCGGCGCGTAACTTCACCGACGTCAAGATCTACGGCTTCGATGCGCTTCCCGAAGCGCTGGTCGCCGTGCGGGACGGCAAGCTGGCCGGCACCGTCGAACAGTTCCCCGGCGAGCAGTCGCGCACCGCGGTGCAGATCGCCGTCGCCTATGCCAAGGACAAGACCGAGCCGAAGGAAAAGCTCGTCCTGCTGACGCCGATCGTCATCGGCAAGGACAATCTCGACAAGGCGGAAAGGCTGGGCGAGACAAAGTAGTCGGTTAGGTTGTGATTGCTATGCCGGCGCGGCAGTATCCCTACGGCAAAGATCAATGGCCGACCTTGGCGCCGCCCCTCATCCGCCTGCCGGCACCTTCTCCCCGTATAGTAACGGGGAGAAGGGAAGCGCTCCAGCGCCGGCGCCCCCCGCTCCCCCGTTCTTCACGGGGAGAGGGTAAGGGTGAGGGGCAGCGCAGACGTCCCATGTGTATGTAGGGGGCAACACTTGTCGCTAGCTGAAGTCGCATCATCGCCCCCGCTCCTCGCCGTCGAGGGCGTGACCAAGCGCTTTGCCGGTGTGACTGCGCTCAGCGATGTCTCGCTGGAGGTTCGGCCCGGCGAAATTCTCGGCCTGCTCGGCGAGAACGGCGCCGGCAAGTCGACGCTGCTCAAGATCCTGTCCGGCGTGATGCCGCCTTCCAGCGGCCGCATCGTCTTCGACGGCGTCGAATTCAATCCGCACAATCCGCAGGATGCCAAGCGCCTCGGCATCGTCACCATTTACCAGGAACTGAGCCTGATCCCGACGCTCACCGTGGCGGAGAACATCTTCATCGGCCGCGCGCCGCTCGGGCCGCTCGGCCTGGTCAGCTGGCGGAAGATGGAGGAGGACTCCCGCGCGATCATCGCCCGCGTCGGCCTGAATATCGATCCGGCGACACCGGTGTCGGCACTGTCGGTGGCCGAGCAGCAGCTGGTCGAGATCGCCCGTGCGCTGTCGCTGAAGAGCCGCCTCATCATCATGGACGAGCCAACCTCGGCGCTGACCGAAACCGAAGTGCAGAAGCTGATGTCGATCATGGGCCGGCTGCGCAAAGACGGCGTCGCCATCATGTTCGTCACCCACCGGCTGGAAGAGGCCTCTGCCATCTGCGACCGCATGACAGTGCTGCGCGACGGCAGGCTGGCCGGCCATCTCGACCGCGACGGCGGGCCGATCAAGCTGCCGAAAATCATCGAGAAGATGGTCGGCCGCGCTGCATCCGAGCTTTATGCCAGGCCGACGCTGCGCGATATCGCCGGCGACATCAGGCTTTCCGTGCGCGGCCTGCGCACGGTGCGCGATCCGCAGGCGCCGCACGCCATCGTGCTCGAAGGCGTCGACCTCGATCTCAAGGCGGGCGAGATTCTCGGCGTCGCCGGCCTCGTCGGCTCCGGCCGCACTGAGCTCGCCCGTGCCATCTTCGGCGCCGACCGCATTGCCGCCGGCACCATCACGCTCGACGGCAAGCCGATCGCACCTGAAACACCCGCCGACGCCATCGCGCTCGGCATTGGCCTGGTGCCGGAAGACCGCAAGCATCAGGCGATCTTCGCCACCCTCGGCATCCTGACCAATTTTTCCATCGCCGCGCTCGGCCGCTACTCCAACGCCGCCGGCTTCATGACCGAGAGGCGCGAACGCGAGGCGCTGGCAAGCTACAGAAAGGCGCTGTCGATCCGCATGGCCTCACCCGAGCAGCCCATAGAGGGACTGTCCGGCGGCAACCAGCAGAAGGTCATCCTCGCCCGCTGGCTGGCGCGCGACCCCAAGGTGTTGATCGTGGACGAGCCAACGCGCGGTGTCGATGTCGGCGCCAAGGCCGAGGTGCACCAGATCCTGGTGCAGCTCGCCGCGCGCGGCATCGCCATCATGATGATTTCTTCGGAATTACCCGAAGTGCTTGCGGTGTCGGACAGGATCGTCACCATGCGGCGCGGCCGCATCACCGGCGAGATGCCCGGCATCGAGGCGACAGAGGAAAAACTGATGGAACTGATGGCGCTCGACCAAATGCAGGAAGCGACGCAATGACCAGCACGACCGAACAGAGCCAGCGCGGCGGCATCAATGTCGCGCGGCTGCTGATGAGCTTCGGCCCGCTGATGTTCCTGGCGCTGCTGATCGTCGTCTTCACCGTCCTGAAGCCGAGCTTCATCGACCCCATCAATATCTTCAACATCATGCGGCAGATCTCGATTACCGGGCTGATCGCGCTCGGCATGACCTTCGTCATCCTCACTGCCGGCATCGACCTGTCGGTCGGTTCGCTGCTGGCTTTCTGCGGCATGGTCGCGGCGGTTGTGGCCAAGGGCGGCGCCGCCAACACGCTGTCGCTGTCGACGTCCGGCACGCAAGGCTATGGCTGGTTCGCAGCCCTTCTGGCCGCCGTCGTCGTCGGCGCGCTTGCCGGCGGTGTCCAGGGCTTTGCCATCACCAGGCTGAAAGTGCCGCCTTTCGTCGTCACGCTCGGCGGCCTCACCGTCTTTCGCGGCCTGACGCTAACGATCTCCAATGGCGGGCCGATCTCCGGCTTCGATGCCTCGATGCGCTGGTTCGGCACCGGCCTGATCGGCCCGGTCCCGGTGCCGGCGATCATCTTCGCGGCGGCGGCGATCCTTTGCCACATCGTCCTGCGCTACACGCGCTACGGCCGCGCCGTCTACGCGGTCGGCGGCAATGCCGAGGCGGCGCGGCTGTCGGGCCTGCGCGTCGACCGCATTTTGATCTCGGTCTATGTCATCGTCGGCTTCTTCGCCGGCCTCGCCGCCTTCGTGCTGTCGGCGAGGCTCAATTCCTCGGAAGCCGTCGCCGGCATCGGCTACGAACTGACGGTGATCTCGGCCGTTGTAATCGGCGGCACCTCGCTGTTCGGCGGCGTCGGCAGCGTCGGCGGCACGGTGGTGGGTGCAGCACTGATCGGCGTGCTGCAGAACGGACTGCAGTTCAACAACGTCTCGTCCTACACGCAAAGCATCGTCATCGGCCTGATCCTGATCCTCGCCGTGGCCTTCGACCGCTGGCTGAAATCGCGGGTGAGACGGTGAGGGTTGAGAGATAGTACCTATCTAGGGCTCGGCGGGACAGCGCCCCCCTCTGTCCTGCCGGACATCTCCCCCTCGAGGGGGGAGATGGATGTTCACCTCGCAGTCTCCAACGTTGGCTGAAAGGCACCCGCTCAGGCGGGTGCGTTCACAGGCTGCGAACGCGTCGCCCAATCCGCGACGCGCCCACCCGCAACTGTAGAGCTTGTCCGCGGCGCGAGAAGATCGTTGCGTCGGGCAAATGCAACGAAGGTCGCCCGCGCCGTTTCGGCATCGATCTCTCCGTCCATCGCGGCCCGGCAGGCCTTGGCCGCGATGTCGTGCGCTGCCGTCCGGCTCGCCCGCGGCCAGTCGGCCAGCAGCGCATAGGCTTCAGACGCGCTTTCTATCTTCGTCGGTGTGCCGAGGCCGGTAAGGATGGTGACCGGCTTTTCAAAAGAAGAACGATCCATGACACTCTCCTTTCTGGGTTCAACTGTCTCCATTCCATGTCCAAAAACCGGGCCGGGTTCAACAACCGGGCCGGTTCCTAGTATCGGGCCGGGTTCAATTGTCGGAACCGTGCGAATTTCGGGCGCAGCTGACATCGCAGCGTCGGCGCGTCGGCAGGTCGGAGTGGCCAGAATGCTCGGCCGCGGCAGCGCCTGATGCGCCTTGGCGAGCGCCTCCAGCCAGGCCACCACGCCGAGAGGCGGATGCTCGCACCCGCAGAGCCAGTTCCTTGCCGTTGCGACCGGATAGCCCGCCTCTTCGGCGAAATCGGTTTCCGACCACCTCAGCAGGCGCAAGCATTCACGCATCCGCGCCGCAATCATTTGCGCTCCTCCTTGCCGGCTCCCAATCGCTGAGCCGATAGGAACATCAGCGTGTAGGCCGCCTTGCGGCGATCCCAGCCGGCCGACTCGACTGCGTCCAGCAATCCGTCGACAAGCGGCGCCAGCGCCGTTTTGCACTCCGTTTCATAGTTGAAATCGGTCTTGGAAAGGGTCGGCGCCGCGATCTTTCCGAAGCTGTTCATCATGTCCATGGCAACACCTGCTTATGATCCGGGCAAGGCCGTGCCCGACTTCGCGTCGGCGGGCACGGCCGTTTGTCCTCAGAAGCTGGCGTCAGAAGTCCATGCCGCCGCCGCCGGGCATCGCCGGGGCTGCCGTTTCCTTCTTCGGCTTCTCGGCCACCATCGCCTCGGTGGTCACCAGCAGGCCGGCAACAGAGGCGGCACCCTGCAGCGCGGTGCGCACGACCTTGGCCGGATCGATGACGCCCTGTCCGTAGAGGTCGCCGAACTCGTTGGTCTGTGCGTTCCAGCCATAGCCGAAGTCGGTCGTCTCGCGCAGCTTGCCGAGGATGATCGAACCCTCCGCACCGGAGTTCTCGGCGATCTGGCGCACCGGCGCTTCGATGGCGCGACGCACGATATCGACGCCGGTCTTCTGGTCGGGATTGTCAACGGCGACGTTATCGAGCGCCTTCGCCGCCCTGAGCAGCGCCACGCCGCCGCCGGGCAGGATACCCTCCTCGACCGCCGCGCGTGTGGCGTGCATGGCGTCGTCGACGCGATCCTTGCGCTCCTTGACCTCGATCTCGGTCGAGCCGCCGACGCGGATGACTGCGACACCGCCGGCGAGCTTGGCCAGCCGCTCCTGCAGCTTCTCGCGGTCGTAGTCGGAGGTGGTTTCCTCGATCTGGGCCTTGATCTGGCTGATGCGCGCCTGGATTTCATCCTTGCGGCCGGCACCGTCGACGATGGTGGTATTCTCCTTCTCGATCAGCACCTTCTTGGCGCGGCCAAGCATCTCCAATGTGACGTTCTCAAGCTTGATGCCGAGGTCTTCCGAGATTGCCGTGCCGCCGCTCAGGATGGCAATGTCTTCCAGCATGGCCTTGCGGCGATCACCAAAGCCCGGCGCCTTGACGGCTGCAACCTTCAGGCCGCCGCGCAGCTTGTTGACGACGAGCGTCGCCAGCGCCTCGCCTTCGACGTCCTCGGCGATGATCAGCAGCGGCTTGCCGGATTGCACGGCGGCTTCGAGTACGGGAAGCATGGCCTGCAGATTGGACAGCTTCTTCTCGTGGATCAGCACATAGGGTTCTTCGAGCTCGACGCGCATCTTGTCCTGATTGGTGATGAAATAAGGCGAGAGGTAGCCACGGTCGAACTGCATGCCTTCGACCACTTCCAACTCGGTCTCGGCGGTCTTGGCCTCCTCGACGGTGATGACACCCTCATTGCCGACCTTTTCCATCGCCTCGGCGAGGAAGCGGCCGATCTCGGCATCGCCATTGGCCGAGATGGCGCCGACCTGGGCGATTTCGTCGTTCCTGGTCACCTTGCGGGCATTGGATTTCAGGTCGGCGACGACGGCGTCGACCGCCTTGTCGATGCCGCGCTTCAGGTCCATCGGGTTCATGCCGGCAGCGACGGCCTTGGCCCCTTCCCTGACGATGGCCTGAGCAAGAATCGTCGCGGTCGTGGTGCCATCGCCGGCGGTGTCGCTGGTCTTCGAGGCGACCTCGCGCACCATCTGCGCGCCCATATTCTCGAACTTGTCCTCAAGCTCGATTTCCTTGGCGACGGTAACGCCGTCCTTGGTGATGCGCGGGGAGCCGAATGACTTGTCGAGGATAACGTTTCGGCCCTTGGGACCGAGCGTCACCTTCACCGCATTGGCGAGGATATCGACGCCGCGCAGCATCTTCTCGCGGGCTTCGGTATGGAATTTCACATCCTTGGCAGCCATTGGATAACTCCTTCAAACAGGCAGCTTTTCGGTGACTGATTGCTCGTCCAGGCCGCTCAGGCGGCCTTCTGAATCTGGTCTGTCAATTCCATCACGCCCAGCACGTCGCTTTCTTTCATGATGAGCAGGTCCTCGCCATTGAGCTTGATCTCAGTGCCCGACCATTTGCCGAACAGGATATGGTCGCCGACCTTGACGTCGAGCGGCTGCATCTGCCCGCTATCGTCGCGCGCGCCGGGACCGGCGGCGATGACCTCGCCTTCCTGCGGCTTCTCCTTGGCAGTGTCGGGAATGATGATGCCGCCCGCGGTCTTCTCGTCGACCTCGATGCGGCGGACCAGGATACGGTCATGCAATGGACGGAACGCCATGTCGTTCTCCTCATAGGACAAACAGATTTCTTGGACCTCCCTTCGCAGCCGACCGTACAACGGCCGATGCAATGGTGCGCGACGCCTGTTCAGGCAGCGCGCATATCGAGTTAGTCTGCCGATCGAAGCTTTCAAGAGGCCGTCGAAAAAATTTTAGCACTCGCCGTGGTCGAGTGCCAACGCACTGTAATAATGGCGCTATTCCAGAAGTTGACACGTCGGATGCGGCTTGAAATCGCGGCGCAACCTTCCGACATCGCCGTCGATCTCGGCACCGCCTGCCGGCGGCCGGAACCGATGAGGAAGCGGAGGCGTTTTTCCATGCGGAGGATGGACGCCTGGGCGTTCGAAAAGGAGACGGCATGGTCAGCAATGAGTTCCAGGTCAGCAACGCGTTCCGGCTCCAGATGCAGGGCTTTGGCCTGACAACGGCGGAGATTCATTATCGTCTTCCCGACTACCGGGACCTGCTGCAGCTCTTCATCTGGCAGGAATACGACATCGCCCCGGATTTCCCGACGCTGAAGCATTTCCTCGAATATTGGGAACGTGAGATCGAAGGCCCGCTGCATTCCGTGCGCGTTGCTCATCACCGTCTGATCCAGCCCTCCGAATGGCGGGCGGTGGATGGCGTCATTCCGCTCCAGTGACACAGGAAGAGGCGGCCTTTCATGAAAGCGCCGCCTCAGCAGCACAGCGTCCGCCCCCGGCGTTCAGGTGGATTGGCGTTCAGGTGGATTGATGCTCAGGTCGATTTACGTCCCGTGACAAGCAGTCCGGCCGTGCGAGCCGCCTTGACGAAGGCCGTGCGGGCCTCGCGGGCGGTGCGCCAACCGTCGAGCGCGTCGCGGCAGGCTCGATAGGCTGCGCGCCAGCTCCGGCCGCGCGCCCGGTCCGGCCACTGCTGCATGCATTCGATGGCTTCCCAGCTGCTGGCGACCTTGCGCTCTCCGACGGATTGGAGCTTGAGCGTGATCGGCTCGGAAAATGGGACGTCCTTCATCACTTCCTCCTTGTTTCTGTTTTTTAGAGCAAGTAACACCCTCGATTAAGCAGGAGGGCGGCCTGATCGGCGCCGGCAAACGAGATGGTTCGTCTGCCTGCGCGCTTCAAGACCTCCTGCCCAAACCCTGTCTCCCGCCCAGACGCAGCGGCCGGCTATATGTCGTCGTCCGGCGGCTCGAGAAGCCCGATCAGCGTCGCCACCCTAGCCGACGGCAGGGGGCGGCCCTCGTTCACCAGCGCCTCATCGGCGCCGACCCATGCAAAGGCCTCCCGCAACTCCTCGATCGTCGCGCCGGTCGAGGCAATGTCGGCTATAACGGCGTCGTCCACCGGGCCCAGCACCGAAATAATCTCGTCGCGTGTCATGGTCATGATATCCTCCATGCGGCGGGCCGGCGCGACCCTCAAATGACGGTTGAAACGGCATTTCCAGCTACAATCTGGCAACAAAAAATCTGGCAGCGGGACAGAATCTGGGTCTTGATTTCGGGCTGGCAATAACCAAATCGACATTGCCGGTTGCCGAATGGGGCCGGCAGAACCCAGGGAGCGCCAAGCTCTTTGGCGTCCCTCGTACTATGTTGCTCAGTGGAGGATGTAGCTATGAGAACCGCATTCGATTTTTCCCCGCTCTATCGGTCGAGCATCGGTTTCGACCGCATCTTCAACCTGCTGGAAAACGCGCCTCAGGCAGCGGAAACCTGGCCGCCTTACGACATCGAGCGAAGCGACGAGAACACCTATCGCGTGACGATCGCCGTCGCCGGCTTTTCCGAAGACGATCTCGACATCAGCCACGAGCCCAACCTTCTGATCGTCTCGGGCGAGCGCAAGGAACAGGGCACGGTGGAATATCTGCATCGCGGCCTTCCGGTGCGGCCGTTCACACGGCGCTTTGAGCTTGCCGATCACATGACGGTCACCGGCGCCTCGCTCAACAACGGCCTGCTGACGATCGACCTTGTGCGCGAAGTGCCCGAGGAGATGAAGCCGCGTCGCATTGCAATTCCCAAGCAAGACGGCGCGCCGAAGGGCGGGCAGGTCGAGAAGCCGAAGCAGGCCGCCTGAGCGAGGGCGAGCTCTGGCGCCTTTGGCACAACCAGTCGAGAAAGGAGAACGTCAATGGCTATTCGTGATCTCATTCCGTGGGGCCGGGAGAACAGTCCGGTTCCCAGCTTCTATCGTGACGATGACCGGGACCCGTTCATGGCGTTGCATCGTGAGATGAACCGCATGATCGACGACGCGTTCCGCGGTTTCGAAACGCGCATGCCGTCGCTCAGCGGATTTTCGTCGGCACGCGCCAGCTGGCCGAGTGTTGAAATCTCAGACGGCGAGAAGGAGATCCGCGTGACCGCCGAAATCCCCGGCATGGACGAGAAGGACGTCGAGGTGCTGCTCGAGGACGGCGTGCTGACGCTGCGCGGCGAGAAGCGCTCGGAGACCGAGGACAAGGACAGGCACTTCTCCGAGCGGTTCTACGGCCGCTTTGAGCGCCGCATCCCGCTCGGCTACGAGGTAGAAGAGGACAAGGTGAACGCCGCCTTCCACAACGGCGTGCTCAGCGTGACGCTGCCCAAGACCCAGCGCGCTCAGACGAAGGCCAAGCGCATCGCCATCAGTGGCAGCAAAGTCAGTGCTGGCGGAAGCAAGCACTGACGACATCGGCAGCCGGACGCGCACGCGCCCGGCTGCGCTCAGTCGGTGGATACGCCACCGACTACCGCGTTTGCAATCCAGCCGTCCGCCGATGGGCTGATACCTTGGGAGGACAAGCCCCGCCAGCATCAACTTCCGGCAGCGGGCTTGGCCTCTTCAGCGCGGTCAAGAGATAGTCCTGCACCTTCGCTTGAACGTTCGTCGTGGCGGTGCGCACCGCCGCCATCGCGTCCTTCACCGCCGCTTCGCCGAAGGGCGAAGCCTGCTGCGCCGCCGCCAGAGTGGCCCGCGCAATGCGCAGCTCGCGCAGTGCGGCCAAGGTGCGCGGACAATTTGCGCGGCGGATGCTGCGGAACTCCTTCCTCACCTCGGGCGAAAACCGTGTTGCTGTACGGGCCGGTGAAACTGCGGGCCGAGCGGCCACGGAAACGACCGAAACCCAGGAAGCCCCTACGCGCGCCGGCGAAAAATTCACCGGCAGCCGGTTTCGGTGTCTTATCTAGTCAAGCAAACTCACTATTTGCAGGATTAGGACCAACAGCACAAAGCCAAGGACACACGCAAAGACCGCGACGAAAAAGACGGTGCGTTGCTGTCTGCCCACGGCTTTCTCCCTGAAAGCGCACCCATCCACCTACGAACGTTTGTCTCAAAAGTTTGCTTGAGGCCCGGCGGAGAGGGAGCAAACATGACTCAGGCAAAGAATCTCCTGACAAGGTGTTCGTTTACGAGGGCGGTTACATCATTCATCCGGACGATGCATGGATATTAGAAAGTTCTAATAATTATTCCCGAGCGGCAAAACCTCCGGGTTCCTGCTGCGGATCGGGCTGCAACCCGATCGGGCCCGCGCTCTCCGCCAGAGGCGCGGGCTTCATTTGTTCAGCCGATGCGCCAGGCGGCGCGGAGGCCGCATATTGAATGTCTACGGGAGCATTAGTAGCAGAAGTCGCTACCGTGGCGTTCCTGGCATCCAGGCAACGGAGCCCGTCATCCGAAAGGGTGGCGGGCTTTCGTTTCGATTGTCGAACTGCTGAAGCACGTCTACAGAACAGGGCCTAACTCCATCACCACGAAAGCGGTGACACCCAGCACGACGAGTGCATAGGCCGCATAGAGAACAAGCAGCAAAACTTCAAAGTCGCGGAAAGAGGTTGTGGTAGCCCTGATCTGTTGAGGCTCTGTTTTCTCGATAAGGGCGGCTTGGGGTGGCCCTGCTGTCGCGACGACATAGACAATCCGGTCGTGCTCGGCTGCCTGCAATATCCGTTCCGCGATATCGACAGCGATCACTGGATCATCGGTCAGCTGATCTCCAGCTATTCGGTATTCAGTAACCGTCTGGACCTCGCGTTTTCCCATGCACGATAATAGCGTCATTTAAATTAGGTTCCACTAAAGTGCCGACGGTTGCGGCCGGCCCGGTCGTCTTGTGACCAGGCGTGAACAATCCTGGGCCGCAATACCCTGCCCCGCGTCCTCCAATTAAATGGCGCGGGCCTTTCTATCGCCTATCCCGGGCGCCTTTGCCGGCGAGTCGCGATGCTAAAGCCGCAGATAGACAGACCCCCAAACCGGGAGTCATTTCGCGCGAGGGCAACGCATCTGGCACGTGCCGCTGGATGACCACGAACGGCTTTCGATACCTCGCTGGTGGTGCACCGAACTAACCTGGTTGCCGTAAGTGGCTCGCCAGTCCGATGCGCCCCCTTCTCAGCGCGCTCGTCTCAGATCGCCTCGCGCTCCCGTTCCGGTGTGGCGACCAGCAACGCCGCGGCGGCGTTGGCGGCAGCAATAGCGGACTCGATCTGATGTCCGCGGGCAAGGCCTGCCGCGAACGCGCCGACGAACTCGTCGCCGGCGCCATGGGTGCTGACGACCTTCACCGGGATGGCCGCCAGTGCAAATGCCTGGCCGTCGCCGTCGCAATAGGCAACGCCCTCCCCGCCGGCCGTGACGATCGCGGCCGGGTAGGATTTGATCAGCATGCGTGCCGCCTCGGCAGCCCCCTCGAGCGTGTCGACGACCGGAATGCCGGCCAGAAATTCCGCCTCGATGGCGTTGACGATGACGATATCGGTAAGTGCGATCAGTTCGCCGGGCAGTTTTCGCGCGGGTGCGGCATTGAGCACGACGCGCCCGCCATGCGCCTTCACCGCCCGCGCCGCGGCAATGTTGGCGGCTTCCGGCACCTCGTTCTGCAACAGCATAACCGCCGTTTGTGCAATCACATCAGTAGCTTCCGCGACGTCTTTCTGGCCCAAGGTGAGATTGCTGCCTGAGACGATCACCGCGCCATAATCGCCGCCGTCGTCGAAAATCGCCACGCTCATGCCCGAGCCGGCGCCAGCCGCGACCCGCACGAAGCGGCTGTCTACGCCGCAGCGTTCGAGATTACCGAGAAGCGCGCGGCCGAAATCGTCATCGCCGACGGCGCCGATCATCGCCGAGCGTACGCCGGCCCGCGCCACCGACACCGCCTGGTTGCCGCCCTTGCCGCCGCATTTCGGCTGCCAGGCATGGCCGGTCACCGTTTCGCCCTTGCGCGGGCGGTCAGGCGCTTCGACCATGATGTCGTAATGCAGGCTGCCGAACACGGTGACCAGCGGAGCCGTCATGTACCCCTGTCCCGGCGTTTCGACGTCACCGCCGACATGGTGCGGCCGAGATTGCGTTCCGCCGCCTGATAGTCGCGCTGCGCAACCGCGACGAACAGCGCGTCGAGAATGTTGAGCTGGGCGATGCGCGCCGCAGCGTTCTCGCCCATCAGCGGCGAGCCCTGCGCCGTCGAGCACAGCACGATGTCGGCAACGGCGGCCAGCGGCGAGTTGTCGTAGTTGGTGATCGCCAGCGTCCGCGCCCCGCTCTTGCGGGCCAGTTGGATGGCATCGATGACGGCGCTGGTGTTGCCCGAATGCGAGAAGCCGACGCCGATGTCGTCGGCGCCGAGCAGCGAGGCCGACATCAGCATCATGTGCGAATCGTCGTAGACTGATGCGCGGATGCCGATGCGCAGGAATTTGTGCGAGACGTCGCGCGCGATCTGCGCCGAACCGCCGACACCATAGAAATCGCGGTTCCTGGCGCGGTAGAGAAGATCGGCGGCGCGGTCGAAATCGTCCATATCGAGGATCGCCAGCGTTTCCTCCAGCGCCTGGATCGAGGTGCGGAACACTTTTTGGACGATCTCGGCCGAACTGTCGTCGACCGACAGTTCCTGGTGCATTTCGGCGGTCGGTAGCCGGCTGTATTCATAGACCGCGGTGCGGAAGTCGCGATAGCCGGAAAAACCCAGTTTCTTGGCGATCTTGACCACCATCGCCTCCGACACGCCGGCCTCTTCGGCGATCTGCCTGAGCGGAATGGTCTCGTCGAAGCCGCGCCGTCCGAAGACGGTTTCCACCACCTTCGCCTCGAGCGGCGTCAAATGCGGCATCATCATGCGGATCCGCGGTCCTACTGCTTTCAGATCCAGGCTGGTCAAGGTCATCCACGTCCCCTCGTCACGCGATCGATAAGCATCGCGGCGAGGATTATAAGGCCAGTTGCCAGGAGCTGATAGAAGGACTGGACATTCATCAGCGTCAGGCCGTTGCGCATGGTGCCGAGGATGACGGCGCCCAGGATGGTGCCGACGACGCTGCCTTTGCCGCCCATCAGCGAGGCGCCGCCGATGGCCGCCGCGGCAATCGCATCGAGTTCCCAGAGATTGCCGAGAATGGGCTCGGCGGCACCCAGCCGGCCGATCAGGATCTGCGCGGCAAGGGCCGCCAGCAGGCCCGAGATCATGTAGGCGGCGATCTTGGTGCGCGCGATCGGCACGCCTGCTATGTAGGCGGCCTCCTCATTGCCGCCGACGGCGAGCAGATATTCGCCGAACGGCGTCTTTTTGAGGATGATCCAGGCGATCAGCGCGACCACGGCCACGATGATGACCGCCAACGGCAATCCGAACAGAGATCCGTTGAAGATGGCGCGGAAGCCGGCCGGCAGGCCGAGCACCGGATTGCCGCCGGTATAGATCAGCGCCAGTGCCCGGTAGGTGCTGAGCGTTCCCAGCGTGACGATGAAAGGCTGCAGTCCGACATAGGCGACCAGCACGCCGTTGAGCAGCCCGCAGACGAGGCCGATAGCGAAGCCGGCGGCGATGGCCAGCGGAAACGGCACGCCGGCAACCAGCATCGAGGCCGAGATGACGGCCGAAAGGGCCGCCGTCGGCCCGACCGACAGATCGACGCCGCCCGAGATGATCACCAGCGTCATGCCCAATGCCAGGCAGGCATTGATGCTCGACTGCTGCAGGATGTTGATCAGGTTGCGCTCGGCAAAGAAGCCCGGGACCAGCGCGCCGAAGACGGCGAGGATCACGACCAGGCCGATCAGCGTGCCGGCGTCGCGCACGGAAAACCGGTGCAGGAATTCAGCCCTTGGGCGCGCTGCTGTGTGTTCGGTTATATCAGTCATCCGCTGGTCCTGTCCGATCATGCACCGGCCCGATGGCCTTGCGCCTTGCCGGCCTGAGTCTCCGATTGGGGTATGGCGTGCGCTGCGATCGCCTGTTCGTTGAGATCGGCCCGATCAAGTTCGGCCGCGACCGTGCCGTCGCGCATGACCAGCACGCGGTCGGCGAGCCGGATCACCTCGGGAAGCTCGGACGACACGACGACAACCGAATGGCCTTCGGCGGCGAGCTCCTCGATCAAATGATAGACCTCCGCCTTGGCGCCGACATCGATGCCGCGCGTCGGCTCGTCGAACAAAAGGATGCGCGTTCCCGCCGCCAGCCAGCGGCCGATGATCGCCTTCTGCTGGTTGCCGCCGCTGAACAGCCGGATCGGACGGTCGAGCAGGAATGGCCTGAGATTGACCCGCTTCATCTTCTCAGCCGCGACCCGTTTCAGCCTGGTGTGATCGATAACGCCGCGCGGTGCGAACACGCCCATCGAAGCCAGCGCCATATTGCTGGAGATCGACCGCAACGGCACGATGCCTTCGCGCTTGCGCTCCTCCGGCACCAGGCCGATGCCGGCGGCGATGGCGTCGCGCGGACTGGAAAGTTTGATCGCCTTGCCGTCGATCTCGACCGTGCCTGATGACGCGCGGTCCGCGCCGGCCAGCAGCCGCAGCAGTTCGGTGCGGCCCGAGCCGACCAGGCCGGCAATGCCTAGCACCTCACCGCGATGCAGGTCGAACGAGACGTCATGGACCTTGGTTGCCGAGGCGAGGCAACGCACGCTCAGCCTGACCTCGCTGGAGGCATGCGAGCGGTGCTGTTCCTGGGCAAGCTCGCGGCCGACCATCATCGAAACGACGGCTTTTTCCGACACTTGCGCGAGATCGACGGATCCGACCACGACGCCGTCGCGCATGATTGTGGCGCGCTGGCAGATGCCGAACACCTCGTCCAGCTTGTGCGAGACATAGACGACCGCGACACGGTCGCGCGCCAGTCTGGCAATGACTTCGGCCAGCCGCTCGAACTCGCTCGGCGTCAGGCTAGATGTCGGCTCGTCCATCGCCACGATGCGCGCCCGATCAAGCAGCGCCCGGGCGATCTCGACGATCTGCCGCTGCGCGACTTTCAGGCTGCCGAGCGGCGCTGCCGGATCGATGGTCGGGTCGATGGCGGCGAGGGCTTCCGCAGCGCGGCGTTCCTGCTCGCGCCGCGCGACGAAGATGCCGCCGCGCGTCAGCGGATGGCCGAGGAACATGTTCTGGGCGACGCTGAGGTGCGGCACCTGCTGCAATTCCTGATGGATCATGGCGATGCCCGCGGCGCGGGCGGCGACCGGGCTGTTCAGCGTCACCGGACTGCCGTCGATCAGCACGCTTCCGGCCGTCGGCCTGTAGACCCCCGACAGGATGCGCAGCAGCGTCGACTTGCCGGCGCCGTTTTCACCGAGCAGGCCATGGATTTCACCGGCACCGACCGAAAAGGACACATCGCTCAGCGCCCGCACGGCCGGAAACACCTTGGAAATGCCCTCGAATTGCAGCCGCGGGACAGACATTGGTTCTATTCTCCAGGCAAAGGGCGCCAGCCGAAGGGCCGGCACCCGCAGTCCTGCCCCTTAATTGCCCGATGCCGCGTCCTCGAGCAGCGCCTTGCGCACGGCGTCGCCGGCGCCGGAATAGCGGTCGGCATTATCCTTGGTGATCAGCGCCTGCGGCGTGGCGACGACGCGCGGCAGCTTCTGCCCGGCCACCAGTCGCAGCGCCGATTCCAGCGCCACCTCGCCGGTCAGCACCGGGAAACTATCGACGGTGCCGGTCAGCTCGCCGGCGCGGATCGAGGCATAGGCGTCGGAGATGCCGTCGGTGCCGAAGACGGCGACCTTGTCCTGCAAGCCGGCGGCCTTGACCGCCTCGACGATGCCCAGCGCCATGCCGTCATTGTTGGCATAGAAGCCGATCAGGTCGGGGTGCTGCTGCAGGATGTTGGTGGCCGCGTCGTAGGAGGTCTGGCGATCCCAGTTGCCCGGCACGCTGGCGACGACCTCGAACTTCCCGGCCTCGGTGATCGTGGTCTTGAAGCCGTCGGTGCGCTGGACGGCGGCATAGACGCCGGCCTGGCCTTCGACAATGGCGACCTTGCCGCCATCCGGCCGGTTCTTGATGAACCATTTGGCGACGCGCACGCCATTGTCGCGCTGGACATTGCCGACATAGTGCTCCGCCTGCGGGATGACCGCGTCATTGACGTTGACCACCGGCACGTTGGCGGCCTTGGCCTGTTCCATGATCGGCTGCAGGTTGGAGTCGGTCTGCGGCGAGACGAGCAGCACGTTATAGCCTTGCGTGACCAGGCCTTCGGCGATGGTGAGCTGGCCGAGCTGGTCGCCCTCGCTCTGCGCCGCCTGGTAGACGACCGGAACGGCGACGCGGTCGCCGAACAACTTGTAGCCCTCGCCCAGCGAGCGCCAGTATTCGTTGGTCAGCGTCTTGGAGACGGCGCCCGCTTTGGTGCCCTCGGGCAGCTTGGGGAAAGCACCGAACTTGGCCTCGAGCTGCGACCAGTCGATGCGATCCTTCTCGGTGTCGGAGTTGAGCGGCGCGAGGTCCGCGGAAAAGGCCGAGCCGATGGACAGCGCCATCAGGCCAGCGGCAGCGGTGGCAAGTAGAAATTTCATGGTCTTTCCTCCCTTGTTGAACGATGTTGAGGCCGAGCCTAACTGTCCGGCCCGAGCATGGCTTCCTGAATGATGGCTTGCGAGGCGACCGCGTCCTGACGATCGACGGCGGTGGACAGGCGGTTGTCCTTTTCCAGCCGATCGACGACGCGCAGCATGCGTTTGACTGTGGCGATGTTGACTTCGCATTCGTGGACCGGATCGAGCCCGGTCATGTCGGGAAACGTGTCGAAGTAGATGGCGCCGGCGTAGCCGTCGCGGCGGATCTGCCTGAGCAGCTCGATCGTCTGCAGCGTGTGTACCGCGCCGACCATCAGGCCGTCGTCGCGCTTGGCGTAGCCGTCGTTGAGATGGACGCCCAAGAGCTTGCTGTGGCGCGCGACGAGTGCTGCGGCAAAGGCCGGCTGCTCGTCGGCATAGAGCACATGGGCGAAATCAAGCGTCACGCCGAGATTGGGCAGGCCGATCTCGCGGATGGCCAGCAATGTCGTCGCCGCGTCGGGCATCAGGCTGTAGGAGCGCGGCTCGTTGGGCTTGTATTCCAGGCTGATCTGGCAATCGGGGTCGTGCGCTGCAACTTCACGAATCCCATCGATCTCGTGTTGCCAGAGCGCCGCATAATCGGCCTGGAAGGCATAATCGAAGCCGTCCTGCCCGAGCCACAGGGTCATCAGATTGGAGCCGGCCTCACGCGCGGCATCAATGCCAGCCTTGGTTAGGTCGATGGCTTCGCGGCGAACCGCGGTATCAGGATTGGTGAAGGCGCCGAGCTTGAAGGCCGGATTGGAGTAGTAGCGCATGGCAAAACCATTGACGGAAAGGCCGATATCGCCGAGTTTTCGCGCCATTTCCGCAGGTTTTTCATCGACATGATCGGGAAAGTTGAGATCGAGGTCGGTCAGCCCCGCAACCTTCGCCGCACGCGCCGCCATCTGCAGCATGGACGGCTTGCCGGCAAGATCCGGCCATTCGGCCTGTGGCCGCGAGGCAAAGGAATTGAGGCGTGTGGCGAAACGATTGGCTGTCATGGATGACCCTTTTGGTAGACATAACTTCACATATTTTAATTTACTTGTAAAGTAGAGAGCACTGTTTGATTCAATCGTGGGAGCCGGGGGCCTGGGAAGAGACGAACTGCTGGCGCGCGATTTGACCCGCATCCACGATGCCTTGAGCGCAGTTGTTACCGCTTTCGCGAAAGCGGTAACAATTTATGATGACGGTGGCGATGAAGTTGTGTTATTACCCTTTTCGCGAAAACGGTAACAACTCATATGCAGCAGATTCCCCACACATACCAGACGCTCTATTCCGAGCTGGCGCAGCGGTCGCTGGATGCCTCGTTTTCGACGGAATTCAACGTCGGCGGCCGCTTTGTCACAGCCGAGGTGAAAGGCCGCCGTTACTGGTATCTCGACCTGCCGAACCCTGACGGCGGCAAAACACGCACATATGTCGGCCCCGTCGACGATCCCGAAATCACCAGGAGGGTCGAAAACTTCAAGGACCTGAAAGCCGACATCAAAGAGCGGCGAAAGCTGGTTTCGACCCTCATTCGCGAGGCCTACCTGCCACGGCCGGAAAGGAAGACCGGCGACATTGTCCAGGCGCTCGCCGAAGCCGGTTTCTTCAGGCTTCGTGGCGTCCTGGTCGGTACCGTCGCCTATCAATGCTATCCAGCCATCCTTGGCGTTCGCCTGCCCAGTACGTCGATGGTCACGGGAGATGCCGATTTTGCACAGTTTCATTCGATCTCGACGGCCGTCGATGACAAGATGCCACCCGTGCTCGATACGATGAGGAAAGTCGACCCGACTTTCCGGGAGATTCCGCACCAGGCTGACGGCCGCTTCACCACGCAATATTCTTCCCGCTCCGGATACAAGGTCGAATTCCTGACTCCGAACACCGGTTCGGCCGACTACGAGGGTCGTCCAACAACCATGCCCGCGCTTGGTGGCGCGTCGGCGCAGCCCCTGCGGTTTCTCGATTTCCTGATATATGAGCCGATCCGGGCCGTTCTCCTTCACGGTGCCGGCGTGCCGGTGAACGTGCCGTCGCCCGAACGGTACGCCATCCACAAACTCATCGTCGCCAGTCGCCGTCGGACGGACAGCGACGGCACCGCCAAGAGCCGCAAGGACAGGATGCAGGCTGCAACCATCATGGAAGCCATGATTGAACAACGGCAGTCGGAAGATCTGGCCGATGCTTTCATGGAGGCTTACGACCGCGGCCCGGCCTGGAAGGATGCCATACGCAAGAGTCTATCCCAGGTTGACGACGGCGCGCGCGAAACCGTCCTGCCGACGCTGGCCCGCGCTATCCGAAAACTGGAAAGAGACCCTTCGGAATTTGACCTTGAAGAACGCGGCGGCCGCGCCGAAACGATAGGGCCTCGCGAATAGTAAGGTTCCGGGCAGTAGGCGCCGACCATCAAGTAAATTTACACAGAGCAGTATCGCGGGTAAATTGCTTGCAAGCGATCGGCGTCCCAAATGAAGGGCCCACTGAAGATCAAGGTGCTCGGCGAATTGGTGGTCCTGCGGGGCGCCCGGGAGATCGCGCTGCCACCGTCGAAGAAAACGCGCGCTCTGCTCGCCTACCTAGTGGTGGCGAACCGGCGTCAGCGGCGCGATCATTTGTGCCGAATGTTCTGGGAGGTGCCTGACGATCCAAGAGCTTCGCTGAGATGGAGTCTCTCGAAGCTAAGGCACATCATCAACCAGAACGGTGACGAGGGCTGCCTGAAGGCCGATCGAGAGAGCGTGCTTTTCGACACCGCCAAGCTTGATGTCGATTTGCTGCAAGTCGCCCACATGACGGCGAACGAGGTACGCTTTCTCGACACCTCACGCCTGGAAAACCTGGCTGCCATGTTCCGGGGGCAGTTCCTCGAAAATCTGGAACTGCCGCGCTGCCCGGTGTTCGAGGCTTGGCGCACATTCCACGGCGACGCACTGGATCGCACCAGATCGATGATCCTGCAGGCGCTTGTCGAGCGGCTGCGCTGCGAACCTGAGCGGGCCTTTCCTATGCCGAAACGCTACAGTCTCTGGACCGGGCCAACAAGCAGGTTTCGCTGGAGATACGATCACTCGAGGCTTCGGCTCGAGAGCGCGCAACGCAACTGCGACCGGTCAGCGAGCAAGCCGGGCAACAAGCATCAGGTGAAGCCGTCCGTTCCGCTCCGGGTGGCGGCCAAAATGAGCACCGGCGTTCCCAGGAGATACATTATTGCAGCAGCCCCGATGGCGTCCGTATCGCCTACGCGGTTTCGGGCGACGGCCCGCCGCTGCTTCGCGCGGCGCACTGGATGTCGCATCTGCAATACGAATGGGAAAGCCCGGTGTGGCGACACTGGATCGATCAGCTTTCGAGCAGGAATACGCTGATCCGCTACGATGAGCGCGGCAACGGCCTCTCCGACTGGAACGTCGGCGACTTCTCCTTCAACGCCATGGTCACTGATCTGGAAAGCGTTGCCGACGCAAGCGGCCTGGACCGTTTCCCGCTGCTCGGTGTCTCGCAAAGTTGTGCGGTATCGATCGCCTATGTCCTCCGGCACCGCGAGCGCGTGTCGCGCCTCATTCTCTACGGCGGCTATGCAAGGGGCCGGCGAAAGCGCGGCGACACCCACCAGCTCGATACCCATGAAGCCATGACCACCCTGATCCGTGAAGGATGGGGCAAGGACAATGCCGCGTTCCGCCAGCTGTTCACCGAGGCATTCATTCCGGGTGCCAGCCGCGAGCAGATGGCTTGGTTCAACGATCTCCAGAGGCAGACCACATCGCCGCTCAACGCCAGCCTGCTTCACTCCACTTTCGGCGACATAGACGTTTCGGCGATGCTGGGAGAGGTGAGCGTTCCGACGCTGGTGCTGCATGCCAGGAACGATGCCGTGGTTCCATTTGACGAAGGCAAGGTGCTCGCGGCCGGCATACCGGGGGCGCGCTTCGTCGACCTCAACAGCGCAAATCATATCCTCCTCGGCGACGAGCCTGCCTTCGCCGATTTCCTGCGTGAAGTCAGATCCTTCATGGCCGGACCCGAGTGACGGATCGGCTCGGCGGGTTCTTATCTCCAGCCGGCAAATTTCAACGCTTCGGCCGCTCTTTTCTAACGCCCGCAACAACACTCCTTCCAACGCGGACCGGTGATCATCGGCGCCGTGGTCAGCAAATGGAGGATCGAGATGAAGATTCATTCTGTGATCGGCGGCGGCGGCGTGAAGCTGCATGTGTGCGAATGGGGCAAAGCTGATGCACCAGCCATCCTCTTCATTCACGGGTGGTCGCAGAACCACCTTTGCTGGCGCAAACAGTACGAGAGTGAGCTTGCGGACGCGTTTCGCCTCGTCGCCTTCGATCTTCGCGGCCATGGCATGTCGGAAGCGCCCGAGGCACAGCAGCAGTACACGGAGCCCAAGCCATGGGCGGACGATATTGCGGCCATCGTCGGCCAGCTCGGCCTGAACCGGCCCGTTCTCGTGGGGTGGTCTTATGCGGGCTTCATCATCTGTGACTATGTTCGCGCTTACGGCCAGGATGCAATTGCCGGGATCAACTTCGTCGGTGCGGCTGTAACGCTTGACAGGGCCGCGTTCGGCGTTTTGATCGGCCCCGGCTTTCTCGATCACGTGCCGGGCGCGACCGCAGGCGACGACTTCCCCTCCAACGTCCAGGCCATTCGCGACTTCGTGCAGGGCTGCACCGCGCGACCGCTACCGAGAGACGAATACGAAGTGGCCCTGTGCTGGAACATCGTTGTGGCCCCAAGAGTCCGGTCTGCGCTTGTCACGCGCGCGATCAACTCCGACGACGTTCTGACCATGTTAAAGAGACCTGTGCTTATGACTCAGGGCCGCAGCGACACGGTGGTCCTCCCGGCAATGGGCGATCACATCCTCAAGACATGTCCGACGAGCGCCGCTTCCTGGTACCGCGAAACCGGACACGCACCCTTCATCGAGGACTCCTCTCGTTTCAACCGCGAACTCGCCGACTTCGTGCGCAAAGCGACGACATCATAGCTGACGATAGCGGACATTTCGCGCCAAGGCTTCTCAATCGGACCAGGCCGTCATGTCTGCTATTGGCGGCGCATTTCGATGCGGGCGAATTGTTACTAACCTCGGACACCAGGCGGGTTATCCGAGGATAAGATATCAGTCGTCACGCTGGTTGCAAGTTAGGGCTCGCCCCTCAAATGGCTGCATTGCTATTGACTACGCGCCAGCTAGAGATAGCAATCTTATGCGATTTGGCTACGAGCCGGGTCAGTGGACGGCCTCCGAATTTCTCGTTCCCGGAACGTGCAGTTAGCGCCAGGAGCGGTCGTTTGCAGTTATGGCGAACAAGGTCGCATCTATATCCCGCAAGCAGGATTTCGGCCTTGCGGCATTTTGGGAGCTCAATTGACGACTGAAAACTCGAACTGTTCCCAGCGGTAAACGGCCTTGTATTCGTCGTCGCGCCCCGGCGTCCTGAACACATTGCGATAAATTGCTCCACAGCTTGTCAGCTCTCCGGGAAAGGCATCGCACAAGAAATTGCCTTGCACCCAGGAGGTTCCTGTTCGGGTCCTCAGGCCAATGGTTTCGCTGATGGCGCCGTCGACGGAGGTCGTGCGCTGTATCGGCAGGAACTTGTCAAATGCCAATTTTCCGCGCGTTTCGTGGCCGAACATGAGAGACCTTATTTCCGCGCCTGTGAGCCGGTCCTTCGGATTCATGCCTGCCCTTGCCAATGCCGGCAGATCGGGCACGCCTGCCTTGGTCAGGCCGGCCAAAAGGCGTTCGATATCGGCCGTATTCTTGAAAACCATGAAGTCCTGGGTGATCAGTTGGTTTGGTTCCCATAGTAGCCTTTGCGTAACAACCTTCCTAAACCTTTCCAAGGCAGCCGCGGTCTGGTCGGTGCGCCCAAGATGCCCATAGGCAGAAACAAGAACTTGCAGGGCATAGAATTTCGCCCGTGGGTCGGCGATTCAAGATCCATCTTCTCGATGGAGTGAACCGCGTCCTCGAATTTCCCTTGGCCGAACTCGGCTAGTCCGGCCTGGTAGTGCCGGTAGTCCATCCACGAGATCGGGTCGACGCGCGCGGCCGCCTCGAGATAGCTCAGCGCTTCCTTCGGCCTGCCGTTGAAATTCAGGGCATTGGCCAGCGAGAGATAATTCCAGGTATCGCTAGGATCGAGCGCCACCGACTTCAGCAGAACGGTGACTGCTTCGTCCGAGTTGTGTTCGCGGACCATCAACTCGGCGACTAGCTGATAGTAGCCGGGCGAAGGATGTCGGGCGGCGAGCTTCAGGGTTTCGTGGACTTTGTCATAGGCCTCGGCTCGCGTAAGCCCCATCACCACGGCCCGGGCGATGTCCGCGTCCCAATAAGCCCAGGCGAGTTGGGCATGAGCCGCGCCGAAATCGGGGTCGAGTTGCACCGCGTGCTGGAAATGCTTCACAGCCTGCGCAAACTCCTCGGGGGTGTTGATACGGTTATAGATGTCCATCCCTTTGAGATAGACATCATAGGCCTCGGGACTGTTTGTGCCTCCCGAGCGGGCGGCCGGCGCGACGCTCACCAGGCGGAGTTGGAGCGCGCCTGCGATGCTGCCGACGACCTTGTCCTGCAGCGCGAACACGTCCGCCCACCGGCCGTCGAAGCGCTCCGCCCAAAGATGTCCGGACGTCGAGCTGTCGATCAGATGCGCATTGATGCGCATGTCGTCGCCGACGCGGCGAATCGAGCCTTTCAGCAGGTACCGGACGCCCAATGCCGCCGCAATCTCCTCCGGCTTCGGGTCCTTGTCCTTGTAGGCGAAGGCCGCGCTGTGGGAGACGACGAAAAGACCCGGCACGCGCGCCAGTTCGGTCGTCAGGTCCTCTGTGAAGCCGTTGGCGAGATATTCTTGTTCCTTGTCATCGCTGAGATTGTCGAAGGGCAGGACGACTAGCGAGGACCGGGTGTCGGCAGCCTCGCTGCCTGCCGGAACAGCAGGCTGTGCAGGCCTCTCCCACAGCTGCCACCATGCTGCAGCAAGGCCGAGAGCCAGGAAGAGAACACCCGCCGCGACCGGAAAACGCCAGGCGCGTGGCTGGCGGCGAGCATGGAGGGTCTTGCCCGCTGCCGCGGAATCAAGCAACACGCGATACGCCTGAACTGGTTCGGCGATGTTTTTGACCCTCTGTTCGCCCATTGGCTCAAAGGCGAACGCCAGCTTCCTATCGACCTCCTTGGCCACTTTTCCCGAGATGCAGATGCCGCCCGGTTCCGCCAACTGCTGAAGTCTGGCCGCGATGTTGACCCCATCGCCATACCGGTCGTCGCCGTCGACGATCACCTCGCCGAGGTTGATGCCGATCCGCACCAGGATCTGTTCCACTGCGGGAAGCGAGGCGTTGCGCTCGGACAGGCCCCGCTGCAACGACACTGAACATTCGACGGCATCGACGACACTGCCGAATTCGGCCAGCATCCCATCTCCCATCAGCTTGAAGATATGGCCGTGGTGGCGGACAATTTCGGGCTCGAACAGTTCCTTGCGTCCGGCACGTAGTCGCTCAAACGTACCGGCCTCGTCGCGCTCCATCAGAGTCGAATAGCCCACTACATCTGCGGCTAGAATCGCGGCAAGCTTGCGGTCCATTGGTGGCCTAGCCCCGGCGGATCATAGTATTGGTTGTTCCGATAAGAAACTGGCCTCACCAGTACTCAGCAAATCCCTACCTTCCGCGCGTTCATTGATGGCTGATGCGGCGACGGTTGACCAATGTCGTATTCTACCACATTCGAGACATTAGAGCTTGCAGGCCGGAATGGCTCGTTTGGGTCACGTCGAGACCTCAAGCAGACGCGCCAAGCTGCCTTGGCGCCGGCCAAACCAGCCGATTTGCACGCCAGAGTACGCCGTAGCTCTCCACTACTGTGAATCATCATTACACCCGGCTCCAACCGGGCTTGAGATAGTGCCGTCGATTGAAAGGAAGACGAGAGCCGTAAGAGCAGCCAACATCGAACGGAGACCAAGTGGGCGCCGAAATTAATCTATGCTGCCGGCTCCGTTACTCCCACTAGAATGTCGAGCCCGCCGTCAGCAGCTTGGTCACGCTCGCCGCCCTTGCGTCTTGCGCGCCAATTGACCATCCTTGCAGACGTTAGTTGCACCGCGGCCGGGGGGTTCGCACATGCCGACGCTTTATGCGCTGAAACCGGCCTTCCAGGCGAAGCTGCGGCCGCTTGCCGACCGGCTGGCTGGGGCCGGCGTCACCGCCAACCAGATCACGCTGCTGGCTGCCGCCCTGTCGGTTGCCACCGGCGTTGTGGTCGCGGCCCTTGCCGGCCATCGCGCGGTCTTCCTGCTGATGCCGGTGGTGCTGTTTGCGCGCATGGCGCTGAACGCCATCGACGGGATGCTTGCGCGCGAACATGGCCAGGCCTCCAAGCTTGGCATGTATCTCAACGAACTCTGCGACGTCGTTTCCGACCTGGCGCTGATCCTGGCCTTTGCCGCTCTCTTCCCTGCCTGGGGCGTCGTCGCCTTTGCCGTCACGGCAGTGCTTGTGGAATTCGCCGGCGTGCTCGGCATCGCGGCGGGCACGGGGCGCAATTATGCCGGGCCGTTCGGCAAGAGCGATCGGGCGCTGGCGCTCGGCATCGTCGCTTTCCTCATCGCCTGCGGCCTGTGGGTGGGAGCGATCACGCCGTTTGTGTTTCCGGCAATGGCTACACTCTCGCTGGTGACCGCCATCAACCGGATACGCAGCGGGCTTAACGGGAGCGGCGACTGAAATTCCGGTCGCCAGGGGAACAACATGCTTCATGAACCAACGATTGCCCCTTCCGCAAGTGAGCAGCGGGTGGCGCAGGAGCGCACCTTCCGCACGCATGACGGCACCGAGATCTTCTATCGCTATTGGCCGGCACTAACCGAACACGGCAAAAGCGCGGTCCTGCTGTTCCACCGTGGCCACGAACATGGCGGCCGTATGGCGCATCTGGTCGATGAACTCGACATGCCCGGCCATGCCTTCTACGCCTGGGACGCGCGCGGCAATGGCCGCTCGGCCGGCGAACGCGGCTATGCGCCGTCCTTTGCCGCACTTGTGCGCGACATCGATTGTTTCGTGCGCGAGATCGGCAGAGACGGGTTCGGCCAACGCGACATCGCGCTGATCGCGCAATCCTTCGGCGCCGTGCTCGCCGCCGCCTGGGTGCATGATTATGCACCGCAGATTCGCGCTTTGGTGCTGGCCTCGCCGGCCTTCTCGGTCAAGCTCTACGTGCCCTTCGCCAAGCAAGGCATTGCGCTGTGGCAGAAGATCAAGGGCCGCTTCTTCGTCAATTCCTACGTCAAGGCCAAGTTCCTGACGCATGACCCCGAGCGCATCGCTTCCTTCGAGGCCGATCCGCTGATCACGCGGCCGATCGCCTCCAACATCCTGGTCGAGCTCTACGACCACGCCGCGCGTATCGTCGCCGACGCCCGCGCCATCACCGTGCCGACGCAATTGCTGATCTCCGGCAGCGACTGGGTGGTGCGGCATGGACCGCAGCACGAGTTCTTCGTCAATCTCGCCAGCCCGGCCAAGGAGCGGCATGTGCTGCCCGGCTTCTTCCACGACACGCTCGGCGAACGCGATCGCCGCAAGGCACTCGATCTGATCAAGCCGTTTCTCGAAAGACAGTTCGCGACGCCGGAGAAGCCGGTCGACCTGACCACGGCCGACCGCGCCGGCTATACACGCGACGAGGCCGACCGGCTGGCCTCGCCACTCGCCCCGCTGTCACCGAAAGGCCTCTACTGGGCAATGAGCCGCGCCTCGATCCGGATGGGCGCCTGGCTGTCGTCAGGCATGAAGACGGGGATTGCCACCGGCTTCGATTCCGGCTCGACGCTCGACTATGTCTATGAGAACCAGGCGCGAGGCACCGGTCCGCTCGGCTGCATGATCGACCGCACCTTTCTCGACGCCATCGGCTGGCGCGGCATTCGCCAGCGCAAGCTGCATCTGGAAGAGCTGATCGGCAGCGCCGCTGAGACGCTGAAGGCCGCCGGGCGGCCGGTCCGTGTCGTCGATATCGCCGCCGGCCACGGCCGCTACGTGCTCGACGCCGTCGCCAAATGCATTGTGCCGCCGGCCAGCGTGCGGCTGCAGGATTTCTCCGAGCTCAATGTCTCGCTCGGCCGTAAGCTGATCGCCGAGCGGCACCTGCCGACCAGTGTCTCATTCCAGCAGGCCGACGCCTTCGACGCCGAGATGCTTGCCGGGCTGGAGCCGGCGCCGGACCTCGCCATCGTTTCCGGGCTTTACGAATTGTTTGCCGACAACGCCATGATCGCCCGCTCGCTGGGCGGGCTGGCCAAGGCGATGCAGCCGGGCGGGCTGCTTCTCTACACCAACCAGCCCTGGCATCCGCAGCTTGAGATGATCGCGCGCAGCCTCACTTCGCATCGCGGGGGCCAGGCCTGGGTGATGCGCCGGCGCACGCAAGGCGAGATGGACCAGCTGGTGGCGGCGGCCGGTTTCGAGAAGCTCGACCAGCGCATCGACCAGTGGGGCATCTTCACCGTCTCGGTCGCGCGGCGCGTCTGAGCATGGTCTTGCCGGTGCTTGGTCCCGCCGTTGCCGCTGCCCCTGCCCTTCCTGCCTCCGCGCGCGAGCCGTACGCCGGAATCGTGCTGCGCGCTGCGTTGTGGCTGGCGTTTCTGGCGCCGTTCTTCTACGTGACCTACGGCTTCGCCAACTGGCTGGCGTCGCAGCGCGACGATGTCGGCAGCATCGTCTTTGCCTGGGAGCGCGGCATCCCGTTCATCGCCTGGACGATCGTGCCCTATTGGTCGATCAACCTGTTCTACGGCCTGTCGCTGCTGTTGAACGATACCAAGCGCGGCGTCGACCGGCTCGCCGGCCGTTACCTCACGGCGCAGATCGTCGCCGTCGCCTGCTTCATCCTGTTCCCGCTGACGGCGACCTTCATGCGGCCGCAGACATCAGGGCTGCCGGGGTTCATGTTCGCGGTGCTCGGCGGCTTCGACAAGCCGTTCAACCAGGCGCCGTCGCTGCACATCGCGCTGCTTGTCATCATCTGGGATCATTGGCGCTGTCGGCTCAAAGGCATGGCCGCCATCGTCTGGCACGTCTGGTGTTTCCTGATCGGCACCTCGGTGCTGACGACATGGCAGCACCATGTCATCGATATCCCGACCGGCGCTTTGCTCGGCTTCTTCGCCCTGTGGCTGTTCCCGCGCGATGGCGAATTGCCGTTCGCCGGCTTCCGGCTGACCGCCGATCCCAAGGCACGGCGACTGGCGCTGTTCTACGCCCTCGTCGCAGCGCTGGCACTGGCCGGCGCCGTTGCCGGCGCCTTCGTCTCGGCGCTGTTGCTCATCCTGCTGTGGCCGGCGCTGGCGCTGGCCATCGTCGCCTTCGCCTATGCCGGAGCCGGCGCCAAAGTGTTCCAGAAAGCGGCCGATGGCAGCATCTCGCTGGCCAGCCGTGTTTTGCTGCTGCCTTACCGGCTTGGCGCCAGGATCAATGTGTGGGCGTGGACGCGCAAGCTGCCGCCGCATGTCGCGATCGCCGATGGCGTCTTCCTCGGCCGCTTTCCCACCGCCGCCGAGGCCGATGCTTTCGGCACGGTGATCGACCTTGCGGGCGAGCTGGAGCGGCCGCGCGGCGTCACCTGCCGCTGGACGGCTGTCGCCATGGTCGATCTTTTGCCGCCCTCGCAAGCGGCGCAAACGCAAGCGGTGGCGGCGATCGAGGCGGCCCGCGGCCACGGCACCGTGCTGGTCTGCTGCGCGCTCGGCTTCCAGCGCAGCGCCGCCATCGTCGCCAACTGGCTGGTTACCAGCGGTCGCTCGCCAACGCCGGCGCAGGCGCATCAGCGGCTAGCGGCATCGGGCCGTCCGGTGCATCTTCGGATCGCGGCGGACGAGCCGGCATGAGTGCCCATCGAGACAAAGCCGAGGCCTTAGCCGCCAGCCTGATGACGCAGGCGGTGTGGCCGCTGCTGCTGGTGCTGGCCGCGTTGGTGGCCGCGCCGTTCATTGCCGTGGCAGCGCAGCCGCAGTCGACGACGCTGGCGTCGGCGGCCTGGCTGGTCGCGGCAGCGAGCGGCATGGTCACCCTCGCCGTCTCGGCCCTGCTTGTCTTCGACGCGCTGCTGTTCTGGCTGATGGCGAGCCACATCAGCGAAGCCGCCGGCGGTGCCTCGGTCGACGACGTGCTGGCGCGCATGCGCGTCAAACCGGCCACTGCCGGCATCCGCTCGCTCGACCGGCGCATCGCGGGCACGCAGCGCCTGCTGATGAAGCAGCGCATCGCGCTCGGCCTGTTCGTGGCGGCATCCGCTGTCGCCTTGTCTTTCTGAGCCGGACGATGAGCAAGCTCGGCACAAGGACCTTCACCCTGCTGCAGACCGTGACCTCGGTCGGCCTGTCGGCGCTGGCCTGGGCGGTGACCGGGGTGCGGCCGATCTGGAACGGCAGCCAGCCGTCGGACCGGCAGCGCATCTACTTCGCCAACCATGCCAGCCACGGCGATTTCATCCTGCTGTCTGCCTGCCTCAGCGAGAAGGAGCGCGCCCGCACCCATGCCGTCGCTGCCGCCGACTATTGGGGAAAATCGCGGCTGCGCCGGTTCATCGCGCAGGACATGCTGTCCTCGGTGCTCATCCACCGACAGTGGATCGATGAGGCTGAGAATCCGATCTCGATCATGCTGTCGGTGCTCGACGAGGGCCATTCGCTGATCATCTTCCCCGAAGGCACGCGCAACATGACAGACGAGCCACTGCTGCCGTTCCGCTCCGGCCTCTATAATCTCTCGATGGCGCGGCCCGACGTTGAACTCATCCCGTGCTGGATCGAGAACATGTCGCGGGTGCTGCCCAAGGGCCAATTCGTGCCGGTGCCGCTGCTCTGCCGCGTGGTCTTCGGCGCGCCGATCGCCATTGCGCCCGGCGAGGAACGCCGCGCCTTTCTCGACCGCGCCCGCAAGGCGCTGCTTGCGCTCAATCCCCGCCCGCTAAGAGACGACTAGAACAACATGCCAATGCACGAGACCCTCATTCTGGTTGTCGGCCTCACTGCGGTGCTGACCTCAGCAAGCCTGGTTGCCGGCATCCTGTCGTGGCGCGCGCCGAAGCCGCTGTCCTCGACGCTGGTCAACCTCAACCAGCGCATCAACGCCTGGTGGGTCATGGTGGTGGCGATCACCGTCGCCTTCTTCTTCGGCCGCTCCGGCATGACCATCCTGTTCGCGCTGATCTCGTTTGCGGCCTTGCGTGAATTCGTGACGCTGACGCACAACCGCCGCAGCGACCATTGGGTGCTGCTCGGTATGTTTGGCATCATCATCCCGTTCCAGTACTGGCTGGTGTGGACCGCGTGGTACGGCCTCTTCACCATCTTCATCCCGGTCTACTGTTTCCTGCTGATGCCGGCGATCACCGCGCTTCATGGCGATACCGAGCGCTTTCTCGAGCGTGTCTCGGCGCAGCAATGGGCCGTCATGATCTCGGTCTACTGCGTCAGCCACGTGCCGGCGCTGCTGACGCTCGAGGTACCCGGCTTCGAGGGCCGCAATTTGTTGCTGATCGCATTCCTGATCATCACCGTGCAAGGCAGCGACGTGCTGCAATACATCTTCGGCAAGCTGTTCGGCAGGCACCTGATGTCGCCGAAGGTTTCGCCGTCGAAGACCTGGGAAGGGCTGGTCGGGGGGCTGGCGACGTCGAGCCTGCTTGGCGCGCTGCTGTCGTTCCTGACGCCGTTTTCGCCGCTCCAGGCGGCGGGCGTCGCCTTCATCGCCTGCTTGATGGGATTCCTCGGCGGACTGGTCGCCTCCGCCATCAAGCGCGATCAGGGGGTGAAGGACTGGGGCCATCTGATCGAGGGCCATGGCGGCATGATGGACCGCGCCGACAGCCTGGTCTTCGCCGCCCCGGTTTTCTTCCACACCGTGCGCTATTTCTGGACGTGACAGCGAACTACAGCCTTATTTTGCAGCCGCAAGCGGCGTTTTCTTGACAGCCGGCGGCGAATTCGGCGCCTGCCAGCGACCTTGAGCGCAACCTGCGGATCGCTCGACCACGCTACCCCTTCGAGTCTTGCCGCAGGTCGTGAGAGATGTTTCCCGTGGCTCTGCTTGGACCAACGGGACCGCGGATGAAATAGCTATGGCGCAGCCAGAACGCCTCGGCGGATGGCAAGGGCGACATCGGCGGAGAACGGCGGCACATCAAGCTTCAGCCAGCCGTCCGAATTCGCTTGCCATTCCGCCGTTTGCCTGCCGGCAGTAGTATCCCAGGCGATGACGCGATAGGTGCCGCGAGCCAACCCGGGCAGCTCCAAGGCGGCCGGGACCGGCGCAGCACCGGCGCGAAGCATACCGTTCCCCCCGATCGTGTCGCGGCGAACCAGCCAGACCACTGCCTGGGAATCGTCACCGCAGGCAACGGCCGCGGCGTCGGAACCGGAAACCCGCATCTTGTTGCCGAGATGGGCACGCCGGAACGAAACCCAGTCGAGCAGAGGGAGGAAATCGGCCAGCGAACGCTGCGCCCGCCGCATGCCGGGGGTGAGCACATGCGGGGTGCGGTTTGGCCACCGCATGCCGCCACCGGCGCCCCCCGCCGCCAGGTGAGCCCATTGCAAATGGCGGAAATATTCATCATCGAAAGGTTCCGGAAGCGTGATCTTCTTGTCCTTGAACGAGTGGATCGGGCCGTGCTCGGAATCGAGAAAAGGGCGGCCGTCACGGATTTCGCCGAGCGCCTCTCCGACGAGCCGCGCCATGCCGAGCGCCGGCGCCACCGTGTCACTGGGGTCGTCGATCGTGCCCTCCTGGTAGAGATGGAGAGAGGCGAAGTCGAGGTCTGGGTGGCGGAAGATCGGCCCGGGCAGCGGCATGTGGGGCCGCCAGCGAAGCTCAGGTCCGAACAGCGAGACGGTCTGCGGGTGAGAGCGGCCGTAAAGTGACGTTTCCAGCCGGCGCACAAAATCGCTGAGATCATTGATGAAGGCGCCGAAGCCATCCGCGCTGCCCTGAGCCTGCTCGGGATGGATCTCGTTCCAGAGATCCCATGCGAAGAAGGCTCCGCTGCCGCTCCATCTGCGAACCACGAATTCCAGCCTTGCCTTGATCGCGCGGCGCGTCTCGGCGCAGATCAGGAATCGCGACGGGTGGTCTAGCACGCCTCCGTGATTGCGGTTGTAGGGGTGGTGGCGCCAGTGCAGCCACTGCCAGAACGTATCAAAGGGGGTGAGCAGGATTCTTAAGCCCTGTTTTTCGCAAAGACGAAAGAGGTCGTCCCACAATTGCACCATCGCCGGCACGAAGCAGCCCTGCGGCTTCTCGAAGTAGCGGTGGCGAACCTGGGCATATTCCAGCATCAGCCTGAGGCAGGTGACGCCGCTTCCCTTCAGCCAACGGAGATGATTTTCCACACCGGCCATATCGGCGCGCCGGAACAGGCCATTGAGTTCGGGCCAGCTTACCGCATCATTCTGCCCGATCGGCGTCCATGCCTCGCCGTCCTCGGTTGCGAAATAGGAACCGGCTAACTTGATCCAAGGCAGGCCGGCAGCCGATCTCGGCGCAGAGTCCTCCACTTCCCCGACCAGCGGTATCGCCAATCTAGTATCGTTCAAAGGCAGGCCCCGAATTTCGTCCCGGAGCGGTATAACTGCCGCGGTGGCAAAATGTTTCGCCGGGCTGGCAGGCCAATGGACTCTCAACTATTGCGGTGCAAGGATCCCCTGCCCTAGTCGGAGCGAAGGAACATCTCCTTCTCCTAAGCGACGGCCTCGAAGGCCTGACGCACCTCCGGTGGGGTTACCCCGTCCCAAACCCATCTATGCAGGAACTGGATCGCTTTCTTCCACTCAGCCCCTTCTTGGGCAGTCATGAGTTGCTAAGGCTCCCTCGACGTGGTGGATCCCCAGGTAATCCAGGTCTCGGTCGATCCTGACGAAGAACGAGCCAGGACGCGATCATGGTCTGTAGTTTGCTGCGCCCTTGCGGCAGAGCCGGCCTTGGATCATTTACGTTATGGACTATCGCTATGGACGATCGCAGGAACGCGAATGAAATAGTTGTGGCGCAGCCACGACGCCTCGGCCCCGGTCGTCCCTCTTAGGCGACTCGTGAAAGGACTTGCTGATCCAGGTCGCACCTAGCCAGTCCGAAACGCCAGCGATGGTTCGTTGCCTCACGTCTGCTCTGGTAAAACAAGGTCAGTTTCCCGCCCTCGATCATTACCGTCGAATGGCCGTTCTCCCCAGGCTCACCAGGATCAAGCACGGGGCCGACCGACACGTAGGAACCCTGGACGTCGTCGGCGATGGCGAAGAATACGCGCTGACGACTTCCGCGCGGACCGTCGGGAAGGAAGCAGGTGGCGTTGAGAAGCACGCGACCGTCGGGCAATTCGACAAGTTGGGCGCCCTCGATCCCCCATTCGTAGTCCGGATGCTCGCGCGCATTGTGATGGGGAACGTCGAGATGGTCCAATATCTTGCCGAGGCGTTTCCACGGCCCGAACCAGGAATCGGATTGGCTGCGCGCCAGATAGACGTCAGGCTGCGGCACCCTGGTGAATTTAGGCATGCCTGAATAGACGATGTAGCGCTTGCCGCCGATGATCGCCGGATGGGGATCATAGATCCCGTCCTCATCGGTGTCCGGCAGGGACAATATCGCCGGTTTCAGCACCACCCAATGAAAGCCATCGTTGGACACAGCATGCTCGCAACGTCCGCCCGACTTCATGAATTCGGTCTGGATAAACATATGGAAGACGCCGCATTCATGTATGACGCCGGGCGCAGCTATGCCCGATCCGGTTACCGCCAAGTCGAGCGCCTCATGCTCGGTCCACGGCCCGTAAAGGTCCGGAGCCGTGGCATGTAGTATTTTCCAGCTCTCGGTCGTGACAGTGCCGCTGGAACCGAAGACGTGCCAAAGCGCGCCGTCGAACACCGGACAAGGATCCTTCAGATCATCCACGGACTGCGGGTGAAACAACGGAAAGACGTTGGTTTCAAAGTTGAACTTCATTCCTTGCGGCTCTCTCACGGTGGCTGCCCTCTTCGGCCATCTGTGGCGACCAAAACGAATCATGCGCGGGTCATTAACTCTTATACCTGCGCTCATGAATGGTTGTTGAACGATTGAGCGGATTTTAGCCGTTCTGTGGCAATGGGCCACATTTGGCGAGATACGAAGCTGCAAGCGCCTCCGCCTTGGCCGAGGCGGCATGTCCGTCGGGTGTTGATGGCAGCGCCGCTTCTCTTCGAACAATTGCGCAAGTGGCCGGCTCGGCGGCTACGGCCAATTAAAATCCGTGGAACAACTTACTCAAATGAAAGTTAGATGTGCGGATAAAGGATTCATCAGGGGCCTGCTTCGATTAACATATGTTAATTGAAGAATTACAAACTATCATTCAGAGGAATCTTACATGAAAATAGCGGGTGTCAAAAAAAATAAATCAAATATCCCCATAAAGTCGTCTGTTCTACTTTGCTTTTCTCACCTCAGGTGGGATTTCGTACACCAACGCCCGCAGCATATTCTGACGCACGCCTCAAAACAGCACCAGCTAATTTACTTTGAGGAGCCGGTCTACGAGGAAGTACGCTATCCTTCGATCCGGGTGAACGATCGATCTGCAATGATCACAATCGTAACCCCGGTTCTTCCGGCCGGCATTTCCGCAACAAAGGCGGACGCTATCCAGCGCAGATTCGTCGACCAGATCGTCAACTCAACGCCGCATGACCGGCTGACTATATGGTACTACACGCCCATGGCGCTGCGTTTCAGTGACCATATAGCCTGCGATGTATGCGTCTACGACTGCATGGATGAACTCTCCGCCTTCAAGAACGCACCGGCAGAGTTGACGCAGATGGAAAAAGCGCTGTTCCAGCGCGCTGATGTCGTGTTCACGGGCGGGCAGAGTCTGTACGAGGCCAAGCGAAGCCTCCATAAGTCGATCTTTCCCTTCCCAAGCAGCATCGACGTTGCGCATTTCCACAAGGCAAGAGAGCCCGGCGATGACCCTGTAGACCAGGCAGACATACCTCACCCGAGAGTGGGCTTCTTCGGCGTGATAGACGAAAGGCTCGACGTTGAAATGATCGCGCAGGCGGCTGCGTCAATGCCCGACGTGCATTTCGTCATGCTCGGCCCGGTGGTCAAGATCGACCCGCTAAGCTTGCCGCGCGCAAGTAACTTACATTGGCTGGGTGCCAAGCCCTACGCCGACCTGCCTCGCTATCTCAGGCACTGGAGCGCCGGCTGGATGCCCTTCGCGCTCAACGAGGCGACACGCTATATCAGCCCGACCAAAACTCCTGAGTTCCTGGCCGCCGGACTGCCGGTGGTCTCTACGGCGATTGTGGACGTCGTGCGCACCTATGGTGCCGAAGGCCTGGTCGACATTGTTGACGCCGAAGACATCGAAACCAAGCTTCGGTCCCTTCTGTCACGTCCCCGGAATTTCCTGTTTAAGGAAGTCGATGCCTACCTCGCTAACATGTCCTGGGAACGAACATGGGACGCAATGGCTGCCCATATTCAGCGCGCCTATGCAATGAAAAGCATTGTCCCTTTGCGCCGGGGAGCCTGACCATGTTCGATTGGCTGATTGTCGGCGCCGGCTTCGCTGGCAGCGTGCTCGCCGAACGCATCGCATCGCAACGGCAGGAAAGCGTCCTGCTCATCGACCGGCGAAACCACGTCGGCGGCAACGCTTATGACTGCTATGACGAAGCGGGGATCCTGGTCCACCGCTATGGGCCGCACATATTCCATACCAACGCCCGATCGATCATCGACTATCTCTCGCAATTCACCGAATGGAGGCCTTACGAACATCGCGTACTGTCGTCGGTCGACGGAAAACTGCTGCCGATACCGATCAACCTCGACACGATCAATCGCCTGTACGATCTTGAATTGACGCCCGAGCAGTTGGAGGAGTTCTTCGCATCCCGGCGAGAAACGGTCGAGGAAGTCCGGACCGCCGAAGATGTGGTTGTGAGCACCGTTGGAAGGGAGCTCTACGAAAAATTCTTTCGCGGTTATACAAGGAAGCAGTGGGGTGTCGATCCGGCCCAACTAAGCAAGTCCGTGACTGCGCGGGTCCCTACGCGGATCAACCGTGATGATCGCTACTTTGGCGACACTTTCCAGAATATGCCGGCTGGCGGGTATACACGCATGTTCCAGCGCATGCTGGACAACCCCAGGATCAAGATCATGCTGCAGACCGATTATCGCGAAATCAGCGACAAGATCCCCTTTCAGCGGATGATCTACACCGGGCCGATTGATGAATATTTCGACTGGAGCCTTGGTCGTCTGCCTTATCGGTCACTGCGGTTCGAGCACGTGACGCTTGATTGCGAGCAGTTTCAGCCGGTCGCCGTTGTCAACTATCCGCAGACGGAAAACTATACCCGCATTACCGAGTACAAGCATCTGACCGGTCAGCAGAGCCCGAAGACCAGCCTGACTTACGAATATCCAACCGATATCGGCGATCCCTATTACCCGGTGCCGCGGGCGGAAAACGAGGCGCTGTACAAACGCTATGAAGCACTGGCAGCGGCGTGCCCCGACGTATGGTTCGTCGGGCGCCTGGCCACGTACCGCTACTACAATATGGATCAGGTTGTCGGTCAGGCTCTGGCGACGTTCGGGCGCATTCAACAGAGCCTGCCGGCGGACGGCACCATGCAGATGCTTACGCAGCGGACGATGCTCGGCCAACATTCGGAGCAGTTCCCCACCAACTGACGTGGCCCGCCCCTTCTTCGACCGCTACGAAACACCTGCCGCGAACAATGTGCGCTGGCGCTCCAATTCATATGCAACCGGCTGGCGAAGACTGCGCGAACCGTCGGCATGAATCGTGGAGAACAAGCCGACTTCCGCGTGGCGCGAATTGTCCCAGCCGGGATACGCAGTCACCGGGTACAGACATATACCCTGAACCGGGGCACCACGGCTCATTGCGTCACGGACCTCATCGCAAACGTAATGGAGCCATGCCGGCCGGCCTGATCCTTCAGCGCCTGTCTCGGCGATGAACATGGGCTTTCTGTAGCGCTCTGCGACTTCGACCAACATGTCGGAAAGCGCCCGATATTCGTGGTGGCCCATCGGTATCGTTGGCCCCCGAAAGTACCATTGGTTGTGCGGATAAAAGTTGAGTCCGATGACGTCGACACAGTCCTCGCTGCCGCCCAATTCGGGCTCGGCACGGCCCGTCAGCATGTCATAGGCTTCAAACTGGCCCTGACGAACATTTTCCGCGCGCCGCTGCTCGGCACGACTATGGTCACGGGGAGCAACATGGATTAGCGGTTCAGCCCAGATGAACCGGCAATCGGGTTCGGCGTCGCGCATCGCCTTGACGCCCGCAACCGCTGCCCTCACAAGCTGTCGCTTGAACCATCCCCGCTTCTTCGGCCCCACGCGTGGGAAATAGCCGACCTCTATCGCCCATGCGAAAAATGAGATCTCATTGATCGGGCACACCAAGGGAGCTACTCCTGTGACGGAGCGGTGGACTCGGACAGCTTCAGCGGCGAAGCGGACATAGGCTTCTATAAAGTCTGGGGCGCCTTGGTCTACGTGATCTGGTGAGCCATAGTGGAAAATATCCCAGACGACCTGCACCCCCGCCGCGTGGGCTGCTTCGATCATTGATATCCAACCCGACCAGTCGAAGACCCCTGGCGCTGTTTCAATCAGGTGCCAGCGCAAGCCGTCGCGGATCGTGCGAAGCCCAAGGGCAGCACAGCTGCGATAGTCGCCGAGAGCGTGTTTGTCGTGTGCGGTTGCGCGAATCAAATCGAGGCGCACTCCGTCGCCGCGCCGATGCGAGGAACATTCGAAGCCAGCCATGAAGAAGCTGGCAAACTTGGACGGATATTCGCCCGGCGGACGCGCCGGCTCGTTGCTCATACGTGCGACCCGTCGGCCAAGGCTCGCGCCAGCGCTCCCGCTAGGCGATCGACCATTGCCAGTTTCGACCCCCACCACAATTTCTTTCGGGCCGCCATCACCTCGCCTCTGAGTGGTACGGGTGCAAGCGTCGAATGTTGACCAAGCGAGTTCGAGCGGAGCCGAGTCCAGGTGTTGTCGGTGAGCAGAGGTCGACCTCAGGATGACGGACTGTCGCTCTCAAGCCGAGCCTCGTTGATCGTCGTCGCGCTGCATTGTCCCTCCTAAGGGAATCCGAGGAAGGAGAAGATCGCAAGCACGACAATGATAAAGCCGATGAGATGGCGCAATCTCCCCCACATTGCGTACCGAACTTGCCTGCGACCGTGAGGTTCCCTTCGGTTGAAATATTTCTGGTTGGGCGGGCGACCCGCCAACTTGGCATTTCTGCTCCGTACCTTTGACGCCCCACCCGACTTCAGCCTTCGCCTACGCTTACTGACTGATTTTGATTGGTGTGATCGCGCGCGCCAGGTCGGCGGTAGACGTCAGGAATGCGCCAGACATGATTATCGGCCCACGCCCTCGCCGCCCTGTCCCGCGCTCATTTTGCAGCGGCAAGCGGCGCCTTCTTGGCAGGACGCAGCCGGCGGCGCATGCGGCGCTTGGCAGCGATCTTCAGCGCAACCGGCGGATCGCTCGACAACGCGCCCAGAACGGCTTCGACCATGCCATACGCCACAAAATCGGCGTTGATGTCATTGGCCAATTCGACGGCTGTCTTTTTGTCGTCGCCGTCCTCCGACCAGAACACGATCCCCACCCGCAGCGCCGACTTGGCACGCTTCAGCCGACGAACCAGGAAGCGGGCGTGTTTCACGGAGTCTCTGTTCAGGAATCCGGCCACCACAGTATCGACAGCGTCGAGCTCGAGGCGGCGAATGCTCGCCGGTTCCATGTCGGTAAAGCTCGCCTTCGAGACCGTCGCACCCTGGACTTCGAGCACCTGCGCCAGCATGGCGGCGGCGGCATCATCAAGTTCCCCGCGGCCGCCGGCACAAAGCACTGAGATGTCCGTACCATCCGGGAGTTCGATGTCGTCTTCGCTCACCCCTTGAGGCTGCTTGTTCTCATCTGCTGTGGCAGGCTCCGCCGCGGCCGGATCATCGTCCTCCTCTGCTTCCTCCCGTGCGCTGTCGTCGAGGTTCGCCACCAGCGTCTGCGCACTGGCCGCCACCTGCCGTCTTTGCTCATCGCCCATGACGCCCCGCACGCGATCCTGTTCGCCGAGCAGTAGTGCGGAAATGGCGACTTTGTCATAGAATTCGAACAGATATTTTTCCTCCAGGATCTCCTCGGCGTGATCAGTGGCTTCCTCTGGATCGCCGGCCAACAGCCGTTGGTAGAGCCGCGCATGCGGTTCGAGCACCGGTTCGTTGCCGAACAGAACGTCGAGGAATTCGAACTGCGGCACGTGCCTGCCGAGCACGACGAGACAGACAGTGAGCGGCGTCGACAGAACCAGACCCAGTGGCCCCCAGAGCCAGGTCCAGAATATAGCCGCAACGATGATGGCCAATGGTGAAAGCCCCGTACGTGAACCGTAGAGCCACGGTTCGACGACGTTGCCGGTTATCATTTCCATGGCCACGAACAGCCCGGCTGTCCACAGCACGAGCGACCAGCCGGGAGCCACGGCAAGCGCCAGGAACAAAGGCAGCAACGCACCAATGATCGGGCCGATATAGGGAACAAAGCGCAGCGCCAACGCCAGCAAACCCCACAGCAGTGCATTGGGTATGCCGAGAACCCAAAGCCCGAATGCAATCGGCACGGCATAGACGATGTTCACCACCAATTGCATGAGCAGATATCGGCCGACCCGCTTGCCCGCTTCCTGGAGCGCCTCGGTGGTCCGATGAAGATCGCCGTACCCGACGAGGCGTATGAAACGGTCGCGCAGGTCCTCGCGCTCGAGCAACATGAAGATGACGACGACGATGATCAGGCCGGCCGATGCCAGCGGGCTGATCAGCGGGCCGATCAGGTTCTGGAGAACCTGGAGCGGCCTTTCGCGCGCGATGATCTCGACAGGTACTGGCTCGCGCTCTGGCTCACCTGCGGTAGGCGGTGAGGTTTCCTGCCGGTCGAGTTCCTGACCGATGCGTTCGATCACCCCACTCAGCCTGGCGATGATGCCTCCGCCGACGCCGGTCTCCTTCAGGGATCGGACCTTGGTCAGGATATTCGACTGGTAAAGCGGGATGTTCTGCGCCAGTTCGCTCACCTGCGTGGCGACAATGAAGGAGAACAGCGCGAGGACCGTGAATGCACTCAGCACGCTGGCGATGACGGCCGGGAGGCGGGGAAGGCCGACTCGCTTGAGTCCGGAAACCATAGGCGCGAGCGCGAAGGTAAGCAGCAGAGCGATTGCGATCGGCAGGAAAACCTCGCGCCCGAAATACAGGGCCGCAATCGCCGCCACGACAGTCGCGACGGTGGGCAGTGACATGCGCGGGAGGGTTCTGGCAGAGGAAACAACGCCCATCACCCCGGCCTCGGCGGGGTGCATGCCGTTTCGACGATTGGCCGCCACTTGATACCTCCGCCCTGCCGTAGCCATGATCAGGCATATTGAGCCGGCGTGCAACTTTCGCTTCTTCGCGCCGGCGAGTTCGAAGACGCGATCGACAAGGGCGGCGCTTTGCGGCCCAACTGGACAGCCGGACGGGCGCTTTTGTCGCCGGACAAAACAACTGACGTGGTGATCGGTTCCGCACAGGCAGAAGACGAGGTCAGGCTTAATCCGAATGACGCAGCCAATGACGGTCGAACACGTCGAGGATGCCTCGGAACTCGGCCGGCGGGATCTGGCTGGCACCGCCGTCCTTGCTGTCTCCGGCGAGGAATTGCGCCAGCTGCCGGTCGATCATTTCCGGCTGCTCAATTGCCACGCCGAGCGAAGCCAGATCATCGACGATCGACCCGTCGGGCGGCAGATATCCACCCCATCTCTCGGGTGCCGGATTGCGCAAGCGGATCATCAGGATCCTGGTCAGGGACGGCTGCGGCTCCGGGCCGATGATGGTGGTGCCGCACAGATAGCCGCCAAGCACGCTTCCGGGCCGCGAATGCGGAAACAGGCAGAGGAAGAATTGGGCTTCGCCGCTGGTTTCCTTCAGATGCGCATAAAGGCCGCGTTTTGCCGACGTCATCAGCCCACCGAGCAGCAGCTGCCCGGTCGGCAATGCCTCGCGATAGGCGGCAGTCAGGCCGTGCGCGCCCGGCCCGGTCTCTATCGAAAGACTGCCCCTGATCAACAGGCCGCGATAATAGGGCGACAAGGCGCGCGAATAACATGCATAGGTTCCGGCAAGGGCCAATCCAAGGCTTCGCTCTTCATGCCCGGACGCCGTCTCGAACTGCGCGCCGACGCGGCGTTCCAGTTCGGCCCTCTCGATGCCGTGGCGGGCGCAGATCGCCGCCGTGAAGCCTGGCAGGTCGCTCTCTGCGATCCAGGCGCCGGGCTGCTCCAGCTTGAGAAGCTTCGACCAGTCGTCGTAGACGCTGAGCTCGCGCGGCTGGGCGCGGCCCTGCAGCCATTTGTCGGCACGGCCGAGATCGAACGCCGTCTTCGGGTTGACGCCTCGGAACGCCGCTGCCAAATCCTTGCGAGCGACAGTTCCCAGCAGGGCCGCAGTCAACCGTAATTTCTGCGCGATATGCTGTGCCATCCACCCGCCCCTTTATGCCACCGCGAGGCATAACATGTGCCAGCACTTGCTCCCACCGCATTCATTGCGGGCCGGACTTCTCCTAAAGTCCCATATTCCAGGAAATCCGCAGAATTCCACGCCGCTCCACTCGCCTACCCTTTTCACCCTGCCGGGCGGCACTAAGGTCGCTCAGGGCAAGGGCAAGTTATGAAACTCACGCTATCTAGGCTTGAATACCAACACCCTTCCTCAGTCATTTGAACGACAGCGAAGCCGAGCTCTCGCAACCAGCACAAACCAGCGTAGATGCCGCCTCAACAAGGAAGGAATAATTCGATGTCCCGGACTGCTTCTCCCAAGATCCCCTTCACCGCAGTCGCGGCTGGATCCGCCGCACTGCTGCTGCTGACCTTCGGGCCGGACGGACCGCCGCGTGCTGCTGCCGGCTCGCGCGCGGCAGCGACATATGGCAAGGCGGCTCCTGCGTCGCCGGCCATCGAACCGACGCGCATTGAAGTCGACGGCGGCGCGCACGTGATACGCTTTTTCATCGACGGCAAGCAGGTCGCCCTGCTGGACTCGACCGGCTTCAGGGATTGATCTTCACACCAGCGCTGGCCGCGACATTGAGCGGCCAAGCGCGACGGGACGTCTGGGTTCGGTCGCGGCCGGTCCAGGCTTCGGGCACCTGATGCGGCTGCAAGCCTACACGCGCCGGCAACTGCTCCGTTGCCCGCAGCCGCACTTTTCCACAAGCCATATTCCAGGAATTCCGGAGAATTCCACGCCGTTCCACACAGCGGCGGTGTTCGGGCCGGCGGCTGGGGTTAACCTTACGTTAACCATTGAGGGACGCCGTCATGAAACTTGCCCTGTCTGCACTTCTCGCCGTGCTCGCACTTTCGCAAACCGTGGAGGCTAAAACGAAAGTCGTTGCGACAGACGCGAAAGCGGCCACAGCCGAGAAAACCCGGCCGCCGCTTGACAATAAGTCCACCGGCGGGATCAACGCCCCGTCCGGTGCGATGGCGGCGCCGGCCAACAAAAATGCGTCCAGTCCGTATCCGCCGGCGATCTATTTCGATTTCTAGAGTTTCATCCATCCCCTAATGGATGGGGCTCTACCTTTTATTCGACCGCTCGACGCTTGCGGTGCCCTGGATTCATAGGCTCTGGGATCGACAGGTCCCGCGATCAACAAGCTTGGCGGCGGCGCGCCAGGCCGTGTTCCGTTCGCCTCCGGCCTCAGCCGACCCTGACGACGAAATGCTTCGTCACCGGCTCGATGATCTTCCACGTTCCCTTGAAATCGGCCTCGACCACGAAGGCATCGCCGGGACCGACTTCGACCGGCGCCGCCATCGGCGTGATGACGATGCGGCCTGATATCATGTGCACGAATTCATAGTCGCTGTAGGTCGCGTGATAGGTGCCGGGAGTAGCCTGCCATGTTCCCGACAGGACCTTGCCGTCCTCTGTGGTGTGCTGGACGGCGGTCTTCATGGTTGGGTTGCCGTCGACCAAGACCCAGCCCGCGAGATCGCCCGCCTCGGCGTTTTCGACCGCGCCGAATTTGAGGATGGTCTTGTCTGTCATGGTCGGGCTCCGTTTCGGAACTGTGCCGGCATTGGCTGCCGGTCAATAGCCGAAGCACCTGACATGAGCAACGCGGGCCTGCCCGCAATATCAGCAAGCAATGGCACGGTTTGCCACGTGCCGCTACGCTTGACGTTGCCCTCATCCTACCGAGCTTGCAGCCGAAGCCTCCGGGAACCCGCGCTTCTGAATTGCGCAGGCGGATGGCAGGCATCGCCGCGGTACGGAACCGACGCTAGGGCCGGCCCTCCGGGGCCACTCCTTGAAAGCCGTCGAAAGTACGATATATCAATGACTAAGCGTGCGTTGCACGCGACGTGGTGCTTTGGTCAAGCTTCATCTGTGGAGGTTGTCATGGCAAACAATGTGATGGAAGGAAAGAAGGCCCAGGATTGGATCAATCTGATCCTTGCGGCATGCCTGTTCATCTCACCCTGGGTCATCGGCTTCGCTGCTGAAACCGCTCCTGCGTGGAACGCCTGGATTGCCGCAGTCGTGCTCGGCGCCCTGGCTCTCGCGGCGCTTTCGGTATTCGCCGAATGGGAAGAGTGGGTGAACCTTGTCGTTGGGCTCTGGCTGATCGCCTCGCCCTGGCTGCTCGGCTTCATGGCGAACGCCAACGCGATGGCGACCCATGTTGTCCTCGGCGTGCTGGTGGTTGCGGCATCGGCCTGGGCGGTCTGGGACTCCCGTCATCATCCGCCAGCGCATGCGTGATTGGTGACCACCAAGGGGAGGAGCCCGGCGCGCGAGCGGCGGGCTCCTTCTAAGCCTGAGATGGGTAAGCAGGCCCGCTAGCCGGGCCGATTGTGTTCTTTGTGCTCAAAAAACACCCCGCCGCGCCGGGTGAATATGGCGGCGTCGCCGCGGCGCTTCGTGGGTCTGGACGCCGACGAGCACACCCCGCTGCACGCCGCGAACTCCACTTATGTTGCCCTGCGTTAGATTTGTTGCATTGCAATATCGGCACATCGCGTCGAGTCTTCGCAACGGGTGGCTTTTTTAACGACCACACGAGGTTTTGCCGTGTCAGCATCGTTTCGGCCTGATATCGAAGGGCTGCGTGCACTGGCGGTGTCGGGCGTCGTCGCGTTCCATTTCGGTCTGTCGGACCTGCCGGGCGGCTTCACCGGCGTCGACATCTTCTTCGTCATCTCCGGCTATCTGATCACCGGCCAGCTGCTGCGGGAAATCGCCGACGACGGCAGGCTGAACCTGTGGCGGTTCTACGCAAGGCGCGCCCGGCGCCTGCTGCCGGCCTCGCTGTTCGTCATCTTCGCCACGCTTGTCGCGGGTTATTTCATCCTGTCGCCGGACGAACAGGCGCTCTATTCGAAAGGCGCCATGTTCGCCTCGGCCTATGCGATCAATTTCTGGCTGATCCGCTGGTCGTTCGACTATTTCGCTCCCGATGCGGCGAACAACCCCTTCATCCACTTCTGGTCGCTCTCCGTTGAGGAGCAGTTCTACCTCGTATGGCCGACGCTGCTTCTGCTGGCGGCATGGCTGCGACCGGGCAAGCGCACGGCGATCCTGGTGATCGGCCTCGCCGGCGCGGTGTCGTTCGTCGTCTGCGCCTGGCTCACCACCGTGGCGCAGCCCTGGGCCTTCTATTTCTCACCGCTTAGGGCCTGGGAATTCGCCGCCGGCGGCCTGGCGACGATGGCGCCGGCTAAATTCTGGCGCGAGCGCCCGCAACTGGGCGCGGCACTGGCGTGGCTCGGCCTAGCGCTGATCGCCGGCGCCTATCTGACCTTCAACGAGCGGGATCCCTTCCCCGGCGTGATGGCGCTGGTGCCGGTGGCCGGCGCCGTGCTCCTGCTGCTCAGCGGTTCCGGCAATGTCCAAAGAGGGCCCAGCGCCATGCTGGCGCTGCCGCCCCTGCAATGGGTGGGGAAACTTTCCTACTCGCTCTATCTCTGGCACTGGCCGGTCATCGTCTATGCGACGATGATGGTTCCCGATCTCTCCTGGCCTGGGCGGCTTGCCTGCGCGGCATTGACGCTGGCGCTGTCGATCTTCACCTATAATTTCATCGAGAACCCGATCCGCCGCAACGGCTGGCTGATGGCGAATGCGGCGCGCGCGCTTGTCCCCGCCGCAATGCTGACCGGCGCCAGCGTGGTGGCTACCTACGCCAATGCGCGCCTTGCCGTGCACGAACTCGATCCCACACAACGCATCATTGCCGAAACTGCCGCACAGCCCTCCACCGCGCGCGCCAAGGGCTGTGTTCTCGACTACGAGACCATCACGCCGAAGCCCTGCGTGTTCGGCGCCCAGAATGCCGAGCACTCGATCGCACTGTTTGGCGATTCGCATGCCGACCACTGGTCGACCCCGCTGATCGAGGCGGCGAAGAAGAACGATTACAAGGTCGTCACTTGGCTCAAATCCGCCTGCCGGGCCTCGCGGCTGACGTTCTGGAGCTCGAAGCTGAAGCGCGACTACACCGAGTGCGATCAATGGCGCGAGCAATCGATCAAGGAGATCATCGCCCTGCGCCCGAGCCTGGTGGTGATCTCGGAGATCTCGCTGACGAGTTCGCACAAACTGTCCCCCGATGTGAAGGTGCCCGACAGCCAGGTTCAGGACTGGCAGGCCGGCCTGCGCGCAACGCTGGAGGCGTTCACCCAGGCCGGGCTGGAAGTCGCCTTCATTCGCGATGTGCCGTTCAACGGCACGTTTGCCGACACCTGCGTTGCCCGCGCGCTGTGGCGGGAACAGGCGCCGTCGGTATGTGACGCGCCGCGAACCGACGCCGCCAACGACGCCATGGCCGCGGTGGAGCGCGACATCGTGCGCACCGTCCCCAACGCGACCTATATCGACATGACCGACCGGTTCTGCAACGCCAAGACCTGCCATGTCTTCATCGGCGGCAAGCTGGCCTACCGTGATCGCCACCATTTGGCGACGCCCTTTGCGCAAACGCTGGAGCCGCCCGTCGAGCGCGCACTGTTTTCGACGGGGGCGGCGAAATAAGGCGACGCAAGACGCGCCTGTCACCGCGTCTCAGTGCAAGCCAAACTCACGCAGCAGTTCTTCGCGATAGCGCACGAACCGGCCTTCGCTACGATCGCGGGGGCGCGGCAGTCCAACCTCGACCAGCCGCGCTGTGCCGCCCTTCTCCCTGGGCAGGATCAGCACCCTGTCCGCGAGATAGATCGCTTCTTCCAGATCATGGGTGACCATGACCATGGTGACGTTTTCTTCGTTCCAGATGCGCGCCAGTTCCTCCTGCATACCGATCTTGGTCATAGCGTCGAGCGCGCCCAGCGGCTCATCGAGCAGCAGGATTTCAGGCTGCACGGTCAGCGCCCGGGCGATGCCGACGCGCTGCGCCATGCCGCCCGAAAGCTGCCTGGGAAAGGCATCGCTGAATTCGGTCAGACCAACGAGCGCGGTATAGAAGCGGGCCTTGTCCTCGGCCTCCGCCTTGGGCACGCCCCGCACTTCGAGGCCAAAGGCGACGTTGCCGAGTACCGTCAGCCAGGGCAGCAGGCGCGGTTCCTGGAAAATCACCGCGCGTTCAGCGCCGACGCCATGGACCGGCTTGCCGTCGATCGCGACACCGCCGCTGTCGGCGGTCTCCAGCCCGGCAAGAATGCGCAGCAGCGTGGTCTTGCCCGATCCGCTGGCGCCGACAATGACGAGACATTCGCCGGAGCGGATATCGAGGTTGAGAGCCCTCAGCACCGGAAGCGGACGCCCGCCGAGGCTGAAGGATTTGGACAGGTCGCGTATCGTGACCTCGCCGCCGCTTGTGGTGGCCATGGCTCCCGTCTCCCGGTCAGTTGATTTTCGTTTCGCCGCGCCGGTAAAGGATATCAGCGGCTTTCAGCCTGCCCTTGGGCAGGCGGCCGTCGCGCTCGAGAACGCTGACCCAGAAGTCGATGTCGCGGTCGTCAGCCTTGGCCCCTTCGCGCAGGCCGAAGCCGGTCCAGTAGCGCGCCAGCTCGCCATTTTCGCCGCGCTTGTCGAGGATCTCCGCGAGCACCTTGCGCGCCTCGTCCGGGTTCTGGCGCGACCAGTCGGCGGCGCGGGCCGACTGTTCGACGAAATTGCGGGCGCCCTCCGGATGCGCCGTGATGAAGTCGCGCCGCAGCACAATGAAGCCGCCGGCCAGTTCGCCCAGCACGTCGGTGTCGTTGAACACACCCCGCACGCCGCCCTTGTCCACCAGCGCGCCGGCAAACGTCGCCTGCCAATAGCCCAGTGCCGCGATGTCGACCTGGCGCGACCGCAAGGTCTGTTCGAGCTGCGGCCCGGGCACCACGACGAGCTTGGCCGCATCCGGCGGCAGGCCGACGCCGTGCAGCGCCTCGCGCACGGTGTAGTCGAGATGGGCGCCGAGCGTGTTGACCGCAATGGTCTTGCCGGCTAGGTCGGCAATCGATTTGATCGGACTGTCTTCCAGCACGTAAAAGACGCTGTTCACTTGCCTGTTGATGCCGTTGCTTGGATAGACGGCGACGAAGTCGTTGCCTCCGGAGATCGAATTGATCACCGCAGCGGTTGCGGCCGAGCCGAGGTCGACGCTGCCGGAGGCGAGCGCGAACAGCGATTCCGGGCCGCCGCCCGAGTAGCCGACATTCTCCAGCTTGATGCCGAGGTCGTTGAAATAGCCGAGCTCGTCCGCCAGCTCATGCGGCGAGATGCTGCCGCGGCTGGCGAGGTAGCGCAACGTGACCGGCGCGGCTTGCGCAGCGGCAAAGCGAGGCAGGCCGGTGGCGATGACGCCGGCGGCAAAGGGAGCGCCCGCAAGCAGGGAACGGCGAGTAATTGGCATGGTCCGGTCTTTCCTGTTGGAGGATGGTGCCTGTTGGAGAGGATGGTGAAAAGCTGGTCAGTCGATGGGATTGCTCCAGCGGCAGAGCCGCCGCTGCAGGCTGACCAGCGCCTGGTTGGCGATCAGGCCGAGGCCAGCGAGGATGACGATCGCCGCAAACATCAGCGGGATCTGGAAGTTGTACTGCGCGTTCATCACCTGGAAGCCGATGCCCTTGTTGGCGCCGATCATTTCGGAGGCGATCAGCAGCAAGAGCGCCGTGGTCGCACTCAGCCTTAAGCCCACGAAGATCGACGGGACGGCCCCCGGGAGCACGACCCGGCGAAACGCGGTGAGCCGCGTGGCGCCATAGACCCGGGCCATTTCGAGCAGTTTCGGATCGACTTGCTTGACGCCGCTGATGGTGTTGAGCAGCAGCGGAAACAGCGTCGCCCAGAAGATGACGAATACCTTTGATGCCTCCCCTAGCCCGAGCAGCAGGATGAACACCGGGTAGAGGGCCAGCGCAGAAGTCTGTCGAAAAACCTGCAGGATCGGATCAAGCGCGGTTTCGACGGCGCGCACCTGGCCCATGAACAGACCAAGCGGGATGGCAACCGCCACCGCCGCTGCGAAGGCGAGGCCGGCGCGCTGCAGGCTGATGGCGATGTCGCCAAGCAAGGTGCCGCCGGCCAGACCATTCCACAATGCGGAGACGATCGTGTCGATCGGCGGCAGCACCGCGGCGTTGACCCATCCCGCGCTGCTCGACAGCTGCCAGATCGCGAGGAAGGCGATCAGGATGCCGTAACGGGACAGGAAGCGGACGACAGTCCGGTTGGCCAGGCGCGGGAAATCGGCGCCAAGGCTGGTTCTGCCGTCATGTGCGGCGATCGTGACCGGCCGCTCGATGTGTTGCAAACTCATCGTCTTGCCCCTTGCTTCAAGAGAATCTATTCGGCGGCCAGCACCTTCGAGCGGGCGGCGGTCCAAGGGTTTTCCGGCCGCCTGAGGCCAAGATTCTCGCGCAGCGTCGTGCCTTCGTAGGCGGTGCGGAACACGCCGCGGCGCTGCAGCTCGGGGATTACTAGGTCGACGAAGTCGTCGAGCGCGCCGGGCAACCAGGGCGGCAGGATGTTGAAGCCGTCAGCGGCCTCGTTGCCGAACCATTCCTCCAGCTGATCGGCGACCTGGGTGGCGCTGCCGATGACGGTGTAATGGCCGCGGGCCGTCGCCACCCACTGGTAGAGCTGGCGGATGGTGAAGTTGTGCTCGTCGGCGATCTGGCGGATCAGCGCCTGGCGGCTCTTCATGCCTTCGGTTTCCTTGCTCGGCGGCAGCGGTCCGTCGAGCGGGTAACCCCTGATGTCGAGCGTCTGCCCCGCCAGCCCGTTGAGCAGGGCCACGCCATCCTCGGGCAGGATCAGATCGTTCAGCTGCTGGTACTTGGCGCGGGCTTCCTCTTCGGTGCGGCCGACGAAGGGTGCCACGCCCGGCATGATCAGCACCTGTCCGGGATCGCGGCCGGCAGCCTTCACGCGCGCCTTGATGTCGCGATAGAATTCTTGCGCCGAGGCCAGATTCTGATGGGCGGTGAAGATGACCTCAGCCGATTGGGCGGCGAGCTTGCGTCCGTCCTCCGACTGCCCGGCCTGCACCACCACCGGGTGCCCTTGCACCGGACGCGGCACATTGAGCGGACCCTTGACGCTGAAATGCCGGCCCTTGTGGTCGATGTCGTGAAGCTTGTCCTTATCGTAGAAGCGGCCCGACTTCTTGTCGCGGATGAAGGCATCGTCTTCCCAGCTATCCCACAACGCCCTGACTGTCTCGACATGCTCGTGCGCCCGGGCATAGCGCTCGGCGTGGGCAGGCTGCGTCTCGCGATTGAAATTGCGTGCGGTCTCGTCGCCCGCCGAGGTCACGACATTCCAGCCGGCCCGGCCATTCGACAGAAGATCGAGCGAGGCGAACTTGCGGGCGAGCGTATACGGCTCCTCATAGGTGGTGGAGGCGGTGGCGATGAAGCCCAGATGCGTGGTGAGCGGCGCCAATGCGGCAAACAGCGTCACCGGCTCGAACCCGGCGATCTTGGCATTGCCGCCTTCGCGGGCGCCGAGGCCGACGGTCAGATTGTCGGCGAGGAAATAGGCATCGAACAGGCCGCGCTCGGCGGTCAGCGCGAGCTGCCTGTGGAACTCGAAATTCGTTGCGCCGTCCGCCGGCGCGTCAGGGTGGCGCCAGGCTGCGATATGCTGTCCGCCACCGGGCAGGAAAGCACCAAGCTTGATCTGCCTGGACTTGTTGGGTCTGGTCATTGCGGGTTCCTTTTGACTGTGCGGAAAGGGATTGAGGGTCATTGATGGGCGTTCAGGCGGCAAGACCGACGCTGCGTGGCATCGCCCGGCACGCTTCGGCGACCGCTTGCCTGGCGCGAGCATGGATGGCTTCGGACACCAGCACGCCGTTGGCGAAGTCCTTGTCGGAGGCGTAAATCGCGGTCGGCAGGGTCAGCGCCTCGAAGAAGCCGAACAGCGGCCGCAGCTGATGTTCGACCACCAGAGAATGACGATCGCCGCCGCCGGTCGCAGCGAGGATGACCGGCTTTCCCTTCAGGGATGACGGGTCGAGCAGGTCGAAGAAATGCTTGAAAAGCCCGGTGTAGCTGCCTTTGAAAGTCGGCGAGCCAACCACCAGGACATCGGCGCCCAGCAATCGCTCGACGATGTTTCTGGCCAACGGATCCAGATCGCCAACGCGCCTTGCCAGCGGGAACGACTGACCGAGATCCTCTAGGTCGAAAACGGTCGAGGCTGCACCGGTGCTGCTCGCCACCTCCGCGACGATGTGGCTGATGAACGCCTTGGTCTTCGACGGACGGGTCAGGTTGCCTGACAGCCCCACCACCAGCTTTTTCGACATTCTGGGCTCCTCGCAAAGCGCCTGTGTGGATTAACTCTAGTAAGTTTATAGAGATTAGTGAGAAAGAAGTTTTCAAAACGAGCCCGCCAAGCGGATTAAGTTTGCGGCACATCGCCGTCGATTGGTTCTTTCGACGCGAAATGCGAACGGCGAGTTTGGCTGGGCGCCTTGACCGCATTTCGGCCATGCGTTGATGATCTCAGCGCACCAAAGCATCGGCCCGGGGATTCGCATGAAAACAGCCGCTCTGACGTATCTGCTCCTCGCCTGTTTGCTGGCATCGCCGGCGCAGGCGGGATGGAAGCCCATCGAGAAGGTCGAGACCTACGCCGTTTCAGGGCAGACCGGTCCCCAGCTTCATGCCTCGATGGGCGAGCGCGGGCCGATGATCGGCAAAGGCAAAGTTCGCGCCATGGCCTACACCGATTTCAAGCTGACCTGGGTCAGGGACTATCAGCGACAAGGCAATGCCTGCGTGCTGGCGTCGGCGCGGCCCAAGCTCATCATAACCTACACCTTGCCCAAAACGTCCGGGCCGGTGCCTGCCGCCGTGCAGAAGAGTTGGGACGTTTTCGCCGCTGGCCTCGCCGCCCACGAAAAGGTGCATGGCGACCTCATCGTCGACATGGTCCGCAAGATCGAGACGGCGATCATCGGCCTGTCCGTCCCCGACGATCCCGGCTGCAGCAAGATCAGGACCGAAATGACCAGGCGGCTTGCCGAACTCTCCCAGGCGCAGCGGCAGGCAAGCCGCGATTTCGACCGGGTAGAATTCGCCCCGCGCGGCAATCTACAGCAGCTCATCGTCGCTTTGCTGATGGGGCGGTAGGGGATGTGTGGTTCCACCAGACAGGTGAAGCAGTGAAGGTGGAGCCGGACATCATGACAAGGTTGGCGGGACAGCGCCCTTCTTATCGTACGCGGAAGTAGACAGCGACAACCAACAATAGGTAGACACCGGCAAACAGTATACCTAACCAAATTCCGAATAGCATATCAAAAAAGCTGAACAAAAATATTCCAAATATGGCCAAAATTATTTGAAATAATATTAGAAATCCGCGCTTCACGATTTTTCCTCTGCTGGCCCTAAGCAGATAAAAAGGTAAGGACGAGTGCGGCCTGCCCCTAAGACATCCCCCATCGCTTCCTGATGAGCGCTGCGGCAATCATCGCCGCGCTGCCCTCCGCAACTAAACCGGTAACATATCCGTAATAGTTCTTGCCACATGCGCAGAACCAGTCCGAACGGCCTTGGCGCAAAGAGTTCAACTTCATCAGGGATTTGCACGATCGTCTCGGCGCTCGGACGGCTGTCGTTCCTCACGCAGCCCTGCCCCGCCGCCGCTCCTGCGTTTCTGGAACGACGAGGTCATTCGTGACCTCGACAATGTCTGCCAGCATATCGTCATTGAGGCCGGGCTGGACGGGCGCTAATCTTTGCCTTTGGCGTAGCGGCAGAGTCCCCCCTCAGCCAATTCGGCTCGTCTCACAACTCCGCCATCGGCGTCCACATCACATCCTCGACCCGCATTGCCCCCGTCGCCAGCATCACCAGCCGGTCGAAGCCGAGTGCGGCGCCGCTTGCCTGCGGCATGATGGCGAGTGCGGCGAGGAAATCCTCGTCGATCGGATAGCGTTCGCCATAGATGCGCTCCTTCTCGTCCATCTCGAGGATGAAGCGCCGGCGCTGCTCGACGGTGTCGGTCAGCTCGCCGAAGGCGTTGGCCAGCTCGACGCCGCAGCAATAGAGCTCGAAGCGTTCGGCGACCCGCGGGTCATCCGCGCTCGGCCGGGCGAGCGCTGCCTCCGAAATCGGATAGCCGTAAAGAATGGTGGCGCGCCCCTGCCCCAGCGCCGGGTCGATCTTTTCCACCATCACCCGGCTGAACAGATCGGCCCAATTGTCGTCGGGCGCGGTGCGTAAGCCGGCCCGCACCAGAGCCGCGTGGAGCGCTTCGCGATCGGTGCTGCCGTCGGCGGAAACCGTGACCAGCAGGTCGATGCCGGCGTGGCGCGTGAAGGCCTCGGCGACGCTCAACCGTTCGGGCTCGGCGAACGGATCGGCCGCGCGGCCGCGAAAGACGAAACGTTTTGTGCCGGCGCGCTCGGCGGCCAGCGCGACAAGCCCGGCGCAATCCTCCATCAGGCTCTCATAGGTCTCATCAGCCCGGTACCATTCGAGCATGGTGAAGGATGGATGGTGCAACGGGCCGCGCTCGCGGTTGCGATAGACGGCATTCAGGCTGAAGATGCGCTTCTCTCCGGCGGCGAGCAGCTTCTTGCAGGCGAATTCCGGCGAGGTGTGCAAATAGAGCGGCAAGTGCTGCCCGTCCGGCCCGATCGCCTCGGTGGCGAAGGCCGACAGATGCGCCTCGTTGCCGGGCGAGATTTGCAGCGCCGCCGTCTCCACCTCGACGAAGTCGCGGCGGGCAAACCAGTCGCGCAGCGCCGCAGTAATGGCATTGCGCAGGATCAGCCGCGGCCGCCGGTCGGCGTGAACATCAGGCGTCCACCAGGGCGAGGCGGCGGTCATGACAGACGGATTTGCATGGAGGACTGGCGATTGCCGCCAAGATGCGCTAGGCCGCACCGGACGGCTCCCGCAGCCGATTTGCGCCAGTCGGCGCTCCCAGGCCAGTCAACGCTCTTAGGAATAAAGCCCGTGAAGGTCATCGCCAGTTCCCTACGCAAAGGCAATGTCGTCGAAAAGGACGGCAAGCTCTATGTGATCCTCTTTGCCGAAAACATCCATCCGGGCAAGGGCACGCCGGTGACCCAGCTCGACATGCGCCGCATCTCCGATGGGGTGAAGGTTTCGGAGCGCTACCGCACCACCGAGCAGGTCGAGCGTGCCTATGTCGAGGAGCGCGAGCACACTTTCCTCTATCGCGATGGCGAGGGCTTCCATTTCATGAACCCGGAAAGCTACGACCAGGTTGCGGTGTCGGAAAGCGTGGTCGGCGAAATGGCGCCCTATCTCACGGAAGGCATGCCGGTGCAGATCTCGCAGCACAATGGCATCGCCATCTCGCTGGTGTTGCCGCAGCGCGCCACCTTCGAGGTGGTCGAGACCGAGCCGGTGACCAAGGGCCAGACGGCATCCTCGTCCTACAAGCCGGCGACGCTGTCCAACGGCGTGCGCACGCTGGTACCGCCGCACATCAGCGCCGGCACCCGCGTGGTGGTGATGACGGCGGACGGCGCGTATGTGGAACGCGCGAAGGATTGAGAGGTTGGGCAATGCTCGTCCAAGATGACGCTGTCGCGATAGGCGCCCGTGATGCAATTTGGCGCCAGGCGGGCGACAGGCGTCGCGTGCTGGAAGCCGACTGGGCGCGCGGCGACTAGAGCAATTCCAGGAAAAGTGTGAACGGTTTTCCGTCCGGAATTGCGCAAAAACAAAGAGATAGAGCGGTTCGGCGTTTCCGTGAAACGATGAACCGCTCTAGTAGCGGGAGCAAATCGCGTACACAGCTGCCAGATATGTGAGTGCAATCGTGACGTAGGAGACGGCGAGTTCGGCCACGATCGAGGAGATTTGAAGCAGCGTCACCGGAAAAACCCTTTGTTAACCCTACTCGCTAATACCTCTAAATTCTCTCTCTTTACAGTCCCCATAAGTACGATGAGCGAGACCATCTACTCGCTACGGCGCCTCGTCGGCGCAAAATCAAGGTATGCGGGCCGGGACGAACCTTCTTCACTGGACAATGCAGCGGGGATTCAGCCAAGGATGAGACCCGCTACCAGAACCGTAAGGATCATCGACAGCGGAACGGCAAGAAGGCAGCACGCCTCCAAAGTGTTGATTTGCCAAGAGTTCATCGGGCGCTTCCGAGTTGGTTTCCTATCTAAACGGGCAGACCGGGATGGCAGTTCCACGAAAAATCTCCGGCGTCATTCCATGCCGCTCATCGCGCCGATCGACACCAACCCTCATTTCCGGTCATCCACCGGGCACGCGCCAGATGCGTCGCCCAAGCCCGGAATGCCCGTTCCGGCTCCTGCTCCGGGTCAATGTGCAGAACGGTGTGGGCGACCTCACGCCAATCGGCCCCGTCCGCCGAAGCATCGAGCAGCCGGATGTAAGTCAGCATGCAGTGCTCGTCATAGGCGGTCAGCACCGAAGACGTCGGCGCCACGTCTGCGAAATGAGGGTCTAGCGGTGGCTTTGGCATTGCGATCTACCAGCAATGGCGCACCCTAACAGGCCGTCGAGAAGCCCGCGCCCTTCAATTGGAGGACGCTGGCGGATCGAGGTTCGCCTCTAGCCTGATCACCCATCGGTTCGGCGTCCCGCCATCCGTTCGCGCCCTACCCCCGCGGCCGCCGCATCAGCATCATCCCGTAATGCACCGCCAACAAATCCAGCCCGACCTTGAGCAGTTTGGACATAACGTCCCGCGGCTCGCCCGTCTGTTCGGCCAGGCTCTTCACCGTTTCGCCATGGCAGCAGACTTTTTGCACCACGCCCGACACCTCCCAATGCGAAAGCGCCCTGGTGGCATCGGCATAGGCGCGGCCGGCCGACAGGATGCGGTCGGCAACGCCGCCGCCGATGCGGCCGCCGTCGACGCGCTCGGTCAGCGCCATCGGCTTGACGCCGTCCTGTGCCGAGACGCGAAAATCCTCGCGGTAGCGCATACCCGCATCGCGCTGCTGGCGCGACAGCGAGGTGATGCCGGTCAGCGGGTCGACGTTGCGCACCCGCACGATGCCGCCGGTCGAGGTGTGGCCGTCATTGGAAACCTCATAGATGCGCCTCGCCTCCAGCGTGCCGGTCGCCAGCCGTTTGCGGCCGAAGGCGTCGTCCTTAAGCGCGAAATCATGACCGACCTCCTTGCGGATGCGCACCTGCTCGGCCTCGCCCTTTGCCAGTTTGGGCGCCTTCGGCGCCTTGACCTTGGCGGTCTTCTTGCTCATGGACAGTCTCCTCGTTTAAATGGCTGCCTTCGCAGAACCTGGGTTCCTCGCCCCACGTAGCGGGGCGAGGAACGCAAGACCCAGTTCACGCCGCATCCGCCACAGCCGTAGGGCGATGATCGCAGAAGCGCGCCGCGTGATAGGCGCAGTAGCTTTTCAGCGGCCGTGTCCGCAGGCCGCAGCACAGCATGTCCAGTGCCGGCCGGCTGCCGGGCGCGTCGTTCTCGGGATCTTCCTCCAGCGTCAGATCGAGCGGTGCGCGGCAGCGGTTGAACAGGCAGTCGATGAAGCGCATGGCCGCGACGTGCGGCGGGCGCCCGGCGGCAACGGGGCGCGGCGCCGGCAGCTTGAAGGCCTCGCCGTCGGGCCCGTGGATCTCGCGCACGAACTGGCGCTGCGGCAGCCAGACCGGCGGCGCCAGCCTGGCCGGAGTGCGGGCGATGCTTTGCAATTCCGAATCGGTGTGGTCGGGCATGGTGTTCTTCCATCGAACTTAAAAGGGTTGCGTAGGTGTCGAAGCTGCCCCTCTCCCGTGAACGAGGGAGAGGGGAGATCACCACCGGCGGCCAAGCTTCGCCTCGGCCGCCTCGCGGGTGGCGCCGGAAACCGCCCTGCCCGTGCGCCGGTCGATGATGATGACCGTGCCATCCTCGGTGCGGATGCACGAAAGGCCCGCATTGCACGCGCCGAAATTCGTGGCCGGAGCCGTGACGGGAACGGCTCCGGCCGTTCCGGTCGCCTGCGATGACGGCAGGGCGACCGGAGCCGAGGCGTTAGCCTCGGGCGTCGTCCAGGCCGGGGAGGAGGACAGCCGGGACGGATGGGAAAACGAGATGGGGCAACGGGGCTTGTGCATGGCTGAATATAAGCATAACTCAAAAAACTATGCAAGCCATTCTTTCATGGACGAAACCGATTCTTATGTTTCAGATGGCGCCATGGCGAAAACCTCATTGTCGATCAAGGTCGGGGCGGCGATCCGCAAGGCGCGGAAGCAGCGTGGCCTGGTGATGCGCCACATTGCCGAGCACAACGACACCGATGTCGCCGCCGTCGGCAATTGGGAAACCGGCCGCAACCTGCCAAAAACCGAGAACCTTTTGAAGACCGCCGCCTTCCTGCGCGTCGACCCGGTGGCGCTCGGCAAGGGCGAGGTCGTCTTCCTCGACGACGCCGACAATGTCGCCGACGCAGAGATCGTCACCGACGCTGCCCCTCTGCCCGCCGGCCCGATGGACATCGAGCTTCTGGGTGCTGCGGTTGGCGGCGACGACGGCGACTTCACCTTCAACGGCGAGGTCGCCGGCTACGTCCAGCGCCCGCCCGGCATCGCCCATCTGCGCAAGGTGTTTGCGCTGCATGTGCTCTCCGACTCGATGGTGCCGCGCTACGAGCCCGGCGAGATGCTTTATTGCGGCGGCCGCGACGCCGTGCCAGGCGACCATGTGGTGATCGAGATGTTCCCCGAAGAAAACGAACGCAACGGCAAGGCCTTCATCAAGAAGCTTGTCAAGCGCACCGCTGCCGAGCTGGTCGTCGAGCAGTACAATCCGCCGAAGACGCTGACCTTCAACCGCTACGCGATCAAGGCCGTCTTCCGCGTCATCCCGCTCAAGGAACTGCTGGGCTACTGAAGCGCCCCTTCCCTTCTCCCCTTGTGGGAGAAGGTGGATTGGCGTGCAGCGCCGAGCCGGATGAGGGGTGCTGGACGAAATGAGGCATTGGCAATCCGCCCGCCCTCATCACTTCCCCGGAGCAAAAGCAGGCGTTGGCGATCCGTCCAACACCCCTCATCCGACCTCGCTTCGCGAGGCCACCTTCTCCCACAAAGTGAGAAGGGAACGCCACACCACTCAAGCCCGCCTGGATCTCTCCAGCGGAACCTCGCGCTCGCTGAGCATCCGCGCCTCGGCGCGGCGCCGCTGCTGCTCGTCGACGAATGCCGCCTGGATCACGACCGCTGCGCCCGGCAGGCCATCGGCGCGGCAGGCCGAGCAAATGAGGCGCCCCGAAAGGGACGCCAGCGGCGTCTGCGCAGTTACCCCGAAGCGCCTGAGCTCAGCCGGCTTCCACCATCTGTTGCGGCCGCAATCGATACACTCGACCGCGATCGAGACAACCTCGGCGATCGTCGCTTCCTTGCCCGGCAATGCCATTGTTCCTGATGCCTCATGTTCCTCTTTTGTTCGCACATTATGGGTTTTTTCCGAAGAGTCGAGTCGGATCTGCCCAAGCCCGTGTAAAGTCTAACTTGCGCATATTTTTGAGTTATGCTTGTATACGATATTACCGATAGTTAGCACCGCAGACGTACGCATGGGCGGCAAGACCGGGCATCCGTCGCGGCCGCTCAGCCAAGGAAACCAGGATGGACGCCCTCTCCGCTCAATTCGCCCGTGATTGCGGCTATACCGGCGACAGCCCGGCTATGCTGGCAGCCTTCGCCGCCATCCGCCTCGACGGCATAGGCAAGGCCCGCCTGGGCCATGAGCAGCGCAAGGCGGTGGTCGACGGGCTGAAGCACGGCGAGGCCTTGTTCCTGGCGGCGATCCGCCCGGCGCAGTCGGCCGAGGAGGCGCTCGAGGACGCCGCCCGCTTCATTGCGCTGTTCCGCAACATGCCGCGCTGGCGCCAGGAAAGGCGCGGCGCCGACCTCGCCCGCGCCAGGCAGCAGCGGCTCCTGGCGCGCTTCTTCCGCCGCTACGGCCACCGCCTCTGGGCGCAGCAGGCCGCGTAAGCCGGAGGTCGTCGACGCCATCGGCCGCGAATGGCTGGACCGCACTTGCCGTCGCCAAGCCCGCGCCGTATGTCATCCCTCGATGAGCGAAATTGATTTCCGTCGCGCGCAAGCGCCCGATCTGCCGGCGATTGTCGCGTTGCTAGCCGACGATGCGCTTGGCGCTGGTCGGGAAGACGCGTCGACGCCGCTCGCCCCCTCCTATCTCGATGCCTTCAGGGCAATCGATGCCGATCCTAACCAGTTGCTGGCGGTGGCCGTCGAAGCCGGGCAAGTGGTTGGAACCCTGCAGCTCAGCTTCATTCCAGGCATTTCCAGGAAAGGCGTCTGGCGCGGCCAGATCGAAGGCGTTCGCGTCGCCCGGCACCGGCGGTCCGGCGGCGTCGGCAAGCGCATGATCGAATGGGCGGTTGAAGAGTGCCGCTCGCGCAACTGCAGCTTCGTTCAGCTCACCACCGACAAGAGCCGACGGGAGGCGCACGCATTCTACGACCGCCTCGGCTTCACCGCCAGCCATCTCGGCTACAAGATGGGATTGTAGGTCGCGGCACCTGTCATTAGCGCTCCTTGACAATCAGCGCTCCTTGACAATCCACTCACGATGTTCTCTTTATGTTCCATACGAAACACCTCAAGACAATGCGGCGTTCGAACCGCCGCGGGCGAACGGGCCGGATGGAAGCCAACATCCTCCACGCGGATCTCGACGCCTTCTATGCCTCGGTCGAACAGTTGCTCGACCCCGCCCTGCGCGGCAAGCCGATCGCCGTCGGCGGCGGCGTTGTGTTGGCCGCGTCCTACGAGGCCAAGGCTTTGGGCGTGCGTGGCGGCATGCCGGGGCGGCGCGCGCGGGAACTTTGCCCCGGGCTGATCTTCGTCGGCGGCCATTTCAAGGACTACCAGCGGCTGGGCGATGCGGCCATCAAAGTGCTCGGCGATTTTACGCCGGTGGTCGAGCGAATTTCCATCGACGAGGCCTTTGCCGACGTCGCCGGCTGCACCCATCTGTTCGGCTCACCAGCCGAGATCGCCGGCACGATCCGCCGCCGCGTGCGCGCCGAACTTGGCCTGCCGATCTCGGTCGGCGTGGCGCGCACCAAGCATCTGGCCAAGATCGCCTCGCAAGTGGCCAAGCCCGACGGGCTGGTGGTGGTCGATCCGCGTCACGAACTGGAGTTCCTGCACGATCTTCCGGTCGAGCTGATGTGGGGCGTCGGCCCGGTGACCAGGCAGCGGCTGGCCGGCATCGGCGTCAACACCATCGGCGAGCTGGCGAAGACGCCGGGCTGGTCGCTGGAGCGCCTGCTCGGCCCGGCGGCGGGCGAAAAGCTCAACGCGCTGGCCTGGAACCGCGATCCGCGCAAACTCGAGACGCAGCGCCGGGCGCGATCGGCCGGCGCGCAGTCGGCGCTCGGCAGGAAACCGGCCGAGGAGGAAGTCTTCGTGCCGACCCTGCTGCATCTGGCCGACAGGGTCGCCACCAGGCTGCGGGCGAAATCCCGGCCCGGCCGCACGGTGACGGTCCGTGTCCGCTTCGCCGACCTGCGCTCGGTGACGCGCTCGATCACGCTCGACCAGCCGATTTCGGCAACCGCGATGCTGGCCGAGATCGCCGAGGCGCTGGTGCGCAAGGTGCTTGTCGATCATCCGCACGAAAAGACCATTTCGCTGCTGGCGATCGCCGTTTCGCATCTGGAGAAGCAACCGACCCTGCAGCTGGAACTGCCGCTCGGCCTCGACGACGACAGGTGCCGCCCCGGCACAAGAAAGGGCGCGGCGCGCTGGACCGCCGACCGCGCCATCGACACGATCCGCGACCGTTTCGGCTGGCAGGCGGTCGGCTATGCCTCGGTCACGCTCGGACTGTCGCGATCGGTTCCCGATGCCTTTCGCGAGCTGGCCGAAAAGGAATTGTGAGCCGGCTCCCTATTCCCCTACTGCCCTACTGCCCAACTCCCTTACTCCGAAGCCAGGGGCGACACGGCCGGTCCGTTCAAAGCCGTGCCGTCGATAGCAAAATGCGAGCCGTGGCAGGGGCAGTCCCAGCAGCGCTCGAGGGAGTTCCAGTGGACATGGCAGCCAATATGCGTGCATGCGGCCGAGCGCTTGTAGAGCGTGCCGTCCTCATCGCGAAATGCGGCGATTTTGGCGAGTCCTTCGCGGACGATGGCACCTTCACCCGGGCGCAGCTTGTCGGTGGAATCGATTTCGCCAGGCGCGATATACTCGGCAAAACTCTTGATCGCCGTCGCATTCTCCGCCAGGTAATCGCCGATCGCGCCTGCCGTCTTGCGAGACGGCTCATAGAGTTCGCGCCAGGGGCTTTCCCCCTTTAGGATCAGGTCGGAAATCAACAGGCCGGCCACGACGCCATGGGTAATGCCCTGGCCGGAATCCCCGGTCGCCACAAAGACACGCTGGTTGCCAGGATTGCGGCCGATGAACCCAGCATAATCGACAGTCTCCATCACCTGCCCGGACCATCGGTTGGTTTCCACGCCGACGGAAGGCACCAGCCTTTTGGTCCAGGCCGCCAGGGCCGCGAAGCGATCACCGGCATCATCGGCCTGCCCTGTTTTGTGGTCTTCACCTCCGACGATCAGGAAGTCGGTCCGATCTTCGCCAGGCTGAAGCCGAACGTAGTGATAAGGGTCCTCAGTATCCCAATACAGCGCATCCGGTATGATATCGCGGGCGATCTCGAACGACATCGCGTAGGTCCGATAGGGCGCTTGCTTGGTATGGAGCGCGACCCGGTCGTTGATCGGCGAATTGGTGGCGACAACGGCCGATTTGGCAGACACGGTTAAGCCCGAAACCGTGGTTACGCGCACGCCGCCGTCAATCTCCTCGACCTTTTCGACGATGGTGTTGGCATAAAGCGCGCCGCCGCGCGCGCGGATGCCTGCGACCAGCCCGCGGAGATATTTGAGCGGGTGGAAGGTCGCCTGATTGGCGTATCGAAGGGCCTGCGCATCCGAAAAGCCTGCAAACGGCACACCCCTGATCTTCTCGACGTCGACCCCGATTTTCAGAGCGGCGTCCAGCTCGCGCCTGATGTCGGATTCCTGCATGCCGGAAGCCGGAAACAGAAACCCGTAGAGGCGTCGGAAATCGCACGCGATACTCTCCGTCTCCTGGATTGATTGGATATGGTCGATAGCAGCCGATTGGCTTTGATAAAAAATCCGCGCCAGGTCCTCACCGCGCAATTTGATCAGTTCCGAAAAATAGTCATCGCAGACGGATGACAGGTGCGCAGTGGTGCGAGCCGTCATGCCGCTTCCAATCCGGCCGCGATCGACGACGGCCACCTTTTGCCCGGCGACGGCCAGTTCGTAGGCGACCGACAGTCCGGCAATTCCAGAGCCGACGACGACGACATCGACCTGTTCGCTCCGCCCGAGCGGCACCGCGTCGGGCGCTACTTCGGTCGCCGCCCAGAGAGATACAGTCCTTTCGTCGCTGACATTCATTGGCGGAACCTCCCATCCCCAACATTCGGGTAAACGAATGCGAGGATTCAAAGTTCCTCACGCCTTTGAATGCCGACATAGGCGGCCCTGGTCGTCAGACCAAAAGCGTTGCGCTGCCCCAGGCGATCAGGGCGATGCCGGCTGCCCGGCCAACCCACTGGCCGGCAGGAAACAGCTTTTCAGCCAGCACCAGAATAGCGAGCCCGGCAACCCACACCAGATTCATGATGCCGCCCACGAACAACAACGCCATCAGCATCCAGCAGCATCCGACACAAAACGCCCCGTGCAATGCGCCCAAACGCAGCGCGCCAACTGCGTGGGGACGCCAGTGGCGGGCAAGGAACGCCGTCGGTGCCCGGCAATGCGACAGGCAGGCGTTCTTGAGCGGCGAGAGCTGATACAGGCCCGCGGCGATCAGGACGATGCCGGAAAGCCAGCGGCTCTGCGAACTCATCATCGTCGCGGAAACGAAGGCCTCGCGTTCGAGCAGCCAATGCAACGCGGTGGCCGCGACGGCAAACCCCAGCCAAACCAGGAGGTAGCCTGCCATAAATACGCCGGTGGGCGCGAGCTTGTCCTGGAGCTGACCCTGTGCGAGCGCATGGCGATGCACGCGCGCATAGAGCAGGACAGTCGGCGCCGCGCTTGGAGCCATCATGGCGATCATCATGACCCACCACATGGCAATCATCAGCGCCCAGATCGCCGCCCCCCAGGCCCGCGGTTCCGCCGCCATGGCCATCGCGCTCATGTCCATGCCGGGCATGTCCATGCCAGACATATCCATGCCAGACATATCGGAGGTCATGTCAGCGGTTTGCTGGTGGGGGAACAGCGCGAGCCTCGTCATCTCCCACGCATTCATGCCGAGCCCTGCACCGGCGACGATATAAAGCCAGGCCAGCAGGCACAACGCCACCACGCCCGCAATCGTGATGACGCGGTCGCGTCTGAGCAGCCGTTCCAGTGGCGACCCGCCGTCCATGTGGCGCGTCAGGCCCGCACCACCCCGTGATTGTTGAGATGCAGCCGGGCGAACTGGCCGTAACTGTCCTTCATGTTCACCTGAACCGGCCCGCTGGTTGTACTCGAAGCGCTGCCGATCTCGGCGACCGCATATTCGAAGCCGTTCGGCAACACGATCTGAGCGCGCGAGTCCGCGCCCGTCACCTTGTTGCGGATCGGTTCGCCGACGGTTTCGATGTAGTCCTTGACGAAGATGCGGCCCCTGCGGCCGTCGATATCGAGGTCGAGATCGATCTTGGTGAAAACCGGCTCATTCATTTTTGTCACGGTTGAGGCGTAGACGGCGAACATCGTCGCGAACGGGTCGGTGTCCTGGCCGGTCATGATGCGCAGCAGCGCGTTACGCTGCCGCTCGGTTGCATTCTCGTCGACGAAGGCGATGGCTTCGCCATTGCCTTCGTGGATCGCGCCAGGCCATTTGAAGATCGCGGCGATCCGAAGGCCATCGAGAGCGGTCTCGCCATGATGACCTTCGTCGATCTGGATGCCCGCCACCGCATGGCAATGGCCTTTGTCGGGCAGCGCATTGAATTGACAGTTGCAGCCATATTCGCAGGTGCAATTGACGAGTTCGCGTCCCTTGATTTCCCAAGACGTCATGCTGTCCTCCCTGATATCGAAATATTAGACCATCAACATACACCTGCGCCGGCCGCACCGCCATCCTGTCGCGCCATGGAAGACGGCAGCCCATCGCGCCTTCTCGCTGAATAATGGGTGAACGTGCGCCTTGGAGATCGTGAGGCCGACATCGGAACGGCAGAAATGCGGTCGGACCGGCCCTTTCCGACCGCACCCGCGAAGGCCTGGAAACGACCCCGAAAGCGGCCGTTTCCGATAGCAATCCGAGCAGCAAACGATTTTGGCAGGACTGGAAAAATCGGTCTCGAATGCTGCAATCATCATCATGTCCCGTCCAGGTTGTGGACACTTCCTTCTCAAAGGCGCACTCTTAGCGTGCGAAACGCGAGCTAGTGTTTCGTCCAATGCTTCACATGCTTGACTTGCGTCGGTGATTGTCTGACCTGTCCGGATACTTCCGGCTGGGCAGACCTCACATTGTGTCGCCTATCCGTGATCAGGCTACGGCCTAAGGCACGTCGCAGCCCGTTCCGGATCAATTGGGAGGTAATCAACATGCCTGATTTTCAGCGCAGAGAACTTCTTGTCCAAGGAAGCGCGGCTCTTGCCGCAATTGCTGCTCTTTATACCTCGCGTCGGGCTTACGCTTTTCCAACACGGCCGAGCGAGGAAGTTATTGCGTGGCTGGATCAGCCGACCGAAAATCCCGATCCGGTCGGTATCCAGAAGCAGCTTGTCTGGGAGGATTTGGATAGCTGGATAACTCCAAACGACAAGTTCTTCAGCATTTCGCATTTCAATCGACCAACGATCGACGAGAAGACATGGTCGATGGAAATCGGAGGCCTGGTGAAGAAGCCTTTAAAATTAACGCTCGCCGACATCAGGGCGCGACCGCGGCAGGAGGTCGTTTTCACAGTGGAATGCTCGGGCAACCACGGGTTTCCCTTTTTCACTGGCGGCATCGGCAATGCGCGCTGGGCTGGGACGCCGCTCGCCCCGATCCTCGAGGAGGCCGGCGTTCTGGAAAATGGCATCGAGGTTGTATTTTTCGGCACCGACAAGGGCGAGGTCCCGATACGCGACGTCAAGATGCAGCAGAACTTCGCTCGCAGCATGTCGCTCGCCGACGCGATGAACCGCGACAATCTGCTCTGCTATGAAATGAACGGAGCCGCCTTGCCGGCGGCCAATGGTTTTCCGCTGCGGCTGATTGCTCCAGGCTGGTACGGTATTGCCAACGTCAAGTGGCTGGAGCGCATCGAAGTTCGCGACACCCGCTTCATGAGCCTTCTGATGGCCCGCGACTATGTCACCATCCGGGAGGAAGAGCACAACGGCGAGACCGTGTGGACCGAGAACTCAGTCGGCCGGGCACGGATAAAGTCCGCGCCTGCGAAGGTTACCCGGAAAGACTCAGATTATTCCATCATTGGAGCAGCCTGGGGAGCGCCGATCGACCGGGTCGAGGTACAAATCGATCAAGGGCCTTGGGCACCAGCGATCATCGACCGCAGTGAGGAGGCCGAACACGCCTGGAAGATCTGGTCCCTGGATTGGGCAAATCCCGCCCCTGGAGAACACGCGGTGACCTCGCGCGCGGTCAGCACCGCGGGACAAGTTCAACCGGCAATGGACGATCCCTTGATTGCCAAGAAACACACGTACTGGGAAAGCAATGGCCAGGTGACGCGCCGCGTGCGTGTCGACTAGAGCATTTTGCAGCCAAATGGGATCATTTGGCGTCGGCATAAATGCGGCAAAACACATAGTTAGAGCGAGTTACCGGTTCCAAGAGAACCGAAACCGCTCCAAGACACTTGCAGCCATGTGGCAATTACGTTCGGGTCACCCGGGAGTGAGGGCTGCTTGATCCGAAAGCTGGCACCAACTTCATATCGAGCAGACAGGTGTGGGTCGTAGATCCCTCACCCGTCCACGATGCTGATCTCCGCATCGACCAGGCACCAGGGCGCGTAGCGGAAGTCGCGGATCTGGACGACCCGCTCGTCCCGCCATTCGACCAGCATGAAGCCGCGCACGGCGCCATCCGGCTCCTGCGGGTTGCGGATGAGGATCGCCGGCCGGCCGTCGACGAAGCCCAGCGACAGCGTCCAGTCGCTGATGCGGTCGTAATTGCCGAAATAGGTCGACACTTCGGCCTTGCCGCGCAGGCGGAGGCGGCTGACGAGTTCGAGCTGGATATCCTCGGCGATCAGCGCCCTGACCGCGTCGAAGTCGCGCGCGTTGAACAGATCGACATAGCGGCGCAGCCGCCGCTCGTCATCGGCGCCGAGCTTAGGCGCGGCGACGTGTTCGGGCTCGGCTGCCAGCACGCGCAGCTGTGCCCGCCCGCGATGCAGCGCCGCCTTGGTGGCGGCGAGCGTGGCGCCGGTCACCTCGCAGGTCTCGTGCAGGGAAAGTCCGAGCACGTCGACCAGGATCACGGCGCTGCGCTGCGCCACCGAAAGCTGCATGAAGCTGCGCAGGCCGGTCGCCGCGGCGATCCTGCTGTCGGCGCTGCCGGAAGGATCCTCGATGGTGGTCATGTCGGTCTCGGTCATGCGCGACCTTTCCCGATGGCGCCGGCGCAGATGGTCCTGCGCGGCATTATGGGCGATGCGAAACAGCCATTGCTCGGGCCGCTCGACCGCCATGCTGCCGTCGACCGCCTGCAGCGCCTTCAGCAGCGTCTCCTGCACGATGTCCTCGCCGTCGATCACCGAGCCGGCCATTCGGGCGCTGTAGCGGTGCAGTTTGGGGTGTAGCTCGGCGAGCATCGCCTCCAGCGCCGGCCGATCGAATTTCCGTGAGATCATGGCGTTCTTTCGGCCCCTGGCGCGGTCGCTCTATCCGGCTTTGCCGTCCTCAAGGACATGGTAGTTGCCGATGATTTTGGCAGGCGATCGCTTGACCGGGGTCGAACGTCGCTCCGCATGGTTTTGCGTGAACGCCTCGAAGGCCGCAAGCCCGGTCAGCGCGGATGTGTCATTTCCTTCGCCGACGACGTGGACGAACTCGCCGTCGTCGAGTTCGAGCACGAGATAGCGCACGCTCTTTGGCGCCGTCTCGTCCAGCGCCTCGAACACTTTGGCCACCAGTGCGCGGTTCTCTTCCAGCCCGGTATCTTTCACGCTGTAGCGAATGAGTTTGTAGCCCATGGTTCGTCTCCTGAATGGTTGGTCTGAGCAGAAGACGTTTCGCGTTCCCGAAAGGATTCTCGCACGCTATAAATTTCTTCGGCCGCCCGGATCGTCTTTCACCTGTGGACGGCTACGCAGCAGCCATCGAGGAGCAGGAGAGACGACCATGCACATCCAGTTTGCCGAACTGCCGGTATTCGACCAGGACCGCGCCAAGGCGTTCTACACCAGGCATTTCGCCTGCAAGGTCGCGGCCGACGAGAAGATGGGCGATAGCGGCTGGCGCTGGATCGAGCTGAAATTTCCCGGCGCCGTGACGAACCTGCATTTCGTGAGGCGCGCCGACGACACGCCAGGCGCGGAGCCGGCGCTGGTGCTGGTCGACGACGATGTCGAGGCCACGATCGCGGCGTTGAAGGCGGGTGGCGTCGAGATCATCACCGAACCGCAGGAGGCGCCCTGGCAGCCAGGCCGCACGGTGGCGGAATTTCGCGATAGCGAGGGCAACCGCATGGTGATCGGCAGCCAATGAGCCGGTGCAGCCGGAGAGCGGGCATCTGAATTTTGACCAGCCCATGAACGGCTGGAGAAGGCGGACAGTGTTGAAAAAGGTCAGGCAGAGCAGGATGATTTTGCCTTCGAATCTCCATCCCGCTCCAAAGTCTTTACTTGGTCGCGCGTCCGGGCGGAAAACGGGCACTTAAGCAGCCCCGGGCTCGTGCGCCAAAGCGTGCCTCGGCTGGTAGAGGCCAAGCGAGCCGCCACTGGGAAGCGAGACATGCGTGAGCAGGCCCCAGCCTTCATCGGTGACAGAAGTGCATTCAACATCGTGCGATTTCAGCTCTTGGATTGTGGCATTGATGTCTTCGCACATGAGATAGACTTCGTGGCTGTCGACTTCGGCGGCCGGGTGAACGGCAATCTCGGCCGGCGGCAATGCGAAGATCAACCAGCCTTCGCCAGCATCGACTGCTGGAAAACGTAGGACATTGCGAAAAAATGCGCGGTCTGCCTCGGCATCCGTGCTGTAGATGATCACGTGTGCGCCGGAAATCATGGCTCCTTATCTCCCTGAAAGTGATGCGAACAAACTATTGCCGTTGCAAACGACGTTTCGGCGCTACCGCCCGTCGACACCGCCGCTCGATATCGGCAAGCTTCAGTTGGATATAGGTCGGCCGGCCGTGATTGCAGGTGCCGGAACCCGGCGTTGCTTCAAAGACCGACGCCTGCCAGACCTCACGCTATCAGCGGAAGAAGCTGGAGATGCCGTTCGCGCACCTGCCGCCATCACCCGGCCATCGGTTTTGAGTCGACCTGGCGCGCGTTTTGGATCTGGTCGGCGACCGGGGCGGCTGGGGCATCGATCCGGCTCAGGATGTGATCCGAGATGCCGCGCGCGATCTCCCGCTCGCCCATGATGATCAGGTCGGCGCCGAACTTTTTCAGGTAATCCACTTCGGCATCGGAATGCGCACGGGCGATGATCTCGAGCTTTGGATTGATGGCATGGGCTTGCTCGATGAGATTGCCGCTCTCGAACGGATTGGGAATGGCGCTGATCAACCACCGGGCTGAGGCAACGTTGGCCGCCTCAAGCAGGCCCGGCTGGGCGTCATTTCCCGCAATGACATCAACGCGCGGGCGCGCAGCTTCGAAAAACGCGCCAAGAGCGAACGAGACGCCGAAGAGCTCGGCTGCCCCGAAAGCGACACCAAGGGCAATCGCCAGCACGGCCAAACGGAAAAGCTCTCGCGAACCGCTGTGAGCAACGTAGTGAAGTATCGGCGGAATGACACGTCGCCCGACGACAACCATGATCGCGAAGAAAGCCGCCAATTTACCCGACGTAAGCCCGAGCGCGCTCCAGATGGTCTGCGGCTCAAACAATTTGAACAGGTCATTGCCGTTAAGATTTGCCCCGTTGACATTGCCACCGAGCACGCCGACCATGATCTGCCAGACGGCAACGCCCGCAAGCGCCAGCCCGGCAGCGCCTTCGATAGTTCGGGAAATGGTTTTGAGTGGCTTGCCGGCGATGAAACCCACCAGACGTTGCCGAAACAGGATCGACAACACCGCGCCGCGGGACAGCGTCAGCGCCACGCCGGCCATCATGGTGACAGCGAAGAGCACGCCGGCGCCGGGAACGCCTCTGGACATCGCGAAGGTCGTCACGAACAGCGCCAGCGGGCACGGGATCAGACCTGCCATCACGCCGACTGCCTCGCCCTCACCGCGGGTGCCGATCACGATGCGACGGTCGGGTTTCCTGCAGCTGTGACAGTGTGAGTCGGCCGGGGCCGGAAGTCCTCCTGCCATCACCAAGGTTCGCATGAATGGTTAAGCGGCAGGGCGCAGCTTCGTCACGATACGCTCGACCGCGGCTGTCAGCGATGTCGTGCCACGCCAATCTTCGGTTCCGGCCTGGCGCGTGAAGCGGCCGTTTGCAATGCCTTCGTACATGCCGAGCAGGGCGGCGGTAACCTCCGCGGAGAGCCCGGCCTCGGCCAGGACCGCTTCGCGCTGCTCCGGCGGCACGAGCACCGGCTCGACCGGACGGCCGAGAACCTTCGCAAAGGCAGCCGCCACATCGTTGGCGCTCCAGTCTTCGGGCCCGGCCAGTTCCACGATGCGCGTTCCAGCCCAGTTCTGGGACATCAGCCGGGCGGCGGCGCGCCCGACATCGGTCGTGCTGACCATGGGAATTTTCCGGTCGGGTTCCAGAAACGACGGGAGCACGCCGTCCGAAACGCAAGCCTCAGCGACTTCCGACCAGGTTTCGACAAAATAGCCCGAGCGCAGAAAGGCCGTGGCGGGCGCGGTGCCGGCTAGCATCGCCTCGACCTGATGCAAGGTGGCAATGACCCCGGTGCCAGTCTCATGCTGCGCGCCAATCGACGATAGGATAACGCTCCTGGCCAGATCGGCGCGGCGGACCGCCTGGGCAAGTGCTGCGCCGATGTCCGCTGTCTGTCCAAACGGATCGCCGGCGACCGGCGGGGGGTTGAGGAGAAACGCCGCCGTTGCGCCCTTCAAAGCGGCGGAAACCTGCTCTGCGTTATCAAGGCTGGCGACGGCGACTTCAGCACCGAGCGCCGCCCACGCTTTGCCCTGTTCCGGACGGCGCACGACCACGCGCACGGGCTCACCGTCCGCCATCAGCGCACGCGCCGTTTCCCCGCCGGCCCGTCCATTTGCTCCAAAAACCACATGCATGATCTGTTCTCCTCGGGTGTTCGCGATTGATGAGACCCCAAGGTTACGGAATGGCTATGCATGCGACAAATGCATGTATTATATACTCAGCATGCACGAAGTGAATTTGCGTCGCGTCGACCTGAACCTGCTGGTGGTGCTAGAGGCGCTGCTTGACGAAAGAAGCGTCACGCGGGCCGCCCTCCGTCTCGGTATGAGCCAGCCGGCGGTGAGCCGTGCGCTGTCGCGGCTAAGAAAGCTGTTCGCGGACGCCGTTCTGGTGGAAGGGCGGACAGGTTACATGCTCACTGCCCGCGCCGAAGAGATTCGGCCGGCGCTGCGCAGGACCCTGGCGGACATCGCTACGATGCTGGGGGCGAATCCGTTCGACCCGGCAACGGCAACCGGTCATGTGCGGCTGCTGATGATGGATCTTGAGACTGCCGCGTTGGCGCCTCATCTGCTTGCTCGTCTCACCGTCGAGGCGCCGGCGCTCGACCTGGACATTCTGCCGCCCAGCGCAACGGCGATCGAAGCACTGGAGGAGGACGCCGTGGACGCACTCGTCGGCGTGATCGACGATGCGCCCGCGGGCATCCGCCGGCGCGGCCTCTATCAAGACCGCTTTGTCACGCTGATGCGCGCCGGGCATCCCGCAGCGAACCATGAGCTTACGCTCGACCGATTTCTTGAATTGGGTCATATCGTGGTGAGCGTCACCGGCGTTGGACCAGCGTTCGTCGACGTGGCGCTCGCTGGTGTGGGCCGCCGACGACGGGTGAGCGTGCGCGTACCGAGCTTCCTTGCAGCAGTGGAAATCGCTGCCCGCTCCGACCTGATCATGACGCTGCCGTCGAGCCTGGCGCAGATGGTGGGCGGACGTTTTGTCTCGCTGCCCCCGCCGCTTGATCTCGGCAGCTTCACCATGAGCCTTCTCTGGCACGCGCGCCACCAGGACGAACCTCGGCACGTCTGGTTGCGGCATAGCATCGCTGCCGCTGCAACAGCGCTGAGCGCGCCCGGCGCATCCATCGCCGAGGGCGGCGTTCGTCTGCAGCCTGCGGTCAGTGCTCCTTGAGGAAGTGGATGATGCTGACGCTAACGGAAACGAGCCGGTCGAAGTGATCGTTAGTGCCTGTCGTGTTCGCCGTGAGCATGATCCGCATCCGCACTCGCCAATCTGATATTGGCAGCCGCAAGCGCCGGCATGTGCTGGAACAGCTCGTCTTCCAGAGCTGCCATGAGCTTTTTCGCTTCGGAGACCGGCAGGTTTTCTTCGACGGCGATGGCAATGTCGGCGTGCAGCTTGTGACCGATCCACCGCGCCTTGGCCTCAACAATGCAGGCTCCAGGCACATGCGCGGCGGCATGGTGGATTTCGCCGATGACGTCAGGCTCTATACCGTCGAGCATGCGGGTCAGAACCGAGCGGGCCGACTGCCAGACGATGCCGAAAATGGCAAGCGTGATGAGCAGGCCGACAATCGGGTCGGCCAGCGGAAAACCGAGCCAGACCCCGAGCGCCCCGATGATTACGGCAAGGCTGGTCAGGCCGTCGGTGCGGGCATGGTAGCCGTCGGCAATGAGTGCGGCGCTGTTGATTTCTCGGCCGACGCGGATGCGGAACACCGCGACGGCCTCGTTGCCGAGAAAGCCGACAACGCCTGCCGCCATCAGCCAACCAAGGTGCGTCACCATTCGTGGATTTATCAAACGGTCTATGGCCTGATAGCCGGCGACGATAGCGCTGAACAGGATGATCCCGACGATGATGATCCCGGCCAGGTCCTCAACCCGGCCCAGGCCGTAGGTGAAGGTCGGCGACGGCTTACGCCGGGCTAGCATGAAGGCGATCCACAGCGGAATGGCGGTGGTGGCGTCACCGATGTTGTGGATCGTGTCGGCCAGCAGCGCCACGCTGCCCGACAGGACCACCACGACCATCTGCGTCGCCGCGGTGATTGCCAGGATGACGAACGACCATTTTATCGCCCAAATGCCCCGGTCGGTCGTCGCTATGGTCGCATCGATGACCCCGTGGCTATGCCTATGCGAGCCGTGCTCCTGACCATGCGCCCCGTGATCGTGTGAGCCGAAACCGAGCCAGTCGAGAATGCGTGCGCCGAGACTGCTCACAGGTATTTGACTGTTCACAGGTATTTCGCCAGTTGCTTGAGTTCCACCAGCGAGTTGCCGCCCGCTTCGGCGGTGTCGGTCAGGCAGTGCTCGATATGATCGTGGATCAGTTCGCGCTTTGCGCCGCTGATGGCGCTTTCCACGGCATGGAGCTGCTGCGCCAGGTCAACGCAAGGACGATGCGCCTCGAACATGGAAAGCACCGCCGCAAGGTGGCCTTGCGCACGCTTCAGACGCTTCACGATAGCGGGATGCGAACGGTGGACGCCTTCGGACATGCCTGCTTTCGTATCCTCCCCGGGAGGATAGAGTCAATCGTTCTGAGCCCACCTTTCCACTGTGTATCCTATCGGTTGAAGAAAAACCGTCAGCGTGCCCAGCGACTTGCCACCTTCTTGCAGGTAGTCCGCCGGCCGCCCGTATTATTTCGTGACCGTGTTGCGCTGGAACCTTCCCTCGCACCACGCGTTCGGGGCGCTGTATTCGCGATGCCTTATATTTAAGCAAGGCGACGGCGAATACCGGTGGGGAGGCAAAAGCATGGTTGGGAGGAGCATATTGTCATGTCGAACCGTGAAATTGGAACGTCCCACACATTGGGGCTGCGTGTCGGTGATCTCAAAGCCAGGATGCAAAGCGCCCGGATTACCGAGCATGAGATGAAAACCTTTCAGAAGGTCGCCGCCGTCATGGGAGGAGGTGAAGGCTCCCTGCGGCTCGATGCCGACGACCTGATTGCCGCGTCTTTCGTCATCGAGACGCTGGACGACCCCAGGTCGAATTGACGATCGTGGTGCCTCGACGATCAGCCAGGCACCACGTTGGAGCCAGGCAAGCGGCGCGTCCGAGGCTGGCGACCGCTTTCCTGACCGCAAATCTCCTGGCGCTTTGCCACCGAGACGGTGTCCGTCCGGTAGAGCGTCAGGAAATTTTCAAACACGCGATGATAGCGGAACCGAAGCCGCGCAGCAGGGCTCGCGGGCCGGCCCATGATCCGCGTCATCAGCGGCGTGACGCGGCATCACCGGCCACGCTGGGATACTCGTATACGAGAATCCACATATCCACCCTAGCTGCTTTCTGTTAGGCAAGGTCCGCAGGATGACGGGGAGAATGGTTTGCGCGGACTTGTCGACGGCTTGATGCAGAAACCGCTGACGGTGGCGGAGCAGGTGGCCAATGTGCTGCGCGAATCGATTGCCGAAGGCAGCCTGGCGGCGGGCACGCCACTGCGCCAGGACGACCTGGCCGAGCGCTTCGGCTTCAGCCGCATGCCGGTCCGCGATGCGCTTCGCCAGCTCGAAGCCGAAGGCATCGTTTCGATCCATCCGACCAAGGGCGCTCATGTCGCCAGGATGGAGGCTGCCGAGATCAGGGAGATTTTTGCGGTCCGCGCCCTGCTCGAAGGCGAAGCGCTGCGGCTCTCGGTGCCGAAGCTCGGCAACGAGAAGCTCGACGAGGCCGGCTATGTGCTCAACCAGATCGATGCCGAGCCGAATGTCGGCCGCTGGGGGACGCTGAACCGCGCCTTTCACCTGGCGCTTTACAGCGCCTGCGGCAACGCCCGGCTGCTCGGCCTCATCGAAGCCCACCACAATGCGGCCGACCGCTACGTTCGCGTTCTCCTGTCCAACCTCAACTATCGCAGCCGCTCGCAGTCGGAGCACCGCGACCTGTTGACGACCTGCCGCCATCGCGACGCCGAGGCCGCCGTTCGCGTCTTGAAAAAACACCTCGGCGACGGCATCGAAACGCTCGCCCAGGCTGGAGATGGGCTGGCGGGAAAGTCCTGACCTTGCCGGAACGCTCACGCAAGCAAATGACGCCACGGCCGAACACCGGCCGGCCACGCCTCCCGCCTAGCGCCGGAGCCAATCCGCCAGGAGTCAGCCTTTGCCGGGCGCTGTCGAAACTCGGCCTGTGCTCGCGCAAGCAGGCGGAGGTTCTGGTCGCCGAAGGGCGCGTTCGGGTCGCCGGCAAAGTCGTGCGCAACGGCTCGATGCGCGTCGATCCCGGCCGCGACCGCATAGAGGTCGACGGCAGCCGGGTCGTCGCCGAGCGCAAGGTCTATCTGATGATCAACAAGCCGCGCGGCCTGGTCACCACCCGCGACGATCCGCAGGACCGCGGCACCGTCTATGACTGCCTGGCCGGGGTCGCCCTGCCCTTCGTGTCGCCGGTCGGCCGCCTCGACAAGGCCAGCGAAGGCCTGCTCCTGATGACCAACGATACGCGCTTCGCCCAGCGTCTGCTCGACCCCGCCTTTCACGTCGCCAAGATCTATCACGTGCAGATCGGCGCCCTGCCCGACGAGGCCATGCTGGCGCGGTTGCGCGCCGGCGCGACGGTCGACGGCGAGGATTTGAGGGCGCGGTCGATCGAAATCCTGCGCAGCGGCACCAGCACCGCCTGGCTCGAAATCACCCTCGGCGCGGGCCGCAACCGCCACATTCGCCGGCTGCTCGGTGCGCAGGATGTCGAGGTGCTTCGCCTGGTGCGGGTGGCGATCGGTCCGTTGCAGCTCGGCAAGCTCGCCAAGGGCAAGGCACGCCACCTCACCGCCGAAGAGCTGGCGCTGTTTCAGGCGTGAGCGAAAACCCATCGCTCTCCCTTCTCCCCTTGTGGGAGAAGGTGGCCGGGCGAAGCTCGGTCGGATGAGGGGTGTTCCAGCTTGGCGCCAACAGCGCTCCGTCCAACACCCCTCAACCGTCTTGGCGCTACGCGCCAATCCACCTTCTCCCACAAGGGGAGAAGGGAAAGGGGCGGCCCTGCTGCCCGGCCTTGACCATTACTCGGCCGGAACCGGGCTAAGGCCGGGGTCGCCCATCGAGTGCGGCCTGGTTTCCTTGCGTGCCGAGGCACGGGCGAGCACGCTCTGCCGGTTGACCGATTTGCGCTCGGCATCGATGCGCTGGATCAGGATTTCGGCTCGCTCGATTGAACCGAGCAGGGCCAGGATCGTGCCGCGTTCGGCGGCGCCCGCATTCGGTCCGAGCGCCAGCGTGCGGGCGCGCAGTTCCTCGACCTCCGGAAGATTGACATGCCCGGCCGGCAGATTCGGGTCGGAGATGCCGTAAGTCGGCAAGATCTCCCGCAGCGAAGCATCGAGCTTGCTCAACGCGACGTTGACGATGGCCTGCGCCGGGCTGCTGAACTTCTCGCGCCGCACGCGGCGCGCCACTTGATGCATCGATTCCGTCAGGGCAGCGGTGAAGTCGGCTTCCTCGATCAGGCTGGCGATCAGGTCGAGCTGGTCGTAAGGCAGATCCTCCTTCATCAGTTCGGCGGTGTAGGCACGGATATCGCGGCTGAGGATGTCGGTTGCGAGATAGTGCTCGCCCGGATCCGACGGCGCCCTCTTGGACGAGCGTGCGATGTCGAGGAACATGGCGCCGGCTTGCAGGTGACGAGCCGTCTCCTGCTGAACGGCGGGAACGGCCTTGGCAAAATCGCCGGCCAGCTTGCGGTCGAGGAATTTCGGCGTCGAGAAATCCTCGGCGTCCTCGGCATCCGTGTGGCCGACACGCGACAGAACCCGCTCGAACATGCCGATGAACGGGAACAGCAACAATGTGTTGAAGACGTTGAAGAAGGTCGAGTAGATGCCGACCGCGACCGGCACCAGGGGGAAGGTCTCCTTGCCGTCGACGATCACCGGAACGGCGGGATCGCCGCCGAAGAACTGCATGACCCATCCCAGGATCTCGATGGAGACGAAGAACAGCGGGATGGTGATGGACACGCCGATGATGTTGAACGAGATGTGCGCGTAAGCTGTGCGCTTGGCGTTCTTCGAAAGATTGAGCGAAGCCATCCACGAGGTGAACGTGGTGCCGAGATCGGCGCCGAGCGAGAAGGCGACGGCGGTGGTCCAGTCGAGAATGCCGGCGGCGCCAAGGCCCATCACAATGCCGATCGTCGCCGAGGACGAATGGATCATGGCGGTCACGCCGGCGGCGATGAACACGCATTTGAGAAGGTTGAGATAGGAGTCGGCCGTGAGGGTTTGCAGCAGGGCCATGATTTCGGGCAGGTTGCGAAGCGGACGCAGGCCGCCGGTCATCAGGTTGAGGCCATAGAAAATCAGCGCGAAGCCGATGCAGGCGAGCGCTATGTTCTTGACCTTTTCGCTTTTGGCGAAGCAGTAGACCAGCGAGAACACGCCGGCCAGGATCAATCCGAGCGGACCGAGCGGCAGGGCGATGAGCCCGTTGCCGAGCGTGGTGCCGATATTGGCGCCCATGATCACGCTGATCGCCGGTCGAAGCGCGATGACGCCGGCATTGACCAGGCCGACGACCATGACGCTCATCGCCGTCGACGACTGGATGACGCCGGTGATCAATGTTCCTGCCAGCACGCCCTTGATCGGCGTTCCGGCAGCCTTGGCGAGAAAGGCGCGCATCCGGTTGACCGACAGCGCCTGGATGCCGTTTGCCATGAAGTCGAGGCCGAGCATGAAAATGCCCAACCCGCCGATCACCGGCACGAGGATGTCCTTGAAGATATCTATGTCCATGTCACGCAGTCCCCAACAAGCCGTCACCACGGCGCGATATGACGTTCAGTTCAGGTGCTGCGCGAAGCAGCAGCCTGGCTCTTCCGCTCAGTTTCCGACGGGCTCTTGCCTTGCCCAGTATTGTTCGACCTGATCGACGAGCGTCTTCGGCAGCGGCACATAGCCGAGTGCGGCGGCATCGCCCGCACCTTGTGCGAAGGCGAGCCGGAAAAGGTCGTGCACGCGGCGATAGCGATGTTCCGAACGGCCCGAGACCTGAACGATCGCGAACACTGCCGTGCTGATCGGATAGGCGGCGTCGCCGTCTCGATCGGTCAGCGAAGCGAAGAAATCGGTCGTTTGCGCCCAGTCGATGGATGTCGCGGCGGCCTGCACGCCCTCCGGCTCCGGCTTGACGAACTTGCCGGATCTGTTCTCGATTAGCGCGTAGGAAAGGCTTGCACGGTGGGCCTGGCCGGATTCGGCATAGGCGATCGCGCCTTTTGTGTCGTGCACGGCTCGAATGAGGTTCTGTGTGCCTTCCGCATCGGCGCCGAGCGGCCACGAGATCAGCGTATCGGCGCCGTATTTGGCCTTCCACTCGTCGCTGACCGCCGACAGATACTCCGTGAAGACAAAGGTCGAGCCGGAGCCATCCTTGCGGTGTAGGACGCTGATCCTGAGATCGGGGAGCGTCAGATCCGGATTCGCCGCCTTGATCGCAGGATCGGACCACGACTGGATCTTGCCCAGATAGATGTCGGCCAGAAGCGGCCCCGTCAGGCGAAGGCTTCCCGGGCCGATGCCGTCGAGATTGACGACGACGGCGATGGCGCCCATCACGATCGGAAACTGCTGGCGGCCGGCTTTCCTGAGGTCGGCGGCATTGATCGGCGCATCCGTCGCGGCAAAGTCCATGTCCGGCTGGTCGAGACGCAGGACGCCGGCGAGCGAGCCGACGATTTCATAATCAACCTTCCAATCGGGCGAGATATAGTCGCCGCCATCGGCGCGGGCGCTCTCGTAGGCCGTCGCCCATTTGCCGATGATCGGGGCGGCTAGCGTCGATCCGGCGCCGCGAATAGGCTCGGCTTGTGCAGCGGCCCCGATCATCAAGGCAACAGCGAGCGTGAGGGCGCCACTTGATTCCGCTATTTTCGCCCATTTGCGCCGTAGCAGCGCAAAGCTTGCTGGAAACATAATCGCGATCCCCCGACTATACTGCGCAAAAAAATAGCTAGTTTTCAGTTTTTGGCAGATATCAACAGTCATCCGCCCGGCGAGCGAACGCCGGCCGAGAAACAACATAGCTCATCGTATGAACCTTGGTTAACGATTGGATGACAAAGATCTTTGTGGGCGAAATTTTTTATTTCGAATTTCCGCGATCGCCTTGTCCGCCTGTCCTTAGGACTCGAAAAATTGGAGGTCCGATGCACTGATTTCCAACGTTGCGCCTCGCGCGGCTCACCCTTCTCCCCTTGTGGGAGAAGGTGTCGCCGAAGGCGACGGATGAGGGGTGTTCCAGCTTGGCAACGACGGCGCTCCGTCCAACACCCCTCAACCGTCTTGGCGCTGCGCGCCAATCCACCTTCTCCCACAAGGGGAGAAGGGAGAAGGAAGTCTACAACCCTTACTTCGCGTCGTGGAAGATGATGCCCACGGTGTGGCGTATGCCGGAGCGAATCCGGCTGACCCCGTGCCTGAGATTGACGCGGTAGCTGCCTTTGCTGCCCTGGACCGGGCGATTGTGGACCGCAAAAGCGACTGCATCGCCCTGGCGCAGCGGCACCACCTCGGCGCGGCTCTGCATGCGCGGACGCTGTTCGGTCAGCACGAACTCGCCACCGGTGAAATCCTTATCCGGCTCGGACAGCAGGATCGCCACCTGCAGCGGGAAGGCAAGATCGCCGTAGAGATCCTGATGCAGGCAATTGAAGTCGCCAGGACCATATTGCAGCAGGAGGGGCGTCGGCCGCGTCTGGCCCTGCTCGTGGCATTGCTTGAGGAACGCGGCGTGTTCGCCCGGGTAGCGCTGGGCGATGCCCATGCGCGCGTTCCAGTCGTTGGCGACCGCGGCCAGGTGCGGGTAGAGTGCGGTGCGCAAGCCGCCGATCAGGTCGGGCAAGGGATAGCGGAAATAGCGATACTCGCCCTTGCCGAAGCCGTGCCGCGCCATGTGGACATGGCTGCGGAAATGGCTTTCGTCGGGATAGAGCCCGGCGATCTCTCGGCACTCCTGCGGCGTCAGGAGCTTTTCCATCACCGCGCAGCCATAGCCGCTCATTTCCTCGGCCAATGCCTGCCAATCATATCCGGCGACCCGCGCTTCCGCCGATGGGACCGCTGCCTTCGAACCTATCGAATGAAGGGTCATGGCTTTTCCTCCTTTGGGCTCTTCTGCCATCAGAGATGGGTGAAACAGCGCGTGCAAACCACCCGTTTCCTGCCAACGGGTTACGCACAGCTGCTTTCACCCGCCGCCATGTCATGGATTTCGGCAAAATCGGGCCCATATCCCTGATAGGGAGCTTTGAGCGTGAAACTCGCGCGTGTAGCCCTGATTGCCGCGGCTTTTGTAGCCGTTGTGGCTGTTTGTTCCTCTTCCGCAACCGGAGAGGCGAACGGCCGGGAGAGGACTGCGCTGCGCATCGAGATAGACGGCGCCATCGGTCCGGCGAGCGCCATGCAGTTCGAGGAAGCGCTGGCGGTGGCCGCAGAGCGGAACGCCGAGGTTTTTATCCTGCAGATGGACACGCCCGGCGGGTTGGTCACCAGCATGCGTGAGATCATCGCCGACATCCTCGCCTCGCCGGTTCCCGTCATCGGCTATGTCGCGCCCGCCGGCGGGCATGCGGCGAGCGCCGGAACCTACATCCTCTACGCAACCCATGTGGCGGCGATGGCGCCCGGCACCAATCTGGGCGCGGCAACGCCAATCGAGATGGGCGGGCCGCTGCCATCCTTTCCCGGCGGCGACGACAAGAACAATGCCCCAGAAGCCGGCAAGGACCCGAAGAGCCCACCGGCGGGCGATGCGATGATCGCCAAGGCGACGAACGACGCGGTTGCCCTGATCCGCAGCCTGGCTGAACTGCGTGGGCGCAATGCCGATTGGGGTGAAAAGGCGGTGCGCGAGGCGGCCAGCCTGTCGGCCAACGCGGCGCTGCAGGAGCGTGTCGTCGACTTCGTCGCCCGCGACACGACCGAACTGCTTCAGCTGGCTGACGGCCGGACGGTGGAAATAGCCGGCAGGAAAGAGGTGTTGGCGACCAAAGGGTTGCCGGTTGAAACGCTGGAGCCCGGCTGGCTCATCCGGCTTCTCGCCGTCATCACCGACCCGAACATCGCCGTGATCCTGATGCTGATCGGCGTTTATGGTCTCGTCTTCGAGTTCACCAGCCCAGGTGCGGTTGCGCCCGGCGTGGTCGGCACGATCTGCCTGCTGCTTGGGCTCTATGCGCTCAACCTCCTGCCGATCAGCTATGCCGGCCTTGCCTTGATGCTGCTCGGCATCATCTTCCTCGTCGTCGAAGTCTTTAATCCCACAGTGGTCCTTGGGCTGGGAGGCGTGGCTGCGTTTCTGCTGGGCGCTGCCATGCTGCTCAGGATCGAGGGACCCGGCTTCGAGATGTCCTGGGCCGTTATCGGCACCGCCGCCGTCCTGACGCTCGGCCTGGCGCTGCTGACCGGCAGCTATCTGTGGGCGACCCGCAAGAAAGTTTCGCGTGTTGGCGCACAGGCCATGCAAGGGCTGCCGGCCAAGGTCCTCGACTGGGAGGGCGGCGAGGGCCACGTGCTTGCCCGGGGCGAGCGCTGGCGGGCGACGGCCGACGAACCCTTCGCAGTGGGCGACAGCGTCGAGGTGGCTGATGTCAGGGGTCTCGTGCTGACGATACGGCGCCGCAATCTGAGAAGCGATGGAGCAAAGCAATGATCATCGGCTACGTGGCCTATCTGGTAGCAGCGCTCGTCGTGCTCATGTTCCTGTCCGCGGCGATTCGCATCCTGAGGGAATATCAGCGCGGCGTGGTCTTCACGCTCGGCCGCTTCACCGGGGTCAAGGGGCCCGGCCTGATCATCCTCATCCCGTTCGTTCAGCAGATGGTGAAGGTCGATCTGCGAGTGGTGGTCCAGGACGTGCCGCCGCAGGACGTGATCTCGCGCGACAACGTTTCGGTGAAGGTCAACGCGGTGCTGTATTTTCGTATCGTCGACGCCGAGCGGGCGGTGATCCAGGTCGAGGACTTCATGACCGCCACCAACCAGCTGGCACAGACCACGTTGCGCTCGGTGCTCGGCAAGCATGAGCTCGATGAAATGCTGGCCGAACGTGACAAGCTCAACAGCGATATCCAGGAGATTCTCGACCAGCGGACCGATGCCTGGGGCATCAAGGTCTCCGATGTCGAGATCAAGCATGTCGACCTCAACGAGAACATGGTCCGTGCCATCGCCAAGCAGGCCGAGGCCGAACGGCTGCGGCGCGCCAAAGTGATCAATGCCGACGGCGAACAGCAGGCGGCGGCAAAACTCGTCGAGGCCGGCAAGATGCTGTCCGAGACACCGCAAGCCATGCAGCTGCGCTATTTCGAGGCTCTTCATGACATCGCCGGTGAGCGCTCGTCGACGGTGGTGTTTCCGGTGCCGATGGATCTGCTCGGCCATTTCATCAAGCAGGGCGGGGAGAAGTGAGTTCGCCGACGGATCGGTGTCCAGCTTCTATCTGGCGCTCTTTGGTGTATAGCCGAAGCGACGACGAAAGCAGCGATTGAAGTACGATACGTCGCTGAATCCGCTTGTCATGGCAATTTCGCTGACCCGCATGCCGAAAGCCCCCTCTCCGGCCGCTTCTCGGCCACCTCTCCCACTTTCGTGGGGCGAGGAACCCAGGTCTTGAGAGGGACAGGCCTCCCGCCAGACATTCCCCGCAAGAGTCCCACAAGGGAGAGATCCGCAGTTTCGCCGTCTCACCCCTAAATCAGCTTCTCCAGCGTGATCGGCAAATCCCGCACTCTTTTGCCGGTGGCGTGGAACACCGCATTGGCGATCGCCGGCGCCACGCCGACGATGCCCAGCTCGCCAACGCCCTTGCCGCCGAGCACCGAAGAATGCGGGTCGGGGATGCCGACCGAGATCACCTCGATGTCGGGAATGTCGGCATTGGTCGCTATGAGATAGTCGGCCAGGTTGTTGTTGACGATGCGGCCGTGGCGGCGGTCGACGATGCCTTCCTCGAGCAGCGCCTGGCCTATACCCATGATGATGCCGCCCTTCCACTGGCTTTCGGCGAGCTTGGGATTGTAGAGCCGGCCCGAATCGAGCGCCGACACCACGCGCGACACGCGAACCGTGCCAAAGTCCTCGTCGACGCGCACCTCGATGAAATGCGCACACCAGCTGTGGCGGGAATAGTCGCCCTCGGTGTGCGACAGCGCCATCGCGATGGTTGTATTGTTCTTATAGCGATCCTCCGCCGTCCAATTGGCGGGCGTGGTGTCGCCCATCGCCTCGATCTGGCTGCGTCCGACGCTGCCGAGCAGCTCGGCAATAAAGACCTCAGGGCCGTCGCCACGCGGCGACTTTATGCGGCCGTTCGCCACAACCAGCGTGTTGGCCTGCAGCGCATGGAACGGCGAATTTGGATCGCTGATCGCCAGCCCGACCAGCTCATCGAGCGCGGCAGCCGCCGCCTTGTGCACGGCGCCGGTCATCACGCCGGCCAGCCGCGAACCGCCGGTGACGCCGGTGCGGGCATAGCGGGAGTCGCCCAGCTTCACCACGACGTTCTCAGCCGGCACGCCCACCACTTCGGCGGCGGTCTGCGCCAGGATCGTATAAGTGCCCTGCCCCATGTCGATGCTCGAGCTTTCGACCTCGACGGAGCCGTCGGCGAGGATGCGCACCATCGCCTCGCCATAGGCGCGCCGCACCGGATAGGTGCCGGCGGCAACGCCCCAGCCGATCAGCTGGTTGCCGTCGCGCATCGAGCGCGGCTCTGGGCTGCGCTTCGACCAGCCGAAGGCCTCAGCTCCCGCGGCAAAAGCCTCGCGCAGTTGTCGTGTCGACCATTGCTTTTTCGCCTCTTGATCCTGCTCGGCGTAGTTCCTGAGCCGGATTTCCAGCGGATCGATGCCGACCTCGTAAGCCAGTTCGTCGATCGCGCTTTCGATGCCGAAGGCGCTCGGGTTCTCGCCCGGCGCGCGCAAAGCCCCCGGCACCACCGTGTTTACCCGCACGACATTCTGCCGCGACGAGAAATTCGGCGTCGCATACATGATCGAGGTCACCGAACCGAGCGGCTCGACCCACATACCGTCGACCGAGGTTTCGTTGACGCCGCGATGGACGATCGACTGGATCTTTCCCTCGGCGTCGGCGCCGAGAGCCACCGTCTGGCGAGTCGCCGCCCGTCCGCCATAGGCGGTGAAGGTCTGCGGCCTGGTGACCGCCAGCTTCACCGGCCGTCCCAGCATTTTCGCGGCCATCGCCGCCACCGCGCCATAGCCGTAAGCGAACGCCTTGGAGCCGAAGCCGCCGCCGATATAGGGCGAGACCAGGCGCACATTCTCGAACGGCACGCCGAACCATTCGGCATAGGTCCGCGCCATGCCGTCGAGCCATTGGCTGGGCTCCCACACCGTCAGCCGGTCGTCCTGCCAGTGCGCGATCAGCCCATGCGGCTCCATCGGCGCCTGGTATTCGCGTGGCGTGTTGTAGGCGGCGCAGATCCGCACCGGGGCGGCGGCGAAAACCACCTGCGCATCGCCCCACTCCTTCGTCATCGCGTCGATCGGAATGCCGTCGCCGGCCTTCGCATCGCTAAGGTCGACGATCGCCGGCGTCTCGTCATAGGCGACCCTGACCAGTGCCGCGGCCGCGACGGCCTGCTCGAAACTCTCTGCCACCACCGCCGCGACATGCTGACCGCTGAAAGTGATGTCGCGCGCCAGCGGGCAATACGGAATATCCGGCGGCGGCGTGCCCAGCCAGTCGGTTGCGGTGTTGAGGCGCAACGCATTGTCCGGCGTAAGCACCAAAAGCACGCCCGGCGCGCTTTCAGCCGCTGCCGTGTCGATCGAACGCACCTTGCCGGCAGCAATCGTGCTCTCGACGAGAACGGCATGGCTCAGCCCTTCGAGCTGCTGCTCGACCGCGTATTTTGCGGCGCCGGTGATCTTGGCCGATCCATCGACGCGCGACAGCCGCCCGCCCACTGCCTCCGCGAAGATGGCGCCGTCGAAAGAGTCGCCCCTCTTCGAATCGCCCCTCTTCGAATCGCCGTGTCTGGTTCTGATCTCGTGAACGGTCATGCCGTTTCTCCCATCTTGAGGATGGCGCGGGCGACGACGCGCGGCGCCAGTTCGATCTTGTAATGGTTGGCGCCATGGTCGACGGCGCCTTCGATGGCGAGCAGGCTGGCGCGCCGGACCGTATCAGACTCCAGAACCTTGCCTTTCAGCGCCTCTTCGACGGCGCGTGCGCGCCATGGCTTGGTGGCAACGCCGCCGAGCGCCACGCGCAAATCCTTGATCCTCCTTCCGTCGGCCTCGAACTCGATGCCGACAGCGGCGCTTGCGGCAGCGAATTCGTAGGATTGCCGGTCGCGGACTTTCAGATAGGTCGAGCGCTGGGCGGCCGCGGAAGCAGGAATGCTGATCGCGGTGATCACCTCACCTGGCGCGATCGCATGCTCCCTGTCGGGCGTGGCGCCCGGCAGCAGAAAAAAGTCGTCGACCGCGACCTGGCGGTCGCCGAGGTGGACTGTTGCGTCGAAGGCGACCAGCGCCGTCACCAGATCGCCCGGATAGGTGGCGATGCAGGCCTCGCTGGTGCCGAGCACGGCATGGCCACGGGTGACGCCGCCGATCGCCGAGCAGCCGCTGCCGGGCGTGCGCTTGTTACAGGCGGGAAAATTCGCCGGATCGCGGAAATACGGACAGCGCGTGCGCTGCATCAGATTGCCGCCGATGGTCGCCATGTTGCGGAGCTGCGCCGAGGCCGCCTGCCACAGCGCTTCCGAGACGGCGGGGAACCGGCTCTTGATGGCGGCATGGTCGGCGACGCTGCTCATCTTTGCCAGCGCGCCGATCATGGCGCCCCGGTCGTCGACCGTGATCCTATCCAGTCCCTTGAGATGAGTGATGTCGACCACGGTGTCGGGTTCGGCGACGCCGCATTTGGCGAGATCGACGAGCGTGGTGCCGCCGGCCAGCAGCATGGCGCCGGGCAGCGCCGCCGCCTGGCGTGCCGCATCGACGGAATTGGCGCGCAGATACGAAAAATCCCTCATGACGCGGTCTCCATGGATGACGCAAGCTCCAGTGCCGCCTGGCGCACGGCGGCGACGATGTGCGGATAGGCGCCGCAGCGGCAGAGATTGCCGGCCATATATTCGCGGATCTCGTCATCCGAACCGGCATGGCCTTCGCTGATGCAGGCAACCGCCGACATGATCTGGCCCGGCGTGCAGTAACCGCACTGGAAGGCGTCCTGTTCGAGAAAGGCGGCCTGCACCGCGTGCAGCGTGCCGTCGCCCTCGGCAAGCCCTTCGATGGTGCTGACCGCCCTGCCCTCGGCCTGGGCAGCGAGCGTCAGGCAGGCGAGCACGCGCTGGCCGTCGACATGCACGGTGCAGGCGCCGCATTGGCCCTGGTCGCAGCCTTTCTTGGTGCCGGTCAGGCCGAGACGATCGCGCAAGGCGTCGAGCAGCGTGACGCGCGGCTCGACCTCCAGTTCATGGCGATGTCCGTTGATTTGAAGGTGGATGGGAATTCGGGTTTTGCTTGTCATGGGGCGTCTGGCTCCAGTTGCTGACGCGGTGCGGCAAGAGCACCAAGGGATGGCGAAGCGATGGTGAGGGGGCTAATCTCCCCCTTGAGGGGGAGATGACCGGCAGGCCAGAGGGGGTCGCCTCGCGTAAAGCGCCAACCTGCACTGTCGCAAGGGAGGAGGCCGCGCCCAGTCGAACCGACCCCCCTCGCCTTCGGCGACATCTCCCCCTCGAGGGGGATTGCGCTGCCATCGGCTTGCAAGCTCTGAGTACGTGACATCCCGGCTCCCCTGACTATATGATAAAGGTGCCCCACTAAAACGGAGGCGCCTCCGTTTATTACGTGGGGGCTGAGCCGGCACGGTTCAAGCCCTTAGGGTCAAAACCCATCGACATTGCAGAGAATTGGCCTCGTGGCCGCCGCCGGCGCTTGAAGACAAGACCGAAGCCGCGGCGATAAGACCGCTGCTCCACTGCGCTGGCTCGTCCGCTGCCGGTTTGAAACGGTCGGACCATCGCGGCCTCAAGGACCAGCGTCGGAGTACTATCCCACCGCTGTTCCCGCGGCCTGAACAAAAGCTAACGGAAAAATTAAACATTCGTGGGCACAGTGCCAGTCTGCCGAATGAAGGTCAGGCAGTGGCTGGTGCTTGCCTATCGAGAAGAAAAGGATTGCTGCATGTCATCCTTGCTCAACACAGCACTTCTACCGTTTAAGCGCGGTCTGGTCATGCTGGCAGTTTTGGCGATTGGCATTCTGCCGGCGCCGGCGCTGGAGCCTGTTGATTTCCCGGAACCGCCAGACACAGTGGCCTTCAATGTTCAGAAGAACGGCAAGTCAGTTCCAGTTACGCTGCGACAGCTGGAAAAGCTCGGTCTCTACAGGGTCACCACCCCAAGTCCATATGAAAAGGGGCAGCTTACGTTTGAAGGCGTCCTGTTCCGCGATGTGCTCAAGCTCGTTGGATTGGAAGGCGAGGATTCCGTTGCTCTGCGGGCGGTGGACGAATACGTGCAGATAGTTCCGCGCGAAGATTGGACGGAAGGTCCTCTCCTGCTTGCCACCCGCCAGGATGGAAAGTTGCTGACCCGACGCACGCAGGGTCCGACCCGGCTGATCTACCCGCTCAAGGACTATCCTGCCTTTGATACGCCAATCCGCAAGCCACGATGGGTCTGGCTGATCAAGACGCTCGAGTCCGGCGGCTAGTCGAGCTCCGGCGTGGCTCGAATGGTACGGTTTGGATCGAGAGGCTGGCGCGTTCCCCTCACCTACGGCACCGCCATTGCGGCTGCAGCGGCCAGCTCAGCCGTCTTGATCACCATACTGTTTCTCAGCCTCAGCAAGATCGAATATTCGCTGCCTCGGTTCGGCTTTTTCGCCATCCGCGAGTTCCACATTGCAATACGCGATGTAACCCACCTCAGGGACATGACTTCGCTCGCCCAGGCCGCCCCTGGGTCGGCAGACAGCCTTGAGCACTTATCGGCGGCGAACGACCTGGTCTACATTCGTTTCAAGCGGATCGACGGCACTGGGACAGCGAGCGAAATTCCCGCCTACGCAAGTATCGTGCCCCGTGTCGTTGACGCGGTGACACGGCTTGATGCCATGATTGCGGCCGGGCTGCCTCTCGACGAAAACAGCCTGAAGGAAATGGGGCTGGAACTCGAGCAGCTCGTAGAGAGGATGAATGACGAATATTACAAATATGGAGATGAGATCAACGTAGATCTCTATTCGACAGAAAAAAGTCTGAAGAGATTCAACTACCAGATTGCGTTCGCCCTGGCGGTGTTGTCGCTGCTGGCGATCGGAACTGCCGTATTGCTAATCGGCCGTTGGGAAACAATAAAGAAACTGGAATTCCTGGCCTGGCGCGACGCGACGACGGGATTGAAGAACCGTGCCTGGATGTCAGCCAACAGGGACATGATGCTGGACCGGGCAAGGCTGGGCGGCAAACAACTCCGCCTTTTCCTGATAGACCTGGATCAATTCAAGAGCGTGAACGATACGTTCGGTCATCACATCGGTGATCTGCTGCTGAAAGCCGTCGCAGAAATCCTGCAATCGGTCGAACGGCCCGACGAAGTGGTCGCCATCCGTTTGGGCGGCGACGAGTTTGCCATCATGGCGATTGGGGACCGGCACGCGGCAGCGGATGCTCTCGGAGATCGGCTTCGGGAGCAATTGAACCGGTTTGCCGAACTCGAAGGCCACCACGTGCGCATGGGAGCCAGTATCGGCATGGCGTGTTTTCCTGAGCATGGCTCGGATATTTCCACCCTGTTGCGCAACGCAGACAGCGCTCTTTATGTGGCCAAAGCGGAGGGGCGCTCCGGCTTCGTGACGTTTTCGCCTGCAATCCTCAATCAGTTCGACAAGCAGCTCGGCGAAGAAGCTGGTATCAAGCGGGCGCTTAACTGCGACGAGTTTTTCCTGGTTTGGCAACCGCAATTCGAGCTGGCAACCGGCCGCATGATTGGCGCCGAGGCGCTTGTGCGTTGGCGCGACCCCGCTTCGGGCGCGATTCGTCTGCCGATGTCATTCATTCCAATTGCCGAACGAGGCGACCTGATACTGGAAGTCGACAAGGTTGTGCTCAGCAAGGCTTGCCTGCAGGCAGCTCGATGGATGCCTGTTTCTGCCGATGATTTCGTTTGCTCGGTCAATCTTTCGGGCAAAAGCCTTCAGAACGATGCGTACTTCGCCCACCTTCTTCTGGTGCTGCGACAAACGGGCCTGCCGCCCTCGCGCCTGCAACTGGAAATAACGGAAGGGGTATTTATCCAGAACAGCCGAAACGCCTTGAACATGCTGACGGAAATTCGAAATATCGGCGTCGGTCTGGCACTCGACGATTTTGGATCCGGCTATTCAAGTTTCGGCTACCTTGCCGATTTCAACCTGGATCGGTTGAAGATCGACCGATCGTTCTTGAGCGGTCTGGAAGCGTCGAAGAAAAAACAGAACATTGTTCGAGGCATTATAGCCCTGGCCAATTCGCTCGGTTTGACCGTTCTGGCAGAGGGCGTGGAAAACGAAGCGCAGCTTGATTTCCTGATCGCCGAGCGTTGTCATAGCGCTCAAGGGTTTTTCATGTCTCAGCCCATCGAAGAAAATCTGCTGACAGACCACCTGGCCGCAAGGCAAGGCAGGATGAAAGATACGGACAAGTTCAGGCTGGGCCTTTCTGCCTAGTACTACAGTTGCAATGGGAGCATTTTGCACCCAAGTGGCCTCACTTGGCGTTGCAGAAATGCGGTTAACACAAATAGATGGCGCGGGACGCCCAGGTCCATTTGAACGCATCCCGCTCTAGCCGGTGCCCGACCATATGCCACGGGACTTTGCCAACCTGCATGGGAGTCGGCCGCAGCCGAGGGCAGACTTGCGGGCTCGAAGGACATGACATACTCGATCCCGTGACTATATTAACAGGCTCGCCGGACCTTGCCCTACCCGGTTCAAGCCCCGATCGACATTGGAGAAGAAATTGGCCTCCCAGCCGCCCGCCACGCTTGGAGACAAGGCCGACGCGACAGCGGCAAAACCGCTGCGCGCCGATGCGCAGCGCAACCGCGACGCGCTGGTCGAGGCCGCAGCAGTGGCCTTTGCCGCGCATGGCGTCGACGCCTCGCTGGAGGAGATCGCGCGCCAGGCCGGCGTCGGCATCGGCACGCTCTACCGGCATTTTCCGACGCGCGAGCATCTGGTCGAGGTGGTCTACCGGCGCGAAGTGGAAAGCCTGTGCGCGGCCGCCGACGAGCTCGCCCGTCACCATCCGCCCGACGTCGCGCTCGAACAATGGATGCAGCGCTTCGTCGACTACATCGCCACCAAGCGCGGGCTGGCGACAAGCCTGCGTATCCTGCTCAACACCAATTCCACCTTGTTCTCCGACGTTTCGGGCAGGGTGACACTTGCCTTGCGACGGCTGATCGAGGCGGCGGTGGCCGACGGCTCGATCCGCAGCGACGTCGACGCATCGGACGTTCTGCACGCGCTGGGCGGCATCTATTCGGCGCCCGACACCAAGGACTGGCGCGACCGCTCGCGCCGGCTGGTATCGCTGCTGATGGACGGGTTGCGGTTTGGGGCGACGAAGTCCGCGAAGGGTGGCGGGTGAAGGCTGGGCTGCAGTCGAACCTCCATGCTCTCTCAACTGGCGTAGAGGATGCGAAAGCGATCCTGGTTCCGCCGGATCTCGATCAACGATTTGGATTGGCGACCGGAACGGCGGCTTCGGGAATTTGTCTTCGATTGCAGGCATTGGGGTGCGCTCGCATCGTTGCGAGCAACTTCTCAGCGGATTCGGCAACCGAAGCCGCCTGCTCCAAGAACTCGGCGCGTTGGGCGGAAAAAACTTAGCGACTTGACGAAGTTTTCTCTTGCGCCGCCGATAGATCGCGCGATAGTTAGCATCATGGCTAAGCATGATCCTGATCTATCGCTGCTCTTCCACGCGCTCGCTGATCCGACCCGCCGGTCGATCCTGACCCGGCTTGCCGAAACACCTGCGCAGGTGACGGATCTGGCTGGTCCCACGGGACTGCGTCTGCCCACGGTGATGCGGCACCTTTCCGTGCTGGAGGAGGCAGGGTTGATCTCCACCTCCAAGGACGGGCGGATACGCACCTGCGCCATCGTGCCCGAGGCTCTGGACCCGGTGCGGACATGGCTCGATGAACAGCGCGCCATCTGGGAGGCTCGGCTCGACCGGTTGGACGCATTTGTGATGAATGTGATGAAGGAAAGCGAAGAATGACGCAGAACGTCGCTACAAACAGTGCGACCCGTGCGGTGCCTGATGATAGGAAGGGCCGCTTTGCGACACTCACCTTCGAACGGGACGTGGCCGCGCCATTGGCCGCGTTGTGGGAGGCATGGACGGCCCCGGCCGCGCGGGCGATCTGGGCTGCGCCATCACCCTCGGTCACCGTGCAGTTCTTGGAGGCCGACACCAGGGTGGGTGGACGCGAGATCTCGCTCTGCAAGGCAGAGGGCCAGCCGGACATCCGCTGCGAGAATGGCTGGCTGGTGTTGCAACCAGCGGTGTGCAGTGTGAACTATGAGGTAATCTCGTGCGAAGGCGTGACGCAATCAGCAGCGCTGGTGACGGCAAATCTTTCAGGCACGCACGAGCGCAGCCGGCTGGTCGTGACGGTGCAACTTTCATCGCTGGCGCAGGACATGGAAGCAGGCTACCGGGCAGGCTTTGGTGCCGGCCTGGACAACCTCGCGGGCGCGGCCGAACGAACCATGGTGCTGCAGCGGGTAATCCAGGCGCCGCGATCCATCGTGTGGGGCGCCTGGATGAACCCTGAAACGCTGCCGCAATGGTGGGGGCCGGAAGGCTTCTCCTGTCGCACGAAAAGGATCGATCTGCGCACGGGCGGCGAATGGGTTTTCGACATGATCGCGCCTGACGGCACGGTCTTCCCGAACCACCATCTCTATAACGAGGCCCGGCCCGAGGAGAGGATCGGCTATACGCTGCATTGGGGCGAGAACGGGCCGAAACATGCCGACGCCTGGGTCTCGTTCGAGGATAAGGACGGGGCAACGAAGGTAACGCTGGGCATGGTATTCAGCACGGCTGCCGAGTTCCAGGAGGCGAAGGGCTTCGGTGCCGTGGAACTGGGATTGCAAACTCTGGGCAAACTGGAACGCTTCGTCGCATCCCACTGAAATGCTGCGACTTCCCGTCGGCTCGAATTAGGGGTTGTGGACGAGGTCCTCATCCATGTCGCGCCCGTTCTCATCGGCGACAGCATCCGCCTCTTCAGTCAGAACGGCATGGAGCCGGCCAGGCTGAAGAACCGAGGTCCCGGAACCGGGGCGGATCACCAACATGTGCTTCCGCTTCACGGGATAGGGCCCAGAATTCACAAACGGGATACACGAAGAGGCGGGTTCTATGAGAAAACTGATCATATGGGACATGGTGACCGTCGACGGCTTCTTCGAAGGTCCGGACAGGGACATCAGCTGGTTCGTCTTCGACGAAGAACTCGAGAACTACATTCGTGAGACCCAGGAAAAGGCCGACACGCTGATCTTCGGCCGCGTGACCTACGAGTTCATGGCAGCCTATTGGCCGTCCGAGCAAGGCTGGATCGCGGACTTCATGAACAAGATCGAGAAGGTGGTCTTCTCGCGCACGCTGAAAAGCGCCGACTGGAACAACACGAAGCTCTTCAACGGCAATGTCGCGGAAGAAGTCTCCAAGCTGAAGACCAGGGACGGCGGAGACATCTTCGTGTTCGGCAGCGCCGACCTCACGGCAACCCTGATGGAGCACGGCCTGATCGACGAGTATCACCTCGGGATCAACCCCGTCATTCTCGGGAGAGGCACGCCGCTCTTCAAGGGCGGCCCGAACCGGATACCCCTGAAGCATCTGGAGACGAGGACGCTCAAGTCAGGTGTTGTCATTCTCCACTACGCGCCGGAAAGCAGACAATGACGATCGATCGGCCGATGAGCTTCGGGCCCTCTGATCAGAAGTCTGGCACCTGACTCCGCACCGGTGCGCGGAATGCCAGCGGAGCAAGAACGAGTAACTCCGCCCTGAATTGCGTCAGATGCGAAATCCTAGAGCGGTTCATCGTTTCACAGAAACGCCGAACCGCTCTATCTCTTTGTTTTTGCGCAATTCCGGACGGAAAACCGTTCACACTTTTCCTGGAATTGCTCTATGCGAATAAGCCGACTGCTCGATCGTAAAAATGGTCGAGAGCGCAGCGCCTGGCGGCAATCCGGGCGGCTTCAAGCAATTCCTCGCGACACGAGGCGCCGTCCTTGTAGGTTGCGATGACCGCGCGCGCGATCATTTGGGCGTCCTCGTTGTCAAGCTCCGCTTCGCCGGACCGCAAAATTTCCCGAACCACACCCCTCAAGAGATCCAGTTCAATGGTTGAAAAGACGCCCATATGGGGCGCGAATGTGCACTCCACCGCCATCTGAATTCCTCCCGCCGGCACGATATCAAACACGGGAGAGATTACAACTAAAGTATTAGGCGAGCGCTTCGGAGGTCGTTCGGCGCCCGAACACCGCTGCAACCTTGCTATGCCGCATTTGCCCGAAGTGCCGCGAAATGCTTTTCTCACGTCGGGCAGACGGAAATGGTGCCATCTCATTGCCGAAGCGTGCGCAGACAACGATCGATGTCGAGGAAATGGACGGTCGCTGTTATATTAAAGTGAACGTCGAGGGTCGCGATAGGCGCGCCCTTGGCCCCATCAAATCACATGAAGATGCGCGGGTGATAGCGAACGGCAGCGCGATCGATTGAGAGATGAAGGCAAATATTAGCGTTGAGGCGGTTGCCGGACGCAACCCCCTTACTGAAACACGTTGCGCCGTATGACGTGCAAACGTCGCTAATGGGGTCAGACCGGCTATCGGTGGAGTACTCGTGAAGAAGACTGTCGTTAGGGTTGTCTGTGCCATCGGCCAAGCGGGGCAGCTCGGCCTCAATGGTGGCCTTCCGTGGGAAGGCAACCGGTCGCCGGAGTTTGTCGCTGACGTTGCACGATTTTTCGACCTCACCAGAGGGCACGTCTTGCTCGCCGGTCCCAAGACGATCGCAAGCATTCCGGATTTTGCTCGCCCGGATCGGGAACTTGTCGTCGTTCGCTCCAGCATGGATCCGGAGGACACGCTCCGGCGCTTTGCCGGCCGTGTCGTCTTCATCGGCGGCGGTCCACCGGTGTGGGACGCCTACGCGCGCTTCGTCAGCCATTGGGATGTCACCCGGCTGCCGTATGACGGGCCGGCAGACCGCTGGTTTAATCCAAGATGGCTTACGGGAGGTGGTAAGGTTGCCAGAAATCACCGCGACCAATGAAGGCCCGGTTTCCGAAACGGCCCAAAGGGTCATTTCCGGATGTTGACGCCCGCAACGAACATGTAGGTGTTGAAGCCGAATGGTATTAATCTGCGCGGTCTCGGGCTTCAACGAGCTGGCAAACGAATGGATTTCAGCACCTTCTCAGGGCGAGGCTATTTCCTCATCGGCGGCCTCATCCTGGTCGGTGCCGGGCTTCTGATCCTTTCGCTGATCGTCAATGCTCGTGTGGCACACAATGTCCGCCACGACATACGCCATCGTGAAAAGCTGCTGGAATATTATCGCAACATCTTTTCCCAGCTCGGCGTGATCCTGATCGGTATTGGCGTTTCTCTGTTCATCTTCTTTTTCCAGCAGAATTATCAGGACCAGCGCAAACGCGAAACGGAGCTCCAGCTGGTTCTCGCCAAACTGGCCGCGCGCATTGCTCGCGGCGCCGCCGTCGTCGAATACCTTGGCGAATTCGATGCGCTGCTGGATGATGGCGGGCCTTATATCAGCCCCGAACTCGGTGGAACGAATGCCGCGATCAGCGCCCACGGGGCGGAACTCGGCAAGCAGGTCGCCGAGATCCTTTTGGTAGAGCGCGACGTTGAGGTTCAAGCGTTCGAGATCCTGAACCTATCGCGCGATTTCGAAGCATCGTTCGTCGTCAACGAACTCGATCCCGCGCTGTGGTTCAACATCGTCCGGGATGAGAGCGAGATCAATTATGCCACCACTCAGCTCGTCCTCGACTACAAGGACCTGCAGGATGCGATCGGCGGAGACTCGATCGCGGTTGCGATCGCAAATCCTGAAAAGGAGGCAAAGATCAAGCAGGAGGTGCTCGACATCTTTTATGATGCCGACCTCTTGCGCCAGCGCAGCAGGAGACTTCTCGGCCGTGCGTGCTGGCTTTTCAGCAAGGGGCGCAGCTTCGTTAACCTTGGACCGGTCAACGAGATCGAGGCCGATGCCAGGTCGCACCAGGAATGGATCGATCGGTCGAAACGCTTCCTGACGCAGTTGAAGTCTGGAAGCGGCGATTGTTTCAAATTGCTCCAGTTCAGCCCGGCGCCCTGAGTCGAGAACGCGCCGGCAAAGGCCCGCCGCCCTGCGGCTCTAGGACTCAGACTCCATCAGCTGGCTACCGCCGATGGTCGATATGGGTGCAATGTTGCCATTCGTCTCGTCGATCGGGAACCAGAAGGTGGTTGATCCGACGGAACTGCAAGAGTGTCCCGACACGGGCGCACGCCAGTTCGGGTAGATTTGGGACTCGGGTTTTGCGGCGCCTGGCCTAATCGCTGCTGATGCAGAACTGGATGACCATTCCGATCCAAGGCTCTATAACAGGCCGATAGAATTGCGATGATCAAGGGGAGACGATGCGCTACATACGTCCGCTTTCAATGGAAGATGCCGTTGGCCAGTTGGCCGGCTCGTCTGGCACGGCCGCCATTCTCGCCGGAGGCAGCGACCTCCTGGTGAGGATGAAAGGCGGCTTTATCGAGCCCGACCTTATCGTCGACATCAAGGCGATCGATGGGCTCAGCGAAATCAGGGAAACGTCGGAGGGCTTCAGCATCGGTGCGGCGGTCTCCTGCGCACTGATGGGGGAGAGCGCGGCCTTGAAGAGGGAATGGCCGGGCGTCGTCGAAGCGGCCAAGCTGATCGGCTCGAAACAGGTGCAGGGTCGCTGCACCATAACGGGCAATCTTTGCAACGCCTCGCCGGCAGCCGACAGCGTGCCGGCGCTGGTGGCCGCCGGCGCCATGGCATTGATAGCCGGGCCAGCAGGCAGGCGCACCGTCGCGGTAGAGGCAGTGCCGACCGGGCCGGGCAAGACGTCGCTCGCCAAGGGCGAGATCATCGAGGCGATCCTGCTCGACAGGCGCGCGCCGCGCTCCGGCGATGCCTATCTGCGTTTCATTCCACGCACGGAGATGGACATCGCCGTGGTCAGCGCCGGGGTGAACCTGACGCTGGATGAACAAGGTGTCGTTAAATCGGCCCGCGTGGCACTGGGCGCCGTAGCGCCGACGGTGCTGCTGGTGGAAGAGGCCGCCGAGGCCCTCATCGGCAGGAAGCTGGACGAAGCAGCACTCGAGCGGCTTGCCAAGGTCTGCTCCGGGGCCTGTCGCCCCATCGACGACAAGCGGGGCACCGTCGAGTTCAGAAGAAAAGTTGCGGGCGTGCTGGCCAGGCGGGCCGCCATGACCGCCTATACACGTGCAGGAGGCAAATGATGGCTGGTGTAGCAGTCTCAACCACAATCAACGGCGACAATGTCGAGTACCTTTGCCAACCTGACGAGACGCTGCTCGACGTGCTGCGCGACCGCCTCGGGCTGACAGGCGCCAAGGAAGGCTGCGGCACCGGCGACTGCGGCGCCTGCAGCATCATCCTCGACGACCGGCTGGTGTGCTCGTGCCTGGTGCTCGGCGCGGAAGCCGAGGGCCGGCGCGTCGAGACCATCGAGGGCATGGCGCATGGCGACAGGCTGCATCCGCTGCAGCAGAAGTTCCTCGAGCACGCAGCGCTGCAATGCGGCATCTGCACGCCGGGCTTCCTGATCGCGGCGAAGGACCTTTTGGCCAAGAATCCCGACCCGACCGAGGAGGAAATCCGCTTCGGCCTCGCCGGGAACCTCTGCCGTTGTACCGGCTATGACAAGATCGTGCGCGCCGTCCAGGACGCCGCCAGCGTGATGAAGGGAGCGTGACGATGAATTTCGATCCGCGTTACTCCAATCGCAGTTTCACCTCCGTCGGCACGCGTCCCATTCGTCCCGACGGCGTCGACAAGGTGACGGGCCGCGCCCGCTACGGCGCGGACTTCAACATGGCAGGCCAATTGGTCGGGCGTGTTCTGAGAAGCCCTCACCCCCACGCCACGATCAGGAAGATCGACACCTCGAAAGCGGAGAAGCTCGCCGGCGTGAAGGCGGTGATCACCGCGGCCGACCTGCCCGACCTCACCGACGGCGATGCCGCCATGTACGACATCCTCGACAACTGCATGGCGCGCAAGAAGGCACTCTATGACGGCCATGCGGTGGCCGCGGTCGCCGCGGTCGACGCCCGCACCGCCAGGCAGGCGCTGAAGCTGATCGAGATCGACTATGAAGTGCTGCCGCATGTGACCGATGTCGACGAGGCGATGAAGCACACGGCACCCCTGCTTAACGACGCCATCTTCACCGAGGGCCTCGAGGAAAAGCCCGTCAAGCCTTCCAACGTCACCAAGCGCACGCAGTTTGGCCATGGCGACATCCATGAAGGTTTTGGGCAGGCCGATTTCGTCGTCGAGCGCTCCTTCAAGACCGAACAGACGCACCAGGGCTATATCGAGCCGCATGCCTGCGTGGCGAGCGTCAGCTCCGACGGCACCGCCGACCTCTGGGTCTGCACGCAAGGCCATTTCGTCTACCGCCAGCACTGCGCCCAACTGCTTGGCATGGAAGCCTCCAAGCTGCGCGTCACCTCGTCGGAGATCGGCGGCGGTTTCGGCGGCAAGACCCATGTCTGGGCCGAGCCGGTGGCGCTGGCGCTGTCGCGCAAGGCCGGCCGGCCGGTCAAGCTGGTGATGACGCGTGACGAGGTGTTCCGCGCCTCGGGGCCGACCAGCGCCACCTCGATCGACGTCAGGATCGGCGCCCGCAAGGACGGCACGATCACCGCGGCCGAGGCGACGCTGCGCTATTCCTGCGGCCCCTATGCCGGCATGTGGGCCGAGATCGGCGCCATGACGGCGTTCGCCTGCTACAATCTCGAGAACGTCAGGACGGTCGGCTACGAAGTGCTGGTCAACCGGCCGAAGACCGCCGCCTATCGGGCGCCGTCGGCGCCGATGGCGGCGTTTGCGGTGGAAAGTGCGATCGACGAGCTGGCCAAGGAGATCGGCATGGATCCGGTCGAGTTCCGGATCAGGAACGCCGCACAGGAAGGCACCAGATCCTCCTACGGCCCGGTCTACGGCCCGATCGGCATCGGCCCAACGCTTGAGGCGGCGAAGAACCATCCGCACATGAAGGCTCCGTTAGCGAAGCACCAGGGCCGTGGCATGGCTTGCGGCTTCTGGTTCAACTTCGGCGGCCAGACCTGCACCGACCTCAACATCGGCATGGACGGCTCGGTCTCGCTTGCCGTCGGCACGGTCGATGTGGGTGGTTCCCGCGCGTCGCTGTCTCTGGTGGCGGCGGAGGAGCTCGGCATCGCCTATGAGCAGGTCAAGGCGGTGGTCGCCGACACGTCCAGCCTCGGCTACAACGACATGACGGACGGCAGCCGCGGCACCTTCTCCTCCTCGATGGCGACGATCTCGGCCGCCCGCAACACCATCAAGATCCTGCGCGAACGCGCCGCGCAGATGTGGGACATTCCCGTCGACGACGTGGTCTGGGAAAAGGGCCACGCCATCGCCAAAGGCGAGAAGTACGGCAACCTTGCTGCGCTGTCCCTCAAGGAGATCGCGGCCGCGTCAGGAAAAACGGGCGGGCCGATCGCCGGCCACAGCGAGCTCGTCGCCGACGGCGCCGGCGTCTCCTTCGCCACCCATATCTGCGATATCGAGGTCGATCCGGAGACCGGCGCCACGAGGGTCCTGCGCTATACAGTCGTGCAAGATGCCGGCAAGGCGGTGCACCCGACCTATGTCGAGGGCCAGTACCAGGGCGGTGCCGCGCAAGGCATCGGCTGGGCGCTCAACGAGGAGTACATCTACGGCAAGGACGGGCGGCTGCAGAACCCCGGCTTCCTCGACTACCGGATCCCGGTCTGCTCGGACCTGCCGATGATCGACACGCAGATCCTCGAGATCCCCAACCCCAACCATCCTTACGGGGTGCGCGGCGTCGGCGAGACCTCGATCGTGCCGCCGCTGGCGGCGATCGCCAATGCGGTGTCGAACGCCGCCGGCGTGCGCATGACGCACATCCCGATGTCGCCGCCGCGGATTCTCGCGGCGATCGAGGCGGAACGGGAAGGCTAGAGGGGGATCCGGCGCCCATGGTCGAAGTCACCCTCTGGGGATCGCTCGGCCAGCTCGCCGGCGGCCAGAGCAAGGTCGAGATCGAGGCCAAGGACATAAGGGAGCTGTTCAGGAAGCTGGCTGAACAGTATCCCGGCCTGGAGCCCTATATCGACCGGGGCATTGCGGTCGCCATCGACGGGGTTATCTATCGGGATACGTGGTCGAAGGAATTGCCGCCGGGGTCGGAGATTTTTTTGCTGCCGCGATTGGCTGGGGGGTGAGTGGGGGCCGCATCGCCATCGTCTAGCAATAACGTCTGGAACGTCGTGGATGGGGCCGGTGGCGGACAGGCGGCTTTAGGTGCTCGAACAGCGATACCAGACATTCAAGTGGGACCGAGGTCGCCAATTGACCCCTTGCTGACCTCGTGAGCCGGGGTCTTTTGCCAGAAACCGGATATTAGCCACGACCAGTGCTCTTCACTCTTCCTGACTTTCCCCGAGGTAGGCGGGGCCGGCCTGACAGACTCGTTCACGAAGCGTCGGTACACTGCCGGACTGCTTTCAGACGAGAGCAATCGCGCACATGACCGAGGAACGCATCCAGCGTCGACTCGCCGCCGTAATCGCGGCAGATGTCGTTGGCTACAGCCGCCTCATGGAAACGGATGAGGCCGGGACGCTGGCCACACTCAAGTCCGACGCAAGCAAGTGCTGCAGCCGTTGGTCGCTAGGCACCATGGCCGGGTTTTCAAGGTGACTGGCGATGGCGTGATGGTGGAGTTCGCTAGCGCCGTCAACGCTTTGCAATGCGCGATAGACGTGCAGCATGCGATGGCTTCCGCCAATGCCGCGCTGCCTGAGAAGCTCCATATTGTGCTGCGCATTGGGGTCAATCTAGGTGATGTGATGGTCGAGGGGAGTGATCTTTATGGCGATGGCGTCAACATCGCTGCGCGCCTGGAAACCACCGCCGAGGCAGGCGGCATCCTCATCTCCGGAACGATCTACGACCACGTACGAAATAAGATAAACGTGAGTTTCGAAGATCTCGGAGCGCAGGCCGTGAAGAACATTGCCCTGCCAGTTCGCATCTACCGCGTTTCGGGCACGCCTGTAGTGACTTCCAATGCCGAGGTTATAACCAACAAACCTTCCATTGCCGTTCTGCCATTCATGAACATGAGCAGCGATCCTCAGCAGGAGTACTTCGCTGACGGTCTGGCAGAAGACCTGATCACTGACTTGTTGAAAGTGCCTGGCCTGTTGGTGGTCGCACGCAATTCCACATTCGCTTACAAGGGGAGGTCAGTCGATGTTCGCTCAGTCGCCAAGGACCTGAGGGTGCGTTATGTGCTTGAAGGAAGTGTGCGCAGAGAGAAGGACAGGGTCCGGATCAACGCCCAGCTCATTGATGCCACGGACGCCAGTCACCTTTGGGCCGACCGCTTCGACCGCGATTTGGCGGACGTGTTCCGTTGCAGGACGAGGTTGTCGGCACGATTGTAAACGCCCTGTCCGGTGTGTTGCCGGCTGCTGCGACCTCAAGCACACGTAGGGCTGCAAGTCTCGAAGCGTATGATCTGTTCGTCCGCGGCCGCGTGCTGGTGAACCAATCACCCGAAAGCAACAGGGCCGCTCCCGCGCTTTTGGAAAGAGCCATCGAACTTGACCCTCACTTCGCCGATGCTCACGCTTGGCTCGCGATGAGCCACCATTTCGGGTGGGCGTATTGGCTGGGCGCGCCGGGGCGCCATCGTTCGCTGGCTCTGGCGGCAGCGCAACACGCTGTATCGCTTGACCCTGAAAATGCCATAGCCCATGCAATTCTCGGCGACGTGCTGATTTATGACGGCAAGCCAGATGAAGGCGCGGCGGAACTGACCACGGCCCTTCGGATCGACCCCAATCATGCCGATGCCTGGGCGTTCCTGGGGCAACTGAAGGGCATTCGAGGGATAGGCTATCGAGGGTATCGAACATCTGCGCCACGCCACTCGCCTCAATCCACATCCGCCAGGGTGGTACTACTGGCTTCTCGGGGCTCGCCCAATACGCGGCGGGCCACTACGCCAATGCCGTCGAAACACTCCGGCATGAGGCGACGCATCGGCTCGGGTCGCAACGCATCTTGGCTGCAGGTCTGGCGCGGCTGGGGCAAATGGAAGAGGCCAAGGAGGAAGCAAGGGAATTCCTCGCCTTGAACCGGATTTCTCGATCCAGCATTGGGCAAGCACGCAACCGTTCCGGTACGAGGCGGATCGACAGCACTTCATCGACGGGTACGAGGCGGCCGGCTTACCACGGTAGGACTGAACCTGGGCCGCAACCCGTTCGCGCAAACTTTGGGTACAAGACTTTGCTGACCATTCGCGGTGCCGCACCTGCCGACGCAGACGCCATTTGGAGCATACTCGAGCCCGTCTTGCGGGCAGGCGAACCCTACGCACTACCGCCTGACTGGAGCCGATCGAAGGCGCTGTCCTACTGGTTTTCTCCGAATCTCGAGGTGTTCGTCGCAGAGATGAACGAACTGGTGACGGGAACTTATTTTCTAAAAGCCAATCAACTAGGCGGCGGTGCTCATGTCGCCAACTGTGGCTATGTCACCGCGCAGAACTCGATCGGTCGAGGCGTTGCAACGGCGATGTGTCAGCACTCTCTGAGGTACGCGACAGAACGAGGCTTCCGGGCCATGCAGTTCAACTGCGTGGTCAGTTCCAACGAACGCGCCGTCAAGCTCTGGCGTCATCTTGGGTTCGAAATCATTGGAACGATTCCGGAAGGTTTCGAGCACCCCATTCTGGGGTTCGTGGACGCACTGATAATGCACCGAGCGCTCTGACTGCCTTGCCCAGTTACATAGTAGCCCTGATGCGCAATGTCCGGATGAGGCAGCCGTCCCAGTGCTTGCCCGAGTTGAAGGAAGTCACCCCAGCGAATCCTTTCGCCGCCGCGGACATCATCGCCGAATCCTCTTCTGCTCAAGAGGACCGAAAAAGGACTTCACACCCGCAGCAACGCCAACTTTTTCAACGATATCGGCGCAACCTCGACCTACAGCTCCGCTATCGGCAACGTCTGCCTACGGGAAGCGGCAAAGCTGGCCTGAACGGCCGACATGCGGCGCACAGCCGACCAGGCAAACTTGCCCCGCGGCGGACATGGAGCTCCATCGGACTACCGAGAGACAGAATTAACCACATTCGAAGAAGGCGAAGGGCGGTTGGGTTTGTCACCGATCCGTCTCGCGTAACATGTTATCTTTGGAAATTGGGGGCATCCACAGCACGTCCAGGCGCAAAGGCAAGGAAGAGACAGGATGCCCACCTTAAGCAATGGCAGTGAACTCATCGTATGGAACGAACCCGAGAATCCCAATCCAAGCCCTGACGCGGTCCTTTTCAGCATTACGGAAACCGACGGCGACGTAATCGGACCGAAAGGGGCAAAGCCGGATTTCCCTTTCGGTGGGATCGAACTAGCTTCGGTCGATGTCTTCGACGGCTTCTTCACCATCACCAGCCTCACCCACGAGGGCAGGACCGAGACCTGGACGACGTTGGAAACGCAGGTCTTCGACAACGAAGGCAATTTTCTCCGCACCGTGTCCGACCAGGCGGCCTTCCTGTCGGCCCAGATCGTCTCGATCAGCGCCGACGGCCCCGACGACATCACGGTGACATGGATCGGGGCGAACGAATATTTCGGCGGCGAAAACACCCAATACGGTCAGCATCAGATCATCTTGGAAGGAGGCGTGCTTCAACCCGACACCTTCGTCAATCACGCGCCGACCGTTGCCGACCTGGACTTGTCGGTTTCGCAGGAACAATTTCTCGACGACGTCAGTTTCAGCGCGGCAGATGCCGACTACGACCTCTTGAACTTCATCGTCGTGGACGGGCCGGACAGCGGCACGCTAGAGCAGGAGACGAGTTTCGACGATAACTACTACCCGTTTCACCAGGGTCACTATGGCACTACCCTGAACTATCATGCGGATTTTCTGGGCGGAAATCTGTTCGACTACACGCCAGAGGCCGGCTTCATCGGCACCGACAGTTTTACGGTTTACGCGACGGACGGCCAGGGCAACAGCAATGTGGCGACGATTACGATCACAGTCACTCCGCCGGCCGAATCCATCACCTTGACCGACGCCAAAAACATCATGAGCTACGCAAGCTATGATCATGCCGTGCTCGTCGCCGCGCTGGGCGGCGGCGACCGCATCAGCGGCACCCCGTTCAACGATACGCTCGACGGCGGTGCCGGCCACGACCAGCTGTTCGGCGGCGCGGGCGCCGACGACATCATTGGAGGCGCGGGCAGCGATTGGCTGAAGGGCGGAGCTGGCGATGACGAGATCAGCGGTGGTCAGGGCACAGACGGCATCCGCGGTGACACTGGTGACGACGTCCTCGACGGCGGCGCAGGCTCCGACGACATGCGGGGTGGTGCTGGCGACGACATTCTCAATGGCGGGGCCGGCAGCGATCGGCTGGCCGGCGACGCGGGCAGGGATGTCTTCTTGTTCGACGCGCTTGGGCCGGCGAACTACGACAGGATAGAAGACTTCAATGCGCTCGACGATGTGTTCTGGCTGGACAGCTCCGCATTCGCCGGGCTGTCGGCCGGCTCGCTTTTCGCTGCGGTTTTCGTCGTCGGCAAGCACGCCATCGATGACAGCGACCACATCATTTACGACAGGGAGAGCGGCGATCTGCTGTTCGATGTGGACGGGGCAGGAGGAGCCGCGGCTGTCAAGTTTGCCGCCGTGGACCCGGGCACATTCCTCACAGTGGACGACTTCTTCGTGGTATAGGCGCGCACGGGTGGGTCGCAGTTACATAGACCGGGCGTGATCGCGCCCATGCGCAGGATTTCCCTCCCGATTGCGCAATAGGCGGCGTCCGAGCTCATCCGAGCCCTTCATGACCCGACTGGCTGGTGTCTGCAACGGGGCGCACGTCGGACCTAAATGTTACCAGAACGATACTGGCAGCTTCTGTCGTTGCCATGAGGTTAGCGGACATTCAGTCTGGTGGAGCTAATATAAGGTCTTGGAATGACCCGAAGCGGACATTTGGTTGCCAGATGGCGGATGGCTGGTTCGCCGCGAAGCAGACATGCTAGGACCGTGGTCCTTGACCGTCTCGCTCGCTCATGACCCATGTGAGACATGCGCCGTTCAGAATTTGGCAGCGAAATTGAGCGCCGCCCCCTATTTGCTCGTCGCCATTTGCTGTTTTGATGGCCTAATCTGATTGCGAAGATTGGCGTGGTCCCGAGCCATGGAGCAAGTTTCATCAGCGATGCAACTCGCAGACCGTCCGTTTCTATAATCGTCATCCCATCTCATGCGAAATCATCCTTACGAGACTACGCGCAAGCCGTGGCCATCTCGACGGCTTACGTCCTGAAGAGCTATTTCCCCATGACCAAGATCATTATGGCGGCCTCGCCGCTACAGATGAATTGGCGCGAGGAGCGCAGGTTAGCAATGGATCGCGCGTACCCGATTTCTGTGCGGGACTTGGCGGCAGCCGAGAGCGAGCAGGTTATGTCAGCTTTTAGGAAACCACGAAGCTAATCTTGACGACCGACTTTTAGGCGCAAAGCAGCCGGCCATTCCCGTTTGACCAACCGCAGGCGAAGGCGATTCAAGAGGCCGAGCCTCACATTGCCGAACGCGGCCTCGCGCTAGCCCCCAACGTCGGCTCCGTATTCACCTCCAGCGCCTCTTCCGCGTCATCCTCGTCGCCAAGCACCTCGCTGTTCACCCCCAGCGGCCGCCCTATCCAGATCGGGTCGACCAGATGAGGCCGCCATGGTTCAGCATCAGCCATGGAACCAGCGAAGCGAAAATCTCGTTGGCGAACGAGACCTGGTACATGGCCTGCTGATGCGGACCGACCGGCTCGTCGCGCCAGTTGCCTAGACGCACGCGGAAACGTTCGCCGATGCGCTGGCGCAACCATTCGGCATGCTGCCGCTCAGACTGCCCCGCGTAGTAGATATGGGCGTGATAGCTGGCGATCTCCGCGATCGGCCTTGGATCGAGCGGCTTTGGACTAGCTTTCTCGTTCACCTCGATGCTCCCCTTCGATGATGCAGCGCCCGGCTCGCTTTGATCTAACGCAATTCCGGACGGAAAACCGTTTCACACTTTTCCTGGAATTGCGAGGCGGCTCAAATCTTTTGGCTGGCGAGGCGCTCAAGCGCATCGACGATCAGGTCACAGAATTTCGGATGGTCAAGTTTCATCGCCACGGTGTGGCGGAAGTCGGTCTGCTCGCTCGCCGTGCCGCCGAAATGGTGCATGCCACCCATCTTCTCGAAATTGCAGACCGTCATCCCCTTGGTCCAGCGGCCGGTAATTTCGACGCGGATATCGGCCTTCTCGGTGGTGAAGACGGTCGGGTCGATCATGGCCGCTACGCAGCATGCGTCGTGGACGGCGGGATACGCGATCTGCAGCAGGCCGCCATGCGTGGTCGCGATGAACTCCCAGATATCGAGGACGAACCTGGCTATCGGGCCGCCCACGGTGCGCACCCTGTTCTGCAGTTCCGGGGTGGCCTGCGCCTGGTGCGTGAGGTCTAGTCCCACCATGGTGACGTCCCAATCGGCACGGAACACGACGTCGGCGGCCTCCGGGTCGGCATAGACGTTGAACTCCGCCGCTGGCGTGATGTTGCCGCGCGTGTAGGCTCCGCCCATCGCGACGACCCGCTTCACCCGCTCGATGATGCGCGGTTCCTTGCGCGCGGCAAGCGCGATGTTGGTGTAGGGACCGACGGGTACCAGCGTGACGGTTTTCGGCTCGTGCGCCATGACCGTGTCGATGATGAAGTCGACGGCATGCCGCTTGTCGAGGTCGAACGAGGCCGGCGGCAGCACCGGGCCGTCGAGCCCGGTTTCGCCATGGATCTCGACGGCCAGCACCTGATCGATGATGAGCGGGCCGGGAGAGCCCTTCGCGACCGGCACCTTGATGCCATAGGCCGTGCATACGGCCAGCGCATTGCGCGTGGTGTTCTCGACATTGTGGTTGCCCGAAACCGTGGTGAGGCCGAGAAGGTCGATGTTCGGGTTGCCGGCCGCAAGCAGGATGGCGATGGCATCGTCGTGCCCCGGATCGCAGTCCAGGATGATCTTTTCCATGGATAGCGCCTTTCTGTGCGGCCTGGGTCAGTGGCGATTACAGACTGCGGCGGCTGGAACCGTCAAGGTTTTGCCATGCCGTTTGAGTGCCGCATTGCGGACGCCGGCGCTGCCCCCGCTCCGTCTCGGCGAAGCCGACAACCGTCTCACGACCCTAGTCACCCACGCGCGCCAGCGTGCCGAGATGATTGCCGTCGAGAAACTCTATCGTCACGGCCGACGCCTTGCCGTCGGGGCCGAGGACAAAGCTGACGGCGGACGGCGCGTCCGGCGTCTCGGCGTCCGGATACGTCAGGAACATGTCGCGGTCGAAATGCTCCAGCGAATACGACCGGGCGCCGCCCGGCCCGACCTTGAGCACAAGGCCGTCTCCCTCACTCGACACAACCGCATCGCCGATGAAGTCATTGAAATAACGGCCCTTATAGACGCCGGCTGGTCCGGCCGGACTTGCCGGAGACGGCGGCCTGGCATAGGTGGCCTTGGCGGCGGCGACAGCCGGGCCGAATAGGCCCTCATAGGTGTCGTCCCATGCCTTGACCCAGTCCTTGTCGACTTTTCCGTCGAAGGCCATATCGGCGAAGCTGTCGGACAGCCCTTCCGGCACCCCCGTCGAAAAGGCGTTGGCGACGATCACGATGCCAAGCTTCTCCTCCGGGAAGAGCGTCACCAGGGTGCGTGCGCCGACGCTGAAGGCGCCGGCATGACCCCAGCTCAGACCATGCCGGCCGAATTCGACATTCCAGCCGAGGCCGTAGAAGGACTCGCCGCCTGAGACGGGGTTCTTGCCGCGCGCCATCAGCGGAACATGCGTCTGGTCCAGCGCGTCGGCTTTAATGAGTGTCTCGCCCGCATAGACCCCATTTCCGAGTACGAGGCGCACCCATTGCGAGAGATCGCGTGCCGTGGAACTGACTCCGCCCGCGGGCGCCTGCGCATCCGGATCGCGCTTTATCTTCGCCGCCCAGACGCCATCGACCTTGACGTGGAGCGCGGCGCCATTGGCGTGCTTGAGGAAATCCGCATAACGGGAGCTGGTCGACGCCATTCCAAGCGGACGGTAGAGCTTCTCCTCGGCGATCTCCTCCCAAGGCTTGCCCGTCGGCTTCGCGGCCGCGACGGCACCCTCGGTCAGTCCGAAATTGCTGTAGGAATAGCCGGCGCGAAAGCTCGACGATGGCGGCACGAAGCGCAGTCGATGCAGGATCTCGGCGCGGTCGTAGCCGATGCTCTCGAGGTCGTCTCCGGCAGTGCCGGGAAGTCCGCTGCGGTGCGAAAACAGGTCGCGAACCGTGAGTTCGCCAGTCGGACAGGGCTCGGACAGCCGGAAGGCCGGATCGAGATCGGCGATTTTCGTGTCCCAGGAAACAATCTCGTCGCTGACCAGTGCCGCCACGATCGTTGCTGAGACCGGCTTGGAGAGCGAGGCGATCTGGAACACCGTGTCGGCATCGACGGCCTCCGGTTTGCCGGCCTCGCGATGTCCGAAACCCTTGAGGAAGACCACCTTGTCGTCATGGACGACCCCGATGGCGAGACCAGGCACCCCGCCATCCGCGACGATGCCTTCAGCGAGTGCCTCGAGCTTCGACAGCGCTGCCGCGATCCGGTCAGGCGTAATGGTGTCGGCCGACGCCGCATGCGGCGAAAGCACCATGACGGCGATGAAGGCCCGCATCCCCCAACGGCGGAAATTCCGACCCAGCCCCATGCTCGAGCTCCCCTCTATCCCCTGCAAGCACTGGTCATACTACAGGCCGACGCAGGGAAGGCCAACTCTCGCCTGCGGTAGAGCGAAGTGCGCTGTGCGACGCCAAGCGGCCATCCCTGGGAGCCAGCCGGTCAACGGTATCGAACCGACCACCGCTCAGTGGCGACGACTGTCATGAAGAACCCGATCGACAACAGCGATGAGAGCACGATGGCGGCGTAGAGCCGGTCGGACTGATAGTTGAAGGTCGCCTGGATGATCAGCGCGCCGAGACCTTTGTCGGAGCCGATCCATTCGCCAACGATTGCGCCGATCACCGCGGTCGCCGAGGCGATCCGCAACGAGGCGAAAAGCATTGGCAGCGCGCGCGGCAGGCGCAGGCGCCAGAATATTTCCCAGCGCGTCGCCGACAGCACGCGGAACAGCTCGTGCTCGCTGGGGCTCGCCGATTCCAGCCCCCGGATCATGTTGATGAGCGTTGGGAAGAAACAGATCACTGCAGCGATCACGATCTTGGGCAGCATGCCGAGGCCAAAGATGAGGATGACGACCGGCGCCAGCGCAAGCACCGGGATCGTATTGAAGAACAGCACGACCGGAAAATAGGCTGCCTGAAGCGTACGGCTGTGCACGAAGACGATCGCCAGCAGCACTGCGGCGAGGTTGCCGAGGACGAAGCCGGAGAGCGCCTCGATGGCCGTCGGCCAGAGGTTCGACAGGAGAAGCGATCCGTTCCTGGCAAACACGCCCGCTATCGCGGTCGGCGTCGGAACGATGTATGCCGGCACGCCGGCAAGCGGCAGCAGGAATTGCCATGCGAGAATGAGCGAGCCGGCGCCAAGGATCGGCAGCACGGTCTGTGCGAACGGCGAAAGTGCGCCGCGGTTCACGAGGCCGCCCCAAGGGCGGAGCGCATCCTGGCCATCGCCGCGACGATTGCCGGATCCTCGCGCGAGCATCTGTTGTCCGGCCCCTTCAGCGGACGAAGGTCGTGGTCGGCGACGATCCGCCCGGGATGGGCCGCAAGCACGATTACGCGCTGCCCGAGATAGACGGCTTCGGCAACGGAATGCGTGACGAACAGCACGGTCGTTCCGGTCCGCCGCCAAAGGTTCAGCAGTTCGTCGTTGAGGCGATCGCGGGTGATCTCGTCAAGAGCGCCAAAAGGTTCGTCCATCAGAAGCAGACGTGGCTCGCCAAGCAGCGCCCGGGCGATCGCCAGCCTTTGGCGCTGTCCGCCGGAAAGCTGATGCGGCAGGCGCTCACCGAGCGCCGACAGGCCGACGAGTTCGAGCAGCTCGTCGGCTCGGTCGTCTATCATGCGCGACAGGCTGCGGCGGCCCACCTGGATCGGCAGCCGCACATTCTCGCGCGCAGTGCGCCACGGCAAAAGGGTCGAGTCCTGGAAGACGAAGCCCACGCCGCGGCCGGAGCGCACCGCCGACGGCGTTTCGCCCATCACGCGTATCGTGCCCGCGAGTGGCGCCAGCAGATCGGCGACAACCCGCAGAAACGTCGACTTTCCGCACCCCGAAGGCCCGAGGATCGACAGGAACGTCCCGGCCTCGACTGTCAGTTCGAGACCGGAGATCACCGTCACGGGCGAGTGCCGGCCGGGATAGCCGACGTCGAGCCCGGAGGTTTCGATGGCCGGCGCGGCCATCAAGACGCAGGCGCGCCGAGCTTCGGCCGTTCAGCCGCACTGAGTTCGAGAATCTCAGTCGTATAGACGTCCTCGGCCTTCGGCCTGCCGTTCGGATACTGGCCAATCTGGTCAAGCAGCGCGATCTGGCTCTCGATCGAGGCAGGATCGAAGGTGCCCCATCCATCTTTTTTCGTGTTGTCGTCGAACGACAGTTTCAGCACCAGGGGGATCGTCTTCTTTTCCCAGCCTGCGTCGATCTCGGGATAGGCAGCGACGAGCTTGTCGACCGCCTGTTCGGGATTGGCGTGGACCCAGCCCCACCCCTTGGCAACCGCGCCGATGAATTTCGCCAGGGTCTCGGAATCGGATTCGATGGCGCTGTCGGTCGCGAAGTAGACGTCGGCATAGGACGCCAGGCCCAGCTCCGACAACAGAAGATCGATGCGATCATCGCCGACGACGCTGAGCGCCTGCGTGTTGGTGATCCAGCCGCCGATCGCATCGACGTCGCCACGAACGAGTGGGGCCTTGTCGAACCCGACATTGACGATGGTGACCTCGGAAGGGTCGATCTTGTTCTTCGCGAGCATCGCGTCGATGGCGAAGCGCGCGGTCGGCTGCGTGCCGATCCGCATGCCCTTCAGATCCGCCACCGACCGGATCGGCTTCGCCGGTTTCGACGTCAGCGCATAAGGCCCGGTGCGATAGCCGCAGGCGATGATCTTTATCGGAACGCCGCTCGCCCGCGCGGCATAGAGTTGAGGCGATTCGGAAAATTGGCCGAGCTGAGCGGCACCGGACACCACCGGCGGCACGGTGGCGGCGTTCGGTCCGCCGGGGCTGAACTCGACTTCGAGCCCGGCCTCTTTGAAGTAGCCATTGGCGACGGCTGCGACGTCGCCGATCTGGCCATTCGACATCAGCCAGTCATACTGGACGACGAGCTTGGCGGCTGCCGAGGCGCTGGCGCCAAACAGCTGAAGTCCCGGCCCGAAAGCCGCCAGGCCGGCGGCGCCGGCCTTCAGGATCGATCTGCGATTCCACTGCGATGTGTTCCCACTCATCTTCTTGCTCCTTTGTTGGACTTGTTTGCATGCGGCGCGGCCCTTCTGCGAGGCCGTCGCGATCGGATCACACTTGCGTGTCGTGATAGTCGCCCGGTCCCGCGCCGGTCCAGGCGTAGAGCTCCCACAGTGTCCCATCCGGGTCGTGGAAGTAGGCGCAGCGCGCGTTCCAGACATAGTCGCCGGGCGGCCCGACGAACGGCACTCCCTTGTCCGACAGTTCGGCATAGAGCCGGTCGACCTCGCCGGCGCTTTCGAGTTCCATGGCGATACATGCCTTGTGCGCCTGCTTCGGTGAGCGGACATTCGAGACGCCGCAGTGGCGATTGATGTGATCCAGTTCCCATGCGGCGAGCGTCACACGCTCGGAATAAAAATCGACAAAGCCCTCGGCCCGGCGTCTGATCCGGTAGCCGAGCTTCTGCGTGTAGAAGTCGATGGTGCGATCGATATCCTCGACAAGCAGGCAGATATCGGTGATTGCCTTGGTCTGGCCGAGCGACATGGTCATTTGCCTCGATTGATCGCGGTGAGTTCGACCCCTACGCGCGATGCCGCACCATCGATGTGCCGGCGCATCGCCTCGCCGGCAGCCTGCGGATCATGCGCGGCGAGCGCGTCGTAGATTCGCACGTGCTCGGCGACGTTGACCTCGACCAGGTCGTGGAGCGGATTGGTGAGGCGGGCATAATGGATCGACTGGCGGATCTGCTCGCAGACGAAGGAAATGAAGGTGTAGATGTAGCTGTTGCCGGTGGCCCGGGCGATCGCCCGATGGAAAAGCAGATCGGCCTCGATGCTGCCATCCTCCCAGCGCTCCTCGCCACCCATGCGGTCCAGCGCAGCTTTGATTGCGGCAAGATCATCGGATGCGCAGCGCGCTGCGGCCAGGGTGGCGGATTCGGTCTCCAGAATGCTGCGCAGCTCGAACAGCTGCTCCATGTTGCGCTGGTCTTTCAGCGCTTCGCGGTCGATCCGGATGGCTGTCCGCTGTTCCGGCGCCATGACGAATGCGCCCACGCCCTGACGCGCCTCGATCATGCCATCGGCGCGAAGCTGCGCGATCGCTTCCCTGACAACATTGCGGCTGACGCCGAATTTGTCGGCGAGCTGGCTTTCGGTGGGAAGCCGGGCTCCCGGGATGATGTCGCCGCCCTCGATCTCGCGGCTCAGATGCGAGGCGACGCGATGCGGAAGCGCCTCCACGCTGCCTATGATGGATGAACGCTGCTTCATGCGGCTTTCCCCCTACAAATCGCCCGGATCAGGCATGAGACATGTCGGGTTGAACAGGCCTGCCGGATCGAAAGCTGCTTTGATCGCGGTATGAAGCTGCCGCTCGCGCTGCGACAGGCCGGCCCAGAACACGTGACTGCGGCTGCGACCGACGCCATGCTCGGCACTGAACGAGCCGCCGAGCGCGCCGACCAGTTCATAGAGTCGGGTCAAAACCGCCTGACCTACGATCCTCGCTTCGCCGGGGTCGCAATCGATGGGAGGCAGCACGTTGAAATGGATGTTGCCGTCGCCAGCGTGGCCATAGGTCAGGGATGTCCAGCCTGGCCACTCGCGCACGATGCACGCGCGTGCTTGCTCGATCAGCTTCGGCACCTGGCTGAGGCGAACCGAGAGGTCGGTGCGGACATGAAAGCCGCGCCGCGCCTGCCCCTCGACCAGGCCCTCACGGATGGCCCAGAATGTGGCGGCCTGGGAGCGGCTTTGCGCGACGACGCCGTCCTTGATCAGGTCGCCCTCAAGGGCGCGCGCCAGCATCGTTTCAAGAAGTCCGCCGGCATCTATCCCTGGCCCACAGGCGAGTTCGACGATCGCATGAACCGGACATGCCTGCGTCAACGGCGAGCGCAGCTTCGGATCGATGAGGTGGGCCAGCGGCAGGCACTCCTCGCCGATGACCTCAAACGCGCTGAGAAGGTCGGAGCAGAGATGCCTCGCCATCCGGAACAGTTCGCACGCCTGGTGGAAGCTGCCCAATCCGACATAGGCAGTCTCGACCTGCGTCGGCCGGGGCGAGAGCCTTACTTCGACGCCCGTGACGACCCCGAGCGTTCCTTCCGAGCCGATCATCAATTGCTTCAGGCTGTAGCCGCGATTGTCCTTGCGCAGCCCATTCATGCCGTTCGACAGTGTGCCGTCCGGCAGGACCGTCTCAAGCCCGAGCACCAGGTCACGCGTCATGCCGTAGCGCAGCACATTGATGCCGCCGGCATTGGTCGCGACATTGCCGCCGATCGTGCACGATCCCTGCGCCCCAAGCGCGAGAGGGAAGGTCATGCCGGATGCTTCAGCGGCGTCCTTGACGTCCTGCAGCACGGCACCGGCGTCGGCTTGCAGCGTGAAGTCGAGCGGATCGACGCAGCGTATCCGGTTGAGACGCTCAAGCGACAGCACGGCGTAGTCCGAATTGTCCGGAATGGCGCCGCCGGCGAGTCCGGTATTGCCGCCTTGGACGACGATGGCGACACCGCTTTGCGAGCACCATCTCACAAACGCCTGGACATCTTCTACGGATCCTGGACGCACGATGAAGCGGGCACTTCCGCGCCTGTCGCGGCTCCAATCGATGAGGTAGCGCTCTGCCAGCGGCGACTGTCCGTCTATCAGCGCGTCAGCCGCCAACTGCGCAGGCAGCTCAGCAATTGCGCCAGAAGTTTCGCGTTGAAGAGATGGATGAACCGTTATCATGGTCCGATCATACGGTCATCCTACAACTTGGCAAGTCCATTCTCTCGGTTGCCGTGATCACTTCGGCGCCGAACTCCGCGGCCCACCCCGCAATCCACGCCCGCGCCTGAACTGTTCCCCTTTATAGCCGGCCGGAGCCGATGCTTAATATGGTCGCGTGGAATTGAAGCCGGCGCAGTTACGATCTGCTCCAGGGTCCACCTTCCCCCCTCTAACAATGGATGCCGGCCTCCTTCGAATAAGTATTGTGTCGAATACCTTTCGCTGATTAGCTGTCTTGCATAAGTCCGGGACAAGATTGGCAAATGTTGTCCGGGGAGGACCGCGATGCCGGTGCTTGAGGTTCGCCACGTTTCCAAGAATTTCGGGGCCATCCAGGCCCTGACTGACGTCAGCTTCCAGGTGGAGCGAGGCGAAGTCGTGGGTCTAATGGGAGACAACGGCGCCGGCAAGTCCACCGTGGTCAAGACCGTGGCTGGGAATTTCCCGCCGAGCGACGGCGAAATTGTCGTGGACGGCGAGGTTTGCCATTTCCATAAACCCGTCCAGGCCCGCGCCAAGGGGATCGAAGTCGTTTATCAAGATCTGGCGCTCGCCGATAATCTGACGGCGGCGCAGAACGTCTTCCTGGGCCGCGAGATCAAGAAGGGCTTCTGGCCAATCAGGGTGCTTGACAAGCAGGCGATGATCGACCGCTCGGCAGCGCTGTTCAAGGAACTCAAATCGGAAACCAGGCCGCGGGATCTGGTCAAGAAGATGTCCGGTGGGCAGCGCCAGGCGGTAGCCATCGCCCGGACCCGGCTTTCAAACGCCAAGCTGGTGTTGATGGACGAGCCGACCGCCGCCATCTCCGTACGCCAGGTGGCCGAAGTGCTCGAATTGATTCGGCGCCTCAAGGCGCAAGGCGTCGGCGTCATGCTGATCAGCCACCGCATGCCTGACGTTTTTGCCGTCGCGGACCGCATCATCGTGCTCAGGCGAGGTTCGAAGGTTGCCGACAAGGACACCGGCAACACATCGCCCGAGGAAATCACTGGACTGATAACGGGGGCCATCCGTGGCGAATAGTGTTCAGGAATCGGCCGGGAATGCCGGCCAGCCGGCCATGTCGGACTTCGTCCCGACCAAGGAAAAGACAGCTTTCCAACGCGTGATTTCAAGTCAGCCCTTCTGGGTGACGATCGCGCTGATCGCGCTCGTCATTTTGATGACGGCGATGGAGCCGAGCTTCGGCACCTCCGAAAACGTTGCCAATGTGACGCGCAATTTGGCACCTTTCGGCATCATGGCCCTCGGCATGACGGTTGTGATCATCACCGGTGGCATCGATCTGTCGGTCGGCTCGATCATGGGCCTCGTGGTCATCGTCGCCGGCCTGTTCCTCACTTGGCATTATCCCTGGTATGTCGCCTTCGCCATGGGCCTTTCCTCCGGTCTGGCCTGCGGCGCGGTCAATGGATTCTTTGTCGCCTACGTCGGAATGCCGTCCTTTGTGGTCACCCTCGGCATGTTATCCGTCGCGCGGTCGCTGGCGGTGGTGTTCTCGGCCAACCAGATGCTTTACCAGTTCGGGCCCGATGCTCCGATCGTGAAGGCGATCGGTCAGGCGAAATGGCCGCGGCACGGACCCGAGGACTGGGCACCGCACTGGATACCGGAACTGTCGTCGCAGTTCTGGACCATGGTGATCCTGGCGCTGATTGTCGGCTTCGTGTTCAATTTCACTGCCTGGGCCCGGCATCTGTTCGCCATCGGCGGCAATGAGGAGGCGGCACGGCTCACCGGCGTTCCGGTCGACTGGATTAAATTCCAGGTCTACCTTTTCTCGGCCTTCACCGCCTCGGTCGCCTCGCTCCTGCTCCTCGGCTACAACGGCTCGGCCATCAATGCGATGGGCCAAGGCTATGAGCTGCGCGTCATTGCGGCGACAGTCATTGGCGGCGCCAGCCTCATGGGCGGCGCCGGCACGGCCTTCGGTGCGATCATCGGTTCGGCGTTCCTCGAGGTGATCAGGAATGCGCTGCTGATGGCCGGCATCGATTCAAACTGGCAGGGTGCCTTCGTCGGCGCCTTCATCGTTCTTGCGGTTCTTTTGGGCATGCAAACCGGCGGCAAATCGATCCTCGCCGCGTCGCTGGCAGCCTTGATGCCCAAAAAAAGCCGCTAGAAACCCGCCGGCGGGAGGCCTGCGGGACATCACACCAAGGAGGAGAACATCACATGAAAAAACATCTGCTGACGGCGGCCGTCACGCTTGGCGCAATGGTGCTCGCCGTTTCCGGTGCCGAGGCGAAATACACCTTCGCCCTGGTGCCGAAGAACATGAACAATCCTTTCTTCGATCAGGCACGCGACGGCTGCAAGAAGGCCGAAGCCGAATCGAATGGTGCCTTGGAGTGCATGTATATCGGCCCCGGCGAGCATGGCGGCGGCGACGAGCAGGTACAGATCGTGCAGGATCTCGTGGCCAAGAAGGTGGACGGCATCGCCGTGTCGCCATCGAACGCCGCGGCGATGGCGGTTGCGCTGCAGGCCGCCAAGGACGCGGGCATCCCGGTCCTCACCTGGGACTCCGACCTCCTGCCCGAGAACAAGGATCTGCGCGTCGCCTATATCGGCACGCACAATTATGAGATCGGCACGAACCTCGCCAAGCTTGCAATGCAGATCAAGCCCAAAGGCGGCACGATCTGTATCCAGTCGGGTGGCGCGGCGGCGGCCAACCACAATGAGCGCATGCAAGGCATTCGCGACACGCTCTCGGGGACCAAATCGGCTGCCTCACCCGGCGACCGTCTGACCGGACAGAACGGCTGGACCGAAATCGATGGCTGCCCGCTCTACACCGACGATGACTTCCCGCGCTCGGTGCAGCAGTTCGAGGACATCATGGCGAAAAACCCGAACCTCGACGCGTTCATCCCAACCGGCGGCTTCCCGCAGTTCATCCCCGATGCCAACCGCGCCGCGGTCGGACCGCACAAGGACAAGATCGCCTCGAAGACCTTGGCGCTGGTCGTCGCCGACACGCTTCCCGTGCAGATCGACCAGATGAAGGAAGGTTTCTCGCTTGGCCAGGTCGGCCAGCGGCCGTTCGAAATGGGCTACAAGACGATGATGGCACTGAAGGACATGAAGGACGGCAAGGCTCCGCCGGCCGACCCGACCTACACCGGCCTTGACATTTGCACTCCGGAGACAGCGGATACCTGCATCGCCAAATAGCGCTATTGGGCGGGAGGAAACTCCCGCCCTTTTCCTAGGGGATCTCAATGTCGGAATTATTCTCGCTCAACGGCCGTGTCGCGCTGGTCACGGGTGCTTCGCGTGGTCTCGGCTTCGCCATGGCCAAGGCACTTGCGAAAAACGGCGCGACGGTGATCGTCAATGCCCGCGATCCGGCCGCCCTCGCCGCAGCGGCCGAAAGGATCGGGGCCGAAGCGCTGCCATTCGATGTCACCGACGCAGCGATCTCAAGGGCGTCGCTGGAAGGAATCGTCGAACGCCACGGCCGCCTCGATATTCTGGTCAACAACGCCGGCATCCAGCATCGAAGTCCGTTGGTCGAATGGCAGGACGAGGATTTCGACCATGTGATTGCCGTCAACCTCTCGGCCTGCTTCCGCATGATGCGCGACGCGGTGCGCCTGATGCTGCCAAACAAATTCGGGCGCATAATAAACACCGGATCGGTTGCAGCGATACTTGGCCGTCCCACCATTCACGCCTATGTGGCGGCAAAGGCGGGGCTGCACGGGCTGACACGCTCCACGGCCGCCGAGCTGGGCCGTCACGGCATCACCGTCAACGCGATCGCCCCCGGCTATTTCGCTACCGAGCTCAATACCGCGCTTATGAGCGACGAGGCCTTCACCAAATGGGTCGAGACACGAACCCCGGCGGGCCGCTGGGCCCAGCCTGAGGAGCTCGGCGGAGCCGTGGTGTTTCTCGCCTCTGACGCTGCCGCCTACGTCAACGGACATGTATTGGCCGTTGACGGTGGGCTATCGGTTTCCCTGTGACCGGCAAATTGCTTTCAGGAAATTTCAACCGGCGACACCGTGCCGGCAGGGCGTGCCTGCTAGCCGCCTGAAATGACGACTTGCTGCATGCGCTGCTGGCCTGGTCCCCTGCGCGGACGCAGACGCCACACGATTGGACGACGCGCCGTATTGCAGCCGCCGACTTTCGACTCGCAACGGGTTATTTCGACGTCTGGCAGCATCGATGCTTGATGCCGCCAATATTTCATTCCACACACCCGGTCACGATGACGGACGGGATACGGGATCAGCGCCGGGTATTCAGGTGGGCCTTGCCTACCTCCGCGGTCCTGCATTTGCTCGCCGCCGCGCTTCTTTTGTCCGCACTGCCGGTGTCGCCCCCGCAGCCGCAGAAGGAGCAGGCCATCGGGGTGGACCTGGTGCCGCCGCCCAAGCCATCGGAGAAAGCCAAACCTCCGCCTCCTGCGAAACCGCCCAAGCCCGAAGAGCCGCCCGAAGCAAAGGTCGAGATGCCACCGCCGGCGCATCCTGAAGCCGGCCCTCAGAGGCCAGTCTTCCAATTCGGTGAGAAAGACGCCGGTCCTCGCAAGTCTCTGGACGGCAACAGCGCGGAGGATGATTCGGAACAACTGCCGGCGCCGCAAGATCCCAATAAACAGGATCTTGCGCAGCCACCTGCCGTGACAGCGGCAGACGGCAAAGACCCAACTCCGCCGCCTGGCGCATTCGCGCCGCCTAAGCCGAAGCCAGCGGACGTCGCCAAAGTGCAAAATCCCATGAAGCTTCAGCAAGCCAAGAAATTGTTCTCGCAAACAGCAACCGGTGATCCAATCGCGACAACCGCCATGAGAAATGTGCCGCGCCCCGATCGGATCGGTCAGCTCTGCTTCTGGGAAGTGCGCGAACAGTTGCGCCATGCCTCGCCCCCCTACTTTCCCGACGTCTTGCGTCCCTTCAGGTTGAAGGCCGGCAATATCATGCAAGTCTCCAGGACCGAGTTCCGCGCCGGCGGGCAGTGGTACGCTCTGAGCTTTCGTTGCGAGGTCGATCCGGATGCGACGAAAGTCGTGTCGTTCGCCTTCCGTGTCGGAGATCCAGTGCCAGCGCCGCGGACTGCCCGCCAAATAGGTAGCCCAGACTGATCGAGGCCGGCTCGCCGGCCGCATCAAATCCACGACGCCGGCGAAGTCTTCGCGTCCCGGCACGCGTCGAGGTGGCTTTCGCCAGCGGCCGCCCAAGGTGGGACGAATGCTCGCCCGTCTTGGCAATCGCAGTGTCGAGGTTTAGCTTATGCTAAGGGAGGGTTCGATGGCTTCAAGTTTCAACGTTCACCACGCGGCCGGCTATGAGCAGCTCATGGGCCGCTGGAGCCAAAAGCTGGCACCGCTGTTCATCGACTTCGCGGGACTTGCCGATGGCGAAAAGATCCTCGACGTCGGCTGCGGCACCGGCAGCCTGACCTTCGCGCTCGTCAAGGCCGCTGACCTCCGTGAGGTCGCCGCGATCGACTTTTCGGCCGTTTTCGTCGAGGAGGCAATCCGGCGCAACGCCGATCCGCGGATAAAAATCCGCCAGGCCGATGCCTGCGCCCTGCCCTTTGAGGGCGGCGCGTTCGACCGCGCCCTAGCCCTGCTCGTGCTCCATTTCGTGCCCGAAGCAGGCAAGGCAGTCGCCGAGATGCGTCGCGTCGTGCGGCCGGGCGGCGTGGTCGCGGCGACAGTATGGGACCATCTCGGCGGCATGCCGGGGATGCGCATGATGATCGACACGGTCGCAGTGCTCGGCGAGAGCGGACGCCAGTTGCGCGCCCGCTATTGCACCCAGCCGATGATGCAGCCGGGCGAAATGCAACGGACCTTTGTCGAACAGGGTCTCCGGGACGTTACGGAAACGCAGCTGATGATCCGCATGGACTACCAAAACTTCGACGATTACTGGGCGCCGATTGCCGCCGGCGAAGGGCCGCTCGGCAAGTATGTTGCCACGCTCGATCCAGAAGAGCGGGCGCGCACCGACGCCGCCATGCGCGACGCCTATGAGGCCGGCCGGCCCGACGGCCCGAGGTCCTTTGCCAATGTCGCCTGGGCCTGCCGCGGTGTCGTTGCCTGACGTTGGCGCTAATGCATGTTGCGCAAAAGTGTGCAGCGATTTTGCGATAACGACATGCATAAAGCGCGTCGCATGAGGCCGATCGAACGCAACGCGCTTTAGCCAATCCCATAGACCAGCCCGACGCGGCCGTCAGACAACTGCTCTACCTTGCGCAGTTCGAGCCCACGACGCTTTTGCGTCGCCCCAAACAGCGCCTTTCCTTCACCGGCAAGCAGCGGATAGACGATCAGCCTGAGTTCATCGACCAGCCCGGCATCGATCAGGCTCGCAGTCATTCCCGCACCGCCCATGAGATAGATGTCCTTGCCGGGCTGCTGCTTGAGGGCTGCAATGTCTTCGAGGCTCCGCAGGAAGCGCGTCTTTGGCCAAAGCGCCGAAGTCATTGTGTTCGACAGCACATAATGCGGGGTCTGTTCGGCAAAGCGGGCCCATTCGAGCTCCGCCGGCATCGGCAATTTGCCGGTCATCGGCAGTGGCTTATCCGGCTCATTCTGGATCGCGCTCCAGTACTGCTCGTAGCCGGCATACATGACGCTCCCGAGCAGGCAGGCATCGATTTGCGGCGTCAGCCCATACTCCTCCGACCACGCGTCGACCCAATCCGCGTATCCCTCGGGTCCCTCCATCTTGCCGTCGACGGATATCTTCATTCCAGTGATCAATTTACGCATGACTTCCTCCATCAGGCTTGCGGGATGCAAGCACGTTTCATCGTTGCTGGTGTGCGAACCTCCATGGGCGGATGCCGGTGGAAGCTGGGCAGTGACTTCAGTGGGTGGACGATGCGATCGTGTCAGGCCGGCAGGCGGCGGTCGTATTCTTCGCGCAGGCGGCCCCAGCCGTCCCAGAACGAGGTCGGTGTCTTACCCGCCAGGCGGGCGGCCAGCAGGTCGAGGTGCATGTGCCAGCCGGCGGTGATGTTGAGCTGGATTGCACGTTCCGGCAGCCGCCGATGGACGATGGTGAGCAGCACATCGCTACCCTTCGCCTCCAGCAAGAAGGAAACGCCGCCGGTGTTTCCCCAGGTGATGGCGAGATTGTAAGGCGGATCGAGCTCGGTGATCCGGCCCTCCATCCGATGCTCTTCGGGAAAGCCTGCAGGGCGCTGGCCGGGCGGGTCGGTCAGCTCGTCGTTACGCCAGACGAACTCGAACGATGTGCCGGCCTTCATTTCCATCTGGCCCGCGGCCATCCACTGCCGACGCAGGTCACTCTCGGTGAGATAGGCCCAGACCCGCTCGATGGGGCCGGGCAAAAGCCGCTGGATGGTGAACGTGGCGGGCTCGGTCAGCTCGCCATAGGCTTCGATGTTTTTCATCTGGTTCATTGGTCGTCTCCTTCTTTTGAGTTGGGCGATTTCCTGGAATCATCCTGGGCTTTTCGTGCGTCCTCCTCGCGAAGGAGGCGTTCGAGAACGTCGAGACGGTTGGTCCAGAAGCGCTCGTAGAAGCCCAGCCATTGATGGGCGCTGGCCAGCGGTCCGGGTTCGAGGCGGCAAAGATGCGTGCGGCCCCTCACCTCTCGATGAATAAGCCCTGCATTCTCCAGCGCCTTGATGTGCTTGGAGGCGGCGGCGAGTGACATGGCGAAGGGTTCCGCCAACTGGCTCACCGTTCGCTCGCCGCCGGCGAGATCGCGAAGCATGCGCCGGCGGGTGGCGTCGCCAAGCGCGTGAAAGACCGAGTCCATTTGGGGTGTCTCTGATTCAACCATGTAGTTGAATATAGAGTCCCGCTTTCTAATTGTCAACCGATTGGTTGAATGATTTCGGAAGGGAGCTCCACAGGCGGCCTGCGGCGATCGAGGACATTCGGCCAGTGCAAGACCACGGACATGGTCACTGTGGCGGAAGCGGAACCTTCACTTGCCTTGGAAGAAAGTATCAATCGAGTCTTCCAGCTTTTCTATGAGTTGTGGGTTATGGCAGCTTCCAGCCCAGATCAGGGCGTTCAGTCTCATATCCTTGTTTAGAAAGTTCATTTTCCGAGAATCAAGCAGGTATCCCGCGACCTCGTAGTGCCGTCCCTTGATAGCCTCGATAAGCGCGTTGTTTCTTCCGGTCTTGTCACTCAGATTCACGTCGGCGCCATTCTCGACAAGCAACTTAACGACATCCAGATGCCCGTTCTTTGCTGCCTCAATAAGGGCCGTTCTGCCGTAGTAGTCGGCTCGTGCATTGATCTCTATTTCGGGATGTTTCACGAGAGCTAAAATGGATGCGTAGTGGCCCTTGGCCGAAGCAAGGCTCAAAGGCGTGCTCTTCCAGTTGTTTCTGGAATTCACATCGATTGCTGGGTGTTCGATCAACGCCTCGACCGCCGCGGTGCGGGCGTTGAGGGCTGCCAGATGAAGGGCTGACCAGCCGCCGCCGTCCGCCTCGTTGATATTGGCGCCGGCGGCCAATTCCGCTCGAACGGCCTCTGCATCGCCCCCTTCTGCCGCGAGCAGCAGATTCGACCAACCTCTCGCCTCTTCGGCTTCCAAGCTCTCGGCCAATGCAGTCTCCTCCCCGAATGCTCGCGCAGGATAGCATTGTTCCGGTTCGGCCGACATCCATCGAATGACCGACCCGCTCGAACTTGAAGCCAGGCCGCTGATCTAGGCGGAGCTGGCCGATATCCTCCGGCAGCGGGGGCCGATAGAGACGAACAGTAAGCGCGCACTCTATCGAGACATTGCCGGCACTTGCGAAAGCCGTTATCTAAAAGGTGAGAAGCAACATGCGAATTGGACGTCGGCGATTTCTTGTCCTGTCGCTCGGAGCGGCTGCCTTCGGCAAAGCACAAGCCTCCGAGCCGCTCTGGCCAGCCCTGCGATCCGGAGAAGCCATTGCCGTGCTGCGCCATGCCGCAGCCCCAGGCTCCGGCGATCCGCCCGGCTTCAGGCTCGGTGATTGCAGGACCCAGCGGAACCTGTCGAAAGAAGGTCGTGCGCAGTCTCGCGCAATCGGCGATTTGTTCCGTGCGAATGGCATCTCGTCGGCAGCCGTCTATTCGAGCCAGTGGTGTCGTTGCCTTGACACCGCTCGCCTGCTCGGGATCGGCGAAATTGTGCCTCTTGATCTGCTCAATTCATTCTTTGGCGACAGTTCGGCCGGCGAGGAGCGCACCGCTGCCCTTCTGGCCTGGCTTCGCGGGCAGCGTTTCGGCGGACCTGCCGTTCTTGTCACGCATCAGGTCAACATCACCGGTTTGACCGGCGAAGTGCCGGATAGCGGCGAAACGATCATCGTCCGTATTCATGAAGCTGACCCCGTGCAGGTCATCGGGCATCTTGCCGCGCCGGCTTGAGCATCAGGGTCTTCGATCCCATCTCGTGCAGCATCGCTTCAGCCGTGGAACAACCACGTGCGAGGAGAGATCAAAGGGAGTGATGGAATGGCTATCGATTTCAATCACACAATACTGCCGGCCCGCAACAGCGAGGCATCGGCAAAGTTCCTGGCGGAAATACTTGGCCTTCCAGCCCCGAGGCGCTGGGGACCTTTCCAGATGGTCACGACCGAAAACGGTGCCAACCTCGACTACATGGATACCGACGGCGAAATCAGGCCGCAGCATTACGCCTTCCTGGTCAGCGAAATCGAGTTCGACGAGATCTTCGGTAGGATTCGTGAACGGGATCTCCCGTACTGGGCTGACCCTGGCCGGACGCAGCTGGGCGAGATCAATCACCACGACGGCGGTCGCGGCGTTTATTTCGAGGACCCGAACGGTCATCTTCTCGAGATCATTACCCGTCAATACGGCAGCGGCGGATGGAACCCGTGATCGCTCGGTGACGTGCCGATGCAGAAGGACCTGAGCATGCCTGAACAGATTACCGCACGACGGCTCAGCCAGATCGGCCTTGGCGTGTGGCAAGTCGATCCGGCCATCACGGCCAAGATTGTGAGTTGGGGGATCGAGGCCGGTTACAGATTTGATCGACACCGGCTGCCGGAACGAGGAAGGCTTCGGGCAGGCGATCCGCACGCGATCCAGAAGTCCTTGAACACCAGCATCGCGGCCTTCCCGAGCATGATCCGCATTCGGCTGAGGGTTCGGACGATTTCGGACATCGCCATGCTCAGGCCTTTGTAATCGATAAGCTGCATCCGGAATGGCCGCGCGAGGCCTTGAGCGGCAGCGAGTGAGCAGGATACAGCCCCGGCATGCTGCAGACGATCATCGATGTTCAACGCGACATTTATCTGGCCTTCGCCGGGCACATAAAGACGTTCGCACAAGACGGCAACTGGGGGGCACTCGCGGCCTTCTTGCCGATGGGCGTCGTGTTCGGAGCGGTCCATGCGATGACGCCCGGTCATTCCAAGTCGGTGCTTGCCACGTACCTCGCCGGATCGTCGGCCGGACTGGGGCGCAGCCTGACGGTGTCCCTTGCACTCTCCTTCACGCACGTCGCCGCGGCGGTGCTGATCGCGCTCCTGGCGCTGCCGCTCGTGTCAGTCGCGCTGGGAACCGTCGGTCGTGCGCCATTGCTGGAAGATTTGAGCCGAGGCTTGCTCGGCGCGATAGGTCTCTGGATGGTGTGGCGGGCGCTCCGGCACGCGGTTCACGCCCATGGTGACCGGGAGGGTGTGGCGGTTGGCATCATGGCAGGCCTAATCCCCTGCCCGCTGACGCTTTTCGTTATGACATTCGCCATGATACGCAGCGTACCGGAAGCAGGCATCGCGTTCGCCGTAACGATGATGGCAGGGGTCGCGTTCACCCTCTCGGCCGTCGCCCTTGTCACGGTGTTCTTCCGCAGCCAGCTGATGAGTCTGCTGAAATCGCGCCCGAGACTCGTTGCGGTGGTGACCCGCTCGGCCGAAGCGGTCGCCGGCACAGTCCTTGTCGCCGTTGCCCTCCATGAAATCCTGTGAATGACGGTGTCGTCCTGGTTTGCTCAGTCGTCAGCGATGGAACTCGCCACCATCAATCCGTCCGCTGACGGCGAAGCCGGGAACTTCAAATTGACGAATTGCTCGCGGCCGCCGGCGATCAGTATGTAGAGCCTGGATATCTGTAACCCATCTCGTTTTTCGTCGATCTTCTCAGCATCAGTCCGGCTGAAAGAGCTCTTCAGGAAAGTCTCGTGATCGACATCGGTCATGGCGACGGTGCATGTCTGCACCGCCTTACCGTCCAACTTGCTTTTGTTACGCCGACTATGGCCCCTTTCGGCATGGTATCGTCTGCCGCAGTTGTCCACGTCTTGCCTCATTGACATTCGCGATGGGGGACAAGTTCGGAAAAGCATCATAGGAAACCGGGGTCCATCGAAGCCTCCCCGCCGCTGCTGCTGTCCGGTCGAAATCGGGACCGTGTGCCAGGCAGGTGCTGTGGAAGGCTTCCAGTGGGGGTACACCGATGATGCCGGATAAAAGGCGGCGAACAACATGAGGAGGAAGCGAGGCGACATTTCGCGCTCTGAGCCAGCTCAAAACGGTCGACACCTTTCAAACGCTTTGCCGCCGCGATCGATCCCTCCTGGCTAAACGTCACAACCGACAAGGCTGCATCACCGCTCCTCTGGGGGCTTCAAGTGCCGGAACTGCATCAGCAGCAGCAGGTCATAAATGATCTTCAATGCACCGCAGATGAGGAGGGGCCAAGCTCGGAAAGAGGCAGCAAGCAGAGCGCCCGCAAGCGCCGGACTGGCTGCCGCGGCCAGACTGCGCGGGACAGAGGTGAAGCTCGCGGCCGCCGCCCGCTCCGCTTCCGTGACAACGGCCATGACATAGGATGAGCGCGTCGGGACATCCATTTGCGAAAGCGCAGCGCGGACCAGCAGCAGGGCCAGTGTCAGAGGTAGCGTCGGCGCAAGCGCCGCCAGCATCAGGGCGATGCTGGACGGAATGTGTGTGAACACCATCGTGTTGATAAGTCCGATGTGCCGGGACAGCCAAGCTGCAACGGGGAATGAGAACGCCGAAAGCACACCGGACCAGAAGAAGAAAAATCCCGCCTCCGAAAGCGACAGGTCGAATTTTTCGAAAAGCCATAGGGCAAGCAGCGACTGGACGACAAAGCCGCCGGCGAAAGCATCAAGGCTAAAAAGGGCCGCAAGCTGGAGAACGATATTGCGCGAGGGGCCGAGCGCGGACGCGGTACGTGTGTCCGACGTGGGACGGCGCTGCGGGATCCGCGCGTAGAAGAGGCCGCCGAGCAGGCCGAGCAATGCGTAGAGCACGAACATGGCCTTGATGCCGGTGAGTTGGTCGAGGCCGGATGGAGCAACAAGATCAGGGGTTGCCGAAGCGAGTGCGCCAACGGCGCCTGCAAGCGCACCCACCAAGCTGTAACGCGCGAACATCTTCGTTCGCGCGGCATCAGCGACTTCGCGTGTGAGCACGGCATGCTCCAATGGTACGAACACGCTGACGCTTCCGGCCGACGGGTTGATAGTGCCTGCGAACGCGACCACCAAAAGCAGCGCGTAGTCATTTACCAGGGCAAAGGCCACACCTGTGGCGACCATCAGACTGGCGGCGGCAAGCAGGAGACGGCGGTGATCGTGTCGAGCACCAAGGACTCCGACGGTGATGGTCAAAAGCGCTGAACCGAGCAGCGATGCGGTCGCGATGATGCCGACCTGCAGAGGCGCGAAGCCCAATGCGAGCAGGTAGACCGGCAACAGAACGGCCACGAAGCCATCGCCCATATCGCGCAGGGCTCGGGCCGCAAAAAGAAAGGTCGTCGGGTGGATCCGCTGCACTGGCCTGGCCTACTCTAATGGCTTGCGTCGGCGTCACCGCCGCTCGGCAAGGCGGAAAGATCATGACGGAGTCGCGTTAGATATTCCAGCGAGGCGAGCATCGGTTTTGTTGGACTGGAAGGGGAGAACCTGCCCCTGCCAGCCACTGTAACGCCTGGGCGCGCATTCGTTCGCTGACGCCACCGATCTTGCGTCTCAGTTCGCTAAAGTGCTGCGTTGCGGTTTCCAAGGGCAATGAGCAGCGGCGCGGCGGGCCGCTACGCTACGATATTGCACTTACGCATTATCTCGAGAAGCAGCGGGCCTGCCGGGTATCAACGGTCCGCCCGTTCGATTTCTGGATCGCCGTGATCCGCGCATGCGCGCTGATCCCGCGTCTTGGGCGTGATATTTCCCGCGATCGCGTCCCTTCAACCCACGCATCGGTAATAAAAATGCACTTAAGTTGATCGACGATTTTGGCTTGAGGCTGGCGCAGATCGAAGCAGAGATAAGCAGGTCGTTCCGGCGTCGGTGAGCACGAGAGCGGGTTTCGGCTCGACCTTCAACGCCCTTTCTTACCGTGTGAACTTCCCCGCTCCCGGCAGCCTCATATCCCCGACCCATCCAGCAGCGGGACATCTTCTTCGTCCCAGGGGCTGGGCAATGAACCCTTGCTCAGATTGGCTGTCGGCAGCGGCATCCAGCACTTCAGCTCGGGTTCGGCGTATTCAACCACGCGTCCGGGCGACGAGTCGGAAGCACGCCACCCTTCGCTGCCGAACTGGTCGGCTCGAGACCAGTAAGCCAAGTCGACTTCCGCCGGCCCCTGTTCCGACGGCCGAACCGTGACAAGAATTCGGCTGCCATCCCTTGGCGCGCTCGACATGTGACGCCACCGATCGGGCTCGTCCATCGTAATCTCCTCGCGCAGTCTGCATCTCGGCTGTCCAGACGAATAGTCGCTTCGCGTACAACGCCGGTCAACCCGAACTTTGCGCAGGACAGTCTATGGTTGGCAGCCTGCCGGTCTGGCGCGACGTGGGCTCGCGGTCAAACCTTCGCCTTGACTGCCCAGGCTCTGGTTTTCAGGGGAATGGATCCGTCCTCGCCGCGCGGCAGACTATCGCGGAGCCTCTCCATCAATCTCTGGCGAGCTGCGGGGGCGAGACTCATGCAATAGCCGGGCGCGGGCCCTGCACCCAGGGTGAAGGGGTGCCAGTAGTCTTCAAAGTCCTTGAACACGGCCGGCATTTCAATCCGCGTGGAGTCGATGGAAACCAGGCCCGCCTTCTCGGCGAGATCGGTCAATCCATCTTGTGTGCAAAATGGAAAGCGCCTGTCTTCGGTAAGGTCGATGGCGCCGGGGTCAAGCGCAGTCGCAGCGGTCCAGAAGGCCCGCATGAATTCCACCCCGCCGCCGGGGTAATCCCACACATAGAACCCAATCGTCGCGCCGGGGCGGGCCACCCGCCTCATCTCGGCGAGCGCCTTTTGCTTGTCGGCGATGAAGTTGAGAACGAGCGCCGACACGACCATGTCCTTGCTGCCCGATTTGACAGACAACGCCTGCGCATCCCCTGCGAGAAACTCGACGCGTTCGTCCGGCACGTTTGCACGCGCCTTGGCGAGAAAACCCTCCGATGGGTCTATGGAAACCAGGCTGCTGGGGTTGCAGCGCGCCAGGATGGCTGCCGACAGCGCCCCGGTTCCGCAACCCACCTCCAGCCAATCCAGCCCTTCTGCCGGATCGAGCCAATCCAGGAACAGTGGGGCGATCTGACGGCTCCATCGCCCCATATAGAGGTCATAGCTATCTCCGGCCTGCCAAGCGTCGTGACGTGCTGCCTCAGCCATCGCAATCTCCTCCAGGGACAATTTCAGACATTGGGCCGCAACGAGAATACGTTCGCCTCAACCCCGGGAACAGAGGCATAAGAGTGCGGTTCGGGCTCGAAATGCACAGCAGAGTGATCAGACGCTTGACCTCTCCGGTCCCGAGGGAAATCGCCTGCTGACGCAGGCGATCGATCGGCTCGTTTCGTGGGCCCTCCGGGCCGGTTCGCCGGCTATCGCCGCGTTGCCATACTGGGAAATTCCACCACGTCTGCGGGCGGACGCTTGTACTGGGCTGCGGCAATTGCATCGATCAGAATATCCAGAGCCGCACGAGCCGTGCTGCTCGTCTCGTCATCGCCGCGCAAATAGTGGCAGGCTCGTTCAAGATGGAGGTGGGCGGCGGCAAAGTCGCTAGTCATGGATTCTCCTTTTGCCCGCCGTTCCCCAAGGATGGCCATCTCGATTTACCCGAAGGCAAATATCCACAGCTGGATTTGAATCAAATATGGCCGGTTAACCGGATCTTCAGCATCTCGAGGCGACCTTGCTGCTGCGGACACGCATTGAGTTCCGCCTCAGGCAACAGACCCGCTCCGGAGACCGGGGCGGGTTTTTGCTTGAATGGTGCTCGGGCGGAACCGGCATCCGCAATTGGCGCGCAGGCTGGCGTCAGTTGCGGGACAGAAGAGGATGCCGAACGCCTATCCAATGCTCACGCGCTGCGCTATCGCGGCTGAGCCAAGCCAACTTTATGCACCGAAGCGGCCTGTTGAAAAGGGCGTGAGACTTACGGAGCTACCGCGGCCGGCAATCAGGTCAGCGACCATGCGGGCCGTGATCGGCGCCACGGTGAGGCCGAGATGACCATGACCGAAGGCATGGATCACCCTGGGGCTACCATGCGACGGACCGATGACCGGCCGGGAATCGGGCAGCGACGGCCGGAACCCGAGCCATTCGGATGAAGACCGACCGAGTTGGGGAAAGAACTGCCTGACACCGCGATCGAGCAGCGCCAGCCGGCGCGGATTTGCAGGCGCTGCAAGCCCGCCGAGCTCGACGGTTCCGGCGACACGCAGCCTGCCAATCATCGGCGTCATGTAGAAGCCGAGATCGACCGGACAGACTGGACGATTGAGCAGAGGCGCTTCGGTCGGGAATTCGAGATGATAACCGCGTTCGGTCTCGATCGGGATGCTGTCGCCGGCCTGCATGGCCAACGCCCGCGATTGCGCGCCCGCGGCGACCACCACCGTGTTCGCCTTGATGCGAAGGCCAGAACCGCTGAGCCTGACACCGTCCGCCTCGACCCGCAGCCTGGTTACACCGGCCTGCGCTACCAACACGCCGCGGGCGGTCCCGGCATCGAGCAGCCGCCGCATCAGCGTCTTTGGATCGGTGACGTTCATCGAATCCGGGAAGTACAGGCCGCTGGCCCCGGTCGGGGGCAGGCTCGGCTCCAGCGCGGCCACCTCCCCCGGCGTCAGAACCTCTTGATGGACGCCGAACCCGGCGCGCAGCGCCCTGCCCCCGGCCGCCTTGGCGAAATCGCTTTTGCTGCGATACAGGTAGAGACAGCCGTTGCGGCGCAGCAGGTCGGCCATATCGGCCTCCTTCACCATGTCCTCCCAGGCCGGCAGGGCCTCAGCCAGAAGCCCGGCGAGCGCCAGCGCGTTGGCGCGAGTGGCCGCCGGAAGCGACTGCCGCACAAAGCGGACCAGCCAGGGCGCAAGCTGGAAAAACGCCGGCCAGCGCAATGCGAAAGGGCTGTCCGGATCGAGGAGCAGTTTTGGCAATTGGCGCAGCACGGCCGGGTTGCCGACCGGCATGCAGGCATATTCAGCGAGCGTTCCGGCGTTGCCGAACGAGGCGCCGGAGCCGGGCTCGTTGGGGTCGATGAGCAGCACCTCGCGCCCCTCGGCCGCAAGCCGGAGTGCCGTTGCCAAACCGACAATGCCGGCGCCGACTATGGCGACTTCCACGGTTTCCAGTGCTGCCATCCTAGACGAAGCCAGGCAGTTGCAGATGCCCGGCCGCGAGCAGTTCGGCCATGGTGTTCAGAGCCGTGCGCAGATCGTCGAGCGAGCGCGCGGCGCCGACATTGATGCGTACCCCGTGCTGCACCGGCTCGCGCCCAACCGCGAAGGCATCGCCGGGAAGAACGGCAACGCCACGTTCCAGGCAGGTGCGAGCGAAACCCGCACCCCGCCACGGCTCCGGGAGGCGCAACCAGGCATGGGTCGAGGTGGCGTGGCTCTGGACATCGTACCGGCCGAGGATTTCGGTGAGGATGGCCTGGCGCTGGCGAAGCTCCTGCTTCTGGGCTTCGATGATACGCGCCGCCGCGCCCTCTTCTATCAGTCGCGCGCCGATCAGCGCGGTCAGAGGGCTGATGCTCCAGCAGTTGATGCGCAAAGCCGCGGCGACCTGGCCGGCTATGGCGCGTGGCGCGATCACAAAACCGAGGCGCAGTCCTGGGGCAACGCACTTCGACAAGGCACCGATGTGAACCGTCAATTCGGGCTCGAGGCTGGCAAGCGACGGCGGCGGATTGTCCGCCAGCGGGCGGTAGACGTCATCCTCGATGATGAGGACGTTATGGCGACGGGCCACAGCCACCAACTCGTGCCGGCGTTCCTGGGGTAGCGTGATGGTGGTCGGGTTGTGCAGGGTCGGCACCAGGAAGACCGCGCGCGGGCGGAGCTGCGCGCAGGCCGCCTCGAACGCGTCGGCCCGCATGCCGCCACGATCCATGGCGACGCCTCTGAGCTCTAACCCATGCACCCGGCACAATGCATTGATGCCCTGATAGGTCACTTCGTCGGCGAGCACGACGTCGCCTTGCCTGGTCACCGCGCCAAGCACACAGTCCAGCCCATGCTGGGCGCCCGCCGCCAGCACCACCCGGCCGGGATCGCCGTCGCCTGCCGCCGGCCGCATCCACTCGGCGATTGCCTCTCTCGCCCACAGCGGCCCCTCAGGCGGGTGATAGTCCTGAAGCGTGACGTAGTGCCGGTCTTTGGACAGGCGCGGCAAAAGCAGCGCCAGCGCGTCGAGATAGGCCGAGGTCGCTGGTCTGTTCACGGAAAGATCGATGACGCCGGTGTCTTCGCTCGGAGCCGACACGAAACCTGGTCCTTCGCCGCCGTTGCGGGCGGCGACCGTGGTGCCGCGCCCGGGCCGCGCTTCGAGCAGCCCGCGCCGCTGCAGCGTCGACAGCGCGCGCGTCACCGTGGTGACGTTGATGCCAAGTGCGCGGGCAATCTCGCGCTGCGGCGGCAGCCGGTCTCCAACGGCAAGCGTGCCGGCTGTAATCCGTTCGGCAATAGCGTCCGCGAGGCGCCGGTAGACCGGGCCTTCATCCGAGGCGAGTTGCAGGTCCTGAAGCATGTGGATTGGCGGTTTCAGTGTGTTGACACTCTGGCTACCGGCGCATCTAGCATAAGACAATGCTCCGGACAATAGCACTTGTCCGGTACCAGTTTTCAAAATCCGCCTGGAAAATCTCACACAATACCAAAAAAAGCGGCTTGACGGGCGAACTTGTCTGCATCTATGGTTCTTTGGCGATCGATTGTGTGAGCATACAAGTTTGGTTTGCCGCTCTTGTGCGGGCGGCGTCATGCGAGACCGACCCATGCACGGCAAGCACCACCCCGTTTCGACAAGCGGCCATTGCCGCCGCTCAACGGATTTCCGTCCGTGATCGCCGAAGCGACAGTCCTGTCAGCCGACAGCGCCGCTGCGGCACCGGACGCCGGCCGGCAGGGATTCGTCGAATTCGTCGATGTCGAGAAATCCTATGACGGCCGGACTTTCGCGGTGACACGGCTGAACCTCAGCGTGGCGCGCGGCGAGTTCCTCACCCTTCTCGGCCCCTCCGGTTCGGGCAAAACGACGACGCTCAACATGCTCGCCGGCTTCGAACGGCCGACCGGCGGCGTCATTACGCTTGAAGGCCGGTCAGTCGACAGGCTGCCGCCCTACGAACGCAACATCGGTATGGTGTTCCAGAACTACGCGCTGTTTCCGCACATGAGCGTCGAGGAGAACGTCGCCTTCCCGCTCTCGGTCCGCAAGATCACCAAGGCGGACGTTGCATCCCGCGTCGGCCGCGCGCTCGATATGGTACGGCTGCGGCAGTTCGGCGACCGGCGGCCGGCACAGCTTTCCGGCGGCCAGCAGCAGCGTGTCGCGCTCGCCCGCGCGCTGGTGTTCGAGCCAAGCCTCGTGCTGATGGACGAGCCGCTCGGCGCGCTCGACAAGAAGCTGCGCGAGCATATGCAGCTCGAGATCAAGCAACTGCACACGATGCTCGGCGTCACCATCGTCTATGTGACGCACGACCAGAGCGAGGCGCTGACCATGTCGGACCGCGTTGCCGTGTTCAACAATGGCGGGATTGCCCAACTCGGTTCGCCTGATGATCTCTACAACACGCCGCAGAACTCCTTTGTCGCCAGCTTCATCGGCGAGAACAACACGCTGGAAGGCAAGGTCGAGCGCGTTTCCGGCAAGGAGTGCCGCGTCACGCTGCACGGCGGCGGTTCGGTCGCCGCGCTGGCCATCGGCGTCGCCAAGGGCGCGGCCTGCCATGTCGCCATCCGCCCGGAGCGGCTCAAGCTCGCGCCCGCTTCGAACGGAGCAAATGCGCTAGCCGCCACCGTCGATGGCCGCATCTATCTCGGCGACCACCAGCGTCTTCTGGCCAGGCTGGAAAACGGACAGGTGCTGACCGTCAAGGTTGGCCCCGAAGCGACCATGGGCAACGGGGAACCGGTCACGGTTTCCTGCGCGCCCAACGACTGCCGTGCCTTTCCGGCCGATGCCGGGACGGGCGGTTCCATCTCGAAAACAGGGGAATAAGAACAATGAAAATCACAAAGGCCCGGCTGTTCGCCTTCGCGGCAGCCACAGCATTCATCACCATGGGACATGCCGCCTTCGCCGACGAACTTTCGATCATGGCCAGCGGCGGCGCCTGGCAGGATGCCCAGCGCAAGGCATGGTTCGAGCCGTTCAGCAAGGAGACTGGGATCAAGATCGTCGAGCAGGAATATCTTGGCGATCTCGGCAAGGTCAAAGCGATGGTCGACACCGGCAACGTGCCGATCGATCTGGTGACGGTCGAGACCGCGACCGTGCTGCAGGGTTGCGACGCCGGCATTCTCGAGCGGCTCGACTATTCCAAGATCGCCCCCCGTGAAAAGTTCATCGAAGGTTCCGCACTCGACTGCGGCGTCGGTCTCGACGCCTATGGCGATGTGCTTGCCTATGACCCCAACGTGCTGAAGGAGGCGCCAACCTCGGTCCTCGACATCTTCGACACGACAAAGTTTCCGGGCAAGCGCGCGATGCGCAAGTTTCCGGCACAGAACCTCGAATGGGCGCTGATGGCCGACGGTGTCGCGCCAGCCGATGTTTACGAGGTGCTGGCAACCCCCGAAGGCGTCGATCGTGCGTTCAAGAAGCTCGACACCATCAAGCAGGACATCGTCTGGTGGGATGCCGGCGCGCAGCCGCCGCAGCTCCTCGCATCCAAGGAAGTGGTGATGACCACCGCCTGGAACGGCCGTATCCAGAACGCCATCGACAAGGACGGGGCGCCGTTCAAGATCGTCTGGAACAACCAGATCCTCGAATACGACATGATCGCCATTCCGAAGGGCGCCAAGAACCCGGAGCTGGCCTACAAATATCTTGCCTATATCAGCCAGCCGGAAATCAACGCCAAGCTCGCCAGCTATATCACTTACGGGCCGGTGCGCATCGATGCAGCTTCCTTTGTCGCGCCGGACGCCCTGCCGAAATTGCCGAACGCGCCTGACCACATGACCGCTTACCTAGTCGCCGATACCGAATTCTGGGGAGACTATGGCGAGGATCTGGTCAAACGCTTCAACGCCTGGCTAGCGCAGTAGGGAAAATGTCGGCGCTTGAGCCCACGACCACGAAACTGGACCGGCCGCGGCCAAGCCGCGACTGGTCGGCCGCCGATTCCGGCACAGCAAAGTCGGTCGCGGCAGCGCTTCATCGCGCCGATTTCGGCGACCGGCTGCGGTCGCTGGCGCTGGCGGCACCTTTGCTTGTGCTGCTGGCGCTGAGCTTCGGCATCCCGATCGTCCTGCTTCTGTCGCGCGCCGTCTATGATCCGACGATTGCCGACGCCTTACCGCAGACCAGCCAGGCATTGCGCGGCTGGAACGGCACGGGACTGCCCGACGACGCTGCCTTCCTGGCTCTTGCCGCCGACCTCCGGAGCAATCAGGCCAAAGGCACCGCCTATGAACTCGCCAAGAGCCTCAACGCCCGCCTGCCGGGTGCACGCAGCCAGGTGCTCAAGACGGTGCGCCAACTGGAAGCCGCCGACAGGCCGCCGCTGGAGGTGATGAAAGCCGTGCCGTTCTGGTCGGCGCCGGGCACATGGCCGGTCATCGAGAGCGGCACCCATAGCGTGACGTCGTTCTACCTGCTGAGCGCGCTTGATCTGCGCTGGAATGCCGATGGCGGCATCGAAAGGGTGCCACCCGAACAGGCGATCTTCGTGCAGGTGTTCATGCGCACATTTTTCGTCGCCGCAGCGGTGACGCTGGCCACGCTCATACTGGGCTTCCCCCTCGCCTACCTCATCGCCTCCGTGCCGAAGGGCCTCGCCGCCATCCTCATCGTCGCTGTGCTGTTGCCGTTCTGGACGTCGATCCTGGTGCGAACCGCGGCCTGGACGGTGCTCCTGCAGAAATTCGGCCTGGTCAACGACCTACTGCTGTGGCTAGGCGTCGCCGACGACCGGCTCGACCTCATGTACAGCCGCATCGGACTGATCATCGCCATGACCCACATCCAGCTGCCGTTCACGCTGCTGCCGATCTACAGCGTCATGCGCACCATCCAGCCTTCGCAGATGAAGGCTGCCTATTCGCTCGGCGCAAAACCTTTTACCGCGTTTCGCCGCGTCTACCTTCCACAGGTCTTTCCGGGCGTGATGGCCGGCTGCCTGCTCACCTTCATCCTCTGCCTCGGCTATTACATCACGCCGGCGCTGATCGGCGGCGCCAGCGACCAGCTGATCAGCAATTTCATCGCCAGCTACGTCAATGTCGAACTGAACTGGGAGATGGCGGCGGCGCTCAGCTTCATCCTGCTCGTCTTCACCCTGGCGCTGTTCGGCATCTTCGCCCGCATCCTCGGCCTCGACCGCCTCAAGCTGGTGTAGCCATGTTGCTGTCTCCCTATCCGACGACAGGCGAAAGAATCCGCATCACCCTGCTCTGGCTGTGGTGCGGCATGGTGATCCTGTTCCTCCTCGTGCCGATCCTCGTTCCCGTTCCCCTGTCGTTCAACAGCGGCGCCTTCTTCATCTTCCCGCTGGAGGGAATTTCGACACGCTGGTACGAGGTCGTGCTTGGAACCCAGCGCTGGCAATCGGCGATCGGCAACAGCCTGATCGTTGCCTTCGGCACGACGCTGATCGCAACGACGCTGGGCACCTTGACGGCAATCGCGCTTTCCGACGAAAAGTTCCCCGGTCGCCGCATTGTCATGCCGCTGCTGTTGTCGCCACTGATCGTGCCAGTGGTGATCACCGCCGTCGGCTCGTATCTGTTCTACGCACGTGTCGGACTTGCCAGCACCTATGCCGGCATCATCCTGGCGCATACCGCGCTCGCCAGTCCGTTCGTCGTCGTCACGGTGGGAGCGAGCCTCACCGGCTTCGACCGCAATCTGATGCGCGCCGCCGCCATCTCCGGAGCAAAGCCCATCACATCGTTCTTCAGGGTGATGCTGCCCCTGATCCTGCCCGGCGTGCTGTCAGGGGGGGCCTTTGCCTTCGTCACCTCGTTCGACGAGGTCGTCGTGGTGCAGTTCCTGGCCAGCGCCAATCAGCGCACCATGCCGCTCGAAATGTTCATCGGCCTGCGCGAGAAGCTGAGCCCGGCGATCACCGCCGCTGCGACGCTGATGATGGCACTGTCGATCATCCTGCTCATTGTCGCTAATCTTCTGGCCCGCCGTGGCAAGCAGCGACCACGCATCGAGTAGGAATATCGTGCGGCGGTCGGCCAGAACCTCTAAAGGTCTGCCCGGGTCAGGCCGCTTTACGCTGCGATTTCCATGTCTCGTGGTGCTTGCCCCACGCCGACATGATTGTCACCGCATCGTTCAGGCTAAAGCCGAGCGGCGTGATCGAGTATTCCACGCGAGGCGGCACCTCGTCATAGACGCGCCGGCTGATCAGCCCGTCGGCTTCCATCTGCCGCAATTGTTGCGTGAGCACCTTCTCGCTGACGCCAGGCAGCAACCGGCGCAGTTCGGCGAAGCGGTATGGCCGCAGGTGCAGTTCCCATAGCAGCGAGGTTTTCCACTTTCCGCCGATGGCCTGCAGCGCGGCAGCAAAACCGCAGCTGTCTGGTTCCTTGCGCCTCATTTGGCAGCTCCTGTCATGATGGCGATAGCTTACCTCAAGGTGCGTACTTCTCAACGCAGCAAGAATTTATATCTTCGGATCGAGCGCGCCAAACATGAAACGGACCCTCGTCGAGAGGGCCATCAGTTTATCGGAGAAGTTCCTATGGCATCAAATGTCTGCGTGCTCGGCGCGGGCCGAATGGGCTCGTCCATTGCTCGAGCGCTGCTCGACCGCGGCTATCCAACATGGGTCTGGAATCGGACCGTGGCAAAGTGCGAGCCATTAGCGGCCCTTGGCGCGAAGGTCGCCCCCTCGGTGGAGGCTGGAATTGAGGCGGCCGAGCTCGTGATCATCAATGTTCTCGACTATGCCGCCAGCGAGGCTTTGCTGAAGCGAGGTGACGTCGCTTCGGCATTGGCCGGCAAGGCCGTCGTACAACTCACCTCCGGCTCACCGCGTCTGGCGCGGGAAGAAGCGCGCTGGGTGGAAGCGCATGGTGCCGGCTATCTGGACGGGGCAATCATGGCAACTCCGGACTTTATCGGCAAGCCAGAGACCGCACTGCTTTATTCGGGTTCTCGCGACGTTTACGAGAAGCAAAAGCCCCTGCTTTTCGCACTCGGCGGCGGCACGAGCTATGTCGGGGAGCTGCCGGGTCAAGCCTCTGCGCTTGATACCGCTCTGCTCACCCAGATGTGGGGCGGGCTCTTCGGAGCGCTCCAGGGCATGGCCGTCGCCGAGGCCGAAGGTCTCGACCTGGCGACGTTCAGGAGCCATCTTTCCGGATTCAAGCTGGTTGTCGATGCCGCTCTGTTTGACCTGGTGGATAGAACGAATGCACGCCGTTTTGCCGGCGACGACGCGACCCTGGCGTCATTGGGTGCCCACTACAGCGCCTTCCAGCATCTGCTTGAGGCATGCGAGGAGCGAGGCCTCGACGCGGCTATGCCGCGCGCCATGGATATGATCTTTCGGCAGGCGCTCTCGCTCGGGAGCATGGAAGATGATTTTGCATCTCTCGCGCCCCTGTTTCGAAGTGGTTCGCCGCGCAAAGCCGAGAGCCAGTGAATGCATAGCGGCAACACAAAGCGAACCGCGATCTGCTCATGCCGGGGCGTGGAACTTGTCCTCGCCGGGGAGCCGCGACGCGTCTATGCGTGCAGTTGCATGGAATGCCAGCTCTGCACCGGAACGGCGTTCTCGTACCGGGCCATCTACGCCGACTCTGCCCTCATCGGCCAGAAAGGCGAGACCAGGTCCTGGCGCAGAACCGGCTTGTCGGGACAATGGTTGGAGCAGACATTCTGCACGACGTGCGGCTCGGTCGTCTTCATGCGGGCAGAAGGGCTGAAGGATGCGCTATCGGTATCGGTCGGCTGTCTGGAGGACCCGGAATTCCCGCCCCGACAATGCTCCATTGGCCTCACAGAAAGCATAAATGGCTTTGCTTGGAGGGTGTGCCCGAAGCAGCCGCCTCTTGAGAGCGGGTCACCAAGCGCGATACTTGGCTTGCAGCAGGCTGGCATCGTGAGTTCCGGCAACGTCTCCTTCGGCAATCGATTTCCATTCAAGAAGGTTGCCGGTTGGATGGATGGCTGTCGCGGGCGACTGCGATCCCAAGACTCACTCGCAGCACTCCTTTGCAACACTTTGCGCTCCGCGACGTTCTCTCAAGACACGCTCCGAAGCCGATCGTCGCGGCAAGCTCTCGACTTCCTCCCGAGGGCTGCCTGAGGCTCCGATGGCAAATCCAATCACCGGAGCGAGGAGGCTCTGTCGGCTTCGCTGGCCGGCCACGGAAAACCGGCAGGCCGATCATAGTCGCCTTCGGTCGCATTGTGGTTGAGCCGGCCGAAGGAGGACGCAATGACAAAAGAGAGCAACAACACGCAGCAACTCCTGCAGTGCATGACAACCGAGCATTTCGTGCTGCAGACCGCCCGCGCAGCCACGATTCAAGAAGCGAACCAGCGCGCCAATCTGTTCCTCACGTCGGTCTCAAGCGTAACGATCGCTCTGTCATTCGTCGCGCAAGTCACGGAAATGGGTATGCCCTTCGTGCTGTTCAGTCTGATCCTGCTGCCTTGCCTGTTCTTCATCGGTCTGGTCACTTTCGTGCGCGCCGTGCAGGTTGCGATCGAGGATATGGTGCACGCCCGTGGCATGGCGCGGATCCGGCACTATTACGTCGAACTCGCGCCGATCATGCAAAAGTACCTCATCCACTCCACGCGCGACGACCGCTCGGCGGTGCTCGTCGACAAGGGACTGAGACCATCGCCCCTGCAGTATTTCATGACGACCGCAGGCATGGTGAGTACGATCAGCGGCGCGATCGCAGGCGTCTTTGCGGGCATAGTTGCGACATCGGTGATCGGCTCGGGGATGGTTCTCGGCGTGATTTCCGGAATTTTGGCCTTCGTAGTAAGCATCTTGCTTCTGCGCCGTTACCACGATCGAGCTTGGGCGGCAGCCGAGCAGAAATTGATGACACATTTCCCGGGCGCGCCCGGGAAATGATGTCTTGCGGGCCGGCGCAAGCCGGCTGGCTATCGGCTGAATCCTGCAAGGGCCGTACGTATGGCCTGCCTGGCCGCAGAACGAGATGGTGCTGTGATGATGGCTGATGACAATGGTCTTGCGGCGGCCGGCACTCGACTTGAGCGTCTCGACAATTGCCGCTTCCGACCATCCGTCCACTGCATTGGTGGCTTCGTCCAGGATGAGGATATCGGGATCGCGCACCATGGCCCGTTCGGCGTCGCCAGCCGAGGCCGCGTCCTGCCCGTGGATTATGTCGCTGCAAATCGCGCAGTCATCAACCGAAGACCAGCACAAGGTCCCGCGCACGCGAGGCCGAAGTTGCGGGCGGCCGCCAATCCGCGCCGCGCGGCGCCAGTTGACCGGCTTGTTCAGTACAGGCTAATAAGGCAGCGCTACGCGACCGATCCTTGTGTCTGTTTTTCGGATTTGGCGTTGCTTCGTCACGGTTCGAACCCGCCAGCTACGATAGTCAGGCTGAATGACCGACCTCATTTGCCTCGAATTCGCGCAGGATCATGGAAGAGCGGTCCTGATTGCAATGCTGGCGTCATCCGTTGTTTACCAGCTCCTGCAGAAAAAACGAAGGCTCCAATGATCCAAGACAATGCCACGGTAGGCGTCGTGGTGCCGATGTTCAATGCCGAGCGAACCATTCGCGCCACCTTGACCAGCATCTGCCAGCAGGAGCATCAGCGGCTGGACATTATCGTGGTGGACGATGGATCGACGGACCAGTCCGCCTCGATTGTGGCCTCCTGTGCTGAGAAAGATCGGCGTATACGCCTAATGAGGCAGTCGAACGCCGGTGTTGCGCAGGCTCGCAACAGCGGTGCGGCCTCGACCGATGCCGAGTTTCTGGCGTTTGTCGACGCGGATGATCTCTGGGCCCCATCCAAGATCGCACTGCAACTGCGCGCCCTGCAGGAAGGCGGCTCTTCTGCGGGCCTGGCATATTGCTGGTTTGCCCAAATCGATGAGAACGGCCGGGTATTCTCACTATCCTTCCGGCCCGATGCCGATGGCCGCGTTCTGCAACGGATGTGCAGAATGAACTTTGTCGGCAACGGAAGTTCGATGCTGGTGCGTCGCTCCGCATTCGAGCGGGCGGGACAATTCGATCCTTCGCTGAGGGCCAGGAATGCACAAGGCTGCGAGGATCTTCTAATGTGCCTCAGAATAGCGGAAAATTACGAATTCCGCGTCGTGCCTCAGCATCTCGTGGGTTACCGGATAACGAACGTCAACATGTCGAGCGACGTCATGCAGATGCTTCGTTCGTGTGAGATTGTTCTTGCCGAGTTTCGCGAAAAATATCCGCAGTTCGGCAGCGATCTCGATGCGCATCTGGTCGATATGATCCATTGGCTTGCGTTGAGAGCTTTGATCGGCGGGCAGCTTTACGTAGCCTGCGACCTATCGAGGAGACTCTTCGTCCTGGATCCGCGCACGGCAATTTCTCGCCTGCCCAACATGGTAGACGTTTACTGCAGGGCCAGGTTGGTTCCTCGCTGGGTCAAGGTTGGAGTGAAACGGATGCGCAATAAGAACGCCAAGTTCCGTCCGCTTTATGAAGAGACCAGCTGGTGAATATCAGCGCGTCACTGTTCGGGCGGTTGCGGCGGCTCATCCGCTTGGCGGCAGCACCTGCATGGCGGGGCCGACTATCGTCGGACTTGGTTTGGCCGCGGCGGTTCTCGAAGATGCCGGCCTCTTCCTGTTCATTCCCCTGCTCCAGAGTCTCGGAGCGTCGTCATCTCAATCCGGCAAATGGCAGCCGATATTTGACCGGCTCCTGGCGCCCGTCCCGGAACACCTGCCCGTCGATTGCCGGTGCCAGCCGCGACGATCGCGTCCGTACTTGCGGATGCGCAGGCTTCGAATATCATGTCAGTTTTCTGCTGTCTGCCGAGATTGCGCTTCCTAGGCGGGGCGTCGCTCAGCACCTGCCATTTCAGCCGGTCTCAGATCACGGGGGTCAGGGTGCCGGCACCTTGTGTTTAAGACCTTAAGCGCGGCCTTCGACGGGAGCGGACGGATCAATACTCCTCGGACCTGACTCGCGAAGCTGGCGCGGCGTCGGCGTCTTGAGGGCCACCTGGACTCGCCTTCGAAGCCACTCTGGAGGAAATGGCTGGCAGATGAAGGTCGGATCGGCGTCAAAAAAACGCCCGGAGGTACAGATGGAATGCGGTGAGGTCGAAACCATGCGCTGTTTAACAGCGAGCAGTCTCGGCGCAAAGCGACGCAGCCGCCGCCACAGGGCTTGTGCAGACGGCTTTGCGAAGACATGAAACAGCGCGGCCGGATCGATCAGTGCTGCGTGGACAAGCGGAGCGATGGCCGCGCCTGGCGACGTGCGGGCGGCCTCGGTGCCATAATACGCTGAGGCCACGCCATCGGACCAACGAAACAAGAAAGACGCTAGCTTGGGATGTTGCGTGCGGACTGTTTCAAGGACGATCCGGTGCGATGTCAGCATGACGACATGCCTGGTCGACATAGAAGATGGTGATCGCCGGTAACCAATCAGATACTCCGGAACGACATCATAATCGCAGATCGCGGCAATGTTGAGCTGCATCTGCAAGTCTTCGGCTCCTTGGGCGCCTGCTGCTCTGAGCGACGGGTCGTATCCCCCGGTTGCCGTAAGAACTGATCGCCTGATTAGCGGTGAACTTGCGTTGCCGATAAAATTCTCAACCAGCAGCCAGTTGTGGACGTCCCCGCGAGCGAGAGTTGGCGGGGAGCATTCGATCACCCAATCATCATCATCGATGACCCGATACCACGCGTAGACAAGGCCGAGAGACGGCCGCGACTGAAAGAGGCTATGCTGCTTTTCCAGCTTTGTCGGGTGCCACACATCATCCGCATCAAGTGGCGCTATAAATTCACCCTTCGCCGCATGAATTGCCAGGTTTCTGGCGGCAGCAACCCCTTGGTTCTGCTGTCTCAGATGAGAAATACGCGGATCACTGGTTGCAAATGCCTCGACGATCTCAGCGGTCCGGTCGGTCGACCCGTCATCGACCACTATGATCTCTAGCTGTTTGAAAGTTTGCGAGGCGGCCGACTGGAGGGTGTGTCGGATGGTCATTTCCGCATTGTAAGCAGGAATGATGACGGAAACTGCGGGTTGCATATCGAAAAAACCTGCTTTTGATGAAGGATAAAAGAAAGACGGGAGCGCCACCGGCCCAAACACTAGCATGCTCGAGCGGGACAGTATCAAGCCGCGCCTCTCCCTACTGGCTACTTCAACGTCTGAGAATTCGCGCGGTCTTCGCACTTACGGCGGCGACATGTGCTAATATGCTGGTTTCAATCCGCCCAAACTTGTGGATGCCTTCATGCTTCCTTTCATTTCGCTCACATCCGTGCCCGTGGCCTCGTGGTCTTATTGCCATCAGCTATATGCTTGAACACTCACATGTATCGCGTTTCTGCCGATGGGGATGGCATCCGCGGTCGGACATGAGCGTGGTTTTTACGGTTCCTGCGGCGGGAGACCGATGGTGATTCCGCGCGTTCTCCTGCAGCTTGGTCGGCTGGTCCGGCTTCGGCGCCTGCGCCGTGCTCCCATCATACTGATGTACCATCGCGTTGCAGACATCGCCGTCGATCCGTGGAGCCTAGCCGTCCATCCGGCGAGGTTCGACGAACAAATCGAAGCGCTGACGCGGAGCCGGCAGGTGGTGCATTTGCATGAGCTGTTTGATGTCATCGCACGGGGAAAGCCAGACAAACCGCTTGCGGTTGTCACGTTTGACGACGGCTATCACGACGTCTACAGCAACGCTCGCCCTATCCTGCAGCGTCACGACTGCCCGATGACGCTGTTTGTTGCGACGGGAGCAATCGGAAGCGGCAGAGAATTCTGGTGGGATGCGCTCACGCGCATCTGTCTTGAGACGCCTGAACTGCCTGACCAACTCGACATCGCGATCGAGGGAGGCAGGCATCACTGGCTTATCCCGAAGATGGTGGATCAGGCCGGCCGTGACAAAGTCTACCGGGAGGTATGGTCGGCGCTCCGAACGCTGCCGTATGAGCGACAGAACGCGCACGTCGAAGACATTGCGAAATGGGCCGGCGTTGGTCTCGAAGCCAGGCCAGAGCACTGTATTATGACTCCCGGGGAGGTTGGTGACATCAGTGACGACCTTATAACAATCGGCGGTCATACGGTCAGTCATCCCACGCTTCCGGCCCATTCCTTCGCGACCCAGCTTCGCGAGATCGTCGACGGCCGTTCGGCCTGTGAGCAAATGACAGGAAAACGCGTCCTCTCGTTTGCATATCCATTCGGAGACCATGACGCTCTGTCGGTATCTGCCGTACGGGAAGCGGGATTTGAGTTCGCATGCACGACGCGCGCCGGGTGCGTCGCGCCCGAGGCAGACGTGCTGCGTTTACCTCGATTGTATGTCGGCAACTGGTCAGGGGACGAATTCTTGCGAAAAATCGAGGATCATCTGTTCTAATGAACGCACAGCAAACTACCATTATCACTCCTCGACGCGGCTGGTTTGACCTCGATTTCTGGCACCTGTGGCGCTATCGCGATCTGCTGCTCCTGTTCGCGATGCGCGACATCAAAGTCCGCTACAAGCAGACCTTGCTTGGTCCGGCTTGGCTGATCCTGCAGCCCCTGGCGCTTACCGCAGCCTTGACCACCGTCATCAGCGGTATCGCGGGCATTTCAACCGGTGGCCATCCCGCGCCAATCTTTTATCTGACAGCGCTGGTGCTGTGGTCGTATTTTTCCCAAGTCGTCTCCACCGCGAGCCAGGTCTTCATTGCTAACGGTCATCTTTTCAGCAAGATCTACTTCCCGCGACTCGTCGTTCCCGTGTCGTCGCTGCTGTCGAACGGTGTGGCCCTGGCGATCCAGCTTGGCGTCGCATTGGCCTTCCTGCTCTGGTACCAACTGACAGGAAAAGTGGACGGGTTGTCGTGGCGCCTCGCGTTCTTTCCGCTGGTGATCATCCAGATCGCGGCATTCTCGTTGGCTGTGGGGCTTTGTCTAGGAGCGTCAACCGCGAAATACCGCGATACAGCTCATATGACTCCGTTCTTGATTCAGATCTGGCTGTTCGTGACGCCGATCATCTTTCCTTTTTCGGCCATTCCCGAGCAGTACCGGACGCTGACCGGATTTCTGAATCCGCTCGCTGTCATAATTGAGGAAGGGCGCTGGTGCTTCCTCGGCACCTCGGCAGTCGGTGCGCTACAAATCGCTGCAGCGCTTGTCACGACCTCGGTCGTGCTGTTCATCGGCATCGTGATCTTTCAACGCGTCGAGCGAACGGCCATGGACATGCTGTGACGAGCAATGACAACCCTTGCGGCCCCGTAGAGGGTGAAGGTCGCCTTTCGTCGGCCGCCGCGCATTCTGCACAATGGGCACGACGCCGATGCCATTGATCTCCGTCATCACGCCTTTCCTCAATGTCGAGCGGTTTCTTCCGGCCGCGATCGAAAGCGTGCGCGCGCAAACCTTCACCGACTGGGAAATGCTACTCATTGACGACGGATCATTCGACGGGAGCGTTGCGATCGCGGTGGCTGCAGCAGCCGCAGATCCGCGAATCCGTTTCATTCGATCGAACGGCGAGCGTCGCGGCGCCGCCGCGGCGCGCAATGCCGGAATCGCGGCCGCGTCGGGCATGTTCTTCACGTTCCTGGATGGCGACGATATATTTGAGCCGGAAAAATTCGAGACGGAACTTGCGATCTTTGATGCGCATCCTCGCATCAAGCTCCTTTACGGACCGACCCTGTGGTGGTTCCCCGATGAGCCGCACAGGAACTGGACCGACTCGATGCCACGCCAATCGGACCGTCTGCACATGCCGCCCGACCTGCTCGACCAGGTCATCGTGCGCCAGCGGGCTCATGTGCCGTGCATCTGCTCGATCATGGTTCACCGCGAAGCTTTGGTAGCGGTGGGCGGCTTCGATGAGGCGTTCGAGCTCTACGAAGACCAGACCCTTCTGGTAAAGCTGCTGTTGCGCTATCCGGTATTCGTGACATCCACGCCCACCGGCCGCTACAGGCAGCACCTCGATTCGACATCGGCCAAGGCGACTGCTTCCGGCATCTACGATCGACTGCGCCCGCATGCTGCTCGCATTGGCTTCCTCGAATGGGTTGAGATGCATGCGTCGACCTCGGGATTGATGACGCCGAAGTTGCAGCGGGCGCTCCGCTTCGCATTTGCGCGCTATCCGGCCCAGCGTCGGCCCCTGACACTTCGCGATAGGTTTGACCTCGCCATCGAAGCCGGACGCCGGTTCGCTCGGCGGCTGACGCCACGCCGCATCCTGTCGAAGGTGTTCAGGCTGCTGACGAGAGCACGGAAGTAAGTGGGCGGGACCGGTGGCGCGGATTGGATCGCGAACCGAGCCTGAGATTTCTGATATCAACGATACCGTTTTATGTGAATGACAAGTCGCATCGCCACGCTGGGGGCGACGTGCTAAAACTGACGAGTGTCCATCATATCTGTGCCAAAATTCTGTTTGTGACGCCTAAGGTCGCGTTCGATTTCTAGCAACGAACACCAGCCCGTTGCCTCTCTGCGAAGCTAAGGAGAATTTGGCTGTTTCATGATCGCAGTCGTCATAACAACTTACAACCATACTCGGTTTCTTGAGGAAGCCATTCAGAGCTGTCTTCGTCAAAGCCGGCCGATGGATGAAATTATTGTCGTGGACGACGGATCCACCGACAATCCGGCATCGGTTGTCGAGCGTCATCCAGGCGTGCGCCTGATCAGGCAGGACAATTGCGGGCTCGCGGCCGCCCGAAACACCGGACTGGAGGCTTCCAGATCCGATTACATCATCTTTCTGGACGCGGATGATCGTCTCCTTCCGAATGCAATTGAGACGGGCGTGCGAATGCTGGTTGCGCATCCAGATGCGGTTCTCGCTTACGGAGCTCATCGCTTCATCAATGGAAGCGGTGCGATCGAGTCAGACAAGCATCACGTCGCGCTTATTGAAGATCCTTATCTTCAGTTACTGCGGACGGGAAACTTCATTGCGATGCATGCGACCGTGGTTTATCGGCGGGAGAGGCTCGCGGCCATGGGCGGGTTCGACACTTCAATGCGGTCCTGCGAAGACTATGAGCTATTCTTGCGAATCGCCCGGCGCGGTTCGATCGTAACGCACGACGATCTCGTCGCCGAGTATCGCATGCACGGCGACAACATGTCGAAGGATCGATCAATGATGCTCGCTGCAGCATTGTCGGTGCTTGACAAGCAGTTGGCAGGTCCGGTTGACGACGATGTGCGTCTTGCAGTCCGCGATGGTAGGCGGTTCTGGAAGACCTACTATACCGGAGAGTTGACTACTGAGGCCTTGCGCGCGATCCGCGCCGAACCCGCCAAAGCGATTCGCATGCTGCGGCAGGCTTTGCAGATGTCGCCGCCGATCGCGCTGCAAACGGCGGCATTTAGGATAAAGCGCAAGGTCGGCAGGCGTGTGCAACGGTTGCTCGGAGCTTCCGGCGCCGATTGGCGGGCTCCGCCCGTCCGTTCGGTGCGGTTTGGGGATTTCGCACGCACGATGCCGATGAGCCGCTCATTTGGATATGATCGCGGCAAGCCAATAGATCGGTATTATATCGAGAATTTCCTACAATTGAATGCGGCCGACATACATGGCCGTGTGCTGGAAATCGGCGACAACAGCTACACGATGCATTTTGGCGGTGCTCATGTCGCCAAGAGCGACGTGCTGCATGTTGATCCCGATAGTCCAAACGCGACCATCATCGGCGACCTGTCGCAACCCGGAGTCCTGCCGTCAAACGCCTTCGACTGCATCATCCTCACGCAAACACTTCATCTGATCTTCGACATGTCGGCCGCGGTCGCTGCACTGGCCGAAGCGCTCAAGCCCGGGGGCGTGCTGCTGCTAACTGTTCCTGGCATCACCCCGGTCGATCGCGGCGAGTGGGGCAGCACGTGGTTCTGGTCATTGACGCAGGCGGCTTTGGCGAAGTTGCTTGCGAAATCCTTCAGCACGGCGAATATGGCGCTCGAAACTCACGGCAACGTCTTTGCGGCAGTTTGTTTTCTCCAGGGGCTCGCCAAGGAAGAAGTTTCTGACCAGAAGCTCGACGTCCGGGATACCGCCTATCCTATCGTTGTCACGGCGCGCGTCGTGAAGGACGGGCTGACCGCGGATCAACCCGGCAGTCGAACCGCAAATGTTACGGCTTGAGATCGATGACAGAATTGCCAGCCGTTGAGGTCCGAGGACTTTCCAAGCGCTATCGGCGCGGCGCGATCGGCGTGCGCTCATTGCGTGAGGAGGTCGAACAACTTGTCGCGCGTCTGCGCTCGCGGGAAGCCGAAGCTTCCCTCAATGAATTCTTCGCCATCAAGAACATCACTTTTTCCGTTCCGACTGGCACCGTGTGCGGTATCATCGGACGCAACGGCTCGGGAAAGACCACGCTGCTCAAGGTTTTGACCTCGATCACGGCTCCGGATGAGGGCGAGGCAGTGATGCGAGGCCGGATCGGAAGCTTGCTGGAGGTAGGGGCCGGATTCCATCCGGATCTCGACGGGATCGAGAACATCTACCTCAACGGCGCGATCCTCGGCATGAGTAAGGCCGAGATCACGCGTAAGCTAGACCGGATCATCAAATTTGCCGATATCGGCAGCTTTCTCGAAACGCCGGTCAAGCGTTATTCGTCCGGCATGTATGTTCGGCTTGCCTTCGCGATCGCTGCTCATCTGGAGCCGGAGATTCTCGTCGTCGACGAGGTGCTTGCCGTCGGCGATGCTGAATTTCAAAGGAAATGTATCGGCACGATGAAGAACGTCGCGGGTGAAGGTCGGACCGTGCTGTTCGTGAGCCACAACATGGCCATGGTTCGGCAGCATTGCACAAAAGCGATTTATCTGGACCGCGGCCTTCTGAAGGATTTTGGCGAGACATCATCGATCATCGATGCGTACCTGTCGAACACCGCCGCAAGCAGCAACGGTTCCGAGCGCGTTGGCGATGATGACCTCTGGATGCAGGTGGCTATTGTGTATCCGGGTACGCGCGAGCGATGCAGCCAACTCAAGTTTGGCGGCGATTACGATTTCGTGCTGAAGCTGGGCGCGAGGAATTCGTTTCACCGAAGCGTGGTTCACATCCAGATTTTTGATCAGGAAGGCAACTTGATCTCTGTGCTCGAAAGCCTCGCGGAAGGTGTTGGCCAATTTGACATAGTTGGGCAGGCCACCGTCGTATTCAGCGTGCGATCTTTGGGATTGTTGCCAGGCACTTATAGCGCTGGAGCGGCTCTCTATGCGTGGGGAGAGGATGACCCGGACCTCGCAAGCGAGAACTTGCTAACGTTCGACGTTGTTGCAGCAACAGTCAATGACTCCTATTGGCCATATCTGAAAGAGCACGGGATTGTGCGACTGTCGCATTCTGCCCAGTTGCTTGAGGTGGATTGAAGGCGCGTGGAGAGACGTCCTGGCGAATACATCTTCGCTGTAGTTCAATCCGTCGACCGCGCGACCGCAACGCTGAAATCGCGCGCGCCCTGCAAAAACTGAAGGACAATCCGGGCTTGCGGGAACGCCTCGGTCAGGCATCGCGAAAGCGGAAAGAGGAAACTTTCTCGCTTGCTGCAGTCGCCGCCGCTCTCGATCGCTTGTTGACCAACCGGTAGGGCTCTTCCGCAAAAAAGATCCGTCACAACCGGCTGCGATACCAGGCCAGCGCCGTTTCGACGATCCGGTCGATTCCGGATTGCTCAGGCATCCAGCCGAGTTCCCGGCCCGCCTTGCCGGCCGCGGCTACAAGCGCAGGCGGGTCACCTGCCCTGCGCGGGCCGTAGGCCACAGGAAGGCGCGTTCCCGACGCCCGGCTCACCGCCTCGACCAACTCGTTCACCGTCGTTCCGGTTCCGGTGCCGAGATTGTAGACGTGGACTCCCGGATCGCGGAGAAGCTTCTCTCCTGCCAGGACATGCGCACGGGCGAGATCGGTGACGTGGACATAGTCCCGCACCGCGGTTCCGTCACGGGTGTCGAAGTCGGTGCCATTAATGGTGAAAATCCTGCCCGACCTAACCGCCGCCTCGATAGCGAGCGGAATGACATGCGTTTCCGGTTCATGCCGCTCACCGATCTCGCCGTCGGGATCACATCCGGCCGCGTTGAAATACCGGAGCACAACCGCGTTGAGGCCATGGGCATCCGAAAGATTGTCCACCATTCGTTCCACGATGAATTTCGACCATCCATAGGGATTGATGGGTGACTGCGGATGCGTTTCGTCAATCGGAGAACGAATCGGAACGCCGTAAGACGCGCAGGTGCTCGACAAGATCAACTTGTCGACGCCGATCTTCAGCATTTCCTCGAGCAAGACCAGCGTCCCAAAACTGTTATTTCGGTAGTAGAGTTCCGGGCGCTCGACGGACTCGCCGACATAGGCGTAAGCGGCGAAATGCGCCACCACATCGGGCCGATACTGGTGCAGCGCCGCTGCCAACACTGCGGCGTCGCAAATATCGCCCTCGACAAGCGGTCCCCATTTGACCGCGTCGCGCCAGCCGCGCGAGAAGTTGTCATACGCAATGACCGTCCAACCGGATTCGGCGAATGCTTTACAACAGTGTGAGCCGATATAGCCCGCCCCGCCGGTGACCAAGACTGTTTTCATTCGGCAGCAGCGGACCGAGCATGTCCCGATGAGACCAAGTCATCGAAATAGGCAATGGTCTTGGCGAGACCATCGCGCAATGCGATTCTTGGCTTCCAGTTGAGCTCGCGCAAGGCACACCCGATATCAGGCTGTCGCTGCCTTGGATCATCGACGGGCAAAGGTAAAAACTTGATCTTGGATCGGCTTCCGGTAAGTTCGATCACGAGATTGGCGAGTTCGAGCATCGTGAATTCGACCGGGTTGCCCAGATTGATTGGACCGGTAACATCGTCGGCCGTGTGCATCAGGCGAACCAGACCGTCGATGAGATCGCTGACATAGCAAAATGAGCGTGTCTGCTGGCCGGTGCCGTACACGGTTATCGGCTGGTTTTGCAGCGCCTGCACGATGAAGTTGGAAATGACGCGACCGTCGTCCGGACGCATCCTCGGACCGTAGGTGTTGAAGATGCGCGCTACCTTGATCCGCAGCCTGTGCTGCCGCCAATAGTCGAAAAACAGGGTTTCGGCACACCGTTTGCCTTCGTCGTAACAGGAACGAAGCCCTATCGGGTTTACCCTGCCCCAATAGTCCTCGGTCTGCGGGTGAACCTCGGGATCGCCGTAGACTTCGGATGTGGACGCCTGAAGGATCTTTGCGCGAACCCGCTTGGCGAGCCCCAGCATGTTGATCGCCCCATGGACGCTGGTCTTTGTCGTCTGGACCGGATCGAACTGGTAGTGAACGGGGCTTGCCGGGCAGGCAAGGTTGTATATTTCATCAACTTCTATGTAGAGTGGAAATGTCACATCGTGGCGAATGATCTCGAAGGATCTGTCGTCGAGCAAATGCGAGACGTTTCTCCGACTTCCTGTGAAGAAATTGTCGACGCATATGACCTCGTGGCCTTCACCAAGCAACCGCTCGCATAAGAACGATCCCAGAAAACCTGCGCCCCCAGTCACCAAAACTCGCTTCGCCCGCTGCATTTTTGGGATCCCCACGCCAGTTTAGCCCAACCTAATAAGTTAACCCGATGACACGGCGATTTACCAGAGGCCTGCCTTCACTTTGCGTTAACGATAAGAAATTGTGCTGCTGGTCGGGTTCACCGCTGCTTAGTCTGCGGACAACGGCACCTTCTCGACACGACCGGTCGTTTTCGCTCGAAGCGCTGCGTCTCGCGCGGCGTCCGGAGGTTCGGGCGGAGCGACGACCAAATGACTTTCCGCCATCCCCCGCCAGTGGGCCTACCAAATTGCAGATTGCGTCAACACCACGCTTCACCGGGATCGCCAAGGAGAGTCCCCTTCACGCAATCAAAAGCCCACGGCGAGGATAGGGAGAAAATGCTGCCCTGCAACACAAAATGTTAACGCATTTGAAACAGTCGCGTGAGGGTCAGCCCGCAAAATGCGCGAAAACTGCCTGAAACTGCTCTTTTTTGAGGGTTTTGCGTTCAGATCGGCCTACCAGCCATAAGCATAGGACGCGGATGCGCTGCGGTGCAGCATGCTGCTGGAAAATGCCTCTGGCCGTCAATAGTAAGCGTTGCGCAAAATCCAATTATGTAATTTCAGGAATATTTCTATATATTGTAAGTTATGGAAATATATTTATGATTATGGTAATCTAGTAAAAGTAAGCATTAAATTAGCAATTTGAGAGATATTTTGCAACTCGCTGCACGCTTAGCAACCGCTTGAGTACCCGCTCCGCGATGTCCACTTCGGCTCACAGCCTAACGCAGATCGATGGCCGCCCCAATAAGGCGGCCATCCCTTTCGCACTCCTTACGCCGGTTGCAACTCGCTGCGCGGCAGCCGCGGGAAGGCGATCGCCACCGCCACCGCGCCGAGTCCGACAAGGGCCGACCCGATGAACAGCCAGGAATAGCTGGCATAGGCATCGAACACCATGCCGCCGGCGAGTGGGCCGAAGGCCATGCCGATGCTGGACAGCATGGTTACAGCACCAAATACCGTGCCGAGGATGCGCTGGCCGAAATATTCGCGCGCCAGCACCGCATAGAGCGGCATCACGCCGCCATAGGTGGCGCCGAAGATGATGGCGAGCGTATAGAATTGACCAAGTCCACTGACGGCAAGATAGGCTGCGATCACCACGGACTGTATCGCCAGACCGGTAATCAGCACCGGCTTGACCCCCAGCCGGTCGGCAAGCACGCCGTATAAAAGCCTGCCGCCCAGCCCCGCTAGGCCCTCGATGCTGTAGATACTGACCGCCGCCATCGGCGCTATGCCGCACAGCATCGCATAGCTCACCATGTGGAAGATTGGCCCGGAATGCGCCGCGCAGCAGGCAAAGAAGGTCAGTGCCAGAACGATGAATTGCGGCGAGCGCAGCGCTTGGCGAACCGACATGCCGGTATGGTTGGCGGCAAGGTCGGAGGTGGCGTCGTCAGCGGCAGGCTTGGGCGGCTGGCGCACCAGCAATGCGGCCGGCACCAGAAGCGCCCACGCCGCGACGCCGATGACGAACATGGCGGTGCGCCAGTCATAGGCCGAGATCAGCCAGCGCGCGAAGGGCGAGATGGTCATTGGTGCCACGCCCATGCCGGCCGAAACCAACGAAACGGCAAGGCTGCGGTTCTTGTCGAACCAGGCCGTGGTCAGCGCGATCATCGGCGCGAAGAAGGCGCTTGCCGCGAGGCCGACAAGCACGCCATAGGTGATCTGAAAGACAAGCAGCGAGCCGGTGCGGCTGGCCAGTACCAGCGCCAGCCCGAGCAGCACCGCACCTGTCATCACCACAATGCGAGCGCCGTAGCGATCGTAAATGGCGCCCCAGGCGAAGCCGCCGAGGCCCATCACCAGGAAGTTCAGCGTCATCGCGCTCGATATGCCGGCGCGCGACCAATCTGTGTCGAGCGTCATCGGTTCGAGGAAGATCGCCAGCGAGAACATCGCCCCGAGGGCGACACAGGTCATCAGGGCGCCAGCCGCGACGATGACCCAACGGTAGGAAAGACTCATATTTTTCTCCCGAGATCGTTTGGACACGGCGCGACTTCTTTCGAGCTTCGTCACACCGCTTGCGTCCGAAGGACGATGGCGACATTTCGACTCCTACAATCCGGTTGCATTTTTTATCCAGTCAGGAAATCGCGCCACTCGATTGCTCCATTGCATTGACCGTGCCCCGTCCTAAGCTAGATTTCCAACCTGGCGATCAGGAGCTATCAGGCATGGAACTTCATCGCGGCCGTCTCATCGACCACGTCCAGCTGGTGGTCGGGGATCTCAAGGCCAGCCGCCGCTTCTACGAGGCGGTTTTCAAGGTGCTCGATATTCCGATCGGCGGCAGCGCCGAGGATTATTTCTGGGCCGACGAACTGTTCGTTTCGAGCGCCGACAGCCGGGCGGCCCAGGGAAAGCTGACGGGGCGCCACCACCTTGCCTTCCAGGCAAAGGACCGCGCGATGGTGGACGCCTTCTACAAGGCCGGCCTCGAGGCCGGCGGCACGGACAATGGCGCACCGGGCGAGCGGCAGCACTACCATCCCGGCTACTATGCCGCCTTCCTGCTCGATCCCGACGGCAACAACATCGAGGCCGTCTTTCACGGGCCGGCGAACCGCAGCGCCGCCTCGGTGAAGATTACGTTCTGATGACCGGGTGACGGATCGACTGCGGACGCCATCCCGCCCGCCTTATCGCGTCAGCGCCGTCATTTGGCTGGCCAGGAAGTCGACGAACAGCCGGGCGCGGACCGGTAGCTGTCGCCCATACGCATGGACGATGTGCACCGGCATGGTCGGCATCGCCACCTCGGGCAGGACGCGGACCAGGCGGCCGGCGTCGAGATCGTCCTGCACGGCAAACTGCATCAGATGCGCGATGCCGGCTCCGGCAAGCGCCGCATTGCGGATAGCGCCGCCGTCATCGGTATCGAGCCGCCCGTTGGGCACGATCACCGTGCCGTCGGCGAAGGTGACGGGATAAGGCCGGCCGGCCATCTGGTAACGGACGAAGTCGTGGCTCTGCAACGCCTCGATCGATGCCGGCCGGCCGCGCCGTTCGACATAGGCCGGCGAGGCCACCAGCACGATCGGCAGATTGGCGATCTTGCGCGCGACAAGCCCGGTATCCGACAGCGCCCCCATGCGCACCGCGACGTCGTAGCCTTCGCGGATCAGGTCAGCGTGGCGGTCGGTGACGCTGAGCTCCAGCTTCACCTCGCCGTGCTGAGCCAAGAACGCTTGCGCCCAGTAGGCGATCAGGCTGCGCCCGAGTTCCACGGATGCTGTGACGCGCAGCAAGCCGCGCGCCATATCGGCCATCTGAACGACGTCCTCAGCATCATCCAGCGCTCTCAGCAAAGGCGCGACCCGCTCGTAATAGGCGAGGCCTTCGCTCGTCAGTCCCAGCCGACGCGTCGAGCGCTGGATCAGCCTTACGCCCAGCCGCCGCTCGAGCCGCGCCACGCTCTTCGACACCGCCGACGGGCTGGAGCCCACCAGCCGGCTGGCGGCATGGAACGAACCGGCATCGACCGTGCGCACGAAGGCGACGAGACCGGCAGTCTTTTCGAGGATGGTTGTCATTCAAGAATTCCAGGCACGAAAGAACCGATCTGGGCGATTCTAATACGCTATCCGATCACCATTAAATACCGCTCATCATCAACAAAGGAGAGATTTGATGAGCAAGCTGAACGGCAAGGTCGCCATCGTCACTGGCGCCTCCAAGGGTATCGGCGCCGGCATCGGCAAGGGTCTTGCGCCGGTGCCGCCGTGGTCGTCAACTATGCCTCGTCGCGGGAAGGTGCGGACCGAGTCGTTGCCGAGATCAGGGACGCAGGCGGCCGGGCCGTTGCCGTCCACGGCGATGTGTCGCAAGCGGCCGACGTGCGCCGCCTGTTCGAGGCGGCCAAATCGTCGTTCGGTGCGCTCGACATCCTGGTCAACAATGCCGGCGTGTTCGCATTCGAACCGCTGGAAGCTGTGACCGAGGCCGAGTTTCACCGCGAATTCGACACCAATGTGCTGGGCACTATCCTGACCATCCGGGAAGCGGTGAACCATTTCGGTACCGGAGGCGGCAGCATCATCAACATCAGCTCGGTCGCCAGCATCAACCCGCAGCCGAACTCGCTGGTCTACGCCGCCACCAAGGGCGCAGTGGATTCGATCACGCTGTCCATGTCGAGAGAACTGGGCGCCCGCAACATCCGCGTCAACGCCATTGCCCCAGGCGGCGTCGACACCGAAGGCCTGAAACGGATCGGCATCGTCGGCAGCGAATTCGAAAAGTAGATCATCGCCATGACCCCGCTCGGGCGCTTCGGCCAGCCCGACGACATCGCCCGCATCGCGGTGTTCCTAGCCTCCGACGACGCGTCCTGGCTGACCGGCGAGCGCATCACCGCCTCGGGCGGTTGGCGGTAAGCATAGAGCCGCGGACCGGTCGACGCCCCAGGCAGCGCGACGTCGATAAAACACCGCAATCGATGACGGGAGCGATCTAAGCCCTATGTTGCGGCGAGGGAGGAGCGCCGTGCGGTATCGATGACGGCGAGAAGCCAGGGAGATAACGGATGACGGACGACGAAAGAGCAATCCGAAAGCTGGTCGAGACGTGGATGGATGCGAGCAAGCGTGGAGACACCGCGACCGTCCTCAGCCTGATGACGGACGACGCGATCTTCATGGTTCCCGGCCGGGAGCCCTTCGACAAGGAGATCTTCGCGGCGGCCGCGCAGGAGATGGCCGGCGTTCATGTCGACGGCACGAACGAGATCGTTGAACTACAGCTTCTCGGCGACTGGGCCTTCATGCGCGGTCGTATCGATATGACCGCGACGCCGCCGAACGGGAAGCCGGTGCGTCAATCGGGATACACGCTGACGCTCCTGCGCAAGGAGGCTGACGGTGAGTGGCGGCTGGCCCGCGATGCGAACCTGCTGACCGCGCAGGGCTAAAATCCCCTCGCCTCCCATTCCGGCCGGCAGCGGAGCTCCGTTGCCCCTCAGATCGGCTCGCGCTTCAGCGCCTGCGCCATGCAGTGGATGCCGCCGCCGGTCTTCGAGATCTCGCTCATGTCGACGGCCGCCACTTCGAAGCCGCGCGCCTTGAGCTGGCCGATCAGCGTCTGGCTGGAGGTCGGCGCGATCACCCTGTCCTTGCCCAGCGACATGAAGTTGCAGCCGAGCGCCATCGTGTCCTGGAACGGCACGTCGATGATCTCGTGGCCCTTGCCCTTCAGCCAATCGACGATGCCCGGCTCCGTGCAGGCGAGGCAGACGGCGGTCAGTTTTTCGGCGATCGGCACCACCATCAGGTCGATATGGACATAATATTCGTCGATGAAGGCAATGCGGGTTTCCCATCCCTCCTTGTCGAACCAGGCCTGGACCTGGCGGGCGCCCTCCTCCTGCGTGCGGGCGCCGCCGCAGCCGATCAGCACCACGCCGTCCTCGATGACGTTGAAGTCGCCGCCTTCAAACGTGCCCGCGGTGACCATGTCGTAGATCGGGATGCCGAGCTTCTCATAGGTGCGGATCGCCGCATAGTTCTCGCCGCGCCGCCACCAGTTGGCCATTGCGGTGATGATGACGCCATACGGCGTCATGACGCTGGAATCGCGTGAATAGACCTGCATCGGCAGTTCCGGCGTCGGCTCGTGCCAGTGGATGTTGACGCCGAAATGCTCGTAAGCGGCGACCAGGTCCTTGTGCTGCGCCTGCGCGATCTGGACGTTGCAGGGCGCCTCGCGCAGATGTTTGCGCGACAGCGAGCTGGTCGAGAGGTGGCGCAGGAAGTTCGGCGAGCCGAGCAGGACGTCGGTCAGGACGTCGGTCTCGTTGGCGAAGCCCCAGGCGGTCAATGGCTTGGTGCCGCCGGCCGGATTGCGGCGCTGCAACGAAAACGGCTCGGTGACGATGCGGTCATGGACGGTCATGAGGTTCTCCTGGCTTGTGTGATCACGCGGCTTGCGGGTTGCTTGTTATCCACCAGTCCCGTCCGCGCGGGGTGGTGACATATTCCGGCCAGCGGAAATGGATCGGCGGGTCAAAGTCGCAGAGCGGCGCCAGCCAGTTGCTGCCGCCGATGCCGCCGCCTGTGCGGGCGACGAACTCGTCCATCGCCGCGTCGCGGGCGGCCTTGTCTTCGAGCAGGCGAAGTGCTGCGAGCGCGATTGTCTTCGATGCGCAGGTAACCATCGGATCGATGGTCGCGGAAATGCCGCCCAGCGCGTTCATTGCCCAGGAGGGATAGGCGTGGCCACTGTCGGAACGCAGCGCCGGGCGAGCGACGTAGAACCGCGCCGTCGGGGTGTGCCACGACATGTCGGTGTAATCGTCGGAGGTCGAATTGAGCTGCGACGGCGGCAGGTCGCGGCGCAGGATCGCCTCTGCATCCCTCGGTGCAATAAGCTGCTCCATCTCGGCGATGAACGGCTCGTCGGTCGCCGTGCCGCCGGCATTGACCTGGATTTCGCGGGCGATCGCCTTGGCCGCCTCGTCCCAGCGCGGCGGCCCGACCGTCGACAGCGCCTCATAGGCGATATCAGCCATGGCGTGATTGGCGAGCCCCGGACGCGACTTCGACACCCAGTGCCGCTCATGGCGGCAGCCGCTCATTTTCGCGGCGGCTTCCGCATTGCGGTCGAGCACGGCGGTCACCTGCTCGGCCATCGCCAAGGTCGGCACGCGGATCATGTACTGGATCTCGGCCAGGCCCGCCGGCAGATTGTCGGCGGTCGCCTGCCCCGCCGTCAGGATCGCCTCGCTGATCGACCAGCCGCCCTGGTGCGGCAGCATGGAATCGCGTAGCGCCTTGGACGCCATGTACATCATCATGAGCGCGTCGTTGGCACCCGGCGCCCTGACCGCCGAATGCGCCTGCGGAATCGGCGCACCATCGCTTGCGCGAACCCAATTTTCGGGTTCGTCGCACACAAAGCGGTAGATCATCGCATAGGCCGCGCCGCAATGCGTGTCCCAGCGCGCCGTGTTGCAGAGCGGCAGCATGTAGAAGGGATGGAAGGAGATCATGCCGGCGAGGCCCTCGTAGTAGCCCTTTGCCGCATGGATCGGCTTCGACCCCCGCACCTTCTCCGCCGGCTCGCCGGTGAAGCGCAGCGTACCCGGTATGCCGTGCCGCTGCATCGCCGCTTTGGTCGCCAAAAGCCCGCCAAGGCTGGCAATACCGAGGCCGGAATGCGGATCGGTGTGGCCGCCGGCCTGTTCGCCGAGGCCCGGGCGTGGACGTTTCACGGTCGCCGCATCCTGGCAATTGCCGGGCACCGCGTCATACTCGGCATACATGCCGATCGTCGGCCCGGCGCCGTTGGTCCAATGGGCGCAAAAGGCGGTGGGCATGCCGCCCGAGCCTTCCTCGACGGAAAAGCCTTCGTGCTTCAGACGTTCCACATACCAGGCGGCCGACTGGTATTCGCGCCAGGCGGTCTCGCCGAAATCGAAGATCGTCCGCGTCCACGCCGACAGTAACGGCTGGATGTCGTCGAGACAGGCAAGCGCGGTTGCTTGGGCCGAGGTCGTCACCGGTTCCTCCATGGGTGAAAGAAAGCAGTGAAGCGCCTCGCCAAAAAGTGATATGTTTTCCCGGCTCATGCAAATTCGGTTCACCTCTTGAGAATCCCATCGACGCAGGCGCTGCGCGCCCTCGACAGTTTTGCGCGTCACGGCAGCGTCTGGCGCGCTGCTGACGAACTGCATCTGACCCGCAGCGCCGTCAGCCATCAGCTTCGCCTGCTCGAACGCGATCTCGGCTTCGATCTGCTCGAGCGCATCGGCAAGGGCGTGGCGCTCACTCCGCGCGGCCAGCGCTATGCCAGCGACGTGCGCAAGGCGCTGACTGTGCTGGGCGACGCGGTGACTCGCCACGCCGGCACCGGCGTCGGTGGCTCGTTCAGCGTCAGCTGCACGCCGGGTTTCGCCTCGCTGTTTCTGTGTACTCACATTGGCGAATTCCGGCAGATGTATCCCGATGTCGCGCTGCGCATTCTGACGCCGCGACGGCTGGACGATGTCAGCAATGCCGAGGCCGACGCGTTCATCGCCTTCGGCGTCGGCAATTGGCCGAACCGCGCGGTCGAGCTATTGTGCGAAATCTCGTTTACGCCGCTGTGCAGCCCGACGCTGCTCAACAAGGTCGGCGGCTTTTCCAAACCGGCCGACGTGCTGCGCGCCAACCTCCTGCATCTCGGCGACACCGAGGACTGGGCGCGGTGGCTGGCGCTATCCAAGGTCGAGAACCCCGACACAGAGGGCGGCATTTTCTTTTCCGACATGAACCTTGTTTTTTCAGCGGCGATCGCCGGCCAGGGCATCGCCATGGGCGACGAGTTGACCAGCCGCCGGGCGCTGAGCGAAGGCCGGTTGGTGCGCCCCTTTGACATCGCAATCAGTTCGCCGCGGTCGTACTTCCTCGTCTCAGAGCATGCCAAGGCGAGCCACCCGGTGCTGGATGTATTCAGTGGATGGTTGCGGTCGAAGCTGTCGGAGAGCCAGCGTTAATCTCTCCCCTTGAGGGGGGAGATGGCCGTGAAGTGGCCAGAGGGGTCGCTTCGGCTGGGCTCGGCCTGCTGCAGATGGAGGTTGGCGCTCCACGCGAGACGACCCCCTCTGTCGCGTTCGGCGACATCTCCCCTCAAGGGGAGATTAGCTCCATAGATGAATCAAATTTGCCGGTCAGGCGAAAACTATTCGGTTGCGGTGAGCCGCCGCCCTGCCTACGATTTCAATCAGCATTGAGGACAAAGGCAGGATGCAGCAACCCGGCCGTGCCGCAGAGATCAAGGCAATCGGGATCGGCAAGAGCTTCGGCTCGTTCCGTGCGCTGGACGATCTGACGCTCGATATCGGCCGCGGTGAGTTCCTGACCCTGCTCGGGCCTTCCGGTTCGGGCAAGACCACCTTCCTGATGATCCTTGCCGGTTTCGTTCAGCCGACCGACGGTCGCCTTTACAGCGACGGCGTCGACATCACCGAGCGGCCGGCCGAACAGCGTGCGGCCGGCATGGTTTTCCAGGGTTACGCGCTGTTCCCCCATATGTCGGTCGAGGCCAACATCGCCTTCCCGCTGAAGGTGCGCAAGAAATCGTCGGCCGAGATCAAACGACGTGTCGGCGAGATGATCGAGCGCGTCGGGCTGAAGGGCCACGAGAAGAAACTGCCGTCGCAATTGTCCGGCGGCCAGCAGCAGCGCGTGGCGCTGGCCCGTGCGCTGGTGTTCGAGCCGGGCGTGCTCCTCCTCGACGAGCCGTTCTCGGCGCTCGACAAGGGCCTGCGCGGCCAGATGCAGGCCGAGATGAAGCGGCTGCACCAGGAGACCGGCACCACCTTCGTCTTCGTCACCCATGACCAGAGCGAGGCGCTGGCGCTATCGTCGCGCGTTGCCATCTTCAACCACGGCAAATTGCTGCAGGTTGGCGCGCCTGACGAGGTTTACGACCGGCCGGCCAGCCGTTTCGTCGCCGAGTTCCTCGGCGAGATCAACATGCTGCCGCTGAAGGGCGTGCGCAACGCCGACAACGGCGCCACCGGCCTATGCGAAGATCGCACCATCACGCTGCGCGGCAATGCAAGCGCCGTCGGCAGCAACGCCATCCTGGCGATCCGGCCCGAATACATGTCGATCGCGCCCGAAGCGGCCGCCGGCGAGAACGGCATCGCCGCGACTGCGGTCGCTTCGACCTATCTCGGTGCTGCGACGCGGCTCGATCTCACTACGCGCCAGGGCGCCAAGGTGACGGTCTCGGTGCCGAACGAGGTCGCAGCGTCGGCACTCAGCAAGGGCAATTCCGTGTGGCTGACATGGCCGGCGGAAAAAGGTTTCCTCCTTCCGGACGGAGGACAATAACGATTGGCGTGGCGAAGCTGAAATTCGCCTAGCTGACTTTCGGGAAGTATCAACGACAAAAAAGGGGAACTGACATGACAAATGGAACCAAGAAACACTCCATCGAGGCGCTGTCCGCCAGGGCGGCGCGCGGTGAGATCTCGCGCCGGCAGTTCACGCAGCTGGCCGCATACGTGCTGGCCGGCACGCCGATGCTGCTGCGCTCGACCGGCGCCTTCGCGCAAGCCAAGGAACTGGTGCTGGTCAATTGGGGCGGCGACGCCATCACCGCCTATGACGCGGCGTATGGCCAGGCCTTCACCAAGGAGACCGGCATCCCCGTCAAGATGGATGGCTCCGGCCCGACAGAAGGCGCGATCGCGGCGCAGTTCAAGAGCGGCGCCCCGACCTGGGACCTGGTCGACGTCGACCCGTTCTCGGCGATCACGCTCGGCGCGCAAGGCATGCTTGAGCCGATCGACTATTCGATCGTCGATAGGAAGAAGATGCGCGAGGGCTTCGGCTGGGAACACGCCGCTTCGACCTATTTCTTCTCCTATGTCATCGCCTATGATTCCGAGAAATACGGCAGCGAAGCACCGACCGGCATGGCCGACTTCTTCGACGTGACGAAATTCCCCGGCAAGCGCTCGCTCTACAAATGGGGCGTGTCGAGCTGGGAAGCCGCGCTTCTCGCCGACGGCATCGCGCCGGCCTCGCTCTACCCGCTCGACCTCAAGCGCGCGCATGACAAGATCGCCGCCTTCAAGGAAAATGTCGTCGCCTATTGGGGCGGCGGCGCCGAAAGCCAGAGCGTGCTGCTCGACGGCGAGGCCTCGATGGCGATCGTCTGGTCGACGCGGGCCTCGCTGATCGAGCAGGATTCCGGCGGCAAGATCAAGTTCATCTGGGACCAGGGCCTGATCTCGCCCGGCGCGCTCGCCGTACTCAAGGGCAATCCCGGCGGCAAGGACGCGGCGATGAAGTTCATCGCCAGCGCCCAGGATCCGGAAAAGCAGCTGGTCATGTTCGACAAGCTCGGCCAGGGTCCGGCCAACCCGGCAACCGACGCGCTGATCCCCGCCGACAAGAAGCGCATCAACCCGGTCGACCCCGAAAACATGAAGAAGCAGATCGCGCTCGACATGGAGTGGTACGCCAAGAACTACGGGGCCGCACTCGACGAATACACGAAGATCATCTCCGCCTGATAGGACCGGGATAACCGGGGCCGAGATGAAAGCATATCTCTCCGACAGGATGGGCGCGGCGCTGTTGATGGCGCCGCTGCTCCTGTTCCTTGGCGCCGCCTATGCCTGGCCATTTTTCGGCGTCGTCAATTGGAGCTTCACGCTGCCAGAGCCGGGGCTCGGGCAGTATGGCACGCTGCTTAGCGACCCGCTGGTTCAGTCGGTGTTTGTCCGCACGCTGCGCATCGCCGCGATCGTCACGATTGTTTCGGTTGCCGCTGCCTATGCCATCACCGTGGTCTGGGTGCGCGGCACGCCGACGCAGCGCGTAATCGCCGAGTTCTGCATCCTGGTGCCGTTCTGGATCTCGGTGCTGACGCGCGCCTTCGGCTGGGTGGCGCTGCTTTCCAATCGCGGCCTGTTCAATACCTGGCTGCAGGCGATCGGCTTCATCTCAGAACCGCTGACGCTGGTACGCAACGAATTCGGCGTCATCGTCGGCATGACGCATTTCCTTATCCCCTTCGCCGTGTTTCCACTGGCGTCTTCGATGCGCAGCCTTGACGACCGCGTCCTGCTGGCGGCGCGCGGGCTCGGCTCCAGCCGCATGCGCACCTTCTGGTCGGTGTTCGTGCCGATGACCCGCTCCGGCATCATCGGCTCGGCGCTCATCGTCTTCGTGTTTTCGCTCGGCTTCTTCGTGACGCCGGCGATCCTCGGCGGCGGCCGCAGCGTGATGGTCGCCGAGCTGATCTATCTCCGCATCTTCCAGAGCCCGGACTGGGGCCTGGGGGCGGCGATCAGCGTCGTACTGGTGCTGTTCGTCGGCGCGCTGATGGCGCTGGTGTTCCGCTATGTCAGACCGAAGCAGCTGATCTGATGCCGACCTACCGCCCCGGCCCCGTCTCGCTGGTCCTCGCCGCCCTGGTTGCGCTGTTTCTGCTGTTGCCGCTGCTTGCCGTCATCCCGGTGTCGCTGACGCCGACCCGCATGCTTGCAATGCCGTCAGGCGAATTGTCGCTGCGCCATTACCGGGCGCTGATCGAGGATCCGCGCTGGATCAACTCGATCCTGCTCTCGATCAGGATCGGCGTCGTCAGCAGCGCCTTCTCCACCGTTCTGGCGCTGTGCTTCAGCCTCGGCGTGTGGATGTTCCAGCCGCGCTTCACCGCCGCACTCGTCGGCTTCGTGCTGCTGCCGATGGTGGTGCCGCCGGTGGTTTCGGCGATCACGCTCTATTTCCTGCTGACCTCGATCTCTGGCGTCAGCTCGTTCTTCGGCTATGACACCTGGCTCGGTGTCGCCATGGCGCATGCGGTGATGACGGTGCCGTTCGCCACGGTGCTGATCCTGGTCTCGCTCAGCCAGCTCGACCGGCGCATCGACCTTGCCGCGCGCGGCCTCGGCGCCACCGTGTGGGAGCGCGCCACCCGCATCATCATGCCCAACATCAAATTCGGCATCGTCACCGCCGCCCTTCTGTCCTTCGTGCTGTCCTGGGAAGAGATAGGCGTCACCCTGTTCATCACCTCGGTCAACGCCATCACACTACCCAGGCTGATGTGGATGGGCCTGCGCGACAACATCGACCCGGCGATCGCCGCACTCTCGGTGATCCTGATCATCATCACGGTGCTGGTGTTGGGCCTGCGCAGCCTTGTGGTCAGACTGCGCGGGGTGCGTTAGGGCCGGCAGTCGAAGACATCCCTGCAGAAGCGGCAGGCTTGTTGCCTCAGGCAGCATGCAGCCTTGGGATAGCGCTGACGTCGACCTCGCGCTCCGCATGCCACGCATCATACGCGGCTTGCATCCTAAGCCAGATCGCGGCGCCATCGCCGAACATCTTTCCAAGGCGAGCGGCGACAGCCGGCGACACCGGCTTCTTCTCGCGGATGATGTCGTAAAGCTGCTGGCGCGAGATTCCGAGCAGGTTGGCGATTTCCACCTTGGTCTTTCCGGTCGCCGGGATAATGTCGTCAAG